>NZ_JAVDSP010000004.1:0-450198 GCF_031455335.1 Herbaspirillum sp. 1173 | reverse complement strand
AGCACGGCGATGGATTCGGTCAGGGAGAAGGATTCCGGCGAGACGAAGCCCTGGAAGGCACCGAACATGGCACCGGCCACGCCACCGAAGGACGCGCCCATGGCGAAGGCCAGCAGCTTGACGTTGCGGGTGTTGATGCCCATCGCCTTGGCGGCGATTTCATCTTCGCGGATCGCCACCCAGGCACGGCCCAGGCGCGAATCCTGCAGACGGCTCGAGAAGAAGATCACGAAGATGCACAGCACCAGGAACAGGTAGTAGTACGCGTTCACCGAGGGCAGGTTCATGCCGAAGACCTTCAGCATCGAACCCGAACCCGGTTCACCGGCCAGCGAGACGCCGAACACGCGGATCGGGTCGATCAGGTTGATGCCCTGCGGACCGTTGGTGATGTTCACCGGCGCGTTGAGGTTGTTCATGAAGATACGGATGATTTCGCCGAAGCCCAGCGTCACGATGGCCAGGTAGTCACCGCGCAGCTTCAGTGTCGGCGCACCCAGCAGCGCACCGAAGAGCGCCGCCAGCACGCCCGAGATCGGCACGATCAGCCAGAGCGACAAATGGATGCCGTTCTGCACGATCTGCGGACCGCACAGCCAGACCAGGAAATTGCCGATGGCCGGATAGGTGTTGATGAAGGACTCGATCACCTGCGCAAACTGCGGCGAGGCCAGCAGGCCGGCGGTGTAGGCACCGATGGCATAGAAGGCGATGTAGCCCAGGTCCAGCAGGCCGGCAAAACCCACCACCACGTTCAGGCCCAAGGCCAGCATGATGTAGAGCAGCGCCATATCCATGATGCGCACCCACGAATTGCCGAAATGCTGGGCGATCATGGGGAAGATGATCATCAGCGCCAACAGCGCCAGCAGGCTGAACCGCGCCTGCTGGGGGTTGCGCTTCATGTCGAAGGTCATGAGAGCCATAGTGTTCTCTTCCGATTTTCTAAGTTCTGATTTCTAAATTTCTAAGTTTTCGTTACTAAGTTTCAAGATTGAAATAACTTAGAAACTCAGGCACGGTCCGCCACACGCTCACCCATGATCCCGGACGGACGCAGGGTCAGCACGATGATCAGCACGATGAAGGCGAAGATGTCCTGGTAGTTGCTGCCCAGGAAGTTGCCGGTCAGGTCGCCGATGTAACCCGCACCCAGGCTCTCGATCAGGCCCAGCAGGATGCCGCCCAGCATGGCACCGTAGATGTTGCCGATACCGCCCAGCACGGCCGCCGAGAAGGCTTTCAGGCCCGGCACGAAGCCCATGGCGAATTGCGCGGTGGAATAGTTGGCGGCCCACATCACGCCGGCAATCGCGGCCAGTGCGGCGCCGATGGCGAAGGTGACGATGATGACGCGGTTGGCATCCACGCCCATCAAACCGGCGATGCGCGGGTTCTCGGCAGTGGCGCGCATGGCGCGGCCCATCTTGGTCTTCTCCACGATCAGCACCAGGCCGATCATCGCGGCCAGGGCCAGGATCAGCAGCATGATCTGGGTCGGCGAGATCAGGGCACCGGCGATGTTGACCGGGGTCGAGGGCATGATCTGCGGGAACGGCAGCGGGCTGCGGCCCCAGATCATCATGGCGAAGGTCTGCAGCAGGATCGATACGCCGATGGCGGTGATCAGCGGTGCCAGGCGCGGCGCGTTGCGCAGCGGACGGTAAGCGATGCGCTCGATCAGCAGGCTGACGATCACGCACACCGGAATGGCTCCGACGATGGCGATGATCAGCTTGACGATGCCAGGCAGGTCAGGCGCGACCTGCTGCACCAATTTGAGGATCGACAGGCCGACCATGGCGCCCACCATCAGGATGTCGCCGTGGGCAAAGTTGATCAGGTTCAGCACCCCGTACACCATGGTGTAGCCCAGGGCGATCAGTGCGTACATGCTGCCTAGCACCAATCCGTTGATGATCTGCTGGATGAAAATGTCCATGAATAACTCTTCGATCTAAATGGAAACAAGAAAAACACGTGGCTCTGCACCAAAGCGGACACCGCGCGAAAGCATGTCGATTAGCAAAATCCGTTCCCGAAACCCGGGATCGCGTTATCACTCTTCATAAAAAGGGTGCACGCGTTCCCGGCGAGCAGGGCTCGCTGACGGAGGGAATGGAGGGAAATTCAGCCGCAGTAGCCGTGCGGGCTGCTTGGGCCGGGGCTGGCGCATCGACTGGGCGGGCGCCCGGGAGGTCTTCGCCGGAGGCACCGGGCGAGGCCGGTGGGCAGATGCTCGTACATATGGATGTCTCCCGTCTCTGGTTGACGTCGCGTTGGCGACGCCCTGCCCTCTTTGTGAGGGCTAGCGCTCGGCCGCCTTTTGGGCGGTCCGTCGATAATGGTGCGGAATTATACGCAGAAGATTCCAACAATCGAGCACAAACAATCGCCTGTTACAGAAGAAAGTGCGGTAAGACCAATGAATTGTCGGCGACTTCACAACACCTGTCGCGGAAATGAAGAAGGCCTGCATCAGCAGGCCTCTTTGCGCAAACGCCAGACGTGATTTTCGTCCGAATATTCACCCTTTGTCGCAGGGCTGATTCAGGCTCATGCCGATTCGGCCGAGGGCGTGCGGGTACCCAAGCCCTTGGGCAAGGGGAAGGTGACGTTTTCTTCAATACCGTCCAGGACGCGCACGCTGCGCGCACCGATTTCCTTGATGCGATCGATCACGGCCTGCACCAGCACTTCCGGTGCCGATGCACCGGCCGTGACGCCGATGCGCTGGCGGCCTTGTACCCATTGCGGGTCGATCAGGGCGGCGTTGTCGACCATGAAGGCGGGCACGCCCTTCTTCTCGGCCAGTTCGCGCAGGCGGTTGGAGTTGGAGCTGTTGGGGCTGCCGACCACGATCACTACTTCCACCTGCGGGGCCATGAACTTCACGGCTTCCTGGCGGTTGGTGGTGGCGTAGCAGATGTCGCCCTTCTTGGGTTCGGCAATGGCCGGGAAGCGCGCGCGCAGGGCGGCGATGATGTCGGCCGTGTCATCCACCGACAGCGTGGTCTGGGAGACATAGGCCAGCAGTTCGGGATCGGCCACCTGCAGGCGCTGGACGTCTTCCACCGTCTCCACCAGATGCATGCCGGCCTCGGTCTGGCCCATGGTGCCTTCCACCTCGGGGTGGCCGGCGTGACCGATCATGATGATCTCGCGGCCCTCGCGGCGCATCTTGGCCACTTCCATATGCACTTTCGTGACCAGCGGGCAGGTGGCATCGAACACCGTCAGGCCGCGCTCGGCCGCCTCGGCCTGGATCGCCTTGGACACGCCATGGGCCGAGAAGATGACCGTATTGCCGGCCGGCACGTCGGCCAGCTCCTCGATGAAGACCGCGCCCTTGGCCCGCAGGTCGTTGACCACGTAGGCGTTGTGCACGATTTCATGGCGCACGTAGATGGGTGCGCCGAACTGCGCCAGCGCACGTTCGACGATCTCGATGGCGCGGTCCACGCCCGCACAGAAACCACGGGGCTGGGCCAGCAGGATTTCAGATTCGGCTTGTTCCATGGTCATGGTCATGGTCATTTCCTTGATTCTTCAAAACATTGCGAGGGCCAACTCGCCAAATGACGAGGCTCTTACAGGATTCCGATGATTTTTACTTCGAACTTCAGCGTTTGCCCGGCCAGCGGGTGATTGAAGTCGAAAATTGCGCCATCATCATCGATCGCTCGCAGGATACCGGCAAAGCGGCCGCCACCGGGGGCAGCGAAATCGACCAGGTCGCCCACGCGATAGTCCTCATCCATGGAGGAATTCTCTTCCAGCGTGGCGCGCGAGATACGCTGGATCAGCTCTTCGCTGCGCTCGCCGAAAGCCTGGGCCGGGCTCAGTTCAAAGGTCTGCTGCGTGCCTTCGGGCAGGCCCAGCAGGCAGGCTTCGAGGAAGGGAGCCAACTGGCCCTGGCCGAACTGCAGGGTGGCCGGATTTTCGTTGAAGGTGCTGACGATGTCTTCGCCGTCCAGCGAGGCCAGGCGGTAATGCAAGGTGAGATAGGCGTTTTCGGTGACGACTGGGACGGTTGGGCTGGACATGGCTGGGAACGGGCTTGGAAGCGGGAAGGTGCACAAGAGCCCGCTATTGTAAGCCACGTTGGCCCGCTCTGCCGCTGTCAGCTGCATCCGGCTGCGCTGGCGGCGGGCGCATCGGACACTTCCTTGCGGCGGCGCAAGCGCACTGCGGCGGTGCCGGGCTTCTGTTGGACGGTTGCGGCGGGACCGGCTGCCGTCTTTCCTCTCGAACGCAATATGAAAGGAGATTCATCTCATGACCATGTCCATTGTCGATTGGCCCGCCGCACAGCGGCCACGCGAACGTCTGTTGGAGCTGGGCCCGGCCTGCCTCTCCGATGCGGAATTGCTGGCCATCTTTCTGCGCGTGGGCACACCGGGCAAGAGCGTCATGGAACTGGCAATGGATCTGCTGCACCGCTTCGGCTCGCTCGAAGGCCTGTGCAAGGCCGTTCAGCGCGAACCCAGTCTGGGCAACGGCCTCGGCCCGGCCAAATGCGCCCAGCTATCGGCCTCTCTGGAGTTGGCCAAGCGCGCCATCCACAGCGATCTGAAGCAGGCATCGGCCCTCAATTCCACGCGCGTCGTGGGCGAATACCTGAAGCTGACCTTCTTCGGCAAGGAACACGAATGTTTCGTCGCTCTCTTCCTGAACATGCGCAACAACCTGCTCGGGACGGAAGAATTGTTCAGGGGCTCGCTGAATCAGACCACGGTCCATCCCCGGGAAGTGGTCAAGATGGCGCTGCGTTACAACGCCGCTTCGGTCATCGTTGCCCACAACCACCCTTCAGGCGACCCGCGGCCCAGTGACTCCGATCTGCGCCTGACCAAGACACTCAAGCAAGCCCTGGAGCTCATCGAGGTGGAATTGCTGGACCACATCGTGGTGGCCGGAACACGCCTGTATTCCTTTGCCGACCACGGTAAGGTGTGAACCGTAACCAGCCAGATCGGCCGCAAAGCCTGTACAGGACGGGGATTGCGCCATTGAGGGTGACAGCGGAAAAACCATGTTTCTTCAATTGTTAAATCAATGAGCCACATCAAGACACAATTGTTTTTCGCAAGTCATTGAAAAAGCAGAGTTTTTTCCATATACTCTCGTTTTTCCCAAATTCGGAAATTTTTAAGGAGTCTCACATGGCACGTGTCTGCCAAGTCACCGGGAAGGGGCCGATGGTCGGCAACAACGTTTCCCATGCAAACAACAAGACCAAGCGTCGTTTTCTGCCCAACCTGCAGAACCGCCGCATTTTCGTCGAATCCGAGAACCGCTGGGTTTCGCTGCGTTTGTCCAACGCCGGCCTGCGCGTGATCGACAAGATCGGCATCGATGCCGTTCTGGCCGATCTGCGTGCTCGTGGCGAAAAAGTCTAATTAGCAGAGTAAAGGAAATCTATCATGGCGAAATCCGGCCGCGACAAAATCAAACTGGAGTCGACCGCAGGTACTGGTCACTTCTACACCACCACCAAGAACAAGCGTACTACGCCCGAAAAGATCAGCATCATGAAGTTCGATCCCAAGGCGCGCAAGCACGTCGAATACAAGGAAACCAAGATCAAGTAATTGATCCCGGTCTCCCGATGAAAGACCCGCAGAATACTCTGCGGGTTTTTTATTGCCTGCTCACGTTGAACGCATTGCGCCGGTCAGCCCGCTGCGCACCGCAGCCCTCCCCTCCCGTTTCGGTTTTTTGACAAAAACCTTCAGGCCTGTACTGGCCGATGACGAAAAAAATCCCCGCAGATCGCTCTGCGGGGATGTCTTCATGCTTTTCCTTCACTTCCGGCTTTTACCCCGGAGCAGCGGCCTGGTCAAAGCCGATCAGGCGTAGCTGCGCAGGCGCAGGGCGAAGTCACGCAAGGCCTTCACGCCGGATGCCTCGGCGCGGGTGCACCAGTCCTGCAGTTGCTGCAGCAGCTGTTCGCGGGTCGAGTGCGAACGCTCCCAGATGGCGCTCAGTTCGATGCGCATCTCATGCATGGTCTGCAGCGCCTTGCTGTGGGCGAACAGTTCCGACAGTTGCTGCTTCTGGCCATCTTCCAGACGGGCCGGCTCACGCTGCAGCAGCTTCCTGGAGGACTTCAGGAAGCGCGATTCCAGCTGGGCCTTCTCGATCAGGTGATCCAGCTCGTCCTTCCAGGCGCTCTTGAGCGAACGGGCGTACTTGGCGGTCACGTCGTAACGGTTGGCGATCACGGACTGCAGGGTATCGAAGTCGATCACCGATTTCTGGCTGTCGAACTTGGGCACCGGTGCCACCTTCTTGACCTTGGCCAGGCCGAAGGTCTCCAGGATGCGGATGTACATCCAGCCGATGTCAAATTCATACCACTTGGCCGAGAACTTGGCCGAGGTGCCGAAGGTGTGGTGATTGTTGTGCATTTCCTCGCCGCCGATGATGATGCCGATCGGGAACAGGTTGGTCGCTGCATCGTTGCAATCGTAGTTGCGATAGCCCCAGAAGTGGCCCAGGCCGTTGACCACGCCAGCCGCCCAGAACGGGATCCAGGCCATCTGCACGGCCCACACGGTCAGACCGATGGCGCCGAACAGCAGCACGTCGATGATCAGCATGATGCCCACACCCTGCCAGCCGTACTTGCTGTAGATGTTGTGTTCAATCCAGTCATCCGGAGTGCCGTGACCGAACTTCTCCATGGTCTCGGCGTTCTTGGACTCACTGCGGTACAGCTCGGCACCCTGCCACATCACCTTGTGGATGCCGCGGGTCTGCGGGCTGTGCGGATCTTCTTCGGTCTCGCACTTGGCGTGGTGCTTGCGGTGGATGGCGGCCCATTCCTTGGTCACCATGCCGGTGGTCATCCACAGCCAGAGACGGAAGAAGTGGCTGGGGATCGCGTGCAGTTCGAGCGCGCGATGCGCCTGGCAACGATGCAGGTAGAGAGTCACGCCCACGATGGTGATGTGGGTCATCACCAGTGTGTAAATGACAATCTGCCAACCGGACGCGTGCAGCAGGCCGTTGGCAACAAAGTCGAGGATCGCATCAAGGGTCATCAGTACAACTCCAAATAGAAAACAACTATCGGACTACAAAACAGGATTATTACTTGTTCCGCGAAAATGGTTTTATTTTCTTTTAATTGCCGGGCATTGTACGCGAATTCTGTGCCTCTGGGACATCAGGAATTTCCTGGCGCGTACTTTGGCGGAAGCTGCGCTCATCCATGATACGAATGTCGCGCTTGGGATGTGCCACCTGAATGCCATGCTGTTTGAAGGCGGCCCAGATGGCCCGGTTGACGTCGGACAGCACATTGAGCCGTCCATTTTCCGGGTCGGTGATCCAGAACCCCAGTTCCAGATCCAGTCCGTCGGCCCCGATCTTGATCAGCAGGGCTTGCGGGGCGGTCTGCTGGGAGACCCGTTGTACCCCAAGTGCGGCCTGTTCCATGATGGACAAGACCGTTTCCACATCGTCCTGGTACAGAATTGTAAGCTGTGTAGCCAAACGTACAATGCGATGGGTCAAGGAATAGTTTTGTACCGGATTGGAGACAAATAGTTCATTTGGCAACACCGATTCGATCCCGTCCAGCCCTTCCAGGATGGTGTAGCGGGTATTGATCTGGGTGACCTTGCCAAAATATTTATCCACGGCAACCATGTCGCCGATGACCATACTGCGCTCCAGCAGGATCACGAAGCCGGAGACATAGCTGCTGGCAATCTTCTGCAAACCCAGGCCGATACCCACGCCCAGCGCACCACCGAAGACAGACAGCACGGTCAGGTCGATGCCGACCAGCGACAGGCTGACCAGGAAGGCAATCAGGATCAGCAAGGCCCGCATCATGCGCGCCACCACCGTGCGCAGGGAGGAATGCATGCCGCTGAACTTCATGAGGCGGTTTTCCACCACCGTGCCTATCCACAGGGCAATGATGAGCGTCACCAGCACGGAGGCCGCACCTTGCAACATCGTCAACAAGGACACCTTGTGGCGCGCCAGCGGGAAGGTCGTGGTATCCAGATAGTCGACGAAATCCGGCCACAGGCCGGTAATCCACAGCACCACGCACAGCCAGACCAGCAGCGCGATCACCTTTTCCGACAGGTGCAGCAGCGCGCCCACGGTCGCATCCTTCACGAAGATGCCGCGCAATACGTAGAAAACGAAACGCATCGCCACCTGGGCGATGGTCAGGGGGAACATGATTTCCCAGAGCGTGACGGCATGGTGGCCGCGCTTGAGAATGTAATAGGCTCCCGTCAACAGGCCCAGGGCCAGCAGCGGCGAGAGCACGCGGGCGAAGCTCTTGACGCCGATTTGCATGACCAGCGACTGCGCCTCGCCATCGCCCGGCAGCACGAAACGCGCACGCAGCCAGCGCGAGAGGCCGATGCCGCCCACCAGCGAAAGTGCAATCACCACCAGCTGGCGCAGCAGGTCGACGGTGCTGATATCGGTGAAGAGGGAAAGGAAATGATCGGTCATGGCTGGCCGGGTGAAGAATCAGGGCAAATCAGGGTGCCGCCTGGGCATCCTGGCGGTGGCGCTGCCAGTTGCTGGCGTAGCGCGCAGCCAGTGGCGGGTTCTTGCCCAGGATGAGCACGTTCTCGGCGTTCTTGTGCTGGGCCGACCAGGTGAAGTTGTAGCTGCCCGTGATGACGGTGGCCGTCGGCAAGGCCGCATCGATGATGATGACCTTGTTGTGGGCATTGCGGTAATCGGTTTCCAGCCAGACCGGAATGCCGGCCGCGCGCAGCTGGCGCAGGCGGTCTTCGGAATTCTTGTCGAGCTGGCCGGCATCCATCAGCACGCGCACATCGATGCCGCGCTTGCGGGCCGCCACCAGTTCATCCGTAATCGGACGACTGGTGAGCAGATAGGCTTGCATCAGGATCTGGCGCTGCGCAGAGTGAAGCTGGCCGACGATCAGCGCTTCGATGTCATCCCAGGGCGCAAAGGCGGTTTGCACCGTGCCCTGCGCTGCCATCACCGGCGGTGGCGGCAGCGCCTCCCTGGCCTGCAGGCCAGGAGCGGCCGCTGCCAGCAGGGCGGCGGCGAGGCAAGGCAGCAAGCGCCGGCGCATCATGCAGCGGCGCGGCGCTCCAGGACGGCAGCGAAGAAACCGTCCGTCTGGTGCTGGTGCGGCAACAGTTTCAGGTAGTCGCCGGTATCCAGCGCAATCTTCTGCTCGGCCAGCACTTCGCTCATGGGACGCAGCGTGAAGTCGGGATGCGAAGCCAGGAAGTCAGCGATGACTTCATCGTTCTCTTCTTCCAGGAAGCTGCAGGTGCCATACACCAGACGGCCGCCCGGACGCACCAGGCGCGCGGCGCTGGCGAGAATCGAGCCTTGCTTGGCGCGCATCTCGGTCAGCGTTTCCACGCTCTGGCGCCACTTCATGTCGGGATTGCGGCGCAGGGTGCCCAGGCCGCTGCAAGGGGCATCCACCAGCACGCGATCGAGCTTGCCAGCCAGGCGCTTGACCTTGGCGTCGTTCTCATGGGCGATCACCACCGGATGCACGTTGGACAGGCCACTGCGCGCCAGGCGAGGTTTCAGCTTGGCCAGGCGCTTTTCGGACACGTCGAAGGCATACAGGCGGCCGGTATTGCGCATCAGCGCGCCCAGTGCCAGGGTCTTGCCACCGGCACCGGCACAGAAATCGACCACCATCTCGCCGCGCTTGGCACCGACGATCTGGGCCAGCAGCTGGCTGCCTTCATCCTGCACTTCGATGGCACCGTCCTTGAACAGCGGCAGGTTCTGCAGGGCCGGCTTCTTGAACACGCGCAGGCCCAGCGGAGAATACGGGGTCGGCTCGCAGGCCACCGGGGCCTTGGCCAGTTCGGCGATGACGGTATCGCGGTCGGCCTTGAGGGCATTGACGCGCAGGTCCAGCGGAGCCGGACGGTTCATGGCATCAGCCAGTTGCAGGGTGGCTTCCTCGCCCATGCGGGCGACCAGCTTTTCCCACAGCCAGGGCGGCAGATTGCTGCGCATCTGGGGGGCCAGCTGGGTGCGGTCGATCTGGGCCACACGCTCCAGCCACTCGGCTTCGCCTTCCTGCAGGCCGGCGATGGATTCGGCACCGACCGCATCGGCCAGGCCCAGCAGGGCCAGGCGGCGCATCATCGGGCCACTGCCGGATTCGGCGAAGTTGGTCAGGACCGTCTTGTTGCGCAGCAGCCCGTAAACCGCTTCAGCGATCACGCCGCGCTCACGACTGCCCAGGCGCGGATTGTCGCGGAAGTAGCGCGACAGGGTGACGTCGGCCGGGCCGGTGAAGCGCAGCACTTCGCGCAGCAGTTCTTCGGTATGGGGGATGATCGCGGGAGGCAATCTCATGCTAGGTCCTTCAGATTCAATTCAATTCAAGATAAGGGTTGCGCGGCAGCGTTGGCTCGTTGCGCCTCAGGCTTCGGCGGCCAGGCGCGCGCGCGCGCCGTCCAGTGCCAGACGGCCTTGCACGAACCAGCGCACGGCGCGCGGATAGATCACATGCTCCTGTTCCAGGACACGCTCGGCGAGCGTCTCCTCGCTATCCTCTTCCAGCACCGGCACGGCGGCCTGGGCCACGATGGGGCCGTGGTCGAGGTCGGGCGTGACGAAGTGCACGGTCGCGCCGTGCAGCTTGACGCCGGCCGCCAGTGCCTGCCGGTGCGTCGCCAACCCGGGGAAACTGGGCAAGAGCGACGGGTGGATATTGAGCATGCGGCCCTGGTAATGATTGACGAACGGCGCCGTCAGGATCCGCATGAAGCCGGCCAGCACCACCAGGTCCGGCGCGAACGCGTCGATCTGCTCGCGCAGGGCGGCATCGAACTGGTCGCGCGTGGGATAGTCGCGGTTGGCCACGACGGCCGTGGCAATGCCGTGGCTGGCGGCGAATTCGAGGCCGCTGGCGTCGGCGCGGTTGCTGATGACGGCGGCGATTCGGGCAGGCCACCGCTCGGCCTGTGCAGCGCGGACGATGGCTTCCATATTGCTGCCTCGTCCGGAAATCAGGATGACAATGCTTCTCATGGTGTGCGCATTGTACCTGCTGACGGCCCCTCCGCCGCCGGTTTTCACGATGTGAAAGGTCCGGCGTGGCGTAAAAGGTTTATCAAAATGTGAAGAAAATTTACTGGAAGGAATAAAAAACGCGGAACGGCACCTTCTTCTCAGCCCAGTAATCGGCCGCATCGCGGAAGACGTCGAGCAAGGTCTCGCGCGCTTCCTTGTCGAATTTCTGGGTGTTGGGCAGTTGCTCCAGCACCACGACGAAACCGATCTGCTTGCCGGCCTTGTGGGTCAGGTCGGTCAGGCAGTCATGCAGGGCATCGAAGTTCTTGCCGAAGTGCCGGGGAAACTGGAAGGCAGTGGCGATGGTGGTCAGCACCTGCTGCTTGGTCACGGCCTCGGCGCAATAGGCATAGAGAAAGTGCTGCTGCAGGTGCGCGGCCTCCTGCTGCAGCTCGGTCACGCGGAAGGCGCGGATCGATTGCACGATATTGGGCGGCACCGTTTTGAACAAACTCATTTTGCCTTCAGTATTCATAGGCGGGGCTGTGTGGCTGTCGTGGTTGTCGTAATTGTCGTGATGGTGATGGCTGGCCTGCTGTGTGGCTTGCTGCAACAGGACTCGCGCGCCCTGCCCTGCGCTGTACAAGATCAGTCGCGTATCCGGCGGAAGGTCTTGTAATGGTCACTGGTGTAATAGTATTCGCCCGACGTGGCCGGTTCTCCCCCGCTGACGATGCGACGGGCCCCGCGATTGCGGGCGCGCGGCGTCTTGACCGTGTATTCGCGATAATACCCGCGCTTTTGCTTGGGCAAAACCCCTTCATAGTTGCCGAAGACCGCGCCATCCTTTTCATACGGGAAGGGCCCACCCTGACGGATCAGGGCCATGGTCTGCTGGGCTTCGCGCGGCAGCTGGTCAAGGTTGACCTCCGGCAAGTTGCCCGGCACCGGCCCCTTGGCTTGCACCGGCACGGACAGCATCAACGCCGTCAGCAGCACCAGCCAGTAACGGGTGAAGAAGGAAGAAATGAAGCGGGCTCGCATCTGCATCGTCTGCATTGATTCTGTTAATTGCAATTTTGTCAATTAATGGCAACAGCACTCGGTAGATTAACGCGTTGCTTTCGGCTAGGCAACCACGGCAGGCCAGGAACTTGACCGGCAGCAAATCAGGCAGAGGCTTGGAGCAGCTGGGCGGTATCCGGTTCAAAAAAGGCCAGCACCTCCTCGCGCTTGGCGTAGGTATCACTTTCGCCCAGAGCGATCAGCTCGCGTGTGAAGCTTTGTTCAAACAGCAGATAGGACGCCAGTGCCGAACCGCGCGCCTCGGTGGCCCCGATGCCACCCAGCATGGTGCGGATCGGGCGCGGCAGACTGCCGACGTGGCGGCTGGCGATGCTGTCGATGCGCTGCGAGGGCGAGATCACCAGGGTACGGATGGGTTTCAGGGGCGTATGCCGGCGCTGCTCCTCGTTCAGGACCGACAAGGTCTGGTTGACCCGGTTGATGCGTTCGATGTCGGCCGACAAGCCGTCGAGGAAAATGCCCGACATCGCATGTCCGGCCACCTGCGCCAGGCTGGGGTAATGCGGCGTATTGGTAGGGGCCTGCTCGCCCTTCTCGCCCATGCGTCCGGCACCGATGATGAGGACCTTGGTGGCACCGAGGTGGATGGCCGGGGAAATCGGGGCGATCTGGCGCATCGAGCCATCGCCGCAATACTCGCAGCGGCCGTCGATGTACACCGGAATGGCCGGAAAGATGAAGGGAATGGCAGAAGAGGCCAGCAGGTGATCGATGCCGATCTGATCCCGCATGGCCAGGCGCTGGGTGCGCCGCCACGGTTCGATCTCTTGCGCACACTGGTAGAAGGTGATGTGCTGGCCGCTGGTGTAGGACGAGGCAGTCACCGCCAGCGCATGCAACTGTCCTTCGGCCAGGGCAGCATCCAGCCGTGGCAGGTCCAGCAGGCGATGCAGCATGCTCACCAGCGGGGTGTTGTCCAGCAGGGAATTGGGCGGATTGGCGCGCCACTTGCGCAGCAGCCAGCCGAAGGAAAACAGCGACAGCCAGCGCGCCCCCGAGCGGATCACGCCCAGCGAATCGGCGCGGTACACCTGCTCCACCTGGAAATTGCTCCACACCGCCATCAGCTCGCGCACGGCTTCGCCGAAGTCGTCCGCCCGGCAGGCCAGGGCGGTGCCGTTGATGGCCCCGGCCGAGGTGCCGCAGATGATGGGGAATGGATTGCTGTGTACCGGCCAGCCGGCTTCGAGCAGGATCATCGAGAGGGCGTTGAGCACACCCACCTGGTAAGCCGCCCGTGCGCCACCGCCGGTCAGGATCAAGCCTGTTTTGTGTTCCATGGTCTCCATGAGGGGAGCTTATCAGTAGCCCCCTCACCGTGGACAAGAGAATTGGCAGGCAAATGCCGTCTATTTGGGCTGCATGCGGATGGCACCATCGAGGCGGATGGTCTCGCCGTTCAACATCACGTTCTCGATGATGGTCCGGGCCAGCTGTGCGTATTCGGTGGCACGGCCCAGGCGCGGCGGGAAAGGGACGGCCTGCCCCAGCGAATCGCGCACTTCCTGCGGCATGGCCAGCATCATGGGGGTCTCGAAGATACCCGGGGCGATGGTCATGACGCGGATGCCGCTGCGCGAGAGGTCCCGCGCCATCGGCAGGGTCATCGCGACGATGGCCCCCTTGGAAGCCGAATAGGCCGTCTGCCCGATCTGGCCATCGTAGGCGGCCACCGAGGCGGTGTGGATGATGATGCCGCGCTCGCCCTCTTCCTGCGCCTCGGTCTTGGCCATGGCATCGGCCGCAAAGCGGGCCATGTTGAAGCTGCCGACCAGGTTGATGTTGAGCGTCTTCATGAACAGCGCCATGCTGTGCGGGCCGTTCTTGCCGACCAGCTTCTCGGCCGGGGCGATGCCGGCGCAATTGACCAGTCCGCGCAGGCTGCCGGCCGCTTGCGCGGCACGCACCACGGCCTGGGCATCGTCTTCCGAACTGACATCGCAGCGCACGAAGACGCCGCCCAGTTCGCGGGCCAGCGCACTGCCAGCCTCCTCGTTGAGATCGGCCAGCACCGGCTTGCCACCAGCGGCGGCGATCATGCGGGCAGTGGCCGCACCCAGACCGGATGCTGCGCCGGTGACGATGAATACATTTCCTTCGATACGCATGGAGTCTCCTGTTTTTTATCTGCGCGCAGCCAGGCGGATGGCCTGGCCGGCGAGCCAATGATGATGGGATACATCAGGGGGCATTATTTGACGAATCGGCCAGCCTGGCAATGCAGGCTTTCCCTTCGCGGTGCGGGGATTATGCGCAGGTCGCCGCACGGCAGACTATCCGTGCGGCGACAATCAGGGCTGCAGTCAGATCGGGTCAGGACACCGTCGGCAGCAAGGGCACCAGCAGCAGCGCCACGATGTTGATGATCTTGATGAGCGGATTGACCGCCGGCCCGGCCGTATCCTTGTAGGGATCGCCCACGGTGTCGCCCGTGACGGCGGCCTTGTGGGCGTCCGAGCCCTTGCCGCCGTGGTGGCCGTCCTCGATGTATTTCTTGGCGTTGTCCCAGGCGCCGCCGCCGGTGGTCATCGAGATGGCCACGAAGAGCCCGGTGACGATCGTCCCCATCAGCAGCCCACCCAGCGCCGACGGCCCCAGCAGCAACCCGACCAAGATAGGCACGATCACCGGCAGCAGCGACGGCAGGATCATTTCCCGGATGGCCGACGAGGTCAGCATGTCCACCGCGCGGTCATATTTGGGACGCCCGCTGCCGTCCATGATGCCGGCGATGTCGCGGAACTGGCGACGCACTTCCACCACCACTGCACCGGCCGCGCGTCCCACCGCTTCCATCGCCATGGCACCGAACAGATAAGGAATCAGCCCGCCGATGAAGAGCCCGATGATCACCGCCGGGCTGGACAAGTCGAAGCTGGCGGTCTTGCCCACGGACTCCAGCGCATGCGTGTAATCGGCAAAAAGCACCAGTGCGGCCAGTCCTGCCGAGCCGATCGCATAGCCCTTGGTGACCGCCTTGGTGGTATTGCCCACGGCATCGAGCGGATCGGTGATGGCGCGCACCGAATCGGGCAGCCCCGACATCTCTGCGATACCGCCCGCATTGTCAGTGATGGGCCCGTAAGCATCCAAAGCCACCACGATACCGGCCATGGACAGCATGGAGGTCGCCGCAATCGCAATGCCGTACAAGCCTGCCAGCCAGTACGACGCCAGGATCGCCGCGCACACCGCCAGCACGGGATAGGCGGTGGACTTCATCGATACCCCGAGACCGGCGATGATATTGGTGCCATGTCCGGTGGTGGAGGCTTCGGCGATATGGCGCACCGGCTTGAAGTCGGTGCCGGTGTAGTACTCGGTGATGTAGACCATGAGACCGGTGAGCACGATGCCCACCACGGCTGCGCCCATCAGGGGCGCGCGCAATTCAGGCGGTAACAGCAGCCAGGTGACCGCCGCAAAGCCGACCAACGACAAGCCAGCCGACCACCACAGCCCGGTATAGAGTGCCGACATGATCTTCTTGCCCGGCTGCGCCTTGACCATCGCGCAACCGACGATGGAAGCCAGGATCGACACCCCGCCCAGCGCCAGCGGATAGAGTACCGCGAGGGTTTCCAGGCCCTTGAGCATGAGGCTGCCCAAGAGCATGGTCGCCACCAGCGTAACGACATAGGTCTCGAACAGGTCGGCGGCCATGCCGGCGCAATCGCCCACGTTGTCCCCGACGTTGTCGGCGATGACTGCAGGATTGCGCGGATCATCTTCGGGAATGCCTGCCTCGACCTTGCCCACCAGATCGGCTCCCACATCCGCGCCCTTGGTGAAGATGCCCCCGCCCAGCCGCGCAAAGATAGAGATAAGGGACGCCCCGAAAGCCAGTCCGATCAAAGGCTGGATGGCATCGTGCAGGCTGGCGGCACGTCCCTGTCCATAGACATAGAGGATCCAGAAGAACAGCGACACCCCCAGCAGTCCCAGCCCCACCACCAGCATCCCGGTGATCGCCCCGCCCCGGAAAGCCACGCCCAGCGCCTCGTTCATGCCGCGCGTGGCGGCCTGGGCAGTACGCACATTGGCGCGCACGGACACGTTCATCCCGATGAAACCGCAGGCGCCGGACAGTACCGCCCCCAGCAGGAAGCCGATGGCGGTCAGCCAGCCCAAACCGGGAATGAGGGCAATGAGGATCAGCAGCACCACCCCCACCATGGCGATGGTACGGTACTGCCGCGCCAGATAGGCCGCCGCGCCCTGCTGGATGGCCAGGGCGATTTCCTGCATGCGGGGGTTGCCGGGGTCCTGCTTGAGAATCCAGCGTCGAGAAACCAGGCCATAGATCACCGCGACCAAGCCGCAGGCAATGGCAAACCACAGGGCAAGTGCCATCATCGTCTCCTTTGTTATCACGACTCATCAACAATCACGAACATCCGCCGCGCCGTCCGGGTGCTGCTGTTCCGGTTCGTCGCGGCCGATACTGCGCCTGCAAATTGCGTCGCCCTTTTTTATTGGAGTTGTTGTGTCTTGCCGGGCCGCCGGTGCCACGCCCTCGGGCGGGCGTCACTGCCGGTGATCGGTTTACTTAGTTTTTGCTGACTGTCGAGCCAATGGCCTCCAGCGCGACAGCATAAAAAAAGCGGACCGAAGTCCGCTTCACTTTACTCCGCCAGGGCGGCAAATGCACGATCCCTGATTTCTTCCACCGGACCGACGCCGGCGATCTTGCGATACTTCGGCGCACCCGGCTGGCCCGACTTGGCCCAATCACCGTAGTAGCCCA
Source organism: Herbaspirillum sp. 1173 (assembly GCF_031455335.1). Lineage (NCBI taxonomy): Bacteria > Pseudomonadati > Pseudomonadota > Betaproteobacteria > Burkholderiales > Oxalobacteraceae > Herbaspirillum > Herbaspirillum sp. 1173. Next base: position 433,355 of record NZ_JAVDSP010000004.1, on the reverse strand, counting down.
CCAGCACTTCAGTCTGCTCGTGATACACGGCCAGACGCTTCTTGACGGTTTCTTCCTTGTCGTCGTCACGCTGGATCAGCGCCTCGCCGGTCAGGTCATCCTTGCCTTCGACCTTGGGCGGGTTGAACTTGACGTGATAGGTGCGGCCCGAACCCGGGTGCACGCGGCGGCCGCTCATGCGCTCGACGATGGCGCTGTCGGGCACGTCGATTTCCAGCACGTAGTCGATGGCCACGCCGGCTTCCTTCATCGCATCGGCCTGGCGCGTGGTGCGCGGGAAGCCGTCGAAGAGGTAGCCATTGGCACAGTCAGCCTGTTTCAGGCGATCCTTGACGAGGCCAATGATGATGTCGTCGGAAACCAGACCGCCCGCATCCATCACCTTCTTGGCAGCGATGCCAAGCTCGGTGCCCGCAGCCACGGCCGCGCGCAGCATGTCGCCGGTGGAGATCTGCGGAATGTTGAATTTTTCCTTGATAAAAGTGGCTTGCGTGCCTTTACCGGCACCAGGCGCTCCTAAAAGGATGAGGCGCATGTCGTTTCCTAAATTGAGGGTTTCTGAATATGAATGCTTGAATTCTTTTGCGACGTGATGGCAGAGGATCGCTACCATCTGGACGGTTATGCAGCTTGTTTGCGCGCCGTTTGCATCAGCTCTGGGACGAAACTTACCACAAAATCTTACCGAACCATGACAAACGCCTGATTTTTAAGCAGTCTCCGGACTCTGATTGTGTCGTGTCAGCTTGACATGGAACTTACAGCAAGCCGATCCGCACAGCCTTGCGCCGGATCATGCCTGCCACGCAGACGAGAGATCAGAGCGCGGAGATGGTCTGCACCAGCGGGCTGTCCGGCGGCGCCTCGAAATGCTTGCGCACGCGCAACAGGTCTTCGGGGGTATCCACCCCGGCTTCGGGCACCATCGAGGTCACGTGCACGGCAATGGCGTGGCCATGCCACAGCACGCGCAATTGCTCCAGCGCCTCGATGCGTTCCAGCGGGGCCGGGGCCAGGGTCGGGTAGAGCTGCAGGAAACGGTTGCTGTAGGCATACAGGCCGATATGGCGCAGCGGCACGTATTCATTGGCGTGATCGGGACCGCTGGCGTCGGGCAGCGACTCACGCGACCTGGCAAAAGCATCGCGATGCCACGGAATCGTGGCGCGCGAGAAATACATGGCGCAGCCGTCCTTGTTGAGCACTACCTTGACCACGTTGGGATTGAAGGCATCCTCGGCAGTCCCGATGGCGTGCGCGGCCGTGGCCATGGGTACGCCGTCCTTGATGTGGGCGGCGGTGGCAGCAATCAGGCCCGGATCGATCAGGGGTTCATCGCCCTGCACGTTGACCACCACCTCATCCTCGGTGAGCCCCAGCGCGGCGGCCACTTCGGCGATGCGGTCGGTGCCGGAGGGGTGATCGGCGCGGGTCATGGCCACTTCGATGCCATGCTGCTCGCAGGCGGCGTGGATGTCGTGGTGGTCGGTGGCCACGATGATGCGGGTGGCCCCGGACAGCGCGGCCCGCTCGGCCACGCGCACGATCATGGGCTTGCCGCCGAGGTCGGCCAGCGGCTTGTTGGGCAGGCGCGTGGAAGCCAGGCGCGCAGGGATGATGACGGTAAAGGTCATGGAATCAACCGCAGCAGGAAGGCAGAAATCAGGAATCAAGAGACCGGGGACTCGCGTCAGGCCGCAGGCGCTGCCGGCACGGCCGTCAGTTCGCGCGCTTCATCGGCCCACATGATGGGGATGCCATCGCGGATGGGATAAGCCAGCTTGTCTGCCTTGCAGATCAGTTCCTGGGCTTTTTTGTCGTAGTCCAGCGGGCCCTTGCAGATGGGGCAAACCAGGATATCAAGCAGTCGGGCGTTCACGGAGTTTCTCCACTATATGTTCAGCCAGCGCGCCGTCAATGCGCGCCGAGACAGGCACGACCCAGATGCGCGGGTCGTTTCGGATGGCCTCGATAGCCCTGCATTTTACTGCATCCTTTTCCGTGATCAGGATGACATCGGCCGCAAGGCCTGCAAAAGGATCGATGGCGAAATCAAAATGGTCGGGCAAGGGATGGCGCGCAAAGGACAGACCCGCCGCTTCCAGCGTCGCAAAAAACCGCCCGGGATTGCCAATCCCCGCCACCGCCGCCAGCCGCACGCCACCCTCGCCCATCCGGTCCAGCGGCTTGTGCGCAGCGGGCGGGGCCAGTTGCACGGCCTGGTCCGCCTGCAGCCGCATGGCATGCGCGCCGCCGGATGCGCTGCCCTGCGCGCCGACATTGACCACCGAGAAATCCCGTCGGCGCGAAGCCGGCTCCCGCAGCGGTCCGGCCGGCAGCAGCCAGCCGTTGCCGACACCGCGCGCATCGGACAGCACGATCTCGATGTCGCGCGCCAGCGCGTAATGCTGCAAGCCATCGTCGGAAATGATCACATCCACCTCGGGATGCGCCGCCAGCAAGGCGCGCCCGGCCTCGGCCCGACGCCGTCCGACCACCAGCGGCACGCCGGTGCGCTGGACGATCAGCAAGGGTTCGTCTCCCACCTGGGCTGCCGCCGCATCGGCCGTGACCTCCAGCGTCTGCCCGGCACCGCCGCCATAGCCGCGCGAAATCACGCCGGGATGCAGGCCTGCCGCACGCAAGGCCTCGATGAGCCAGATCGCAAACGGGGTCTTGCCGGTGCCGCCGACGAAGACGTTGCCCACCACGATCACCGGCACCGGCAGCCGTTCGGCGCGCTTGATGCCCAGCGCGAAGAGCGCGCGGCGCAGCGCCGCCAGTGCGCCGAAGAGCAGCGACAGCGGCCACAGCAGGCAGGCCAGCGGACCGCGCTGTTGCCAGGCGCGGGTCAGGATGGCTTCGGCAGTGGGCCTGGATTCGGCCATTTTCGGGTTCCAGTGAATAAAAAAAACGCGGGCCAGGCGGGACCTGGCCGGCGCGCCATCGCTGCTGGATGACATGAAGCTATTGGCAAATTTTCAGTGCGGCTCGCGGCCGGCTACTTGCTGCTCGACTGCGCCGCGAAGGTCAGCTTGGGATAACCCGCCATGCGTGCCGCCTCCATCACGTTGACCACGGTCTGGTGCGTGGCCAGCGCGTCGGCATTGATGATGATGACCGGATCAGCCTTGCTGCCGCTGCTGCGCACCGCAGCCAGCATCTCTTCCGACAGCCCCTGCGCATCGCGCGCGGCGATGCGCTTGTTGTTGATGGCGTAGCGGCCATTGGCGTCGATGGCGATGTTGATCTCGAAGGGCTGTTCCAGCGCCTTCTGGGCATCGGCCGTGGGCAACGTGACCTGCAGGGCGGTGAACTTGCTGTAGGTGGTGGTCACCATCAGGAAGATCACGATCACCAGCAGCACGTCGATGAAAGGGATCAGGTTGATCTCCAGGTCTTCGCGGGGACGGCCCTTGCGGAAGTTCATGCGGTTCTCCGGCGTGAAGGATCAGCGGCGCACATCGTGGACGATGTCCACGAACTTGACGGCCTGCTGCTCCATGTCAACCACGAAGCCGTCGACCTGGGCGCGGAAGTGGCGATAGAACACCAGCGCCGGCATTGCAATGGCCAGGCCGAAACCGGTGTTGTAGAGCGCAATGGAGATACCGTGCGCCAGCTGCGCCGGATTGGTCCCGGCGGCGTTCTGCGACGCAAAGATCTCGATCATCCCGACCACCGTGCCAAACAGTCCCATGAGCGGCGCCAGCGAAGCGATCGTCCCCAGCGTGGTCAGGAAGCGCTCCAGGCGATGCGCGGCGGCCTGGCCGGCTTCTTCGATGGCTTCCTTCATCACTTCGCGCGGGGCATCGACGTTGCGCAGGCCGGCAGCCAGCACCTGGCCCAGCGGCGAATTCTGTTCCAGCTTGTCGATGACGTCCTCGTTGACGCGTCCGCTCTGGTAGACCCGGACCACTTCGCCCAGCAGGTCCGGCGGCAGGATGCGCGCGCGGCGCAGGTAGGCCAGTCTTTCGATGACCAGCGCCAGGCCGATGATGGAAGCGATCAGCAAGGGCCAGATCGGCCAGCCGGCGGCGAGGATGATGGCGAGCAAAACGTACTCCTAAGAAATGCGGATGAGCGGTGAATCTGGTGCAGCCGACGGCCTTTCCGGCACGCCCGTTTCTGCGGTGCAGAATGTAGCCGGTTGCGCGCGGCTCGGCAAGCGCAGCCAGCTTGGCTTTACAATGCGGCATTGTATCGCCCCTGGAGTCCCCGCGTCCCATGCCTGCCGACAAGTTCCCGCCCTTCCCCGCTGCCCGCCCGCGTCCGGAGGCCATGCCGGCCGCCGCCACTACCGACGGCGGCCCGCCCATCCTGACCGTCTCCGGCCTGAACCAGGCGGTGGCACGCATGCTGGAGCGCAATTTCCCGCTGATCTGGGTCAAGGGCGAGATTTCCAATTTCACCCGTGCGGCCTCCGGCCACTGGTATTTCAACCTCAAGGATGACGGGGCGCAGGTGCGTGCGGTCATGTTCAAGGGCCGCGCGCAATACGCCGGCTTCATGCCGCGCGAAGGCGACAAGGTCGAAGTGCGCACCCTGGTGACGCTCTACGCGCCGCGCGGCGATTACCAGCTCAACGTGGAAGCCATCCGTCGCTCCGGCGTGGGCGACCTCTACGCCGCCTTCGTGCAGCTGAAGGAAAGACTGGAACGCGAAGGCCTGTTCGACCGCGACCGCAAGCGCCCCCTGCCGGGCTTCCCGCGCCGCATCGGCATCGTCACCAGCCCGCAGGCCGCCGCCTTGCGCGATGTGCTGACCACCCTGCGCCGCCGCGCCCCGCATGTGGAAGTGATCCTCTACCCCACGCCCGTGCAGGGCGAAGGCGCAGCCCAGCGCATCGCCAATGCCATCCGCACCGCCTCCGCGCGCGCCGAATGCGATGTGCTGCTGGTGTGCCGTGGCGGCGGCAGCATCGAGGACCTGTGGTCCTTCAATGAAGAAGTGGTGGCGCGCGCCATCGTGGAGGCCAGCATGCCGGTGATTTCCGGTGTCGGCCATGAAACCGACTTCACCATCGCCGACTTCGCCGCCGACCTGCGCGCGCCCACCCCCACGGCCGCCGCCGAGCTGGCCGCCACTGCGCGCGAGGACTGGCTGGCTGAACTGCACGGCCACGCCAATGACCTCACGCGCGCCCTGCGCCGCAGCCTCACCGAAAAAGCGCAGACCGTGGACTGGCTCTCGCGCCGCCTGGTCAACCCGAGTGCGTATATACAGCATGAGCGCGTCAAACTGGCCGCACTGCAGACCCGGCTCGCCCACGCCACCCGCGTGCCGCTGACCCGCATGCGCCATCGCCTGCAGCAACTCGCCACCCACCTGTCGCACCAGATTCCCGACACTGCCCACGCCCGGCGCGACCTGCTGGACCTGACGCGGCGCCTGCAAGGAGCGCAGGCCGCACGGCAGTTGCGCCAGCGGCAGGCGCTGGCCGGGCTGAGTACGCAGCTGGAATTACTCAATCCGCAGCGCACGCTGGAGCGCGGCTACGCCATCGTCAGCGACCGCCAGGGCCGTGTATTGCACGCCCCGGCCGAGCTGGCCGCGCGCAGTGAGGTCACCATCCGCCTGGCCGAAGGCAGTGCCGAGGTCGGCATTGCCAGCGTGCAGCCACGGCTGGATTGAGGCGATGCTGTCGCCCTGCTTGACAGCTGTGGCAGACTTTTTTGGCATAAGCATTTTCCGGCGCAATACAGCGCGGCGCGCCGTATTACGGGTGGGACCATCGGAAGCCAGTGCGCGGATGAGCTGGAACGTCTTGCGGGGACTGGCATCTACGGTCTTGCCTGCGCTGGCGACCAGCGTCTCCCATTGGGAACCATTCGCATTGCCGCACTGGAGGCCGATGCGCGACTGACGCGCGCCAGATTTGACCGAGTGCAAAGAATTGTCTTCCGCTTTAGAATCGCAGGTTCGGAAAAGACCCCTTCGTAGCAAACCAACAAGACTGAAAGGATTCATCATGGCACATACCCTTCCGGCACTGCCTTACGATCTGGACGCGCTGGCGCCCACGATTTCCAAGGAAACCCTGGAATATCACTATGGCAAGCACCATCAGACCTATGTGACCAACCTGAACAACCTGATCCCGGGTACCGAATTCGAACACCTGTCCCTGGAAGAGATCATCAAGAAATCCTCCGGCGGCATCTTCAACAACGCTGCCCAGGTGTGGAACCACACCTTCTACTGGAACGGCCTGACCCCGAAGGGCCAAGGCGCTCCGAGCGGCGCGCTGGCTGACGCCATCAATGCCAAGTGGGGTTCCTTCGACGCCTTCAAGGCCGAGTTCACCAAGCAAGGCCTGGCCAACTTCGGTTCCGGCTGGACCTGGCTGGTCAAGAAGGCTGACGGTTCCCTGGACATCGTCAACACCACCGGTGCCGGCACCCCGCTGACCACCGACAGCAAGCCGCTGCTGACCGTGGACGTGTGGGAACACGCGTATTACATCGACTACCGCAATGCACGCGCCAAGTACGTCGAGAACTACTGGGGCATCATCAACTGGGACTTCGTGGCCAAGAACTTCGCTTGATCACCCTGCCTCCCGGCAAGAAAAAACCACGCGCGAGCGTGGTTTTTTCTTTTATCAACAAGCTTTTTCTTGTCTGTGAGATTTTCTGCTCCTTGCCCCGCAGGCCATCCACTACCGATATCTGGCATGGTCAGGCTTCGGTCCCATGTTAGAACTTGGTCAGGTCTGTGTCAGCCTGCCGCCGCTCGTATCAGGCACAATGTGAAGACCAATTTTTCGCATACCTACTGCGCCTGAGGGCGGCATTCGATGGAGTCCGGCAGTGCTATATTTAATCGGAAGCAAACTGGGAAAGGGCTGGCAGATATTTCTTGTCGTCTCCCTTGCCTGTCTGATATCGGCGTGCTCTCACCCAAAAGTCAGAAACAGCTTGGTCATAAGACATTCCTCCGAGCGCATCAAGACTCTTTATATCGATACCTCAGCCGCGCGCGGCCTCAGAGTTTCCAATACTTGGCCGCATGTAGAGCAATCCGGATTCGAGGAGGCGCTCGCACCGGCCTTCAGTGCCTACGGTGTAGAAGCGCGCCTCCTCCACATGGAGGACGAACTGCGCTTGCGACCAGTCACCCCTGGGGACTACCTGCTCAAAGTCAGTTTCAAGAGTGGATTCGTTGGCACCTCCGGCAGTGGCGCCTTCTTCGCACTGGAACTGACCGAGCTCACCAGCAATGACCCCATCTGGGCCGGTAATATATTCGTAGGCGGTAGTTCCACAATTCTTACAGAGAATCTCGGTAAAATCGTGGCAGGCAACATCGCCGAGGCGATGAATACAGACCATCTTTTCTCTGACCTGATTCTGGCATCCAGGCACGAACCGATCACGAATGGCAACAAGAAATCTCCACCACTGACGCCGGGGCAACTGGAGGGCTTCGCCAATTTCAAGAAGATGATTTCACCGAAGGCTTTCGTGGTCGGCGGCAACCGGTATTTTTATGCCTCCGGACAGACTGCCGACCAAGATCCACCTGCCGTTAGAGCACTGCAGCGTTGCGAGAGCGAACAACAACCCAATTGCCGTGTGATCTCAGACGGCTATCGCGTGTTTCCGTAGCTATCGCGTTAAGTGCTCAGCAAGTGCGTGCGTGGCTGTGCCACAATCACCGCTTCCCTGACTGCACTTATAAGGAGACCCTCATGGCCCACGTCACCCTGCACAACGCCGCCGGCTACGCCCAGGACATCAAGGCGCGCATCCACCAGATCAAGTCCGACGAACCCGAGAGCAATGGTGGCAAGGACACCGGTCCGGCCCCCTATGAATTGCTGCTGGCCGCGCTGGCCTCCTGCACCTCGCTCACGTTGCGCATGTACGCCGACCGCAAGGGCTGGGATCTGGGCAGCATCTCGGTGGACGCCCACTTCGGGCGCGACGACAGCGGCCTGGAAACCATCACCCGCAAGATCAGCTTCGGCAATGCCCTGTCGCAAGAACAGCTCACGCGCCTGGCCGAGATCTGCGAAAAGACCCCGGTCACCAAGACCATCCGCCAGGGCACCGCGATTCAGACATCGATGGCGTAACCTGCGGCGCGCCAGGCATCGATGCCGCCCGTGAGCGGCCGCACGCGCGTATAGCCGCGCCGCATCAGCTGGCGCGCCACCATGGCCGCCGAGGCCTCGTTGGGACAGGCGCAATACACCACCACCTCACCCTCGACGGGGCCATCGAAGACGAAGGTCTGGATCTCCTGGTTGGAAATCGTGACCGCACCCGGAATGCGGCCATCCTGCTGCGACATCGGCGAACGCACATCGATGATGGTGGGCGCATTGCCCTCTTCGAGCATGGTATTCAATTCATCCACTGAAATACGCGCCATCTCCAGCGACTTGCGGAAACGCCGGCGCTGCCACCATTTGTTGGCCACGAAGGCTGCCAGCGCCACGGCGATCAGGAGCATGCCGTAATGGCCCAATTGCGCCAGCACATTGAGCAGGTCATCCACGGCCGAGCTGAAGAGCGAACCGAGGAAAATCCCCAGTCCCGCCCACAGGGCGCTGCCCGCCGCATCCCACAGCAGGAAGCTGATGCGGCGCGTGCCCATGGTGCCGGAGAGCGCACTGGCAATCGAGGCGAAGCCCGGAATGAACTTGGCCAGCAAGAGCGAACGCGCGCCCCAGCGCAGGTAGATCGATTCGGTCTGACGCACACAGGAGTCCGGCGAGAGCGAAATACGGCACAGGCGCGACATGATCTGGCGGCCGTAGCGGCGGCCGGCAAGATACCAGCAATAGTCGGCAATGAGTGCCGCACTCACCGCCAGCAGCAGCAACAGCGCCGGCGAGTAGCGTCCGGTCGCCGAGAGCGCACCGGTGATGATCAGCGTGGGATAGGCCGGCACCGGCGCGCCCAGTTGCTCGACCAGCACGTTGACGAAAACGAGGATCAGACCGTATTGCTCGATCAGGTGGTAGAGGGTTTCCATGGACGGGCTGCCTTGATGTCTCGCCGCCTGGGAGGCGGCGACTGTTCCGCCGTGATGGCGGTGTGCAGGCTGCCATTATAGGCGTGTGGCCGGCCCCTCTGCTTGGACAAAACCGGCGCGCTCCACCCGCGTAAAAATGCGCCCGGCGCACCGTGAGATCACGGGCGGGCGGACGCAAACGAGGAAGACCTCGGAGAAATCAATCGCGCGCCGTGCTCACACCGCGTGCTTGGCCACCGGTTCTGTGCGGCCTTCAGCCGAACCGCCGCCGTCCTGCACCGACGGCCGGGTCCGTGCCAGAAATACCAGCACTGCCGCCACCAGCGAAGCCGCCGACAATGCATACAAGCCGCCCTGGATGGAACCGGTCTTCTGCTCCAGGTAACCGAAGGTAGCCGGTGCGAAGAAGCCGCCCAGGTTGCCCAGCGAATTGATCAACGCCAGCACCGCTGCCGCAATGCGCGCATCCAGATAGGCCTGCGGAATGGGCCAGAACAAGGACGAAGCCGCCTTGAAACCGATGCCCGCAAAGCACACCGCCACGAAGCCGATCACCGGACCGGCCGAAGCCGAGACCGCCATGCCGATGGCCGAAATCACCAGTGTGGTCGCCACCCAGAACTGCGGCTTCTTGTAGCGCGCGGCCAGCACGGCAAAGACATACATCGCCGCAATCGCCACGATCCACGGAATCGAGTTGAACAGGCCGACCTGGAAATCATTGAAATGGCCCATCTTCTTGATGATGGTCGGCAGCCAGAAGGTGGCGCCATAGATGGTCAGCTGGATGGCGAAATAGATCAGGCAGAACAGCACGATCTGCGGATCACGCAACAAGCTCAGCGCCGAGACGTGCGGCGGACGATTGGCCGCACGCTGCTCCTGTTCGGCCGCGATGACCGTGGCCAGCGCCTCGCGTTGTTCCGGCGAGAGCCACTTGGCATCGCGCGGCGTGGAGTCCAGCACCTTCCACACCACCACGCAGAACAGCATCGACGCACCGCCCTCGATGAGGAACATCCATTGCCATCCATGCAGTCCGCCACCTTCAATCAACAGCAGCGCGCCGGTGATCGGACCGGAGAGAATCGATGCAATCGCCGAGCCCGACAGGAACACCGCCATGGCCCGGCCACGCTCATGATTGGGCAGCCATTGCGTGAAGTAATACACCACGCCGGGGAAGAAACCGGCCTCGGTCACGCCCAGCAAAAAGCGCATGAAATAAAAGCTGGTCTCGCTATGCACGAAGGCCATGCAAGCCGCCACCAGGCCCCAGGTGAACATGATCCGCGTGAGCCAGGCGCGGGCCCCATAGCGTTGCAGCAGCATGTTGGAAGGGACTTCGAAGATGGCATAGCCGACGAAGAACAGCCCCGCGCCCAGGCCAAAGGCTGCTGCGCCGATGCCGAGATCGGTCGCGAGATGACTGCGCACGAAACCGATGTTGACGCGGTCGATGTAGTTGATGATGAACATGGCCACGAACAGCGGCAGGATGCGCCACTTGATCTTGCTCACCGCCGAGGTGAGGACCTGGTTCGTTGCGGGGGAGGACTGGGATGGATTCACGGGTTGTCTCCTCGTATGAGCCCGTACTGCCGGTTGATGAAAGAAAGTGCAGGCCGCCGACGCGTCGATCGCGCTCTTCTCGCAGCCTCGTCAAAACAGATGAAGACCCTTGCTCAACGCACCAGGCAAGGTTTCTTGGGATCGAATTTCCAGCCAGGGATCAGGTATTGCATGGCCACCGCATCATCGCGCGCGCCCAGCCCCATGTTGCGGTAGGTCTGGTGCGCCGCCTCGACCTGCTCCATATCCAGCTCCACGCCCAGCCCCGGCTTGGCCGGCACCTTGACCTTGCCGCCCACGATCTGCAGCGGTTCGCGCGTAAGGCGCTGGCCGTCCTGCCAGATCCAGTGGGTATCGATGGCGGTGATCTTGCCGGGTGCGGCCGCAGCCACGTGAGTGAACATGGCCAGGGAAATATCGAAGTGGTTGTTCGAATGCGAACCCCAGGTCAGCCCCCATTCATGGCACATCTGCGCCACCCGCACCGAACCCTGCATGGTCCAGAAATGCGGATCGGCCAGCGGGATATCCACCGATTGCAGCGAGATCGCATGGCCCATCTGGCGCCAATCGGTCGCTACCATGTTGGTAGCGGTCTGCAGGCCGGTGGCACGGCGGAATTCGGCCATCACTTCGCGGCCCGAGTAGCCGTCCTCAGCACCACAGGGATCTTCCGCATAGGCCAGTACATCATGCTGGTCGCGGCACAGGCGAATGGCATCCTTGAGCAGCCAGCCGCCATTCGGATCGAGCGTGATGCGTGCCTTGGGGAAGCGCTCGGCCAGGGCGGTGACGGCGGCGATCTCCTCCTCGCCGCGCATCACGCCCCCCTTGAGCTTGAAGTCATTGAAACCGTAGCGCGCATAGGCCGCCTCGGCCAGGCGCACCACCGCCTCCGGCGTGAGCGCGGCTTCGTGGCGCAGGCGCAGCCAGTCATCGTCCGCATCCGCCGCGGCCAGGTACGGCAGGTCAGTCTTGCGGCGATCGGCCACGTAGAACAGATACCCCAGCATCTCCACCTCATCGCGCTGCTGGCCCTCGCCCAGCAAGGCCGCCACCGGCACGTCGAGGCACTTGCCCAGCAGATCCAGCAGGGCCGCCTCCAGCGCGGTGACGGCGTGGATGGCGATGCGCAGGTCAAAGGTCTGCAGGCCGCGTCCACCCACATCGCGGTCGGCGAAAGCGGTACGCGCACGATTGAGGATGGCCTGCACATTGCCGATGGACTGGCCCACCACCAGCGAGCGCGCATCGTCGAGCGTCTGGCGGATACCCTCCCCGCCCGGCACTTCGCCCACGCCGGTGTTGCCGGCACTGTCGGTGAGGATGACGATATTGCGCGTGAAATACGGACCATGCGCCCCCGAGAGGTTCAAGAGCATGCTGTCATGCCCGGCCACCGGGATGACGCGCATGTCGGTCACGCGCGGCGCGCCCTTGTGCTGGGATGACGACGATGTCGGGGACGATGCGGAAGCTGGGTTCTGGGTCATGGCGGGTTTTCTCCGGAAACGGAAACGATCAGACTGCAAATTGGTAGCGGTACCAAATTTGAATTGAATGCATGGTAGCGGTACCAATTTTGACTGTCAATGGGGAAGCGTTGATTGCCTCAAGGCATCAGCACATCAGGAAGGATGAGGAAAGATCAGAAAAGATGAGGCGCTTCGGCGAAAACTCAGGCGCTGTCGCGCGCGATGATGGAGAAGCCGACATCGACAATACGCTCGCTGACTTCGCCGCCCGAGGCGCGCTCGATGATGAAGCGCGCGGCGCGCTGCCCGATGCCGGTGCCATCGATGCGCACCGTGGTCAGACGCGGCTGCAGGTCGCGCGAGAATTCCAGATCGCCGAAACCGACCACGGCCAGTTGGCCGGGAATGGCGATGCCGCGGCTCTGCGCTTCGATCATCACGCCCAGCGCCAGCAGGTCGGAGCTGCAGAAGATGGCATCCAGATCAGGCTGCGCCTGCAGCAGTTCGGCCAAGCCTTGGCGGCCTTGCCCCAGCGTAGTCGGGGCGACGACGTGATACATGGGAACCTCGCCCCTGCCCTGCTGCATGCCCAGCGCCGCGCACTCCTGCGCGAAGGCATTCATGCGCCGCTGGCTGCGCTCATCGCGTCCGCCCACCACGGCCACCTTGCGGCGTCCGCGCGCATGCAGGTAGCGCGCCACCTCACGGCCGATGGCTTCGTGCGAGAAGCCCACCAGCATGTCGATGGGGGTCGGTGTCAGGTCCCAGGTCTCCACCACCGGGATACCGCTGGCCAGCAGCCGCTTGCGCGCTTCTGCCGAGCGCATGATGCCGGTCAGCACCACGCCATCGGGACGGCGCCCGATGATGGCTTCCAGCAGCGCATCTTCGCGCGAATTCTCGTAGCCGCTCTGGCCCAGCATGACCTGGTAGCCGGCCGCAGCCAGCGTTTCGGTCAGGGTATGGACGATTTCCTGGAACACCGGACCGATGACGGTCGGCACCACCACCGCCACCAGCCGGCTCTTGTTGGAGGCCAGTCCGCCGGCCAGCAGGTTGGGCACGTAACCGGTTTTCTCGACCGCCTCACGCACCTTCTGCAAGACCTTGGGCGAGACTGCCGACGGTGTATTGAGCGCACGCGATGCGGTGATCGGTGCCACGCCCGCCAGCTGCGCCACATCGCGCAGCGTGATGCCACCGGCGCTCTTGCGGGCAGCACGGCGGCGCGGTTCGGCGCTGTCGTCGTCGCGCTCGGCACTGGTGATTTGCATCGGAGAATCTGGAGGAGGCATACGCTTTTCGGACATGGCGGCATTCTAGCATTGCGGCTGGTAGCGTTACCAAGCTGGCAAGCTGGGCGTCAGCTTTGGCAGTTGCCTCGGACAGCGTCTCGGAAAGACGCAGTGGACGATGCGCATCGCCTCACCCGTCGCAGGGAAGAGCGAGGCAGACCGGCAAATGCCGCGCATGCATTATTGACTTGAATTCAACAATGATTTGTCCGTGCGGCACTTCAAGCGAAAAAGGAATTGTCCGATACTCAATCGCTCTGATCCTGATCGCCCCGGCAGCACTGGCCTGCCGGGCCTCATCATCAACGCAAAGGACAAGTCATGCACACCTCCACCCTCCCCGCCCTGGGCCTGGGCACCTTCCGTCTCAAGGACCAGCAGGTCATCGATTCGGTCCGCAACGGCCTGGACCTCGGCTATCGCCACATCGATACCGCGCAGATCTACGGCAACGAAGCCGAAGTCGGCCAAGCCATGGCCGACAGCGGCGTGGCCCGCGATGATCTCTTCGTGACCACCAAGATCTGGACCGAGAACCTCTCCCGCGACAAGCTCCTCCCCAGTCTCAAGGAAAGCCTGCACAAGCTGCGCCTCGATCAGCTCGACCTGACGCTGATCCACTGGCCTTCCCCCCAGGATGAACTGCCGGTGGCCGACTACCTTCAGGCACTGGCCGAGGCCAAGGCACAGGGGCTCACGCGCCTGATCGGCATTTCCAACTTCACCATCGCGCACATGGAGCAGGCCATCGCCGCCGTCGGTGCGGAAGCCATTGCCACCAATCAGGTCGAGATCCATCCCTTCCTGCAGAACCGCAAGGTGGTCGATTTTGCCCGTGCCAAGGGCATCCACCTGACGGCCTACATGCCGCTGGCGTATGGCAAGGTGATGGAGGACGCGACGCTGCTGGAGATCGCCGCCCGCCATGGAGTGTCGGCCGCACAAGTGGCGCTGGCCTGGTCGCTGCAGCAGGGCTTTGCGGTGATCCCCTCCTCGACGCGACGCGAGAACCTGGCCGCCAATTTGCAGGCGCAACAGTTGACGCTCTCCGAGGCGGAGATGCAGGCCATCGCTGCGCTCGACCGCGGCGAGCGGCTTGCCAATCCGGGATTTGCGCCGCAGTGGGATTGAACGCTGCTGCCCGCTGCGTGCAGCAGCAGAACGGATCAGGGCTTGCGCTGATCGCGGTTCTGCAACTGCAATTGCAGGCGCTCGATGGCACTGCCGACCGGGATGAAGAAGTTCATCCCGGCCAGTCCCTTGGCCCCCAGCCCGGCCACGGTGATGCCGATCACCTGGCCTGACTTGTCCAGCAAGGGACCGCCGCTGCTGCCCGGCAGGATCGCCACATCGCTCTGCAGGAAATCCAGATCGCGCACCTTGCGCACGCCACTGAGGATGCCGCGCGTGAGCGTGGTATTGAAGGCATCGCCCAGCGGAGAACCCAGCGCATACACATCCTCGCCGATGCCCGGCTCGCCCATGCGCAGCGGCATTGGCCGCACACCCGGCGCTTCGGTCTTGAGCAGCGCGATGTCACGCGCCGCATCCACCCGCACGACTTCAGCAAGCAGTTCTCGTCCGGTCGGCAGGCGCACCCGTACCGCGCGCGCCTGCCCGATCACATGCTGGTTGGTCAGCAGCCAGCCGGAACTGCCGATGTAGAAACCGGTACCGGAGCCGCGCTCGGTCAGCACCGTGACCACCGCCGAACGCAACTCCGGCATCACCCTGGCAATTTCGCCATTGCCCCGTTCGGCGGGCTGGTTGTCGATGGCCAGCGGGCTGCCTGCCGGCATGGCCTCCGGTGCGCGCGCAACGTCGCTGCCGGCACCGCCAATTGCAGCCGCGGCCAGGCTGTCATAGGGCGATTGCAGCGCCAGCGCAAAGCGGGGATCGGCCAGCAGATTGCGGACCGCCGCGCCGAAGGCTTCCATCGGAATCGGCGGCACGCTGCCATCAAGACTGCGCTCACGCGAACGGAATACGCCTTCGCTCATGCCGCGATAGATCACCTTGCGCTGCTCCGGCGCGAACACCTGCCATTCCAGGCGGAGATAGGCCTCGCCGGTCCAGCTGTCGCCGCCCTTGGCGCAGAGATTGGTCTGGAACTGGCTGATGATCACGCCTACCTGGAGGTTGAAGTCGGCCGGCCGGGCGCGTTCGCGGGCAGCGTCTTGTTCCCGGAACAGCGGTTCGGCCGGGGACGCCGGCACCGGATAGCCGTGCTGCTGCAGCTCGCTGCGAAAGCGCAGGAACAGCGCATTGGTCGGCAACATCACTTCGGCACTGTTCTGGTTCCAGACGATCTCGTTCCTGCGGGTACAGAACAGCCCGCCCTGCAGTTGCCCGATGATCTGGTTGCCCTGGCTGCCCTGCTCGAAGCGGCGCTGCGCAGCCGCGAGGTAGGCTGGCCGCGCGGCGGCTTGCCGCGGCATCAGCAGCGGGGTCTTGTCTTCGACGGTGGGCATGATCGCTTCGGCGGCCTGCACGCCACGCATCAGGGAGAGAGTGCAAGCGAACAGCGCGAGCTGAAGAGGCAGCCGCGCCAGACGGCGCTGCAGGAGCAGCCGGAGAGTCTTGTTCATCATCGAGCTAGGAAAATGGGCCAGCGCCCCGGCTGGCGAAAGAGCGCATTCTGGCATGCTGCCGACGGTCTCCGCGATTGTCCCAAATGCCCGATATAGGAAAAAAAGGCCAGCTTCCACAAGAAAGCTGGCCTTCTCCAAAAGACACAGGTGAAATGATTTACGCGCTGGCCGGTTGCGGCTGCGATCCCTGATGTCCCTTGATGCGCAACACCAGCACCGCGCCGATCAGACAGGCCACGCCCATCATGATCGACGACAGCGTGTAATTGCCCAGCGTCGCCCGCATGTAGCCGGCCACCGTGGTGGCAGTAGCGGCGCCGAGCTGGTGCCCGGCCACGATCCAGCCGAACACGATGGGCGCGGCCAGGCGGCCGAAGACGTCATTGGCCAGGCGCACGGTCGGCGGCACGGTGGCGATCCAGTCCAGGCCATAGAAAATCGCGAAGATGGCCAGTCCGTAATACTGCAAGCCGAAGGCATACGGCAGGAAGATCAGCGCCAGTCCGCGCAGGCCGTAATACCAGAACAGCAGCACGCGCGGATTGTAGCGGTCCGAGAGCCAGCCCGAGAGCGTGGTACCGACCAGGTCCAGCATGCCCATGGCCGCCAGGATGGAAGCGCCTTTGACTTCATTGATGCCGTAGTCATTGCACATGGCGATGAACTGCGTGCCGATGTAGCCATTGGTGGAGAGCCCGCAGACGAAGAAGCTCATGAACAGCAGCCAGAAGTCCGGCATGCGCACCGACGTGCGCAACGCATCGAAGGCGATGGCCAACGGATTGCGCCTGGAGCGGCCATCATCGGCGGTCTCGCTGGTCTGGCCGAGCATCTTCTGGCCGATGGCCGCCGGGCCTTCCGGCAGCAGCAGCCACACCAGCGGAATGGCCAGCAGCGCCACCGCCGACACCAGGAAAGCCACCGAGCGCCAGCCGTAGCTGCCCACCATGGAGGCCATCAGCGGCAGGAACACCATCTGCCCGGTGGCCGCACTGGCGGTGAGCAAGCCCATGGCCAGGCCGCGCCGGGTCTCGAACCAGCGGCTGACGATGGTGGCCCCCAGGGTGTTGGCCGCCACGCCGGTACCGGCACCGACCAGCAAACCCCACGACAGCAGCATGTGCCAGGGCATGTGCATGAGGGTCGACAGGGCCGTGCCGCTGGCCAGCAGCACCAGCGCCCCCAGCACCACGCGGCGGATGCCGAAGCGCTGCATGGCTGCCGCCGAGAACGGGCCGATCAGGCCATACAAGGCGATGTTGACCGAGATCACCACCGAGATGGTGGAGCGGTTCCAGCCGAACTCCTGTTCCAGCGGCAGGATCATCACCGAAGGCGTGGCGCGGATGCCGGCCGAACACAGCAGCACGAGGAAGATCACGCCCACCACCACCCAGGCATAGTGGAAGCGGGGCGTGACGGCGTTGGCCAGCGATTGGGTCAGTTTGTTCATGGCGATCCTGTCGGGAGGGCAGTGCGAGCTTGTTGGATGGGTGGGAGCGAATCGTCGGGTGAAGCAAGGTTCATTGCCCCCTTAAACCGGGCCTGCGGGCGCGTCACGCGTCCTGCAGGCGGGCATAGGCGTCTTCGATGAGGTCATTGAATTCGCGCGCGAGCTTGGGACCGAGACGGCGGTCGATCTCGTCCTGGGCACGCCGCCAACGCGGCCGGGCTTCCTCCAGCTTGGCGCGGCCGGTGCGGGAGAGTTGCAGGGCGAAAGAGCGCTTGTCCAGCAGGGCATCGTCGGGCAGGTCGACGGTCTCGATCCAGCCGGCGGCCACCAGGGGTTTCAGGGTGCGGCTCAGGGTGCTGCGGTCCATGCCCATGTCCTGCGCCAGCACGATATTGGCGATCGGTCCCTTGCGGCCGATGCGGCTCAACAACGAATACTGGGTGATGCTCAGTTCGCTGTCCTGCAGGTGATGGTCATAGATGATGGTGATCCTGCGGGTGAGACGACGCAGGGGGGCGCAGGTGCAGATGTCCTTGCTCATGGGGAATCCGGTTGGCGAGGGATGACAATCCGGCGTCAACGAGGCCGCGCCGGGGATCGCACAAAACAATGCATATGCATCGATGTATGCGCATCATAGGGAGTGCACTGAGTGAAGTCAAGCGAGACCAGGGCATCTCCACGGCACGGGAATGCACGTGCGCAACAGCGGGCCATAAAAAAAGCCTGCTCGCGCAGGCTTCTCCGAGGGGGATTGCGGCTTACACCAGCGTATCGTCGTATCCCCCGCCGTCATCCACATCGAAATTGCTCAGATCGGCAAGATCGCTGCTGCTACCGGAGTCGCTGCCACTGTCATTGCTGGCGAAATCCGATTTGCGATCCCCATCACTGCCGTAATAGTTGTTGACGGTAGTGTTCTCGATATTTTCCACCGGCGCGCTCAAGCCGTTCTGATGCGCCAGTCCCGATCCGCTGTTGCCATTGAAGAGGTGCTCGATGCCTTGATACAGGAAGGCGCCACCGGCCACGCCCGCTGCGGTCGCCGCCACGGTGCCGAGCATGCTGCCCATGCCGCCGCCAAAGAACCCGGATGAAGGCGCTGCCGCCGGGGCTGCCTGATAGGCAGGCACGGCCTGCTGGGGCGCGGGATAGGGCTGTGCAGGGGCCGGCATATAAGCCGGGACCGCAGGCTGCGGGCGTGCCGAGGCTGCCGCGGGCGCATTGCCCCAGGCGTTGCCATCGAGAAAGCCCGAGCTCCGCGCGCCACCTGCAGCATTGGCCTGCAACGACTGCACCTGGTTCTGCAGGGCCGCCACCTGGGCCTTGGTCGCGTTGAGGGCCTGTTCCATCAACAAGGCCCGTTGCACCAGCAGATACGCCGCATCCGGCTGGCGCGCCACCGCCGCCTGGATCATGGCATCGGCCTGGGCATCCTTGCTGATGCCCTGCACCTGCGTCAGTTGCTGGAGAAAATCCTGAAGGGCTTGGGTTTCTTGCGGACTCATGATGACGCTCCCAACGAAAATGAAAAATCAAAAAACGATGAACACGCTTGAATCGCGATTGAAACGCAGACTGTAGACACAACGCGTCCAACCGCTCCCACCGATGACTGGCATCAGACTCATCAGCAGGCTCAATGGCATTATGCGCGCGCCTTGCTTGCAGATTTGTGTCAACAATCGTCAACTTGGAAACAGCTTGTAACAGCCACCGGCGCCCCCTTGATATCAAACGGCATCGCCGCAAAAAACCCGAAGCGTGAATTTTTAGGTAATATCCCCCTCCCCGCACCCGTTCCGGCGGCCACAAGCCCGGAGCAGGCGGAGGCAGGCGCGGACTATCGGCCACCATCACTGGAGGCCGCTTTCCGTACCCCACTCCGGACCGACGAGAAACACCATCCTTCCCGATCGGCCCGCCGCATTCAAGACCAGGAAACCAGAACAGTACAAGCTGGCCGCAGCAACGCAAGTCGTTGCGCAGACCGCTTTTTCAAGACCGTTTTTCATCCCTCAACCAGACCATGACCCAACAAATTTCTGCCGCCGAGCAACTCCTGCGTGACGCCGCCCGCGAATACCACCGCACCCCGTCGCGCGGCAAGATCGAAGTCCGCCCCACCAAGCCGCTGTCTAACCAGCGCGACCTGTCGCTGGCCTATTCGCCGGGCGTGGCCTATCCCTGCCTGGACATCGAAGCCGATCCGCTGAAGGCCTTCGACTACACCTCGCGCGGCAATCTGGTGGCCGTCATCAGCAACGGCACCGCCGTGCTGGGCCTGGGCAACATCGGTCCGCTGGCCTCCAAGCCGGTGATGGAAGGCAAGGGCTGCCTGTTCAAGAAATTTGCCGGCGTCGACGTGTTCGACATCGAACTGGCCGAGAACGACCCGGACAAGCTGGTCGAGATCATCGCCGCACTGGAGCCGACCCTGGGCGGCATCAACCTGGAAGACATCAAGGCCCCGGAATGCTTCTACATCGAACAGAAGCTCTCGGCCCGCATGAACATCCCGGTCTTCCACGATGACCAGCACGGTACCGCCATCATCTCCTCGGCCGCCCTGCTGAACGGCCTGGAACTGGTCGGCAAGGACATCGGCGCCGTCAAGATCGCCGTCTCCGGCGCGGGCGCAGCCGCCATCGCCTGCGTGGAAGTGATGATCGGCCTGGGTGTGAAGCGCGAGAACGTCTACATGGTCGACAGCAAGGGCGTCATCTACGAAGGCCGCCCCGGTGGACTGGACGCCTCCAAGCAGCGCTACGCCATCAAGACCGAGGCGCGCACCCTGGCCGACGTGGTCAATGGCGCCGACGTCTTCCTGGGCTGCTCGGCCCCTGGCGTGCTGACCGCCGAGATGGTCAAGACCATGGCCGACAAGCCCATCATCCTGGCGCTGGCCAACCCGGAACCGGAAATCCGCCCCGAGCTGGCCAAGTCGGTCCGTCCGGACTGCATCATCGCCACCGGCCGTTCGGACTACCCGAACCAGGTCAACAACGTGCTGTGCTTCCCCTACATCTTCCGTGGCGCGCTGGACTGCGGTGCCACCAAGATCACCGAAGCCATGAAGCTGGCCTGCGTGCGCGAGATCGCCGACCTGGCCAAGGCCGAGACCAGCGCCGAAGTCAGCGCCGCCTATCCCGGCAAGGAACTGGTGTTCGGTGCCGACTACCTGATCCCGACCCCGTTCGATTCGCGCCTGATCCTGAAGATCGCCCCGGCCGTGGCCAAGGCGGCTGCCGAGTCCGGCGTGGCGACGCGTCCCATCAAGGACTACGCCGCCTACCGCGAAGAACTGACCCGCTTCATCTACCAGACCGGCATGTTCATGCAGCCCGTCTTCAACACCGCCAAGGTCGCGCCGCAACGCGTGGTCTACGCCGATGGCCAGGATGAGCGCGTGCTGCGCGCCGTGCAGTTCGTGGCCGACGAAGGCCTGGCCGCACCGATCCTGGTCGGCCAGCCCGCCGCCATCGAAGCCGGCATCAAGAAGGCCGGCCTGCGCATCAAGATCGGCCAGAACGTGCAAGTGATCGACCCAGCCAGCGACGCCCGCGTGGCGCAGTACGCCGCCCAGTACAAGGACGGCAGCGAAGCCGACGTGCGTGCCAGCGGCAGCCTGCTGGCGGCGCTGATGGTCAAGGCCGGTGACGCCGACGCCATGCTGTGCGGCCTGGATGGCAACTACGACGGCCACCTGGCCCATGTGGAAAAGGTGATTGGCCTGAAGGACGGCGCGCAGGAATTCGCCGCCCTGAACGCGGTGCTGCTGCCGGAACAGACGCTCTTCATCACCGACACCTACGTCAACGACACTCCGGACGCCGAGCAGCTGGCGCGCATCGCCAAGGCAGCCGCCGAAGAAGTGGCGCGCTTTGGTGTGCCGCCGAAGGTGGCCTTCCTGTCGCACTCCAACCATGGTAGCTCCTCGCGTCCCTCGGCCCGCAAGATGGCCGCCGCGCATGAAGCCTTCAAGAAGCTGGCACCGGAGGTCGAATCCGCCGGTGAACTGCACGGCGACGCCGCCCTGTCGGAAAAGATCCGCAACAATGCGGGCCTGGCCGACAGCGGCCTGACGGGTGCCGCCAACGTGCTGGTCTGCCCCAACCTGGATGCCGCCAACATTCTCTTCAACGTCTTGAAGACCAGCAGCGGCCAGGGCACCACCATCGGCCCGATCCTGCTGGGTGCGGCGGCCCCCGTGCACGTGCTGACCCCGTCGAGCACCGTGCGCCGTGTCATCAACATGACCGCGCTGGCAGCGGCCAAGGCACAGGACGGCAAGTCCAAGGCCTGAGTCCCGCAGGTAGCATGAACAACGCCCCGCTGTCGTGAGATAGCGGGGCGTTTTGTTTTGGGACAAAACTTCACGCTGGCGCACACCGGTCAGCCGCAGCGCGCCGTCATGGCCTCATCGTGCGAAGTAAAGATCATGCAGATGATCCAGCGCCACCTCGCTGGCCTTCTGCGACAGGATCACCTTGCCGCCCTGCATCAGGTAGACGTGATCAGCCACGCCCACGGCGCGTTCGGTGTTCTGCTCCACCAGGATGATGGTGCGGCCCTCTGCCTTCAATCGCGCCAGGATCTCGAAGAGTTCGTTGACCACCACCGGGGCCAATCCCAATGAGGGTTCATCGATGATGAGCAGCTTGGGTTCAGACATCAGCCCGCGCGCCATCGCCAGCATCTGCGCCTCGCCACCCGAGAGTGACCCGGCCAGCTGGCGGCGACGTTCGCGCAGCTTTGGGAACATGGTGTAGGCGCGCTCCAGGTTGTCCTTCACGCGCGCGCGGTGCTGCGGGGCGAAGGCACCGACGATGAGGTTTTCCTCGATGCTCATGGCGCGGAAGATCATGCGCCCTTCCGGGATCATCGCCATCGAGACCTTGGACATTTCCCAGGTCGGCATGCCATTGAGCACTTTGCCATCCAGCGTGACCTGGCCCTGCCCGATCGGAATCAGGCCCATGATGGCGCGCAGCAGCGTGGTTTTGCCGGCACCGTTGGGCCCGATGATGGTGGTCAGCTGGCCCTGCCCCACCGTCAGGGAGACATCCCACAGCACATTGATGGCACCGTAGCCGGCGCGCAGGTTGGTGACTTCAAGCATTCACGCTCCCGTATAACTCTTGATGACTGCAGGATCATTGAACACCCGCGCCGGCGCGCCCTCGGCGATGAGCTGGCCGAAATTGAGCACGGCCACGCGCGGGCACAGGTTGCTGATGGTCTCGATGTCGTGTTCGATGATGACGATGCCCACCGCAAAGGCCTCATGCAGGCCCTTGAGCATCTGCATGAAGCGGCGCTTGCCATTGGTCTCCAGCCCGGCCAGCACTTCATCGAGCAGCAGCAGCTTGGGCTGGGTGGCGAGCGCCTTGGCCACTTCCAGCGCTTTCAGTTCGGTCAGCGCCAGTTCGGTGGCGGCATCGCGCTCGGCCTTTTCGGCCAGGCCCGTGAAGGCCAGCACTTCGTCGATCCTGGCCGCATCCACCTTGCCGGTGGCAAAGCGCTGCGCCACGATCAGGTTCTGCCGCACCGTCAGTTCATGCATGGGCTGCGGAATCTGGAAGGTGCGGCCGATGCCCAGCCGCGCACGGCGGTGCAGCGGCGCATGCAGGATATCGGCGCCATTGAAGCGGATGCTGCCGCTGGTCGGACGCACCAGTCCGGAGATGGCATTGAAGAGCGTGGTCTTGCCCGCGCCATTGGCGCCGACCAGTCCGACCACGTCGCCGGTGCCGACCTGCAGCGTGACTTCATCGACCGCCGTCAGGCCGCCGAAGCGCACCGAGACTTTTTCAAGTTGCAGCATGCTTGCCTCCTGCGGATTTGCCTTTGCCCAGCTTGCGCAGCAGCGGCAGCAAGCCGTCCGGACTGAAGACGATCATCGCCACGAGCAAGGCCCCCAGCACCAGCTGATGGCCGGAAGGAATGATGTTCTTGAACACCAGCTGATCCAGCAGGTAGACCACCACCGCCCCGACCACCGGTCCGGTGATGCTGCGATAACCTCCGAAGATGGCAGCCACGATGGGGATGGTGACCCACAGGGCGCTGAAGGCATAGTCCGGTTCCAGGAAGCTGATGTAGTGCGCATTGAAGGCACCGACCACGCCGCACATGAAGGCCGAGAGCAGCAGCATCATGCCCTTGAGCACGGTGCTGTTGACGCCCACCACGCGGGTCGCGTCCTCGCTCTCGTGCATGGCGCGCAGGGCCAATCCATAGTGGCTCTCGCGCACTCGCGCATATACCAACGCGAATACCGCCACGATCAGCAGGATCACGAAATACGCGCCGATCTTGCTCGACAGGTCGACGCCCATCACCGTCGGCAGGCGCGCAATGTTGGAGAGCCCGCCCGAGCCGCCGGTCATCGAGGTCCACTCGGTGGCCAGGATGCGGAAGATGTGTGCATACGCCAGGATCGCCAGCGCGAAATACGGACCGCGCAGTCGTAATACCGGCAACATCGCCAGCGCCGCGACCAGTGCGCCGACGCCGCCCAGCAGCATCCCCAGCAATACCGGCACGCCGAATTTCATGCTCAATACCGCCGAGGTATAAGCCCCCACACCAAAGAAAGCCGCGTGACCGAAACTGATCATGCCGCCCAGGTTGCCCAACAGCGCCCACGACAGCGCGATGCCGCCGATCACCATCGCGGCCACCAGCAGGCTCATCACGTAATGGTCCTGCGCCAGCAGCAGCGGTGCGCCGATCAGCAGCAAGGGCAGCAGCAATGCGGGCAGCTTGTTCTTGTTCATCGTCATGATCTCATCCCCTTCTTGCGCGCACGCCGAACAAGCCGTTGGGCATGATGAACAGCACCAGCAGGAACAGCCCCATGCCCGCCAGTTCCTGCAGGGCCGAGCTGGCCAGGGTCACGGTCAGCGCCTCGGCCACGCCCAGCAGGATCGCGCCGATCAGCACGCCCGGAATCGAGCCCACACCGGCCAATACAGTAATAATGAAAGCCTTGACCGTGAGCACCCCGCCATAAGCTGGGCTGATAACACCGTAACTGAACAAGGCCACCCCGGCGAAGGACGCCAGGATGCCCGCCACGATGAAGGACACCAGTTCGGTATAACCGGGATTGATGCCCATGAGCTTGGCCGCATCGCGGTTGCTGGAGACGGCGCGCACCGCGCGGCCATACCAGCTGCGCGAGAGCCACCACCAGAGCGCGGCCATCATCAGCAGGCTCACGCCGAAGAACAGCACTTCGCTGCGCATGCTGTAGAAGGGGCCGAGCACGAAGGCTTCCTGCAGCCATTCGGAACTGGTGGAACGGATGTCGGCCTTCCAGATCAGCAGCATGCCGTTGGTGAGGATGACGCCGATGCCATAGGTGAGGATGAGCGAATTGATCTCGCGGTCCTTCTTGATGCGGCTGACCACGAAATACACGATGGCCGAGGTCAGGCACACCACCACCAGCGCGATGGGGATGGCCAGTACCGGGTTCAGGCCCAGGCCCGATTCCACCGAGTAGGCGATATAGGCCGCCAGCAAGACCAGCTCGCCCTGCGCCAGGTTGATGACCCGCATGGCGCCGAACACCAGCGCCAGGCCCAGGGCAATGAGAGCGTAGGAGCCCCCCTGCAGCAGCCCGGAGTACAGGGCTTGCAGTATCAGTTCATTCATGTCTGCATTCCGTTGGAGTGGGCAACGGCGCGCACGCCCGTGCAGCGTGCGCGCCGCCCGGACATTACCAAGGCACGGCCGGATAATTCATCTTGTTGGTAGCAGCCGCCTTGGGCCAGACGATGGCGACCTTGTCGCCCTGGTGCTGGCCCATGTGGTGGGTGAAGTTCAGGTTGTCGCCATTGGCACCGAACTGCACGCGGCCGATCAGGGTTTCACGATCGGTCTTGCGCATTTCTTCGGCCACGCCATCCTTCTTGAGCGTGCCCTTGTCGGCGGCGCGGGCGATGGCTTCGAACAGCAGCATCGATTGCACGTAACCGAACTGGCCCAGGTAGTCAGGGTCCTTCTTGTAGAGGCGGCGATAGGTTTCTTCAAAGAGCTTGCCATCGGCCGTGGTGAACTGCGCCGGATACGGCAGCAGCGCCGTGCCATACACATTGGGCACCAGGTCCGGGAAGTCCTGCGCCATCTTCGGGGTGGCCAGCGACCACACGCCGACCATGGCCTTGACCGCCGGCTTCAACACGCGCGCTGCACGCAGGATGCCGACGTAGTCATTCTCGTAGCCGATCATGGCGATGACTTCCGGCTTGTCCTGCAGCTTGATCTTGTTGACGATGGGCTTGAAGTCGCTGATGGCCGGATCAAAGGCGTGCGCGGTCACCTTCAGTCCCTTGGCACCCCAGGCTTTTTCCAGGTCCTTGGCCAGCGCAGCCGTGGCTTCCTTGGTGGAATAGACAATGGAGACCGAGCGTGCATTCATGTCGTCCAGCAGGCCCACCATGGCCTTCTGGTAGCCGGCCACGTTGTTGATGCGGAAGAAGTTCTTGCGGCCGCTGTTGACCAGGTTGTCGTCCACGCCGCCGGAGGTCATGTAGACCAGTCCGGCCTTGCCCGCCGCATCGGCGGCCGGTGCGATGTTGTTGGAGCCGTAGCCACCGGTGATGGCCAGCACGCCTTCGCCAGCCAGCTTCTCGACGGCGGCAATGGCCTTGGCCGGGGCCGATTCGTCATCGATGGTGACCAGCTTGATCTTGTGCTTGCCGTTGGTCTTGTTGAAGACATCGGCCGCCACGTTGATGCCCTCCTGCATGCCCGAGCCCACGCGTGCCAGGCTGCCGGTCAGCGGAATTTCCACCCCGACCTTGAGTTCGTCGGCGGCCGCGCTGCCCGCGCCACCGGCCAGTGCCGAGGCCACACAGGCCAGCAGGGCCAGTCGCTTGATGCCTTGATGCTTGTTCGTCATTGTCTCCACCTTTTTCCTCTGAGTGAATCTGAGTGATGTTGATGTCTGTCCTGGCCGGGGACGTCCCGCTTCAGCGATGGATGCCAGGCGCACGATGCTGCCTGCGAACGTGCGCATCCCGGCCGGACGGCACCGGACACCCATGGCTGAAACGGGTCTGCATGACCCCGATGGCGCTGACTTCTGTTTTTTGTTGTGATGGAACTGCGGTACTGCCTTGCTGCGCACCGCTCATGCCTGCGGCATGGCGGCGCGTCTGTCTCCGTGCTCGTTGTTGCTCGTTGTGACTTGTTCGTTGCTGCCTGCCGCTCAATGGCGGCCCATGCTCGCTTCCACCGTGCGCACCACGTTCACCAGGCGCGGGCCGAGGTCTTCCATCAGCATCTCGCGCGTCAGCATGAAGGCCGGGCCGCCGCAATTGAAGGCCATGATCTTTTCTTCGTTGGCATCGATCATGGGCACGCCCACGGCGCTGATGGTCTTTTCCCATTCGCCGACGGAAATGCAGAAACCATGATCCTGGTAATCCTTGAAGGCCTGCTCGATGCCGGCCTTGACCTTGGGCCATTGCTCTTCATTGCGCAGGCGGATGTGGTCCATCAGGAAATCGCGTTCGTTCTGGGGCAAGGCGCACAGCAGCGCGCGGCCCATGGAGGTGGTGGCCAGCGGAATGCGCGAGCCGACGTCGCGGCGCAAGGTCACGGCGGACTGGCCGCGCGTGGCTTCGATGTAGACCATGCTCAGGCGATCGCGGATGCCCAGCGCCACATTGCACTGCGAATAGTCGGCCAGCTCCTGCATGGCCGGACGCGCCAGCTTGCGCACATCCATGCCGGAGAGCAGCGAGTAGCCCAGCGCGAGCACGCCGGAGCCGAGCTGATAGCGGCCCTGGTCTTCGGAATATTCGAGATAGCCCAGCCGGGTCAGGGTGTGCGTGAGGCGCGAGATGGTCGGCTTGGGCAGGCCGGTGCGCTTGGCCAGTTCGGTGTTGGTGAGGTAGATCTCCCCGGGGCGGAAACACCGCAGGATCTCCAATCCACGCGCCAGAGCATTGACGAACTGCCGGTCGTGGCTCTCATCCTCACCCTTGAACGACACAATCTCATCCATCCGTCACATCTCCGCGTGGCAGGGCCGTGCCGCATGGTCACGTCGCCCCTCATTGGCTGTGGAATGTACACACCTGAAATCGCAGTGTCAATTATTTGCGAACGCGTGTTCCGCTGTGCAAAACAAGCAGTCCGGATGTGGCGTTTCAACAGCGCCAACAGAGGCCCCCGGCTCAACCTGCCTTTTTCGCCATCGGCCGCAAACGCCCGCCCCGCCTGACCCTTGCTGACAATTGTGCAGATCGGGCCGCTGCGGTATGCACGGTTTACACATCCGGCGCAAATGCGGTATCGTTGCCGACAAAAGCCATTTGCGAACTTGAGTTTCGCTATGCGAACCGACTAGAACAGGAGACTGCTGCATGTCCAAGCAATCCACGGCGGCGGGCGAAACGCCCCCGGTCCATCTGGCGCGTGAAGGCGCCATCCTGGTGGTGACCATCGACAACCCGCCGGTCAATGCGCTGGGGGTGGCGGTGCGTCGGGGCCTGATGTCCGCCATCGAGGAGGGCGAGGCCGATGCAGGCGTGGCCGCCATCCTGGTGACCGGCGCGGGCCGCAACTTCATCGGCGGGGCCGACATCCGCGAATTCGGCAAGCCGCCGCAATCGCCCCTGCTGACCGAACTGTGCAATCGCATCGAAGCCTGCAACAAGCCGGTGCTGGCGGCCATCCACGGTGCGGCCTTGGGCGGCGGGCTGGAAGTGGCGCTGGCTGCGCATTACCGCGTGGCCCTCGGCAACGCCCGCCTGGGACTGCCCGAAGTACAACTGGGCCTGCTGCCCGGTGCCGGCGGCACCCAGCGCACGCCGCGCCTGATCGGTGCGCAGGCCGCGCTGGACATGATGCTGACCGGACGCCATCTCAGCGCCAAGGAAGCCCTTTCGCTCGGTCTGGTAGACCAGCTGGCCGAGGGCGACAGCGCCGACCAGGCACGCGCGGCCGGCCTGCGCGAACTGCAGGCCCTGCTCGACACGCACGCCCCGGTACGCCGCAGCCGCGATGGCAAAGGGCTGGTCGATACCGCCGCCACGCAAGCGGCCATTGCGGCCGCACGCGCCGAGGCCGGCAAGAAATCGCGCGGCCTGTTCTCCCCGCACAAGATCATCGATGCGGTGGAAGCCGCCACCACTCTCCCCTTCGACGAAGGACTCGCACTGGAACGCCAGTTCTTCCTGCAATGCCTGGACAGCCCGCAACGCGCCGGCCTGATCCACGCCTTCTTCGCCGAACGCGAGGTCCAGAAAGCCCCCGAGACCCGCAACGCCCAGCCACGCCGCATCGAACAGATCGGCGTGGTCGGCGGCGGCACCATGGGTGCGGGCATTGCCGTGGCGGTGCTCGATGCCGGTTTGCCGGTGACCATGATCGAACGCGACGACGAAGCGCTCGCACGTGGACGCGGCCATGTGGAAAAAACTTACGACGCCCAGGTGGCCAAGGGCCGTCTCACGCAAGAAGCCCGCGATGCCGTACTAGCGCGCTTGCAGGGCAGCACCCGTTATGAAGACTTGTCCGCCGCCGATGTAGTGATCGAAGCCGTCTTCGAAGATCTGACGGTGAAGCAAGCCGTCTTCGCCGAACTGGACCGCGTCTGCAAACCCGGCGCCGTGCTGGCGACCAACACTTCCTACCTCGACATCGATGCGATTGCCACCAGCATCTCCCGTCCTGAGGACGTGATCGGCCTGCATTTCTTCTCCCCGGCCAATGTGATGAAGCTGCTGGAAATCGTGGTGCCGCGCCAGGTCGCAGGCGACGTGGTGGCCACCGCTTTCGAACTGGCCAAGCGCCTGCGCAAGGTGCCGGTGCGCGCCGGGGTCTGCGATGGCTTCATCGGCAATCGCATCCTGGCCGTGTATCGCCAGGCGGCCGATGCCCTGATGGAAGATGGCGCGTCGCCCTATGAGATCGATGCCGCGGTGCGCGACTTCGGTTTTGCCATGGGGCCGTACCAGGTGGTGGACCTGGCCGGTGGCGACATTGGCTGGGCCACCCGCAAGCGCCGCGCCGCCACGCGCGATCCGCGTGCGCGCTACGTCCACATTGCCGACCGCCTGTGCGAGCGCGGCTGGTTCGGCCAGAAGAGCGGACGCGGTTTCTATCGCTATCCGGATGGACCGCGTAGCGGCGCGCCGGACCCGGAAGTGCTCGCGCTCATCGACGAAGAACGTGCGCGTGCCGGCATCACCCCGCGCAGCTTCAGCAAGGAAGACATCCAGCGCCGCTACCTGGCGGCCATGATCAATGAAGGTGCCAATGTCGTGCACCAGCGCATTGCGCTGCGCCCGCTGGATGTGGATGTCACCTTCCTCTATGGCTACGGTTTCCCGCGCCATCGTGGCGGTCCCATGAAATACGCCGACATGGTCGGCCTGCCCAATGTGCTGGCCGACATCCGCGCCTTTGCTGCAGAAGACCCGCTGTTCTGGACGCCCTCGCCGCTGCTGGTGGAACTGGTCGAACGCGGCGCCAATTTTGAATCGCTGAACCAGGCCGGCTGAACGTTCGACCGCACTCACCGGAGACCGCGCGTATTGCCGGTCTCCCCCTTGCACCATCCTTCCAGGAGAATTCCATGATGCGGGAAGCCGTCATCGTATCCACTGCGCGTACTCCCTTGACCAAGGCCCATCGCGGCGAATTCAACGTCACGCCCGGCCCGACCCTGGCGGCCTTCGCCGTGCGCGCCGCCGTCGAACGTGCGCGCATCGATCCGGGCCAGATCGAGGATGCCATCCTCGGCTGCGGCTATCCGGAAGGCACCACCGGCCGCAACATCGCGCGCCAGGCCATCGTGCGCGCAGGGCTGCCCATCAGCATCGCCGGCACCACCGTCAATCGTTTCTGTGCCTCGGGCCTGCAAGCCATTGCGATGGCCGCCGGCCGCATCGTGGTCGATGGCGCCGATGCCATGATCGCAGGCGGTGTGGAAAGCATCTCGCAGATCCGCAGCCGCAGCGCCACCGACAGCGGCGACAGCGGCATGGACCCGTGGATCGTCGAGCACAAGCCCGGCCTCTACCTGCCCATGATCGAGACCGCCGACATCGTGGCCGCGCGCTACGGCATCTCGCGCGAAGACCAGGACCGCTTCTCCGAAGCCAGCCAGCGCAAGACCGCCGAAGCGCAGGAAGCCGGACGCTACCGCGACGAGATCGTGGCCTGCACCACCACCATGCAAGTGACCGACAAGGCCAGCGGCCAGACCAGTCTGCGCGAGGTGACGGTGGAGGCCGACAACTGCAACCGCCCCGGTACCACCCATGAGGCGCTGGCCAAGCTGGCCCCGGTGATGGGCGCGGACAAGTTCATCACCGCAGGCAATTCCTCGCAGCTCTCCGACGGGGCCTCGGCCTGCGTGATGATGGAAGCGCGTGCCGCAGAACGTGCGGGATTGCCGGTGCTGGGCGCATTCCGTGGTCTTGCCGTGGCCGGTTGCGAGCCCGATGAAATGGGCATCGGCCCGGTCTTTGCGGTGCCGCGCCTGCTGCAGCGGCACGGCCTGCGCATGGAAGACATCGGCCTGTGGGAACTCAACGAAGCCTTCGCCTCGCAAGCCCTGTACTGCCAGCGCCGCCTGGGCATTCCGGAAGAACTGC
The DNA here is from genome assembly GCF_031455335.1 of Herbaspirillum sp. 1173. Taxonomy (NCBI): domain Bacteria; kingdom Pseudomonadati; phylum Pseudomonadota; class Betaproteobacteria; order Burkholderiales; family Oxalobacteraceae; genus Herbaspirillum; species Herbaspirillum sp. 1173. Next base: position 402,359 of record NZ_JAVDSP010000004.1, on the reverse strand, counting down.
TCAACGTCAACGGCGGCGCCATTTCCATCGGCCATCCCTTCGGCATGACCGGGGCCCGTCTGGCCGGCCACGTGCTCATCGAGGGCAAGCGGCGCGGTGCGCGCTACGCCGTGGTGACCATGTGCATCGCCGGCGGCATGGGCGCGGCCGGCCTGTTTGAAATCTATTGAAGCGCAGCGTCGCTTCGCTGCATCCCCAAGGAGACTGGAATGGATCTGAATTTCACCCCGGCCGAAGAAGCCTTCCGCGACAGCGTGCGCGCCTTCCTCGCCGAGAAGCTGCCCAAGGCCTTGTCTGACAAGGTGGCCAGCGGCAAGCACCTGAGCCGCGACGAGATGGAACAATGGCATGCCATCCTCAACGAGCGCGGCTGGCTGGCCAATCACTGGCCCAAGGAATATGGCGGCACCGGCTGGACCGTGATCGAGAAATTCATCTTCGAACATGAGTGTTGCCTGGCGCATGCGCCGCGCGTGGTGCCCTTCGGCGTCAACATGCTGGGGCCGGTGCTGATCAAATACGGCAACGAAGCGCAGAAGCAGTATTGGCTGCCGCGCATCCTCAATGGCGAGGACTGGTGGTGCCAGGGCTATTCGGAACCGGGCGCGGGTTCCGATCTGGCGGCCGTGAAGACGCATGCGGTACGCGACGGCGATCATTACGTCGTCAACGGCCAGAAGACCTGGACCACGCTGGGCCACTACGCCAACATGATCTTCTGCCTGGTGCGAACCAACCGCGAAGCCAAGAAACAGGAAGGCATCAGCTTCCTGCTGATCGACATGAACGCGCCGGGTGTGGAAGTGCGCCCCATCATCACGCTGGACGGCGAGCACGAAGTCAACGAGGTCTTCTTCACCGATGTGCGCGTGCCGGTACAAAACCTGGTCGGCGAGGAAGATCGCGGCTGGAGTTGCGCCAAGTACCTGCTGACCTATGAGCGCACCAACATCGCCGGCATCGGCTTCTCGGTGGCCGCACTGCAACGCTTGAAGAACATCGCCGCCACGCAACGCAGCCATGGCCGTCCGCTGGCTGAAGATCCGCTCTTCGCGTCCCGCATGGCCCGGGTGGAAATCGATCTGGAGAACATGAAGACCACCAACCTGCGCGTCATCTCGGCGGTCGCCGGCGGTGGTGCGCCCGGTGCGGAAAGCTCCATGCTCAAGATACGCGGCACCGAGATCCGCCAGGAAATCACCGCCCTCACCCGCCGCGCCATGGGCCCCTATGCGCGCCCGTATCAGTGGCATTCGCTGGAAGAAGGTCACGACGGCGGCACGCTGGGTCCGCAAGCCGCTGCCGGTGCGGCCGCGCATTACTTCAACAATCGCAAGCTGTCGATCTTCGGCGGCTCCAATGAAATCCAGAAGAACATCATCTCCAAGATGATCCTTGGCCTGTGAGGAAACGCCCATGAATTTCGAGCACACCGAAGAACGGCGCATGCTGGCCGACAGCCTGCGCCGTCTCATTACCGAACAGTATGGTTTTGAAGCCCGCAAGCACCTGCTGCAATCCGCACCTGGCATGAGCCGCGACATGTGGTCGCAGCTGGCAGAGATGGGCGTGATCGGCGCGCTCTTCCGCGAGGAAGATGGCGGCTACGGCGGTGGCGGTTTCGACATCGCCGTGGTGTTTGAAGAAATCGGCCGCGGCCTGCTGCTGGAGCCCTTGCTGGGCAGTGCCATCCTGGTCGGCGAGGCCATCGCTGCTGCTGGCACGCCCGCGCAGAAAGCCCTGCTGGAACAGATCATCGCCGGCCAGACGCTGGCCGCCTTGGCCCATGAAGAATCCGACAGCCACTACACGCCCACGCACGTGGCCACGCGCGCCACGCAATCGGCCGATGGAAGCTGGCGTCTGCAAGGGCACAAGGCGGTCGTGGTGCACGCGGAAGCGGCCGATGTATTCCTGGTCTCGGCGCGCACCAGCGGCGCCACCGATGACACTGACGGCATCTCGCTGTTCCTGATCCCGGCCGATACGGCGGGCTTGCAATTGCAAGGCAGCGACACCATCGACGGTGGCCGCGTAGCGGACCTGCTGCTGCAGGATGCGGCCCTGCCCGCCGATGCTTTGCTGGGCAGCCCAGGCGATGGCGCTGCGCTGCTCGAACGTATTCTCGGACGCGGCGTGCTGGCCCTGTGCGCCGAAGCGCTGGGCGCGATGGAAGTGGCCAAGGAAGCCACGCTCGATTACCTGCGCACCCGCAAGCAGTTCGGCCTGCCCATCGGCAGCTTCCAGGCCCTGCAGCACCGCATGGCCGACCTGCTGCTCGAAGTGGAACAGGCGCGCTCGGCGGTCATCAATGCCGCTGCCGCCTTGGACGCCGACCGCCTCACGCGCGAACGCGCCTTGTCGGCGGCCAAGTTCAGCATCGGCCGCATCGGCACGCTGGTGGCCGAAGAATCCATCCAGCTGCATGGCGGCATCGGCATGACCTGGGAACTGCCGCTGTCGCATTACGCCAAGCGCCTGGTGATGATCGATCACCAGCTCGGCGACGAAGACCACCACCTGCAACGCTACATCGCGCTGGGCCGCGAAGTGCCGGCATGAGCGAGGTCCTCTGCGAGCAGCGCGGCGCGGTGCGCGTGCTCATCAATCACGATCCGGCCACGCGCAATGCCCTCAACGCCGACCTGTATGTGGCACTGACGGCCGCGCTAGACGAGGCCCAGGCCGATCCGCAGGTAGGGGCCATCGTGCTGGCCGGGGGCGGCAACTTCTTCTGCTCCGGCGGCGACCTGCGCCTGCTGGCCCAGCGCCGCAGCATGGCGCCCGCGCAACGACGTGAAAAGCTGGAAGGCTTGCACGACCTGATCCGCCATATCGGCCGCTGCAGCAAGCCGGTGATCGCGGCCGTCGAAGGTGGCGCGGCCGGCGCCGGGCTCTCGCTGGCCCTGGCCTGCGATCTGCTGGTGACCACGCGCCAGGCACAGTTCTCGGTGGCCTACGTCAAGGTCGGGCTCACGCCCGATGGAGGCGTGACGGCCTTCCTCGCGCAATTCCTGTCGCGCCAGGTGCTGACCCAGCTGTGCCTGTCGGGCGAGCGTTTCAATGGCGAACGCCTGCATGCCATGGGCGCGGTCAATCAACTGGCCGAGGCGGGACAGGCACTGCAAGCCGCCGTGCAACTGGCCGCCACCCTGGCCGACGGACCGGCACAGGCGATGGCCCGCATCAAGCACCTGTGCCAGCATGCCTACGGCGCCACGCTGGAAGAACAGCTGGAACTGGAAGCGCAGCACATGGTGCTCTCGCAGGGCGAAGATGAAGCGGCCGAGGGCATTCACGCCTTCCTCGAAAAACGGCCCGCCGATTTCCGGCAGCTGCGGCAGAGAACGAACGAATAGCAGTACCGGGATGCGCAACCCCGAAATACAGAAGAACAAAGCGTAATACGCATCCCGCCGATGAGGAGACAACATGACTGAACAGACTGCATCCCTGCCGCTGGCCGGCGTCCGCGTACTGGACCTCTCGCGCGTGCTGGCCGGCCCGTGGTGTGCGATGGTGCTGGGCGACCTGGGTGCCGAAGTGATCAAGGTCGAGCACCCCGAACGCGGCGACGACACGCGCGACTGGGGTACCCGCATCGGCTCGACCGAGACCGCGTATTTCAACAGCGTCAACCGCAACAAGCGCTCCATCAGCGTCGACCTGCAGACCGCGGAAGGCCAGGACATCGTGCGCCAGCTGGCCCGCAAGAGCGATGTGGTGATCCAGAATTTCAAGTTCGGCGGCGTACAGAAATTTGGCCTCAATTACGAAACCCTGCGCCGGGACAATCCCGGCCTGGTGTATTGCTCCATCACCGGCTACGACAGCAGCGGTCCCGAAGCCACGCGGCCCGGCTATGACCTGGTGATCCAGGGCGAATCCGGGCTGATGTCGCTCAATGGCGAGGCCAGCCAGCCGCCGTTGAAGCTGGGCGTGGCAGCGGTGGACCTGTTCACCGGCATGTATTCCGCCCAAGGCGTGCTGGCCGCGCTGTACCAGCGCCAGCAGACCGGACAGGGCCGCCACGTGGAAATGGCGCTGTTCGATTGCGGCGTCATGATCACCTCGTATTACGGGCTGGAAGCGCTGATCCTGGGCGACGATCCGCCGCGCTATGGCAATGCGCATCCCTCCATCATTCCCTATGGCGTCTTTGATGCGGCCGATGGCAGGCTGGTCATTACCGTAGGCACCAACAGCCAGTACCAGCGTTTCTGCCACAGCGTCATCGACCGTCCCGACCTGGCCGAGGATGCGCGCTTCAAGACCAATGTCAGCCGTGGCCAGCATCGCGACGTACTGGTCCCGGAAATCAATCGCGAACTCAAGGCCCGCAAGCGTGCCGACCTGCTGGCCAAGCTGCATCAGGCCGGCATTCCCTGCGGTGAAGTGCTGGGCCTGCATGAGGCCCTGACCAGCCCGCGCGCCACCTCGGCCGGCCTGGTCAGCACGCATCCGCATGCAGAAGCGGGCAGCGTGCAGGTGCTGACGCCGCCCTATCGTTTCGATGGCGAACGCCTGCCGGTGCGCAAGGCGCCGCCGTCCCTGGGTGAAGGCACGGGAGAAGTCTTGCAGTCGCTGCTGGGGATGGAAGAAGCGCAGATCGCCGCGTTGCGCGAGCGGGGCGTACTGTAGCGAGAGAGGAGCGGAAGAGAAAACAGATCGCCTGCAAGCCACCGTACAGGCGGCTTGCAGGCGATGTCGCTTCAGTTGGAGAAGGCCGCCAGCCCGGTGATGGCGCGGCCGAGGATCAGCGCATGCACATCATGCGTGCCCTCATAGGTGTTCACGACTTCCAGGTTCACCAGGTGACGCGCCACGCCGAACTCGTCGGAGATGCCGTTGCCGCCCATCATGTCGCGCGCCATGCGGGCGATGTCCAGCGCCTTGCCGCAGCTGTTGCGCTTCATGATCGAGGTCTGCTCGATACCGGAATATCCCTCATCCTTCAGGCGTCCCAGGCGCAGGCAGCCTTGCAGGCCCAGCGAGATTTCAGTGAGCATGTCCGCCAGCTTCTTCTGCACCAGCTGGTTGGCCGCCAAGGGACGGCCGAACTGCTGGCGTTCCATGGTGTAGCGGCGCGCGCGTTCGTAGCAGTCTTCGGCTGCGCCCAGCGCGCCCCAGGCGATGCCGTAACGAGCGCTGTTCAAGCAGGTGAAGGGGCCCTTCAATCCGCGCACATCGGGGAAGGCGTTTTCTTCCGGACAGAAGACGTTGTCCATCACGATTTCCCCGGTGATGGAAGAACGCAGGCCGACCTTGCCGTGGATGGCCGGGGCCGACAAGCCCTTGGCCCCCTTGTCGAGGATGAAGCCGCGAATCTCGCCTTCGTCATCCTTGGCCCACACCACGAAGACATCGGCCACCGGGCTGTTGGTGATCCACATCTTGCTGCCGGACAGGCTGTAGCCCCCGTCCACCTTGCGGGCGCGGGTGATCATGCTGCCGGGGTCGGAACCGTGGTTGGGTTCGGTCAGGCCGAAGCAGCCTATCCATTCGCCGCTGGCCAGCTTGGGCAGGTATTTCTGTTTCTGCGCTTCGGTGCCGAAGGCATTGATGGGCGTCATCACCAGCGAGGATTGCACGCTCATCATGGAGCGATAGCCGGAATCGACGCGCTCGACTTCACGCGCGATCAAGCCATAACAAACGTAATTCAACCCGGCACCACCGTATTGCTCGTCGATGGTCGCACCCAGCAGGCCCAGCTCGCCCATCTCGCGGAAGATGCTCACATCCATCTTCTCGTGACGGAAGGCTTCCAGCACGCGCGGGGCCAGGCGGTCCTGGCAGTAAGCTTGAGCGGCGTCGCGCACCTGGCGCTCATCGTCGCTCAGTTGCTGCTCCAGCATCAGGGGGTCGGCGTAATCGAATGCATGTCGTTGCTGCGTTTTGCTCATGGAAGCCTCTTTTGTGCATCAGGAATCGCTGCAGCAGCGCGGTCTTCGCAGACCGTCCTCGCGCAGCGGCGGTGGACAAAAATATACGGACTGCCCCGCCACGGCGCAAACGAATTGTTTGCATCACCGTGTGCGTTTTGCGCACTCCGGTTCCGCCTGTCGAGACAGCCGATCCGGACCCGGCTCAACCCAATCCGCTGGGCAGGCGATACGCCTTGGCCTGCTCTTCCAGCCAGTCCTGGAACAGGCGCAGCAGGGGCCGTTCCGAGGTGCGCTCGGGATAGATCAGGTAGTAGGAGTGCGTGCTCAGATAATCGTGATCGACTGCCACCACCAGCAGGCCACGCCGCAATTCATCCTCGATCAGGAAGCGCGGGATCAGCGCCACGCCCATGCCCACGATGGCGGCCTGGGTCAGCATGGAGAACAGTTCCAGCTGCGTGCCCACCAGGTCGTTCTGCACCTGCATGCCGAAGGAAGCGAACCACTGCCGCCACACATAGGGCCGCGTGCTCTGCTGCAGGAGCGGATAGGCCAGCAGCTCGGTGGGCGTGAGCTTGCGGCCGGCACCGATGAGCTCGGGGCTGGCCACGGCCACCATGCTCTCGCGCATCAGGAACACGCCCTCGGTGCCGGGCCAGCTGGCTTGCCCGGCGTAGAGCGTGGCATCGAGATTGGTCTCTTCGAAAAGGAAGGGCCGGGTGCGCGGCCTCAGGTTGACGGTCACGCCCGGATGCGCCTCCAGGAAGGAGCGCAGGCGCGGCAGCAGCCAGCGGGTGGCGAAGGTCGGCATCACGCCCAGCTCCAGCGTATCGCCATGGCCATCGCGCGACATCAGGTGCAGGGCATCGCGCTCGATTTCATCCAGGCGCTGGCCGACCTGGTGGCTGTAGCTCACGCCCGCTTCGGTCAGGCGCACGCCGCGCTTGGTGCGGCGAAACAGCTTCAGGCCCAGGAATTCTTCCAGCGCGGCTACCTGGCGGCAGACCGCGCTCTGCGTCACCGCCATTTCCTGGGCGGCCTTGGTAAAGCTCTGGTGCCGCGCGGCCGACTCGAAGACGGCCATGGCCTGGGTGGAGGGAATCTTTCGGCGCATCGTGCGAAAAAGGCGGAGAAGTGAATTTTATGCACATCTTACTGCAGCTGCGGCGTCTTCCATCATGCCTCTTTGAATAATCTTGTACGACATCCTGACAACCATCGATATCAAACAATCGATATCAATTAACGCATTGCCAGCATGATTAATTTCATTGGATGGAAATCTTGCCGGTCGTTAAGATCAAGCCCGATCCAGCCATGCGACCATCGAACAGCAAGCGCCGGCGGCCAAGGGAGGCCGCTGGCTACAAGAGAGACAGGATGGGCAGGAAGCCGACGCTTCGTGACGGCATGACAGCATGACATCACCAGCACTTCATTGCTCCCGCAACCACGTCCCCCGGCCGGTTGCAGCTCTTGACGCCCGCACGCCAAACGGGCGGCCTCGCAGAAACGTTCGACCGCATCGTTCGGATCCGACACTGAAAACGATATAAATCGAATGCGAGGAAGACATGATCTGGTTCTACAACCTCAACATCGCCAAAAAACTGGCCCTGTCCTTTGCGGTGGTGATTGCGCTGACCCTGTTGCAGGGCCTGTTCGCCATGAAGGAACTCAAGCAGGTCAACAGTGCTTCCGGCGAGATCGTCAACAAGTGGATGCCGACCATGGATGCCGCGCGCGAGCTGCAGGGTTCGCTGCCGCCGCTGCGCCTCAATGAGCTCGAACTGGTCACCGCCGTCACGCCCCAGGAGCGCAGCGCTGCCAACCAGTCCATCAAGAAACGGCTGGATGCGCTGGCCAAGCAGCGCGCGGTGTTCGAGCAGCGCATGTCCGAGCCCGAGGAGAAGGAACAGTACGCCCAATTCGGCAAGAACCTGGCTGCCTACCTGAAGGTGGATGAACAGCTGGCCGAGATGGCGGCCAACCAGCAGTACGACGAGACACGCGCCCTCTTCAATGGCGAATCCGCCAAGCTCTACGCCGCGATGGTGGGCAACCTCAACGCCATCGTGAAGCTCAATGCCAGCGGCAGCGCGCGCGCTGACGAAGAAGCCTCGGGCGTATTCCGTGCGGCGCAGCGCTGGATCGTGGGCTTGCTGGTGGCGACGGTGGCCATCGGTTCGCTGCTGGCCTTCGTGGTGGCGGCCAATGTCTCGCGCCCGTTGAAGGAAGCGGTGGAAATCGCCCAGCGCGTGGCGCGTGGCGACCTGACCCTGCGCATCCGCCCGGCCGGCCGCGATGAAACCGGACGCCTCATGGAAGCCCTGCGCGTGATGAACGAGAGCCTGCGCGACATCGTCAACGAAGTGCGCCAGGGGACTGACACCATCGCCACCGCCTCCAACGAAATCGCCCGTGGCAATCTGGATCTGTCCAACCGCACCGAACAACAGGCCGGCTCGCTGGAAGAAACCGCGTCGGCCATGGAGCAGCTCACCTCCACCGTCACCCAGAACGCCGACAACGCGCGCCAGGCCAACCAGCTGGCGGCCACCGCCTCCGACATCGCCAGCCAGGGCGGTGACGTGGTGGGACAGGTGGTGCAGACCATGGAGGGGATCACCGAAAGTTCGCGCCGCATTGCCGACATCATCAGCGTGATCGATGGCATCGCTTTCCAGACCAACATTCTGGCGCTCAATGCCGCGGTGGAAGCGGCGCGTGCCGGCGAGCAGGGACGCGGCTTTGCCGTGGTGGCCTCGGAAGTGCGCTCACTGGCGCAGCGCTCGGCCGGTGCGGCCAAGGAGATCAAGGAACTGATTGACGACTCGGTGCAGAAGGTCAGCGCCGGCAGCGCTTTGGTGGAACGTGCCGGCAGCACCATGACCGAAGTGGTGGCCAGCGTGCGCCGCGTCACGGACGTGGTGGCCGAGATCAGTGCGGCCACGCAGGAACAGAGCGGCGGCATCAATGAAGTCAATCTCGCCATCACGCAGATGGATGAGACCACGCAGCAGAACGCCGCGCTGGTCGAGCAGGCGGCGGCAGCAGCGGATTCGCTGAAGGGACAGGCGGGGAATCTGGCGGCGGTGGTGGGGAAGTTCAAACTGGAGTGAGGCCATCCTTGCCGACGTCGGATCGCCTGACGTCGGCGGCGTGCCTTGGCCCCGTGTGCAGTCAATCGCGCCCTGTCACGGCCCCATGCGCGAGAGCAGCAGCCTGAACCCGAGCGTCATCATGACGGCGCCGGCGGTGCGGTCGAACCAGTGCTTGCCCTGCACATACCAGCGGCGCGGACGCGCTGACGAGAGCGCCACGGCCACCAGGCCATACCATCCCGCTTCGATCAGGAAGACCAGCAGCAGCGTCAGTCCCTTGAAAGGCAAGGACGTCTCGGCCGGCAAAAAGGCCGCAAACACGCTGGTGTAGGCGATGGCGGTTTTCGGATTGCTGATCTGGGTGACCAGGCCCAGCCACAGGGACCGGCGGGACAGAGATGGTGATGCATCGCGCTGTGCGATATCGTCCGCCATCAAGGGCGTACGCGCCCCGCGCCAGATGCGCCAGCCCATGTAGGCCAGATAAACACCACCCCCGAACTTCAATACCAGATAGAGCGAAGGCACTGCCAGCAGCACTGCTTGCAGTCCCAGCAAGGCCGCTCCGGCAAAGAGCACGCCGCCGATGCCCATCCCCAGTGCGGCCAGCAGGCCATTGGCTCGTCCGCTTCCGACCGAGGTGCGCGCCACCATCACGAAACTGGGTCCGGGGCTCATGGTGGCCACGCTCAACGTGGCGGACAGGGCGATCACTTCAGCAAGATGTTGCATGGACAGGCTCCTTTTGGCGACGAGGACGGTCCTCATTCGGTTGTTTTTTCAGGAAGAACGGCACCTCGCTCGCGCCTATGCCCAGGTCATTGAGCTCGCGCGGGCCCATCTCCCGCATTTCCTGCGCGGCGCCCCCCTGTGAAGCGTGACGGTCCCCGAGGACGCGGGCAAGGACCTGGCTGACGATGTGCCGCATGGACTTCTCCCTGGATGAATGCGCAGATCATCCGCCAATCGAAGTCATTGGTAAAATTGAGTTTGATGACAGCCACTATCAGGAAACCTGATGAGAGAACTCAGCCTCGACCAGTTGCGCACGCTGGTCACCATCGTCGACCTCGGCACCTTCTCCGCTGCCGCCAATGCGCTGCACCTGGCCCAGCCCACGATCAGCCTGCATGTCAGCGACCTCGAAGAGCGCCTGGGCAGCGCCCTGCTCATGCGCGGCAGCCGTCGCGTACAGGCCACGGCGCTGGGCGCGCTGGTGATCGACCGGGCCCGGCGCCTGTTGCGCGATGCCGACGATCTGCTCGATGTCGCCAGGAAACATGTGGAAGGCAAGGTCGGCCGAGTACGGCTGGGCACCTCCACCGGGGTGGTGGTGAACCTGCTGCCGCGCGTACTGCGCCAGCTGGAAAACAGCTACCCCGGCATCGACGTGGAGGTCAACATCATGGGCTCCAACGAAACCATGGCGCGCCTGCAGGAAGGCACGCTCGACATCGGACTGGTCGCCATCCCCATCACGGCCTCCAAGGACATCCAGATCACGCACTGGCGCAGCGACCGCATGATGGCTTTCCTGCCGGCCACCTGGAAATCGCCCGCCGCCATCAAGCCGGGCTGGCTGATGGACAAGCCCATGATCTTCAACGATGCCACCACCCAGATGTACCGGCTCACCATGGCCTGGTTTGCCGAGGCCGGGGAAAACCCGCGCGCGCGCATCGAACTGAACTACAACGAAGCCATGAAAAGCCTGGTCTCCGCCGGTTACGGCGCGGCCATCCTGCCGCTGGAGCAACCCCTGGCCGCCGAGCTGGGGCGCCACAAGGACATCCGCATCGTGCCACTGTCGCCGGTACTCAAGCGACACATCGGTGTGGCCCATCGCGCCCTGCCCAACCTGGACAAGGCCACCGTGAACGTGCTGGAGACGATACGGCAGTTCCAGGAAGCCTGACGCGGCGGCTGGGCCGCCGGACGGTGCATTAAACACAGCTTAATGCTCGATTCACCGAGCATTAAGCACAGCGCAATCCTGATCTCCTATAGTCGATGCTCATCGACCTACCCTCTTCAGGAGTTCCCCATGAGCCTGGCCACCCTGCCCACGCCCGCCGCCTTGATCGACATCTCGCGCATGGAGCGCAACATCGCCCGCATGCAACAGCGCATGGATGCGCTGGGCGTGCGCTTCCGTCCGCACGTCAAGACCACCAAGTGCCAGCAGGTGGTGCAGGCGCAACTCCAGGCCGGAGCGCGCGGCATCACCGTCTCCACCCTCAAGGAAGCCGAACAGTTCTTTGCTGCCGGCATCACCGATATCGTCTACGCCGTCGGCATGGCGCCCACCAAGCTGGGCCAGGCGCTGGCGCTGCGCCGCCAGGGTTGCGATCTCAAGATCGTGGCCGACAGCGTGGTCTGTGCCGAGGCCATCGTGGCCTTCGGCCAGGCGCAAGAGGAATGTTTCGAGGTCTGGATTGAAATCGACGTGGATGGCCACCGTTCCGGCATCGCCCCGGAAGACGCCACCCTGCTGGCCGTGGGCAACGTACTCCATGCCGGCGGCATGCGCATCGGCGGCGTGATCGCCCATGCCGGTTCCAGCTATGACTACGACAACGACGCCGCCCTCATCGCCGTGGCCGAACAGGAACGCGTCGGCTGCGTGCGCGCCGCCGAACGTTTGCGCGAAGCCGGCCTGCCCTGCGACGTGGTCAGCATCGGCTCCACCCCGACCGCCCTGCGCGCCGAACACCTGCGCGGCGTGACCGAAGTGCGTGCCGGTGTCTATGCCATGTTCGACCTGGTGATGCACAACGTGGGCGTCAATACCATGGACGAGATCGCCCTGAGCGTGCTGACCACCGTGATCGGCCACCAGCCCGAAAAAGGCTGGGCCATCGTCGATGCCGGATGGATGGCGATGAGCCGTGACCGCGGCACGCAAGGACGCAAGCACGACTTCGGCTATGGGCAGGTTTGCACGGAAGATGGCAAGGTGCTGGAAGGCTACCTCATGAGCGGGGCCAACCAGGAGCACGGCATCCTCTCGCGCCAGGGCAGTCCGGATGCGCAGATCGCAGAGCACCTGCCCATCGGCACGCGCCTGCGTATCCTGCCCAATCACGCCTGTGCCACCGGTGCGCAGTACCAGCAATACCAGGCCATCGCCGCCGATGGCAGCGTGGCGACCTGGCCGCGCTTCAACGGCTGGTAACGGCTCCGCCCGTGAGCCCGCTGCCGAAGTAAGACTGCGCAAGCGCCACCCAGTAACGCACGCCTTCTTCGATGATGTCGTCGTTGAAGTCGTAGTGCGGGTGGTGCAGCGAGTGCGAGGCGCGGTCCTGAGGCGCATTGCCGATCAACACATAGGTACCGGGCCGCTCCTCCAGCATGAAACCGAAATCCTCGGAGGTCATGTTGGCCGGGATGCCGGTGCGGATGCGTTCATCACCGAAGGTCTGCCGAATCACGCGTTCGCAGAAGTCGGTCTCGGCCGGGGTGTTGATGGTGGCCGGGTAGTACTGGAAGAATTCCACTTCGACCTTGGCCCCGTAGGCGTCGGCCAGCGCATGGCACATGCGGCGGATGTCTTCCTGCAGCTTCTGTTGCAAGGTGGAGGACAGCGTGCGAATGGTGCCGCGCAATTCGGCACGGTCCGGAATGACGTTGTCGGTATCGCCCGCATGGAACATGCAGACCGAAATGACCGCAGGGTCGACCGGGTCCTTGTGACGCGCCGCGATGGTCTGGCACTGCAGGACCATGGAGCAGGCCAGCGGGATCGGATCCAGCCCCAGGTGCGGCTGGGCCGCATGGGCGCCCTTGCCGGTGATGGTGATCTTCAGGCGCGAACCGGCGGCCATGATGGGACCGGTACGCAAGCCGAACTGCCCGGCCGGCAAGCCGGGCCAGTTGTGCATGCCGAACACGGCTTCGGTCGGAAACTGTTCGAACAGTCCGTCATCGATCATCTTGCGCGCCCCCGCCCCGCCCTCTTCTCCCGGCTGAAAGACGAAGTGCACGCTGCCCGGCAAGGTCGGCTGCTGCTTGAGCACGCGCGCCGCGCCCAGCAGCATGACGGTGTGGCCGTCATGGCCGCAGGCGTGCATGATGCCGTGGCTGCAGGAAGCGTGCGCAAAATCATTGGCCTCGACGATGGGCAAGGCATCCAGGTCGGCGCGCAGTACGATGCCGCGTTGCGGATCGCTGCCCGGCAGGCTGGCTACCACGCCGGTGCCGCCCAGGCCACGCGTGACCTCATAGCCCAGCGCTTGCAGCTCCTGCACCACCACGTCGGCGGTGCGATGTTCCTCGAAACGCAGCTCGGGATGCGCGTGCAGGTCGCGGCGCAGGCCGGCCCAGTGGGCGCGATGCTGGTGCAAGGAGTCGTGCGAATGTTCAGTGTGTTCCATGATGCTCATGTGTTCAGGCCGTCATGACGGCGGTGATGAAGGCGCTCAGGCGTAGTAGCCCAGGATCGATTTCACTTCCATGTATTCCTCCATGCCTTCCACGCCATACTCGCGCCCGTTGCCGGACTGCTTGTAGCCGCCGAAAGGGGCCTGCGGATCCCAGGCCGGATAGTTCAGGTGCACCTGGCCGGACTGGATGCGGGCGGCCACGGCGCGCACCTGGTCCTTGTCGGTGCCCTGCACGTGCGCACCCAGGCCATAGACGGTGTCGTTGGCGATGGCAATGGCTTCTTCCACGGTGTCATAAGGCAGGATGGCCAGCACGGGTCCGAAGATTTCTTCCTGAGCGATCACCATGTCGGTGTGCACATCGGAGAAGATCGTGGGCCGCGCATAGTAACCCTGCTCCAGTCCGTCCGGGCGTCCGGCGCCACCGGCCAGCAGGCGCGCTCCGTCCTGCATCCCGGCTTCGATCATCTGTTGCACCCGCAAGAATTGCGCACGGTTGGCCAGCGGGCCGTGGGTTGTCGCCTCATCGGTGGGGTCGCCCACTTTCATCTGGGCCAGCGTCGCCAGCGCCAGTTCATGCACGCGATCCAGTGATGCACGCGGCACGATCAGACGCGTGGGCGCGCTGCAGGACTGTCCCATGTTGCGGAAAGCCGCCGCCACACCCGGCGGAATGGCACGCGCCAGGTCCGCATCCGGCAACACCACATTGGGCGACTTGCCGCCCAGCTCCTGGGCCACGCGCTTGACCGTGACGGCAGCGGCTTGCGCCACCAGCACGCCGGCGCGGGTGGAGCCGGTGATCGAGATCATGTCCACCTGCGGATGCGAGGACATGGCCGCACCGACCTCGGGCCCGCTGCCATTGACCAGGTTGAAGACGCCCGCCGGAATGCCCGCTTCATGCACGATCTCGGCAAACAGCAAGGCCGACAGCGGCGACAGTTCGCTCGGCTTCAACACCACGGTGCAACCGGCTGCCAGTGCCGGACCGACCTTGGCGGTGATCTGGTAGATCGGCCAGTTCCAGGGCGTGATGAGGGCACACACACCGATCGGCTCGCGCACGATGGCCGTGGTGCCGCGCGGGCGGATGAAAGCATAGTCCGCCAGGTTGTCACGCGCCACACGCAGGTGTTCAGCCGCCAGCGGCACGTGGGCCGTGCGGGCATAGGTGATGGGGGCGCCCATCTCCAGCGTCAGTGCCTGGGCGAACAGTTCGGTGCGTTCCACCAGCAGGGCGTGCACACGACCGAGCAGCGCGGCGCGCTCCAGCGGCGAGGTCGCGGCCCAGGCGGCAAACGAACGGCGCGCGGCCTGCACGGCCTGGTCCACGTCGGCGGCGTTGCCCAATGCGATCTCGCAGACACGTTCCTCCGTGGCAGGCGAGACCACGGCGGCGACCCCGTCGCCTTGCGGGCGCTGCCACTGGCCGTCGATGTAGAAGTGATCCAGGCGGCCGTTGCGCTTGAGGTGCGCCAGCGGAGAGACGATGTCGGTGGAAGCGGTGCGGGTCATGTCGGGTTGTCCTTGTTTCGGGTTGGTTGCGCGTACGGCGCAGTGTCACAGCAGTGCCGTGGCCTCCACCTCGACCTGCAGGCCGAAGTGCAGTGCCGGGACCGGCACCACGGCGCGCGCCGGGCGGGCGCTGCCGGCCCAGCGTGCGTAGATGTCGTTGAAGGCTGGCCAGTGCGCCACATCGGTGAGATAGACGCGGACCTGCAGCAGCTTGCCGATGTCGCTGCCGGCACCGGCGAGTGCGGCTTCCACATTGGCCAGCACCTGCAGTGCCTGCATTTCGAAGCTGGCCTCGGTGAGCTTGTGCCCGCTCGCATCGATGGGCAACTGGCCCGAAATGAAGACCATGCCGTTGCCGATGGCCACATGGCTGTAGTGGCCGCCCGGGGTGGCCAGGCCGGTCGGGTTGAGGGTGACGGGGGCGGTGTGTGCGTTGTTGTTCATGATGGGCATGGCTGAAGTGGCAGGAAGGCCGGTCAGGATAACCGACGCATTTCCTGTGATGGACTGTAGCCAAAAGACCTTCAGCGATGTTTAATGTTCGTTCAATTCACCATTAAGAGATTTTTAATGCTGCAACTCGATGACATGCAACTGCTGCGCGCCCTGGGCTCGGCCAGCTCGCTGGCCGGTGCCGCCCGCCTGCTCGACCTGACGCCACCGGCAGTGACGGTGCGCCTGCAGCGCATCGAGGACCGCGTCGGCGTGCGTCTGGCCAATCGCGCCGCGCGCGGCTTCGCGCTCACCGACGAAGGCCAGCGCCTGGTGCAGGAAGCCATGGACATCCTGGAGCGCATCGAATCCATCACCGCCAGCGTCTCGCGTGAATCGGACCGCGGGGCCGGTGGCAACCTGGCCAACGTCAGCGGTTCGCTGCGTGTAGTCGCGCCCTTCGGCTTCGGGCGTCGCTACGTGGCACCGCTGATCCGCGATTTGCACCGCAGCCATCCCAAACTGAGCATCTCGCTGCTGCTGGCCGAAAGTCCGCTGGCGGCTTCCACCGGCGCTGACGCCATCATCTCCATCGGGCGCGTCAAGGGCTCCTCCTGGGTCGGCCACTTCCTCGCGCCCAATGCGCGCTTCCTGTGTGCCGCGCCGGTGCTGGCCAAACGCATGCAGCGCATCAAGCATCCTTCGGACCTGGCCGAGTATCCCTACCTCAGCCTGCGCGAAAACGACGATGACCTCAGCCGCCTGCGCTTCACGCCCGTCGACAGTGCCGGCCGCCGTACCGGCAAGGCGCTCACGGTCAAGCTCAATGGCGCGCTGTCGTCCAATGACGGCACCATCACGCGCGACTGGGCGCTCGATGGCGAAGGCTTCGTGGCGCGTTCCGAATGGGATTGCGCACACCTGGTGGCCGATGGCAGCCTGAAGCGCGTGCTGCCCGGCTGGCAACTCGATCCCGCGCCCATCATGGCGCTGCTGCCGGGCCGCCAGGGGCTGACGCTGCGCCAGCGCGTCTTTCTCGACGCCGCCAAGCGGGCCTTCCAGCCCGTGCCCTGGCGGCGCTGAACTGCTTCAGAAATCCGCGACCTTGCCCCAGGACGAATCCGAGAAACGATTGGGGTGATAGGGACGCGGATCGACGATGGGTTCCACACCGCTGGCCAGGTCCGCGATCAGGTGACCCGCACCCGGCCCGATACCGAAACCGTGACCGGAGAAACCCGCCGCCAGGATCAGGCCCGGCGTCTGCGGCAGCTCACCGATGCCGGGCACGCCATCAGGCGTGCTGTCCACATAACCGGCCCAGGTATGCGTGACTTTGGCCTGCGCCAGCTGCGGCAGCAATTCGACCGCACGGCGATGGGTGGCCCGGATCGAGACCGGATCGGCCGACGCATCCAGGATGCGCATGCGTTCCATCGGCGTAGGCGCATCCATGCGCCAGCGCGACAGGGTCTCGTGGCCGCTGCGCCAGGCTTCCAGCCCGCCCGGCGACAGGCTGCGCCAGCGCTTGGCGAACATCGGCAGGAACTGCGGCGAGAAGCGCAGGAATTGCATGGTCGGATCGACCCGCGCCCGGCCGCTGATGGCCAGCGCATAGGAGCCGTTGCTGCGGCGGGTGACGGCTACGCCCGAGGTGTAGAGCGCGCCCGGCAAGGGCTGCTCCATGGGCGCCACGCTCATGATGGATTGCCGCACGGATGCCTGCGGGAAGCGAATACCCAGCTGATGGCAGAAGGATGAGGCCCAGGCACCACCGGCCATGACGGCCACCTTGGTTTTGATGACACCGGCTTCGGTGATGACACCCGAGACGCGGCCGCCTTCAGTTTCGATGCCGCGTGCGGCGCAATTCTGGATCACGTGGCCACCCAGCTTCATGATGGCGCGCGCTACGGCCGGTGCCGCCTTGCCCGGGTCAGCCGTGCCGTCGGTGGGCGAGAAGACGCCGCCCTTCCACGCCCGCCCTGTGGCATGGCCACGCTCGGCCGCCTGCTTCGAATCGAGCATGTAGGTGGTCACGCCGGCGGTCTTGGCGAAGTCGCCCCAGGCTGCCCAGCGGGCGATTTCTTCATCATCGTTGGACAGATAGAGCAGGCCGCACCGGGTAAAACCGGTGTCTTCGCCGGTCTCGGCGGAGAACTGTTCCCACAGGTCGATGCTCTTGGTGGCCATCGGCAGTTCGCGGGCGTCGCGGTTCTGCTGGCGGCACCAGCCCCAGTTGCGGCTGGATTGTTCGGCACCGATGCGGCCCTTCTCGACCACCGCCACCGAGATGCCACGCTTGGCCAGGTAGTAGGCGGTGAAGATGCCGACGATGCCGCCGCCGATGACGACCACATCAGCGGAGGCCGGCGGAATGGTAGGACTCTGGACCTGCACGAGCGGGGGCGACATCTTACTTTCCTCCCTCGGCGGCGACGGTCTGCACTACGTAATACTTGGCCACGCGTGCGCTGCTCTCCCAGCCGATGGCCGCACCCAGCGGTACGAAGACGGCGTCGCCGCGTTCCACGGAAACCACGCTGCCATCGGGTTCGGCAAAGCGCACGCCGCCGTCGAGGATGTGCATGAATTCATTGACCGGGTGGGCGCGCACGATGCGGTGGTAAGGGGTGGAATCCCAGGTGCCGATCTTGCAGCCGATGGAGCTTTCATCGATCACGTTGTCGCTGCGGCAGGTGGGCACGTCGCCCAACAGGATTTCCTTGGGCAGCGAATTGGCCGAGGGCTTGAAGTTGGCTTCGGCCACCAGCGGGAACACGCCCGGCTGCACGGGGTGCGGGCAGTCGGCAGCGCAGAACATGACGAGGGCCGGCTGCGTGGCCGTGATGCGCACGGCGGCGCCGGTGGCGATGACCACGCCGTTGTCGGGCTTGATCACCAGCGGTGCGGCACCTTCGGCTTCGATACGCAGTTCGCCTTGCACCACGACCAGGGTTTCCTGGTGCGGGAAGCGGGCGATGTCGAGGCTGCCTTCGAAACGCAGGCGGCCTGCGCTCATGCCGCCGATGCCCTGCCAGGCAATCTCGCGCGAGGCGGCAAAGGGGTCGGAGGCGCCCAGCGCGCCCGGATGGAAGGGGGTGGATACGGGGGTGCCGGAGGCACGGTACAACACCAACGCTGCAGTCATTTCTTCTCCTGTTTCCTTGGGGATGGGCAGGAATGCGAGACCGACTCCACGGTGCTCTTGCGGTCCTGCCCGAATCTTTGCTTCATGGCCGGCGCCGGGGCCGGCGGCATGCAATCCATGACGATGCTACGAGCCGCGCCTGATCCTGTGATTAATGCTCAACGAATCCAGCATTAAATGCGGCTTAATGCTCGTGGCCTGCCTTGCCTGCCCGCCATGGCGCGCGGCCAGGCAGGCGGCTGGGTGGGTCACCGGGTCAGACGGTGATGCCCTCCACCGGCACCAGCGGCATCTGCGACTGCTGCAGGTCGGAATCCGAACGGTGGCAAAGGATCTCGCCACCGTGTTCCATGTTGCGGCGGCGCGGCGGCACCACGTTGCAGACGCCATCGATGCGCTGCGCACAGCGCGGCAGGAAGGCGCAGATCTCCGGCGACGGATCGACCGCGCCAATCGGCGGCAGCTTGTGCTGGCCGGCCCCGGCCACCTGTTCCAGCCAGCCTTGCTGCATGGCCGGCACCGACGACAGCAGCAGGTGCGAATACGGGTGATAGGGCGGCGCCATCATGGCTTCACGCGGACGGTTGGCGACCATGCGGCCGGCGTAGAGCACCACGATGTCGTCGCAAATGGCACGCACGGTGCTGATGTCGTGGCTGATGAACATGTAGGACACCTGCAGCTCGCGCCGCAGCTCGGCCAGCAGCTCCAGGATGGCGGCGGCCACCACGGTGTCCAGCGCCGACGTCACTTCGTCGCACAGGATCAGGTCGGGCTTGGCGGCCAGGGCGCGGGCCAGGTTCACGCGCTGCTTCTGGCCGCCGGACAGTTCGGCGGGCAGGCGGTCGATGACGCTGGAAGGCAGCTTGACCAGGTCCAGCAGTTCGGCCGTGCGGCGGCGCATGGCCTCGCCCTTCAAGCCGTGATAGAAGGACAGCGGACGATTCAGGATGCGGCCGATGGAGTGCGCCGGATTGAGCGCAGTGTCGGCGTTCTGGAACACGATCTGCACGCGGCGGAATTGTTCGCGGGTGCGGCCTTCCAGTGTCGGTGACAGGTTCTGGCCATCGAGCTGGATGCTGCCGCGCGCCGGCGCGATCATGCCGGCCACGGCACGCGCCAGGGTGGTCTTGCCGGAGCCGGATTCGCCGATGATGCCCACGGTGCTGCCGCGCTGGATGGTGAGATTGATGTCATCCAGGATGCGCACGCCCGGCAGGCCCAGCCGGTCCGGTGCGCCGTAACCGGCCACCAGGCCGCTGATGCGCAGCAGCGGGGCACGGGCTGCGGCCGGTACGGTCTCGGGCAGTATCTCGCGCAGTTGCACCACGCGCGCAGCCGGGCAGGCGGCGGCGATCAGGCTTTGGGTGTAGGTGTCGGCCGGGGCATGCAGCACCTGGTCGGTGGTGCCGACTTCACGCACGGCGCCGTCGCGCAGGACGATGATGCGGTCGGCCATCTGCGCCACCACGGCCAGATCGTGCGAAACGTAGACGGCGGTGGTGCCGATTTCCTTGACCACTTTCTTGAAGGCGCGCAGCACTTCGATCTGGGTGGTCACGTCCAGCGCGGTCGTGGGTTCGTCCAGGATCACCAGTTCCGGATCGGTGATCAGGGCCATGGCCGCCATCACGCGCTGCAACTGGCCACCGGAGACCTGGTGCGGATAACGTTCACCGATCTTGTCGGGATTGGGCAGGGCCAGCGCGCGGAACAGCTCGACCGCCTTGCGCATGGCGCTGGCCTTGTCCATCACGCCGTGCTGCAGGGCGCTTTCGATCACCTGGTCCATCAGGGTACGGGCCGGATTGAAAGCCGCCGCCGCACTCTGGGCGATGTAGGCCACATGGTGGCCGCGCATGGCCAGCAGCGCCTTCTCATCCATCTGGTCGATCTGGCGCTGGCCGATGCGCACCTGGCCACCGGCGATCTGGCAACCGGAACGCGCATAGCCCAGCAGCGAGAGTGCAATGGTGGTCTTGCCTGAACCGGATTCACCGATCAGGGCCAGCACTTCGCCGGGGGCCACGGTGAAATTGACGTTCTTGACGATCTCGACCTGGGTGCCGTCGTCCTTGCGGGCATTCACGCGCAGGCCCTGCACTTCCACCAGGGGCCGCACTGCCGCCCCGCCTGCCGCAGCGCCAGCACCGACGCCGCTTTCCTTGCCGAGGAAGATATCGAATTGCTTCACGGGCTTACTCCTTGGCAGCGCGCTTGCTGCGCAGGTTATCGATCAACAGGTTCACGCCGATGGTCAGCGAGGCAATCGCCAGGGCCGGCATGATCACCGCCAGGGCGCCTTCGCCCAGGCCGGAAATGTTTTCCCGCACCAGCGAACCCCAGTCCGCATCCGGCGGCTGCACGCCCAGCGAGAGGAAGCTCAGGCCCGACAGCAGCAGCACCACGTAGACGAAGCGCAGGCCGAAATCGGCCAGCACCGGGCGGATCATGTTGGGCAGCATTTCCACGGTCATGATGTACCACACGCCCTCGCCGCGAGCGCGCGCTGCCTGCACGTATTCCATGGCCTGCACGTTGACCGCCAAGGAACGGGCGATGCGGTAGGCACCGGGCATGTAGGTGATGGCCGCCGTGAGCACCAGCAGGAACATGGAAGAGCCGAAAGTGGCCACCATCATCAGCGCGAACATCTTGCTGGGAATCGAGATCAGGGCATCGAGCGCACGGCTGATGACGGCATCGCGCCAGCCGCCCGAGAAGGCCGCGAACAAGGCGATGGCGGTACCCGAGAGGCTGGCCACCACGGTCGACAGCAAGGCCAGGCCGATGGTGGCGCGGGTGCCGAAGAGGATGCGGCTCAGCATGTCGCGGCCCAGGTAGTCGCTGCCCAGCAGGAACTTGTGGCTCATGCCGGAGAACACGTCGGTATCGACGATGGCAGTGGCGTCGTAGGGCGAGATGCTGGGGCCGAGGATGGCCATCAGGATCCAGAAGCCGACGATCACCATGCCGATCCAGGCCATGGTCGAATGGCGGCGCACGCGCCTGGCGGGTGCGGTGGCTGCGGCAGCCGGTGCGACAGGCGCGCCCGCTTCGGTGCCGGTGGAGTCGTGGAGGGCTTTCATCGGGTCTTCAACCTTGGATTGGAAACAATGGCCAGCACATCGGCGGTCAGCACCAGCAGCAGGTAGCCGGTGCAGAAGATCATGGAACAGGCTTGCACCAGCGGCATGTCGCGGGTGGTCACGGCATCGATCATGAGGGTGGCGATGCCGGGATAATTGAAGATGCTCTCGACGATGAGCACACCGCCCAGCAGGTAGGACAGGCTCAGCGCCACGGCATTGGCAATCGGGCCGATGGCGTTGGGCAGCGCATGGCGCAGCACGATGCGGGTGCGCTTGACGCCTTTGAGCAGCGCCATTTCGGCATAGGACGAACGCAACTGATCGATCACGGCGGCGCGCGTCATGCGCGTCATCTGGGCCACGATCACGCAGCACAGGGTCAGCACCGGCATGGCATAGGCCTTGATGAAGGCACCCAGGGTGGCGGCATCGCTGGCATGCGACAGCGCCGACAGCCAGCGCAGCTTGACCGCGAAGATCATCACGGCCACCGTGGCCACCAGGAATTCCGGCACCGATACCATCGACACGGCACTGACGTTGACGGCACGGTCAAAGAAGGAGCCGCGATACATGGCCGAGAAGATGCCCAGGAACAGCGCCAGCGGCACCGATACGAGGGCCGTCACGGCCGCCAGCATCAGCGAGGTCGGCAGGCGGCCACCGATCATCTGCGCCACCGGCACATTGTTGACCAGCGACATGCCGGGGTTGCCCGAGAGCAGGTTGCCCAGCCAGTGCGCATAACGCAGCGGGGCCGGCAGGTCCAGGCCGTATTGCAGGCGCAGTGCGGCCACCGTCTCCGGCGTGGCGGCCTGGCCCAGTGCGGTCTGGGCGGCGTCGCCCGGCAACAGGTTGGTGATGAAGAACACGCCGGCCGAGACCAGCAGCAGCGTCAGCACCGCCTGCAGCAGGCGGCGCACGATCAGACGCAGGATCATTCCATTCATAGCTTTCCTCGGTAACGAGTGGCGGGGCCGGCCATCGAGATGGACCGGTCCCGCGCGACTTCCACTGACAGCGTACGTCAGGCGTGAGACTTTCCCGGACTCACGCGTCCAGCCAGACGTACTCCGCACAGGTGTAGTTCATGAACGCACCCAGCGGCACCGGATCGATCCCCTTGACCTTGGTGCTCATGCCTTCCAGGTTGATGATGAAGACCGGGATACCCAGGCCGCACTTCTCGTGGATCATGGTCTGCAGGTCGGCGTACATGGCCTTGCGCTTGGTGAAGTCGGTCTCGCCGCGCGCGGCCACCACCAGCTGGTCGAACTGCGGATTCTTCCAGCCCGATTCGTTCCACTGCGCATCCGACTTGAAGAACTGCGTGAGCAGGATGTCGGCGCTGGGGCGGGGGTTGATGTTGCCGAAACCGACCGGCACCTTCATCCACTGGTTGGACCAGTAGCCGTCGGCTGGCACGCGCTTCACATCCAGCTTCAGGCCGATCTTGGCGGCGCTCTGCTGCATCAGCACGGCCATGTCCACCGAACCGGTGGCGGCCACCGAGGCCACGATGGGGATGGTGCTGCCCAGCACGCCTGCCTTCTCCAGGTGGAACTTGGCCTTCTCCGGATCGAAGGGACGCTGCGGCAGACCGGCGAAGTAGAAGCGGTTGGTCGGGTCGATCGGCTGGTCGTTGGCGGTCACGGCATAGCCACGGAAAGCGGCCATCTTGATCTGCTCGCGGTCCAGCAGGTACTTCATGCCCAGCGTGAAATCCATGCTGTTGCCCGGGGCCTGGTCCTGGCGGATGACGAGGTCGGTGTACTGGCCCGACTTGGTTTCCATGACGGTGTAGCCCGGCGTGCCCTTGACGCGGCCGGTGGAACGGGCGTTGACGTCGTTGATCCAGTGCACGTCGCCGGAGAGCAGCGCATTGACGCGCGCGGCTTCGTCCGGGATGCCGAAGAGTTCGACTTCGTCCAGGTAGGGCAAGCCTGTCTTCCAATAATTCTCGTTGCGCACGCCGATGGTGCGCACGCCCGGGGTGAATTCCTTGAGCTTGAAGGCACCGGTCCCGTTGGGGGTGCTGAAGTTGGTGGTGCCGTCGCGGATGATGAGGAACTGCGCGGTCGCCAGGATCACCGGCAAGTCGGCGTTGGCGCTGGTGAGCTTGATCTGGACTTCGTTGGGGCCGGTGGCCTTGACCGATTCGAACTGGTCGGCCACGACCTTGACCTTGGAGGCGGTGGCCGGATCCTTGTGGCGCATGATCGAGTAGACCACGTCGGCCGGGGTAAACGGCTTGCCGTCATGGAAGACCACGCCCTTGCGCAGCTTGACGGTCCAGGTGATGGCGTCGGTGGTCAGCATTTCTTCAGCCAGTACCATCTGCGGTGCGAGCTTGCCATCGAGCTTGGTCAGGCCGTTGTAGAACATGTGCACCCGGGTGTAGTCGGTGGAGTGCGCGGTCTTGGCCGGGTCCAGGGTATCGGCAGTGGAGCTGGTCTGGGTGGCGATGCGCATCTTGCCGCCGCGCTTGCCGGTCTGTGCCATGACGCTGCCGCTGGCCGTCAGCAGGCCCGTGCCGCCGACCGTCATGAGGCTGCCGGCCAGCAGGGTGCGCATCATGTCGCGACGGGTGAAGCCGCCAGGGGCCTGGTCCAGCGCATCGCCGGTGATGATGGAACCCTCTTTGGGGTGATGTCCGTTTTCCTGCTTGCTCATGAAATGCCTCACGATAAAAGTTCAACCACGAAGACCACCGGCCTGCCCTGCCGTCTGCATGTTGCAGATCCCTCGGGAGGGCACGCCGCCTGTTGGGTCCGGCACACTCCTCGCAACATTGATACCAGGGCGGGAGCACACCGGGAATGACGGAAACTGCACGGGAGCCCTGCAGCTCCCGCTCACTGCTGACTGCTGACAAGCGCCTTACAGACCCAGCACGCCCGGCAGGCCGGAGATGTCCTTGATTTCGGTGTAGCCGTAATACGGGGTCGAGGGTTCATGGCCGCGGGCCACGAAGACTTTGTTCTTGATGCCCATGTCGGAGGCCGGCATGAGGTCGTAACGCAGGCTGGAGGACACGTGCAGCACGTCTTCCGGATTGCAGTTCAGGTTGTCGAGCATGTATTCGAAGGCGCTCAGGCGCGGCTTGTAGGCTTGTGCCTGCTGGGCGGTGAAGACCTTGTGGAAGGGTGCGCCCAGTTGCTCGACGTTGTGCATGATCTGGCTGTCGTCGGCATTGGAGAAGATCACCAGCGGGAATTCCTTGGCCACCTTGGACAGGCCGGCCGGTACGTCAGCATGCGGACCCCAGGTCGGCACGGCCTTGTAGAAGGCACCGGTTTCCTCGTCGGTGGTCTTGATGCCCCAGCGCGCGCAGGTGCGGGTGATGGCGTTCTTGCAGACCTGTTCGTAGGGCTTCCATTGATCCAGCACTTCATCGAGGCGATAGGCCGCGAACTGGCGCAGGAAGAACGGCATGTCTTCGGCGGAGACGCGATCGGCGTAAATCTTTTGTGCCGTTTCCGACATCTGGAAACGGGTCAGGGTGCCGTAGCAATCGAAGGTAATGAACTTGGGCTTGAAAATGCTCATGGAAAATCGTCCTGTCAAAAAAGGGGGCGCATCACCTGTTGGGCCTGCGCTGGAGGCTGCTTGCTTGCGGGATTGCGGTTGACTGCATGAGAAGGATTACAACATAGCGAAACTTGCGATTTATTCCTTTTTGACCGGGCCGCGAAACAGAAATATGTGTTTTCTGCGGTCCAATCAGCATAGCTTGCCGAGCAGTGCAGCAATGCGAGCCGGGTGCGCTGCTTTGGGGCATTTTCACCAAGCTGGTGCGGATCGTGTCCGCAGGCTGGCGCATGTCCGGGACTGCATTTGCGCAGGCGATGCCTGCTCCGCATCTGCTTGCGCACCGCGCTGGCCTGTCAAAGCAGAACCTGCGGGGGCTGCATCATGCTACTGCCGGTGCCGCCCAATTTTGTGCCGAGAAGAGGGGGCAGATCGCCATAAGATTGCGAATTGGCAGGCTTGAAAACTGCCGCGCAATGCCGCGCCAGGTGCATCATCGCTGGGGTAGCGTTGCGGACCCGGCCAGCGGGCGCGGCCCGCAGCGCGAGAAGACCGAAACCAGCAAACTATTTATATATTTATAGGATTTGACGGAACAGGGACCATTGACCCTGCCTCATCCGCATCGCCACCGTATCGACAAGGACACGCTGCATGACTACCCAAAGCACGCTCCCGGCCGGTCAGGCCGTACAGACCGTACAGACCACCCTGCGCCCCATGCGCCCCGAGGACCTGGCCAGTTGCCACGCCATGAGTCTGCACCTCTACTGGCCGCACCGGCTGGCCGACTGGCAGTTCCATCATCAGGTCAGCAGCAGCTGGGCGGTGGAACTGGAAGAACCCGATGGCACGCGCAGCGTGGCCGGCAGCGGCATGCTCTGCCCGCTCGGCGAGGACTATGCCTCGCTGGGCCTGGTCATCATCACCGATGCCCTGCAGGGCCGTGGCCTGGGCCGCGCCATGATGCAGCGCCTGCTGCAGGATGCCGGTACGCGCAACGTCATCCTCAATGCCACCGAGGCCGGACGCCCGCTCTATGAGAAGCTGGGCTTCGTGGTCACCGATACCCTGAGCCAGCACCAGAGCACCACCGCGCGTGCCACCCCGGTGCTGGCCGCAGGCGCGCGCATCCGCCCGTTGCGCAAGGACGAAGTGCCTTATCTGCTGGCACTGGACCGACAGGCCAGCGGCATGGACCGCAGCGCCCTGCTGGTGCCGCTGCTGGACACCTCTGAAGTGGCCGTGCTGGAACAGGCGGGCCAGGTCAAGGGCGTCGCCTATCTGCGCGAGTTCGGGCGCGGCCGCGTGATCGGCCCCGTCATCGCCAGCCATGTGGAAGATGCGAAGACGCTCATCGCTTACTGGATCAACGCCTATCCCGGCGCTTATCTGCGCATCGACGTGCCGGGCCGGACCGGCCTCAAACCGTGGCTCGAAGAGATCGGCCTGACCTGCGTGGACAACGTGGTCAGCATGTGCCGCGGCACTCCGCCCGCGCCCGCCACCGCGTGGCGCACCTATTCCATGATCAACCAGGCACTGGGCTGAACGGCCCGCACGAAACCACCATGACTTTTCTCTACAAGGCCGATCCGGTCCGCGGTGCCGAATGGGCGCAACTGTTTGCCGAGAAGGCCCCCGAGCTGCCCTTCCATATCTGGCCGCATGAAGGCGATGGCAGCAGCGTGCGCTATCTGGCCGCCTGGACGCCGCCGGAGGATATCGCCCAGCGCTTCCCCCATCTGGAAATCCTGTTCTCGGTCGGGGCCGGCATCGACCAGTTCGACATGTCCACCCTGCCCCCGGACCTGCCGGTGGTGCGCATGACCGAACCCGGCATCGCCGCCGGCATGGTGCAGTACGTGACGCACGCGGTGCTGGGCCTGCATCGTGACAGCCGCGTGTATGCGCGACAGCAGCGGGAACAGGTGTGGCGCGCCCATCGCGTGCGCCCGGCCTCGGCTTGCCGCGTCGGCGTGCTGGGACTGGGCATGCTGGGGCGCGCCGTGCTGCAGCAGTTGCACGGACTGGGTTTCCCCTGCGCAGGATGGAGCCGTTCGGCGCACCAGATGGACGGTATCGATTGCTACAGCGGCAGCGATGGCCTGCGCCACTTCCTGGCGCGTACCGATGTGCTGGTGTGCCTGGTGCCGCTGACCGACGATACGCGCGGCCTGCTCAACCGCGAGCTGTTTGCGCAATTGCCGCGCGGTGCTGCGCTGGTCAACGTCGGACGCGGTGGCCATCTGGTGGAAGACGACCTGCTGGCCGCCTTGAATGACGGCCAGTTGAGCGCCGCCGTACTGGACGTGTGCGAGACCGAACCCTTGCCGCAGGGCCATCCCTTCTGGACCCATCCCGACATCGTGCTCACGCCGCACATCGCCAGCATGACCCAGCCCGATGGTGCGGTCGATGCGGTGCTGGAAAACCTGCGCCGCCATCGCGAGGGCTTGCCGCTGCTGGGCCTGATCGACCGCCAGCGCGGTTACTGATACCTCCACGCCACTTCATCCGGAGATGCCGCATGGCAAACAAAATGCCGAACCGCCCCGCCACAACGGCATGCCATGCCGCTGGCGGCGGGCAGTTCGCGTCACGGCGCTGGCTTATGCGTTCTATCCTTGATGACGTGGCGCAGTGCGTCTGCCGCCTCACCTTTCCCCATTCACCTGCCTGAAGCCCCGACCATGAAGCTGGAATCCTACTGGACCGATTCTGCCCCGCAGTTCATCTCCCCCACGCGCGAGCTGCCCACGCAGGTTGACGTGGCCATCGTCGGCGGCGGCTTCACCGGCTTGTCGGCGGCACTGGCTTTCGCCAAACGCGGGGCCTCGGTGGTGGTGCTGGAAGCCGGCCCCCATGTGGCAGCGGAAGCCTCGGGCCGCAACGGCGGCCACGTCAACAACGGCCTCGCGGTGGACTATGCCGAGGTCGCCGCCAAGGTCGGCGTGGAGCGTGCCCGCGCCTGGTATCACGCCTATGACGATGCGGTCGATACGGTGGCACGGCTGGTGGAGCAGGAGCAGATCGCCTGCGATTTCCTGCGCCACGGCAAGCTCAAGATGGCCACCAAACCGTATCAGATGGACGCCCTGCAGCGCAGCGCCGACCGTCTCATCGCCGATGGCGTGGACAGCGATGTGGAGATCCTCGATGCCGCCCGCGTGCGTGCCGAGGTGCAAAGCGAGCGCTTCCACGGCGGCCTGCTGTACAAGCGCAGCGGCCAGATGCACATGGGCCGCTTCGCCTGGGGCCTGGCCACGGCGGCAGAACGTCACGGCGCGGCCATCCATACCGGTACCGAAGTGCGACGCCTGGAACGCATCGGCAACACCCACGCGCATCGCGTCCACACCGCGCGCGGCACCATCACGGCCAAGCAGGTGCTGCTGGCCACCGGAGCCAGCCGTCACGGTGCCTATGGCAGCTTCGGCTGGCTGCGCCGGCGCATCGTGCCCATCGGCAGTTTCATCGTGGTGACCGAACCGCTGGGCGCCGAGCGCGCTGCCGCGATGCTGGCCAGGCAGCGCACCTACACCACGGTGGCCAACATCCATCACTATTTCCGCATGACGCCCGATACCCGCCTGGTCTTTGGCGGACGGGCGCGCTTTGCGATTTCCAGTCCGCAGTCCGATGCGGCCAGCGGCGAGATCCTGCGTCAGGGCCTGCATGAGACCTTCCCGCAGCTAGGCCAGGTGCGCCTGGACTACTGCTGGGGCGGCCTGGTCGACATGACACGCGACCGCCTGCCGCAGGCCGGCGAACGCGACGGACTGTATTACTCCATGGGTTACAGCGGCCACGGCACGCAGATGTCGGTGCACATGGGCCAGTGCATGGCCCAGGTGATGGCGGGTGACGCGCTGGCCAATCCCTGGCGCGAACGCGAATGGCCGGCCATCCCCGGCCACTTCGGGCCGCCGTGGTTCCTGCCGGTGATCGGCCTGTATTACCAGCTCAAGGACAAGCTGGCCTGATGATGCGCCGCTGGCTGCATTAACTTTTATTGAATGCTCGTTGATAGTTGCATTAACTTTTGCTGAATGCTCACCATGACCTCTCTGACTCTGCATCGCCAGGACCTGATGCCCGGCGCCCAACTGATCGGCGCCGACTGGCGCGCAGCGGCCGATGGCCGCGTACTGGACGTGACTGACCCGGCCACTGGCCAGGTGTTTGCCACCGTGCCGGACGGTACCGCCGCTGACGCGCGTGCTGCCGTCGATGCGGCTGTGGCCGCCTTCCCGGCCTGGCGTGCCACGCCGGCCAAGCAGCGCGCCACCATCATCAAGCGCTGGAACGATCTGCTGCTGGCGCACCAGGAAGACCTGGGCCGCCTGATCTCGCGCGAGCAGGGCAAGCCGCTGGCCGAAGCCAAGGGCGAAGTGGCCTATGCCGCCAGCTATGTGGAATGGTTCGGTGAAGAAGCCACGCGCGCCAATGGCGACATCATCCCGGCACCGGTCACCGGCCGCCGCATGATGGCGTTGAAGGAACCGGTGGGTGTCGTGGCGGCCATCACGCCGTGGAATTTCCCGGCAGCGATGATCGCCCGCAAGATCGCCCCGGCCCTGGCCGCCGGCTGCACCGTGGTGTGCAAACCGGCCGAGGACACGCCGCTGACGTCGCTGGCGCTGATCCGCCTGGCACTGGAAGCGGGCGTGCCGGCCGGGGTCATCAACATCGTCACGGCCTCGCGCGAACGTACCCCGGAAGTGGTCGATGTGTGGCTGGCCGATGGCCGCGTGCGCAAGATCAGCTTCACCGGCTCGACCGCCGTGGGCAAGCACCTGGCGCGCCATTCGGCCGATACCTTGAAGAAGCTCTCGCTGGAACTGGGCGGCAATGCGCCTTTCATCGTCTTTGATGATGCCGATATCGATGCCGCCATCGATGGCGTGATGGCCGCCAAGTTCCGCAATGGCGGCCAGACCTGCGTGAGCCCCAACCGCATCTACGTGCAAGACAAGGTCTATGAAAACTTCGTGGCCAAGCTCGGGGCGCGCGTGGCGGCACTGAAGGTCGGCCCGGCCACCGATCCGGCTTCGCAGATCGGCCCCATGATCAACGCCCGCGCCATTGGCAAGATCGACCAGCACGTGCGCGATGCCATCGAACGCGGTGCGCGCGTGATCACCGGCGGCAAGCGCCTGCAGGGCGCCGGCTTCGAAAGCGACAACTACTATGCCCCGACCGTGCTGGCCAACGTCACCGGCGAGATGCAATGCAGCTGCGAAGAGACCTTCGGACCGGTGGCACCAATTACCCGCTTCTCGACGGAAGAGGAAGTGATCGCCGCCGCCAATGCCACGCCCTTCGGCCTGGCGGCGTATTTCTATTCGACCGATGTGCGCCGCATCCATCGCGTCACCGATGCGCTGGAAAGCGGTATCGTGGGCGTCAACGAAGGTGCGCTGGCAGCGGAAGCGGCGCCCTTCGGCGGCGTGAAGGAATCCGGTTATGGCCGCGAAGGCTCGGTGCATGGCCTGGATGATTACCTGCACACCAAATACGTTTGCCAGGGCCAGCTCTGAGTCCTCCCCTGCCTAGCTGCCCCTCTCACTGAAACCAACAGGAGCCACCATGCCCGCGCTGTCCACCCACGAGCCCGAGACCGCCCGCGAGCCCTTGCCCGACCTGCTCTTGCGGCCGATTGCAACGGATGACCTGGGCCACTGCCACCGGCTGTCGCTGCGCTTCAAGTGGCCGCACCGGCTGGAAGACTGGAATTTCCTGCTGCAGATGGGGCAAGGCTACTTGCTGGAAAACACCGCCTCGGACGCGGCGCTGCGCACCGTCGGCAGCGTGGTCTGCACCACCTATGGCGAGCACCACGCCGTCATCGGCATGCTGCTGGTGCAGACCGAGTTGCAGCGGCGCGGCCTGGGACGGCGGCTGATGCAGCATGCGGCCAGCGAGGTCAATGGCCGTAGCCTGATCGTCAACGCGACGGCGGCCGGCATGCCGCTCTACAAGCAATTGGGTTTCGTGCAGCAGGATGTGCTGCACCAGTTCCAGGGCTCGTCAGCGCAGCCGGTGCTGGTGTCGCTGCCACCGGGCGAGCGCGTGCGGCCGATGGGCAAGAATGATGTCCATCGCCTGCTGGAACTGGATGCGCAGGCCACCGGCATGGATCGCAGCAAGCTGCTGCTGGCCCTGCTGGAGATATCCGAAGGCGTGGCACTGGACCGCGATGGCGAGATGCTGGGCTTTGCGCTGGTGCGCCGCTTCGGCCATGGCCGCGTGATCGGGCCGGTGGTGGCACCCGACGCGGAACGCGCCAAGGGATTGATCGCACACTGGATCAATACCTATTCGGATTCCTTCATCCGCATCGACGTCTTCGAATCGAGCGGCCTGCCGGCCTGGTTCGACAAGCTGGGCCTGACCTGCGTGGACCATGTCACGCGCATGTGCAAGGGTGAACCACCGGTACGCGATGCGGGCATGCAGCTGTTTTCCATCGTCAACCAGGCGCTGGGCTGAGGCTGGACTGACGTGTCCGCACTGCTGCCGCAGAAAATGCCGCAGCAGCGCGCAAAACCCATGAACATGCTTTTTCAGCCCCGCATCTTGCGCATCGCCTGCGCGGCCGGGGGCATAGGATAGAACACATGCCGGTTGTGCCGTTTGCCTGCACGGCCTTGTTCAACGCATCTTCAGCGAGTCCACCTCTATGCAAACTTCCGCTCTGGCCGCGCTCGACCGCAGCCACCTGATCCACCCCGTTGCCAGCTTCCGCGAGCATGAAGAACTGGGACCCATCATCCTCAAGTCGGGCCAGGGTGCCTACCTGACCGATCACCAGGACAAGCAGTTGCTGGATGCCTTCTCGGGACTGTGGTGCGTCAATACCGGCTATGGCCAGGAAAGCGTGATCCGCGCCGCGACCGAACAGATGCAGCGCCTGCCGTATGCCACCGGCTATTTCCACTTCGCCTCGGAACCGGCCATCCTGCTGGCCAAGAAACTGGTGGACATCAGCCCGGCGTCGCTCAAGCACGTGTATTTCACCTTGGGCGGTTCCGATGCGGTGGATGCGGCCATTCGCTACATCACGCACTATCACAACTCCATCGGCAAACCGAGCAAAAAGCATTTCATCTCGCTGCAGCGTGGCTATCACGGTTCGTCCTCGGTGGGCGCAGGCCTGACTGCACTGCCCAATTTCCATTACAACTTCAACCTGCCGCTGCCGACCCAGCATTACCTGCCTTCGCCTTATCCCTACCGCAGCGAGCTGCAGGGCGATGAAGCGATCATCGCGGCCTCGGTGCAATCGCTGCGCGACAAGGTCGCCGAACTGGGCGCGGACAATGTCGCCGCCTTCTTCTGCGAACCGATCCAGGGTTCCGGTGGCGTGGTGGTGCCGCCCAAGGGCTGGCTCAAGGCCATGCAGCTGGCCTGCAACCAGCTGGACATCCTGTTCGTGGTGGACGAGGTCATCACCGGCTTCGGCCGCACCGGCCCGATGTTCGCCTGCCTGGACGAAGACGTGCAGCCCGACCTGATGACCATGGCCAAGGGCCTCACCGCCGGCTATGCGCCGATGGGCGCGGTGATGATGTCGGACCGTGTCTACAACGGCATTGCCGATGGCGCACCGATGAGCACCGTGGTCGGCCATGGCCAGACCTACTCGGCCCATCCGGTCAGTGCGGCGGTGGCGCTGGAGGTCCTGCGGCTCTATGAGGAAGGCGGCCTGCTGGAAAACGGCCGACGCCTGGAACCGGTCTTCTCCGGTGGCCTGCGCGCCCTGCTCGATCATCCGCTGGTGGGCGATGCGCGCAGCCGTGGCCTGCTGGGCGCACTGGAACTGGTGGCTGACAAGCAGACCAAGGCACGCTTTGCACCCGAGCTGAAGCTGCACGATCGCATCTTCCAGGTGGCCTATCGCCATGGCCTGGTGTTCCGCGCCTTCGGCGACAACATCCTCGGCTTTGCGCCCGCGCTGTGCTACACGGAAGAGGATTTCGCGCTGATGTTTGCGCGCCTGCGTGCCATCCTCGATGAAGTGCTGGCCCAACCCGAGGTGCGCCAGGCCGTGCGCTGAGCCGGCCCATGCGAGTATCGCCTCCGGCACGATGGGGAAATCGCCGCCGGAGGGGTTAAAATGCCCTGCTACATCCTGCCGGATTGCGCTGCGTGCGATACGCGAGGCAAACCGGCAGGCTGAGTCGAATAACCCGAGGCAACATGATGACTAACGGCGCGTTGAAACTGGACCGGATCGATCTGAGGATTTTGTGTCACCTGCAGCAGAATAGCCGCATTACCAATGTAATCCTGGCCGACGCCGTCGGCCTCTCGCCCAGTCCCTGCCTGATCCGCGTCAAGCGCCTGGAGAAGGCCGGCTACATCAGCGGCTATGGCGCGTATATCCGTCTGGAGAAACTGGCCGACGTCCAGATCGTGTTCACCGAGGTGACGCTGTCGGACCATCGGCGCGAAGACTTCGCCAAGTTCGAAGCCACCATCCGCAACGTCGATGAAATCATCGAATGCCATCTGGTCAGCGGTGGCTATGACTACCTGCTCAAGTTCATGACCCGCAGCGTGGTGCATTACCAGAGCGTGATCGAATCGCTGCTGGAACAGAACCTGCGCATCGAGAAGTATTTCAGCTACATCGTCATCAAGTCGCCCTTCATCAAGCATCACTATCCGCTGGAAAAATTCATCCAGACCTGAGCCCCGTGGGCTGGCCACCGCCGGCCGGTACCGTGCGGTGGCAGCCTGGCACGCCCTGCATGTGGCGGCTGCGCTGTCTGCACCGTTTTTCGGTACGTTTTGCTGGCCTTTATCCTCGCCTTTTTCCTGCCCTTTTTTCTGTACAGACGATCGCGAACCCTCCTGATCGTTTTTGCACACCCCCCTGTCAATTTCCGCACAGCAAGCCTTTTCCAGCGCGGCAAGCCCTCGGCCTCATCTTTACATTTATGCCCTCTGCGATGGCCGGATTGCGGCATCTCCATCCAATCTCCACAAATTCCCCAGAAAAACACGACTATTGGTCAGCAAACTCCCCTTTACTTTTGTAAAGACGTGCCGTTAACCTTCGGGTGCGCTGACGAAGGGTCAGTTTCTCAAATTACAAGAACATCACGTTTGCTTAGGGGT
Source organism: Herbaspirillum sp. 1173 (assembly GCF_031455335.1). Lineage (NCBI taxonomy): Bacteria > Pseudomonadati > Pseudomonadota > Betaproteobacteria > Burkholderiales > Oxalobacteraceae > Herbaspirillum > Herbaspirillum sp. 1173. The sequence continues at coordinate 368,132 of NZ_JAVDSP010000004.1, read as the reverse complement.
CAACATGGCAACTTCCACGGGGACGATCTCGACATCGGCCGGTCCGCTTGACGTTTCGACGCTGGTCAACCAGCTCATCGCGGTCGAGAGCAAGTCCAAGCTCACACCGCTGAAGACCAAGGAAAGCGGCTTCAATACGCTCATTTCCGCGTATGGCTCGCTGAAGAATGCGCTGACCAGCTATCAAAGCGCCCTGAAGGTCATGACGGCCGCCAGCTTCAGTGCGCAGAAGACCACCGTGTCCAATGCCGGCACCGGCACCAGCCTGACCACCGATCCGTTCACGGCAGAGGCCAACAGTGACGACTCGACCAAGGTCCTGGCACAGAAGTTGAAATCCGGTGGCTATGCCAGCGGCACCACCTTCAATGCCGGCGACTCGATCGCCATCAAGATCGGCACCAACTCGCCCACCTTCATCACGCTGCAGGCCAATGCCACCCTGGCGGGTCTGCGCGACACCATCAATGCCTCCAAGGCCGGGGTGACGGCCTCCATCGTCACCGATGGCAGCGGCGACCATCTGGTCCTGGAATCCAATACCGGCGGCACGGCCAACACCATCAAGGTCACGGCCAACAATTCGCTGTCCGGGCTGAGCTATGACCCCAGCGTGTCGGGCTCGGTGACGCAGATCCAGGCCCCGCGCGATGCCACCAAGGCCGCCGCCGGCAAGTACAGCATCGGCGTGAGCCAGCTGGCGCAGGCGGTCAAGGTCAGCTCGGCCGGCATCGTGCCCGGCACCACCTTCGACAATGGCGTGCTGGCCATCAAGACCGGCAATGGCTCGACCACGCTGATCCAGCCCAAGACCAATACCCTGGCCGGTGTGCGCGATGCCATCAACGCCAGCGATGCGGGCGTCAATGCGGCCATCGTCAGCGACGGCACCAACGATCACCTGGTGCTCACCGCCAAGGACAGCGGCGCGGCCAACAGCCTGCGGGTCAGCGGCACCGGCAATTTTGCGGTGTTCAACTTCGATCCCAGCGGCACCGTCACCACCACGGGCGTAGCGACCAACCAGACTTACAGCAGCGGCAGCCTGGCGCTGCAGGTCGGCAGCAAGTCCTTCACCATCACCCCGACCGATCTCGACAACAGCGGTGCCATCGGCCTGAACGACGTGATGAAAGCCATCAACGATGCCAATACCGGCGTGACCGCCAGCATCAGCAACGACGGCAGCAATGACCATCTGGTGCTCACGCCGGCCGGCACGGATCCGATCAAGCTGGTCGGCAGCAATGACTATGCCAACCTGTCCGGCAGCAGCATGGGGCAATTGGCCAAGGCGCAGGATGCCAAGCTGACCATCGATGGCGTGGCGGTGACCAGCACCACCAACAAGGTCAGCAATGCGATTTCGGGCGTGACGCTGAACCTGGCGAAGGTGACGACGGCGGCGGACAATTTCTCGCTGTCCGTCGCCAATGACACCAGCGGCCTGTCGACGGCGGCCAACAGTTTCGTGACGGCCTACAACAACCTGGCCAAGGCCGTGACCAACCTCACCAAGCAGACCCCGTCCACCACCAAGGGCCAGGCCAGCACCGGCTCGCCGCTGGCAGCGGAATCTTCCGTGCTGAACATGATGACGCAGATCCGCGGCACCATGCTGGGCGCACTGGGCGACGATGGCGGTATGAACCTGTCGCAGGTGGGGATCTCGTTCCAGAAGGATGGCACGCTGGCGCTGGATGCGGCCAAGCTGACGACGGCCGGCAACAAGGATTTCGACGCGGTCGCCAAGCTCTTCACCGGGACCTCCGGCGTCGTGCCCAAGCTGCAGAAGCTGATGGACAGCATCCTGGGCGACAGCGGCACGCTGGCCACCAAGACCAAGGGCCTGCAGGACAGCCTCAAGACCGTGACCGACCAGCAGACCGCGGCCAATGATCGGCTGCAAACCCTGAAGGACAACTACACCAACCAGTTCAACCGGCTCAACGTCACGCTGGCGACGATGCAGTCGCGGCAGAGCTATCTGACCCAGCAGCTGGCGAAGTTGTCCAAGTCGTCGTGATGAGAACGGCCGTGCCGAATGGCGTGGCAGAGGAAGCGGTGACACCGGGTTGCGCGTCACCGCTGCATCGAATAAATCCCAGGTTGCTCCGCTTTATCCGAAGCCCAATGGAAAAACCCCGCTGCAAGCGGGGTTCGTCGTTAAACTCTCGTGTGTCCTCGGGGGGAAGCTTGCGCTAACAGATCCCGTGGCTCGCGTGGCGACTATAGGGGTTAACGGGTGCAATGTCAATTCAGGCACAGATAGCGGAAATCCACCGGGCACTCTCGCCCGCGCGCATCTCGACCTACGCGGCGGCCACCCACTGCCACGGCCCCGACGACCCTGCCGCACTCAATCTCTACCTGTGGAACGCGCAGGTCTCCGCTGCCTTCCTGACACCCCTGCACTTGTGTGAAGTCGTGCTGCGCAATGCGGTGGACGACGCCCTTGCTGCCAAATACGGTGCTGCGTGGCCATGGGCCTCCGCCTTTGAACAAAGCTTGCCGGCCAGTTCGATCGCGTATGGTGCGCGCCATGATTTGGCCAAGGCCCGGGCAGGACTACCGATCGGGCAGACGGGCAAAGTGATTGCGGAACTCAAGTTCGTCTTCTGGCAGCGCATGTTCGCCGCAAGGCATGATGGACGACTATGGAATCCTCACCTGCGGCGCGTCTTCCCATATCTCGATCCGCGCCGCTCCGTGGCACAACATCGCAAGGCCATCCATGACGCACTTGAAACGATCCGACAATTGCGCAACCGCATCGCCCATCACGAGCCGATATTCCACCGTACGCTGGAGGCCGAGTATCAATTGATCGGTCAACTGATCGCTTGGCGTTCGCCACAGACCTTCCGCAGGATGCATCAGCACCAGCAAATCACTACCTGGCTGGCCGCCCGTCCATAAGCAGCGCGGTATCGTTATACTGGCTACCTGCCCCATGACGACAACAAGCACGTTACAGCGTGCATACCAGGAATGGAGACTCAGTGACCACCCTCAACTATCTCGATGACTTCCAGCCGGGCCAGGTATTTCGCTCGCCGGGCACGCTCACCGTAAGCGCCGAAGAGATCAAGCAGTTCGCCCAACAGTACGATCCCCAGCCCTTCCACCTCGACGACGCTGCTGCACAGCAGACCTTCTTCCGTGGCCTGGCCGCCAGCGGCTGGCATACCGCCGCGCTGACCATGCGCCTGCTGGTCGATACCCTGCACATCCAGGGCGGCATCATCGGTGCCGGCTTCGATGAATTCCGCTGGCCGCGTCCGACCCGTCCCGGCGATGTGCTGCGCCTGGAAGCCGAAGTGCTGGGCATCAAGACTTCGCAATCCAAGCCGCAGCAGGGATTCCTCAACCATCGCGTGACGACTTACAACCAGCACGACGAAGCCGTGCTCATCATGACCGGCAACCTGCTGGTACCGCGCCGCAGCCCGGGCTGATCGCTTACGCGGCGTCGGGCTGTTGCGCCGGATGCGCCTGCTCGAAAGCGGGCAGCGCATTGCAGGCGGCCTCGATGGCGCACAGCGTCGGGTAAGGCGCCATGTCCACTTCGAAACGGCGCGCATTGAAGATCTGCGGAATCAGGAAGCAATCGGCCATGGTCGGTGCATCGCCTACGCAGAAGTGGCCACGCGTGGCATCGGCCGCCAATTGCTGTTCCAGCGCGGTGAAACCGAGCTTGATCCAGTGCTGGATCCAGGCCGTCTTCTGCGCCTCATCCACCGCCAGCGCGTGCTTGAGATAACGCAGCACGCGCAGGTTGTTCAGCGGATGGATTTCACAGGCGATGGCCAGCGACAGTTCGCGGATATGCGCTCGCGCAAAGGCATCGCCCGGCAACAGGGAGGGCGTCGGATAGCGCTCTTCCAGATACTCCAGCATCGCCATCGATTGCGTGAGCAGCTTGCCCTGGTCGGCCAGTACCGGGACCAGCGCATGCGGATTCAACTGCGTGAAGGCGGGCAGCAATTGCTCGCCGCCCTGATTCAACAAATGCACGGCCGCCGTTTCGTAAGCCACGCCTTTGATGTTCAGGGCGATGCGCACGCGATAGGAGGCCGAGCTGCGGAAATAGCTGTAGAGGGTAGTCATGCGCTTGCTTCCTTCAGGAAAGACAATCGGATCAGGCCAGGCTGCGTGCAGGCAACACGGTGCCGGCCGCTTCACCGAAACCGATATTGGGCAAGCCATCGCGACGAGCCACTGCGCGCAGGATGATGGTATCGCCATCTTCCAGGAAGACGCGCTTCTCGCCATTGGCCAGGGTCAGCGGGGTCTTGCCGCCACCGCTCAGTTCCAGCAGCGAACCGGCCTGGTCCGGTGCCGGACCCGACAAGGTCCCCGACCCGAAGAAATCGCCCGGACGCAAGTTGCAGCCATTGACGGTATGGTGCGTGACCAGCTGCGCCACGGTCCAGTAGGCATCCCGATAGTTGCCCAGCGAGAGCCGCTGCGGCGCACTGCCCGCTTCACGCATGGCAGCGGTCTGGATCAGCACTTCCAGTTCGATGTCAACAGCACCGCTCTCGCGCAGGGTCGGCGCATCCAGGTAAGGCAGCGGTTGCGGGTCGTCCGCCGGGCGCGTCCATCCGCAACGATACGGCGCCAGTGCTTCCAGCGTGACGATCCAGGGCGAGATGGTGGAAGCAAAGCTCTTCGACAGGAAGGGGCCCAGCGGCTGGTATTCCCAGGCCTGCACATCGCGTGCGGACCAGTCGTTCAGGAGACAAAGTCCAAACACCTTGTCCTCGGCCTGCGCCATCGGGACCGGCTCGCCCAGGGCATTGCCGCCGCCGATGAAGATGCCCAGTTCCAGTTCGTAATCCAGCCGCTTGCAGGGACCGAAAGTGGGCAGGTCTGCATCGGGGGCCTTGGTCTGGCCCACCGGACGGCGGAACTGCTGGCCCGAGATCCCAATGGAAGAAGCACGGCCGTGATAACCGATGGGCACCCATTTGTAGTTGGGCAGCAGCGGATTGTCCGGACGGAACAGCTTGCCTATCGTGGTGGCGTGGTGGATCGATGTGTAGAAGTCGGTGTAGTCGCCGATCACGGCCGGCACATCGTATTCGGTCTGGGCCTGAGGCACCAGGCAGGCGGCCAGCTCGGTCTGGTGCGCCGAACCGCTGCGCAGCAGGCGCGACAACGCCAGGCGCAGTGCCGACCAGGCGGCCGGCGTGAGCGCCATCAGGGCATTCAAACTGCTGCCGCTGCAGGCTGCATGAGCTGCCGTGCGCGTGGCTTCATCGAAGCCCGAGAAGGCGCCGGCTGATTGGGCGGCCGGCAGGTCCAGAATCTGGTCGCCGATGGCAACGCCCGCACGGAAGGCTTCTTCACTGCCACTGCGGCGAAACACGCCGTAAGGCAGGTTCTGGATCGGGAAACTGCTGCTTTCTGCATTGGCGCTCTGGACCCAGCTACGCAGCGAGGTGTCATGGGTTTCGTTCATTTTCAGGCTAGGCAGGCTCATGCGCGCTCCGGGTTGAAGTTCTTCTGGATGCCCAGCCAGCAGTCCTGGTAATCGCGCTGCAAGGTCTGCGCGGACAGGGCGTGACGGGTCGGGCAAAGGATGTTGCGGGTCTCGAACATGAAGGCCATGGTGTGGTCGACCTTGTTCGGGGTGCTGGTATCGATGCGGCTGGCTTTCTCGAAGGTGGCCGCGTCCGGTCCGTGACCGCTCATGCAATTATGCAGGCTGCCGCCGCCGGGCACAAAGCCGCCGCCTTCCTTGGCATCGTACTGGCCGGTGATCAGGCCCATGTATTCGCTGGCCACGTTGCGGTGGAACCAGGGCGGACGGAAGGTATTTTCAGCAGCCAGCCAGCGCGGCGGGAAGATCACGAAGTCGATCGTATCCACGCCGGGCGTATCGCTCTGCGACTGCAGCACCAGGAAGATCGAGGGATCGGGATGGTCGTAGCTGATCGAACCGATGGTGTTGAAGTGGCGCAGGTCGTACTTGTAGGGAACATAGTTGCCATGCCAGGCCACCACATCCAGCGGCGAATGGCCGATCTTCGCCTGCCACAGATTGCCGCCGAATTTGGCGATGAGCTGGAAGTCGCCCTCGCGGTCTTCGTACCAGGCGTGCGGCGTGGCGAAATCGCGCGGATTGGCCAGTCCGTTGGAACCCAGCGGACCGAGATCAGGCAGGCGCAGCAGCGCGCCGAAATTCTCGCAGATGTAGCCGCGTGCCTCGCCATCCGGCAGGCGCACCTGGAAGCGCACGCCACGCGGAATGACGGCGATCTCCTGCGGCTCGATATCGATCACGCCCAGCTCGGTACGCAATTGCAGGCGGCCCAGCTGCGGCACGATCAGCAGTTCGCCATCGGCCGAATAGAAGAAGCGATCGGTCATCGAGCAATTGGCGGCATACAGGTGGATGGCGCAACCGCTCTGGGCTTGCGGCGAGCCGTTGCCGGCCATGGTGACCATCCCTTCGATGAAATCGGTGGGCACGGTCGGCATGGGTAGCGGGTCCCAGCGCAACTGGTTGGGCGGCGCTGCGACGTCGTCGAAGTGACTCACCAGCAGGCCGCGTTCCATTGGCTCGAACGGATGATGCACTGCTGCCGGACGGATGCGATAAAGCCACGAGCGACGGTTGTGACCGCGCGGCGCGGTGAAAGCGGTACCGGAAATCTGCTCGGCATACAGGCCATAGGGCGCACGCTGCGGCGAATTCTGGTGCGCGGGAAGCGCACCCGGCAGGGCCTCGGTGGCGAACTCATTGCCGAAGCCGGACTGGTAGCCGCGTGTATGCACGTGATGGCTGACGGAAGAATCGGTGACGGTATTCATGCGGACACTCCTCGGGAAGTACGATGCAGGCGCGCGATGGTCAGCGCCGAAATCAGCGCCGGCACCGCCGCTGCGATGAACAGCGAACCATTGCTCCACTGCAGCGCGATCAGTTGGCCGCCGATGACCGGCCCGACCACCGAGCCGATGCGGCCGATGCCCAGCGCCCAGCCGATGCCGGTGGAGCGCAGCGTGGTCGGGTAGAAGGTACCGGCCAGTGCATTGACGGCCGGTTGTCCACCCACGATGCAGAAGCCCGCCACGATCACCGCCAGGAACAGCAGCACCGGCATGGCCGCCACCTTGCCGATCAGCGCAATGGACACGCAGGCCAGCAGGAAGCAGCTGCCCAGTACGCGGGTGAAGCCGAAGCGGTTGATGAAGCGGCCCAAGGTCAGCGTACCGACCACGCCGCCCACTTGCAGCGAGGTGCCGATCAGCACCGCCATGCTGGTGGAATAACCGGCGTCACGAATGAGCGTAGGCAGCCAATTGGAGAGGAAGTACAGGTTGATCAGGTTCATGAAGCTGATCAGCCACAGCAGCACGGTGACACCGGCGCGGCCATCGCGGAACAGGGCGGCTACCGGCATGCCTTCGGCCTTGCTTTCCTTGACCACGACCTCGGTGCTGTCATCGATGCGGATGGCGGGATCGAGCTTGCGCAGCCAGCGCGCCACCTGGCTGCGCGCACGACGGCGCAGCACCAGGAACTGTATCGATTCCGGCAGCCAGACCAGCATCGCCAGGCCCAGCACCAGCGGCACTGCACCGCCCACCCAGAACACTGCATGCCAGCCGTGCGCCGGGATCAGCGCTGCGCTCACGAATCCGCCGGCCGCAGCGCCCACGGTAAAGCCGCAGGAGACCAGCATCATGCGGGTCACGCGGGAGGACGAGGGGCTGTATTCACCGACCAGCGCCATCGCATTGGGCATGATGCTGCCCAGGCCGAAGCCGGTGATGAAACGCACGATCAGCAACTGATCGATGGTGGTGACCAGCGGCGTCACCAGCATGCAGACCGCAAAGAACAGGGTCGAGGCGATCAGGACCGGACGGCGGCCGTAGCGGTCACCCACCGGGGTAAGCACCAGCGAGCCCAGCAGCATGCCGAACAGGCCGGCACCGAATACCGGTCCCAGGCTGGCCTTGCTCACGCCCCAGTCGGCGATGATGGCCGGGGCCACATAGCCCATGGCCTGCACGTCGAAACCATCGATGATGAGGCACAGGCCGCACAGCAGCAGCAGCAGGCCGAATTGAAAAGTGCCGAACCGGCCCTGCTCCACCACCTGGTCCACATGGACCGTGGGGAGAGCGCCACTTGCGTGGATACTCATTGTCGTGCTCCTCGTCTGTCTTTACGTTTTTTTAGTTGTGTTGCCTGCCATCCATGGGCCGATGCGGCCGACAATGGCAGATTGCATGGCCGTGTGCGCAGACGCTGCTGCGCGGCTCTTGATGGTGTTGTCGCGCCGTCACTGTAGTGCAATCGCCCTTCTTTTACGATATAAATACGAAAATACGATCCATTCATTTCATGAATATTGCAGTGCACGCGTTTGCCGTACTGCCGAGCTGACCATGGCCCTCATCGAACCGCGCGACATCGATCTCAATCTGCTGGTGGTATTTCAGGAAGTCTTCCAGGAACGCCAGATCTCCTCGGTCGCCCGTCGGCTGGGGCTGTCGCAGCCGGCGGTGTCCAACGCGCTGGCGCGCTTGCGGCGCAGCTTCGGCGATGAGCTGTTCGTGCGTACGGCGCAAGGGATGCAGCCCACGCCCTTTGCCGAACAGCTGGCCGAGCCGGTGGCTGCGGCGCTGCAGCAGGTAGCCCGTGCTCTCAACCTGCAGGAAGGCTTTGCGCCGCAGACCAGCGAGCGCCGCTTCACGATTGCCATGACCGATGTGGGTGAGGTGTATTTCATGCCGCGCCTGATCGAAGCCTGTGCCGAGGTCGCGCCGGGCGTGAGCCTGTCGACCGTGCGTGCCGGGGCAATCGACCTGAAGAGTGAAATGGAAGCGGGTCGGGTGGACCTGGCCATCGGCGCGTTCGACAATCTGTCGGAGGCGCTGTACCAGCGGCGATTGTTCCGCCAGGAATACGTGAGCATGTTCCGTATCGGCCATGCGCTGGACAAGCGCGGCGAAGTCAGCCTGAAGGAATTCCTGGCAGCCGAGCACCTGATGGTGTCTTCGCTGGAGAGTCCTTATGATCGCATCAACCAGAATCTGGAGAAGGCCGGCGTGCTGCCCAGCGTGCGCTTCCGGGTGCCGCATTTCACGGCGGTTCCTTACATCGTCAGCACCACGGCGCTGGTGGTGACGGTGCCGCGCAAGCTCGCCGAGAGTGCTGCCGCGCCCTTCGGACTGCGTTACATCAAACCGCCGCTGCGCCTGCCGGCGCTGCAGACCAACATGTTCTGGCATCGCCGCTACAATCAGGACGAGGGCAATGTCTGGCTGCGCAACCTGATCTCGGCGCACTTTGCCGAATGAATTCGGGCAGGACAACGACTGTGGCCAGAAGGCCGGGGAGACAACATGAACATCTACCGCGACTATGACCGCGAGGCGCTGGACGAGCAGTACAACGTGCGCCTGCGTATTACGGATTTCCAGGCGTATTTCGACCGCTTTGCGCGCGAGGGAGAAGCGGCGCGGCAAGCGCATCCGCATCTGACCGATGTGCCTTACGGCGAGGATGCGCTGCAGACGCTGGATTTCTTTCCCGGGCGCAGCAATGGCCGGCCCCTGCTGGTCTTCATCCACGGCGGCTACTGGCGCTCGCTGGACAAGCACCAGTTCAGCCAGTTGGCCCTGCCCTACCTGGCCCAGGACATCAACGTGGCCCTCATCAATTACCGCCTGGCCCCGCAGGTGCGCATGGGCGACATCGCCGCCGACTGCGGGCGCGCGCTGCGCATGCTGTATGCCAAGGCCGCGGCGCTGCGCTTCGATCCGGATGCGATCTGGCTCATGGGCCACTCGGCCGGTGCCCACCTGGCCGCGCTGATTGCTTCGCTGGGTGCCGCGCCGGTGCGCGGCGTGTGCGGCATCAGCGGGATCTATGACCTGGAACCGGTGCGGCTGTCCTATCTGAACGAAGTGCTGCACCTCTCGCCCTCGGACGCCCAGCAGGCCAGCCCGCAGCTGCTGGCCATGCCCAATGGGGTACAGGCCTTGCTGTGCGCGGGCGACGATGAATCGGCGGAATTCCTGCGCCAGCGCGATTTCTATGCGGCCACGCTGCGGCAGTCGGGACATGCGGTGGAAGTCTTGCCGCTGCCCGGGCAACATCACCTGAGCGTGGTGGATGTGGCGGCCGATACCGGGAGCAGTTTGACTCGGACCCTGTTGAAGATGATGTTGGGGTAAACGAGCTTGCCGATGTCGCCCCAGCCACGCTACGTCCCGGTGGCTGGATGCTGTAGCGGAGAGACACTGAAGTCAGCTTGCCTTGCCCGGTCGGCGCATCTTGGCTCGAGGCTTTTCCGTAACGGCAATGGGCGCGCGCAGGACCTTCACCGGTTCGGGTGTCAAATCAAACGTCTTGTTGCCTGGGAACGTTGCCGTCAGCACCAATTGACCGCCCAAGCCCCGCACGAAGTCCATGACGCTGCTCACTAGCAGGTCATCACGACTTTCCATCTTCGAAATGGCTGCCTGCTGAATATTCAAACTCGCGGCAAGGCTGGCCTGCGTCACTTGCAGGCTCTTGCGCAATGCCTGCAATTTGATGCAGGTCTGCATGGATTCGGTTCTTGCGTTTGCCTGCACTTGCGCCTCAGGATGCATGCGGGCGCGCAATTCACTAAATTTTTTTGCCATGATCGACTGCCTCCTTGCTCAGTGTGTCGAGATGAACGTCGTAGAGCCTGTCCGCGAGAGGGATGGTGTGCTCGTACCAACGATGGTTTCCGGTCTTGTCTCCGCCAATCAACAGGATCGCATGCCGCAATGGATCAAATGCGTAGAGCACCCGGTAAGGTCTTCCGGCATGCTGGATCCGAAGCTCTCTCATGTGCGCATGCCTGGAACCGAGAATTCCAGAACTGTATGGGTGTCTGAGAGCGGGTCCGTTTTTCTCCAGCAGGCCGACGTAGGCAGCCACGGACGTCTGCTCAGCATCATTGAGCCGATCCCACCAGTCTTCGAATTCATCGGTAAATTCTACCTCGCATTGCATGCTTTATTCCCCTGAAGTTATATTCCACTTAAGGAATTTTTTGAAGATGGCAGGAGAATTTCCGGCAACATGCGCTCCTGGCTTGGTCGGCCAGGTTAACCAGCAAGACTGGCAAATAATTTCCTCAAGGAAAATTCATGGTGGAGCTCGAAGAGTTTTGTGTACGGACAGCTACATCACGCCACCCAAAACAACAATAAGAATCATTTTCATCTGAACTATAATACCGGCCTGACCCGCCGGTCGCCCCCGCTGCGGCCCGGCAGACAAGACCAACAAGGCGCATGCGCGCCTCTCGCCGCCCTAGTGATACATGTTCAAGAAGATCTGGTTCCAGTTGCACTGGTTCATCGGCATTACTGCCGGCACCCTGTTGATGACCATCGGCGTGACCGGCGCCGTGCTGGCTTTCCGCGAAGAAATCATGGAGGCCCTGAGCCCCGGCGTGATGCATGTGCAAGTGCGCCAGCAGGCCACGCTCACGCCCCAGCAACTGCTGGACAAACTGCGTGAGGCCGAACCGGCCCGGCGCGTCACCACCCTCACCCTCACTTCTGAACCCGGCGCCTCGGCCCGCGTGGTCTTCGCGCCGCCGCCCGGGGTGCGGCGCGGTGAGGTGCGCTATGCCGATCCCTATACCGGCGCGCTGCTGCCGCCGGTGACAGGCGCGGAATTCTTCGAGTTCATCGAGCACTTCCACCGCTGGCTGCTGCTGCCCACCGAGATCGGCAAGATCGTGCTGGGCACGCTGGCACTGGCGCTGCTGGTGCTGGCGCTTTCGGGCCTCTACCTGCGCTGGCCGCGCCGCCCGCTGTCGCTGCGCGCCTGGCTGCGGCTGGACTTCCAGTTGCAGGGCCGCTCCTTCCTGTGGAACCTGCATTCGGTCATCGGTACCTGGTCGCTGGTGATGTATGTCGTGTTCTCCATCACGGGGGCCTACTGGGCGCTGGACTGGTTCAAGGACGGCCTCAATACGCTGGCCGGCGAGAGCCGCCGCCCCGCCATGCAACGCGGCGAAGGCAAGAAGAAACCCGCAGCGGACGAAGCCATCCCGCTGGAACTGACCCAGGCCTGGAACAGTTTCCTGGCCAAGGCCCCCAACTACCAGAGCGCCCAGCTGCGCCTGCCGGAACAGGGATCACAGCCGGTGCAGATCTTCTTCCTCGATCACGGTGCGCCCCATGAGCGCGCCCGCAGCCGCATGGTGGTCCTGCCGCAGAGCGGCGAGGTCCGGCAGCTGGAACGCTACGAGGACAAGAGCAATGGCGGCAAGCTGATCGCCGCCATCTATCCGCTGCACATGGGCACTTACTTCGGCCTGCCGGGCCGCATCATCATGGCCATCGCCAGCCTGATGATGCCGCTCTTCGGCATTACCGGCTGGATGCTCTATCTCGACCGCCGCCGCAAAAAAGCCGCGCTGCGCGCCGAACGTGCCAGCCTCAACGGCACGGCACCCGCTCCCGAAGGCGAACCGGTCCTGGTGGCCTATGCCTCGCAGACCGGCCAGGCCGAGCGCATCGCCCTGCATACCGCCGCCGGCCTGCGCCGCAGCGGCATCGCCGTGCAGCTGCAAGCGCTGGCACAGAGCACGCCGGAGAGTTTGCGCCATCACCGCCGCATCCTCTTCATCGCCAGCACCTTTGGCGAAGGCGATGCACCCGACAGTGCACGCGGTTTTGAAAAGCGCCTGCGCCAGGCCGCAGGGCAGTCGCTGGCCCACGTGCACTACGCCATCCTGGCGCTGGGCGACCGTCACTACGCGCAGTTCTGCGGCTTCGGCCATACCCTCGACCACGGCCTGCGCCAGTGCGGGGCCAAGCCGCTGTTCCCGCTGGTAGAAGTGGATCGCATGGCCGGCGTGGCGCTGCGCAAATGGGAAACTGAACTGGCCGCCCACGGACTGCAGGCGAATGTGAGCGAACTCCTGCCCACCACTGCACCGGCATGGCAACAATGGAAGCTGACACGACGCGTGCTCATGAATCCGGGCAGCCAGGGTGCGCCGCTGTATCACGTGGAATTAAAGCCGCAGGACAGCAGCCTGCCCGACTGGCAAGCCGGTGCACTGGTTGAGATCCTGCCGCGCCACGCCCCGGATCGTATTGCCCTGCTGCTGCAGCGACTGCAGCTGGAGGGCAGCACCATGGTGAGCCATCAAGGCCGCCAAAAGACGCTGGCCGACGCGCTGGCCTGCAGCGTGCTTCCCACGCATCCCGCACGGGAAGCCCAAGCCCTGGCCGACCAGTTGCAGCCCCTGGCCGCGCGTTCGTACTCGGTGGCCTCGGTCCCACAGGATGGCGCGGTGCACCTGCTGGTGCGCCAGGTCCGGCATGAAGACGGACTGGGACTGGCCTCCGGCTGGCTGACCGAATTTGCACCAGGCGATGCCTCCATCGATCTGCGTCTGGTGGAGAACGCCGGTTTCGCCCCGGTCGCGGCCGATACGCCGGCCATCTTCATCGGCAATGGCTCGGGCCTGGCCGGCTTGCGCGGCCATCTGCGCGCACGCATGCAGCACGCAGAAACGCAGTCCCGCAACTGGCTGCTTTTTGGAGAACGTAACGAACGTTACGATTTCCTGTATGCCGATGAATTGCAGGACTGGCTGGAACGCGGCCGCCTGGCGCGCCTTGATCTCGCCTTCTCGCGTGACCAGAGCGAACGCCTGTATGTACAGGACCGCCTGCGTCAAGCCGGGCCCGAGCTGCGCCAGTGGCTGGACCAGGGCGCGGTCATCTACGTCTGCGGCAGCCTGGAAGGCATGGCCGCCGGTGTCGATGCCGTCCTCACGGACCTGCTGGGCGAAGCCGGCCTGCATGCCCTGATCGAACAGAATCGCTATCGCCGCGACGTTTACTGATGATTCCCGCCGGATGGATCGTCGATCCATCCGCCCCTCCTCCTGCGGGATGCAACAGCGCCCGCGCCCCCCTGTAGGCAGCCCCCGCTTTCCTTTGTAGGACAGTTCCGATTCGTGCCTGCGGCCGCGCTACGGCGCTGCAGCCGGGCATATACTCGTCCGCACAGCGTTGCCTGCCGACGCCGGACAGCGTCCCGGTCCATGGCAGCGCCCAACCGGGATCCTTCCATGACCAACAAGAAAATGAGATTGAGGAGCTGGTCCGCCGCCGGGCTCGCGCTGCTGCTGAGCTCGCTGATGCTGGCCGCATGCAGCTCGCTGCCCACCATCGTGCCCGACATGGACACGCAATCGGCCCGCACCATCCAGATGAAGGGCGGACGTGGCGTGCTCTCCGAGGCACAGGCCAAGGCCGCGCTGGACAAGCTGCGCGCGCAGAATGCCGACAACACCCTGCTGGACCGCCACGTGGCCATCGAAGGCGCCATCACCGGCTCGCCGCTGGTCACCGGCAACAAGGTCACGCTGCTCATCGACGGCCCGGCCACCTATGCCTCCATGCAGCAGGCGATCCAGGCCGCGCGCTATCACATCAACATGGAAACCTACATCATGGAAGACGATGAGGTCGGCCGCCAGTTTGCCGACCTGCTGATCGCCATGCAGAAGAAGGGAGTGCAGGTCAACCTGATGTATGACAGCGTGGGCAGCATCAATACCCCGCGCGAATTCTTCCAGCCTCTGATCGATGCGGGCGTGCACGTGCTGGAATTCAATCCGCTCAATCCGACGCAGCTGCGCAAGGACTGGGCGGTCAACCAGCGCGATCACCGCAAGCTGCTGGTGGTCGATGGCAAGACCGCTTTCGTCGGCGGCATCAACATCAGCAGCGTGTATTCCAGCGGGTCCTTCAGCACCCGCAAGAAAAAACCGCAGCTCAACAAGGACGGCGAGCAGATCCCTTGGCGTGATACGCAGGTGCGCATCGATGGCCCGGTAGCGCTGGAATTTCAGAAGCTGTTCATCGAGACCTGGGGCAAGCAGCGCGGTCCCGACCTCGGGGACCATCGCTACTTCCCGCCCGTCGCCCCCGCCGGCAACGAGATCGTGCGCGCCATCGGCAGCTCGCCCGATGATCCCTACAGCATCATCTACGCCACCTTCATCTCGGCCATTCAACATGCGGAGAGTTCGATCTACCTGACCAATGCCTACTTCGTGCCCGATCCGCAACTGCGCGATTCGCTCAAGGATGCGGCCCGGCGCGGCGTGGATGTGCGCCTGATCCTGCCCTCGCACAGCGACTCCTCGCTGGTGCTCTATGCCTCGCGCTCCTTCTACAGCGAACTGCTGGAAGCGGGCGTGCGCATCTACGAGCGCCAGGACGCGCTGCTGCATTCCAAGACCGCGCTCATCGATGGCGTCTGGTCCACCATCGGTTCGACCAACCTCGACTGGCGCAGCTTCGTCTACAACCAGGAAATCAATGCCGTGATCCTGAGCCCGCAATTCGGGGCCCAGACCAAAACCATGTTCGACCGGGATCTTGGCGCCTCCAAGGAGATCACAAAGGAACAATGGGAGCAGCGCCCGATCAGTGAGAGGATGAAGGAATTTGGTGCCAGCGTCTGGTCCCGCCTGCTTTGAGCGCGGCGGGAGACGCCGGTGAATGAACGAATGTACTGAAATCGAGAAGGAGTCCGGTTTGCGATCGATGCTGTCCCGTCTGACCTCACGCTTGTTGCTGGCTGCCACCTGTGCCTTGGCGGCCGGCAGCTGGGCACATGCCCAAACCCAGACCGGTGCGGTCGCCATGAAGAGCCGTTACGAAGAATTGCAGGGCGAGCTCAGCAACAACGGTTACCATCGCCCGCTCTACCTGAATTCGCGCGAGGAAGGCGGCAACGTCAAGGGCGACATCTATGCCGTGCTGAGCTATCCCTTTGCGCAAGTCCGCGAATCACTGGACAACCCCGATCATTGGTGTGACATCCTCATCCTGCACCTCAACACCAAGTATTGCCGCATGATGCGCGAGAACGGCAAGACCACCCTGCGCATGCAGGTCGGCAAGAAGACCGAACAGGATCTCAACGATACCTACCGCGTCGACCTGCGCTATCACGGCGGGGCCAGCGCGGCCGATTATTTTTCGTCCTCGATGCTGGCCGACAAGGGACCGCTGGACACCTCCAACTATCGCATCGAGATTGAAGCCATTCCGCTGGATGACAAGCGCTCCTTCCTGCATTTCAGCTATGCCTATTCCTATGGCATGGCCAGCAAGCTGGCGCTGCGTGCCTACCTGATGACGGCCGGCCGCGACAAGGTCGGTTTCAGCGTGGTCAAGCGCGAGGCCAACGGACAGCCGCAGTATGTCTCGGGCAGCCGCGCCACGGTGGAGCGCAATACCATGCGCTATTACCTGGCCATCGATGCCTATCTGTCCGGCCTGGAAGCACCGACCGGAGAACGGCTGGAGAAGCGGCTGACGGCCTGGTACGGTGCGACCGAACAATATCCCCGCCAGTTGCATGAGGTGAGCCGCGAGGACTATCTCTCCATGAAGCGCAAGGAAGTGGCGCGGCAGCAGAAGGCCGCTCAGTAATCCTGCACTTCGGCCTGCTCACGCAGCCACTCAAGGAACGCAGCCACCGCAGGCCGGCGTGCATGATGCGCCGGGTAGACCGCAAAGTGCGCCTTGACCTTGATGGCGCGATCCAGTCCGAAGACCGGTTTCAGTTTCTTTTCCTCGATGTGCCGCGCGGCCACGGTCGCGCTCTCCAGCGCCACGCCCAATCCCTGGGTAGCGGCATCCAGTGACATCTGTGCGCGGTCGAAACGGACCGCGAACTGCTCCGGCGGACGCACGTCCGCAAATTCCCCGAACCAGTCCGACCACTGCACCACGCTCACGTTGCTGCGAATGAGCTTCACGCCCAGCAGATCGGCAGGTTTTTTGAGCTTGTACTCACGGATGAAAGCCGGGCTGGCCAGCGGCACGATGCGCTCTTCAAAGAGCGGCTCCACCACCAGTCCCGGCCAGTTGGGAATGCCGTAGCGGATGTCGATATCGACCTCGCCCAATTCAAAATTGCTCTGCGAATGCGCCGCCGAGAGATTGAAGGTGATCTCCGGATAGGTGCGCGCGAAATCATTGAGCCGCGCCATCAGCCACAGGCTGGCGATGCTGGGCGCGGAATGGATGTAGAGCGTATTGCTGACGCCCTGCCGCACATCCATGGAGGCCGCCGTGATGGCCGAGATCGCCCCCTGGATGCGCGCCAGGTAACTCTCCCCTGCCGTCGTGATGCGCACGCCGTGCGCGCTGCGCTCGAAGAGGCGAATGCCGAGATAGGACTCCAGCCGCGCCACCTGATGGCTTACTGCCGAAGCGGTCAGGTGCAGCTCGGCCGCCGCCAGCGCAAAACTCTTGCGCCGGGCCACCGCTTCGAAGGCCTGGAGGTTGGGTAACGGCGGGAGAACGGCCATGGACGGGCTCTCTGGCTAAGATGATGATCCGTCACTTTAACATGACGAGACTTCGCTTGTCGTCAGGCGAGGAAAGTTCGACCATGCGCATCAGAACAAAAACGGAGACATGGTCAAAGCCCTGCATGCTGCATGCTGCACGCTGCACGCGCCATCGCGCATCCGCGCTGTCTCCGCTGTTGCTCACTTCAACGCAAACATCTGGAGAACACGACATGCTGCTCAAGGACAAGGTTGCCGTCATCACCGGCGGTGCAGGAATCAACGGACTGGGCTACGCCACCGCGCGCCTGATGGCCGGACAAGGCGCCCGCGTGGTGGTGCTGGACCTGGCGCAAGCCGATCCGGCCGGTGCTGCCGCCCGCATCGGCAGCCAGCATCTGGGGCTGGTGGCGGACGTGACCGACAAGGCTTCCTGCGAGGCGGCCATCGCCCAGGCCGTCAAGCAGTTCGGCCGCATCGACATCCTGGTCAACAATGCCGGCATCACCCAACCCGTCAAGACGCTGGAGATCACCGGTGCGGATTACGACCGCATCCTCGATGTCAGCCTGCGCGGCACGCTCTACATGTCGCAGGCGGTGCTGCCGGCCATGCGTGCGCAGCAGAGCGGTTCCATCATCTGCATCTCGTCAGTGTCGGCGCAACGCGGCGGCGGCATCCTGGGGGGGCCGCACTATTCGGCGGCCAAGGCCGGCGTGCTGGGGCTGGCGCGTGCCATGGCGCGCGAGTTCGGCCCGGAAGGCATCCGCGTCAACAGCATCACCCCCGGCCTGATCGGCACCGACATCATCAAGGGCAAGCTCACCGAAGAAAAGAAGGCCGAAATCGCCGAGACCATTCCGCTGGCGCGCCTGGGCCGTGCCGACGACATCGGCGGCGCCTGCGTCTTCCTCGGCAGCGACCTCTCGCAATATTGCACCGGCATCACGCTGGACGTTAATGGTGGAATGCTGATTCATTAAACACAGCTTAATGCTCGCACGCCGGCCTGGCCGGCATCTTTCCCGCTATCAGAACAAACAGGAGACCAGACATGACCCAAGACAACAGCAAACCCGGCAAGACCACCCTGAGCCGCCGCCAGCTGCTCAAGGCCGGTGCCGTGGGCGCGGCGCTGCCGCTGTTTTCCATCATGAGCCGTCCGGCCCATGCGGCCGAGTTCAACTACAAGTTCGCCACCGGACAGGATCCGTCGCACCCGGTCAACAAGCGTGCGCAGCAGGCCATCGACCGCATCCGTGAAGCCACCGGCGGCCGGCTGGACATCAAGCTGTTCCCGGCCAACCAGCTGGGTTCGGATACCGACCTGATGTCGCAGATCCGCAATGGCGGTGTGGAATTCTTCAACCAGGCCAGCGTGGTGCTGTCGACCCTGGTGCCGGCAGCCGGCATCGTCAACACCGGTTTCGCCTTCCACGACTACAAGGAGGTCTGGCAGGCCATGGATGGCCCGCTGGGGGCCTATGTGCGTGCGCAGATCGAGAAGGTGGGGCTGCTGACCATGTCCAAACCCTGGGACAATGGCTTCCGCCAGATCACCACCTCGACCAAACCGATCAAGACTGCGGGCGACCTCAAGGGACTGAAGCTGCGCGTGCCGGCGGCACCGATGCTGACTTCGCTCTTCACCGCGCTCGGTGCCAGCCCCACGCCGATCAACTTCAACGAAGTCTATTCGTCGCTGCAGACCAAGCTGGTCGAAGGCCAGGAAAACCCGCTGGCCATCATCAGCACCGCACGCCTGTACGAGGTCCAGAAGTTCTGCACCATCTCCAATCACGTGTGGGATGCCTACTGGATCCTCGGCAACCGCCGCGCCTTCGAGAAGCTGCCCAAGGACATCCAGGAAATCGTGCGCCGCGAACTGGACAAGGCCGCCACGGATGAACGCGCCGACATCGCCTCGCTGGCCGGCTTCGCCCGCAATGACCTGCAGGGCAAGGGCGTGCAGATCATCGAGGCCGACAAGGATTCCTTCAAGGCTGCACTGGCGCAGGCCAACTTCTACAAGGACATGCGCGCCAAGTTCGGCGACGATGCATGGAAGCTGCTGCAGAACGCCGTCGGGAGCCTGGGATGAGCGCCCTGTCGCTGGAGCAGCCGGTGACGGATGATCGCTCCTTGGCGGCGCGCCTGGAAAACTGGCTGGGCCTGGCCATCGAGATTCCTGCCGCGGCGCTGGTGGTGGGCGAGGTGGTGGTCCTGCTGGCGGGCGTGATCATGCGCTTCATCTTCAACAACCCGATCCCCTGGGCCGATGAACTGGCGTCCATCCTCTTCCTCTGGCTTGCCAACCTGGGCGCGGCCGTGGCCCTGCGGCGCGGTACCCACATGCGCACCACCGTGCTGGTGGGCTTCATGAGCGAACGCGGCAAGGCCTGGGCCGAAGCCCTGGCCATCATCGCGCCCTGCGTGATGCTGCTGATCCTGATGCATCCGATGTGGGAATACGCCGAAGACGAAATGTTCGTGCAGACCCCGGCGCTGGGCTGGCCCAACACCGTGCGTGCGGCGGCCGTGGCGGTCGGTGCGGCGCTGATGATTGCGCTGTCGCTGCTGCGTATCTCGCGCCAGAAGCTGGTCGACCTGGCCGGCGTGGTGGTCCTGCTGGCCGTGGTGGCCGGTGCCATGTATCTGGGCGCAGGCTGGCTGCAGGCCATCGGCAACTGGAACCTGGTGGTGTTCTTCGGAGTGGTGCTGGGGGTGTCGGTGCTGCTGGGCATTCCCATCGCCTTCTGCTTCGGCCTGGCGACGGTGGCCTTCATGCTCACGGTCACCACCAGTCCGCTGGCCGTGGTGGCGGGGCGCTTCGACGAAGGCATGTCCTCGCTGATCCTGCTTGCCGTGCCGCTGTTCATCCTGCTGGGCCATCTGGTGGAGATGACCGGCATGGCCAAGGCCATGGTGGATTTCCTGGCATCGCTGCTGGGCCACGTGCGCGGCGGCCTGAACTACGTGCTGCTGGGGGCGATGCTGCTGGTCTCGGGCATCTCCGGCGCCAAGACCGCCGACATGGCGGCCGTGGCCCCGGTGCTGCTGCCGGAGATGAAGCGCCGTGGCAATCACGAGGGCGAACTCATTTCGCTGCTGGCGGCCTCGGGTGCCATGGCCGAGACCATTCCGCCCTCGCTGGTGTTGATCACCATCGGTTCGGTGGCAGGGGTATCGATTGCGGCGCTGTTCACCGGCGGCATCATGCCGGGCATCGTGCTGGCGGTGCTGCTGGCGATCCTGGCACGCTGGCGCAGCGCCGAGATTCTCGAAGGCATCCAGCGCGCGCCCGGCCGCGTAGTGCTGCGCACGCTCATCATCGCCCTGCCCGCGCTGCTGCTGCCGATCCTGATCCGCACTGCCGTGGTCGAAGGCGTGGCCACGGCCACCGAGGTCTCCACCATCGGCATCGCCTATTCGGTGGTGGCGGGTCTGTTGGTGTATCGCCAGTTCGACTGGAAGCGGCTCTATCCGATGCTGGTCGATACGGCTGCCTTGTCGGGCGCGATCCTGTTCATCATCGGCACCGCTACCGGCATGTCGTGGGCGCTGACGCAGTCGGGCTTCTCGCATGCGCTGGCCGAGGCCATGACCAGTGTGCCGGGGGGCAAGTATGGCTTCCTGCTGGTGTCGATCGCCGCCTTCATCGTGCTGGGCAGCGTGCTGGAGGGAATCCCGGCCATGGTGCTGTTCGCGCCGCTGCTGTTCCCGGTGGCCAAGGCCATCGGCGTGCATGAGGTGCATTACGCCATGGTCATCATCCTCTCCATGGGCGTGGGCCTGTTCGCACCGCCCTTCGGCCTGGGCTACTACGCCGCCTGCACCATCGGCCGCGTGCATCCGGACGTCGCCGTCAAGCGCATCTGGCCGTATCTCGGCGCGCTGGTGGTGGGCCTGCTGATCGTCGCCTTCGTGCCGTGGTTCTCGATTGGCTTCCTGTGATTTTTTACGTTTTCATTCCTCTAGCAAGGACTCGCAATGTCTGACAATTTGGCAAACCTGCGCGCAAGCGCATACCGCATCCGCCGCAATGCCGTGCGCATGGGCGAGGTCCAGGGCCAGGGCTACATCGGCCAGGCGCTGGGCTGGGCCGACGTGCTGGCCGTGGCCTACAAGCACGCCATGCAACTGCGCCCGGATGATCCGGAATGGAGCGGCCGCGACCGCTTCCTGCTCTCGCACGGGCACTACGCCATCGCCCTGTATGCCGCCCTGATCGAGGCCGGCATCGTCCCCGATGAAGAGCTGGAATCCTACGGCAGCGATGACAGCCGCCTGCCCATGTCGGGCATGGCGACCTATACGCCGGGCATGGAAATCTCCGGCGGCTCGCTGGGCCAGGGCCTGGCCATCGGCGTGGGCATGGCGCTGGGCCTGCGCTACAACCACAATCCGGCCTTCGTCTACAACTCCATGTCCGATGGCGAACTGGATGAGGGCTCGACCTGGGAAGCCGCCATGGGCGCGGCCCACCACCAGCTGGGCAACCTGATCTGCCTGGTCGACATCAACAACCAGCAGGCCGATGGTCCTTCCAGCAAGGTGATGGGCTTTGAGCCGCTGGCCGACAAGTGGGCGTCCTTCGGCTGGTACGTGCAGCGGGTCGATGGCAACGACCTGGCCGCCGTGGTGCAGGCCTTCGACAATGCCCGCCACCTCAAGGACGCCAAGCCGCGCGTGATCCTGTTCGATACCCTGATGGGCAAGGGCGTGCCCTTCCTGGAGCAGCGCGAGAAGAACCACTTCATCCGTGTGGATCCGCCCGAATGGCAGCAGGCGCTGTCCATCCTCGACCAGTCTTATCAACAAGGAAGCCAAGCATGAACACCGTCGCAGAGAAGAAACCGCGCCTGACCACTTCGGCCATGATCGCCTCCATCGCCGCCGAAGGGCAGCGCGTGCAGGCGGCCCCGTTCGGCAAGGCCCTGGTGGAATACGCAGCGGACCGCCCCGAGATCGTGGGCCTCACCGCTGACCTGGCCAAGTACACCGACCTGCATCTGTTCCAGAAGGCGTATCCCGAGCGCTTCTTCCAGATGGGCATGGCCGAGCAGTTGCTCATGGCCTCCGCCGGCGGCATGGCCAAGGAGGGACTGGTGCCCTTCGCCACCACCTATGCGGTCTTTGCCACGCGGCGTGCGTATGACTTCATCCACCAGGTGATCGCCGAAGAAAACCTGAACGTGAAGATCTGCTGCGCCCTACCCGGCCTGACTACCGGTTACGGCCCCAGTCACCAGGCCACCGAGGACCTGGCGATGATGCGCGCCATTCCGGGCCTCACCATCGTCGACCCCTGCGATGCGCTGGACCTGGAACAGGCGGTGCCGCAGATCGCGGCGCACCAGGGCCCGGTCTACATGCGCCTGGCGCGCGGCAACGTGCCACTGGTGCTGGATGAATACGACTACCAGTTCGAGCTGGGCAAAGCCAAAGAGATCCGCGATGGCAACGACGTGCTGATCATCTCCAGCGGCTTCATGACCATGCGCGCACTGGAAGTGGCCAAGGCGCTGGAAGCCGACAACGTCAGCGTGGGCGTGCTGCACTGCCCGACCATCAAGCCCTTTGACGAAGCCACGGTGGTGGAGCAGGTCAGCAAGAAGAACCGTCTGGTGGTGGTAGCCGAGAACCATTCGGTCATCGGCGGCCTGGGCGAGATCGTTGCCACCACGCTGATGCGCCACCGCGTGCAGCCGGCGGGTTTCCAGATGGCCGGGCTACCGGATGCCTTCCTCGATGCAGGAGCGCTGCCGACCTTGCATGACCGGTATGGGATCAGTTGCGAGGTGTTGAGCCGGCGGATCAGGGAGTGGTTGAAGTAATCGCTTGTCAGCGCATACGGACGCTGACCAGAACGCAGACGATAAAAAAGGAGACCTCGGTCTCCTTTTTTCATGGCGGTTTGCTGACGCTTACTTCAGGCTCAACACCCACTTCACCAGTTCCTTCGCCTCAGCCTCGGTCACCTGGCCCTTGTTGGCCGGCATCGCTACCGCGCCCCAGACACCACCGCCGCCATTGAGGACCTTCTGGGTCAGCTTGGCTTCGGCATCCTTCTGGCCGGCGTATTTCTTGGCCACTTCCTTGAAGGCGGGGCCGACGATCTTGGCATCCACCGAGTGGCAGGCCATGCAATTCTTGGACTTGGCCAGTTGCGCATTGGCCATGGCTTCGGCGGAAATGGCCGAACCGGCCACCAGGGTGGCGATCAACAACAGGTATTTCATGGGGGCTCCTCAGCAAGCGGTGGACGACGGTCAGGCCTGCAGCGGCATTCTCCAGGCGCTTCGCAGGCGGGGCTATTCTACCCGGCTTCGCCACGCCCCCTCTATCTGCCCTCGCGTATATCTGTCATAGATCAAATTCCATGACGGAAATATCACGCCCCCCTCGCCTTGTCGCCCTGCAAGGCCGGGGATATCATGGACGCCCGACTCATTCGGATCCGATATCAGTCCATGTCCGACCATCCCCGCCTGGAATTGCGCCAGCTGCGCTACTTTGCCGCCGTCGCCGAAGAAAAGCATTTCGGCCGCGCCGCCGCGCGCCTGCACATGACCCAGCCGCCGCTATCGCAAACCATCGCCGCGCTGGAGGAGCAACTGGGTACGCCCCTGTTCCAGCGCACCAAGCGCAGCGTGGCGCTCACGCCGGCCGGCGAGGCATTGCTGCCGGAGGTCCAGCGCATCCTGCAACAGGCCGCCGCCCTGCCCGACCTGGCCCGGCGCGCGGCCAGCGGGGCCTCCGGACTTTTATCGCTTTCCTTCATATCGAGTGCGGACTACAGCATCCTGCCCCCGCTCCTGCAGCGCTTCCGGGCGCGTTATCCGCAAGTTCAGATCGAATTGCGCGAAGCCACCACCGATATCCAGCTGGAAGACCTGATGCAGGGCAAGATCGACGCCGGCCTGCTGCTGCCGCCACTGCCGGAGAAAGCCGCCGCCGTGCTGGATGTGCGTCCGGTGCTGTCGGAGCCGCTGATTGCGGCGCTGCCCGAAGGCGCGGTCAAGAGACGCGGACCGGTGTCGCTCAGGAGCCTGCGCGAGCTGCCGCTGATCATTTTCCCGCGCCGCATTGCACCGGCCTTCCATGACACCATCCTGTCCTGCTTTCGCGATGCGGGCGTGACGCCCCATATCGGCCAGGAGGCAATCCAGATGCAGACCATCGTCGGCCTGGTCTCGGCTGGCATGGGAATGGCGCTTGTGCCACAATCCGTCTCGAATTTGAAACGCCCGGGCGTGGACTATCGCCGGCTCTCGGATGCGGCACCGGAAATCCAGACCGGCCTGGCCTGGCGGCGCGACAACCCGTCCGGCGTGCTGCGCGCTCTGCTGGAGCTGCTGGACATGCCTGCCTGATCCCGCCGCATGGGAATGGCTGCCGCGAACTTGCGCAAGCCGGCGCGCTCCAACCGCCGTTCCGCCCAACAACAGAAAGATCAAACTCATGCTCGTCCACCCCATGCCCGACCCGATCGCCATCCACATCGGGCCGCTGGCCGTCCACTGGTATGGCCTGATGTACCTGCTGGCCTTTGCCCAATTCATCGCGCTGGGACGCCTGCGCATCAAGCAGCCGCACATTGCCGCCGTCGGCTGGAAGAAGGAGGACCTCGACGACATGCTCTTCTATGGCGTGCTCGGGGTGGTGTTGGGCGGGCGGCTGGGCGAGATCCTGTTCTACAACCCGGCGTATTACTTTGCGCATCCGGCCGACATGATCGCGGTCTGGAAGGGCGGCATGTCCTTCCACGGCGGCTTCCTGGGCGTGATGCTGGCGATGTACCTGTGGGGCCGCAAGCGCGGCCGCAACCTGATGGACATCATGGACTTCATCGCACCGATGGTGCCGCTGGGGTACGCGGCCGGCCGCCTGGGCAACTTCATCAATGCAGAACTGCCGGGCCGTCCGGCCGATCCTTCGCTGCCCTGGGCCATGATCTGGCCCAACGTCGACAACATCCCGCGCCATCCTTCGCCGATCTACCAGATGCTGGTCGACGGCATCCTGCTGTTCATCATCCTGTGGATCTTCGCACGCCACTCGCGTCCCCGCATGGCGGTGGCGGGCATGTTCTCGCTGCTGTATGGCTGCGCGCGCTTCTTCACCGAGTATTTCCGCGTGCCGGATTATGAGGTGCATTTCGGTGGCATCACCATCTCGGCCGGGCAGATGCTGTCGGTGCCGATGATCGTGCTGGGGATCATCTTGCTGGTGTTGGCTTACAGGCTCAGGCAGCAGGCGCAAGCGCCGGTGGAGCCGGCAGTAGTGGCCAAGAACTAGACAAGCAAAAACTGGTAAAAGAAAAACAAAGACAGGCAAAAAGGGCGGGCAGCGATATCCATCGCGCCCGCCCTTTTTTCTTGATTCATCACCCTGCAATCACCCTCTGACCACTCCAATGAAACGACTCATCCTCATCACGACAAGCGTCCTCTTGATCGTCATGACATGCCTGCTGGGCATCGTACTGACCGGCCTGCTCGATGACATCCAGAAGAGCGATGCGGGCATCGTACTCGGCTCCAAGGTCATGCCGGACGGCACGCCCTCTGACCGCCTTCGCGCAAGACTGGACAAGACCGCCGAACTGTATCGGCAAGGCATGTTCCGGCACATCATCGTCAGCGGAGGCACAGGCAAGGAAGGCTTCAGCGAGGCGCAAGTCATGGCCGCCTACCTGAGCGAAGTACAATCCGTTCCCCGTTCGGCCATCCTTCTGGATGAGCAGGGCAACACGACCATGGCAACGGCGGTCAACAGCGCAGCGATCATGCAGGCCCAGGGTTTACGCAGCGCCCTGGTCGTCACGCAGTTCTTCCACATTCCGCGCAGCCGTTACGCGCTGCACCGCGTCGGCATCGACACCGTTCATTCAGCACATGCGAACTACTTTGAAGCCCGTGATTTCTATTCCCTCGCTCGCGAAATGATCGCACTACCAGCCTACTGGCTGGGCAGCAGACAATGACCAAAACAAAAAGCCCCGGCTGCAAACCGGGGCTTTTTTGATTCGATCAAACGGCCGGAAAAACCCGTCACCGTCCTCTCTCAAGGCTGTGGAAAACTCAAGCCTTCTTCAACGCAGCCGCCGCCTTGGCGATCTCGGTGATCTTGTCCCAGTCACCGGCCTCGATGGCCGCCTTCGGGGTCAGCCAGGAGCCGCCCACGCACACGACGTTCTTGCACGCCAGGAACTGCGGTGCCGTCTCTTGCGTAATACCGCCCGTCGGGCAGAACGACACATCGGACAAGGGGCCGGCAATACCGTTGAGCATGCCCACGCCACCGGCCGGCACAGCCGGGAACAGCTTCAACTGACGGAAGCCGGCTTCGCGCGCAGCCATCACTTCGGACGGCGTCATCACGCCCGGCAGCAGCGGCAGGCCGCTGCGCTTGGCCGCTTCGATCAGCGCCGGGGTCAGGCCCGGCGAGACGCCAAAGACCGCACCTGCATCACGCGAGGCAATGAACTCTTCGGGCGAAGTCAGCGTACCCACGCCCACGATGGCGTCCGGCACCGACTCGGCAATCGCACGGATAGCCGGCAGGCCGTGTTCGGTGCGCAGGGTGATTTCCAGCACGCGGATCCCGCCCGCGACCAGGGCGCGTGCCAGCGGCACGGCGTGTTCGAACTTGTCGATGGCGATCACCGGGATGACCGGCGAGGCGCGCATGATTTCCAGTGTGGTCTTCATACCGTGACTTTCTCTTTCTCAAAAATCGGCGGCAGGCCAAAGGTGGCGCCACCCTCTTCTGCGGTTCCCACCGCGTTGCGGAACAGACTGAACAATTCACGGCCCATGCCGTGCTGATTGCCCGACAGGTCGCTGCTGTCCAGGCCACGTGCTTCCCACTCGGCTGCCTCCACCTTGGCTTGCAGCGTACCCGCATCGGCGTCCAGGCGGATGATGTCACCGGTGCGAACGCGGCCCAGCGGACCACCGCCCAGCACTTCCGGCGTGACGTGAATCGCGGCCGGTACTTTACCCGATGCGCCCGACATGCGGCCATCGGTCACCAGCGCCACGTGACGGCCCTTGTCCTGCAGGATGCCCAGCGCCGGGGTCAGCGAGTGCAGCTCCGGCATGCCATTGGCACGCGGACCCTGGAAGGTGATGACGGCCACGAAGTCGCGGTCCAGCTCGCCGGCCTTGAAGGCGGCCATGAAGGCTTCCTGCGAATGGAATACCACGGCAGGTGCTTCCACCACACGATGCTCGGGCTTGACGGCAGAGATCTTGATGACCGCGCGGCCAAGGTTGCCCTGCAGCAGCTTCAGGCCACCATCGGCCGCAAACGGCTTGGCCACCGTGCCCAGCACGCCTTCGTCGCCGCTCGTGGCGGGCGCATCGTGCCAGGTGACGATGCCGGGACGGCCGTTCTCGCCTTCAGCTGCCAGCATCGGTTCCTTGCAGTGCTGGCGCAGGCCCTGGCCGAGGATGGTGGTGACGTCGTCATGCATCAGGCCGGCATCGATGAGCTCACGCAGCACGAAGCCGGTGCCACCAGCCGCATGGAAGTGGTTCACGTCGGCCGTACCGTTGGGGTAGATCTTGGTGATCAGCGGCACCACGGCCGAGAGCTTGTCGAAGTCGTCCCAGTCGATCACGATGCCGGCGGCCTTGGCGATGGCCACCAGGTGCAGGGTGTGATTGGTGGAGCCGCCGGTAGCGTGCAGCGCGACGATGGCATTGACGATGGACTTCTCGTCGATCATGCGGCCCACTGGCGTGTATTGCGAACCGAGGTCGGTGATCTTGGCAGCCTGCTTGGCGGCCGCAGCGGTCAGCGCATCGCGCAGCGGGGTATTGGGGGTGATGAAGGCGGCACCCGGCAGGTGCAGGCCCATGGCTTCCATCAGCATCTGGTTGCTGTTGGCGGTGCCGTAGAAGGTGCAGGTACCGGCCCCGTGATAGGACTTCGATTCCGCTTCCAGCAGCTCGGCGCGGCCGATCTTGCCAGCCGTGTAGAGCTGGCGGATCTTGACTTTGTCGCTGTTGCTCATGCCGCTGGTCATCGGACCGGCGGGCACGAACACGGCCGGTAGGTGGCCGAAATGCAGCGCGCCGATCAACAGGCCCGGCACGATCTTGTCGCATACGCCCAGGTACAGCGCCGCATCGAACATGTTGTGCGACAACGCGATGGCAGTGGCCATGGCGATGGCGTCGCGCGAAAACAGCGACATCTCCATGCCGCTCTGGCCTTGGGTCACGCCATCGCACATGGCCGGGGTGCCGCCAGCGAATTGCGCCACGGCACCGGCTTCACGCGCGGCTTCTTTCAGGATCTGGGGGAAACGCTCGAAGGGCTGGTGCGCGGACAGCATGTCGTTGTAGGCCGAGACGATGGCCAGCGACGGAGCCTTGTCTTCCTTCAACTTCAGCTTGTCATTGGCGGGGAAGGCGGCGAAGCCGTGCGCCAGGTTCGTGCAGGCCAGCGCGCCACGCTGCGCGCCCTTGCGGCGCGCGGCTTCCAGGCGTTCGAGATAAGCGGTCCGGTAAGGACGGCTACGTTCGGCGATGCGTTGGGTGACGCTGGCTAAGGTAGCGTTGAGAGACATTGTCGGTTTCCTGTTAGCGTTAACACTGTAATTTTACTACACAATTTTGGCCGAATGAAATCATACACTTAGAGCACTGCAGCAGGCCAGTCGCGCCCGTCTTTTCATTGGTCAACATCATTCCGCTTCAAAACCCTTATCACTTCCGGCTTTGGGGCGCAGCGCGCCGATGCCGCACGGCAATGTAACGGGCCGGTCATAAACTGTAGTGAAACTACCACTTTGGCGACATTTGATGTATAGTCAACCGCGTTGCCCCGAGAACATGACCACGGCCGGCCGCGCTGCCAACCAGGTCAAGACAGCCAACCGACACCCAACTCATGCATACCACCGCCCTGACCGACACGGCCGCCTTCCAGGCATTGCAAGCACATCACGCCACGGCAGTTCAATGGCATCTGCGCGACCTGTTCGCCCAACAGCCCGACCGTTTCGAGCGCATGCACGTGCGTGCCGCCGGGCTGCTGCTGGACTACTCCAAGAACCGGCTCAATGCCGACACGCTCTCTCTGCTGATGAGCCTGGCCCGCGAGCGCGGCGTGGAAACCCTGCGCGAAGCCATGTTCAGCGGCGAGAAGATCAACTTTACCGAACAACGCGCCGTCCTGCACACTGCCCTGCGCGCACCGGCTGATGATCGCACCGCGCAAGTGGACGGACAGCCCGTGGCGCAGGAGGTTCACGCGGTCTTGCAGCACATCCGCGCCTTCTCCGAACGCGTACGCAGCGGCCAATGGCGCGGCTACACCGGGCGCGAGATCACCGACATCGTCAACATCGGCATCGGCGGCTCCTTCCTCGGCCCGCAGATGGTCTGCACGGCCCTGCGCGATTATCGCCACGCTCGCCTGACGGCGCATTTCGTTTCCAACGTCGATGGCCATGATCTGGATGAGGTGCTCGCGCGCATCGATCCCGAGACCACGCTGTTCATCGTCGCCTCCAAGACCTTCACCACCCAGGAAACCATGCTCAACGCCAAGTCGGCGCGCGCGTGGTTCTTGCAGCATGGCAAGTCCGAAGATCTGGCCAAGCACTTCGTGGCCGTCTCCACCAATGCCAAAGAAGTCTCGGCCTTCGGCATCGATACCGAGAACATGTTCCCCTTCTGGGACTGGGTCGGTGGCCGTTACTCGGTGTGGTCGGCGATCGGCCTGCCGATCGCCCTGCTGATCGGCTATGACAACTTCGCGCAATTCCTGGCCGGCGCCCACGCGATGGACCGCCATTTCCGCGAAGCACCGCTGGAATCGAACATGCCGGTGATCCAGGCCCTGGTCGGGATCTGGAACCGCAACTTCCTCGACAGCGCCTCGCTCACCATTGCGCCCTATCACCAATGGCTGCGCTTCTTCCCGGCCTACCTGCAACAGCTGGACATGGAGAGCAACGGCAAGCGCATCACCCGTGACGGCACACCGGTCTCGGTACAGACCTGCCCGGCCATCTGGGGCGACGTCGGCACCAATGGCCAGCACGCGTATTTCCAGCTGCTGCACCAGGGCACGGACATCACGCCCATCGATTTCATCGCCGTACTCAAGCCTTCGCACACCATTGCCGAGCATCAGGAAGCGCTGCTGGCCAACTGCTTCGCGCAGTCGGAAGCTTTCATGCGCGGCAAGGACGCCGACGAAGTGCGCGCCGACCTGCAGGCACAGGGTGTGCCGGAGGCGGAACTCGCGGCCCTGATCCCGCACAAAACCTTTGACGGCAACCGTCCCAGCAACACCCTGCTGCTGCCCGAACTGAGCCCGCATGCACTGGGCGCGATGATTGCGCTCTACGAGCACAAGACTTTCGTGCAGGGCGCGATCTGGGGCATCAACAGCTTCGACCAATGGGGCGTGGAACTGGGCAAGGTCCTGGCCAAGACCATCCTGGCCGAACTGAAGTCCGGCACCGCACCGGATGCCGCGCGGCATGATGCCTCCACCAGCGCCCTGATCGCACTGGCGCGCGAGGCAGCCCGCACCGGGCAGCAAAGCTAGCAACCACGTAGCGCCAACCCGCTACTTCACGCACAAGAGACAACACACACCATGGCTACTTCTGATTTCGATCTGGTTTTATTCGGCGGCACCGGCGACCTCTCGATGCGCAAGCTGCTGCCGGCGCTGTACGCCCGCGAGCGCGCGCGCGACCTGCCGGCCGATGCCCGCATCATCTGCCTGGGCCGCGATGAAAAATCGCGTGAGGATTTCCTCAAGCTGGTGGAAAAGGATTCCAAACCCCACGTGCCGGCCGCCAACCTGGACGCCAGCGTCTGGGACCGCTTCACCAACCGCCTGCAATACGCCTCGGTCAATGCCAAGGAAGCCGGCAGCTTCAGCCACCTGAAGGAAGCCCTGCGCGAAGTCGACGGCCTGGCGCGCGTGTTCTACCTGGCCACACCGCCCAGCCTGTTCGCTTCGATCTGCGAGAACCTGTCCAAGGCCGGCCTGGTCACGCCGACCTCGCGCGTGGTGCTGGAAAAACCGCTCGGCCGCGACCTCGAAAGCGCGCGCAACATCAACGCGCAAGTGGGCCGCTACTTCCAGGAATCGCAGATTTTCCGTATCGACCACTACCTCGGTAAAGAGGCGGTGCAGAACCTGCTGGCGCTGCGCTTCGGCAATGTGCTGTTCGAACCCCTGTGGCGCCGTGAATGGATTTCCGACGTGCAGATCACCATCGCCGAAGAGCTCGGCGTCGGTGGCCGCTTCGATTACTACGACACTTCCGGTGCCCTGCGCGACATGCTGCAGAACCACCTGCTGCAATTGCTCTGTATCGTGGCAATGGAACCGCCGGTATCGAACTCGGCCGATGCCGTGCGCGATGAAAAACTGAAGGTGCTGCGCTCGCTCAAGCGTTTCACCCCGACCACGCTGGCCATGAACGTGGTGCGCGGCCAGTACCGCGCCGGTCACGTCGATGGCGTGGCCGTACCTGGCTATCGCAAGGAAGCCGACGCCAATCCCGATTCGCGCACCGAGACCTATGTCGCCGTGAAGGCCGAGATCGATACCTGGCGCTGGGCCGGCGTGCCCTTCTACCTGCGCACCGGCAAGCGCATGGCCGATTCGCTGGCCGAGATCGTGGTGCGCTTCAAGAGCGTGCCGCACGCCATCTTCGCGCATCAGAACGACACTCCCAATTGCCTGGTGATCCGCCTGCAGCCGGACGAAGGCCTGCACATGAACCTGATGGCCAAGCAGCCCGGCGACGGCATGCGCCTGCGCCCGGTGGAACTGGAACTGGACTTCCGCGAGAAGTTCAAGACCCCGCGCATGGATGCCTACGAGCGCCTGCTGCTGGACGTGCTGCGCGGTCACCTCACGCTCTTCATGCGCAGCGACGAACTGGAAGCCGCCTGGGAATGGGTCGAACCCATCCTCACCTACTGGGACCAGCAGGAAGCCGACCCCGTGCCCTACAACGCCGGCACCTGGGGCCCGGCTGCCGCGAGCGCACTGATCGGCCGCGATGGCCTGCAGTGGCGCGAAGAAGCGCTGCCCGAGGTCTGAGGCCACACGCTTAGCGTCACCAGGCCACTGCCATGTCCATGCTGCTTGATTCCATCCGCACCCACATCAACTCCCTCTCCAAGTCGGAGAAGAAAGTGGCGGCCACCATCCTCGCCAATCCGCAGTTGGCCTTGGCGGAGAACCTGACGGCGTTGGCCAAGAATGCGGAAGTCTCGGAACCGACCGTGATCCGCTTCTGCCGCGCCATCGGTTACGAGGGCTGGCACGACTTCAAGCTGAAGCTCGCGCAGAGCCTGGCACTGGCCCTGCCCGGTGCGGATGAAACGCTGGCGCAGGATGACCTCGCCGCTGACCTGGTCAACAAGATCTGCAGCCGCTCCATCAACACGCTGCTGGATCTGCGCAATCACCTGAACCCGGATGCGATCCAGCTGGCGCTGGACGTGCTGGCGCGCGCCAACAAGATCGAGTTCTACGGCCAGGGGACCTCCGGCATCGTGGCCAACGACGCCCAGCACAAGTTCTTCCGCTCGGGCGTGCCCACGGTGGCCTACTCCGACCCGCACATCCACAGCATTGCAGCCTCGCTGCTCAAGGCCGGCGACTGCGTGGTGGCGATCTCGCAGCGTGGCGGCAATGCCGCCCTGCTGCGCTCGATCCAGCTGGCCCGCAAGGGCGGTGCCGACATCATCGTGCTGGGCCCGTCCGGTACACCGCTGGCTGAACTGGCGACGGTGCTGGTGCCCATCGATCTGTCCTTCAACATCGATCCCTATACGCCCATCTCGGCGCGCCTGGCGCACCTGGTGGTGATCGACATCCTCGCCGTGGGCCTGGCCCTGCGACGTGGACCGGAATTCCGCAAGAAGATGCAGAACGCCCAGAAATCGCTGCAGAAATTCGACATGCAATTCGATTCCTTCTTCCGTTGAGAGGACTGCGACGGATCAAGGATCAGTCATTGACCGACAGACAGCGCAGCGCCAATGCGTACAATGCCGTTGTCCCCTTCATTCTCTTTAGCAACAGGACTTTCCATGAGCCAGCTTGACCAGTTGAAGCAGTACACCACCATCGTGGCCGATACCGGCGATTTCCAGGCGATGAAGGCCTTCGCCCCGCAGGACGCCACCACCAATCCCTCGCTGATCCTCAAGGCCGTGCAGAAGGCCGAGTACAAGCCGCTGCTGGAATCGGTCGTCAAGGCCCACGCCGGCAAGAGCACCGATGAAATCATCGACCGCCTGCTGATCGCCTTCGGCCTGGAAATCCTGAAGCTGATCCCCGGCCGCGTCTCCACCGAGACCGATGCACGCCTGTCCTTCGACACCGAAGGCACTGTCGCCAAGGGCCGCGAACTGATCCGCCTGTACGAAGAAGCCGGCATTGCCCGCGAGCGCGTGCTCATCAAGATCGCCTCCACCTGGGAAGGCATCCGTGCCGCCGAGATTCTGGAAAAGGATGGCATCCGCTGCAACCTGACCCTGTTGTTCTCGCTGCCGCAAGCCATTGCCTGCGCCGAAGCCCGTGTCCAGCTGATCTCGCCCTTCGTCGGCCGCATCTATGACTGGTACAAGAAGTCCACCGGCCAGGACTACACCGGCAGCGATGATCCGGGCGTGCAGTCGGTCAAGGCGGTCTACAACTACTACCGCAAGTTCGGCTACGCCACTGAAGTGATGGGTGCCAGCTTCCGCAATACCTCGCAGATCGTCGAGCTGGCCGGTTGCGATCTGCTGACCATCAGCCCGGACCTGCTGCAGAAGCTGGCCGACACTGATGGCCCGGTCGAGCGCAAGCTGAGCAAGGAAGCGGCGGATGCCGCCGATATCGAGCGCATCTCGCTGGACGAAAAAGCCTTCCGCCTGGCCTTGAACGGCGATGCGATGGCCACCGAAAAACTGGCCGAAGGCATCCGCCAGTTCGCGGCTGATGCAGTGAAGCTGGAGCAGATCGTCGACGCATTGCGTTAAGGAGAACGGCGCAGCTGCGCCTTGTCCACGAACGTGATCCAAAAAAGAAGGCCGCATCGTCTGCACGATGCGGCCTTCTTCATTGCGCAATGGAATCCTTCGATTCAGCTCACGCGGCGTTCTTCCTGGTCGCTTCTTCCAGCGTGAGCAGCGTATGCGCAATGCTGTCGGTCGTGGCCAGCGTCTTGATGGTGCCGGTACGCAGCGCGCCCAGCATGGCGCTGGCCTTGCCGCTTTCGCTGGCGACCGCAATGACGTCGGGAATGCGCCGCAAGTCATCCACCGTCAGGCCGATGACGCGCGAGTGCGTCTCCGTGCGGATGGGTTCGCCCTGGATGTTGATGAAGTCGTAGCCCATCATGTCGCCTACCGCACCATGGCGCTTGAGCTCCAGGATTTCCTGGGGCGAGAACCAGCCCATGCGTACCATCGGACTGTCTTCATGGATATCGCCCACCCCGATGAGTGCCACGTGCGCGCGGCGCGCCTTGTCCAGCGTGGGACGGACCGCATCATTGGCCAGCAGCGCATCGCGCATGGCCGCATTGTTGACCAGTGCCGGGGCATACAGCGTTTCACTGTCGCCACCGAAACGCGAGGCCAGGCGACGGCAGATGTGATCGGAGTTCATCGCTTCGCCACCACGATAGTAACCACCGATACCACAGACGAAGGTGGCGCTGCGCCGCGTGTTGGACACCGCGTGTTCGGACACCGCATTGATGTTGCGCCCGATGCCTACGGCCACGATGCTGTCATCGGTCAGGCTGCGGTCGAGGTGATTGGCCACCAGACCGGCCAGCATGGCGCGCTGGCGGTCCTGGTCGTTGTGGCTGACCGAGATGAGCGCACGCTCGATGCCGAAACGCTGCATCAGCGCGTGTTCCAGCTCGATGGTCTGGCCCGGATGATGGCGCACGCGGATTTCCACGATGCCCTCATCCTGCGCCCGCTTGAGCATGCGCGCAATCGAGGCGCGCGAAATCGAAAAGCGCTCCGACAGCTCCTGCTGCGTCAGGCCGTCGACGTAATACAGCGTGGCCAGACGCGTCAATTCATCCATGGACATGGATTCCCCCCTTGGCTTGCGTTTGCCTCTGCGTCGCTGCCGGCTTGCACCCGGAAGCGCTGCGCCTATGGGCGCTTGGTATTGTGCAAATGATGTTCATACTCTTTGATGCGCTCCAGCTTTTCGGTCGAGCGCCCACCTGAAAACTCCGCCGCCAGCCAGGTATCGACGATGGCCTTGGCCAGTTCGCTCCCGACCACG
Organism: Herbaspirillum sp. 1173; assembly: GCF_031455335.1. Lineage (NCBI taxonomy): Bacteria > Pseudomonadati > Pseudomonadota > Betaproteobacteria > Burkholderiales > Oxalobacteraceae > Herbaspirillum > Herbaspirillum sp. 1173. Next base: position 332,481 of record NZ_JAVDSP010000004.1, on the reverse strand, counting down.
CGTGCGCCCAGGGTGATGATCTGGGCGTCATTGCTCTTGCTGGCCCGTTCGGCGGAATAAGTGTCGTGGCATTGCGCCGCGCGCACCCCCGGCACCTTGTTGGCCGAGATCGCCATGCCGATCCCCGTGCCGCACAGCAGGACGGCGCGGCCGATCGCCCCTTGCCGGATCTGTTCGGCCACCGCAAAGGCGATGTCGGGGTAAATCACGGGCTCCGTATCATGGGTGCCGAAGTCCACCACGTCAAGGCCCTTTCCCGCCAGATGGGCCTTGATGACCTCCTTGAGCGCATACGCCGCTTCGTCGCATCCGATACCTATTTTCATCCTTGTCTCCTGGTGACGATGAACTGCCTTGCTCATGCTCGGCCAGAATAATTATTCACCGAAGAGCATTTGTTCATCAAGAGACTAATGCAAAAGTGTTCTGCACGCCACAAAAACTGCAGTAATTCAGCTTTAATACCTTATAAATGCATTATTGCACCGCAAAAAAGAAGAAAAAGTTATTTAAAGCGATGAGCAAATGAGCATTGACAGCAAAAAAATTCTTTGCAATGATGGGCTCACAACAAACATTTACCCATCGCTGGACATTTGACCAGCGCATGTATGGAGACAGCCATGGCAGAGCTTTTGCTGGAAGCACATGGAGTGAGCAAGTCCTTCCACGAGGTCGTGGCGCTGGCCGACGGACGCCTGCAGTTGAAGCGCGGCAGCGTGCATGCGCTGTGCGGCGGCAACGGTGCCGGCAAATCGACCTTCCTGGCCATCATCATGGGCCTGCTGCGGCGGGATGGCGGCGAGATCCGCCTCAAGGGCCAGCCGGTGGATTTCCATTCGCCGGCCGAAGCCCTGCAGCACCACATCGCCATCATCACGCAGGAGCTCTCGCCCATCCCCGGCATGAGCGTGGCAGAAAATCTCTACCTCGGCCGCGAGCCCCGCGTCGCAGGGCTCTGCGTCAACACCCGCGCCATGGAACGGCAGGCGCAGGCGCTGCTGGATCGCCTGCAATTCCAGGTCGATGCGCGCTCCCGCATGCAGGACCTGAGCCTGGCCCAGGTGCAACTGGTGGAAATCGCCAAGGCCTTCAGCCACGACTGCGACGTGATGATCATGGACGAGCCCACCTCGGCCATCGGCGAGAAGGAGACCGAAGTCCTGTTCCGCGCCATCCGCAGCGTGGCCGCACAAGGCACCGGTATCATCTACGTGTCGCACCGTCTTTCCGAAATTTTCCAGATCGCCGACAGCTACACGGTCTTTCGCGACGGCCGCTTCGTCGAGACCGGCCTGATCCGGGACATCGACCGCGCCAGCCTGGTCAAGGCCATCGTCGGCCGCACGCTGCAGGTGCAGGAGCGCCGCCGTCGCCAGGGTGGCGAGGCGATCTTGTCGACCGAAGCACTGGGCCGTCAAGGGGAATTCGACCAGGTCTCGCTGCAGGTTCATGCGGGCGAAGTGGTCGGCATCTATGGCCTGATGGGCTCGGGCCGCAGCGAATACCTCAATTGCATCTATGGCCTGACCCGGCCCGACCAGGGGGCCGTCACGCTCCGGCAGCAGCCCCTGCCCGCAGGCCGGCCTGCGGCCAGCATCGCCGCTGGTCTGTCACTGGTAACCGAAGACCGCAAGGACAGCGGACTGGTGCTGTGCGCCTCGATCCAGGACAACATCGTGCTGGCTGCGTACCGGCGCATGTCGCGCCTGCCGCTGATCCGGCGCAGCCGCGTCGATACGCTGGTGCGGCAGATGATCCAGCGCCTGCAGATCAAGGTGAGTTCACCGCATCTGCCGGTCTCTTCCATGAGCGGCGGCAACCAGCAGAAGGTGGTGCTGGCGCGTTGCCTCTCGACCCAGCCACGTTGCCTGCTGTGCGACGAACCCACGCGCGGCATCGATGAAGGTGCCAAGCGCGAGGTGTACCAGCTGATCGACCGCTTCGTGCAGGACGGCGGTGCCGCCCTGGTGGTGTCTTCCGAAGCGCAGGAAATCCTCGACCTGTGCGACCGCATCGCCATCTTCAAGCGCGGCCGCGTGGTGGAAGTGGTCGATGCGCATGCCACCACGCAGGAAGAACTGCTGCACCTGGCCTCGTAAACGCGGGACGCAGTGCGTGCCTGCCATGGAGCAGCCGTCTGCGATATCCGTGTGATGTATCCCGATGACGATCCACCGACGATCCAATGACGATCCATGACGAACCCATGATGACCAAACCCACTTCCCTCTCCGCCGGCCGGCTGGCCTCGCCCTCCTTCACCAGCCTGCGCCAGGCCTATGCGCGCTACGGTGTGCTGGCGGCCCTGATCGTGCTGTGCATCGCGCTCTCGCTGGCCACGCCGTATTTCATGACGCTGGAAAACTGGACCGACATCCTGCGCCAGACCTCCATCAACGGCATCCTCGCCATCGGCATGACCTATGTGGTGCTGACCGGCGGCATCGACCTGTCGGTCGGTGCGCTGCTGGCCTTCTCCGGCATGGTCACGGCGTGGCTGGCGACCGGTGGCGGCTATCCGCCTGCGGTCGCGGTGCTGGCCGGACTGGGCGCAGGTGCCGGGCTGGGTGCCATCAGCGGCCTGCTGGTGGCGCGCATGGCCGTGCCTTCCTTCGTGGCCACGCTCGGCATGCTGAGCGCCGCACGCGGTGCCACCTACATCTACAACGACGGCATGCCGGTCTCGGACCTGCCGCCGGGCCTGCTGTCCATCGGTGGCGGACAGATCCTGCACGTGCCGGTGCCCATCGTCATCTTCGGCGTGGTCATCGCGGTGTCGTGGTTCGTGCTGCGCTTCACCGTCTATGGCCGCTACATCTATGCGGTCGGCGGCAATGCGCGCAGCGCCAAGACCAGCGGCATCGATACCCGCAAGGTCTACTTCGCGGTGTACGTCACCAGCGGCCTGCTGGCCGGCCTGGCCGGCGTCCTGCTGGCCGCACGCACGACGGCGGCGCTGCCGCAGGCGGGCGTGTCCTATGAACTCGATGCGATCGCTGCCGTGGTCATCGGTGGCACCTCGCTCTCGGGCGGCACCGGCACCCTGGGCGGAACAGTCGTGGGTGCGCTGCTGATCGGCGTCATCAACAACGGGCTCAACCTGCTCGGCGTGTCTTCCTACTACCAGCAAGTCATCAAGGGCGTGATCATCGTCGGCGCTGTCCTGCTGGATTCCTCGCGCAAGAAAAACTGAAGTCCCACAACAACTCACACGGAGACGATTCATGATCAAGAAAACCCTCGCCAGCCTGCTGCTGATGGCCGTGGCCACCGGCGTCAGCGCCCAGAACAAGCCCCTGCGCATCGGCGCGGCCGTCTACGGTCTCAAGGGCGAATTCATGCAGATGTGGAGCAATCAGCTCAAAGCCCATCCGGCAGTACAGGATGGCAGCGTGCAGGTCACCGTCTTCGACGGCAACTACGACGCGCTCACCCAGAGCAACCAGTTCGACACGATGATCCTGCAAAAGTATGACGCCATCATCTTCGTGCCCATCGACCTCAAGGCCGGCGCGGCACCGGTGCAGAAGGCGGTCAAGGCCGGCATCCCGGTGATCGGCTCCAATACCCGCGTGCAGGGCGATGTGCTGACGTCCTACGTGGGCAACGATGACGTGGTGGCCGGCCGCCTCGAAGCGGAAGCGCTGATGAAGGCCATCGGCGGCAAGGGCAACATCGTCATGATCGAAGGGCCCATCGGCCAGTCCGCGCAGATCGAGCGTGCGCGTGGCAACGATGAAGTGCTGGCGCGCAACAAGGACGTCAAGGTGCTGGCCCGCAAGACCGGCAACTGGTCGCGCGCGGAATCGATGGCGCTGATGGAAAACTGGCTCACCGCCCATCCCGGCCAGATCAAGGGCGTGCTGGCGCAGAACGATGATGAGGCGCTGGGGGCACTGCAGGCCATCAAGGCCAAAGGCATCGATCCCAAGACCATCCCGGTGGTCGGCATCGATGGCATTGCCGATGCCATTGCCGCCGTCAAGCGCGGCGAGATGGTGACCCAGTTCCAGGATGCCCAAGCGCAGGCGCAAGGCGCGCTGGATGTAGCCTTGCGGGCCATCAAGGGGCCGTCCTACCAGCCGCGCTCGACGATCTGGACCGAGTACGGCGACAAGCTTCCCTGGAAGGGCGGCACCGAGAAATCCTATACCGTGCCCTGGACCACCATCACCCCGGAGAACGCCGATGCCTTCCTGAAAAAGGTCAAGAAATGAGCGCAGCCCTGTCTGCCGATGCGATGACGCGGCCGCATGATTTTTCCGGACGCGTGGCCCTGGTCACGGGGGCTGCAGCCGGCATCGGGCTGGCCACCAGCCAGCTGCTGGCGCGCTGCGGTGCCCGGCTGGTGCTGGTGGACCGTAGCGATGCCGTGCTGCAGCTGGCCCGACAGCTCGGGCCGGACCACGCGCACCTGGGCCTGGTGCTCGACGTCTGCGATGAAGCCGCCATCGGCGGCGCCATCGCCCAGGTGGAGCAGCACTACGGACGCATTGACGTGCTGGTCAACAATGCCGGCGTGGCCTTGTTGCAGGAGGCCGAATCGGCCACCTGCGCCGACTGGGACCGCACCATGGCCATCAATCTGAAGGCCCCCTTCCTGCTGGCGCAGGCGGTGTTTCCGCTGATGCAGCGCCAGCAGGGCGGACGCATCATCAACCTCGCCTCGCAGGCCAGCGTGGTAGCGCTGGAGCGGCATGCCGCCTACTGCGCCAGCAAGGCCGGACTGGTGGCGCTGACGCGCGTGCTGGCGCTGGAATGGGCGCGCCACGGCATCACCGCCAATGCCATTTCACCGACGGTGGTGGAAACCGAACTGGGCAAGCAGGCCTGGGCCGGCGCGGTGGGGGTGGCGATGCGGGCGCGCATTCCCGTGGGCCGCTTCGCCCAGCCCGACGAAGTGGCGCATCTGGTGGCCTATCTGGCCAGCCCGCAGGCGACCATGATCACGGGCGAGAACATCCTCATCGATGGCGGCTACACCGTGACCTGACGCTTTGTTTTTGCAGTGGACCGACGTTTTCCAAGGACTGATTCATGACTCTCAATCGCATCGTCAACAACCCCGACCTGGTCGTCGAGGACATGCTGCGCGGCGTGCTGGCCGCGCATCCCGGGTTGTCCGCCCACCCTGACAATCCGCGCGTACTGCGCCATCGCAGCGCCGGCACGCCGGGCCGCGTGGGCATCGTCACCGGCGGCGGCTCCGGCCATGAGCCGGCCTTTCTCGGCTACGTCGGCCAGGGCCTGATCGATGCCGTGGCCGTGGGTGAAGTGTTTTCCTCACCCACCGCAAAATCCTTCATGGACGCCTTCCAGCTCGCCCATGGCGGGCAGGGCATCGCCTGCCTGTATGGCAACTACGCCGGCGACAACATGAACGTCAAGATGGCCATCAAACTGGCCGAACGCGCCGACATCCAGGTGCGTACCGTGGTGGCCAATGACGACGCCGCCTCGGCACCGCCCGACCAGCCCGGCAAGCGGCGCGGCGTAGCCGGTGAAATCCTGATGTGGAAAGCCGGAGGTGCGGTGGCCGCGCAAGGCGGCACGCTGGATGAAGTGATACAGGCCGCGCAAAAAGCCATCGACAACACGCGCTCCATCGGCATCGGCCTGTCGGCCTGCACCATCCCGGCGGTCGGCAAGGCCAACTTCACGATCAAGCATGGCGAGATGGAAGTCGGTATCGGCCATCACGGCGAGCCGGGAGTATCGGTGCAGGCCGTGGTTCCAGCGCGCGACATGGCGCGCCTGATGCTGGACAAGCTGCTGCCCGACCTGCCCTTCACTCGTGGCGACAAGGTCGCCGTGCTGCTCTCGGGCCTGGGGGCCACACCACTCATGGAGCAATACATCCTCTATGCCGATGTCGCCGATGGCCTGCGCGAAGCCGGTCTGCAGGTAGCGCACAGCTTCGTGGGCAATCTCTTCACTTCGCTGGAAATGATGGGGGTGACGCTGACCCTGATGCGCCTGGATGCGCAGCTGGACCAATGCCTGGCCGCCCCCTGCGACAGTATCGGCCTGCGCCAGGGAGGCCAGCCATGAACTCCGGATTCGACATGCGCCAGGCTGCCTGGGTGGTACAGGATCTGGTGTCGACCATCAACCAGCACCGCGATTGGCTGAGCGAAGTCGATGGCGCGATCGGGGATGGCGACCACGGCATCAACATGAGCAAGGGTTTCAGCCTGTGCGGTGAACGTCTCAAACAAGATCCCGAAACCTCGCTGGCGGCGGCCCTCGATACGCTTTCGATCACCCTGATGGAAGGCATCGGCGGTTCCATGGGTCCGCTCTACGGCAGCTTCTTCATGGCCATGAGCACGGTGCTGGAAGGCCAGCCCACACTGGACCGCCAGCTCTTCCTGAAGGCCCTGGACGAGGGCATTGCCGCCGTGCAGGCCATCGGCGAAGCCAAGGTCGGCGACAAGACCCTGATGGACAGCCTGATCCCGGCACGCGACGCCTTCCGCCTCTCACTGGGCCGCGACCTGCCCTTCGCCGCCTGCCTGCAGGCCATGCAGCACGCTGCCGACACCGGCCGCGATTCGACGCGCGCCCTGCAGGCCCGCATCGGCCGCGCCAGCCGGCTGGGGGAGCGTTCCATCGGCGTGCTCGATGCCGGTGCCTGTTCCTGCGCGCTGATCCTCGGCAGCCTGGCCAAATCGCTGCAGGCCGGCCTGCACCACTAATCCCCAAGCAAAGGACATCCCATCATGCATTTCCATGACGACGACATGCTGGCCGTGGTCTGCCACGCACCACGCGACTATCGCCTGCAACGGGTCAAGCGGCCGGCGGCCGGTCCCAATGAGGTCATCATCAAGATCGCCTCGTGCGGCATCTGTGCCGGTGACTGCAAGTGCTTCGCCGGTGCTGCGCGCTTCTGGGGCGACGAGGTCAAGAACAAGCCCTCCTATGTCAAGCCACCGGTGATTCCCGGCCATGAATTCTGGGGCCATGTGGTGGAGATGGGACCGGGCGCAGCCGAGCACCACGGCGTGGCCATGGGCGACCGGGTGATCGCCGAACAGATCGTGCCTTGCGGCAAGTGCCGCTACTGCAAGACCGGCTATCGCTGGATGTGCGAGGTGCATGATGTCTACGGCTTCCAGCGCCAGGTGGCCGAGGGCGGCATGGCTGACTACATGCGGCTGTCGGCGCGGGCGGTGATCCACAAGATTCCCGAGCACATCTCATTCGAAGATGCCGCCGTGACCGAACCGCTGTCCTGCGCCATCCATGCCGTCAACCGCGGCGACATCCAGCTCGATGACGTGGTGGTGATTGCCGGTGCGGGCACGCTGGGCTTGCTGATGGTCCAGGTGGCGCACCTCAAGACGCCGAAGAAACTGATCGTCATCGACCTCTCCGACCAGCGCCTGCAACTGGCACGTGAATACGGGGCCGATATCGTCATCAATCCGGGCCGCGAGGATGCGCAGAAGATCGTGCGCGAAGCCACCGGCCAATATGGCTGCGATGTCTACATCGAGACCACCGGCGCGCCCGCCGGCGTGACGCAAGGACTGGACATGATCCGCAAGCTGGGCCGCTTCGTGGAGTTCAGCGTCTTTGGCCGTGACACTACTGTGGACTGGTCCATCATCGGTGAAGAAAAGGAACTGGACTTGCGCGGCGCGCACCTCAGCGGAGACTGCTATCCCATCGCCATCGACCTGCTGGCGCGGGGCCTGGTGACCTCACGCGGCATCGTGACGCACAACTATGCCCTTTCTGAATGGGAAGCCGCCATCAAGATGGCCGACTCGATGGATTCGATCAAGGTACTGCTCAAGCCCTAAGCCAGGCTGGCCTGCATGCCGCGCGCCAGCTGACACTGGAAGAAACCGACCGAGGAACGCAAGGTCGTGGCCCGGCGATTGAGTTCCTCGGAGGTCACCGCCAGCTCCTCGGAACTGATCGAGTTCTGCTGAACAACCTGCGCCAGCTGGCTGGCCGCGACGCTGATCTGGCTGACGGCGGCCGATTGCTGCTCCGACGACTGCACGATTTCCTGCACCAGCGCCGAGGTGCGGGCAATGGTCGGCACCATGTCGCCGAGCTGCCGTTCGACCCGGCTGGCCAGGACCGTGTGATCACGTGCGACCTGGTCGATCTCTTCCGCAGCAGCCTGGCTGCGTTCGGCCAGACGCCGCACTTCACCCGCCACCACGGCAAAACCGGCACCATGCTGCCCGGCATGGGCGGCTTCAATGGTGGCATTGAGCGCCAGCAGATTGGTCTGATAGGCGATGTCATCGATGATGGCGATCTTGCCGGCAATCACCTGGATCGCCGCGACCATTTCACCCACCGTATCCGCGCACTGATGCGCCTCCACGGCAGCGGCCGCAGCGATCTGGTCGGTCAGGCGGGCATTGTCCGCCGTGGTGAGGATGGCGGCATGGATCTGGCTCAGGGCCGTGCTGGTCTGCGCCACGCCGCTGGCCTGCTCGGTGGCCGCCGTGGCCAGCAATTGGGCCGTGGCGCTGACTTCGGCAGCGGTCTCGGCCATGCCCTCGGCGTTGCCGCGCACCTCGGCCACTACCCGCCCCAGGCGCTCGACCATCTTGCGGATGGCGTGCATCATGCTGTCGGCACAGCCGGGCTTGAGCCGGATCTGCTGCAACAGATCGCCGTCGGAAAGCCGCTGCATGACCGTGACTACCTCGCCCGGCTCACCTCCCATCTGGTGCAGCAAGGTGCGCGTGAGCAGCCAGCCCGCAGCGATCAACGCCAGCAATACAGCGCCCGCCACGAAAGCCACCGACTCCAGCGCATGGCTGATGATCTCGCGCGCACTCAATGCGCTGGCCTCACCCAGTGCGACGTTGTAGGAACGATGGCGCGCAAAGCTGGCTTGCACGCTGTCGATGGCAGTCCGAAATTCCAGGCCAAGCGCAGTATGGCTGTCATGGACCAGGCTCCTTCCGCTCTCCACCAGCAAGCGGTTGCGGACCTCCTCAAAACCCGCAATGCGGGCATACACTTCGGCCAGCATGGCGCCATCGGTCTCATCGGAGATGTAGGCATCGCCATAGGTCTTGAGATGCCCGTTCATGCGCGCGCAGCTGGTCCATCTCCTGCACCAGGCGGGCACGGTCCGCCGGATCGAGGTTGATGAGGTAGAAGTAGACGCGCTCGCGCATGGCGTTGAAGGCGGCCTGGGCATCGTCCAGCGTGGTCACGCTCGGCACCGTATTGACCTGTGCGTAACTGGCCGCCTCATAGACATTGCCGATCTGGCGCAAGCTGACGATGGCGGTCGCCACCAGCCCCATCGACGCCAGCAGGATCAGCACGAACAAGCGCTGACCGACGGTCAGCAAACGAAACCCGGGCCTGGACATGATTCCTCTCCCCAGAGGCAAGGCTGTGGCTGCGTTGTTGGCGCGCTCCCCTCGCTGCTGCGCGCTGCAGAGCTGTCGATGAAATTATCGTCGGCGACCTGCCTTGTCAATCGGGGCCGCGCTGTCCTCTCATGCGCTGCAAAAGAAAACACCGTCCGGCAACGCTGCGCGACGGCATCCTCACGAGCTCTCACCAGCCCTCACGAAAATCTCCCGTCAGGACAACGGCACCTGGCCTATGCCAGCCGGGGCTGCATGCCGCGCGCCAGCTGGCACTGGAAGAAACTCACCGTGGTCTGCAACAGCACGGCGCGCCGGTTGAGTTCTTCCGAGGTCACGGCCAGTTCCTCCGAACTGAGCGAGTTCTGCTGAATCACCTGGGCCAGTTGGCTGGCCGCCTGGCTGATCTGGCTGACCGCCGCCGACTGGCTCTCCGAGGAGTGGACGATTTCCTGCACCAGAGCCGAGGTGCGCGCAATGGTCGGCACCATGTCGTTGAGCTGGCGCTCGGCGGCGCAGGCCAGGGCGACATTGCTGCGCGCGACCTCGTCGATCTCCTGCGCGGCCGACTGGCTGCGCTCGGCAAGCCGGCGCACTTCGGCGGCCACCACCGCGAAGCCGGAGCCATGCTCACCGGCATGCGCTGCTTCAATGGTGGCATTCAATGCCAGCAGGTTGGTCTGGTAGGCGATGTCGTCGATGACGACAATCTTGCCGGCGATCTGCTGGATGGCCTCCACCATCTGCTTGACGGTAGCGGCGCAGGCGCGCGCCTCGATGGCAGCGGCCGCAGCGATCTGGTCGGTCAGCCGGGCATTCTGTGAGGTGCTGAGGATGGAGGCGTGGATCTGCTCCAGCGCCGCACTGGTCTGTTCGACGCCGGAAGCCTGCTCGGTGGAGGCGCGCGACAAGGATTGCGCGGTGGCGCTGACCTCCTCGGCGGTGCTGACCAGCCCCTCGGCATTGCCACGGACCTCGCTCACCACCAGGCAGAGACGCTCCATCATCTTCTGGATGGCGTGCATCATGCTGTCGCGGTAGCGTGCCTTCACGCTGATCTGCTGCACCAGGTCGCCATCGGACAAGCGCTGCATCACCGTCACCACATCCCCCGGTTCGCCGCCCATCTGGCGCAACAGCGTCCGCGTGAGCAGCCAACCGGACCCCAGCAGAACCAGCATGATCCCGCCCGCCAGCAGGCTGACCGTCTGCAGCGCATCGCTGATCATTTCGCGCGCACTGAGTGCACTGGCATCACCCAACGCGATGTTGTAGGAACGGTGACGGCCGAAGGTCACCTGCACGGCATCAATGCTGGCGCGGAACTCCAGGATCGCCTGCGGCAAGCTGTCCTCGATGCGGTCCTCATCGGAGACCTTCAACAGTCGCTGCACCACCTCGTCGAAGGCGACGATGCGCGCCTGGTCATCGGCCAGCATGAGGCCGTCGGTCTCGTCGGTGATGTAAGCCTCGGCGTAGGTCTTGAGATACCGGTTCAGGCGTGCGCGCTGTGTCTCGATCTCCTTCAGCAGACGCGCGCGGTCAAGCGGATCGGGATTGACCAGGTATTGGTAGATGCGCCCCTGGATGGCATTGAAGGCCGCCTGCGCATCATCGAGCGTGGTGACGCTGGGCACGGTATTGACCGTCGCGTAATTGGCCGCATGGTAAACGTTTTCGATCTGACGCAAACTGACGGCCGCTGTTGCGACCAGCCCCAGCAAGGCCAGCAGGATCAGCACCGACAGGCGCTGACCGACGGTCAGCGTACGAAGCCCAGGCCTGGACATGGTTTCCTCCCCCCAGAGGTAATACGGTGGCTGCATGAAAAGGTGCCCGCCCCTCAGCGCGGCCCCCCTGCAGATTTGACGACGCAATTATAGCGGGCGGCAATGCCTGTCCTACGCTGTTGGAAAAACGTTTGCGCGGCGGGCAAAAAAATGCCGCCCGGCAATGAAGCGGGCGGCATCAGTGGGGAAGGCGCTTGGGCGGGGCCATCGGGACCGCCCGCATCATGCTCAGTCGAAACTGATCTGCACCTTCATCATCTTGGAGCGGTCACCGGCGATCTCGAAGGCTTCCACTGCCTGGGCGATAGGATAGGTCGCCGTGATCAAGGGCTTCACGTCCACCAGCTTGCGGTTCATCAGCTCGACCGCCATGGCGAACTCTTCATGGAAGCGGAACGCGCCGCGCCAGTCCAGCTCCTTGCCCACCAGCAGATTGGCCGGGAACTGGATGTCGCCTCCCAGGCCGACCTGCACGATGACCGCTTGCGGACGCAGCGCTTCCAGCGCCCCCACCAGCGCCCGTTCATTGCCGCTGGCTTCGAAGAGCACATCGAAGGTCCCCTTGTCGATGGCATAGGCCTTCAACGCATCGGGCGTCTCGGCCATGTTGATGGCACGGTCCGCGCCCACCTGCAGGGCCGCTTGCAGCGGCATGCTGGCGACATCGGTGACCACCACTTCCAATGCACCGGCGCGGCGCGCGGCCACCACCACCAGCGCGCCGATCGGACCACAGCCAGTCACCAGCACGCGCTTGCCCACCAGCGGACCGGCGCGGCGCACCGCGTGCAACGCCACCGACAGCGGCTCGGCCATGGCCGCTTCGCCATCCGTGACATGATCGGCCACGATGTGGGCCTGCGAACGTTCGATGATGATTTCCTGACGGAACGCACCCTGCACGTGCGGGGTGCGCATGGCACTGCCGTAGAAGCGCATGTCCAGGCAATGGTTCTGCTTGCCTTCCTGGCAGTACTTGCACACGCCGCAGGGGCGGCTGGGCGAGATGGCGATGCGGGTACCGGGTGCGATGTCGGTGATGGCCGAACCCACTTCGGCGATCTGGCCCGAGACTTCATGGCCCAGCACCATCGGTTCCTTGATGCGCACCACGCCGAAACCGCCGTGGTGATAGTAGTGCAGGTCCGAACCGCAGATGCCGCCGGCCTTCACCTTGACTTTCAGTTGCTGCGGTTGAAGAGGAGCGGACTCCAGCGGCTGAATGCGCAGGTCGTGCGGTGCATGGATGACGAGGCCTTGTTGCATGTGTATCTCCGAAATGAGCTAAATGATTTACAAGGTAGCGGTCACGCCGCCGTCCACGTAGAGGATGTGGCCATTGACGAAACGTGACGCGTCGCTGGCCAGAAACACGGCAGCACCGACCAGGTCTTCCACATCGCCCCAGCGGCGCGACGGGGTGCGGCCCACCAGCCAGTCGGTGAACTTGGCATCGTTGACCAGGGCCATGTTCATCTCGGTCTTGAAGTAGCCGGGACCCAGGCCGTTGACCTGCAGGCCGTACTTGCCCCAGTCGATGGCCATGCCCTTGGTGAACATCTTCACCGCCCCCTTGGTGGCGGTATAGGGCGCGATATTGGGACGGCCCAGCTCGCTCTGCACCGAACAGATGTTGATGATCTTGCCGGCACCGCGCGGGATCATGTGGCGTGCCACGGCCTGGGCCGCATAGAAGACACTGTTCAGGTTGGTATTGACGAGATCGTGCCAGTCCGATTCCTTGAACTCTTCCAGCGGATTGCGGCGCTGGATGCCGGCGTTGTTGACCAGGATGCCGATGGCACCGATCTCGCTTTCGATCTTCTGCACCGCCGCCTTGACCTCGTCATTGACGGTGGCATCGAAGCTGGCTTCATGGATGGTGTGGCCCTCGGCACGCAATTGCGCCGCGACGGTGGCGAGCTTGCCGGCATCGCGTCCGTTGAGCACGATGGCAGCGCCCGCCTGGGCCATGCCGCGCGCCAGCGCCAGGCCGATGCCACCGGAAGAACCGGTGATCAGGGCCAGCTTGCCTTCGAGGGAAAAGCCCTGCAAACCTGCGGGCAACGGGGTGGTCTTGATGGTCATGTGGTCTCTTTCTTCTTGTCGGAAATTTCGTTGTCAAACCCTGCCCTGCCCGTGATGGCGCAAAACAGGACTCAGTGCTGCTTTCCGGTCGCGCGCTGGAAGGCGGCGATGGCGTGATACTCCGCCTCCAGTTTGGCCGGAATGGCGGCAAAGATGGGTTGCAGGCGGCCATAGACGGCGACCGCCTCGGCCTCGGGGGCGTGATGATTGGTGGAGCCGACCATGCCCGAGATCACCGACAGCGACGGCAGCAGGCCCAGCGCCCAGGCGCCCAGCACGGCCGCGCCCAGGCAGGATGACTCCACGCTCTCCGGCACCACCACTTCACGGTTGAAGATGTCGGCCATCATCTGTCGCCACAGGGCCGAGCGAGCGAAGCCGCCGGTGGCCATCATGCGCTTGGTGGGGCCGACCAGTTCTTCCAGCGCCGGGAGGATGCTGTAGAGATTGAAGATCACCCCTTCCAGCGCGGCGCGGATCATGTGGTGCTTGCCGTGATGCAGGGCCAGGCCGAAGAAGGAGCCGCGCAGGTCGGCATTCCACAGCGGGGCGCGCTCGCCGGCCATGAAGGGATGGAACAGCAAACCCTCGGCACCGGGACGCACCTTCTCGGCGATACGGGTCAGGGCCTCGTAGGGATCGACGCCCTCTTCCCGCGCCGCCGCCGCTTCGGCGGTGGCCAGCTCATCGCGCACCCAGCGGAAGATGTTGCCGCCATTGTTGACGGGGCCGCCGACCACCCAGTGTTTTTCGGTCAGTGCATAGCAGAACAGGCGGCCATGCGGATCCGTCAGCGGCTCATCGATCACGGTCCGCATGGCACCGGAGGTACCGATGGTCACCGCCACGTGGCCGATCTCGATGGCGTTCACGCCAAGGTTGGACAGCACGCCGTCATTGGCACCGATGATGAAGGGCGTCTCCACCGACAGCCCCAGGCGCTGCGCCATCTCCGGCGACAGGGCCGGCAGGCGGTGCGTGGTCAGGACCGGGGTAGGCAATTGGTCGGGACGTACGCCCAGCAATTCCAGTGCGCCCTGGTCCCAGGCCAGCTCGCGCAGATTGAACATGCCGGTGGCCGAGGCGATGGAGTGATCCACCACCCACTGGCCGAAGAGCTGGTACAGCAGGTATTCCTTGATGCCGACGAAGCGCGCGGCCTGATGGAAGACCTCCGGCTTTTCATGCCGCATCCACATCAGCTTGCACAGCGGCGACATGGGGTGGATGGGGGTGCCGGTACGGCGATAGATGGCATTGCCGTCGTGCTCGTGCTTGATGCGTTCGGCCCAGACCGAGGCGCGGATATCGCCCCAGGTGATGCTGTTGGAGAGCAGGCGATTGTCGGCATCCAGCGCGATGACGCTGTGCATGGCGGCACTGAAGGACAGCAGCGCGATCTCCTGCGGCGCAGCCTTGGCGGCCTTGACGGCACCGGCGATGGAAGCCAGCGCGGCCGCCACGATCTGCTCCGGGTCCTGTTCCGCCATGCCCGGTTCGGTACAGAGGACCGGGTATTCCTCTGCATGCTGGGCGACCACCTTGCCATCGAGCGTGAAGACCACGGTCTTGGTGCTGGTGGTGCCGATATCGACGCCGAGCATGTAGGGTGCGGAAGAGGACATATGCAGTTTCCTTAACAAACAAAGCAAGACGCCCGGACCAGCCGGGCGTTGCGATCAGTCTTAGACGACCAGGTTGAGCAACATGATGAAGATGATAGCAACAACCGAGATCAGCGTTTCCATGACCGTCCAGGTCTTGAAGGTTTCACCGACGCTCATGTTGAAGTATTCCTTGACCAGCCAGAAGCCTGCATCGTTGACGTGCGACAGGATCAGCGAACCGGCACCGGTGGCCAGCACCAGCAATTCCTTGTTGGTCCCGGGGATCAGCGCCACCAGCGGCGCGACGATGCCGGCACCCGTGATGGTCGCAACGGTAGCCGAACCGGTGGCCACGCGGATCACACCGGCCACGAACCAGGCCAAGAGCAGCGGCGAGATCTGCGCATGCACGGCCAGCTGGCCGATGGCAGTGCCCACGCCGGAGTTCACCAGCATCTGCTTGAAGCCGCCGCCGGCACCGATGATGAGCACGATGGCGGCAGTGGGGGCCAGGCTCTGGTCCACGAATTTCAGCACTTGCTGGCGGGTGAAGCCACGGGCGATGCCGAAGGTCCAGATCGCCAGCAGCAGTGCCGCCAGCAGGGCCACGATGGGGTTGCCGATGAAGTCCATCAGGTCGCGCACGGCGTGGCCTTCCGGCAGCGTGACGTCGACGAAGGTCTTGAGCAGCATCAGGAACACCGGCAGCAGCACCGTCACCAGCGTGGTGGTGAAGCCGGGCAGGTTGGTGGTCTGCGGCTCGCGTGCCAGTTGCGCCATCAGTTCCTCGGAGGGCTTGATGTCGACGTAGCGCGAAATGAAGGCACCGAACAGGGGGCCGGCGATGATGACGGTCGGCAGGCCCACCAGCAGACCATAGAAGATGGTCTTGCCGATGTCGGCACCGAAGATGCCGATGGCCAGCAGCGGGCCCGGATGCGGCGGCACCAGGCCGTGCATCACCGACAGGCTGGCCAGCATGGGCATGCCGATCTTGAACAGCGGCACGCCGGAACGGCGCGCCACGATGAACACCAGCGGGATCAGCAGCACGAAGCCGATCTCGAAGAACAGGGGAATGCCGACCAGGAAGGCCCCCATCATCATGGCCCAGTGCACGCGCTCGCGGCCGAAGGCGCGCACCAGCGTCTGCGAAATCTGGTCAGCGCCGCCGGACTCGGCCATCAGCTTGCCCAGCATGGTGCCCAGTCCGAGCACGATGCCGACGAAACCGAGCACGCCGCCGAAGCCGTCCTGGAAGGACTTGACGATCTTGGGCAGCGGCATGCCGGAGATCAAGCCGAGGAAGCCCGATGTGATGGTCAGGGCGATGAAGGGATGGATGCGCAGGCGCGTGATCATCAGGATCAGCGCGAGGATCGCAATGACTGCATTGAACAGCAAGGTGGCGTCGTGGCTCATGCCCAGCATGGGATCTCCGATTGCCGATAGCCGATGGCGCACGATCCCTGGTTCAGCGCAGCGGCGCGGCCCCGCGCATGGCGCCAGGGCGAGCGTCTCCTGCGGCCTCTCCTGGAGAAGGCACGGGCATCTGCACTATCTGCGTAGTGTTTTATTGAGGAACCCACGAGGGCTGCACTGAGTTCCGTTCCTGAGTGTGGTATGCCGCCGCCAGCTCCGCCGCCGTGTGCCCGGAGGTTCAGATGTTAGCGTTAACATGGGGCGCGATGATAACGCTAACATTTTGCGCGGGTCAAACACTTGTTGTGTTGCGGTGCGTCAGAAGCGGGAGTTGAGCGGGCGCCGGTGCGATATAAATTGTTTTGCGGAAATACCCGAAAGGACTTCCCGCATGCCAAGAGGGCCCCGCAAGCAGGTATCATGTCGCCACCCTGAATGACCGCCCTCCTCCGCATCCATGACCCAGCGCGCAGCACCGAAGTCCAAGCCCAAGTCCCCACCCGCCGTGCGTGGTAGCCGTGCCACCGGGCGCGTCACCATCATCGACGTGGCGGCCGAGGCCGGGGTGAGCCCGATGACGGTGTCCCGTGCGCTGAAAAATCCCGGCCTGGTGCAGGAACAGTCGCGCCAGCGCATCCTGGAAGCCATCGATCGCCTGGGCTATGTGCCCAACCAGGCGGCCTCGACGCTGGCCTCGGCGCGCTCGCAGGTGATCGCTGTGCTGGTGCCGTCGCTGACCAATGCGGTCTTCATCGAGACGCTTTCCGGTATTCGTGACTACCTGGCCGGTGCCGGCTACCAGTTCCTGATCGGCGAGACCGGTTACGTGCGCGCCAAGGAAGAGCAGCTCATCGCCACCTACCTGGCCCATGCGCCGGCCGGTTTCCTCCTCTCCAGCAGCGAGCAGCACGACATCCTGCAGGCCCGTCCCGGCAGCCGGGATATCCCGGCGGTGCGCATGTTCGACCTGGGGCGCAGCCAGCATGATTTCTCGGTGGGCTTCTCGCAGACACGTGCCGGGCATGCGGTGGCCCGGCATCTGGTCGAACGCGGCTACCGGCGCCCGGCTTTCCTGGCGGCCCAGCTCGACCCGCGCATGATGAAGCGCCGTGAGGGCTTCCGCAAAGGCTTGCTGGAAGCGGGCATCAAGCCCGAGATCGAAGTCTTGCTGCCCGAGCCGACCACCGTCGACATGGGCGCGCAACTGCTGCGGCGGGTGCTGGAACAGCATCCGGAATGCGATTCCGTGTTCTGCTGCAATGATGACCTGGCCTTGGGCGCGCTGTTCGAATGCCAGCGCCAGGGCATCAGCGTGCCGCGCGAGATGGCCATTGCCGGTTTCAACGATCTGTCCTGGGCGGCTTGCGCCACCCCCTCCATCACCACCGTAGTCACGCCGCGCTACGACATCGGCTACAAGTCGGCCGAGATGCTGGTGCGCCAGCTCAAGGGCGAAGACATTCCCAAGGGCCGGCTGGACCTGGGCTTCGAGTTGGCGCTGCGCGAGAGTACCTGAGCCCAAGCGTCTTCACGCGCTCACCTGCATCCCCCACATCCGTGGACGAATCGGCGCCAATAATCCATCCATCGGCGGCTCCCGGCTCTGGACAGAAAATGGCCATTCTCTACAATCTCCCGGTGTCGTTCTCCTCTGCAAGAATGCAGCAGCACAGCAGGTCGCTGATGCAGGGATGCAGCAGCGCGGACGGCATTTCTATAAATAATATGCAGATAACCAAGTCCAGATCACCAGGAGCAACCCTCATGCAGACATTCACCGGTCTTTGCAAACCCGCCGCCATGGCGCTGCTGCCGCTGTGCGGCGCGCTGGCCTTCCTGCCGGCCTCGGCCCAGACGCCAGCGCCATCGGCCCCGGTCGTCAAGTACGACCTGACCTATGACATCATCAGCCCGGTCCACAGCCAGCACGGCATGGTGGCCACCGAGCAGGAGCTGGCCACCAAGGTCGGCGTGGATATCCTCAAGAAGGGCGGCAATGCCGTCGACGCCGGCGTGGCCGTGGGCTTTGCCCTGGCCGTGGTGCTGCCCAATGCGGGCAACATCGGCGGTGGCGGTTTCATGATGATCCACGACGCCAAGACCGGCAAGAACGTGGCGCTGGACTTCCGCGAGATGGCCCCGCAGCGCGCCACCCGCAACATGTACCTGGACGACAAGGGCAACGTGGTGCCCGGCCGTTCGCTCTACACCCACCTGGCCGTGGGCGTGCCCGGCACCGTCGCGGGCCTGTCGCATGCGCTCTCCAAGTACGGCACCATGAAGCTGTCGCAGGTGATCCAGCCGGCCATCGAACTGGCCGAAAAGGGTTACCCGGTCAGCCGCAGCCTGGCGCTGATCCTCTCGGCCGAGCGCGAACACCTGGGCCAGTGGGATTCCTCCAAGGCGATCTTCTTCAAGGAAGGCCGTCCGCTCAAGGAAGGGGAAATGCTGGTCCAGAAGGACCTGGCCAAGTCGCTGCGCCTGATCGCCAAGGAAGGTCCGAAGGCTTTCTATGACGGTGCCATCGCCAAGAAGATCGTGGCCGAGATGGACAAGCACGGCGGCCTCATCACCGCCGAGGACCTGAAGAACTACAAGGTCGTCGAACGCGTGCCGGTCTCCGGCAACTATCGCGGCTACCAGGTCATGTCGATGCCGCCGCCGAGCTCGGGCGGTGTCCACATCATCCAGATGATGAACATCTTGGAACGCTATCCCCTGAAGCAATACGGTGCCGACAGCGCGCAGACCATCCACCTGATGGCCGAAACCATGAAGCTGGCCTATGCCGACCGCTCCGAATACCTGGGCGATCCGGATTTCACCAAGGTCCCGGTCAAGGGCCTGACTTCGCGCGCCTATGCCGACGAGCTGGCCAAGAAGATCAATCCGGACCGCGCCACGCCCTCCACCGAGATCAAGCCGGGCCAGCCGCAGCCGTATGAAAGCGACCAGACCACCCACTACTCGGTGGCCGACAAGGACGGCAACCTGGTGGCGACCACCTACACGCTGAACCTGAACTTCGGCAGCGGCATCGTCGCCACCGGTACCGGCATCACCTTGAACAACGAGATGGATGACTTCGCCGCCAAGCCGGGCGTGCCCAATGCATTCGGGCTCATCGGTGGCGACGCCAACGCGGTCGGTCCCTACAAGCGTCCGCTGTCGTCGATGTCGCCGACCTTCGTGCTCAAGGATGGCAAGCCCTTCCTGGTCACCGGCAGCCCGGGGGGCAGCCGCATCATCACTACCACCCTGCAGACCATCCTCAACGTGATCGACCACGACATGAACGTGGCCGAAGCCACTATCACGCCGCGTATCCACCACCAGTGGGCACCGGACCAGCTGCGCGTGGAAAAGGGCTTGTCCGCCGATACGCTCAAGATCCTGCAGGACAAGG
This sequence comes from Herbaspirillum sp. 1173, assembly GCF_031455335.1. Taxonomy (NCBI): domain Bacteria; kingdom Pseudomonadati; phylum Pseudomonadota; class Betaproteobacteria; order Burkholderiales; family Oxalobacteraceae; genus Herbaspirillum; species Herbaspirillum sp. 1173. Next base: position 312,806 of record NZ_JAVDSP010000004.1, on the reverse strand, counting down.
GCCAGAAGATCAGCGTGCAGCCTTCCATGGGCCGTACCCAGACCATCCAGATCCGTCCGGATGGCTTTGACGGCTTCTCGGATCCGCGCAATCCGGATGGACGTACGCTGGGATTCTGAGGCATCGGTGATTGACGCAGTGATGCGCTGATGTGATTGCCCGTCACGCGTTTTATCCGGCACGAAACCGGACCGGCCGCTGCCGATCCGCACCATGGCTCCCGATGATTCGGGAGCCATTTTTTATCAGGGAGCGCGTTTCACTTCCCGCACGATGGCTGCCATTTTTCAAGAAACGTTCATTTCCTGAAGCAGCGCTCTGAACCGGCCTACCCGGTATCAAAACTTATTTTCACTCCGGCACAATAAAATTGTTCGAACTCCGATCAGTTTTCATTGCCGCACTTTACTTACCCCAAAAAAATCTCCACTCGATTCCACCAGGGCCCATCCGACGCGGCTTTCCGGGCAGTTACATTCATCTCTCTGCAGGCTTTCTGAATTTATTCGATCAAACTCAAGAAAATTTTCGAGACATTCTTCGAAATCTGAAGAGCCGTATTTCGTTAAATTTTTGTATTTCGGTTTTATTCCCTTGATCCCCTTATCAGGACAAAACGACGCCATCACTATGGCAGGCGTTTGTCACTGAGCACGATTTTTCATTCGCTCACGTTCACCCGTACCGCGCACCGAAAGGTGTCTTGACGCAGCCGGCAATGCCATCAGCGATACCGTGGCCGTGGTCGACGGCAAGTACACGCTGACGCTCAAGCATCCGCTCTACAAGGGCCCGATGATGCTGGTGGTGCGAGACAACACTCCCGGCGGAGCCGACAACTACATCGATGAAGGCAGCCTGCAGCTGACCGACCTGGGCCCCACACCGCTGCGTGCACTGGTCATGGCCAGCGGCGTCAACCAGAACGTCAACGTCACCGCACTGACCGAACTGGCCGTGCTCAAGGCCGGTCTGGACCAGGGCGTCACCAGTGAAAGCAAGGGCCAGACCACCTCCGTACAAAATCTTACGCTGGGCTACTACTGGGTGGCGCAAAAGCTGGAAAACGCCAAGGGCGGACCGGGTGATGATGAAATCCTGGTCGGCACCACCAAGGATCGGCAAGCGACCGTCATTGAGACGGGCAGTGGTCGGGATACCGTGACCGTAGGCAAGTTTGGCACCGCCGCCACGAACCTGGAGGCCACCATCAGCGATTTCCAGCTAGAGATGGACAAGGTCAAGGTGTTCCTGCGCGACGGTGGACACAAGATGAACTACCAGAACATCACCAGCGCCAACTGGCAACAATTCGCCCCGCGTGCCGAGCAGAGCGCATTCGGCAGCGGCACCAAGCTGGTGATCGATCTGGACGGCGCTGGCGCAGGAACGGACAAGTACATCCTCTACCTGCCCACGGTGGCCTTCAATTACGACACCAACACCAAGAGCCTCTTCGGTCTGTAACACGCCTCACACTGCCCGCAGCAACCCGGCCCATGATCCATGGGCCGGGCCCTGCTGCCCCCCATCATCGCAAGACAGAAAGGAAGGAGACCCGATGTATGTCCAGAAAAATAGGCGACGGCCGCAACCTCTGGCGGCCCGGCAACGAAGACCTCCCCATGCTGGTGGAACGCCTCCATGCGCAGCGCGAAGATCGCGCCTGGCTGAGCATGCCGGAACGTCCGGACACCGGCCCGTCCAGGCTGCCGGTGACATTCGACGACACCCTCATTCTGCTGCCCCAGCTGACCGATGCCGACTACTGGAGCAGCGCCCTGACCCTGTCCCCGGACTGGTTCAGTCACGCCGATGCCCTCAAGAGATCGCCACGGCATTGATGCATCGCCACCCTCAACCCCTATGCCAACAACGCGCATATCACCCACATCACGCATACCATGGATAACCACAAACTCGCCATCGGCCAACGCCTGCGCACCATCCGCCTGAAGATGGGCATCAACCAGAACGTCTTCGCCCGCGCCCTGAACACTGCGCCCAATCACATCTGCCAGATCGAACGCGGCCGCTGCATTCCCGGTAGCAAGCTGCTGCGCCTCATGCGCGAACAGTTCGGCATCGATATCACCTGGCTGCTCAGCGGCCAAAGCGCAGCCACGACCACCAGCCTGCTCAAACGCGAAATCGGCGCGCTGGTGGAGGACTACCAGCGCGCCGATGCCAATGGCAAAGCCTTCCTTGTTTATACGGCGAGCTTTCTGGTGGAGGGCACGGAGAAACACGATGCCAGGTCCGCCTCAAAAAAATAGGCAGTCGATGACCGCTCGCCATCGCCTGCCTTTACGGTGTTGCTGAAGAACGCTCAACCACCGGATCGCACGGCACCCGGCTGCCTCACCCGATCACCCTGCCACAGGCGCAAGCAAAGAGGCGCTGGCTCTCCTTATTCGCGCACGTCCCCACCCTTCGGATACACCTTCACCAGCACGATCTTCGGTCCGGACATACGCTTGATGACCACATCAAAGGCCGCGAACTCGATCTTCTGGCCTTCCTTGGGCAGGTCGCCCAACTTCTCCATCACCAGGCCGCCGACCGAGTCGATGCTGTCGTCATACTCGATGTCGATGCCCAGCATGTGCTCCAGCGTCACGATGGGCAGGCTGCCCTTGCCCAGCAAGGTACCGTCATCCTGACGGCTCCACTCGCCGGTGTTGTGGCGGAATTCGTCGCGGATCTCGCCCACCAGGAAACTCAGCATGTTGTCCAGCGTGATGAAACCCTGCGGCGGCTGGCCCTTCTTGCCGATGATGGCAAAGTGCGGCATGCCGGTACGGAAGCGGCGCAGCAGGTCCAGTGCCGGCAAGGCCGGCGAGATGAACTGCACCGGACGCAGATATTCCTTCAGGTTGCCGATGGCGCGCCCATCCTGCTGCGCCAGGAACACATCCTTCAGGTGCACCAGGCCCAGCACCTGCTGGCGCTCGGCATCGAAGTAGGGATAACGCGAATAGCGGTTGCGATAGATGATGTCCAGGTTCTCTTCCAGGCTCTTGTCATCGCCCAGGGACACGATCTCGCTGGCCGGACGCATGATGTCGGCCACGTCCAGTTCGGCAAAGTTCAGGCTCTGCGCCAGCACGTTCCACTCGTCACGCGTGAACTTGCCACTCTTGCCGCTCTTGCTGCCGGCGCGCAGGATCAGCTTGAGTTCGTCCGAGGAATAATGGGCATCGTGACCGTGGCCCGCACCCAGTCCGGCCACGCGCAGCAGCCAGTTGGAGCTGGCATTGAGCACCCAGATCAGCGGATACATGCCCCAGTAGAAACCGTACAGCGGCACGGCACACCACAAGCCCAGTTTCTCCGGGCTGCGGATGGCCATCGACTTGGGTGCCAGTTCGCCGGCCACGATGTGCAGGAAGGAAATGACGAAGAAGGCAAACACGAACGAGATGCCGTGAATCAGCTCCTGATTGGTCACGCCGACCAGCGAAAAGAGCGGTTCCAGCAAGCGTGCGAAGGCGGGTTCACCGATCCAGCCCAGGCCCAGCGAGGCCAGGGTGATCCCCAATTGGCAGGCGGAGAGATAGGCATCCAGCTGATTGTGGACCACGGCCAGAATGCGGCCGCGCATGCCTTGTGTTTTTGCGATGGCCCGGATGCGCGTTTGACGCAACTTGACCAGACTGAATTCTGCTGCAACGAAAAAACCGTTCAACGCAACCAGGAAGAAGGCCGCGACGATCAGTAATATGTTTTCCAACTAGGGTTCCTATCGGGGTTGTCTGAGGGCCCGGACGCCATGAGCCGGTCCGGACTCCGTAATTTACCATGCATGTGGCATGGAACCCGATTCGTTGTCAAAAAAGTAATCTATGCGTGATCTGCATGACCATGGCGTGGCCTGCGAAGGAAGGCAGGCAGGCGGAGCGGCCAACCTGCCGCTCCACAGCCCGCGCGCTTCAGTCCGCAAACCCTTCCAGCACGATCTTCCCCTTGGCCTTGCCCGACTCCAGCAGGGCATGCGCACGCCGCAGATTCTCCGCGCTGATGCGCCCGTAATGCTCGCCGGTCGTGGTGCGCAGCACGCCCTCATCCAGCAGTTGTGAAACCCGTTGCAGCAGTTCGTGCTGACGGATCATGTCGGCGGTCTGGAACATGGAGCGGGTGAACATCAATTCCCAATGCAGCGAAATGCTCTTGCGCTTGAGCGGCACCGCATCCAGCGTGGCCGGATCGTCGATCAGCGCCAGCTGGGCCTGCGGTGCCAGCGCCTCGATGATCTGCGCATAGTGCTGGTCGGTATGGGTCAGGCTGATGACGATATCGACCTCAGGGAAACCCAGCTGCTCCAGTTGCGGCTTGAAGGGCTGGCTGTGGTCGATCACGTGATGCGCGCCCAGCTCGCTCACCCATTGCGCGGTTTCCGGGCGCGAGGCGGTGCCGATGACGGTCAGCTGCGTGAGCTTGCGTGCCAGCTGGGTCAGGATCGAGCCCACGCCGCCGGCTGCGCCGATGATGAGCAGACGCTTGCCCTGCCCCGCGCCTTCGGCGACGCCAACGCGGTCAAACAGCAGTTCCCAGGCGGTGATGGCCGTCAGCGGGATGGCGGCGGCATCTGCATGGTCCAGGCTGGCGGGCTTGCGGCCGACAATGCGCTCGTCGACCACGTGCAGTTCGCTGTTGGCACCGGGGCGGACGATGGAACCGGCATAGAACACCTCGTCGCCCGGCGCAAACAGGCTGACCGCCGGGCCGACCGCACGCACCACGCCGCTGACATCCCAGCCCAGCACGCGGGCTTCGCCAGCGCTGGCGCGGATCTTGGTGTCGACCGGATTGACCGAGATGGCCTTGACCTCGACCAGCAGGTCATGCTCGCCAGCGACGGGATCGGGCAAGGTGGTGTCGGCCAGCGAGGCGGCGTCATGGATGGCTTTGGCTTGCGGGTTGGTGACTATGGCTTTCATGCTGAATCCTTCACGATAATGAGCAACAGATGGGTGACATCTTAGGACAGCGCCACCCGATCAACCACTCCCGGGCCCGCGAAAGAGTTTCTTCATACAGGCGAAAATCCACCCCTATCCCGCACCCGCCCCCGCCTCCGCACAGGTGACCGCTTACACCAGATGCGGCTTGATCACCGCCGCCAGCTTGTCGAAGGCGCGCGCGATCTCCTCATTGGGCACGCTCGCATAGCCCAGCAGCAAGCCCCGCCGCGCCCCGCGTGCATGCATGTAGTAACGCGACAGCGGGCGCACCACAATGCCTGCGGCCAGCGCCTCTTCGCAGATGAGCACGTCGTCGCACTCCTGCGGCAGGCCCAGCACAAGATGCAATCCGGCCTCGCCGCCGGTAATGGTCATCTTTTCGCCGAAGTGGCGGTTGATGGACTGCTGCAGCAGTTGCAGCCGTTCGGCATACAGCACGCGCATCTTGCGGATGTGCGAAGCAAAATGTCCCTCGGCCATGAAGTCGGCCAGCGTGGCCTGCAGGAATACCTGGCCGTTGCGATACAACTCTGCAATGCCGGTGGCAAAGGCCTTGGCCAGCGACTCCGGCACCACCAGGAAGCCGATGCGCAATCCCGGAAACATGATCTTGCTGAAGGTGCCCATGTACAGCACGCGGTCCTGCGTATCCATGCCCTGCAGCGACGCCAGCGGACGGCCACCGTAGCGGAATTCGCTGTCGTAGTCATCCTCGATGATCCATACCTTGTGGGTCGCCGCGTACTCCAGCAGCATGCGCCGCCGCGACAGGCTCATCACCATCCCCAGCGGATACTGGTGCGAGGGCGTGGTGCAGATGAAGCGCGGCGGCCGGCGCAAATTGGCCAGGCGCATGCGCATGCCTTCCTGGTCCACCGCAATCGGAACCGACTGGATGCCCAGCGAATTGAGCACGCTGCGTGTACCCCAGTAGCACGGGTCTTCCACCCAGGCAGTATCGCCATGCTCGCCTAGCAGCTTGACCACGATGTCGATGGACTGGTGGATGCCGGTGGTGATGAGTACCTGCGAGGGCGTGCAGTTGACCGAACGCGCCACGCGCAGGTACTCGGCGATCTGCTCGCGCAGCCCGGCATAACCGGCGCCTGGCCCGTAGGTCAGCAGGTCCGAACTGGAACGACGCCAGTGCTTGTTCTGCAGGCGTCCCCAGATCTTGTGCGGCACGCAGGTCACGTCCGGTACGCCCGGCATGAAGGCCCCCCACTGCCGCTCGCCCACGCCGGCCTGGCGTGTGAGCAGCGCACCGCGCGCGGACAGTTCGGATTTGCCGGAAGGATCGGTCAGCGGCTCCTTGCGCTCCACCGCCTCGGGGATCTGGTCCGGCGCCGTATCGGCCACGAAGGTTCCGGCACCGGTACGGCTTTCCAGATAACCCTCGGCCAGCAATTGTTCATAGGCATAGGTCACGGTATTGCGCGAGGTCCCCAGCTCCAGGGCCAGGTCGCGCGAGGACGGCAATTGCATGCCCGCCGGTAGCGTATGGGCCAGGATGGCTTCGCGGATCAACTGGTAGATCTGGCGGTTGACGGGCATGCGCTCGCTACCGGTCTTGACGTTTTTGGTGGTCTTCGCTGCGCCGCTTTCGCGGCTGGCCGCCGCCTTGCCCTTGCCCGGCGCGGCCTTGGCGGAGGTGCGATTGATGCGCAGCAGCAGATAGTCGGACAAGGAGGCGAGTTTCAAGTGGCACCATCAAATAATTGAAATTGGCTCTATATTACAGTGCCACTGGGGTTTTATATTGTTTCCCGATTCAGCAATTTCCTGCACATTTCCGCGCCCTGCGGCGCATTCAACGAAGCAAGATCGGAGCAAGCCATGACCAGCAAGGCCACCAACCAAGAGCTGCAACAACGAAAGAATGCCGCCACCCCGCGCGGCGTGGGTGTGATGTGCGACTTCTACGCCGAGCGCGCGTCGAACGCCGAACTGTGGGATGTGGAAGGCCGTCGCTTCATCGACTTCGCCGCCGGCATTGCGGTCCTCAACACCGGCCACCGCCATCCCAAGCTGCTCGACGCCATGCGCGCCCAGCTCGACAAGTTCACCCACACCGCCTACCAGATCGTGCCCTACGCCAGCTATGTCGAACTGGCCGAGCGCATCAATGCGGTGACGCCAGGCAACTATCCCAAGAAGACCGCCTTCTTCTCCACCGGCGCCGAAGCCGTGGAAAACGCCATCAAGATCGCCCGCGCCCACACCGGCCGTCCCGGCGTGATCGCCTTCGCTGGCGGCTTCCATGGCCGGACCATGATGGGCATGGCGCTCACCGGCAAGGTCGCGCCTTACAAGCTGGGCTTCGGTCCCTTCCCCGGCGACGTGTTCCATGCGCCCTACCCCAGCGCCCTGCACGGCATCACCACCGAAGACGCACTGGACGCGGTCCACGGCCTCTTCAAGAGCGACATCGAAGCCAAGCGCGTGGCCGCCATCATCCTCGAACCGGTACAGGGCGAAGGCGGTTTCTATGCCGCCCCGGCCGACTTCATGCGCGGCCTGCGCGCCATCTGCGACGAGCACGGCATCCTGCTGATCGCCGACGAAGTGCAGTCCGGTTACGGCCGTACCGGTAAATTATTTGCGATGGAACATTACGACGTCCTGCCCGACATGATGACCATGGCGAAAAGCCTGGCCGGTGGCATGCCGCTGTCGGCCGTCAACGGCCGCGCCGAGATCATGGATGCGCCCGCCCCTGGCGGCCTGGGCGGCACCTATGCCGGCAACCCGCTGGCCGTCGCCTCGGCGCTGGCAGTGCTGGATGTGATGGAAGAAGAAAAGCTGGTCGCCCGCGGCCAACGCCTCGGTGACAAGCTGCAGGAGCACCTGAAGGAATTGCGTTCGGCCGTGCCGCAGATCGCCGAAGTGCGCGGTGTCGGCGCGATGGTGGCGGTGGAGTTTGCCGATCCCGTCACCGGCAAGCCGGATGCGGACTACACCAAGAAGGTCCAGCAACATGCGTTGAACAATGGTTTGCTGCTGCTGACCTGCGGGAGCTACGGCAACGTGATCCGCTTCTTGTTCCCTCTGACGATTCCCGATACCGTCATGGATGAGGCGCTGGGCATCCTGGCCAAGGCGATCAAGCTGGCCTGAGTCTTGCATTGCAAGGCAGCTTTCAGAACAGGGAAGACGGGCCGCACCAAGTCTGCGGCCCCGCGTACAAGAGAGGATCGATGATGGCAGCTTATGCAATGAAGCAAGCGGCGCAAGCACACGCGCCGGCCGCCGGCAGCGGCAATGACGTGCTGGTGCAGTTCTGCGGCGTGAAGAAAACCTACGATGGCGAAAACCTGATCGTCAAGAATCTGGATCTCGACATTCGTCGCGGTGAATTTTTGACCCTGCTGGGTCCGTCCGGCTCCGGCAAGACCACCTGCCTGATGATGCTGGCCGGTTTCGAATTTCCGACCGGCGGCGAGATCCGCCTCGATGGCCAGTTGCTCAATCGCGTGCCGCCGCACAAGCGCAACATCGGCATGGTGTTCCAGAACTATGCGCTGTTCCCGCACATGACCATCGCGCAGAACGTGGCCTATCCGCTGTCGGTGCGCAAGATGGATCGCGCCACCCGCGAAGCCAAGGTCAAGCAGGCGCTGGACATGGTGCAGATGGGCAAATTCGGCGACCGTTATCCGACCCAGCTCTCCGGTGGCCAGCAGCAGCGCGTGGCGCTGGCGCGCACGCTGGTGTTCGATCCGCAACTGGTGCTGATGGATGAACCGCTGGGCGCGCTCGACAAGCAATTGCGCGAACACATGCAGCTCGAACTCAAGGCCCTGCACAAGCGCCTCGGAGTGACCTTCGTCTACGTCACCCACGACCAGAGCGAAGCGCTCACCATGTCGGACCGCGTGGCCGTCTTCGACCAGGGCGTGATCCAGCAACTGGCCCCGGTCACCGAGCTCTACGAATATCCGGACAATCAATTCGTCGCCAACTTCATCGGCGACAACAACCGTCTCAAGGGCAGCGTGGAATCGGTCCAGGGCGAACACTGTACGGTGCGCCTGGCCGATGGCACGGTGGTGACCGGCCTGAACGTGCATCGCGCCCATGCCGGACAAAGCATCACCGCCTGCGTACGCCCGGAACGCATCCGCCTGGCCGCAGGCGGCAGTGCCGAACCCAACAGCATCCGCGCCACCATCGCCGGGCTGATCTATTTTGGGGATCACGTGCGCGTGCGATGCACGGTGACGGGGCAGGAAGACTGCTTCGTCAAGCTCTCCCTCTCCGACCCGGCACTGGCGGGACTGAGCGAGGGCAGCAGCGTGGTCCTGCATGTGGCGCAGGATCGTCTGCGCTGCTTCCTCTGATTTCTCCACACTCCCCGTTTACTTAGTTTTTTGAGTTATTCCGTTTTTGTTCTTTTGTCGCACCTGATGTTATGCAGTACCGCTTGATGAGCGAGGCAACTCAGATTGCCGCTCGGCTCTACCTTAGTTCAACACAGTCAACACGCACGATAACCAACGAGGAACAACAATGAAACGCCTGACACCTGCCCTGCTGTCCCCGCTCTTCCTGGGCCTGCTGTTTTCCGGCGCGGCTTCCGCCGCGGAACTGACCCTGGTCAATTTCGGCGGTGCCAATGGCAACGCCCAGAAGGTGGCCTACGTCGAGCCCTTCCAGAAGAGCACCGGCACCAAGGTCGTGACCGCCGAATTCAACGGCGAACTGGCCAAGGTCAAGGCCATGGTCGAGACCAGGAAGGTCAGCTGGGACGTGGTGGAAATCGACGGCGGCGACCTGACCCGCGCCTGTGATGATGGCTTGATCGAGAAGCTCGACCTGGCCAAGACCATCAAGAAGGATGACTACATCCCCGAAGCCACGGTCAGCGAATGCGGCATGGGTGCCTTCGTCTGGTCCACCGTGCTGGCCTACAACGCCGACAAGCTCAAGACCGCACCGACCGGCTGGGCCGATTTCTGGGACACCAAGAAGTATCCCGGCAAGCGCGGCATGAAGAAGAGCGCTCAGTACAACCTGGAGTTCGCGCTCATGGCCGACGGCGTGCCGACCAAGGATGTCTACAAGGTCCTGGCCACCAAGGAAGGCGTGGATCGCGCCTTCAAGAAGCTGGATCAACTGAAACCCAACATCCAGTGGTGGGATGCCGGTGCCCTGCCGGCGCAGTTCCTGGCCTCGGGTGACGTGGTCATGGCCAACGCCTACAACGGCCGCATCGATGCCGCCCAGCGCGAAGGCAAGAACCTGAAGGTGGTGTGGGCCGGCAGCGTCTACACCCTGGATTACTGGGTGATCCCGAAGGGTTCGCCGAACAAGGCACTGGCCGAGAAGTTCATCAACTTCGTCAGCCAGCCGGAGAACCAGAAGGTCTACGCCAACAACATCGCCTACGGCCCGGTCAACAAGGCTGCCTTGAAGCTACTGGATGCCAAGACCCTGGGCAACCTGCCGACCTCGCCGGCCAATGCCAAGGATGCGGTGCAGCTGAGCCTGCAGTTCTGGACCGACCACGGTGAAGAGCTGGAACAGCGCTTCGCTGCCTGGATCGCCAAGTAAGCCTGCACGCCGTAACGACAGCGATCCCGCCTTCACCGGCGGGATCGCTGCCTTGAATTCCGCTGCCACCGGACACCCGAGACATGACCACCATCGCCACCCGCTCCGCCGCCGCCATGCCCCTGGCCGAACCTGATCCGCAGCAACTCAAGCGCGAACTGCGCGCCGCCCAGACCCGCAAGCGCCTGGGTGCGCTGGCCCTGATCGCACCGCTGGCGATCTTCCTGCTGCTGACCTTCGTGGCCCCCATCGTGGCCCTCCTGCAGCGCGCCATCGAGAATCCGGAAGTGGCCGCTACCCTGCCGCAGACCGTGGCGGTACTGTCGAAGTGGGATCGCAAATCGGCTCTGCCCGATCAGGCGTTTTCAGCCCTCGCGGAAGATCTGGCCCGCGCCAAGGAAGACACCACCGCCGGCAACCTGGCGCGCCGTCTCAATATCGAATTGTCCGGTTCGCGCTCGCTGGTGATGGGCACTGCGCGTGCCATGCCGCTGCGCGATGCCGATGGCAAAGCCTTGAGCCCCGCCGCCGCGCGCGAGGCCATCATCGCCCTCAATGCACAATGGGGCCAGCCGGACGTGTGGCGCGTGATCGCCCAGAACGGCTCGGTCTATTCCCCCTACTATCTGCTGGCCTCGCTGGACCTGCGCCAGAACGTCTTCGGCGACATCGAAGCGGCCGCCCCTGAATCGGCGATCTACCGCACCATCTTCGGCCGCACGCTGTGGATGAGCGCAGTGGTCACCCTCATCACCCTGCTGCTGGCCTATCCGCTGGCCTACTGGCTCTCCACCATGCAGGAGCGCCGCGCCAACCTGTTGATGATCCTGGTGCTGATTCCCTTCTGGACCTCGATCCTGGTGCGCGTGGCCGCGTGGATCGTGCTGCTGCAATCCGAAGGACTGGTGAACAAGGCGCTGATGCTGGCCGGTCTCACGCAGTCGCCGCTGGAGCTGGTATTCAATCGCGTCGGGGTCTATATCTCGATGACGCACATCCTCCTGCCCTTCATGATCCTGCCGCTCTACAGCGTCATGAAATCGGTGCCGCCCACTTACCTGAAGGCCGCCGTCTCGCTGGGCAGCCATCCCTTCGCCGCCTTCTGGCGCGTGTATGTGCCGCAGACTTATCCGGGCATCGGTGCGGGCGTGCTGCTGGTCTTCATCATGGCCGGCGGCTACTACATCACCCCGGCGCTGCTGGGCGGACCGAATGAACAGATGGTGAGCTACTTCATCGCCTACTTCATCAACACCACCATCAACTGGGGCATGGCCTGCGCGCTGGGTGCCCTGCTGCTGGCGGCGACCCTGGTGCTGTATGGCGTCTATCGCCGCTTTGCCAAGGTCGATGTGGGCATCAGCTGAGCCATTGAAGAATCCAAGGAGTACGCCATGAACAAACCGCCTCTCTTCCCGCCCTACACCTCGCTGGTGGAACGCGCCTGGTTCTTTGCCTCGCGCGGCTTCAACCTGCTGGTGCTGCTGTTCCTGCTCTCGCCCATCCTGGTGATGATCCCGCTGTCGTTCTCTGACAGCAGTTTCCTGATGTATCCCATCAAGGGCTTCTCGCTGCGCTGGTACGAGAACCTGTTCAGCTCCGATGAATGGGTGCGTGCCGCCAAGAACAGTTTCATCGTCGCACCGGCGGCCACCGTCATCGCGACCGTACTGGGCACGCTGGCCGCCGTCGGACTGAACAAGTCGGACTTTCGCGGCAAGGGCATCCTGATGGCGATCCTGATCTCGCCCATGATCGTGCCGGTGGTGGTGGTCGGCGTGGGGGTGTATCTGTTCTTTGCCCGCATTGGCCTGTCCGACAGCTACCTCGGCCTGATCCTGGCGCATGCCGCGCTGGGTGCGCCTTTCGTGGTCACGACGGTGCTGGCCACACTGCAGGGCTTCAATCACAACCTGGTGCGGGCCAGCCTGAGCCTGGGGGCCAGTCCGCTGCGCACTTTCTTCCGCATCACCTTGCCGGTGATCGCGCCGGGGCTGATCTCGGGGGCTTTGTTCGCTTTTGCAACTTCTTTCGACGAAGTGGTTCTGACCTTGTTCGTGGCCGGGCCTGAGCAAGCCACCTTGCCGCGCCAGATGTTTGCCGGCATCAAGGACAACATCAGCCCGACCATCGCCGCCCTGGCGACGATCCTGATTCTGTTTTCGACCTGCCTGCTGCTGGCCCTGGAATGGCTGCGCGGGCGCAACAAGGCGGCCGCGCGCTTCTGAGCCTGCTCCCCCCACTTTTACGGAGACCCGACATGCTGCAACAACTCAAAGATCCTTCCCTGCTGCGCCAGCAGGCCTATCTCAACGGCCAGTGGTGCGATGCCGACCACGCTGGCAAGCACGAGGTCTACAACCCGGCCAACGGCAGCCTGCTGGGCAGCGTGCCCATGATGGGTGCGGCCGAGACCCGCCGCGCCATCGAAGCCGCCAACGCCGCCTGGCCAGCGTGGAAGAAGAAGACCGCCAAGGAACGCAGCGTCATCCTGCGCCGCTGGTATGAGCTGATGATGGCCAATGCCGACGACCTGGCGCTGATCATGACGGCCGAGCAGGGCAAGCCGCTGGCCGAGGCCAAGGGCGAGATCGGCTATGCCGCTTCCTTCATCGAATGGTTTGCCGAGGAAGGCAAGCGTACCTATGGCGACACCATTCCTTCGCCCTCGCCGTCGAACCGCATCGTGGTCATCAAGGAAGCCATCGGCGTCTGCGCGGCGATCACGCCGTGGAATTTCCCCGCTGCAATGATTACCCGCAAGGCCGGTCCGGCGCTCGCCGCCGGCTGCCCGATGGTCTTGAAACCCGCTGAAGCCACGCCCTTCTCGGCACTGGCGCTGGCCGTGCTGGCCGAACGCGCCGGCATTCCGGCCGGCGTGTTCAGCGTGGTCACCGGCAGTGCCAAGGACATCGGCGGCGAGATGACCTCCAACCCCATCGTGCGCAAGATCAGCTTCACCGGTTCCACGGGCGTGGGCAAGCTGCTGATGGAACAGAGTGCATCCAGCATCAAGAAACTCTCGCTGGAACTGGGCGGCAATGCGCCCTTCATCGTCTTTGACGATGCCGACCTGGATGCCGCCGTGGAAGGTGCGATTGCCTCCAAGTACCGCAATGCCGGCCAGACCTGCGTGTGCGCCAACCGGCTCTACGTGCAGGATGGGGTGTATGACGCCTTTGCTGCCAAGCTGGTGGAAGCGGTCAAGAAACTGAAGGTCGGTGATGGCATGGAGAACGGTGTGACGCAAGGTCCGCTGATCAACGAGCAGGCCGTCAAGAAGGTGGAGCAGCATATCGCCGATGCGGTCAGCAAGGGAGCCCGCGTGCTGCTGGGCGGCAAGCGCCATGCGCTGGGCCACAGCTTCTTCGAGCCGACCGTGCTGGCCGATGTGACACCGGCCATGCAGGTGGCCCGCGAAGAGACCTTTGGTCCGATGGCGCCGCTGTTCCGTTTCAAGACCGATGAGGAAGCGGTGGCCCTGGCCAACGATACCGAATTCGGGCTGGCCAGCTATTTCTATTCACGCGACATCGGCCGCATCTGGCGTGTGGCAGAAGGGCTGGAGTCGGGCATGGTGGGCATCAATACCGGGCTGATCTCCAATGAGGTCGCGCCGTTCGGCGGCGTCAAGCAGTCGGGACTGGGGCGCGAAGGGTCGCACTTCGGGATTGATGATTACCTGGTCGTGAAGTATTTGTGTATGGGGGGGATCTAAGAGCGTCCGCTGCATGGCACACATGTCGAAGGCCGCCATCATGGCGGCCTTTTTGCGAGATGGTCTTGACGTGCGGGTAGGCGCGAACTTTGGCATGCGTATCGAGAACGATCATTGGCCCGCCTCCCACACCACATCGAGCGGCTCAGTAGGGTCTTCGTAACGTAATACCGAGCCCGCCAGGATAATCAGCGGCGCACGCTCGGCTGCCCGAAACGGACGGACTTCCACGGTGGGCTTGCCGTGGTCGGTCACCACTACGCTTTCCCCGGAGGCTTCCACCTGGCGGAAATATTCCAGCGCCTTGGCCTTGAATTCCGTCTTGGATACTGGGTTGCCTTGCATGGATCACCTCTTCATGAAACGACGACGGCCTGGATCAAAAACTTTTCACACCATGCAACGAAATGACTACGCATACAAGTCATTTTAACGACACCATCGTTCTTCACGATGAGTGCTCCCGTGTGGCCTGCCCGTCCTTGATCAGGTCAGCGGCTTTACAGGATGTTTACGCCCCCAATTAAAAATACAACCCGCCGTTTACGCCACCCATCCTACATTGACGTCTCCTCCACTACGGACCGGCCCAAGCCCGTCCCCCGTTTATGAGACCGATCGCCATCCTCCAGCATGAAAGCACCCAGGGCCCCGGTGTCCTGCTGGATCATCTGGAACAACACGCCCTGCCCTATCGCCTGTTCCATCCCGCCGCAGAAGGCGATGCCCCGCGCGATGCCAGCCAGTTTTCCGGCATCGTCACGCTGGGCAGCGACCACAGCGTCAATGAAGACCTGCCCTGGATCCATGCCGAACACGCCCTCCTGCAAGATGCCCTGGCCCGCGACGTGCCGGTGCTGGGCCACTGCTTCGGTGCCCAGCTGCTGGCCCGTGCCATGGGGGCGCAGGTCAGCCGCAACCTCTGCGCCAACATCGGCTGGAGCCCGGTCTGGGTCACGCCGCCAGCACAGCAGCGCATGGGACTGGCACGCCAGGTCACCATCTTCAACTGGCATTACGACACCTTTGAAATTCCCACCGGCGCGGTGCGCACCATGTATGGCAGCCATTGCCTCAACAAGGGATTCATGCGCGGCAAGCAATGGGGTTTCCAGGGCCATCTGGAAGTGACCGAAGAGAGCGTGCGCAACTGGTGTGCGGCCGGACGCGACGAACTGCTGTGCGCACACGGCCCGGCTGCGCAAAGCCAGGCACAGATCCTCGATCATCTGCCCGAACGCATCGCCGCCCTGCGCCTGGTCGCTGACCAGACCTACGCAGCGTGGACGCGACAGTTGGACCGCCCCCTGCGTATTTCGGTACGCAACCCTGCGTATTACGGATGAACCCGGCTGCGCTCAGTGGAACGCAGGATGCGCCCGCAGGCGGCTCACCGCCAGGTCGATGAAGGCGCGCACCTTGGCCGGTGAGCGCCGCCCTTCCGGATAGAGCACGTGGATCGGCAGCGGCGGCTCTTCGAACTCGCGCATGACCCGCTGCAAGCGCCCGGCCTGCAAGTCGGCCGCCACCTGATAGGCCAGCACGCGCGTCAATCCCCAGCCCTGGCGGGCGGTACTGATGGCGGCTTCATTGGTATTGGTCTGCAGCGCCGCATCGACCACCACGCGCTGGCCGTCGGCAAAGCGCCACTCCGGCGAAGCCCAGGCGCTGGTGGACGTGACGATGCGATGCTGCTTGAGATCGGCGGGTGCAGCCGGCGTGCCATGCTGGCGCAGATAGTCGGGCGAGGCACAGATCACGCGGCTGACCGAACCGACCTGGATGGCCGTGAATCCCGAATCAGGCAGATGGCCGATGCGCACCGCCACATCCATGCCCTCTTCCACGATGTTGACCGGCCGATCCACGAAGAAAGTGCGCGCCCGCATGCCCGGATAGAGATCGAGATATTCGGTAACGATGGGCAGCACATGCAACTGTCCGAACAGCAAGGCCGCCGTCACCGACAGCGTGCCCGAGGGCTGGTCGTAATGGCCGGCCGCAGCCGCTTCGGCTTCGGCGATTTCAGCGAGGATGCGACGGCAGTCTTCCAGATAGCGCGCCCCGGCTTCAGTGGTCTTGACCGAACGCGTGGTGCGTACCAGCAGCCGTGCACCGACCAGTTCTTCCAGCCCCGCCACGGTGCGGGTGACCACCGGCGCACTCAACTGCATCTGCCTCGCCGCCTTGGCGAAACTGGCGGTCTCGGCCACTTGCACGAAGATTCGCATTGCCAGCCATCGGTCCATGAGCCTTCCTTCCCTGCCTGTCGGAGAAGGTCGCATTATGCCCTCTTCAGCGGCATCAGGACGGAGGACTTGCCAAGGCCTTCATATCACCCTCACAGCGCCAGTTCCAGGCGCGGTGCATCGGTTCCGGAGGGCTTGGCCGGGCGCGCACAGCACAGCAGCACTTCGCCTTCGCCCACGCTGGCCTGCGGCGGCTTCAGGTAAGTCACTTCCCCGGCCAGTAAGCGGGTGCGGCAGCTGCCGCAGTGGCCTTCGCGGCAACTGAACTCCGGCGACAGGCCGCGTGCTTCGGCCAGCTCCAGCAAGCTGCCGGAATCCGGCGTCCAGCGGGCTTCCTTGAGGCTTTCCATGAAGATCACCGGGACAGCCGTGTCCGCCACCGGTGCCAGCGGCACTGCCGCCGCGACGGTGTTGCCGGTGCGGGCGAGCGAGGCCGGACCAAAGGCTTCGGCATGGATGCGCTCATCGCTGATGCCGAAGCCGCGCAAGCCGTCGTAGAGCCCCTGCATGAAGCCGCCCGGACCGCACAGGTAGAACTCGTAATCGCCAAACGGCAGGCTGCGCGAGAGCAGGTTCATGTCGATACGGCCGGCGGCATCGAACGCGTCGCCCTCACGCGCGCCGGTGGTGTCACTGAGTACGCGAACCAGTCTCACCGCACCGCGCGAGGCCGCCACCAGCTCGGCCAGCTCGGCGTCGAAAGCGCGCTCGCCCAGCGTGCGTGCGGCATGAAACAAGATGGCCGGGCGCATGCGCTGGCGGCGCACTCCTTCCTGAACGATATGGCGCAGCATGGCCATCATCGGCGTAATGCCCACGCCACCGGCCAGCAGCACCACCGGTCTGTCCGTGGCGGTATCGAGCGTGAAGTCTCCCGCCGGGGCACGCGCCTCGATGCGGTCGCCCTCGCGCAGCTGCGCATGCAGGTACTGTGATACCACGCCCTCGCGCTTGACGCTGATGCGGTAATGCCCCTCATGCGGTGCCGACGACAGGGTGTAGGTGCGGATCAAAGGCGCGGCCCCGGCCTCGGTACGCACCCGGATCGGCAGGTGCTGGCCAGGCAACGCCGGCAGCAGCCCGGCGCCATCGTCGGCCACCAGGTGGAAGGAGCGGATGGTCTCGCTTTCCTGCACGATGCGCGCCACCTTCAGGCTGCGCCACTGGCCCGCCAGGGATTGGGCGCGCAGGCGCTCGGCGGCTTGCTGCCAGTCCCCCGTCATCAGCGCATAGGGCGAAAAGGCTTGCGCCTGGAAGGCCCAGCGCAAGGCCAGCGCCGCACGGCGGCGCACGATGCGCTGCGGACGGAAAGTCCACAGGCGCTCGGCGCCCTCGAAGGCGGCGATCTCGGGGGAATCGAGGATCACCTCGGCCTGCCCGGTCATCTGCAAGACATCGCCCGAGGCATAGTCCACAAAAAGCAAACCCGCACGGCCGTTGAGCACGATGTTGCCCAGGGTCGAAAAGAACAGGTTGCCGTTGAAGTCCGGCACGGTCAGCACGCACTCTGCATCGACCCGGACGAACCCCGGCTTGCCGCCCCGATGGGAGACATCCACCTGGCGCCGCCCTTCCAGGTCGGCATAGGTGGCCACGAAGAAGGCATCGGCGCCGGCGATCAAGGCCAGGGCCGGTGCGTCCAGTGCGGACAGCGTCTCGCCCTGCCCGGTGTGCGCTTCGGCCGGCTCACGGGCAAAGGAATAGTCGCGCAGCTGGATGTAGCGCGGGCAATTGCCGAAGCTCTGGTCCACCTGCACGCGCCATCCGTCGGCCAGCGGTGCGAGCACACCATTCATGCGATTGCGGCGGCGCGTGTGCATCTCGATGCCGAGCAGGCCGACCGGCGCCCCTGCGGCCATGCCAGCGGCGGCCGGGTCTTCGGGCGCGGGATGGGCGTGCATGTCCAGCTGGGTCGGCGCAGGCGAGGCCAGGAAGCCGGGATGGCCTTCAAGGAACGTCGCCCACGCATCGCCCGACGGATCGACACTGCCCAGCACGATGAAGGGCAACTGGCCGTAGAAATCGCGGTGCTGCTCGGGCATGAAGTCGCGTATCACGCGCTGGCCTACGGATTCCATCTTGTCGGCCACGCCGAGTTGCGCTTGCAGCTGCTTCTCGCCGGCATGCCAGACGGGGGACTTGGGGGATGCACTCATGGCGGACCTCTCGAAAAGAAACTGCAAACACGCGGCGCGGGATGACGTGACTATTGGAAAACTCAGGCCTGCGCCGCGCGCAGACCCGCAGCCGTCCTCGGGAAGGGCACAAAGCCCGGCAGTGCCTCGATCCCTTGCAGCAGGCGCAGCACCGACGGGTAGCCGCTCAGGTCGACATTGCCTTCGGGTGCCGCCACCAGGTAGCTGTAGACAGCCACATCGGCGATGGTCGGGTGATCGGCGGCCAGCCATGCGCGGTTTGCCAGATGCTGTTCCATGCGACCCAGCAGCAGGTGGGCGCGCTGGATCACTTCTTCCGGATTGAAACGGGCGCCGAACACGGTAATGAGGCGTGCGGCAGCCGGACCATAGGCCAGCTCACCAGCGGCCACCGACAGCCAGCGCTGCACGTTGGCGGCACCCTGGGCATCCTCGGGCAGCCAGTCGGGGCGGCCCGCCTTCTTGGCCAGGTAAACCAGGATGGCGTTGGAGTCGGCGATAACGACATCCCCATCTTCCAGCACCGGCACCTGGCCGAAGGGATTCAGGGCGAGGAAGGCCGGCTGCTTGTGGGCGCCAGCGGCCAGGTTGACTTCGATCAGCTCGGCCTGCAGGCCCAGGAGGGAAGCGAACAGGACGGCACGATGGGCGTGGCCGGACAATGGGAAATGATGGATCTTCATGACATGGCTCCTGGTAGGTTGGCTCGGTCAGGAAGGTGTTCCTTGACCGTGATGCCAGTGTGGAGCCAAGCGCGGATGAAGAGAATCCGTACCGTCGGCACTTCTTTATTGCACAGGGAGGAATAATGCGGCGGAAATGAAAACGGCTTCCGGCAAGAGCCGAAAGCCGTCAGGTGCCGACGCCGGATCAGGGGATCCGGCGCATCCGTTCAGAAATGCGCATTGCCCGCGACCGGCGCAGCGCCGCCACGCGGGCCGTAGCGCAGGGTCAGCAAGGTGCCGAGACTGATGGCGACGACGGCGAAGATCGGTCCGCCCAGCGCGCCCACATGGTCCACCAGCACGCCGCCGCCGATCGCGCCGCTGGCAATGGCCACCTGGAACGCCGCCACCATCAGGCCGCCCGCGCCTTCGGCATGGTCCGGCGCGGCGCGCACGATCCAGGTCTGAAAGCCCACCGGGAAGGCACCGAAGGCAAAGCCCCACAGCGTGATGGCGATGGCCGCCACCACCGGCGAACTGCCGGCCACCCACAGGGAGGCCGCCAGCAGCGCGATGAGCGTGCCGCCGCTGACGATGGCATAGCGTTCGCTGCGCTCGGCGATGAAGCCACCGGCAAAGTTGCCGAAGAAGCCGCCCACGCCATAGCCCAGCAGCACCGCCGAGATGGTCGCCACCGACATGTGGGTGATCTGCTCCATCAGCGGGCGGATGTAGGTAAAGCCGGCAAAGTGCCCGGACACCACCAGCAGCACCGCCATCAGCGCCACCCGCACATCCTTGCGGCCGAGCAGTTCGGCCAGCACCTTGAGGCTGGGATGGTCCTTGGGCGGCAGGCGCGGAATCGCGATCCACTGGATGGCGAAGGCCACCAGGCTGACCACGCCGGCGGCAATGAAGGCGCTGCGCCAGCCCCACAGGTTGCCCATGTATGCACCGATGGGCGCTGCGCACACGGTCGCCACCGAGACCCCGGTGAGGATCAGCGACATGGCCCGGGCGAACAGGTGATCCGGCACCAGGCGCATGGCCAGCGCCGCCGCCATCGACCAGAAGCCGCCCAGCGCCACGCCCAGCAGCACGCGCGCCACCAGCAGAACCGGCAGATTGGGGGCCAGCACGGCCATGAGATTGGAAACCAGCAGCAGCAGGGTCAGCATCAGCACCACACGCTTGCGATCGATGTTGCGGGTCAGCAGCGGGATGCTGGGCGCAGCCACGGCACCGACGATGGCGGTGGCCGTGACGGCCTGGCCGGCAGCGCCATCGGAGACGTGCAGGTCGGTGGCGATGGCCGTCAGCAGGCTGGCGGGGAGGAATTCAGCGGTGACCAGGCTAAAGACGCCCAGCGCCAGGCTGGCAATGCCGCTCCAGTTGGCCGGGAGGTCTTGCGCTGCCTTGTGGGCAGGGGCCGCAGAGGCGCTGGCCGGGGCCGCCGTCTCGGTCAGCGGGGCCTCGATGATGCCGGGGTTGGACATGGGAAAACCTTTCTTGTGACGTTTCATGACTGGGTAGCGCAGTCTATGGTTAAATGTCTGGACTTTCCATGCCGATATTTCGCAAAGATATGACTATTCGTCCAAATCTCCCGGAAATCACTGAGTGCGCCCCCAAGGAGCGTCCCGCCGAGGGCGTCGATCCCCTGACCGAAATCCTGCTGGGCCTGCGGCTCGATGGCGTCGAGTACGCGCGCTACGTGCTGCACGAGCCCTGGGCGGTGGCCTTCCCGGCGCGGCGCGAGGCGACCTTCCACTTCATCGCCCAAGGCAGTTGCTGGATGCAGGTCGGCCAGGACGACTGGCTGCAGCTCAATGCGGGCGATGCGGTACTGCTGCCGCGCGGCTCGGCGCATGCGCTGGCCAGTGCGCGCGCCCTGCCGACGGTGGAGATCGGCAAGCTGGCCCGCAAGGCGGTGGCGGACAATCTGTTCCTGGTCGATGACAGTGCGCATGCCCGATCCGATGCTGCCCCCGCGCCGCCGACGCACGTGGTGTTCTCGGGTACGCTGCGCTTCAACCTGGACCCGCTGCACCCGCTCTTGATGATGATGCCCGAGGCCATGCGCGCCTGTGACCTGGCCCAGCGCGATCCGGCGGTGCTGGCCCTGCTCGATGCGATGGAGCGCGAAGTGGCGCTCAACCGCATCGGCGGCTGCGGCATCCTGGCGCGCCTGGCTGACGTGCTGGCCGCCAGCATCATCCGTGGCTGGGTGGAATGTGCCTGCAGCGATGCCAGTGGCTGGATCGCCGCAGTACGCTGCCCGCTGGTCGGACGGGTGCTGGCGGCGGTGCACCAGCATCCGGAACGCGACTGGTCGGTCAATGAACTGGCGGCCTTGATGGGGGCCTCCCGTTCCAGCTTCATCGAGAAGTTTTCGGCCACGGTGGGGGAGACGCCGGCCAAGTACGTGGCCCGCGTCAAGATGTTCCAGGCGCGCCACTGGATCGCCCGCGACGGCTTGCGGGTGGCGGTGGTGGCCAACCGGCTGGGCTACGATTCGGAAGCATCGTTCAGTCGCGCTTTCAAGCGCATCATCGGCCATCCGCCCAGCGCGGCGCGGCTAGCCTGAGAGCCATACGGGGCCTGCGTTTTCACCCCGATTTTGCGCAGCAGAAATATTGCCTGAAGGGATGTGTGAAGAAGCCTTCATTTCCCCCTGTACGCGCCCATTCCGCTTGGCTATGATCGCCAGAGGGGACTAGCCTGCCGGGGCAGGCGGATAGCAAAGCGCAAGGGGACGCTATGCATTATCAGATCGTGCACGCCTTCGGAGCCGGAGTGTATTGCGTCTTCATCGCGCTGTTCCTGCTGGCGGCGCGCATCCCGCGCACACCGCCCGGTGCCAACTGGTTTGCCGCCGCCATCAGCTGTGCCCTGCTGGGCCGGCTGGCGGTGCTGTATCTCACGCCGCTGGGTGAACTGGCGCTGGCCAATCCGGTGTATGGCAGTTTCCTCATCCTGGAAAAGGTGCTGCTGGTGATGGGCTTCGTGCGCTTCTTCGATCTGCAGCAGAGAACGCTGCTGGTGCGCGCCGTGGGAGTGGCGGCAGTCGCCGCCGGGCTGTGGATGCTGTGGTCCGACAACCAGCTGGCGCTGCCGCTCATCAAGAGCACCAGCTATGCCCTCTTCAACGTGTTCGCGCTGGGCAGCCTGTCGTGGATGATCCTGCACGACAAACTCGACTGCCCGCCGCTGATCCGCCGCTGCATGGCCACGGCCTGTATTGCGCTGACGCTGCACTGGGCCAGCGGCGGGCTGATCGGACACTTCTATCCGCCCTGGCTGCGCTACGGCTTCCTGCTGGGCACGGCACTGGTAGCGCTGCAGTACACGAGCCTGCTCACGGCCATTCTGGCGCTGTTCCACCGCCGCCTGATCCAGGCCGAGGCCAAGGCCCTCAAAATGGCCTTCAAGGATCCGCTCACCGGCCTCTACAACAAGCATTTCATGAACAACCTGTTCGACCAGGCGCTGCTGCTGGCCACCCGTCCGCATCATCTGGTGGCGGTGTATTACATCGATCTGGACAACTTCAAACCCGTCAACGACCAGGCCGGCCATGCGGTCGGCGACAAGGTGCTCATGTGCGTGGCGCAGCGGCTCAAGGAAGCGGTGCGCAGCACCGACATCTGCGCACGCCTGGGCGGGGATGAATTCACCGTGATCGCCACCCAGCTGGAACGCCAGGACCAGGCCCCGGAAATCGCCAAGAAGCTGCTGGCCAAACTGGCGGCCCCCATCGAGGTCGGGCACCAGCAATTCGTCCTGGGCGCCAGCATCGGCATCAGCCTTTATCCCAGCCACGGGCAAGACCTGTCACGCCTGCTGGAGCAGGCCGATGCCGCCATGTATCACGTCAAGCACCGGGGAAAGAGCGGATATGAACTTTACACCGCAGGATAAGGCGCAGAGCGCCTGTCAGAAGCCCACTTGCAGCCGCATGGTGAAGGTACGCGCACTGAGGGTGGCATTGGAACCGAACAGGTAGGCGGCCTCGTATTTCACGAACTGATGCCCCATGCGCAGCGTGCCGAACAGCGCCGGTCCGGCGCGATGCGACTGCTGATCGCGCGAGGCCCAGTGATCCCATCGTCCCAACTCGCCGAAGCCCTGCAGCCCGAAGTTGAACCAGGGCCGCCAGTGCTGACGCACCTGCCATTGATAGACCAGTTGTGTCGGCCCGTTCTGCTGGCTGCGGTAGTCCCGCTGCAGGAACAGGTTGGCGTTGAACTGCGTGCGCCACCATTCGGTTTGCAGCGCCGGCCCCCACTCCAGTGAATAGCCGTCGCGCTGGCTGTTGCGATACTGGCCGACATCAGTGTGGATGGCCAGGTCGAAGGGATATTCCCCTTGCGTGAGCAGGACATCGTTCTGCCAGTTCATGCTCAGCATCTGCGTGCCCTGCACGGCATCCTGCTGGGTCACGCCATACAGCTCGGTGTACCAGCGCGAATTGACGCCATAAGCGATCCCCAGCTCGGGCGAGCCGATCGGCGGGCCGACGCTGGCCTTGGCGTTCCAGTACTTGTAATCCAGCGTCCACTGGCCGGGGTCGGAATAGACGCTGACCAGGTAGTAGCCGGTGCCGGCCTGCGCCGGCCGCACCCCGGCGGCCAGCAGCAGCACGGCCAGCACCAGGCCGGCACGCCCGTTGCGCTTGTGCATCACTGGCTCCGGAGTCAGCGGGCGGGCAGGCCCTGGATGAACTGCGTCAGCTCGCGCACGTAGAAGCGCGCCATGCCGGTGGTGCCATGGCCACGCGTCTCGGCGCTGGCCGGGATCAGCAGCAGCTGTGCGCCCGGCACGTCCTTCAGTGCGGCCTGCATGATGCCGGTCTCGGGCGGGTTGCGTTCATCGTCGGCGGAATTGATGGCCAGCACCGGCACCTTGATCTTCGACAGACCCGGCGCGGCGTTGTAGTCGGCCGAGGAACCCCACTGGTAGATGAAGTCATTGGCATCCGCCGTCACCGGCGCGGCCAGGCGCTCATCGACCAGCTTGTCGGCCTGGGCATGGGTGCCGGCGATGGCCTGGTAGGCCAGCGTGCCGCCATTGGTGGCGAAGACGAACATGTTGTTGGCCAGGCGCAGCGACGGCGGCTGGGTGGTGTAGTTGCCGTTGTTCCAGGCCGGGTCCTGCTTGATGGATTCGACCAGCATGCGCCGCATCATCCAGTTGCGGCTGGCCATTTCGCTCGGCTGCGAGGCCATCGGTACCAGCCCATCGGCAAAGCCGGGATAGGTGCCGCCCCAGATCCAGGTCTGCATGCCGCCCATGGAATTGCCGATGATCAGGCGCAGATGCGAAATGCCCATGCCTTCGGTCAGCATGCGGTATTGCGCCAGCACCATGTCGTCATAGTTGTATTGCGGGAAGGCCGCGCGCAGGCCGTCCGAAGGCTTGGTGGATTTGCCCACGCCGATGCCGTCCGGAATGATGATGAAGTACTTGCTGGCATCCAGCGGCTGGCCTGGGCCAAAGAGCTGGCCGCCGAAATCCTTGGACAGCATCGCACCGGCGCTCTGGTAGGTGCCGTGCAGCACCAGTACCGCGGGGTTGCTGCGCTCGCCCAGGGTGACATAGTGCAGGCGCAGGTTGTCCAGGGTCTGGCCGTTATGGAACTGGAAGCGCGGTGCCACCCAGCTGCCTTCGACCGGCTTGGGCGGTTCGGCGGCGTGCAGCGGAACGGCCGCCAGCAGCAGCGTGGCGGAGGTGAGCAACAGGCGGGCGGCCCGGCGCAGGCTTGAAGTCAAAGTCATGAGGTTCTCTGGTCCGATTATTGTAAAAATTACACGCCCTCTCACCCTCTTCCCAAGGGCTGGTACGGCGCAGGCCAGAGTATGTAACAACTGTAAGAGAACGTGTTGCAACTCGAATCTTTTCGAGATCGAGCTGGTCTATTGCCATACCCGCTCTCGCAAGCACGGCGCCCTCGGGCAGCATGCGCGAGCCGGACCCTCATTCAAAAAACTTCGGGAACAAGTCTTTATTTACGATCAGGAAAAAATCATGAAAACACTTCACAAGATCGCTGCCATTTCCGTCACTGCCATCGCGCTGACCGCCATGACCGGCTGCAGCAACATGAGCACCCGCGACAAGAACACGGCCATCGGCGCCACCGTGGGTGCCGTCGGCGGTGCCATCCTCACCGGTGGCAGCGGCATCGGTACGGCTGGTGGTGCCGCCGTGGGCGGTGTGATCGGTCACCAGATCGGCCGCTGATCCCGTCAAGTTTCGTCAAGTTTGCGCGGCGACGGCCGCAGCAGCTTCGCCAGGGCGGCCTTCGGGTCGCCCTTGTCGCGTCTGAAGCACGTAATGGCAGGCACCGCTAGACCGCCAGGAAGCCGCCATCCACCGGCACCACTGCCCCGGTCAGCATGGCTGCATCCGCCGACAGCAGCATGGCGATGCTGCGCGCCACGTCCTCGGCGGAGGCGAAGCGCTGCAAGGGATGGCGCACCATCATCGGGGCCGACTTGGCCGGATCGCTCCAGGCTGCCTCGGCCAGTTCGGTCAGGGTGATGGTGGGAGCGACCGCATTGACGCGGATGCCATGCGCGCCCAGTTCCTTGGCCAGCACCCGCGTCGCCCCTTCCAGACCGGCCTTGGAGGCGGCATAGCACAGATGCTCGGCAAAGCCGCGATGGCCCGCAATGGAAGTGATGTTGACGATGGCCCCGCCGCCACCGGCCGCGATACGCGCACGGGCGAAGGACTGGCAGGTGATGAGGGCCGCGCGCAGGTTCACCCCCAGCACGGCTTCATAGCCTGCATCGGTCATCTCGGTACTGGATTGCAAAACGTTGATGCCGGCGCTGTTGATGAGGAAGTCCGCAGTACCGGCCTGCTCCATGGCGCGCCGGGCAGCGGCCGGATCGGCCAGGTCGACCTGCACCGAGCGTGAGCCGATTTCTTCGCGCAGGCTGGCCAGGTCGCTGGCGGTGCGCGACAAGGCGATCACCTCGGCACCGCGCTGCGCCATCAAGCGTGCGCAGGCGCGGCCTATGCCTTTGCCGGCCCCGGTGATGATGACCGATGTTCCTGAAAATTCCATCTGCTTGTCTCCATTCAGTGAGACGCTGTGGCCGGCGCGGACTGCGCCGCCAGCAGCGGGGCCAGGCTGTCGCGTACCTCGCGCGCCAGTTGCTGGCTCTTGAGAAAGGCCTGGTAACGCGCCTCATGCAGGCGGCCGATGGCCTCCCCTGTCGGCGCATTGCGCCCGGCCACGCTGGACATGGATGCCATGGCGGTCTGCAGATCGGCATGCGTGCCCGCTGCGACCGCCGCCAGCATGGCCGATCCCAGCAGCACCGGCTCAGGACAGGCGGTGATTTCCACCGGCAGGCCGGTGGCATCGGCCAGCAGCTGGCGCGTCAGCGGATGCGTACCCGCGCCGCCCGAGACCGAAATGCTGGCGATGCGCACACCGCATGCCGCCTGCGCTTCGATGATCTGGCGCAGGCCATACCCCAGGCTGCACAAGCCGGCGACGTAGAGCGCCACCAGGCTGTCGATGTCGTGTTCCATGCCCAGCCCCAGCAGCACGGCACGGGCCTGCGGATCGGCCAGCGGCGAACGGTTGCCGAGGAATTCCGGCACCACGTTGATCTGTCCCGCCAGCCAGACTGCCTGCGCCGGCTGCGCCACCGAGGCCAGCGCGCGTGCGGCCAACCACTGCGGCAATTCCAT
The DNA here is from genome assembly GCF_031455335.1 of Herbaspirillum sp. 1173. NCBI lineage: Bacteria > Pseudomonadati > Pseudomonadota > Betaproteobacteria > Burkholderiales > Oxalobacteraceae > Herbaspirillum > Herbaspirillum sp. 1173. Next base: position 285,791 of record NZ_JAVDSP010000004.1, on the reverse strand, counting down.
TCCCTCGGCAGCGGCCAGCTGGCGCGCTTGCGGCGTAGCCGGATGCAGCGTCAGCAGATGATCGATGGCCGCACCCGCGGCCGACTGTCCGCCTTCGTTGAGCCACATGCCGGGGGCCATGGCGTTGTAATACGGGCCCCACACACCGGGCACGAAGACTGCCTCGGCATTGCTGGTCATGGTGCAGGACGATGTACCGAACACATAGGCCATGCAAGCCGCTGCATCCTCCGCACCACCGCGCGCGGCGACCGTGCCGACGCCACCCGCATGCGCATCGATCAGTCCGGCCGCCACCGCGATGCCGGGCCGCAACTGCAATTGCTGCGCAGCCTCGGGCGACAAGCCGCCATTCAAAGCGGTACCGGGCCACACCACTTCCTGGCCGATGCGTGCAAAGCCTTCCTCGGCCAGATCGCCCAGGCCGATGCGGCGGAAGTAATCCGCATCCCAGCGCCCTTCATGGGCAAGATAGGTCCACTTGCAGGTCACGGTGCAGGACGAGCGCTGCAGCGAACCCGTCGCCTTCCAGGTCAGGAAGTCGGTGAGATCGAAGAACTGCGCAGCACCGTCATAGACCTCCGGCAGATGCTCCTTCAACCACAGCAGCTTGGGCGTTTCCATCTCCGGCGAAATCACGCCGCCCACATAGGACAGCACCGCATGTGCGCCCGCATTGATGCGCTGCGCCTGCTCCAGCGCACGGTGATCCATCCACACGATCACATCGCGCTCGGGATGGCCGGCATCGCCCACGCCGGCCGGCGCGCCTTGCACCACCAGCGAACAGGTGGCATCCACACCGATGCCGGTGACGCTTTCCGGATCGATGCCGGCCCTGGCGACGGCGCCGCGCACCGCATGGCATACCGCATCCCAGATCTGGGCACTGGATTGTTCGACGCGCGCGCGGCGCTCGTCGCGGAAGAGATCGATGTCATGTTTCGCACTGCCACACAGCTTGCCGCTGCGATCAAATACGCCGGCCCGGGCCGAGCCGGTGCCGACATCGATGCCGATCAGATAGGTCTCCATCTTTCCTCGCTGGTTTGGAAAAGGGCCACCTGCCGCGTTGTCTTGCTCACACGCGATCGAAATTGGTGGGGAGCACGAGCATATCGCGGATGGTCACATTGCGGTTGCGGGTCAGCATGTACTCGATCGCATCGGCCACCTCCGAGGGCTCGATCAGGCTGCCCGATTCCTTGGCCTTGCGCAGGTTCTCTTCCGGCCAGTCGGCCAGCAGCGCCGAGATCACCGGGCCGGGTGAGACCTGTCCGACGCGCACGCCATGCGGGATCATCTGGCGCCGCATGGTCTGCACGAAGCAGGTGACGGCCCATTTGGAACCGGCATAGACCGGCTCCCAGTAAGTCGGGAAATGCCCGGCCACCGAGCAGGTGACGATGATGTCGCCGGTCTTGCGCGCGATCATGTGCGGTGCCACGGCATGCACGTTCTTCATCACCGCATTGACGTTGAGGTTGAGCATCTTGTCGATGGCCTCGGGCGTGGTATCGACCAGCTCGCCGCCGATGTAGGTGCCGGCGTTGCAATAGAGGATGTCGATGTGGTCTACCTTGGCCAGGATCTCCGGCACCATCGCCGCGCAGCTGTCGGCGTCCAGCAGGTTGGTGACCTGCGGGATGGCCTGCGGACCGAGGCGGGCCGCCAGTTCGTCCAGGGCCTTGGCATTCCAGTCCACCATCACCACGGTCACGCCATTGGCCAGCAGTTTTTCGGTGGTGGCCAGGCCGATGCCGGAGGCGGCACCGGTGATGACGGCGATCTTGCCTGCGAGAGATTGGGGCATGTTCTGTCTCCTTGTGAATGAAATCAAGTATGAAAAAAAGGAATGGAAATGCTCAGCGCCATTCCCGTGCGATATAGATGGCCAGCAGGATGATCACGCCGCGAATGATGTCCTGCAGGTAGGGATTGATGCCCATCAGGTTCAGGCCATTGTTGAGGATGCCCAGCAGCACCGCGCCGATGAGCGTGCCCACAACCAGCCCGCGCCCACCGGCGATGGCGGTGCCACCCAGCACCACGGCAGCAATCGCATCCAGTTCAAAACCCACGCCCGCATTGGGCTGGCCCGACATCAGGCGGCCCGTCAAAATGATCGCGGCCAGGCCCGAGGTGAAACCGGAAATCGCGTACACCGCCAGCTTGATGCGCGTGGTCTTCACGCCCGACAGACGCGCCGCCATCTCGTTGCCGCCGATGGCATAGACATGGCGGCCGAAGGGCGTACGCTGCAGCAGCACCCAGGCCAGTGCATAGACCACCAGCATCAGGATCACCGGCACCGGGATCATGCCGATGCGGCCCACGCCGAACCACGAGATCCAGCCCGGCAAACCCGAGATCGGATAGCCGCCCGAGTAGATCAGCCCGACCCCGCGCGCCACGCCCATGGTGGCCAGCGTGACGATGATGGCCGGCATGCGGCCCCAGGCCACCAGTGCGCCGTTGAGCAGGCCGATGCCTACGGCCAGTGCGATGCCGGCCAGCAGCGCGACCGGCGCGGGCAGGCCGCTGTTGACGATCAGCCCGGCCGACAAGGTACCGGCCAATGCCATGGCCGCACCGACCGACAGATCGATGCCGCCGGTGAGGATGACGAAGGTCATGCCCACGGCGAGGATGCCGACGATGGACACCTGGCGCAGCACGTTGAGCCAGTTGGAGACGGTGAAGAAATTGTCCGAGGCCAGCCCCATCAGGAGCGAGACCACGACCAGCCCGGCCAGCGGCAGTGCCAGCGGTGAATGGATCAGGGCGCGCCAGCGCGCCTGCGATGAGGCGCGCACGGGGGCGCTGCCCAGGGTATTGGCTTCATGCTGCATGGTGGAGTCTCCCGGTGGTGGCATGGGTCATGATTTCTTCGGCGGTCACGGCATCCCCTTCGACGGTGGCAACGATGCCGCCGCCCTTGAAGACGCAGACCCGGTCGGACATGCCGACCACCTCCGGCAACTCGGAAGAAATCATGATGATGGAATAGCCCTGCGCGGTGAATTCGCGCATGAGCTGATAAATCTCGGCCTTGGCACCTACATCGATGCCGCGTGTGGGTTCATCGAAAATCAGCACCTGCATGTTGTGATTGATCCAGCGCGCGATCACCACCTTCTGCTGGTTGCCGCCGGACAGCGTATCGACCCGCGCATGCGCATCCGGCGCCTTCACGCGCACGCGCTGCATGGCGATGCGGGTCGCTTCGGCTTCGCGGCGGCGATCTAGGAACAGGCCGCCGAAGCGATACTTGCCGTAATTGTTCAGCGAGATGTTGTGCAGGATGGGGAAGCTGGTGATGAGTCCCTGCTCCTTGCGGCTTTCCGGCAGCAGGCCGATGCCTGCTTGCAGAGCTTGTGCCGGATCGGCAAAGCGCAGCGGCACACCGTGCATGGAGAGCTTGCATTGCACCGCCGGATGCGCGCCCAGCATGGCCAGCACGGTCTCGGTGCGGCCCGAGCCGACCAGGCCGGCAAAGCCCAGGATCTCGCCGCGCCGCAACTGGAAACGTGACACCGGGCCATTGCGCTTGAGCTGCAAGGCCTGCACTTCCAGCACCACGTCGCTTGCAGGGACGGCCGTCGCCTTGGGCGGGAAGCAGTTCTCGATGCGCCGCCCCACCATCATCTCCACCAGACGCGCCTGGTCCACTTCACTCACGGCACAGCTGCCGATGTACGCACCATCGCGCAGCACGGTAATGCGGTCGCAGATCTCGAAGATTTCTTCCAGGTGGTGCGAGATGAAGATGATCGCCACGCCCTGCTCACGCAGGCCGCGCATCACCTTGAACAGGTGCTCGACCTCACCGGGCGTGAGGGTCGCGGTCGGTTCGTCCAGCACCAGGATGCGGGCATCAAGCGCCAGCGCTTTGGCGATCTCGACGAACTGCTGCTGCGCCACCGAGAGCTTGCATACCGGTACGTCCAGCGGAATTTCCACGCCCAGCTGTGCGATGATCTGCGCCGCGCGGCGCTTCATGGCGGCACGCTGCAGCAGGCCGAACGGACTGCGCAACTCGCGTGCCAGGAACATGTTGTCCACCGCATCCAGATAAGGGATCAGCGAGAATTCCTGGAACACCACGCCGACACCGGCGGCGATGGCCTCGTGATAGCTGGCAAAACGGCAGGCCTGTCCATCGATGCGGATCTCGCCCGCATCGGGTGTGACGATGCCGCACAGGATCTTCATCAGCGTGGACTTGCCCGCGCCGTTCTCGCCCAGCAGGGCGTGCACTTCACCGGCGCGCACCTGCAGGTCGACGCCGCGCAGCACCGTCACCGGGCCGAAGTTTTTCTTGATACCAGTCAGTTGGAGCATGGCTGCCTCCATCAAGGGAAAGGAAGGCGCGACGGACGAAGGCCGCCGCGCCAGCGGCTTACCAGCTGAAGCCGGCCGCGTTCTTCTTGGTCACCGGCATGACGTCGATGGGCACTTCCTTGGGCACCACGCGTGCGCCCCACTTTTTGGCCAGCGCCATGGCCAGTCCCACGCGCACCTGGTCACGCGGGAATTGCGCGGTGGTCTCGATGAAGGGGCCGCCATCGGCAATGGCCTTGACGGCTTCCGGCGCACCGTCCACCGAGGTCAGCTTGATGTCCTTGCCGCTGCCCTGGATGGCGGCCAGCGCGCCCATCGCACCGCCGTCATTGACCGAGAAGATGCCCTTCAGGTTGGGACGCGACTGGATCATATTTTCCACCACGCCCAGCGCCACCGAGCGGTCCTGGCGGCCGTTCTGGGTAGCCACCAGCTTGATGTCCTTGTATTCACCGAGGGCCTGCTTGCAGCCTTCCACGCGCTGCAGGATCGGCACCACGGGAATGCCGTCGAGGATCGCCACTTCGCCCTTGCCACCGATGGCATCGGCCAGTGCGCGGCAGGACTGGTAGCCGGCATCCTTGTTCTTGGAACCGACGAACATGTCCACCGGACCGGCGGCATTGGCATCGACCGCCACCACGATCACGTTGCGCGCCTTGGCGGCTTTGACTGCGGCTTCCACGCCGGCGGAGTCGGTCGGGTTGATGAGCAGGATGTCGATGTTCTGCTGCAGCATGTCTTCGATGTCGGCGATCTGCTTGGCCACGTTATGGGCAGCATCGGTGACGATGACCTTGGCACCGAAGGACTTGGCCGCATCATCGAGGGCCTTTTTCATCGAGACGAAATACGGGTTGTTCATTTCCTGGAAGCTCATGCCGATCTTGAGCTTGGACAGTTCCTGGGCGCTCGCCGGTGCGGTGAATGCCACCAGCGTGGCGGTGGACAAGGCCAGTGCGGTCAGTGCTTTCTTCATTGCAGTCTCCATTGTTGTTGGTGTGTGCTTGATGACGGGATTACCCGGCATGCTCGTTGCGAAGTGACAGGCAACACCTGTCCTGTTCCGGAAAGCGGGGGCTTTCCTGAATGCGTTTTTCCCTGGCGAGGAAATTTTTAAATGATTTAAATGATTTAAGTGATTTACGGCGTGCGTCCGACGCTACCCGGTCGCGGCAAAGAGGCCGTTGCTGGCAAAGGTATTGCGAAACTCCGAAGGCGACATGCCCTTGATCTTCTGGAAGTGGCGGTTGAAATTGGAGAGATTGGAAAACCCGGTCTCGTAGCAGATGTCGGTGATGCGTGCTTCCGGATTGTTGAGCAGCGCGAGACAGGCCAGGTCCACGCGCAACTGGTTCTTGTAGCGCACCAGCGTGGTTCCCGTGTGGCGCTTGAAGGCGCGCGAGAAGGTGCTCAGGTTCTGCCCCACCATGTCGGCCAGGTCCTGTTCGCCGATGTCATCGGTGAGGTGTTCGCGCAGATAGGCGATGGCGCGGTTGAGCCCGCTGCTGTTCACGCCCGACAGGTCGAGCTTGTAGGAAAGACTGGCCAGCACTTCCGGCTCGGGCGAATTGGCCAGTACGTCGAGGATTTCCCAGAACAGGGCGAGGCGCTTCAAGCCGCGCTGGTCGATCAGACGCTGCATCAGCGGGCGCACCGTGTCGCTGGTGGCGGCATCGAACAGCAGGCCGCGATGGCTGCGTTCGAGCAGCGGCATGATGGCTTCCATCTCGGGGATGCTGGCGGCGCATTGATCCACCAGCTGCTCGGGGAACTGGATCACCAGCGAGCGCACGGGGACCACCTCATCGCGGCCGATGTCGGAAATCCAGTTCTGCGGAAGATTGGGGCCGGTCATCACGAGCTGGCCCGGCGCGAAGTCGCCGATGTGGTCACCGACGTAGAAACGTCCCGAGGTCGCCACCACGAGGTGGATCTCGTACTCCGGATGGTAGTGCCAGCGCACGGTACGGAAGGGGTAGCCGTGCATCCATGCCGCAAAGGATTCGCCCTTGCGGATATGGACCAGTTCCAGGTCGGGCTGCATCGTGTCTCCTCTCAATCGAGAGCATTTTCCTTATTGAAACTGACAAATCGCTGTTGTCAGTTTTCATCATGTGCTGCATCTTAGTGCCCCTCTGGCTGCGGCTTCTACATCACCAGCGCGGAAGGACTGATACTTTTTTGCGCAAGAAGGGGTGGAGAATGAAATACGATGCCGCGCAGCAAAACGGCCCTGCAAAGCAGGGCCGTCGTGTCGGTCGGGATGGCTGTATTACACCGAACGCATCAATCCGCCATCGACCTTGATGTTCTGGCCGGTGATGTAGCCCGCACCGGAGGAAGCCAGGAAAGCGATGGTCGCGGCCACTTCCTCGCTGGTGCCATAGCGCTGCATGGGCACGCCGGCGCGGCGTTCCTCACGTTGTGGCAGGCTGTCGATCCAGCCCGGCAGGACGTTGTTGATGCGGATGTTTTCCGGCGCGTACTTGTCGGCGAAGAGCTTGGTGAACGCGGCCAGCCCGGCACGAAATACGGCCGAGGTCGGGAACATGTCGGAGGGTTCGAAGGCCCAGGCCGACGAGATGTTGATGATGGCCCCGCCACCCTGCGCCTGCATCAGCGGCGTCACCAGGCGCGTGGGACGGACGACGTTGAGCAGGTAGGTATCCATGCCGCGATGCCAGTCTTCGTCGGTGATGTCGAGGATGGGAGCGCGCGGACCATGGCCGGCGCTGTTGACCAGCACATCCACGCGGCCCCAGCGGGCCACGGCCTGGTCGACCAGTGCCTGCAGGTCGTCCACAGACTGGTTCGAGCCGGTCACGCCGATGCCGCCCAGCTCGGCGGCCAGCGCCTCGCCACGGCCGGAGGAAGACAGGATGCCGACCTGGAAGCCATCGGCCGCCAGGCGGCGCGCGGCGGCGGCACCCATGCCGCTGCCGGCGGCGGTGATCAGGGCTACTTTGCTGCTCATGGAAACTCCTTGTGGATAAGTGATCTTGCCGCGCGGAAAATTCGACCTCTCGCACGGGATTGGCGATTGTAGTTCGTGTCGATGCCGCGTGCAGGGGACGAGAAGCGCAATGGATGATCCGGAATTTGTCATGTCCCTGTTGCATTTCTGGGGCATCATCGCGCACCATTGCGCAGCCCGGCCCTCGTGCGGCCTCATGAACGTACCGGAAGTCCCATGCAAATCATCGCCAACATCAATCTCGAATCCCTGCTCGATACCTCGATCAGCCTCACCGCCGCCTTCATCCTGGGTGGCCTGATCGGGCTGGAACGCCAGTACCGGCAACGCACTGCCGGCCTGCGCACCAATGTGCTGGTGGCCCTGGGCGCGGCGGTCTTCGTCGACATGGCCAATCGCATGGGCGGTCACGAAGGGGCGGTGCATGTGGTGGCTTATGTGGTTTCGGGCGTGGGCTTCCTTGGCGCGGGCGCGATCATGCGCGAGGAAGGCAATGTGCGCGGCATCAATACTGCGGCCACCTTGTGGGGCTCGGCCGCAGTGGGAGCAGCGGCGGGGGCCGACCTGATCCTGGAAGCGATCCTGGCCACCATCTTCGTGCTGGCCGCCAATACCCTGCTGCGCCCGGTGGTCAACACCATCAACCGCAAGCCGCTGGATGTGCCTTCGGTGGAAGTGACCAACACCATCCACCTGATCGTGGAAAGCGCGCACCAGAAGCGCGTGCTCATGGCCGTCACCGACATGCTGGAACAGAGCCGCCATCCTACGCATGGACTGGATGTGCGGCCCTTTACGGAGGATGAAGTGGAAATCGAAGCCACCCTGGCGGCGACCTCCGTGGATGGCGATGAACTCGATGCGCTGGTGGAACGTCTGCTGGCCTTGCCTGCCGTGAAGCAGGCGTTCTGGACGCCGAGCACGACGGATTGACGGCAAGTGCGCGGCGGTCAACTTATAATTCCCTCCTGCAAGAACAAGGAGTTCGCCATGCCTCAAACCACTTTCCTGCTACGCCCGCTGCGCAACATCGCCGCGATCCTGACCCTGATTCCTGCACTGGCGCTGGCCGCCGGCGCTGAGGCATTGACGTTCGACAACGTCAACTACGTGCATCGCTGGTCAAAGAATGGCCAGAACGAATTTACGCCACCTGCGGAAACGGACTTGAACCACTGGACCGACATGGTCACCATCAATGTCGTCGAGCAGGCCACCGACGGCGACAAACTGGCGCAGCTTGCCAACCTCGTGCTCAAGCGCTACCAGGCGGCGGGCAAGGTGGTCCGCATCAATTCGCTGCCCCGCTCCGACACCCGGCCCGCCGAACACTACATCGCAGCAGTGCTGGGCAATCCGGGTTTTCTGGAGGCAGTCTTCGCGCGCTTCGTGCTGGTGGAGGGGACGGGTTTCATCCTCATTCATTCACATCGGATCTATGGGCAGCAGGCTGGCAACGACATGGCGCAATGGTTGCAAGCCAATGGGCCGCAGCAGGAAGCGGCCTTGATGGCGTGGAATGCGATGCCCTCATTGCAAGCCTTGCGGCAGTTGCCGCAGAGCGCGCAGTAGGTGCATCCGGCATGGCCCTTAGAGTCGGACCTGCAGTCAGTCGCTTGATTCCGTTCCTGACTGGCACCCGGTACGCGAATCGACAGGCGGCATTGTGGAATTAATTTCCACACACGGGGCATTGAGAAGTTGCCAGCTCCGGGCAGAACAGACCAGACGCGCCATCAATAAGTGGTCGCCCTGAACTTCCCCCGCAACCACTTCACCGGCCCGCCAATGACCGGCAATTTCTGCCACAGCTCTTCAGCCGCATCCCAGTAATCGCGATGCTCGGTCACCAGGCCCGCCGCATCGAAGCGGAAATGCGTCGCCCCCAGCACCGTGTAGAAGCGGCCCTTCAGCCGAAACTCGAAACGCCAGGTGGCAAAGGCCTGCTCACCCTGCCCCATGCGTTCCAGAATCACGAAGCGCGGATCCTCCGTGGTCTCGAACATGTGCGCAAAGATGGCGCGGATGGATCGCAGGCCCTTGATGTCATTGAAAGGATCCTTGAACAGAGCCTCCGGCGAATAAAATTCCCCAATCCGTTCCAGGCTGCTGCGATCCAGCGCGCCATACCAGTCCAGCAAGCGGTCAAGATGCTGCATGGTCAGCTCAGCATGAAGCGCTGGAACAGCATGAAGCGCAGCCGGAACGGCAGCAGGCGCAGTATCTTCAGCCAGGCCGTGAAGCGCCGTGGGAAGTGGATCTCGAAGCGGCCTTCGGAGATTCCGCGCCAGATGGCGGTGGCCGCCTGCTGCGGCGTCTGGATGGCCGGCATGGGGAAGTCGTTCTTGTCGGTCAGGTCGGTCTTCACGAAGCCCGGATTGACCAGATACACGTTCAATCCCTTGGGCCGCAAATCGCTATAAAGAATTTCCGCAAGATTGATCAGCGCCGCTTTTCCTGGACCATACACGGTCGCTCCCGGCAGCCCCACATAGCCGGCCACGCTGGCCACCAGCGCGATGCCGCCGCTGCCACGTGCCAGCATGTCGGGCAGCGCCGCACCCAGCGCCGAATACACACTGGCGACGTTGGTGCGCAAGGTGTGCTCGGCTTCCTCCTCCTGAACCTCCCATGTGCGCTCCGGGCGATACTTGGCCGCGCAGAACACCAGCAGGTCAACACCGCCGAAGGCCTCAACGATGCGCGCATGCTGGTCGCGCCAGGCATCGTGGCAAAGCACATCCAGCGGCGCGATGAAGGCATTCTTGTGGGCTGCCGCGACCTCCTGCAATACGTCCGCACGGCGCGCCGACAAGGCCACGCGGGCACCTGCCTGCAGCGCCTGGCGCGCCAGTTCGGCACCAATGCCGCTGGAGGCACCGACCAGCCAGATGCGCAGGCCGCGCAGGTCACTGACCGGCTGGTTCATCGGGCCGAACAACACGGCGGGGCGCGAGATCGGAGCACGCTCGCCGGCGGCTCCGGCAGCCTCCTTGGGCAGGGGCTTGGACTGGGTATTCATACACCCTCCTTGCGGAAGAACAACGTGACCTGGCCCACTTCCACACCAAACTTGCTCATGCTGGTGCGGTTGATGAGGGTGCGTTCATCCATCTGGTACATCCAGTCATCCATCTGGACTTCGTATTGCTTGTCATTGACCGGCAGCAGCAGCGTGTAATTCCAGTGCAAGGCATTGCCGGCGGTGTGACCGATGGCCTCGCCGATGACGTCACCGGCACGGCCGCGCCAGCTGTTGTCGGGCTGGCGCACCAAGGTCCAGACGCGGGTCTGGGTCTCGCCGTCGTCATAGCGGAAACGCTCGTCCAGCGTCAGCGTGTTGCCGTCCACGGTACCGGTCACGACCACATGGAAACGCCGCGCCACTTCGCCACCGCGCTTCTGGAACATGCCCCAGGCCTCAGTGCGGCCCTTGAAGAACACCGCCGGATCGAACACCGGCGTCTTGGCGGCGTAGTCCGATATCTGCTGCGAGGCGCAGCCACCGAGCACCAGCGCCAGCAGCGCCAGCGCGATCCCCTTCCACAGCCGCGCGGGCAGGCCCGTGCGCATCAGCTTGGCATTCATGACTCACTCCTTTTGCAAGAGGAACTGCACCACATCGGTCTGGCCTTCATCGAAGCCCACTTCGCAGAACACGTAATACAGCTGCCACAGGCGGCGGAAACGCTCATCGAAACCTTGCGCGGCGATGGTCTCGCGCTGGGCCTGGAAGGCGTCGTTCCAGCGGCGCAGGGTCTCGGCGTAATCACGTCCGAAATGGAAGCGGTCACGCGTGGTCAGGCCGGCGCGCAGCGCGCAGCGCGAGAAGCGCTCATGGCTGGGCAGCATGCCGCCAGGGAAGATGAATTCGCGGATGAAGTCGGCGCTGTCGCGATAGCGTTCGAACACCGCTTCATCGATGGTGATCGACTGGATCAGCGCACGGCCACCGGGTTTCAGGCGGGCCGACACGGTATCGAAATACGTCTGCCAGAAACGCTCGCCGACGGCTTCGAACATTTCGATGGACACGATGGCATCGTATTTCCCATCCAGATCGCGGTAGTCGCACAGTTCCAGATGCGCCAGATGATCGAGCTGCTGGTGGCGCATGCGCTCCTGGCCAAAAGCCAGCTGCGACGGCGAGATCGTCACGCCATGCACACGGATGCCCAGGCGCGCCGCATGTTCGGCAAAGCCGCCCCAGCCGCAGCCGATTTCCAGCACGCGATCGCCCGCCTGCAAGCCAAGCTGGTCAACGATGCGCTGATACTTGGCGGCCTGCGCCGAGGCCAGGCTCTGGCAGGGCTCGGTGAAGATGGCCGACGAATAGGTCATGGTCGGGTCCAGCCACAGGCGATAGAAATCATTGCCCAGGTCGTAATGCGCATGGATGTTGCGACGGCTGCCGCTGCGTGTGTTGGAGCGCAGCAGGTGGCGCAGGCGGTACCACAGCGAGGCCAGGCGTCCGCCTTCGACCGCGCTGGCGAGCATCGCACGGTTGCGCATGGCCAGGCGCAGCAGCGCGGCCAGGTCGGGCGTTTCCACCCAGCCATTGCCGTAGGCTTCGCCGAAACCGATGTCACCGGCGCGCAGGATGGCAGCGCAGGCGCGCCAGTCGAGGATGCGCAGTTGCGCGCTGGGCGGCTGGCGCAGATCGCCGAAGGTCAGCGTGGTGCCGTGCGGTGTGATCAGTTCCAGGTGGCCGTGGCTGAGGCGCTCCAGCATCGCCAGGAACAGGCGGGCCGAAATCGGGCCGGCACGGCGGCCGGTGGTCTGCAATGCGGGGATACGGTTCACGATAGGGTTTCCTTTCCAGAAGAAGTACCTGCGGCTGCGACGCGCTCGGGCTTGCTGAACCAGGGCACGCGCTTGCGCCACAACAGCAAGGCCTGCCAGTGGATACGGACGACCACGCCCAGCGTCAGGAACGGCTGCGCACACAGCGCGCCGAAGGCCGTGGCCGCGGTCAGGGGATGCAGATGGCCGCCGACCGAGGTGCGCATCAGGGGTTGCAAACCCTGCGCCACTTCCGACGGATGGCCGTGGTCGTAATAGTCGATGCCGACGAAGGCGGTATTCCCGCCCGCGTCCTCATGCCGTGCCTGGTCGCGAAAGCGGAAACGATAGAAACCGCTCACCTCGCAGAAGGGCGATACATGCATGAGCTTGTTGCAGACCAGCCGCGTGTGCTCGTCGATGACGCCCTGTCCGGGGGCCGACAGCAGGTAGTGCTGGGTCTCGCCAAAGGTGTTGTTGACCTCGGCCAGCACCGCCCGCAGCTGACCTTCACGGTCATGGCACAGGAAGAAGCTGACCGGATTGAAGACGAAGCCGAACAGCCTCGGAAAGGTCTGCAGCCAGATCGCGCCATCGTGCGGCAGCCCGGCCTGTTGCAGATGACCGCGCACCCAGCTGGCGAGATCGCTGCCATCGCGCGGACCATAGTCGCGCGTGCGCACGCACATCAGGCGGCGGCGATCCACGCCGAACCAGGCATTGCCCGCTTCGTTGAGGCGCGCCAGATCGAGGCGCACGCAGAACACCGGATAGACGAACTTGTGCAGCACCGGACGCAAACGCTGATGCATCACCTGCCCGCTCAACAACAGCGCGGGCGCGTCGGTGCGGGAGGTCAGCGAAGTGCTCATAGCACAGCCCAATCCGGCGTCACGCCGAAGTCCCGGATCACGCGCAGAGCGGATTTCAGGCCATCTTCATGGAAGCCGTAACCGGTCCACGCACCGGCGAACCACGCACGATGCTTGCCCTGGATCTCCGGCAGGCGGCGCTGGGCATCGATGGCGGGCTGGTCGAAGACCGGATGCTCGTAATCGAAACGCCCCATCACCGTCGCCGGGTTGGGTGGCTGGGGCGGATTCAGGGTGAGCACGATGTCGGTCTTGCAGGGCAGATCCTGCAGGCGGTTGAGCCAGTAGCTCACGCACACCGCGCGGCTGCCATCGCTGTGGCGCGAACCAAGGTAATTCCAGGCCGACCAGACCTTGTCCAGTTGCGGCATGAGCGAGACGTCGCTGTGCAGCCAGGCGGTATTGGCCTGATAACGCACGGCCGACAGCACCTGATGTTCTTCGATGGTGGCGTCCTGCAGCAGCGCCAGGGTCTGCGGTGCGTGGGTGGCGAAGACTACCGCGTCGAACTGTTCCTCGCGCGGCTCGGCACCGCCACTGCGCACCAGCACGCCCTGCTCGTTGCGGGTAACGCTGATGAGGCGGCTGCCCAGGCGCACATCGTCAAGGGTGGCGGCGATGCGGCGCACGTATTCGCGCGAACCGCCGCGCACGGTGCGCCAGCGCGGACGGTTGTTGACCTGCAGCAGGCCGTGATTGATGCAGAAGCGCAGGAAGGTCGCCGCCGGGAAATCGAGAATGTCCGAGGGCGAGCTGGACCAGATCGCCGCCGCCATCGGGATCAGATAGGCATCACCGAACAGGACGCCATAGCCGCCCTCTTCCAGCAACTGCCGCAAGGTCACCGGACGCCCCTCGCAGGCAGCAAGGTTGGCGTGCGCGCTACGATTGAAGCGCAGGATGTCACGCAACATGCCCAGGAAGGACGGCTGCAGCAGCCGCTTGCGCTGGGCGAAGACGGTATCCAGATTGGTGCCGGCCCATTCGAAACTGCCTTCATCCATCGAGACGCCGAAGGACATGTCGGTATCGTAGGTCTCGACCTTCAGCTCCTCGAACAGCGCGATCAGGTTGGGATAGGTCCAGTCATTGAAGACCAGGAACCCGGTATCGACCGGGAAGGGGACGCCCTCCGGCGCGATCTCCACGGTATTGGCATGGCCGCCCAGCGTCGGGGCGGACTCGAACAGCACGACCTGATGCTTGCGCGCCAGCAGGTAGGCGCTCGCCAGGCCGGAAATACCGGCCCCGATGACGGCGATGCGCTGTCCCGTGCCCTGCTCGATGGCTGCTGCGTTTGGATTCATGAAAACTTGCCCGCCTATGTCTTTGTTATTGAAGTTCTGCCGTTGCCAGTCCATGGGAATGTTTCCCTGCCCTGCTGGCCCGTGCTGCTTTGGTGACCGGGGCGGCGCTTGCCGCGGACCTTTTTGGCCGCTTGCGCCGCTTATTTGCTTCTCATCCTTGATTTAGGTGCTAAGATTACTACCAAAGAAAAATAAAATCTACTAATTAGTAACTTAAGCTACCAATGAGTATTTTCGGCAAACTGAGCTTCAAGGACCAAGCCTACAAATTACGGGAGAACGCCATCCTGGATGCCGCCACGTCCGTACTGGGCAGCAAGGGCTATGACCTGATGACCATGGACGACGTGGCCGGTGCAGTGGGCATCTCCAAGCCCAGCCTGTACAAGCATTTCAAGTCCAAGGAAGAGCTGATCGGCGAGACCATGATCCGTCTCGTCGACGGGGCGATCGACCAGCTGGCGCAGCTGGAGCCGATTCCCAGCCCGCGCGGCAAGCTCGAAGCGATGCTGGAATGGGCGCTGCGGGTGCGCCTGGAGGGGGGTCTGCCCTTCCTGCCCTCGACCAGCGCGCATGTGCGCGAGATGCTCATGCGCAACGTGAAATACGTCATGCGCGTGCTCAAGCTGAACGGGCAACTGGAAAAGCTGGTGAAGGAGGCGCAGAAAAACGGCGAGATCGATGCCGCCCTGCCCAGTGATGTGGTGTTGTACAGCTACTACGCCCGCACCTGTGACCCGGCCGTGGATTACCTGCAGAAGTTCAGCAAGATGAGCAGCGACGAGATCGTGAAATACATGCTGCACGTGGCCTTCAACGGCTTCACGAAGTAAAGGGCAGGCACGCCGCGGCCAGCAGCGGTACCCGCCCTCTTCTGCTCTGCTGTATTACAAACCGTAGCAGCGCGCTGCGGTCCCGCCCCATAGCTGCTCTTGTTCCGCTGCCGACAGGCGCGTGGCCGCCCACTCGCGGACCACGCCCGCCACCGTCGCATAGGACGCAGCCAGCAGACACACCGGCCAGTCCGAGCCAAACATCAGGCGCTGCGGCCCGAAGGCTTCCAGCGCCGTATCCAGGCACAGGGCAATATTGTCGTAATCCTTCTGTCGCAATCCGCGCAGCCAATCCGCCTCGGTGACCAGCCCCGACAACTTGCAGGCCACATGCGGCATGGCGGCCAGTGCGCGCAGCTGGCGCTTCCATCCATTGAAGGAAGCTTCACTTCGCCCGAAATCCACGAGGGCCGGCTTGCCCAGGTGATCCAGCACCAGCCAGTGGCGGTCATGGCGTGCACAGAAGGCCTGCACCTCGGCCATCTGCCTGGCGTAGATCAGCACGTCATACACCAGGCCCTGCTGCTGCAGCCACTTGATGCCGGCATTGAAGGCGGGGGCCTCGACGAAGGCCGTGACGTCGGCTTCATCCTGGATCTGATGACGGAAGCCGACCAGCTTGTCCCGTCCCCATTGCGCGACGTTGGCAGCCAGGTGCGGCGAAGACAGATCCTCCCAGCCCACCACGCCGGCGATGCGGCGATCAGCGCGCGCCAGGTCCAGCAGGAAACCGGTTTCTTCACGTCCCACGCGGGCCTGCACCGCAATGGAGGCATGCAGCCCTTCGGCATCCAGCACCGGATGCAGCTGCCCTGGCAGACGATCACAGGCCAGCAGCTCCATGCCCTTGCCGATCCAGGGATAGTCGTCGGCGCGATAGCGCCAGAAATGCTGATGGGCGTCGATGCGAAGGGGTTTCATGGCGCGGTCTCGGGAGGGAGGAGGAGAATGAAGCGTCTCCGCATCTCTTAGTTTTTTCTGGATGAAAACTTAGAAACGGGAAAGCAGAAACTTAAGGATTTCCCCGAATCACTCCGGGGAAACCACAGAACATCAGACCGGATCAGTCGTACAGCACTTCCTTGATCTTGGGGTCATCGATGTTGCTCTTGTCGTACCAGTAGAAGCCGGTATCGATGACCTTGGGCAGCTTCTCGCCCTTGATCGCCTTGACCGCCGCTTCCACGGTCTTGTAGCCGATCCCCACCGGGTTCTGGGTGATGGCACCAGCCATCAGGCCGTCGCGGATCGCATCCTTCTGCTGCTTGCCGGAGTCATAGCCGATGATGATGATCTTGCGCTTCATCTCCTTGACACCATTGACCACGCCGATGGCCGAGCCTTCGTTGGTACCGAAGACGCCCTTGATCTTGGGATAGGCCTGCAGGATGGATTTGGTGACCTCGGTCGACTTCAGCTGGTCGCCCGCGCCGTATTGCACGCTGACCACCTTGATCTTGGGATAGTTGGCCTTGATGCGCTCCAGGAAGCCATCGCGGCGATCCACGCCGGTACGGCTGGTCTGGTCGTGTGCCACCACGGCGACTTCGCCTTCCTTGCCGATCAGCTCGGCCATCTTGTCGGCCGCCAGCGCCGCAGCGGCACGGTTGTCGGTGGTGGCGGTGGTGACGGGGATGTCGCTGTCCACGCCCGAGTCAAAGGCGACCACCGGGATCTTGGCGGCTTGCGCCTTCTTCAGCAGCGGAATCGCTGCCTTGCTGTCCAGCGCGGCAAAGCCGATGGCTTGCGGCTTCTTGGCCAGGGCGGCAGAGAGCATGTCGATCTGCTTGTCGACCATGGCTTCGGTTTCCGGACCTTCGAAGGTCACCTTCACCTTCAGATCCTTGCCGGCCTGGTCGGCACCGGCTTTCACGGCCTGCCAGAACTGGTGCTGGAAGCCCTTGGAAATGAGCGGCACATACACTTCCTGCGCGTACGCAGCCGAAGTGCCGACGGCGAAGGCCAGACCCAGGGCAGCGGCCAGTAACTTGTTCTTGAACACGGTACGTCTCCTTTTGTTATCGATGATGGAGTGCCGGAAATGGCGCTTCCGGCGGGGCTTGCATTGCTACGAAGAAATCATTTCAGGCGCGGCGGCGACGGCGCAGGATGTCAAGATACACGGCCAGGATGATGATCACGCCGGTCACTACCGTCTGCCACTCCTGCGCCACCGACATGATGCGCAGGCCGTTGACCAGCACGCTCATGATGAAGGCGCCGATGATGGTCCCGAGGATGGTGCCGGTCCCGCCCGAAAGCGAGGTGCCGCCGATCACCACGGCGGCAATCGCATCCAGCTCGTAACCCTGGCCCAGTGCAGGCTGCGCCGAATTCAGGCGGGAGGCGATGATCAGGCCGGCGATGCCGCAGATGGCTCCCGAGAAGGTATAGACCGCGACCTTCCAGAAATCCACCTTCACGCCCGACAGGCGCAGCGCTTCCTCATTGCTGCCCAGGGCAAAGGTATAGCGGCCGAACACGGTCTTGTTGAGGATGACGGAAGCACCGATGGCGACGATGAACAGGATCAGCACCGCATTGGGAATCGGCAGCGAGGGAATCAGGTCACCGATCAGCGAATCCTGGGCGATGGCCGAGAAGCCCTCGGTATCGTTGAAGTAGATCGGGCGCGTGCCGGAGATCACCAGCGACAGGCCCTTCAACAGCATCATCATGCCCAGCGTGGCGATGAAGGGCGGCACCTTGAGCTTGGCGATCACCATGCCGGAAACCCAGCCCGAGAGCGCCCCGAAGAAGATCGCCGCAGCGATGCCCAACGGCAGCGGCATGCCCCAGTTGGTCAGCACCACCCCGGCCATGACGGCGCAGAAGGTCATCATGGTGCCCACCGACAGATCGATGCCGGAGGTGATGATGACGTAGGTGCAGGCAATGGCCAGCACGCCGTTGACGGCGGTGGACTGCAGGATGCTGACCAGGTTGTCCACCTCCATGAAGTTGGGCGAGGCGAAGCTGAAGAACAGGATCATCAGCAGCAGGCTGGCAAAGGCCAGCAGCTTCTGGCGTGCGGCCGGATTGAACAGGCGGGCGCGCAGGCCCGAGGGGGAAGCGGTATTGGCCATGGTGGATGCGGAAGGGGCGGAGTGGATTTGGTTTGCCATGATCGGTCTGTCTCTCTTGTAATGTCTGGAGGCCCGGTGGCGCTTATTGCGCCACGGCCGATTCGCGCTGCGTGGCCAGTTGCATGATGTTTTCCTGGGTGGCATCGGCACGCGCCAGTTCACCGGTCACGCGGCCCTCGCACATCACCAGGATGCGATGGCTCATGCGCAGCACCTCGGGCAACTCGGAGGAAATCATCACGATGGCCTTGCCCTGCTCGGCCAGCGCATCAAGCAGCTTGTAGATTTCGCTCTTGGCACCGATGTCGATGCCGCGCGTGGGCTCATCGAAGAACAGGATGTCGCAGTCGCGCAGCAGCCACTTGGCAATCACGATCTTCTGCTGGTTGCCGCCGGAGAGCAGGCGCGCCTGCTGTTCCACCGAGGGGGTCTTGATGGCCAGCTGGCGCACGTAGCCTTGCGCCACTTCACGAATCGCGCGCTGGTCCATGAAGCCGGCCTTGGTGAAACGTCCCATGCTGGAGAGCGCGATGTTGGCCTGCACGTCCATGCCCACGGCCAATCCGAAATGCTTGCGGTCTTCCGACAGGTAGCCGATGCCATGCGCCACCGCATCGGCCGGCTGGCGGATCACGGCCTTGCCGCCGTGGATGATGATCTCGCCCGACTCCAGCGGATCGGCACCGAAAATGGCGCGCGCCACTTCCGTGCGGCCCGCCCCCATGAGGCCGGCGAAACCGAGGATCTCGCCCCGGCGCAATTTGAAGCTGACATCGCGGATGGCGCGGCCGCGATTGAGTCCGCGCACTTCCAGCACCACTTCATTGCCGGAGGTATCGGGCGGCAAGCGTTGCTCGCCATCGAGCGCGCGGCCCACCATCATGGAAATGATGGTGTCCATGGAGGTACCCTGCATCGGCACGGTGGCGATGTACTTGCCATCGCGCATGACGCTGACGCGATCGGCGATCTGGCGCAGTTCGTCCATCTTGTGCGAGATGTAGACGATGCCCACACCCTGCGCCTGCAGGTCGCGGATGATGCGGAACAGTTCGGCGATTTCGGCGTTGTTGAGCGCGGCGGTCGGTTCATCCATGATGAGCACGCGCGAATCGAAGGACAGCGCCTTGGCGATTTCCACCATCTGCTGGCGCGCCACGGTCAGGTCGCCGACCGGCGTGCGCGGATCCATGTCGAGCCGCATGCGGGCGAAGATGGCGGCGGCCTGGCGGTTCAGTTGCTCTTCGTCGATGATGAGGCCGAAACCCTTGCGCGGCTCGCGGCCGATGAAGATGTTCTGCGCGGCCGACAGGTGATTCATCAGGTTCAGTTCCTGATGGATGATGCCGATGCCCAAGGCCTGCGCCTGGCGCGGCTCGGCGATCTCCACCGGTTTGCCGTCGAGCAGGATGTCGCCGCTGTCGCGCTGGTAGACGCCGGAGAGGATCTTCATCAGCGTGGATTTGCCGGCACCGTTCTCGCCCATCAGGGCGTGGACTTCGCCGGCCACCAGTTCGAACTGGCAATTGTCCAGCGCCAGCACGCCGGGAAAGCGCTTGCTGACATTGCGCAGGGCGATCAGCGGTGTAGCGGATGCCGATGCCGATGCCGCTGCGCGGGCTTGTGTCTCGTGTTCTTGTTGCATGCTCACCTCGGATGCGGATGCAGTGCTGGCCGGAACAGGTCCTGGCCATCGTTTGCGCGACTCTGCGGTCGCTGCTGTTCGGGGACTACGGTCTTGCGTGCTGCCTGCTGCTACCTGCTGCTACCTACTGTACCGCCTTGCGAAAAACTTAGAAAGCGATTTGCAAAAAACTAAACTTTGCTGCAATGGAAACTTAATCTTTCCCGTCTTCCTGCGCCGACAGATCGAAGATGCGCGTCATCGGCACCCACTTCTCTCCGGCCGGCGTCCAGGGTGTCGCGGCCTGGAAGCGCCACATCAACGCTTCCCACGCCTGCACCTTGGGATCACGCTCGCTGGCCGCTGCCATGGCGGCGGCGTCGAACACCGCATCATCGGTCTCCATCACCATCACCATGCGCGTACCGAGACGATGGATCTCCATCGCGGTCACGCCCTGTCGGCGCAAATGGGCGGCGATCTCGGGCCAGATGCGCTGATGGTGCTGTTCATACTCGGCGATCAGCGCGGGATCATCCTTCAGATCGAGGGCCAGCACGGTACGCATGGCGGCCTCAGGTCAGGGCGCGGTCGAGATGGGTATAGCCCCCATCGACGAACACCCATTGCCCGGTGGTATGCGAGGAGCGGCCCGAGAGCAGGAACACGGCCATGTCGGCCATTTCCTCGGAGGTCGTGAAACGCTTGCCGAGCGGGATCTTGCTGGTGATGGCGTCCAGCTTCTCCTGCGGATTCTCGAAAGTGGCGATCCACTTCTCGTAGAGCGGGGTCATCACTTCCGCCGGAATCAGTGCATTGACGCGCACGCCGTCATCACGCAAGGCGGCAGCCCATTCGCGGGTCAGCGACAGTTGCGCGCCCTTGGAGGCGCAATAGCCGCTGGTGTTGCCCTGGCCGGTGAGGGCCGTCTTGGAAGAGACGTTCAGGATCGCGCCGCGCGTGGCCTTCAGGTGCGGCACGCAGTAATGTGCCATCACATAGTAGTGGATCAGGTTGCGTTCCAGCGAAGCGACGAATTCATTGCGCCCCGCGTCCAGGCCCACGCTGTCATTGACCCCGGCATTGTTGACCAGGCCATCGAGACGGCCAAAGCGGCGCACGGTCTCGGCCACGGCCTCGCCGCAGCGCGCCTCGTCCTGCAATTCCAGCTGGAACAGCGCGGCGCGCGGCTGCAGGGCGGTCAGGCGGGTCCAGAACTGCGGGTCCGGTTCGCTGCGCGCGAACACCACGGGAATCGCGCCTTCGGCGGCCAGTTGCAGGCTGATCGCGCCGCCGATGCCGGAGGCGCCGCCGGTCACGATGACGACCTTGTCTTGCAGGTTCAAATCCACATCAGTCTCCGTTTTCGTTCATCTTGTCGTGGTGGATGCAGTCTCAACCCCGGAAGCGGTACTGCTCCAGTGAAGCGGGCTTCATTTCGATCGAAAACCCCGGCAGGCTGGGCGGCATGTAGGCCGCATTGCGGATCACGCAGGGATCGACGAAGTGTTCGTGCAGGTGGTCCACGTATTCGGTCACGCGCCCTTCCTTGCTGCCGGAGATGCACAGGTAGTCGATCATCGACAGGTGCTGCACATATTCGCACAGGCCCACGCCACCCGCATGCGGGCAGACTACCTTGCCATATTTCGCGGCCATCAGCATGACGGCCAGGATTTCATTGACGCCACCGAGACGGCAGGAATCGATCTGCACCACATCGATGGCATCGCGCATGATGAACTGCTTGAACAGCACGCGGTTCTGGCACATCTCGCCGGTGGCGACCTTGACCGCGCCGATGCCGGCGCGGATCTTGCGATGGCCCTCCACATCATCCGGGCTGGTCGGCTCCTCGATGAACCAGGGTTGCGCAAAGGCCAATTCATTGACCCAGTCGATGGCCTGATCCACTTCCCACACCTGGTTGGCATCGATCATCAGATTGCGGTCCGGGCCCAGCACTTCGCGGGCGATGCGCACGCGGCGCTTGTCGTCTTCCAGGTCGCGGCCGACCTTGAGCTTGACGTAATTGAAGCCCTGGTCGATGGCTTCCTGGCACAGGCGGCGCAGCTTGGCGTCGTCATAGCCCAGCCAGCCGGCCGAGGTGGTGTAGCAGGGATAGCCTTCCTGTTCCAGGATGCGCAGGCGTTCGGCCTTGCCGGCTTCCTTTTCGCGCAGCAGGGCCAGCGCTTCGTCGGGGGTGATGCAATCGGTGATGTAGCGGAAATCGATGGTGCGCACCAGTTCCTCGGGCGACATGTCGGCCACCAGCTTCCACACCGGCTTGCCGGCCGCCTTGGCCCACAGGTCCCAGGCGGCATTGACCACTGCGCCGGTGGCCAGGTGGATCGCGCCCTTGTCCGGGCCGATCCAGCGCAGCTGGCTGTCAGAGGTGACGTGACGCCAGAAGCGGCCCATGTCGGCGGCGATCCAGTCCAGGTCCAGGCCCACCACCAGGTGCTCCATGGCGCGGATGGCGGCACAACAGATCTCGTTGCCGCGACCGATGGTGAAGGTCAGGCCGTGGCCCTTCAGTTGCTCATTGTCGGTATCGAGGATGACGTAGGCGGCGGAGTAATCCGGATCCGGATTCATTGCATCCGACCCATCCAGCGATTGCGAAGTGGGGAAGCGTACGTCCAGCACGCGCAGGGCAGTAATCTTGGTCATCGGTCTCTAGCGTGGATGCCGCTGCGGTGGCGTGCCGCAATCGGCTGGCCATCCGTGGCGGACAGCCTGGGGTGATCGTCTCCGGGGCCAGGCCCCTCTTTTGTTTTCTCTCACAAGTAAAATATCATTTCATCTGTGAGTGCCAGAGCATAACCTTGATTATCCTCCCATTGCCGGGCCAGTCCGATGAAGTTTCCGACCTGACCGATATCGATTTTGGGATGACGAGGCGAGGTCAAGAGATCATGCATGAAAAATTATTTTACGAATAAAATGGATTTTTCATCAAAATCCCCTACAATCCGGCCCCAGAAAAGCCTGCTTTTGCGATCTATCGTCCCCTGTCGCACCCGGAAAACGCCATGCCCAGAACCCGCAAACTCAATCCCGCCGAGGCTCCCGCCGTGCAGACGGCCGCCGACCACGAAGAGGACAGCGCTGCCGGCAAGACGCGCTACGCCGCGCCGGCGCTGGACAAGGGCCTGGATATCCTGGAGTTGCTGAGTCGCTCGGAACAGATGCTGACCCTGAACCAGATCTCGCGGCAACTGGGACGCAGCGTCAATGAAATCTTCCGCATGGTGGTCACGCTGGAACAGCGCGGTTACCTGGTGGCCGACAACGACCATTACCGGCTCTCTTTGAAACTGTTTGAGCTGGCCCATCATCATCAGCCGATCCGCTCGCTGGTGAGCACCGCCCTGCCCCACATGCGCGAGCTGGCCAATCGCTCCATGCAGTCCACCCACCTGACGGTCTACGAAGCGGGCCGCGTGATCGTGGTGGCGCAGGTCGACAGTCCCGAACGCTGGGCCTTCGGACTGAAGGTCGGGGCGCTGGTGAGCCTGACCGACACGGCATCCGGCCACGTGTTGCTGGCCTTCCGCGATGAAGCCGAACGCGCCAGCATGCTGGCCGCGCACGTGCGCATGGATGGCGAACAGGAAATCGGGACAGCGCAACTGATGCGCCAGATCGAGGACACGCGCAAACGCGGCCACTCGCGCATGGAAAGCCGGCAGATCCGCGGCGTGATCAACCTGTCCTATCCGGTGATGGGGGCCAACAACCGCATGCTGGCGGCCTTGAACGTGCCCTATATCGAACGCATCGACAAGAAGGTCAATCCCAGCCTGGACGAGGTGCAAGGCATCGTTCAGGAAATCTCGGCACGGCTGTCGCGGCTGATGGGGGATTCGAGTTTCGGGTCCTGAAGCGGACCCGATGAAAGGATGGCGTGGGGAGCGAAAGCCCCACGCCGCAGACGGCCTCAGCCGGCGAAACGCACTTCAGGCAAGCCGCGCACATCGGGATGCGGCACGCTGAACAAGCCACCGGCCAGCTTGTCTTGCGCGCGCTGTTCGGCGCTCATGCCTTCGTGCGCCGTGGTCACGAACAAGGTATCGAAGGCCGCCCCGCCGAAGGCCACGCAGGACGGCTGCGCCGTCGGCACCTCGACGATGCGGTCAATGCTGCCATCGGGCGCGAAGCGCACCACGCGCGCACCACCCCACTGGGCATTCCACAGGTACCCCTCCGCATCGACGGTCGACCCATCGGGGCCGCCCGGCTGCTGCGCCAGATCGGCGAAGACGCGCTGATGGCTGACCGCGCCGCTGTCGGTGTCGTAATCACACACCATGATCTTGCCGGCCATGGAATCGCAGTGATACATCAGCTTGCCATCGAGGCTGAAGCAGATGCTGTTGGAAATGGCGATGCCCGGCAGCGCCAGGCGCTCCAGGCTGAGGTCGGCATTGAGACGATAGAAGCTGGCGATGGGGTCGCGGCCCGCGTCCTCATTCAATGTTCCGAAGACGAAACGGCCCTGGCGATCGCAACGGCCATCGTTGAGCCGTGTGGTCGGCAGGTCATCTTCGATGCGGCAGATCGGGCTGATGCTGCCGGTGTCCAGGTCGAAGAAGGCCAGACGCGATGCGAGCCCGATCAGCAGGCGCCGGGCATCGGCCGTGAAGGCAAAGCAGCACAGGCGTTCCGGCATGCTCCAGCTGCGCGTGGCACCGCTGGCCGGATCATGGTTCCACAGGCGGGAGGCGTGGATGTCGGTCCAGAAGACCGTCTGCGAGCGCTCGCACCAGAGTACTCCTTCGCCCAGTTCATGATGTCCATCGACCAGCAATTGCGCATTCATCGGGGTTCCGCCTGCAAATCAAGAAAATGAAATAAACAAGATAAACAATATAAATTGTTTTCGGCATGACTGCGGCAGATACCGGAAACGTCTGCCACAAAGACAAAAAAGGGTGGGCTTGCGCCCACCCTCAACTACATCAAGACCACCTCAGGAAGGATTACATTACTGCTGTTCGTTGCATCAGAACGAGTGGGCGATACCGAAGTAACCGCCGGTCTGCTTCAGGCCCGACACGCCCAGGTTGCCGCCGTTTTCCAGCTGGTGGCTGGCACCGGTGCCGTTGCGGACGGTACCGACGTCAACGTACAGCAGGGTACGCTTGGACAGGAAGTAGTTCACGCCAGCCATGTACAGGTTGGAGGTGCCACCGCCGTTGCCCACGCCGGCCGCATTGACCGAAGCGTTGTTGGCGTTGACGTGGAACCATGCGCCGACCAGCTGGAATTGCGGGGTCACGTCATAGTTCGCGCCGACCCAGTAGTGGTTCGCACGATCCGGAGCACCGGCGACAGCGTCGTTGGCGCGCAGGTTTTCCCAGCCGGCGAACATCTTCAGCTTGTCGAACTTGTAGGTACCGCCGATGATCAGCTCCTTGGAGTGGCTCCAGATGTCGCTGTAGTTGCCGTTCGCATCGCGCACGGTGTCATAGATCACGCGCAGTTCCAGACCGTTCTTCTGGTAGGCCAGCGAGATGCCGTCCTTGCGGCCGTCGCTGGAACCAGCGTTGGGCACGCCACCGTTGAACGAACCCGGCTTTTCGCCCAGGCTGGTCTGCAGGCCGACGGTGAAACCGCCCATGTCAGGGCTGTTGTACTCGATGATGTTCGATGCACCCGGCCAGTTGCGGCCGTTGACCAGGCTGGCAGTACCGATGGCTTGTTGGCCGGTCGGATCCAGGTACCAGATGTCGTTGTTGATGAACAGGTTCTTGCCGACCTTGATGGAACCGGCGGAAGCCGAGGACAGGCCGACGTAGGAACGGCGATTGAACAGTGCGGTACCGTTGCTGGTATCAGAACCGTTGAAGCTGCCCTTGGTCGAGTTGAAACCGGATTCCAGCAGGAAGAAGGCATTGGTACCGCCGCCCAGGTCTTCCGTGCCCTTGAAGCCGATCATGCTGGTGCCCCATTGGTTATTGGCAGCGCTCCAGCGAGTACCGGTGCCGTTGGCGCCGGCATTGGTCAGGAAGTCGACGCCGGCCACAACACGGCCGTAGATGGTGACACTGCTTTGCGCCTGCGCCTGTGCCGAGAACGCACCCATCAGCGCGAGCGCGCACAGGGTCTTTGCTCCAATAAAGGATGGCTTCACTTGCTTCATGAATAGTCTCCGTGGATATTGCCGTTTAAAATTTTTTTCGTCGGTGGGCTTGGCCGTGCAGCGTTGCACTTCAGACCCCTGGATCCTGACGGACTCCTGACAGTCTCCCAACTTGTTGTTTTTGATGCTGCCCGACCTTCTTCTCTTTCATCCCGCTGCTGTGCTGGTTGTCTCCTGTACAGCCCGGAATGTGGCTAGATACTAAGTATTCAGTTCATGTCTTTCCAATGAAATCTTTAGCAATTCCGATATGCGATTTGATATCATCAATTCCTAATAAAAAAACGATTGAAAAAATTTAGAAAACCGTCCCCGGAGACTTATGAAAAACAGTGACCCGAACTGGTTTCTGCGGGCGCGATTGAAGACCCGTCAGCTCCTGCTGCTGATCGCTCTCGACGACACCCGCAACATCCACCGCGCCGCCAGCGAGCTGAACATGACGCAGCCGGCTGCTTCCAAGCAACTCAAGGACCTCGAAGACATGCTGGGCGTGTCCCTGTTCGAGCGCCTGCCGCGCGGCATGCGGCCCACCATCTATGGCGAGGCCATGATCCGCCATGCGCGCATGGCCCTGACCAGCCTGTCCAAGGCGCACGAGGACATCGTGGCCCTGAAGTCCGGCCTGTCCGGCCAGGTCGATGTGGGCGTGATCCTCTCGCCCGGCATGGCCCTGTTGCCGCCGGCCATCGCGCGGGTCAAGGAACAAGCCCCGATGTTGCGCATCGGCGTCGAAGTGGAAAGCAGCAACATCCTGCTCTCGCGCCTGCTGCACGGCGAGCTGGACTTCATCATCGGCCGCATCCTGGATGAGGAAGCCCGTGGCGGCCTGCTCTATGAAGAGCTGGCCGACGAGCCGGTGTGCGCCGTGGCGCGGGTGGGACATCCCTTCCACACCCGCACCGACCTGACCCTGGCCGACCTCGCCGGCGAGGCCTGGATCATGGCCCCCAAGGGCAGCATCCTGCGCGCGCGCTGCGACCAGATGTTCCGCGAGCAAGGCCTGGCGCCGCCCTCCAACGTGGTCGACACCACCGCCATCCTGTTCATCACGAGCCTGCTGCAGCAGACCGATTTCATCTACGCCATGCCCACCGAAGTGGCGCGCTACTACACCCAGGCCCGCCTGATGGACATCCTGCCCATCGAACTGCCCTGCCGCATGGCCGGCTTCGGCATCATCACGCGCCAGGACAACCTGCTCTCGCCCGGGGCCAACCTGGTACTGCAGTCCATCCGCGAAGTGGCGAAAATGATTTACTGATTCCCCCGCCTGCCCGGGCATGTGCCATGCCGGGGTCGGTTTCCTGCGCCGAGTTTTATTAAGAAATGTAAGGAAGCGTAAGCCTCTCTGAAAACGGCCGGAATCGCGGGAACAAAACTGAATTCACGCGACGCAAAACTTTAAAAAAACGCGGCAAAAAAACAACACTTCAGGCAGGTAAAAAACTAAGTTTTTTCAAGCTGTCATACAGCTTTTTTCTGAAACGGCCTCACTTCTCTTCCCGCTTCGACACTCTTTTGGCGTTTGCGCAAAATTTGCGCAAAAAAAAGAGTCGCCATTTGGCGACTCTTTCTGGTCCGCAGCGCAGACGCGCTTCGTCAACCCGCTCACACCCATCCGGCGTCGACGATGAATTCCTGCGCGGTACACATCGCGCTGTCGTCCGCCGCCAGGAACAGTACCATGCGCGCCAGGTGCCAGGGCAGCAGGTCACCCTGCAGGCATTGATTGCGCGCGATCGCCTTCTTGCCTTCTTCATCCAGCCACAGCTTGATCTGGCGTTCGGTCATGACCCAGCCCGGTGTCACGGTATTGACGCGGATCTTGTGCGGACCGAGGTCGCGCGCCAGGCCACGGGTCAGGCCCAGGGTCGAGGCCTTGGCCGTGGTATAGACCGGGAAGCCGCCACCGGACTGGTGCCAGCTGATCGAGCTGAAGTTGATGATGGAACCGCCGCCACGGCGTTTCATGCCTTCCACCACCGACTGCACGGCGAAGAAGGACGGACGCTGGTTGATGGCGATGCGGTCGTTCCAGTATTCCAGCGTCACTTCTTCCAGCTTGTGGCGCTGGTCATTGGCGGCATTGTTGACCAGCACGTCGAAGTCGCCCAGCTGTCCTTGCAGCTCGGCGATGGTCGCCTGGAAGGCGGGAATGTCGCGCAGGTCGCAATGACGGAACAGCGGCTTGGGGTGACCGGCTGCCGCGATGTCATTGCACAGTGCTTCGCTGGCTTCGGTGGCGATATCGACGAAGGCCACATGCGCACCTTGTTGCGCAAACGCTTCGACGATGGCGGCACCGATGCCGGTGCCGCCGCCGGTGATGAAGACGCGCTTGCCCTTGAGGCTGGGGAAGTTCGCCAGTTGCACGTTCTGGGGAGTATTGCTCATGAGGTTTCCTTGCAAGCCGGTGCGCGCGCACAGCGCGGCACCGGCATCATGATGACGGGAAGAAGATCAGTGCGAGTGCTTGGGCACGGCCGCGCCACGGCAACCGACCAGGAAGTCGAAGTCACAGCCTTCGTCAGCCTGCAGCACGCGGTCCACGTACAGGGACTGGTAACCGCCGGCCATCTCCGGTTTGCGTTCGGCCAGCACCTTGGCGCGTTCGGCCAGGCGGCGCTGCATCTCTTCTTCGCTGATGTCCAGCTGCAGCTTGCCGGCATAGGCGTCAAGTTCGATGAAGTCGCCATCCTGCACGATGCCCAGCGGACCGCCGGCAGCCGCTTCCGGCGCCACGTGCAGGATCACGGTGCCGTAGGCGGTACCGCTCATGCGCGCATCCGAAATGCGGACCATGTCCTTCACACCGGTAGCCAGCACCTTGGGCGGCAAGCCCATGTTGCCCACTTCAGCCATGCCCGGATAACCCTTGGGACCGACGTTCTTCATCACCAGCACGCAGCTGGCATCGACGTCCAGATCAGGATCGTTGATGCGTTCCTTGTAGTGCGCGAAGTCCTCGAAGACCACGGCGCGGCCGCGATGCTTCATCAGTTCAGGCGTAGCCGCCGACGGCTTCAGTACGGCGCCGCGCGGTGCCAGGTTGCCGCGCAGGATGCAGATGCCGCCATCCTCGATCAGCGGCTTGGCCAGCGGGCGCACCACTTCATCGTTGTAGATCGGCGCATCCTTGACGTTGTCCCACATGGTCTGGCCGTTGACGGTCAGCGCATCCTTGTGCGGCAGCAGGTCGGCTTCGCCCATGCGGCGCAGCACGGCAGGCAGGCCGCCGGCGTAGTAGAACTCTTCCATCAGGTAGCGGCCCGAGGGCTGCAGGTCGACGATGGTCGGGGTGCCACGGCCGATGCGGGTCCAGTCTTCCAGTTCCAGGTCGACACCGATGCGGCCGGCAATGGCCTTCAGGTGGATCACGGCATTGGTGGAACCACCGATGGCGGCGTTGGTGCGGATCGCATTCTCGAAGGCCTTGCGGGTCAGGATCTTGGACAGGGTCAGGCCTTCCCAGACCATGTCGACGATACGCATGCCGGACAAGTGCGCGAGAACATAGCGGCGCGCATCAACGGCCGGAATCGCCGCATTGTGCGGCAGCGACACGCCCAGCGACTCGGCCATGCAGGCCATGGTGGAGGCGGTGCCCATGGTGTTGCAGGTACCGGCCGAACGCGACATGCCGGCCTCAGCCGCCATGAAGTCGTGGATCGTGATTTCACCGGCCTTGACCTGTTCCGACAATTGCCACACCACGGTACCGGAACCGATGTCGCGGCCCTGGTGCTTGCCGTTGAGCATCGGACCGCCGGTGACGACGATGGCCGGCACGTCGCAGCTGGCCGCGCCCATCAGCAGGGCCGGGGTGGTCTTGTCGCAGCCGGTCAGCAGCACCACGCCGTCGATCGGATTGCCGCGGATCGATTCTTCCACGTCCATGCTGGCCAGGTTGCGGGTCAGCATGGCGGTCGGGCGCAGGTTGGATTCGCCGTTGGAGAACACCGGGAATTCCACCGGGAAGCCGCCGGCTTCGATGATGCCGCGACGCACGTGTTCGGCGATCTTGCGGAAGTGGGCGTTGCAGGGCGTCAGTTCCGACCAGGTGTTGCAGATGCCGATGACCGGCTTGCCCTGGAACTCGTGGTCGGGGATGCCCTGGTTCTTCATCCAGCTGCGGTACATGAAACCGTTCTTGTCGGCGGTACCGAACCAGCCGGCCGAGCGCAGGGTGCGGCTCTTGTCTTTTTTGTCGCTACTCATTGTTGAATTCCCGAATGACAGAAAACGAAGGATCTCGAAAAACGCTTGCACCCGAATGCAAAAGGCGGGCGCCAGGCCCGCCTTGCTTGATCCGGATTACTTGTTCTTGTTGTAGACGTCGAAGCAGACGGCCATCAGCAGGACCAGGCCCTTGATCATCTGCTGGTAGTCGATGCCGATGCCCATGATGGACATGCCGTTGTTCATCACGCCCATGATGAAGGCGCCGATGACTGCACCCATGACCTTGCCCACGCCGCCGGAAGCCGATGCGCCGCCGATGAAGCAGGCTGCGATCACGTCCAGTTCGAAGCCCAGGCCAGCCTTGGGGGTGGCGGTGTTCAGACGCGCTGCGAAGATCAGGCCGGCCAGTGCCGCCAGCACGCCCATGTTGACGAAGGTGAAGAAGGACACGCGCTCGGTCTTGATGCCCGACAGCTTGGCCGCCTTTTCATTGCCGCCCACGGCATAGACGCGACGGCCCAGGGTGGTACGGCTGGTGATGAAGGTGTAGAGCACCATCAGCGCGAACATGATGATCAGCACGTTGGGCATGCCGCGATAGGTCGACAGCAGGTAGCTGAAGGCGATGATGGCGATGGCGAAGACGCCGTTCTTGAGCAGGAAGAACATGGCCGGTTCATCTTCCATGCCATGCTTGGTCTGCTTGCGGCGGCCATGCAGCTTGACCAGGATCAGCACCACGGCGGCAATGATGCCGACGATCAGCGAGGTGGTGCGGAAGGTGGTGTTGTCGGTCAGCTCAGGGATGAAGCCCGAGGACAGCATCTGGAAGGTCTGCGGGAAGGGGCCCAGGGATTGGCCTTGCAGCAGTGCCAGCGCCATGCCCTTGAAGACCAGCATGCCGGCCAGGGTGACGATGAAGGACGGGATCTTGAAGTAGGCGATCCAGTAGCCCTGCGCTGCGCCGATCAGGGCGCCGGCGATCAGGCAGACAATGGAGGCCGGCACGAAGCCCCAGCCGTAGTCCACCATCAGCACGGCGGCCAGTGCGCCGATCAGGCCCACCACCGAGCCCACCGACAGGTCGATGTGGCCGGCCACGATCACCATCAGCATGCCCAGCGCCATGATGACGATGTAGCTGTTCTGCAGGACCAGGTTGGTCAGGTTCAGCGGACGCATCAGCGTGCCGTCGGTCATGATCTGGAAGAAGGCCATGATGGCCACCAGCGACATCAGCATGCCGTATTCGCGCATGTTGTTCTTCAGGAAGCTGCCGTAGTCCTTCTTTTCGACGGCGCCGCTGGCGACGGCCGGTTTCTTGCTCATGTCAATGCTCTCCATTGTCTTGCTCCTCGGGTGCTCTCTGGTCTTGATGGACTTTATGGGTGATGCTGCCGGTTTGGCTCCGGCTTGATAATGGGTGTTCAGGCGGCTTGCGACAGGCCCGGATCATCGATGCGCTTGTTGCGCATGATGGCGCGCATGATGCTTTCCTGAGTCGCTTCGGCCTTGGGCAGGTGGCCCACGAACTGGCCTTCGTTCATCACGTAGATGCGGTCGCACATGCCCAGCAGTTCCGGCATTTCCGAGGAGATCATGATGATGCACTTGCCCTCGGCCGCCAGCTTGCTGATGATGTTGTAGATCTCGAACTTGGCACCGACGTCGATGCCGCGCGTGGGTTCATCCAGGATCAGCACTTCCGGCTGGGAGAACAGCCACTTCGACAGCACCACCTTCTGCTGATTGCCGCCGGAGAGGTTGACCACCTTCTGCAGCACGCTGGAACAGCGGATGCGCATCTGCTGCTTGAAATCGGCCGCGATCTTGTACTCGCGCGCTTCGTCGATGACGGTGCGTTCGGAAACGCCGCCCAGGTTGGCCAGCGAGATGTTCTTCTTGATGTCTTCTTCCAGCACCAGGCCATCGCCCTTGCGGTCTTCGGTAACGTAGGCGATGCCCTTGTCGATGGCCTTCTCGATGGTGGACAGGTCCACTTCCTTGCCGTGCAGGAAGGCCTGGCCGGTGATCTTCTTGCCGTAGGCACGGCCGAAGATGCTCTTGGCCAGCTCGGTACGGCCCGCACCCATCAGCCCGGCGATGCCGACGATCTCGCCAGCGCGCACGGTCATGTTGACGTCCTTGATGGCCAGGCGATCCGAGTGCAGCGGATGGTGCACACGCCAGTCGCGCACTTCAAAAATCACGTCGCCGATCTTGGGATCGCGCTGCGGATAGCGGTCGGCCATTTCGCGGCCGACCATGTGCTGGATGATGCGGTCTTCGCTGATCGGTTCAGCACGGCAGTCGAAGGTATCGACCGTGGTGCCGTCGCGCAGCACGGTGATCGAATCAGCCACCTTGGAAATTTCGTTGAGCTTGTGCGAGATCAGGATCGAGGCAATGCCCTGGCGCTTCAGTTCCAGCAGCAGTTCCAGCAGCGCATCGGAGTCGCTTTCATTGAGGCTGGCGGTCGGCTCGTCCAGGATCAGCAGCTTGACTTCCTTGGAGAGCGCCTTGGCGATCTCGATCAACTGCTGCTTGCCCACGCCGAGGTCACCAACCTTGGTCAGCGGGGATTCCTTCAGACCGACCTTGGCCAGCAGTTCCTTGGCGCGCACGTAGGATTGTTCCCAGTCGATCACGCCGCCGCGGGCTTGCTCGTTGCCGAGGAACAGGTTTTCCATCACCGACAGCAGCGGCACCAGCGCCAGCTCCTGGTGGATGATGATGATGCCCAGGTGTTCGCTGTCGCGGATATCCTTGAAGGCACGCACCTCACCCTTGTAGACGATGTCGCCGGAATAGCTGCCGTGCGGGTAGACGCCCGAGAGCACCTTCATCAGCGTGGATTTGCCGGCGCCGTTTTCACCGACGATCGCATGGATCTCGCCTTCGCGCACGGCCAGGTTGACGTTGTTCAACGCCTTCACACCCGGGAAGCTTTTCTCGATGCCGCGCATTTCCAGAATGTTGCTCATGATGCTGACCTCTCATTTGCCGGGCTTGCGTGGATCACGTAGCCGGACTTGTTTGTCTCTTGCGCGTTGCGGTGGGGCAAGCGCGACTTCCTGAAAGAATTAGTCCCGCACAGAGCGGGACCATGCTGTTCTTCTTACGGTGTTGATTGTTCTTGTTGGGTACTGCGATCTTGCTGCGGGCAGCGGCACCGGAGATGCCGGCCGCCCGCGTGTTACATCAAAGGATTACTTCAGTTGTGCTTCGGTGTAGTAACCGCTGCCCACCAGGATTTCCTTCCAGTTCGACTTGTCGACCACGACCGGCTTCAACAGGTAGGAAGGCACAACCTTCACGCCGTTGTTGTAGGTCTTGGTGTCGTTGATCTGGGGTTGCTTGCCACCCAGGACGGCGTCAACCATACCGACGGTAACCTTGGCCAGTTCGCGGGTGTCCTTGAAGATGGTGGAGTACTGTTCGCCACGGATGATGGACTTGACCGAAGGCACTTCCGCATCCTGACCCGAGACATACGGGAACGGCTGTTGCGGGGTGCCGTAGCCGACGCCGCGCAGCGAGGACAGGATACCGATGGACAGGCCGTCATACGGGGACAGCACGGCGTTGACCTTGGCGTTGGTGTAGAAGGCCGACAGCAGGTTGTCCATACGGGCTTGGGCGGTAGCCGGATCCCAGCGCAGGGTCGCAACCTTGTCCATGCCCATCTGCTTGGAACGCACCACCAGCTTGCCGCTGTCGATGTAGGGCTTCAGGACCGACATGGCGCCGTTGTAGAAGAAGAACGCGTTGTTGTCGTCCGAGGAACCGCCGAACAGTTCGATGTTGAACGGACCCTTGCCTTCCTTCAGGCCCAGGGCCTTTTCCAGCGATTGTGCCTGCAGCACGCCGACCTGGAAGTTGTCGAAGGTGGCGTAGTAGTCGACGTTCTTGGAACCACGGATCAGGCGGTCATAAGCGATGACCTTGACGCCCTTGTCGGCGGCCTTCTGCAGCACGTCGGT
This sequence comes from Herbaspirillum sp. 1173, assembly GCF_031455335.1. NCBI lineage: Bacteria > Pseudomonadati > Pseudomonadota > Betaproteobacteria > Burkholderiales > Oxalobacteraceae > Herbaspirillum > Herbaspirillum sp. 1173. Next base: position 251,650 of record NZ_JAVDSP010000004.1, on the reverse strand, counting down.
CAGGGTGGTGCCGTCGATGGCGGCGATCACCAGCACCTTGGCGCCCTTGGTCAGCATGTTCTCGATCTGGGACAGCTGGTTGGGGATGTCGTCTTCCGCGTATTGCAGGTCGGTCTGGTAGCCCTTTTCCTTCAGGACCTTGACCATGTTGTTGCCGTCAGCGATCCAGCGTGCCGAAGACTTGGTGGGCATGGCCACACCGACCAGCTGCTTGCTCTGTGCGCTCACTTGGGCGCTGATGGACATCAGGGTGACGCCCAGGCCGAGGGCAATACCGCTCAATACGGATTTGATTTTCATGCTTCGAGTCTCCAGTCTCATTGTTGGAATGGCGTGTTGTAGTTATCTAAAACAGCGCCGTGATTTCTGATGAATGTCATGCAGAGCAACTGTTTTGCGGGCTCTACATTAATTGCTTTACCAATACATTTCTAATGATTTTTTGAGCGTAATGGATATGTTTTTCGGTATAACTCCCTCTATGTAAAGTTATCTTAATTAAGCTTAAAAAATCCCGCCTAAGCCACGGCTGGCGCGGCTTTCGCCGATCCGGCCGATTTGCCGCGCAGGGCTCCCAGGGAAATGACACGCTGCGCGACGCAAAAGACGAACAGCAGCGCGCCAATGAAGATCTTGGTCCACCACGAACTGAGGCTGCCATCGAAGGCAATGAGGGTCTGGATCACGCCAAGGATGAGCACGCCGGTCAGTGTTCCCGCCACGTAACCATAGCCGCCGGTGAGGAGCGTGCCGCCGATGACCACGGCCGCAATCGCGTCCAGTTCCACACCCTGCGCATGCAACCCGTACCCCGAAAGCATGTAGAAGGAGAACAGCACACCCGCCACCGATGCGCAGAATCCGCTGAAGGCATACACCAGAACCTTGGTGCGTCCGACCGGCAAGCCCATCAGCAGCGCCGAGCTCTCGCTGCCGCCGATGGCGTAGACGGCGCGTCCGAAGCGGGTGCCATGGGCCATCCAGATCGCCACGGCCAGCACGATCAGGGCGATGACCACGCTGGGCGAGATGAACAGTCCGCCGAACTCCAGCCGCGACTGCGACAGTTCCACGAACAGTGGCTCATCGATGGTGATGGAATTGATGCTGATGAGGTAGCACAGTCCGCGCGCCAGGAACATCCCTGCCAGGGTGACGATGAAGGCCTGCAGTTTGAAGTAATGGATCATCGCGCCCATCGCCGCACCGAAGCCCGCGCCCATCAGCAGGACGGTCGCGATCACCAGCAGCGGCGGCCAGTGCCAGTTCTGCAGCAGGAAAGCCGCCACCATGGTGGTCAGCGCCAGCACCGACCCGACCGAGAGGTCAATGCCGCCGGAAAGGATGACGAAGGTCATGCCGATGGCCACCACCAGCAGGAAGGCATTGTCGATCAGCAGGTTCAGCATCACCTGCGGCGACAGGAAGCCATCGTAGCCAAACGCCCCGATGACCAGCATCAGCACCAGCAGCGCCACCGTAACCATGGAGGTGAACCACGGCGCGTGCGAAGCGCGCCGCAAGGAAGAAGCAAGCATCATGATTTGGACATCCTCAACATGCGGCGGAACTCCGGCGACTGCGACAGGCAGACCAGGAACACCACGATGGACTTGACCACCATATTGACTTCCGGCGGCACCCCCAGCGAATAGATCGTATAAGTCAGCGTCTGGATGATGAGCGCACCGATGACGCTGCCCACCAGGCTGAACTTGCCCCCGGCCAGCGAGGTGCCGCCCAGGGTCACGGCCAGGATCGCATCCAGTTCCAGCAGCAGGCCGGCGTTGTTGGCGTCGGCGCTCTTGATGTTGGAGGCGATCATCAACCCCGCCAACCCGGCGCAGGCGCTGCAGAACATGTAGACGAAAAAGATCAGCGCGGCAGTACGGATGCCGGCCAGGCGCGAGGCCACCGGATTGATGCCGACCGACTGGATGAACAGGCCCAGCGCGGTCTTCTTCATCAGCAATGCCAGCAGCAGGAACATGGCCCCGGCGATGTAGAGCGAGAACGGCAAGCCGAACAGGTAGCCACCGCCCAGGAAGAAGAAGGGCTTGTAATACACCGTCACGATCTGGCCATCGGTGAGCAGTTGCGCCAGCCCGCGTCCGGCCACCATCAGGATCAGCGTGGCGATGATGGGCTGCAGTCCGAGACCGGCCACCAGCAAGCCGTTCCACGCTCCGCACAGCAGTGCCGCACCCATCGCCGCGCACAGGGCCCACACCATCGGCACGTTGCTGACGTATTCAGAGACACCATTGACCACCACCATCTTGCCGCCGATGAGAACGGCCGCAACGGCACCGGAGATGGCCACCACCGCGCCCACCGAAATGTCCACCCCGCGCGTGGCGATCACCAGCGTCATGCCGAGCGCTGCCAGCATCAGCGGTGCGGCACGGTTGATGATGTCGATCAGTGCGCCATACAGGTGGCCATCCTTGATCTCCAGCTTGAAGAAGCCCGGCACCAGCAGGAAATCGATCAGCAGCAGCAAGGCCAGCGCCGCCAGCGGACGCACCAGCGGGTGACGCAGCAGTGCTGCAAAAACCGGCGCGCTGCCGCTGGCGGCGCTGTCGGGAATCAGTTTGGAATCCATGGATGCACTCATGCGGCCTCTCCCGCGATCACCTGCAAGACCGATTGCTCATCGAGCTCACCGCGACGGTACTCGCCGCAGGCGCGGCGGTCACGCAGCACCAGCATGCGGTCGCTGCAGCGCAGGACCTCGGGAATCTCCGAGGAAATGAAAAGAATGGACATGCCCTTGCGGCACATGGCGATGACGAAATCCATGATCTCCTGCTTGGCCCGCACATCGATGCCGCGCGTGGGTTCATCCAGGATCAGCATGCCCGGATCGGTGGCCAGCCAGCGCGCCAGCAAGGCCTTCTGCTGGTTGCCGCCGGAGAGCAGACCGATGGGCGTTTCCAGGTCGGCCGTCTTGATGCCGAGCCACTTGACGTAATCGGCGGCGATCTGGTTCTGGCGCTTGCGCGGCAGCACGCGGAACAACCCTTGCCTTGCCTGCAGCGCCAGGATGATGTTTTCGCGCACGGAGAGTTCGAGGATCGCGCCCTCCTTCTTGCGATCCTCCGAACAGAAACCGATGCCCGCCGCGATCGCATCGCGCGGATTGTCGAGCTTCACGCTGCGGCCTTCGATGCGCAATTGCCCGCAATCGGCGCGGTCGGCACCGAACAGCAGGCGCGCCATCTCGGTCCGTCCGGAACCGAGCAGACCGCACAGGCCGAAGACTTCACCGCGCCGCAATTCCAGGTCCTGCGGGGACAGCACGCCACGCCGGCCGAAACCATCCGCCTGCAGGAAGACCTCGCCCTTGCCGGCTTCATCGGCCGACAGCCCTGCAGCCAGTGCCTCGGCACCCGCTTCCACCTTGCGGTGATCGACGGCGGTCACGCCGACCATCTTGTTGACCAGGTCCAGCCGCGACAAATCGCCGACCAGATATTCGCCCTCGCGCACGCCATTGCGCAGCACGGTAATGCGATCCGAGATGTCGTAGGTCTGGTCCAGGAAGTGGGTCACGAAAAGAATCGCCATCCCCTGCTCGCGCAGGCGGCGCAGCACCTTGAAGAGTTGCTGGACCTCGGCTTCGTCCAGGCTGGAGGTCGGCTCATCGAGAATGAGCACCTTGGCCGAGACCGAGAGCGCACGCGAGATCGCCACCATCTGCTGGATCGCCAGCGGATAGGACGACAGCAGCGCGCCGACATCGATGTCGATCTGCAGCTGCTGCAGCAATTGCTTCGACTGTGCATGCACGCTCTTCCAGTCGATGCGGCCGAAACGGCGGGGATAGCGGCCGACGAAGATGTTCTCGGCCACGGAAAGATTGGGACACAGGTTGACTTCCTGGTAGACCGTGCTGATGCCCAGCGACTGCGCCTCCAGGGTAGAGGCCGGCGCAATGGCGCGGCCATCCAGTTCGATCTTGCCTGCATCGGGTTCATGCACGCCGGTCAAGACCTTGATCAGCGTGGACTTGCCTGCGCCATTCTGTCCCATCAGGGTATGCACTTCCCCCGGGAACAGCCGCAGGCCGACATCGGTGAGCGCCTTCACGCCCGCGAATGCCTTGTGGATACCGCTCAATTCCAGCATGGGACGCGCCTGCGTCCCGACAGACATCGTCATCGCAACTCCATCAGAAGCATCGGAATCCTGATGGGCGCGCGCCGTCTTGCGCACTCCCATCAGGCCACACCAGCACCGCGCGCGCCCTGGGCAATCCAGTGCGCGCGCTGCCGTCATGCAGGCATCAATACTTGCGGTTCGGGAATTCCTTGGCCGCCACTTCGGCCGGGAAGATGCCTTCCTCGGTGGTGATGCGCTTGGGGACTTCCTTGCCGGCCTTGATGTCCTTGGCGATCTGCATCAGTTGCGGGCCCAGCAGCGGGCTGCATTCGACGGTGACATTGAGCTTGCCGGCCATCATGGCTTCGAAGGCACCCTTGACGCCATCAATGGAGATGATGGTGATGTCCTTGCCCGGCTTGAGGCCTGCTTCTTCGATGGCCTGGATGGCGCCGATGGCCATGTCGTCATTGTGGGCGTAGAGCACGTTGATCTTCTTGCCCTCGGCCTTGAGGAAGGCTTCCATCACTTCCTTGCCCTTGGCGCGGGTGAAGTCGCCGGTCTGCGAGCGGATGATCTTCAGGCGCGGTTCGCTCTTGATGACTTCCTCGAAACCGGCCTTGCGGTCGATGGCCGGTGCCGAACCGACGGTGCCTTGCAGTTCGACGATGTTGATGTCGCCGGCGGGCATGGACTTGGCCTTGTCCAGCAACCAGCGGCCGGCGCGGCGGCCTTCTTCCACGAAGTCCGAACCGATGAAGGTGACGTACAGCGACTTGTCAGAAACGTTGACGGCGCGGTCGGTCAGGATGACCGGAATCTTGGCGGCCTTGGCTTCACGCAGCACGGTTTCCCAGCCCGATTCCACCACCGGCGAGAAGGCGATCACGTCGACCTTTTGCGCGATGAAGGAGCGGATTGCCTTGACCTGGTTTTCCTGCTTCTGCTGGGCGTCGGCGAATTTCAGGTTGACGCCGGCCTGCTTGGCGGCGTCCTTGATCGATACGGTATTGGCGGTGCGCCATTCACTTTCGGCACCCACTTGGGAGAAGCCCATGGTCAGTGGTTTGTCGGCGGCAAAGGCGGGGAAGCTCACGGCGCTGCCCAGGCTCATGCAAATGGCTGCGCCCAGAAGCGCTCTTCTCTTCGAATTCATTGTCAGTCTCCGTTGACAGGGAATTGTGGACTTCCCTTTGTTCTATGCGTGGGGTGCGCTGCGCCGGAATGCGTTGGACTTGTAGGTATGAATTGGAAGCGGCGCGGTGCGGTTGGAATCGCGGACAGCCCTGATCGTCCTTGATTCGCGCTCCATATTAGGCAAGCGACCAATTCGCATCCAATGAATTTTTAATGTTTTTCGATATCGTTTCGCACATCGTTGGGGCAGCGCGCCCCGCCTGTGCATCGAGCTGGCGCATGCCGGCCACGCATGCTGCCTCACTGCCTGCCTCACTGCGGACGGCGCGCATTTTTGATATCGTTTGCGATGATTTTTTCATTATTCCCTATCGGAGTGCGGTGATAGGATCAGCCAGATTTTTTTGAAGCGCACTGCATGAAGACCGGGCGCGAACCCACGTGAGCCAACTCCTTCTTCCTGCCGACGACTTCAGACAGCCCCAAGGGGGACGACGCGATGGACAACGCGTTCCCGTGCCCACGATGCACGCAGCACTCCATAACAAGATACGAGACACCATGCCATCCCGAGCAAGCGATGCCCAACGTGCAGGCTCCCAGGGGCTGCCGGAAATCCATACCCTGCAGTCAGGGCGCCAGCGTCTGCACGTGCTGCCGACGCTGGGCGGCGCACTGGCCGGCTGGGAATGGCAGCGTGACCGCAAGTGGCTGCCGCTGCTGCGCCCCTGGAGTGCCGACCCGGAAAAGCTGTACGCGACCGCGTGCTTCCCGCTGCTGCCCTGGTCCAACCGCATCACCGGCGGCGGCTTCGATTTCAACGGCAAGCATTATCCGCTGAGCCCCAATCGTCCCGGCGAACCCTATCCCATCCACGGCGACAGCTGGCGCCAGGCCTGGACCATCGTGTCCCAGGCCGACGACCGCATGGCGCTGGAACTGGATTCGCATCGCTGCGACGGCAACCCCTATGTCTATCGTGCGCGACAGGTGCTGACCCTGCGCGAGAACGCGCTGGAAATCGAATTGCGCGTGACCAATACGGGCGAAGAGACCTTGCCCTACGGCCTGGGCCTGCATCCCTATTTCCTGCATGACGCGCAAACCCGCCTGCAATTCCGTTCGCGCGGCGTGTGGCTCTCCGGGCCGGACCGCATCCCCACCGGTTTCTCGCGGGAACTGCCGAGCGGCTGGGACTACAACCGCGCCGCCTCGCTGCAAGGCGGCCTGATCGACAACTGCTTCGAAGGCTGGGACGGTCTGGCCATGATCGAGGATCCGGCACGCGGCCTGCGCCTGCAGATGCACACCACGGATCGCAGCGGCTATGTACTGATGTTCCGCCCCAATGGCCTGCCGTATTTCTGCCTGGAACCGGTCACGCATCCCATCGATGCCTTCCACCAGCCGAACCAGCCCGGCCTGATCGCGCTGGCACCGGGAGAAGACATGGTGCTGCTGACCCGCTTCACGGTCTGCGAGATCGCCCAGGAGCCAGTCCAGGCCACCACCCAACAGACAAGCCTGGCGCGCTGACGCCGGCAAAGAATGACGATGAACCAAGCACTGAATCAAGACTGCGCCCTGATTGCCCTCGACTGGGGGACCTCCTCGCTGCGCTGCTATCGTTTCGATCGCAGCGGCCAGGTGGTGGAGCGCCGCGCCCATCCCTGGGGCATCATGAACCTGCCGGCCGTGGGCCACGGCGAAGATGCCCACGCGCCTTACCGTGCCGCGCTGGAAGCCGCCTGCGGCGACTGGCTCAAGGCCGCGCCCGGCGCCCCTCTGATCGCGGCCGGCATGGTCGGCAGCAAGCAGGGCTGGCGTGAAGCCGCCTATCTGAACGTGCCGCTGGCCCCCGCGCTGATTGGCAGCCAGCTGACCGAAGTTGACACCGGCCTCGGCCGTCCGCTGTGGATCGTGCCGGGCCTGCTGGAAGCCGGAGCCCTGCCCAATGTGATGCGCGGCGAAGAGACTCAGGTCATCGGTGCCCTGCAGACCCGTACCGAGCGCGAGCTGCTGATCGGCCTGCCCGGCACCCATTCGAAGTGGGTGCGCGTGGTCGAGGGCCGCATCGAACATTTCGATACTTTCATGACCGGCGAAGTCTATGGCGCGCTGTGCGGCCACACCATCCTGGGCCGCACCATGCAAAAACCGGAGGTGGCCGATGACGAAGCTTTCCTGCGCGGTGCCGGCGTGGCCAGGACCGCACAAGGCAAGAGCGGCGTGCTCTCCAACATCTTCAGCAGCCGCACCCTGGGCCTGACCGGTGAACTGGCGGCCGAGGCGCAACCCGACTATCTCTCGGGCCTGTTGATCGGCCACGAGATCGCCGCCCTGAAGAATCTGTATCCGACCACGCCGGCCATCGTCCTGATCGGCGACCCCGGCCTGTGCCGCCGCTACCAGCTGGCGCTGGACCTGTATGGACTGGGCCCGGCCGCCGAGGCCGGTGCCGCCACCGAAGCGGGCCTGTGGATCCTGGCGCAGCACGCCGGCCTGCTGGCCTGATCGCCCCCTTTACTGCACCACCTACGACGCACCCGGACAAAAGACCATGAGCACCCATTCCCAACGATTCCACGACGCCCTGCGCAGCACCGGCATGATTGCCATCCTGCGCGGCGTGCGCAACGAGGAAGCCGAAGCCATCGGCGCGGCCCTCTACGAGAGCGGCTTCCGCATCATCGAAGTCCCGCTGAATTCGCCCGAACCGCTGGCCAGCATCAGCATCCTGCGCAAGAGCCTGCCGGCGGACTGCATCGTCGGTGCCGGTACGGTCCTGAAGCCCGCGCTGGTGCAAGACGTCAAGAATGCCGGCGGCGAGCTGATCGTCATGCCGCACAGCGATGGCGCCGTGATTCGTGCCGCGCGCGATGCGGGCCTGTACAGCGCACCGGGCGTGGCCACCGTGACCGAAGCTTTTGCGGCGCTGGACAACGGCGCTGACGTACTCAAGATGTTCCCGGCCGAACAGCTGGGTCCGCAGGTGGTCAAGGCCTGGCGTGCCGTGATCGCCCGCGACATCGCGCTGCTGCCGGTCGGTGGCATCACGCCCGAGGGCATGGCCGTCTTCCGCGCGGCCGGTGCCTCCGGCTTCGGCCTGGGATCGGCGCTCTACACGCCGAGCCTGTCCGCCGACGCAGTGCGCCAGCGTGCACAGGCCTTCGTGGCGGCCTGGAAGGCGCTGGGCTGATTTCCCGCACACCAGATTCATCGTTGTAAGCGATCGCACCGCGATCATTCATCTACAGAACAGATCAATAGATCAGACAGATTAAACGCATAACCGGACCGAACAATGAAAATCACCAAGATCTCCACCTTCATCGTGCCCCCGCGCTGGTGCTTCCTCAAGATCGAGACTGACGAAGGCATCGTCGGCTGGGGCGAGCCCATCGTGGAAGGCCGCGCGCACAGCGTCGCGGCAGCCGTGGACGAACTGGCCGACTACCTGGTCGGCAAGGACCCGCGCAACATCGAAGACCACTGGACCGTGCTCTATCGCGGCGGTTTCTATCGCGGCGGCGCCATCCACATGAGCGCCCTGGCCGGTATCGACCAGGCCCTGTGGGACATCAAGGGCAAGGCCCTGGGCGTGCCGGTGCACCAGTTGCTCGGTGGCGCGGTGCGCAACTCGATTCGCGTCTATTCCTGGATCGGCGGCGACCGCCCGGCCGATACCGCTGCAGCGGCCAAGAACGCCGTGGCCCGTGGCTTCACCGCCGTGAAGATGAACGGCACCGAAGAACTGCAATTCATCGACAGCCACGACAAGATCGAACTGACCCTGGCCAACGTGCAAGCGGTGCGTGAAGCCGTGGGCCCGAACGTGGGCATCGGCGTGGACTTCCACGGCCGCGTGCACAAGCCCATGGCCAAGGTCCTGATCAAGGAACTGGAGCCGTACAAGCTGATGTTCATCGAAGAGCCGGTGCTGTCGGAAAACTCGGAAGCCCTGAAGGAAATCGCCCACCTGACCTCGACCCCGATCGCCCTGGGCGAGCGCCTGTATTCGCGCTGGGATTTCAAGCGCATCCTCTCCGAGGGCTATGTGGACATCATCCAGCCGGACGTCTCGCACGCCGGCGGCATCACCGAGACCCGCAAGATCGCCATGATGGCCGAAGCCTACGACGTGGCGCTGGCGCTGCACTGCCCGCTGGGCCCGATCGCGCTGGCCTCCTGCCTGCAGGTCGATGCCGGCAGCTACAACGCTTTCATCCAGGAGCAGAGCCTGGGCATTCACTACAACGAAAGCAATGACCTGCTGGACTACATCCGCGACAAGAACGTGTTCGCGTATGAAGACGGCTACGTGAAGATCCCGCAAGGCCCTGGCCTGGGCATCGAGATCAATGAAGAGTATGTCCGTCAGCGCGCCGAAGTCGGCCACCGCTGGCGCAACCCGATCTGGCGCCACAAGGATGGCAGCTTTGCCGAATGGTAAAGCGATAAGCCGAAACTTCCTCCTCGGTAGTCCCTCAACCCGGTCCGGCGCAAGCTGGCCGGGTTTTTTTGCGTTTACCGAGATGCCAAACAATAATCCTGCCTGAACATTAGCGGCGCATATTTCACCAATAACGCATATTTCAACATATGTTGAAATATACCGCTTTACTGAAAACATGGGTTGACAATTTCATCGAAAGTGCTAATTTCATCATATGCTGAAAACACATCATTCAATGAAATCGTTTGAGACCCAAGCAGCCCATGCCCTGCGCTCGTTGCTGCTGCAGGTGCCTGCGCTCAAGTTGCTGGACATCGAGCACGAGACCGCCATGGCGGATTCAGGCGTCGATTTCACGGCGCGGATCAAGGTCGCAGGCAAACGCCATGCATTGGTGTGCGAAGCCAATTCCTCGGGGCAACCGCGCCATGTGCGCCATGCCTTGCTGACCCTGCGCGATTACATGTCGCACCACGCAAAGGACGCCACGCCCGTCCTGATCGCCCCTTACCTGTCTCCCGATGCCCAGGCGCTGTGCCGTGAACATGAAGCCGGCTTCCTGGATCTGGAAGGCAATGCCCGCCTGGTCTTCGACGGCATCTTCATCGAACGGCAGGTGGCCAGCAAACCCGTTGCCGACCGACGGGCACTGCGCTCCTTGTTCAAACCGAAATCAGCGCAAGTGTTGCGGGTGTTGCTGCGCGACCCGCAGCGCGCCTGGCGCGTCATGGAATTGGCTCAGGCGGCGGCGGTCAGCCTCGGCCACGTCAGCAATGTGCGCACGGCTCTGCTCGAGCGCGAATGGGCCCAGGTGGCGGAGGGTGGCCTGTTCCTGTCAGAACCGGATGCCCTGCTGGATGAATGGCAGGATGCCTATACACCACCTGCCGGTGAGCGTCTGGCTTTCTACACGCCCCTGCACGGAAGCGCCTTTGAACAGGCGGCACGGCACGCCATGCGCCGTCACCGGGAAGACGAACTCCCCGCAGCCGCATTTTCATCGTTCTCGGCGGCGCAATGGCTGGCCCCCTACGCCAGGACCGGAACCCATTATTTCCAGGCAACCGAAGCCGGGTTGGAATCACTGCAGTCCGCCCTGAAGCTGTCCTCTGCGGCCAAAGGCGAGAACGTCATGGTGAACCTGCTTGACGACGCCGATCTTCTTCGTGACACGCAGGAACCCGCGCCCGGCGCGGTCTGCACCAGTCCCATTCAAACCTATCTAGACCTGCACCACGCAGGCGAACGCGGACGGGAGGCCGCAGACCATCTCCGAAAGACATTGCTCACATGGAAAAGCTGACGCCCGGCGAACCGCAATCCGCCACTGATTACGATGATCGTACAAGTACTGCAGTCAAAAAAGTCCTGATCGAAATCGGTCAGATCCTCGGGAGTTTCAAAGGCAAATTCGCCATCGTCGGCGGTGCGGTTCCGTGGCTGCTGCTGGGCAATGACGACATGCCGCACGTGGGCACGGTGGACGTTGACCTCAGCCTTGATGCCGAAGCGCTGGGTGACGGTGAATACGCAACGCTGGTAGAAGCCTTGCAGGAACACGGATATCAGCAGCGCCGGGACCTGCGCCGCTTCCAGTTGCTGCGGCAAGTTCCCACCGAAGACGAAGGCGCGTCCATCGATATCATCGTCGACTTCCTCATGCCGCGCGATGCAGAGATCGTCAAGAACGTCCCGCCGCTCATCAGCGACTTCGCCGTGCAGCGCGCCGATGGGGCCGATCTCGCACTGCGTTTCTATCAATGGGTTGCCATCAGCGGACCCATGCCGACCGGCGGCACCAATCGGGTCGAGATCGCGGTGTGCTCGATCCCCGCCTTGCTGGCCATGAAAGGGCACGCCATCGAAGGGCGCTACAAGCAAAAGGATGCCTATGACATCTACTACTGCATCCGCAACTATCCGGGCGGGGCGGATGTGCTTGCAGAAGAATGCCGCGCCCTGCTGCTGCATCCCAGCGCGGCAGCCGGTTACGGTTTCATTGACCGCAAATTCGACAGCGTCGACGGTTTCGGACCTACCTGTGTGCGCCACTTCGTCGAGCAGTCGCAGGTCCTCGGCGAACGTACACCTGAACAATGGCAACAAGATGCCTATGGCCAGATTGATCTCTGGCTGAGGGCGCTCGGCATCAGAGGGCCAGCGTGATTCATCTGTGGGATCGATCAAGCTGATCTGAATAATCCATTTAACGAATGAATCAAAAACTGGCAAAGTGACGATCTTTGACTTTCGCCAGACCTCTCCATGCATTCAGGCAGCTCATCCGCACCCGCTTTCCACCCGCACCGCATCCGCAACGCCACCCGTGCCACCATGGCGCAGTTCTTCGTCAACGGGGCCACCTTCGCCACCTGGGGCATCCTGATTCCCTCGGTGAAGGATCGCTTCGCCCTGTCGGATGCGGTGCTGTCGCTGGCCATGCTGGCGGTGGCCGGCGGTGCCCTGCTGACCATGGGCCAGTCCGGCAAGTGGATCGCGCGCGTGGGCAGCGCGCGCGCCCTGCGCCAGGCCGGCATGCTCTACGCGGCCACGCTGCTGCTGATCCCGCTGGCCCCGCAGTTCTGGATGCTGGTAGCGCTGCTGCTGGTGTTCGGCAGCGCCATGGCCGCCTTCGACGTGGCCATGTCGGTCCAGGCCGCGCTGGTGGAAAACGGCCGCAGCCGGCCCATCATGTCCACCCTGCACGCCATGTTCAGCATCGGCGGCATCGCCGGCTCGGCGCTGGGCGCCCTGCCCGGCCTGTCGCCCCTGGCGCATGCCGCGCTGGTGGCGGCGGTGACGCTGTCGGTGGCCTTGTCCATCGGCCCCTTCGCCTTGCCCGACGATGTCCATGATGAAACCGCGAGCACGCCCGGCACCGACAAATCCGCCCGCCGCATGGTCCTGGTGCTGGGCGTGATCTCCTTCCTGGCACTCATGTGCGAAGGCGGCATGTATGACTGGGCCGCCGTGTACATGCGCGACATCGCCCAGTCGCCCGCCGCCTGGGTCAGCTACAGCTACGCCGCGTTTTCTACCGGCATGGCGGCCGGGCGGCTGACCGGCGACCGCATCCGTGCACGCATCGGCGGCCTGCGTACGCTGCTCTGGAGCGGGGTGGCAGGGGCTGCCGGCATCGCGCTGGCGGCGGCCTTGCCGACACCGCTGGCGACCATGGCCGGCCTGCTGCTGGCCGGGCTGGGCATTGCCAACCTGATGCCGATCTTCTTCTTGGCCGCAGCACGCGTACCGGGCATGCCGGCCGCCGAGAGCATCGCCGCCGTGGCGCGCTTCGCCTACGTCGGCATGCTGCTGGGACCGGTGTGCATCGGTGGCGTGGCCGAGCACCTGGGGCTGCGGGTGAGCTTCGTGGGGGTGGCACTGGTGATGATGGTGGTGGCGCTGTTCGGGCCTCGAGCGGTCAAACGCTTCATCTGACGACGGCGAGGGCAAGCGAAATCGGCTACAGTGGCGCGCACCCCTGAAGCCTTCTTCATTTCGCCCCCAAACCACCCATGCCAGCGCCTGCCCGCCCTGCTCCCCTGCTGATCCTCGCCACCACCGGCACCACCGGCGACATGCTGCCCTTCCTCTCGCTCGGTCTCGGCCTGCAAGCGCGGGGACATCGGGTGCTGATGGTGGTGCCGCGTTTTCATGCGGCCTTGTTCGAGCAAGCGGGACTGTCCTGCCATCCCCTGGGCAGCGTGGAAGAATTCCAGGCCGTGCTGGCCAATCCGGACCTGTGGGATGAGCGCCGGGGCTGGCAGGTGATCTGCCGGGCCGCCGCGCCCTACATCGATTGCCTGCACCAGCTGGTGGCTCAATTGCCTGCCGAGGAAGAGTGCGTCATCCTCAGCCATCCCTTGCTGGTCCCGGCGGCTGACATTGCGCGCAGCCTGCGTCCCGGACTGCGCATCGTCGCCACCTATCTCGCCCCCTCCAACCTGTGCAGCAGCCATGACCTGCTGGCCATGGGATCACTGCCCGTCCCCGGCTGGCTGCCGCTGCCCTGGCGCAAGACCCTGTGGTCACTGGCACACCGCTGGATGATCGATCCGCCCGCGCTGCCCGCGCTCAATGCCGTGCGGGCCAGGCTGGGATTGCCGCCGGTGGCGCATTTCTTTGCGCACGTGATGCAGGCACCGGATGCATCGCTGGGATTGTTCCCGAACTGGTTCGGCGCGGTCCAGCCGGATTGGCCGCAGCCTTTCCTGAGCGGACAATTTCCGCCTCCGGCATCGTCTTCGCCATCGGACTGGACACCGGCCATGCGGCAGTTTCTCGACGCTGGTCCGGCACCCATCGTCTTTACGCCAGGCTCCGGCCACCAGCATGCCGCACAGTTCTTCGCCAGCGCTGTACGGGCTGCACAGGCTCTGGGCCGCCGCGCACTGCTGGTGACCCGGCATCGCGAACAACTGACGGCAGTCTTGCCCGAGGGCGTGCTGTGGCAGTCCTATGTGAGCTTCGATGCCCTGCTGCCGGAGGTGGCCGCCATCGTCCATCACGGCGGTATCGGTACCACCGCCGCTGCCTTGCGGGCAGGCGTACCGCAGCTGGTGGTGCCGTTTGCCTACGATCAGTTCGACAATGCTTATCGGGTCAGACGGCTGGGGGTGGGCGAGATCATTCCGGCCAAACGCCTTTCCGCAGCACGCCTGCAAGCAGCGCTGGCGCGCCTGCTGGCAGCGCCTGACGTGGCGCAACGCTGCCACGCCATTGCCCGCTCCATGCAGGCCAGCGAACATCCGGAAGGATGGGCCGAGCTGGCGGAGCAGGCGCTGCTGCCGGGGCGCTGATTCAGTTTTGTTCCCGGGCCTGCGCCTGCTCCATCAACAACTCCAGAAACGCTGCCGGTGCCGCATCCAGCACCAGCACGCCATTGCGGGCCGCAGTCTTGTGCGTGACCACCAGCTCCCAGCACAGCTCCACTCCGCGCAGCTTGACGCTGGCCAGCTTGCCACGCCGTGCATGCACCAGATCGCGCGGCAACAGCGCGACGCCCAGTCCATGCCCGACCAGATCAAGCAAGGTCACCAGATCACTGACCTCGAAGGCCACGCGACGCCGCAAGCCCGCCTCGGCGAAGCCGCGATCCACCAGCGCACGCGTACCCAGCCCGGTTTCGAAATCGACGAAGCCCTCGCCGGCCAGTTGTTCCAGTGTCACCGAACGCGCCTTGGACAGACGATGGCTGGGATGGCAGGCCAGCACCAGTTCGTCGCAGGCGATGATGTGTTGCTGCAAACCCTCCCCGCTCTCCTCGATGGGCAGGATGGCCAGGTCCAGCTGGCGGGCATCGATCTTTTCATTCAGTTCGCCGGCCGCGCCCTGGCACAGCCGCACCTCCACCGCCGGATGGCGGCGGTGGAAACGCGCCAGCAGCGCCGGCAGATCGACGAAGGAGGGCAGGCTCTGCACCGTGCCGATGGACAGCCGGCCACGCCGCATGGCATTGACGTCGGCCACGTTGGTGGCCCCCTGTTCCAGCGCCGCCAGTGAACGGCGGGCACTCTCCAGGAAAGCCTCGCCGGCCGCCGTCAGCTCCACCCGGCGCGTGGTGCGCACGAATAGCGCTGCCGCCAGTTCTTCTTCCAGCAGGCGGATCGAGGACGACAGCGCCGATTGCACCACATGGCAGCGCGTGGCCGCCCGGGTAAAACTTTTTTCTTCTGCCAGCGCGATGAATTGGCGCAGTTGCCTCAGTTCCATGGGTTCGTGTTGGTTGGTAATGCTGTTGGATTGATCAATGCGATGAATGAATCATGCGGTCTGCATCGATTCTACTGACAAGTCCGCGTCAGCACGGCTGTGGAAAAAAGTCTGCGCCGCGCCTCGAAAAATCGCCATTACCGGGTGCCGATGCGGCAGCCGCCTGCCAGCCCGGCTAAAATAGTCGCCCGAACGACCGCTGCGCACCGCGCGGCACCCACCGAACAGACAAGCATGAGAAAAGTGAAGCTGCGCAACGCCGCAGAAATCGCCCAGGCCCGCGTGGCCGGGCAACTGGCGGCCGAAGTGCTGCATATCGTGGCCGAGCACGTCAAGGCCGGTGTCACCACCGACGAACTGGACCGCATCTGCCATGACCACATCGTCAAGGTGCAACAGGCCACTCCGGCCAACATCGGCTACCACGGCTTCCCCAAGACCATCTGCAGTTCCGTCAACGACGTGATCTGCCACGGCATCCCCGGCGGCCAGGTGCTCAAGGATGGCGACATCATCAACATCGACGTCGCCGTCATCAAGGATGGCTGGTACGGCGACTGCAGCCGCATGTACTTCGTGGGTTCGCCCAACGCCACCGCACGCAAGCTGGTCAACACCACCTACGAGGCCATGTGCGCGGGCATCCGCGCGGTGCGGCCGGGCGCGACCCTGGGCGATGTCGGCCACGCGATCCAGACCGTGGCCCAGCGCGACGGCTTCTCGGTGGTGCGTGAATATTGCGGCCACGGCATCGGCACCATCTACCACGATGAACCGCAAGTGCTGCACTACGGCCAGCGCAACAGCGGCCTGCCGCTCAAGGAAGGCATGATCTTCACCATCGAACCGATGTTGAACGCCGGGAAGCGCCACACGCGCCAGCTCGACGACGGCTGGACCGTGCTGACCGCTGACGGCTCGCTGTCGGCCCAGTGGGAACACATGGTGGTGGTCACCGCCAAGGGCTATGAAATCCTCACGCCCTGGCCGGAAGGCTGCGGCGACTATCCTTCCATCGCCACCCGCAACTGACCTGCCTGCGCATCAATCCGGTGGCGGGTCTCAGCCTGCCACCACCTCGATGGGAAAGTCCGAGAACAGGTCCAGCTGATCCTGTTCCGGCGTCCCGCCCACCACGATCCCCGAAAACACTTCCAGCGTGCTGTAGAAGGCCGGACGAAAACGGCCCAGCTTGCTCTGGTCGATCACCACGTAGCACTCCGCCGCGCTGGCAATGGCCGCCTGCTTGATCGGCACTTCGTGGAAGTTGGAACAGCTCACGCCGCGCCGCGCATCCACCCCGCCCGCCGACAGGAAGGCCTTGTTCACGCCCAGCCGCTTGAGATAGGCCACGCCCTCTTCGGACGCAAACGAGGCCGATGACGGGTGATACAGCCCGCCCAGCAGGATCACCTGCGTATTGGGACGCTGGCTGACGATGTTGGCAATGTTCAGGGAATAACAAATCACGCTCAGGCCGATATCAACCGGCAAGGCCTCCGCCAGATGCGTCATGGTGGTGCCGCAGTCGATGAAAATGCTGTCCCCCTCCTGCACCCGCTGCGCCGCGCGCTGGCAGGCCAGGCGCTTGCGCTGGGCGTGCTGGTCGGCTTCGCGGTCGATCGAGTAGCGGTTCTCGCCAGCGCCGGGGCTGCTTTCCAGCACGTGGCCGCCGAGGCAGATCAGCGGCGAATCGTCGGCAGCCAGGTCGCGCCGCACCGTCATTACCGTCACTCCCAGCACTTCGGCAATGCGCGCCAGTGGTGTCGGGCCCTGCTCGCGGATCATGTCCTGCATGCGCGACAGCCGCTGGGCGCGCGCGCGTTCGCCCAGCGTGGGTTGAGGGACCGGCTTTCCGGTCGACGTCGGGGTCATCGATGCCATGAGGCGTTTTCCTGATCGGGAAATGTTGCAGATAAAAAAAGGTTGCGCCTTAAAAGTTATGGATGTAACGTTACAGCCATTAAATGTTATTTGCAAAACATTTAGCGCGTTGGGCCACATTGTAGCGAGGCCGGCGGACGGCGTCGATGCATGCAAGAGCCAAGCCTGACCCAGCGCAAGCAGCACATGGAAGAGACACTGCCCGTAAGCATCAGCCTACGGTAATTAACTAAAAGTTACGCAGCCATGAACATGACCAGCAAGACCCCTTCCCTGCGCCGTGCGCAGGGCGAGGCCGACATCGTGCGCGAGGATAGCGCGCCCGCCGGCCATCCGCGCAACAGCGTGCAGCCCTATGACGCTGCCGCCTTCGAACATTTGCGCATCAACCTGAGCGCCGCCGAAAAGCGCGTCGCCACCTTGAAGGGCCGCCGCTCGGTCAAGAAGGATGCGCAGGCCGCCTGGCTGCTCAAGGCCATCACCTGCATCGATCTCACCACGCTGTCCGGCGACGATACCCCGCAACGCGTGCGCCGCCTGTGCGCCAAGGCCGCCAATCCGGTGCGCGCCGATCTGCTGGAAGCGCTGGGCATGCAGGCACGCGGGCTGACCACGGGTGCGGTGTGCGTCTATCACCGCTTCGTGAAGACGGCAGTGGAAGCGCTGGAAGGAAAGAATATTCCGGTGGCGGCGGTGTCGACGGGCTTTCCGGCAGGTCTCAATCCGCACGCCCTGAAGCTCAAGGAAATCGAAGCCTCGGTGCGCGATGGTGCCGCCGAAATCGACATCGTCATTACTCGCGAACACGTGCTCACCGGCAATTGGGAAGCGCTCTACCGCGAGATGCGCGACTTCCGCCATGCCTGTGGCGACGCCCACGTCAAGGCCATCCTCGCCACCGGCGAACTGAAGACCCTGCGCAACGTCGCCAAGGCCTCAATGGTCTGCATGATGGCGGGCGCTGATTTCATCAAGACCTCCACCGGCAAGGAGAGCGTCAACGCCACGCCGCTGGTCTCGCTGGTGATGCTGCGCATGATTCGCCAGTACCAGGAGATGACCGGCATCCAGGTCGGCTACAAGCCCGCAGGGGGAGTCGCCACGGCCAAGGATGTCCTCGAATACCAGGTGCTGATGAAGGAAGAACTGGGTGACGACTGGCTGCAACCCGATCTGTTCCGCGTGGGAGCCTCCAGCCTGCTGGCCGATATCGAACGCCAGCTGGAACACCACGTCACCGGCCGTTACTCCGCCTTCAACCGGCATGCCATCGGCTAAGCCACCCTGCACGGACAAGCACAATGAGCGTTTCCACCTATTTCGACACCATGGATTACGGCCCCGCCCCCGAGAGTGACAAGGATGCCCGCGCCTGGCTGGCCAGCCACGAGGCCTCGTTCGGCCACTTCATCGCGGGACGTTTCACCCAGCCCGGCGGCCAGCTGGAAGATCTCGATCCGGCCAGCGGCAAGCGGCTGGCGCATCTCACCCAAGGCTCGGCGGCGGATGTGGATGCCGCCGTCAACGCCGCCCAGGCCGCGCTGGCCGGCTGGCAGGCGCTGGGCGGCCATGGCCGTGCGCGTCACCTGTATGCGCTGGCGCGCGCCGTGCAACGCCACGCCCGCCTGCTGGCCGTGCTGGAGACCATGGACAACGGCAAACCACTGCGCGAATCACGCGATGTGGACGTACCGCTGGTGGCGCGCCACTTCTATCACTACGCCGGCTGGGCGCAGTTGCAGGAAAGCGAATTCCCTGATCATGTTCCGGTCGGCGTGGTCGGTCAGATCGTGCCGTGGAATTTCCCGCTGCTGATGCTGGCCTGGAAGATCGCCCCGGCGCTGGCGCTGGGCAATACGGTGGTCCTGAAACCCGCCGAAGACACCTCGCTGACGGCCCTGCTCTTTGCCGAACTGGCACAGCAGGCCGGGCTGCCAGCGGGCGTGCTCAATATCGTCACCGGCGATGGCAGCACGGGCGCGGCCATCGTCGCGCATCCCGGCATCCAGAAAATCGCCTTCACCGGCTCCACCGAAGTGGGCCGCCTGATCCGCGCACAGACCGCCGGCAGCGGCAAGTCGCTGACGCTGGAGCTGGGCGGCAAGTCGCCCTTCATCGTCTTCGATGATGCCGATATCGATGCCTCCATCGAAGGCGTGGTCGATGCGATCTGGTTCAACCAAGGGCAGGTCTGCTGTGCCGGTAGCCGCTTGCTGGTGCAGGAAGGCATCCACGATCTCTTCATCGCGCGGCTGAAAAAACGCATGGAAAAACTCAAGGTCGGCGCACCGCTGGACAAGTGCAGCGACATGGGTGCGCTGATTTCCCCGGTGCAGCTGGAACGCGTGCGCCGCCTGGTCGAGCAGGGTGTGCGTGAAGGTGCGCAGTGCCATCAGGTGGCGCTCGATGTGCCGCCCGGCGGCTGCTTCTATCCGCCCACGCTGCTGACCGGCGTGCATCCCGCTGCCACCGTGGCCACCGAGGAAATCTTTGGCCCGGTGCTGGTAGCGATGAGTTTCCGCACCCCCGACGAAGCCGTGCAACTGGCCAACAACAGCCGCTATGGACTGGCCGCCAGCGTCTGGAGCGAGACCATCGGCCTGGCCCTGGGCGTGGCCCCGCAGCTGAAAGCGGGCGTGGTGTGGATCAACAGCACCAACCAGTTCGATGCGGCCGTCGGTTTTGGTGGCGTGCGCGAATCCGGCTATGGCCGCGAAGGAGGACGCGAAGGCTGCTACGAATACCTCAAGCCGCGCCATCGCCTGAACCGCGCTCAACGCAATACTGCATCGGCCACGCCGGCCGGCACGCGCAAAGACTCTCCGCTGCAAGGCGGCCTGGTTGACCGCACCGCCAAGCTTTACATCGGCGGCAAGCAGGTCCGTCCGGATGGCGAAGTCTCCACGGCTTGCCACGCGGCCAGTGGCGAACGTCTGGAAGACGTGGGCCTGGGCAACCGCAAGGATATCCGCAATGCTGTCGCCGCTGCCGTCAAGGCCGGTGGCTGGAGCAGCGCAACTGCCCATCGCCGCGCCCAGGGGCTGTATTACATCGCGGAAAATCTGTCAGCGCGCGCCGATGAATTCGCGCGCCGCATTGCCCTCACCACCGGGGTCTCCACCGAGGCCGCGCGGGCTGAAGTGGACGCCGCGATCAAGCGCCTCTTCAGCTATGGCGCCTGGGCCGACAAGTACGACGGTGCCGTGCACCAGCCACCCCTGCGTGGCGTGGCCCTGGCCATGCCGGAAGCCATCGGCGTGGTCGGCGTGGTCTGTCCGGAAGAACAGCCGCTGCTGTCCTTCATCAGCCTGGTGGCGCCGCTCATCGCCATGGGCAACCGCGTGGTGGTAGTCCCCGGCCAGCAGGCAGCGCTCGTGGCAACCGATCTGTATCAGGTGCTTGATACATCGGACCTGCCCGGCGGTGTCATCAACATCGTCACCGGCAAGAGCGCCGAGCTGCTCACCGTACTGGCCGAGCATGACGAGGTCGATGCCCTGTGGGTACGCGGACCAGCCGAGTTCTCGGCGACGGCCGAGCGGCTGTCCGTCGGCAATCTCAAGCGCTGCTTCGTGGATCACGGCGAGGTCACCGACTG
Organism: Herbaspirillum sp. 1173; assembly: GCF_031455335.1. Taxonomy (NCBI): domain Bacteria; kingdom Pseudomonadati; phylum Pseudomonadota; class Betaproteobacteria; order Burkholderiales; family Oxalobacteraceae; genus Herbaspirillum; species Herbaspirillum sp. 1173. The sequence goes on along the minus strand of NZ_JAVDSP010000004.1, from coordinate 230,759 downwards.
GCAAGATGCTGCGCAAGCTGAAGGCAGCGAATATCTGCGCCAGGCCACGCACGTCAAGAACATCTGGATTCCTTATGGCGAATGACAACCTTGTGCTTCAGCGCAATACGGTTTTCCTGACGAAGTCCTGACGATATGCTGACTAATAAACCGAAAGAAATGAAATCTTGAAATATTAGTTTTTTACGGTGAACAATCAAGCTGAACAAGGACTCCCAAGCAACAAGATTTAGATTTATTCTATAAGCATACTTATAAAATCCACAGGAGACGACATGCTTAAAAATCTGCATCCTTTATTGAATGCCGATGTGCTCTACGCCTTGCGCGCGATGGGGCACGGTGACGAACTGGTCTTGTGCGACGCCAATTTCCCGGCCGACTCGGTGGCCCGCCAGACGGTGCTGGGCAAGGTGCTGCGCATCGATGGCGTGGGCACCACCGAAGCTGCGCGCGCCATCCTCTCGGTGCTGCCGCTGGACAATGCCGTGGAGCAGCCGGTGCGGCGCATGGAGATCATGGGCGAACCCGCCACCATCCCGCCGGTACAGCAGGAACTGCAACAGGAAGTGAACCAGGCTGAAGGCCGCGAACGTCCGCTCGGGTCCATCGAGCGCTTCGCCTTTTACGAAGCGGCCAAGAAAGCGTATTGCGTGATCGCCACCGGCGAGCGCCGCTTCTACGGCTGCTTCCTGCTCAAAAAAGGTGTATTGCCACCGGAGGCGTGAGCATGACTTCCCTCTCGCACAAGACCGGCGTGGCCGTGCTGGGCATCTACGTGGCCGACCTCGCTTTCCGCGCACCGGGCATGCCCGGCCTGGGCCAGACCATCGCCGGCACCGGCTTCGCCATGGGCCCCGGCGGCAAGGGCTCCAACCAGGCCGTGGCCGCTGCGCGCGTCGGTGCGCCGGTGCGCTTCATCTCGGCCATCGGCAAGGATTCCTTCGGTGACTTCGCGCTTTCGCTGTGGCGTCAGGAAACCATCGCGCCGCACGTGCGCGTGATCGAGGATGCACCCACCGGGGCAGCCTTCATCTACGTCAACGATGCCAGCGGCGACAATGCCATCATCGTGGTGCCGGGTGCCGCCTCGCAACTGTCCACCCAGGATGTGGAACGCGAACACCAGGCCATCGAAGCGGCCAGTGTCTTCGTCACCCAGCTGGAGCAGCCGCCCGAGGCTGCGCTCACCGGCCTGCAGATCGCCAGGGCGGCGGGCACCACCACCGTCTTCAACCCGGCCCCGGCGCTGGACTTCCCGCCGCAGATCTATGGCCTGTGCGATTTCATCACCCCCAATGAACATGAAGCGGCCCTGCTGACCGGTATCGAAATCCACACCGTCGACGATGCGCGCCGTGCTGCCGACGTGCTGCTGGAACGCGGCGTGGGCTGCGCCCTCATCACGCTGGGCGCGCAGGGTGCCTTGCTGCACAGCCGCTCGCAATCGCTGCATCTGCCGGCCCTGTGCGCAGGCACCGTGGTGGAGACCGCTGGCGCGGGCGATGCCTTCAACGGCGCGTTCGCCGCCGGACTGGCCGAAGGCATGAGCGCAGAACAAGCCGCGCGGCTGGCCACGGCGGTGGCGGCCATTTCGGTCACCCGCCCCGGCACCGCCCCGTCCATGCCCAGCCGCCAGGAAGCGCTGGCTCTGCTGCAGGCCAACGCCGGTGCGCTGGCGCAGGCGCAATGACATTCCCCCGCAAGGTGAACCGACCATGAAACTGAAGATCTCCGACCCGCAACTGCTGTTCCTGCTGGTCATCAACCTGGCCATCCTGCTGGTGGCCACCGTGTTCTCGCGCGGCGACTTCCTGGACCTCTACAACTTCCAGTCCATGGCCAGCCAGCTGCCTGAACTGGGCCTGCTGGCCATCGGCGTGGCGCTGGCGATGATCTCGGGCAATGGCGGCATCGATCTCTCCGGCATCGGCCTGGCCAATCTGGCCGGGGTCGTGGCCGCAGCCACCATGCCGCTGCTGGTGGCCGCGCCCGATGCGGCACCGTGGACCTACACCCTGGGCTTCATCGCGGTGGCACTGGTCACCGGACTGGTGGGCGGTGCACTCAACGGCTGGCTGATTTCGCGCGGCAATCTGACGCCGATTCTCTGTACGCTGGGCACGCAGATGATCTTCACCGGACTGGCCGTGGTGCTGACCAATGGCTCCAGCCTGCGCATCAGCGTGGTCGATCCGATCTCGGCCATCGGCAATGAATCGGTGCTGGGCGTGCCGATCCCCTTCATCATCTTCGTCGCGCTGCTGCTGGGCGTGGGCTGGCTGATGCGCTACAGCCTGTTCGGCATCAAGCTCTACCTGCTGGGCACCAATGCGCGCGCAGCACGTTACGCGGGCATCTCGCAGAATCGCCTGCGCTTTGCCACTTACACCTTGAGCGGCGTGCTGGCCTCGGTGGCCGGCGTCATCATCGCCGCACGCACTGCCAGCGTGAAGGCCGACTATGGCAACTCCTACCTGCTCATCGCCATCCTGATCGCGGTGATGGCCGGCATCCGTCCGCAAGGCGGCTACGGGCGCATGGTCTGCCTGTTCTTCTCGGCGCTGGCGCTGCAGCTGCTGTCCTCGACCTTCAACCTGCTGGAGATTTCCAACTTCTTCCGCGACTGCGCCTGGGGCTTGCTGCTGCTGTGTTTCCTGGCCTCGGCGCGGGTCAGCTGGCGTGATTTTTTCCCGAATTCAAAGGCGCAATTGCGCAAGTCTTGAACAGCACCCCGCCTGTCAAGATCCATCCACATAGTGGGGAAACTGGAGACATGATGAACAAGAAATCGGCTTGCGTACTGGGTTCGGCTCTGGCAGCCATCGGCTTTGCCAGCGCGCTGCAGGCGCAGAACAAACCCATCGATATCGTCACCGTGGTCAAGATCACCGGCATCAGCTGGTTCAACCGCATGGAAGTGGGCGTCAAGGAATTCGCTGCCGCCAATCCCGGCGTGACCACGCGCCAGATCGGCCCGGCCCAATCGGATGCCGCCCAGCAGCAACGCCTGGTGGAAGACCTGGTGGCCAAGAAGGTCGATGCCATCGCCGTGGTGTCGATGGATCCGCCCACTCTGGAGCCGGTCTTGAAGCGCGCCCTGGATCGTGGCATCAAGGTGGTCACCCATGAAGCCGACAACCAGAAGAACACTCTGGTCGATATCGAAGCCTTCGACAACACCGCCTATGGCGCCCGCCTGAATGACCGCCTGGCCGCCTGCATGGGCGAGACCGGCAAGTGGTCGTCGCTGGTCGGTTCGCTGGGCAGCCAGTCGCAGGTGCAATGGGCCGATGGCGGCGCTTCCAATGCCGCCAAGAAGTATCCCAAGATGACCCTGGTCGATGCCAAGAACGAATCGGCCAACGATGCCGAGAAGGCCTACGCCAAGGCCAAGGAAATCCTGCGCAAGCATCCTGACATCAAGGGCTTCCAGGGTTCGTCGTCGCTCGACGTGCTGGGTATCGGCCGCGCCGTGGAAGAGGCCGGCCTGCAGGGCAAGGTCTGTGTCTATGGCACCGGCCTGCCGAGCGAAGCCGCCAAGTTCCTGGAGTCGGGTGCCGTGGGTGGCATCGCCTTCTGGGATCCGAAGGATGCCGGCCTGGCCATGAACAAGGCCGCCATGATGCTGGTGCAGGGCAAGAAGATCACCGACGGCATGGACCTGGGCATTCCCGGCTACAACAAGGTCAGCGTCAAGAAGGGTCCGGGCGTGGGCGTGATCGTCACCGGCCAGGCCTGGGTCGAAGTGGACAAGAAGAACTACAAGCAGTACGCGTTCTGATCGCGGCCTGATCAGACCCACCGGACATCCGCCGCGCGCCCGCATCATCATCCCGGCCACGGCGGATGCCCTTCGTCATCGCGTTGGACTATGAGCACTCAAGACACTTCCCGCCCCGACGGCGCGCCTGCCCAGGAATTCCTGCGGCTGCAGGGCATCCACAAGCGCTTTGCCGGGGTGCATGCCCTGCGCGGCATCGATCTCACCATCCACGCCGGCGAGATCTATCACCTGCTGGGCGAGAACGGCTGCGGCAAGAGCACCATGATCAAGATCATCGCCGGGGCCCAGCCGCCCAGCGAAGGAGAAATCTTCATCCAGGGCGAACGCGTGGCCGAACTCACGCCGCTGGCCTCGCTGTCGCTGGGCATCGAGACGGTGTATCAGGATCTCTCGCTGCTGCCCAACATGAGCGTGGCCGAGAACGTTGCCCTGAGCGCCCAGCTGGTGCGCCATCAGGGGCGGCTGGCACGCCTGTTCGATCGCGGCGCCCTGAACGACACGGCGGCGCGCGCACTGCGCGCGGTCAACCTGCCGGCCACGGCGGCGTTTCTCGATACGCGCGTGGACGAGCTGCCCATCGCCACCCGCCAGTTGATCGCCATCGCCCGCGCGATTGCCACCAGCGCGCGCATGGTGATCATGGATGAACCGACCACCTCGCTCACCCAGAAGGAAGTCGATGCGCTGGTCAAGGTCATCAACGGCCTGCGCGCCAATGGCGTGGCGGTGCTGTTCGTGAGCCACAAGCTCGATGAATGCTTTGCCATCGGCGGCCAGGCCATCGTTTTCCGCGATGGAGAAAAAGTCGCGCAAGGACCGATCCAGACCTTCACCAAGGCCCAGTTGGGCCAGCTGATGACCGGCAAACAGTTGAGCGAGGAGCGCTATCGCGTCGACGCCCAATTGCAGAAGACCCGCCTGGAAGTCACGGCCCTCACGCGCCGCGCCGCCTTCGAGGACGTCAGCTTCACGCTGCATGAAGGCGAGATCCTGGGCATCACCGGCCTGCTTGATTCGGGCCGCAATGAACTGGCCCTGGCGCTGGCCGGGGTCGAACCGGCGCATGGCGGACAGATCCTGCTGGACGGACAGCGACTGTCGCTGCGCGCGCCCGGCGATGCGATCACGCATGGCATCGGCTACGTACCCGAGGATCGCATCAGCGAAGGCCTGTTCCTCGACAAATCGATTCGCGACAACATCATCACCACCATCCTGCGCAAGATGCGCGGCAAGTTCGGCGCACTCGATGCGGCGGCCTGCCAGCGCTTCTCGGTGGACACGGTCAGGCAATTGCAGATCGCCACCCCGGACGTGGATCGTCCGGTGCAGTCGCTCTCCGGCGGCAACCAGCAGCGCGTGCTGATCGGGCGCTGGCTGGCCATCAATCCGCGCGTGCTGATCCTGCACGGGCCGACGGTGGGCGTGGATGTGGGTTCCAAGGACATCATCTACCGCATCATCCAGGACCTGGCAAAACAGGGCATGGGCGTCATCCTCATCAGCGACGACCTGCCCGAGCTGCTGCAGAACTGCGACAACCTGCTGCTGATGAAGCGCGGACGCATCGTGCGCCGCTTCGAGGTGGAGGGCTTGTCCGAGAGCGACCTCGCGCACGACCTGGTCTCCGAACAAAGCCACGAACATTGAGAACCGAGCATGGATGCAAGCACTTTGACCCGCCAGAACGCCCACACCGACACCAGTCCCGCCCTGCCCCCGCGCAGCGCGGCAGCCAGCCTGGGAGCGCTGCTCAAGAAAAACCCTTCGCTGTTCACCTTCGTCCTGATCCTGCTGGTGGTGGTGACGGTGGCCCTGATCAATCCCGCCTTCTTCCAGCTGGCGGTGCTGTTCGACATCGTGCGCGCCTGCACCACGCTGGGCCTGTTTGCGCTGGGCGTGATGATCGTGCTGGCCGCCGGTGGCATCGACGTCTCCTTCGCGGCCATCGCGGCGCTCACCATGTATTCCATCACCAAGGTGGTGATGACGTATTTCCCGGAGACGCACATCGCCGTCATCCTGCTGGCCGGCGCGGTTGGCGGCACCGCGCTGGGTGTGCTCAACGGGCTGCTGGTGGACTGGCTCAAGGCACCCTCGCTGATCGTCACCATCGGTACCCAGTATCTCTATCGCGGCATCCTGCTGACCTTCGTCGGGACCGTGTTCTTCATGAACGTGCCGCATGCCATGGATCAGTTCGGCAAGCTGGCCCTGGCGCGGCATGACACGGCCAGCGGCCTGCACGCCGTGCTGCCCGCCACCGTGCTGGTGCTGGTGCTGGCCAGTGCGCTGACCTGGTGGCTGCTCAACAAGACCCTGATGGGGCGCGCCGTCTACGCCGTGGGCGGCAGCCTGGCCATCGCCGAACGGCTGGGCTACAAATTGCGTTCGGTGCATCTGTTCGTGTTCGGCTATGCCGGTTTCCTGTCCGGACTGGCGGGCATCGTGCACGTCTCCAGCACGCGCCTGGCCAATCCCTTCGACCTGGTGGGCAGCGAGCTGGATGTGATCGCCGCCGTGGTCCTGGGCGGTGCGCGCATCACGGGCGGCCATGGCAGTGTGGTGGGTACCCTGCTGGGCGTGCTGCTGGTGACCCTGATCAACAACGTGCTGATCCTGGCCGGCGTGCCCAGTACCTGGCAGAAAGCCATCATCGGCGGCTTCATCGTGCTGGCGGGTGCGGTGTTCGCGCTGCGGCGGGAGAAGTAGAATTTCCCGTTAAAAAATACTCACCAATTCTCCCGTCCATCTTTTTTAAAAAATATTTTCAGATCACTGCATCCAGATCGGCTCCTCGCGGGTAGTACCTCATGTCAGCCCCGTTGTCGCGCATGCGGCGGCGGGCTGCACGAGACGACCATCCATTTCAAGAAACAAGGAGCCCATCATGCAAACTGCCATCCTGTCTACCCGTTCCCTCCGTATCGCCCTGCCCCTGGCCGCGGCCCTCACGCTGGCGGCCTGCGCGCCCATGTCAACCATGTATTCGCAGGACAGCCTGCCGGACGCCGTCAAGGTCCCGGCCGGCAACAAGGTGGTCCTGCAGACCGTGGGCGTGGGTGAGATCCTCTATGAATGCCGCGCCAAGAAGGACATGCCGGGCCAGTTCGAATGGACCTTCGTCGGCCCCGATGCCGTGCTCAAGGATCGCAGCGGCATGCAGGTCGGCCGCTACTACGGCCCGCCGGCCACCTGGGAGAGCAGCGACGGTTCCAAGGTGACCGGTGCGCAGGTCGCGGTGGCCCCGGCTGGCACCGGCAATATCCCGCATCAGCTGGTCAAGGCCAATCCGGCTACCGGCATGGGTGCGATGACGCAGACGACCTATATCCAGCGCGTCGCCACCAAGGGTGGCGTGGCACCGGCTGATCGCTGCGACATGGGTTCGGCGGGTGCCAAGCAGAAGGTGGGCTATCAGGCCGACTATATCTTCTGGAAGGCTTCCTGATGCGAGCGTAATCCAGGCCATAACCTCGCTATAATCCAGGTCACCCCGGCCGGACGTCCCGGCCGGGCAACCTGCGCCCGGAGCCTGATTTCGCGTGACTGACGTCCCCGCCTCCTTCGATCATGAAGCCGCCCTGCTGGCCTGCGCGCGCGGCGAGCGCCGTGCATTGCAGGCGCTTTACGAACACGAGGGCCGCACTCTGCTGGGGGTGGCCTTGCGCATCGTGCGTGATCGCGCACTGGCCGAGGACGTCCTGCATGACGCCTTCCTCAATCTGTGGAACCGCGCCGCCAGCTTCGACCCGGCGCGCGGAGCGGCACGCGGGTGGATCTACACGGTAGTACGCCATACGGCACTCAATCGCATCCGCGCCATGCAGCACGAAGTCGCCGCCGGTGATGACCTGGAAGAACTGGCCGACCGCGCCGAGCCCGCCGTGGATGCCCCCGAGTGGCAAGCCGACCTCGGCCGGCTGGACGAGTGCCTGGGCCAGTTGAGCGATGCCAAACGCGCCAGCATCGTCTACGCCTATGTCGATGGCTGCACCCATGGCGAAATCGCCGAGCGCCTGCAAGCGCCGCTGGGATCGGTGAAGGCATGGATCAAGCGCGGCCTGGCCGCGCTGCGGGAGTGTATCGGATGAATGCATCACACGATGAACTGCAATGGCTGGCGGCCCAGTACGTGCTGGGGACGCTGCCGCACGCACAGCGCCAGGCGGTGGAGCAGCGCCTGGCCACGGACGGCGCACTGCGTGCCGCCGTCGATGAATGGGAAACCAAGCTGCATCCGCTGACCGCACTGGCCGAACCGGTGCAGCCCTCGGCCAGCCTGTGGCAGCGCATCGAGCGCAGCCTGCCCATGCCGGCCCCGGTACGTCAGCGTGGCGGCTGGCATGCATGGTGGGAGAGCGTGCAATTCTGGCGCTGGAGTACCGGCGCGGCGCTGGCCTGCTCGGTGCTGCTGGCCGTGCTCATGCTGCGTGCCGAGCCGCCGACGCGTGCGCCGGCCTACATGGTGGTACTGGTGGCGCCGCAGGACAAGGCCCCCGGCTGGGTGGTACAGACCGGTGGCAGCGGCCGCCTCAACCTGATCCCTCTGGGCGTGGCGACCGTGCCGCAGGAGAAGGCGCTGCAATTCTGGACCAAGGGGGCCAACTGGAACGGCCCGGTCTCGCTGGGCATCGTCAAGCCTGGCAAGACCCAGGAAGTCCCGTTGGACAAGCTGCCACCGCTGCAGCCGGACCAGCTCTTCGAGATCACCCTGGAGCCGGGTACCGGCTCGCCCACGGGCCGTCCGACCGGCCCCATCCTCTACATCGGCCGCGCGGTCAAGGTCACTTCCTGAGACCGGCGCGATAGCGCATGGCGTGAGCCAATCCGCGTGGCAGCGAGGACTGGCGAGATTCGTGGATGGCGCGCATCACTTGCGATGCGCGTTTCTACCGCGCGCTGGGAAATCGTCGCAAAACACGATGCAAAACAATCGCCAACGAAAAAAACCGAATAAGGAGACGCGGTTTTAAATTAAGCTTGCGCGAAATAATTACTGTCTCAGCAATGAATCGCAAAGTCTTCCGGCGCGTTTCCTCCTGGAAAATTCTCCTCTGGGCCTGCACCAGCATGGTCGGAGGCGTCTTTCTGGCGCAGCTCGCGCTGACCATTTCGGAGATCCGCCACATCGACGCCTCGTCGATGCAGGCCTTGCAGCGTGCGGAAGACGCCGGACGCGCCACCGCCGATGCGCTGCGCCGGGCCGAAGCGAGTCCCTTCGAGATGTGCTCGGAGGGCGACCTCACCATCCTGCGCAACATCACCTATGCCAACAGCTATGTGGCCGACCTGGGCCGCATCGAGCAGGGCGTGGTGCGTTGTACGGCGCTGTGGGGCAAACTGGACAAGCTCACCCGCCTGCCTGAGCCGCACTATCATGCGCGCGGCGGCTTCAGCGTGTGGAGCCATCAGGAAGTGCTGCAGACACATTACCAGACCAACCTGGTGGCCCTGAACCGCAGCCTGGCCATCGCCTCGCCCTCGACCTTCGATCTCAATCGTTTCTATCAGGATGTATCGCTGCGCATCACCAACGGCAACGGCACGCACACCTATGCCGAGCGCGACGGCCTGCGCTACAACCCGGCCGGCGCGATGGACCTGCTGCCCGGCATCGACATCACCGAATGCAGCCGCGACATGGCCCTGTGCGCCCAGGCGAGCGCGCGCCTGCACTGGTTTGCGCTGGCCCAGCCCTTGAGTTTTGTGGCGCTGCTGGCGGGCAGTTTCCTGCTGGGTGCGCTGGCCTACCTGATGCATCTGCGCCTGCGCCGCAATCAGGGTGTGGTGGAGAAGCTGCGCGAGGGCATCGCCAATGACGAGATCGTGCTGCTGTACCAGCCCATCGTCTGCGTGCGCGACCTGAGCCTGAAGGGATACGAAGCGCTGGCGCGCTGGCGCCCGGCGGATGAACCCGAGATCGGCCCGGACATCTTCGTCCCGCTGGCGGCGCAAAACCGGCTCAGCACGGCGCTCGCGAAGGTGGTACTGGCGCGTGCGCTGCGCGAGATGCAGGATCTGCTGCAGGCCGATCCGATGCTGGTGCTGGCGGTCAATACCGAGGTGGCCGACATCGAGGATGCGGACTTCATCGAATTCGCGCTCGAACTGACGGCGGCTACGCCTGGCCTGCGTCCGCAATTGCATCTGGAAGTCACCGAGCGTGCCGACATCCGTTCGGCCACTTTCACACAGAACATCGAGCTGTTGCGCCAGGCGGGCTTTGCGATCTGGATCGATGACTTCGGTACCGGCAGTGCCAATCTGTCGCATCTGTCCTATGCGCAGTTCGACGGCATCAAGATCGACCGGCTTTTCACCAGTGCCTTGAGCACCGGTTCACCGCTGCGCTCGGTGGTCCCCAACCTGCTGCGCCTGGCCACCGAGCTGGAGCTGAAGGTGGTCATCGAGGGCATCGAGACGGAAGAGCAATTGCAGCTCATACGCAGCATCGCACCGCAGATTCATGCGCAGGGCTGGCTGTTCAGCAAGGCGATGGAATTGCGCGAGGTGCTGCAGCAGCGGCAGCCTTATACGCTGGAGGAGTTCGGCCTGGCGGCGTGAGCGCGATGCTTGCGCTCAAGGGCTGTGGCCGTCTTTCCAGACATCGACGATGAGCACGACGCGGTCGCTGTCATCCTGATTGGCGGCGGCGTGGATCCGCAGGTCATCGAACACCACGATCTTGCCTTCGCGCGCCACGTGGCGTTGTCCTTCCACTTCCAGCCAGGCACCCGGTGGGCAGATCAGGCCCAGGTGTACGCGCCAGACTCCCTCGACGGCTCCCCGGTGCGGCAGGATCATCGCGCCCGGCCGCAGCACGGAAAACCCGGCCATGAAGAGCCCGGGAATCTGGCGCACGATCGCGTGCGTAACGGGGCACAGCATTTCGCCGGGCATGCGCTGGTCGGGGTAATGCACGCCGAGCACATCCCAGAGGCCGTTGTGCAGATCTTTTTCCGGCCACTCGACGACGCGATGTGCGGCTTGCAGGTATTCGTCGCGGATGCTTTGCCAGTGTTCTTCAAGAGGGCGCAGGTGGGGGTGGGATGCGATGTACTGGAAGGGTGGCATGAGGGGGAAATGGACGGGTGTTGATTCGCGATCTGGGTGGGGTGAAGCGGATTCGTCGTGCAGGGATCGATCAATCTGTTGAGCGTCGGGGCAAGCGTCGCCTCTGCTTTTTGGACAGCTTCACCGGCGGGTAGAGCGCGTCAATGCGCGCGATTTCTGCCAGTTCCTCAGGGGTGTGGAAGGACACTGGCTCTGCCCATTCACCATCCCGGATGATCGGAAACCAGCCGGGATAGCTCGTCTCAAAAAAGGATAGGTCAAGGATGTTGTAATTGTCCTTATCGATTCGCCGCAACGTCACCATCGCAAAGCCATAGTGCGTATAGGCGCCTCCCCCGCCTGCGGGTGCTCGCTGATCGATCTTCTCCGAATCCCAGTCATGAATGAAGCCTGTGGCTTCCGGCAACGGATCGTGAAACGACAGTTCGAGCTTGCCGCCGCCCTTTTTGCAGAAGCAGGGGATATTCGGCTGGCGCAGCATCGATTCAGTGTTGAGGTTGTCAGGGAGGAGGATGGTGAGATACATGGTCTTTATCTGCAAGGACATGGCAAAACAGCAGTCGCTATCAATACGGCCGATGCTCGTCAGCTTTACGTTATAACGACGAATTCTGCTCAGGCATCAGGGTCACTGCGTAGACGCGCATATCGTCTGAAAACTCGAATCGGACAAGATGGTCCGGCATCTCGTAGCGCATCCGGCCGAATTGGACGTTCACTGCATCTGCGACAACTACGCAACTCACAGCCACCCGAAAATCAAGACCTGGCTAGCCATCAGACCACGCTGGCATATGCATTTCATCCCGATATACAGTTCGTGGCTTAATCAAGTCGAACGGTTTTTCTCGCTAATCACCGATAAGGCCATCCGCCGCAGATCCTTCACCAGCGCCAAGCAACTCGTGCAGCGTATCGCCCCCTACAACGCGAATTGCCAGCCGTTCAAGTGGACCGCTACCGCAGACTCGATCCTCGAAAAGCTCCATCGACTTGCTCACGTATCAGCGGGACAGGACACTAGTCTCTGCGAAACGGATCAAATAAGATGCTTTTTCCTAACGACTTAGCATCGCGGATTACTTGCACCATTGAGTTAATTTGATCAGTGATGGATCGATCAGTAGCCGGAACATTCTGCAATTCTTGAATAAGCAATTCAAGCTGAGTATCAGAAAACAAATCGTAGTCGTCAAAACTTAGTTGAGAAAGGACTGGGAAACTTCCACTTTCCAATCGAAAAAAAAATTTCGCCAAGTCGATTGGTATCTCAAGTTTCCTGAGGCATCCATCTTGACCTGTAGCGGCTAGCCATTTATCCCAAATAATTAGGTAATACATATTTAAAAGGTCTTTCCTGGGAATACAGAGCCATGCCGACTTGGAGTCCAGCAACTGCGACGAGCCGTTGCCCCGGAACCGCCTGGCAACTAGAACATCTTCTATCGCACATTGTGGATAGACCCATTCATCCCATTTCCTAATTAACCAATCTTTCGAGATAGCACGGCCACCGCAATCAGCCTCCGGAGGTAACTTTATCAAAACTCGCCCTGCTTTCATCCCAGTGCAAACGATGAGTGCGTGCGTACTGCTCTCACTAGGGAGATAAAGCAACATAAAATCGACAATTTCCTCGTACGGCCATTCCGCCTTACTCGAAAAACCGCCCCCGCAGCAATCTCATCTTCTTCTCCTGTTAGCAAATTTTGCAAGTTCATTGTTTTCAAAAACCAGTAACACCGTAATGGTCGGGGAAATCGTAGTTTTCAGGAATTTCTGGCCAAATAAATCTGGCATCCCTGAACAAGACTTTATCAATTTCATCCTCAATATTTTCAAAGAGATTCATTAACTTGTGGGCATACAACCTAGCCCCTAGCAAAGCAGCAAAGGCTGCCAAATCATCTTTTTCCATCTTTGCTCTTTTAGATAGGCTGAATAAGAAAATTAGTCTATCCAAATACTTACCGAACTGTTGATCAAGCGATATTCCATAGTCAAGAGCCCAGCTGGATTGTTTACCACTCTCAGCCATCATTTCTTCCCTTGATAAACCTATATCTTTGGCCAGCGAGGTAAACAGCTCCTGCACTACATCCAAATTTTCTTCCTTTTTCATTTCAGCCTTCTTCCTTGTTTAATTTGCTGGCCGCACTCGCAACCGAATCCCCCGATACCGACGATGCCAACGCGAGTAACGAATTCTGTCGAGTAGGTCCGGCTCCGCTGGTCGGCGTGATGTCCAACTGGAAGTTGGTGACGATGTCCTGCAACTGATACGGCGCATTGTCATAGCGACGATCATCTGCACTGAAGGTGTGGCTCTTGACGTAGGTGTAGCTGGCCGAACCGGTCGAGACCACGCGCTGGCGGCCCAGCGGACCGGTGTTGTTGAGATTGGTGCCGTGATTTCCCACGTTTCATGACGAACACGGGATTACCCCAGCAATTTGCAATGCTAAGGATTGCATTTTTAAGCCGAACTCACTCAGGATCTTGAGCCTCGTAGCGTGGAAGAAAAAAAACATCTTGTACCGAGCATTGCGGATAAACCCATTTCCCCCAATTTTCGATGAGCCATTTTCTCGATAGAGTGTTCCCTGTAGGAGAACCTGAATCTAGGGGAAGTCGCACCAGAACCAAGCCGGCCTTCCTGCCAGACGAAACGACTAAAGCATGTCTAGTCCTATCATCCGCCATGTCCACCAACATGAAATCGACAAATTCTTCGTAAGGCCATACTCCTTTAACCCGAAAAATTGCACCATGCATGATGTACTCACAGTCTTCCAACGTAACTAATTTTTTCCACGCCATTATTTAATCCTCAAGTCGTGTCCGCCACTGGATTAGCCGGTGGCTACAAAATTCGTCTCAGGACACAATCCCTCCCACACTCAAACATATCTGATTCATCGAAAAGCTCCATCGACTTGCTCAAGTATCAGCGGGACAGGACACTAGTCTCTGCGAAACGGATCAAATAAGATGCTTTTTCCTGACGACTTAGCATCGAGGATTACCTGCACCATTGAGTGAATTTGATCAGTGATGGATCGATCAGTAGCCGGAACATTCTGCAATTCTTGAATAAGCAATTCAAGCTGAGTATCAGAAAACAAATCGTAGTCGTCAAAACTTAGTTGAGAAAGGACTGGGAAACTTCCACTTTCCAATCGGAAAAAAATTTTCGCCAAATCGATTGGTATCCCAAGTTTCCTCAGGCATCCATCTTGACCTGTAGCGGCTAGCCGTCTATCCCAAATAATTAGGTAATACATATTTAAAGGTCTTTCCTGGAAACATAGAGCCATGCCGACTTGGAGCCCAGCAACTGCGACGAGCCGTTGACCCGGAAGCCGACAATGCGCTTGCCAGGCCCCGTCTGATCCGTCGTCTCCAGATGCGCATTGTTGTTCACTTGCTTCTGTAGAACTCTTAAATCACTATCTTTCAGCGCTTTCATCAATTACTCGCTTTCACGAAGGGCGTATGCAAACGATACTGGATGACGATTTAGGCACCACAGGAGTTCGATCCGGCGCTGTGGCCGACTACGCCAATAGCAGCGTGGAGAAGGAGTGCGGGATGGACGCGTATTGATTCGCGAGCTGTCAGGAATGAGGCGGATTCGTCATGCAGGGCTCAATCTGTTGAGCCTCGGGGCAAGCGTCGCCTCTGCTTTTTGGACAGCTTCACCGGCGGGTAGAGCGCGTCAATGCGTGCGATTTCTGCCTGTTCCTCGAGGGTGTGGAACGACACTGGCTCTACCCATTCACCATCCTGGATGATCGGAAACCAGCCAGGATAACTGGTTTTAAAAAATGTGAGATCAATGATCTTGTACTGATTTCGATCAGTTCTTTTTAGAGACACGGTCGCAAAACAGTAATGTGTATAGGCTCCGCCAGCCCCAGCGGGAACACGCTGATCAACTTTCTTTATATCCCATTCATAAATTAACCCCGTCGCCTCAGGCAACGGATCATGAAATGACAACTCGAATTTGCTGCCCCCTATTTTGCAAAAGCAAGGTATGTGACGACGATCCAACATAAGTTGGGTTCCAAGATTCTGCGGCAGAACGATGTTCAGATACATGCAAAAATCACTTCTCCCAAAAGGACGAATTCGGCATCAATGATGCCTAGAACGGATTGAAGAATTTCCACTAGTGACTAGAAACAGATTCGGCTTGCGACGAGGGTTGACGGCAATTTATTGAATGCGATTTACAGGACAATATCTTGCGTTCCCACTTCTTCAACCTCTTCATTAACAAACTTAACGGCGAGGCCAAGTTCCGGCTCCAAAATGCATTGAAAAAGCACACCGACCACTCTATCTCCCGTACCGAACGATTGCTGAATCACGATCTCCGTTGGCCTTATCAGAGATTTTAGCTGCAAAGAATTCTCGATTTTTGGACATCGCATGTCACAAAGTTCCGCGCCGACAATAGAGCGATACTCGTCGCAGATCCGTTGGTAATAATCGAACAGATACTGTTCAGCCAACAACATCAATTGACTTTTCTTTTTATCGAAAATTAGAAATGCCTCCCGCTGCTCTTCTTCTATCTCAGCTCCAACGTCGCATGGAACGATCAACTTAACGTTAATCAAATCCCCGAAAAGAGGATAGGTATATGGGCGAGTCCATCCATATTGATACTCCAAATCACCAAAGACATCATCATGTGATCGCAGCATTTTAAGCCTTACTTTTTTTACCTAACGCAGGATAACTTGAGCAACACCCGGTTCGCTTCGGAGCAGTTGTTGTCAACATGGAATCCGACGACAGCCAGCTGCGCGTGCCCACGAACTGTGGATCAGTCTGCACCAGGAAGCGCTACGCCGGACCCGCATTGATGCGAAAGAGCGCATTATTGGGCAGCGTCAGGTCGAGATTGGCAATGCGGATCTCAGCGCGCCCACCTTGCCACTCTACCTCGACGCCTTGTTCATCGCGGCCATTTCTCTCGATTATGTAGAAGTGGCAGGCGGAGGCTGAGTGACCGTCCGACCAGCCAAAACCGAGAAATTCATTCTCACCTGAAAACCGGAAGATAATCCGAGCCGACAGCATGCTCTGGCACGCTGCGCTGTGCCAGCATTCGGCAAAAAGAAGCACACCTGACAAGACCGGCGCATCTTTAATCCTATTGACGATCGCTACGCTACTTCTGACCGACCAATCCATCAATGTTGATAGGACTGATTGGCTCTAGCCGCACAGATTGCACAATTTCACGGAATAGCTCTAACAAGCGCCGATGTTTTTCCGGATACGCGTCGGCTCCCATGCCAAACTTGGCTGACGATGTGGCGGAAAACCGCAGTGCCAACCAGTACTTTGTCTCTGGAATTTCAAGCACCCAAAATTCAATTGGCCCAGAAAGACTCTCCCTACTCTCCGACCAATCCTGAATTGGAATCTCCTTGTGCCGCCACCGAAGCCCATTGATCGTGACTTCCTTTGCGTCAGTGACCCACTGGTCGGTGCCTTTCGCTGGATCAGGTTTTACGATATACAACCCCATCGCATCCAAAGAGTCGGAGAATGCCGCTCCACATAATGCGCTGAAGCGCGTGAACTTGCCATATCCGTCAAGACCATAGAAAGCTTCGCGATAATCGTTCAATGTCCATTTCTGATTATGCTCACCAACAAAAGACAAGTGGCCATTTCTCTCAACGATCGGAGCATTAATCTCGGCCCCTAGCTCCCCGTATCCGCCCAGCCGCCTGAAAGGATTAAGCGGGTATCCCGCACATCCTCTGAGGTGAGTCGGCCCGCTGAGCCAACGATGGCTGATTTTCCATCGATCAACAAATCTGAACGAATACTGATCCTCAATTCCGAGTGGTGCTGGATGTATAAGTTGCCCACCACGATAAACACCGGGCTCCTGAATGGTGCAACCACTGGCAACGCATAGGACAATTACTCCAAACAATTTTGAAAAGCGCTGAAACGTTATTTCTTTCATGGATTTGACTGGGAAGTTGAAGGTGTCAGCAGAACGCCGCCCCTGTACGAACGTATCAGATCGGGTTGCTGATTTGAAGGAACAGGTCCGTTTGCGACAGGGTTCATGATACTTGCACATTCTCGCGCACCTGTTCCGTAACAACTGTGTGCGCTATTGCTTGAAACAATGACGTTATAGAATTCTTTAAGCGCAGCGATTACATCACCCGGATTTCCTGCGGCGATAACTGGTATAGGATCATTAGCCATATATGTGTAATTGATTTTATTTTTTCTTTCTGATGTCACGACCCTAGTGGCCGCATTTGTATAGTCTTGAGCACCTACACCGCCACCGACGCCTTCTACGACAAGGTTAGGGTTAACGTAGCCGTTATCGGCCGCTATATTGAAGGCATTCCGCTGCACAATTGTTCCTCTACTATGACCGAGTGACAAGGTTTCACTACCCCCTCTTCCCTTCAAGGTTTCAGCATAGGTAATGTCTGCATTTGTGTATCCCAACATAGGAGACAAAAGTTTCTCATATCCAGCCACAATAACTTCGGCAAGCGTAGTAGCAGCCGGAGCAATATGCATCAAGGAAATTTCTTTCGGCTTGTTCCCAGAACCATCTAATGGCGCATTCTGATATGCGAGTTGTCCCGCGCGATCCTTTTCATTCAAGATGCCATTCACGGCAAGGACACTACCATCGCGCTTTGCATCGTCGCTGCTAATTTCCTTCATGGCGATAAGTTCAGGATTGTTCAGGCAATCTCGGGCACTTCCCGAACAGGTAACCTTGTAGAACTTGGCCTCCTTCTTGAACATGGACTTATAAGCCGCATCAGTATCAACCGTAATCTGCCTGAAGAACTCATTCTTGATCATGCGTCCAGCCTCTGCCTTTTCTTGCAGCGGCTGCACATCCTGCTTTACGGCAGTAGTATGTGAATTGGCTGTGTCTCTATTGAGGTCCGCGACTGCCTGTTCTGCTGTTTTCCCTGTAAGAGCCAGCTGCCTTTCGCTATTCCCGACGGTAACCGTTGCGATACCAACTGCGCTTCGGGTAGTGCCCGAAGAAGAGCCGGACTCGCTACCATTGTTCATCAAATTACTGACCGCGGCCTTGGCTGCCCCGTATCTTCCTTGGCTCATCATGTCAGTAGAAAGCCCAACGCCACTCGTAGACGCCTGGGCCGAAGCACGATTCTGGATATCACTGGTTGTGATGGTGCCAGTATTTAGGACATTCTTTCCGTTGTTCTCCGCCTGTACGCTGCTGGCAATCTTGGCACCCTTCAGGTCGGTATTGTCAGCCACGTTGATCTGGAAACCACCATCGCCAGCCTGAACCGCGGACTGCTCGGTTATCCGCAGCATTAGCATTCCGGCTCTCAAGATTTCCATCCGGTTTTTCTCCGGTCACGATCTGGCCATCTTTCTTGTCGGTGATATTGCCCTCTGCGTCTCTGGTGTAGACCGTCTGTCCGTCCCCCTTCTTTATCGCGTCGTAGCCATTCATCGCGGCAAGTGCCGCGGAGGCCCCTGCCAATACTTTCATCCGTCCGTCGGAGGTGCGACCGGCGGCACGTTTCATCTGTCGCCACCGGCAAAGAGCATGGCGTGTTCGCGGTTGTTGACGTTTTCTGCACCGATGTCGAGACGGTCACGGGCGGCGATCACCGGCGCGGATGTGACGCCATTGACGGTTTCAGCTTCGTTGTCCACGGTGGTGGCAGCGATGGCGACGTGGTCACCGAAGATGCGTCCGGTTCCCAGGTTGCGCAGGGTCTGGGTGACGATCACCGTCTCCTGCGCGTCGATGAGGCCGCGATTGAGCAACGTGTGGGCATCAGTGGCATTGAGCTGCAGGCGATTGCCGACCAGCGTGCCGCCCGCACCGTTCATGATGGTAGGGGCCTTGATCCTGAGCAGCGTTGCGGCCTGTATCAGCCCGTCGTTGCCGAGCGTGCCGCCACTGTCGATATCGATGCTGCCATTGCTGCGCACCGTGCCGCTGTTGCTGAACCCTCCGGTCAGTTTGACGGTCGTGGCCTGCTGGCTCAATACCTGGCCATCACCGCCCAATGCAGCCGCATCGATGCTGGTGGTGCCGGTATCGAGCTTGCCGCCGGTATTGGTGATGGCGAGGCTGCGGCTGTTGTTGACCGCACCGTTGCCGCTGGCGCTGTCGGCATTGCGGTCGGCGATGCGCAGTGCGCCGCCGGCCGAGACGGTGCCGGCACTGTTGTCGAGGCTGCCGCTGGCGCTGACGGTGGTGCTGTCATTGGCGAGGATGGCACCGCGCGTATTGTCGATGCGATCGGCATCAATGCTGATGCGGGTGGCACGCAGGCCCTGGCTGGTGCCGCCGGTGTCAGTGTTGGAAAGGCCGGCCGCCTTGATGTCCAGGGCGTTGGCGGTTTCGATCAGGCCGCCATCATTGCGCACGCTGAGGCGGCGCGCCGGGGGCGCATCCACGCGATCCTGAATGCTCACACCCGCACTGGCAGAAATTGCGCCGGCACTGTTGTCCACGGACGTGGCGGCACGGATGGCGAGCGCCTCCTCGGCGCGCAGCTTGCCACGGCGGTTGTCGATCACGTCTGCATCAAGCGTGAGGCGCTTGCCGAGCAGGCCTTGCGAAGCGCCGCTCGTCCCCGTATTGCTGATGCTGGCGGCCTGTACCTGCAATGCCGCATTGGTCTGGATCTGGCCGCCCGTATTGGTGAGTGCCAGATTGCTGCCGCTGATGGAGAGGTCACCGGCGGCGGAGATCACGCCGCCGCTGTTGTCCAGGCTGCGTTCGGTGCGCAGGGTCTGGCTCTGGCTGGCCAGCATGCTGCCGCGCTGGTTGTCGAGCGACTGTGCCTGCACGCTGATGGTCGCGCCATGGAGACCCTGGTCGCTGGCACCGGTGTCGCGGTTGTCGATGCCGGCCGCCTGCAGGCGCAGGTTGGCGCTGGTATCGAGCAGGCCGGCCCGGTTGTCCAGGGCACCGCTGCCCAGTGTCACGTCGAGATCGCTGGTGGCCTGCAGTTTGCCGCCACGGTTGTCCAGGCTGGTGGCCGCAATGCTGGCGGTCTGCGTGGACTGGATCTTGCCGGTGTTTTCGATATGGCCGGCGACGCTGATGCGCACCTCGCCCGCGGCTGCGCCGATGGTGCCGGCATTGCGTACGCCCACACCGGCTTCGGTGCCGACCAGCACGATCTTGTTGGCATACATGCCGCCCAGTTGCGCCACGTCGATGGAGAGTGAGGGCGTGTCACCTTCGCCGTCGAGTTTCTCGACGACCTGGTTGTCGGCATTGACGCGGTTGGCTCCGGTGGTAATGCGCATATCGCGGCTCCAGAGGCCGGCGTTGATGCGGACGGCGCGCGCGATGATGTGGGTGTAGTCGGACTGGCTGCTGTCCAGCCCCTCGCCTTGCACCGTGACCGTGCCGCGCCGGACCACGAATCCATCCAGATTGCCATTGTTCATGATGGCCGTGCCGGTCGTCAGCGTGGTGCGGCTGGCATTGATGAAACCGCAGCCATCGCAGGTCACGCCGGACGGATTGGCGATGATGACCTGCGCACGGTCGCCAGCCACTTCCACGTATCCGCGCAGGAAACTGGGATTGGCCGAATTGACCTCGTTGAGGATCACCCCCGCAGTGCCGGTGGCCAGGTTGGGATTGCGCTGGATCCAGCCGCCCAGTCTGGTTTGCACGTCATTGCGGGCATTGTTGAGGATGGCCCCCGGCTTGTTGACGTCGAACTGGCTGTACGTATTGCGCGACACGCCTGCCGCGCTGGGCGTGGTGATGTTGACCTGCGGCAGGCCGTTGGCGGTGGTCACCACCACGGCCTGTTGCGAGCGCGGTGCCGACGGATCGGCGACGATCTGGGCCTGCGCGGCAGGGAGCGTCAGCAGTTGCGCGCCGGCCAGTACCAGCACCGCGAAGGCCAGCGGCTGCAGGCGCGCAGCGTTGAGCGGCGGCACGGCACTGGTGGCCATGCCGTCCGCACCGGATGCCGCGCCATGGCTGCGGCCCAGTTCCGACACGGCCATGAGCAGGCCGCGAGTCTTGTTGAAGATGACGCGATAACAGAGCTTGTTCATGGTTCAGGCAGAGAGGGCAAGAGGATCGGCGGCGCTGGCAATGGCAGGCGTGGCAGGCGGATGCAACGCGAACCAGGCGCGCGCCTCGCGCGGATGAACGGCCATGCCGTGCAGCTCCATGATGCGCATGCCGCGCTCCGCGCCACGGTGATAGAGGGTGCGCATGATGCGGGTGGCCATCAGGCGCTTGCGTACCAGCTGCATCATCAGCTTGGTGTGGCCGAAGGGCGCAATCCAGTCGAGGATCCACAGGCGCTCGCCGCTGCTCCAGTCTTCCTGCCGCATCTGTTCCGGCGAGTGCTGCAGGTAGCGCGCTTCCGCCGCCTCGTCGAGATCGGCCCAGCTCATGTAGAACACCGGCTGGCCGCGCTCGGAGACCAGCACGAAGCGGCCTTCCTTGATCGCCGGCAGCAGCAGCGTGGAGAGCGTATGCAGCGGCACATTGCGGTGGCGCGCTGAATGCAGCCACAGCCAGGCCGCCGAGCCGAAGGCGGTGGCTTCGTTGAATTCGCCCGCCAGCAGGCGCGGCGCGAGGATCTCGAAACGGGGAGCGGGTGTCATGAGCATCAGTAGGACCAGGTGAGGGAGAAGCCGGCCGTGAGGCGGGCCGTCTCAAGACGTTCAGGTTTGGAAACCGGTGTGCCGGCGAAGGCTTCCCACGACAGGCTCTTGTAGCCGCCGCGCAGGCCCGCTACGGCGCCCGCCAGGTGCTTGCCAACCAGCAGTTGCGCCGAGGGTCCGGCGACTTCGCCGTAGTCGAGGCCGATGAAGAATTCCTGGCCGCTGCTGCCCAGTGCGGCCGCCAGCTCATTGCGCACGAACCAGCCGTGATCGGCGAGCAGGGTCATCTCGCCATCGAAGCCGCGCACGGTGTAACGGCCGCCGATGGAGAAGCGTTCCTGCGGTGCCAGGGCGGTACCATTCCATTGGCCGCGTGCGGCCAGCGTGTAGCGCAGTGCCTGTCGTCCCCATGGCGCATCGAGGCTGAAGGGCTGGCTCAGGTTGAGGTCGAGCGTGGCCAGCGAGAAACGCGCGCTGCCTTCGCCGAAGACGTCTTCCGGTGCCGGCAAGGCCGAGAATGCACCGGTGCCGCGCCGGTAGGCCAGGCTCAGGTCGAGCGCGCCATCGGCGATGAATTCACGATGCGCCACGCCCAGCTCCCAGCCGGCAGTGCGGCGGCGCTGGACCTCGATCTCGGTATCGTTGACGAAATTGCTGGCACGCCGCAGGAAGGCCTTGGCCGAGACCGACGTCTTGCGCGAGGCATCGCGATAGACCATGCGGGCGAGCTTGATTTCGCTGGTCTCGCTCTGGCCGCGATAGAGATAGGTCTGCGTCAGGCCGGCGATGGTCTGGTGGTAGTCGCTGCTGCTGGTGGTGAAGCCCAGGTTCCAGTAGCCGAAGGGCAGCGAGTAATGCACGGTGCTGCCGCGCGATCCGCGCGGGCCGGCATGGCCGCCGCCCAGATCATGGTTGACGCTGACGTAGAACAGGTCATTGAGGGTCCACCAATTGTCATAGGACAGGGTAATGCTGCCCTGGTATTTGCCGGTGGCATCGGAGCCGCTGTCGTCGACCGAGACCGCCAGCCGCAAGGGAAAGGCCTGCCGGTAACTGATGACCAGATCGCTCTGGCCGGGCAGTGCGCCTTCGCCCTGCGCAGGTTCAAGCTTGATGTCGGCTTCGGCGGTGGGGACCCGCTTGAGATTTTCCAGACCCTGTTCGATGTCGCGCAGGTTGAGCAGCTCACCGGGACGGACCGGCAAGGCATTCCATTGCGTGCCGCGTGGATCGGCATCGGCGGCGAAGCGTATCTGCCGCACGCGGCCCGGCAACAAGGTCAGCATCAGCACGCCGCTGTTGAGATCCTGCGGCTCGGCCAGCACCCGCGTGGTGATGTAGCCGCGCGCGACGATGGCGTTTTGCAGGCGTGTCATCAGGGCATTGATGCCTTGCACGCCCAGGCAGCGCCCGTCCACTGAGGCCTCGTCCCCGAGCAGCCAATCGAAACGCGCAGCCTCCTCACCCCGCAGTTCCACGCGCCGGATCGGATAGCACGGTGTCTCCTGCGCAGGCAGCGGCAGTGCGGGCGCGGCCGGCTCTGCGGGCAGGCGGACGTCCGGTGTGGTTTCCTGCTGGCGGCGCAGTGCGCGTTCGCGCTGCTGCTCGCGCTGATACTGCTGCGTGGCCGGATCGGTCTGTGCCTGCGCGTAGTGCGCCAGGCCCCACTGGCCAAGACTGAAAGCGAAGGACAAAGCGGTCGCCAGCCTGCGTGGGCGCGAAGGGCCCCGCAAGACTCCCTGAGGATCTTGTTTCATGATTTTTAGTTGTGGTTCGGGCGGTGCTGAACGGGTGCGGACCTGTCACCCCTGATGGTCCGTCTGCCTGTTTGCGGCGACATTTCCACAAGGAAAATATGCCGAGCGGCAATTTTACCCAACTTTACAGTCTCGCCAAACAAGAATTCGTTCGGCTGTTGCAAATCATGTTAATTGATGCAAAGTCACCAATAGTCCCTGAGATGTGAACTCAATGAATCTGTATGGCAACGAAAACGGACTGATTGTCCTCAATGGATCAGCGGGGAGCTATATGCCCTGAGGGCAGGAAGGAGGGCCGGCGTGCAAATAATTCAGCGCAGCACAAATGCCGGGACGCGCAGCACAACTGCGCGTCCGGAGAGATCAGGAATGGAGAGACAAGGCGCGCCGTACCAGTTCGGCAGGCGAACCATCATCACGCAAGCCAAGCCGGCGCGCGATGCGGTCATCAAGTACGGGATAGCGGCCAAACACCGCCTCCACCGGCTCTTGCGGGGCATAGCGCACAAGCGCAGGTCCATCCACGCGATACAAGGCCGAGAGCGTTGCGACCACTTCCTGCATGGATAGCCGCAATACGGGCAAGGCCCAGGTGCGTTCCATGTGGCACTCGGTATCCAGCATCGGATCCATGACCGCCGCATGCAGCAGGTTCTCCGCACAACGTTGTGCCGACATCCACCACGCAGTGGCCTGCGGTCCGACCGGCAGCGTCACGGACTCGCCCGCC
Source organism: Herbaspirillum sp. 1173 (assembly GCF_031455335.1). Classification (NCBI taxonomy): domain Bacteria; kingdom Pseudomonadati; phylum Pseudomonadota; class Betaproteobacteria; order Burkholderiales; family Oxalobacteraceae; genus Herbaspirillum; species Herbaspirillum sp. 1173. The sequence continues at coordinate 206,749 of NZ_JAVDSP010000004.1, read as the reverse complement.
GCCAGCGCATGCAACAGCTCGCTCATGAAGGCCGAGACCAATCCCGAGGCAGCACGCGGACGCGCCACGATGCCCGGCAGGCGCAGCGAACGGCCATCAAGCACACCACGGCGCGTGGCATCGGCCAGCAGGATTTCGCAAGCCCGTTTGTGCGCGCCATAAATCAGCGCCGGACGCGTGGGCGTGGCCGGGGTGACCGGGTCCGGCAGGGGCGTGCCATATACCGCGATGGTGCTGGCATACACCACCACCGGCGGCGCACTCCCCCTTGCCCTGCCTTCGGCCAGCAAGTTGAACAGATCCAGCGTGGCATCCAGATTGACGCGGCGGCTCAAGGCCGGATCGGCTTCGGCCGCACCGCCCGGCACCGCTGCCAGATGAAAGCAGAGATCGGCACCGAACTGTGACAGGCGTGACTGCACCTGCGCATCCTGCAATTCACCCTCGATGCATTCGACGGACTCGGGCAGCAAAGGCAAGGTGCGATCCATCGCCGCCAGCCGCGTAATACGCTGTTGGCCGACCTGCCCCACCTGTTGCAGCAGCTGCAGCAGGATCGCGCCGATGAAGCCGCCCGCGCCAGTGACCAGGACCCTCATGCTGCCTGCACCACGCGTTGCTGAACGATACCGAAGGGACCGGGACGGCCATCCTCGTAATGCGCCTGCATGCGCACCTCATCGCCGAAATGCATGAAGCCGGTACGGATCTCGCCGTGATCGATCTTCTCGATCACGCGCCGCTCGGCGATGCAGGCTGAACCGGCCGCGCGCGCCACATTGGAGACCGTACCCGAGCCAATGATGCAGCCCGCGGTGAGGCGACGGCTGTGCGCCGCATGCGCGATCAGCTGTCCGAAGGAAAAATTCATTTCACCGCCGTGCGGTTCGCCAAAGCGCGCGCCATTCCACTGCACCTGCAAGCGCATCTGCACGCGGCCATCGTGCCAGGCATCGCCCAGTTCATCGGGGGTGACGGCAATCGGGGCAAAGGCCGTCGAGGGCTTGGCCTGCAGGAAGCCGAAACCGGTCTTCATCTCATGCGGGCCGAGTGCGCGCAGGCTCCAGTCATTGAGCTGCACCACCAGGCGCACGGCCTGCAGGGCTTCGTCCGGTGTCGCACCCATGGCGACCGGCCCGACCACCACCCCGAACTCGCCTTCGAAATCGATGCCTTCGGCTTCCGACCGCAGCGGTACGTCCTGATGCGGTCCGAGGAAATCATCGCTGGCCCCCTGGTACATCACGGGCACGGTATCGAAATACGGAATCGGCGGTGTCTTGAAGGCTTCTTCCATCAAACGTCCGTGATTGAGGAAGGCGGACGCGTCCAGCCATTGCGGTGCACGCGGCAGCGGTGCCATGCACAGCTGCGCATCGAAGGCGATGGCACCATCGGCACGGCCCTCATTGAGGGCCTGATAGCGCTCGGCCAGGGCGGGCGTGACCTCGTCCCAGCGCGCCAGCGCATCGATCAGGGTGCGCGCAATCTGCGGCACCGGCAAGGCGGTGGCGGCATTGCGCGCGACCAGTACCAGCGCGCCATCAGGCGTGCCGTCGCGCAGGGTGGCGAACTTCATGGCTTACGCTCCCTTGGCGAGTTGGGCGGCAATGGCCGGCTCATACTCGCCATCGACCAGGATGAACAGCATGCGGCAAGGCTTGCCGGAACGATTGGCCCAGGCGTGATTGGTGCCACGCTGCACGACCACGCTGCCGGGTTTCAGGGCGACTTCGCCACGATCCAGCACCAGCGTCATCTCGCCGTCGATGACGATGCCGTAGTCCACCGATTCAGTACGGTGCATGAGCGGATGGGGCGAGTCGGTCTGCACGGTGGATGCCGAAGCTTCGCCGATCTGGCTGAAGGCCTCGTGCATCTTGCTGTTGGCGCTGGCGAGAAACTCCTCGGTGTCGGGCGGGATGTCGACGAAACGCATGCGTGTGCCGCGCGCCGGGGGCGACAGCACCAGTGCTCCCAGGCTGGGATCAGGGCCATTGTCCACGCGCGCGGGCGTGGCGCTGGTGCTCCAGACCTCATGGAACAGCGTGCCGGGAATGGCGGCCACTTCGACCACGGTCGGCAGCGGACCGTCGCTGCTGATGATGGATCGGCCTTGCGCATCGTGGCCGGTGACGACGCGGTGTATCGGGGGGAAGGACATCATGGGCTCCATTGAATCGCTTGTATCGTCTGAATCGCTTGTATTGCTTGAATCTGCTGATGGCTGTCCGTGCGGCGGCGGGTATCAGGTTTCGTCGAAGATCGCGACCGCGCGCGTCCAGCCGGCACTGGCCCCACGGATCTTGTGCGGGAAGCAGCTGATGGTGAAGCCATGCGCCGGCAGGGCTTCCAGGTTGTGCAGTTTTTCCAGGTGGCAGTAACCGATGTCGCGGCCGGCCTTGTGGCCTTCCCAGATCAGGGACTTGTCGCCGGTCTCGGCTACCCGTTGCGCGGTATAGGAGAACGGTGCGTCCCAGCTCCAGGCATCAGTGCCGGTCAGGCGCACGCCGCGTTCGAGCAAGTACATGGTGGCTTCGTAACCCATGCCGCAGCCGGCACCGAGATAGTCACGGTGACCGTAGCGCGAGCCGGCGCGGGTATTGACCACGACGATGTCGAGTGGCTGCAGCACGTGGCCGATGCGCTTGAGTTCGGCCTCCACATCGGCGGCGGTGGCGACGTAGCCATCGGGGAAGTGACGGAAGTCCAGTTTCACGCCAGCCTGGAAGCACCATTCCAGCGGCACTTCATCGATGGTGATGGAGGGGCGCGCGCCGCCATTCTTTGCGTCTTGCGTGGAATGGAAATGCCACGGTGCATCCAGATGCGTGCCGTTGTGCGTGGTCAGCGTGACCCATTCGGCCGCTGCGGCCTCGCCATCGGGATAATCCTCGGGCTGCGTGCCGGGCAGCATGGCCATGAATTCGGGCAGGGTGTCGGCATGCTTCTGGTAAGTGATCTTCGGGGCCAGCGGGGGCGGGTCGGAGAGCACGTCGTTTTCAAGATAGATGGACAGGTCGACGAAACGATGACGGCGACGCGTCTGCAGGGATGCGGTCATGCCAGAGCCTCTTGAGGTTGAACGGCGACTGCACGCGGCAGCCGCGAGAAACAGATCGATGCCCCCACGCCCAGCACCACCGCCACCGGACCCAGGCTGCCATAGCCCCAGCCCTGCACCAGCGTGCCGCCGAGGATGGGGCCGATGGCCGCACCCGTCATCAGCATGGCGGGCGTGGCAGCCATGGCACGGCCGCTGCGGTCCAGACGGGCCATGAGGCCGAAGGCGAAGGTGTGCGTGAAGATCATCACGGCAGCAAACACTGACGCCGCTGCCGCATAAGGTGCAAAACGCAACGAACTCATGATCACCACCACCAGCAGCGCTTGCACCAGCGGGCCGGCCATCAGTACGCTGCGGGCGGGCAGCCGCTTCTCCAGCAGTGCGGCCAGCGGTGCGGGCAGCAGGTTGACGAAGCCCAGCGCGATGAGCACACCGGTGACCGCTTCCAGTCCGAAGCCGCGATCACTGCCCACGCGCTCCAGGAAACTGAAGGTCATCGATTGCACCAGCCCCATGCAGGCGATGCCGGCAATGCCGTACCAGACCTGGCGCGGCACCGGCTCGCGCGGCTTGGCGACACGCGGCAGGCCATCCGTCTCCGGACGGGGAAACGCCAGGGCACAAGCCAGCGCACCCATGGCCATCACCCCCGCGAAGAGATAGAACAAGGCAGGACCACCCACGCTGGCGATGATCGGCGGCGCACTGCCCAGGAACAGGATGGCAAACAAGCCCAGCGCGATACCCACCAGCGCAAAGCCGCGATGCGGATTGCTGCCGCGCGCGATGGTGCCATGCGTGACACTGAGCGAGAGCCCGGTGGTGATGCCGCACGCCGCATGCAGCAAGGCCAGCAGCAGGTAGTGCTGGGTCTGCGCCGCCACGGCGAACAACAGGGCCGAGAGGCCGAAGCCGATTGCCGCCTTCCAGCGTGCCGTCTCGGGATCGAAGCGAGGTGCCAGCACGGCACTGGCCAGCACCGCGCCGCCCAGGAAGAGCGAGGCCAAGAGGCCCGCCTGGCGGGCATCGAAGTGGTAATGCGCCACCAGCGTGCCGACCCAGACCGGCAGCGCCACCAGGTCGATCATGCCGGCGCAGTGCGCCAGCATCAGCGCAGCCAGGGCGCGCTTGGAATAGGTCGTGATCATCTTGTCTCCTCGCGTCGTACGCAGGTTGCTGAAGCGTTAAGCGTTAATCGTTTATATTTTTTATATTGATGAAAAAAATCAGATCGGCTGGACCAGCGCCGCGTGCGATTCGCGCATGATGCGCGAGTGCTCGTCCTTGTCGCCGCCCCCGACCTCGATCTCGCCCAGCCGGGCCGAGTTCTCCACCACCATGCGGCAACGTTCCCAACGGCGTTCCTCGAAGGCCGACAAGGCCAGCGATACGTTGCCGTTGCGCGCCAGTTCGTCGGCCAGCACCAGCGCATCCTCAATGCCGATGCAGGCACCGGAGGCCAGGTGCGGCGTGGTGGCATGCACCGCATCACCGATCAGCACGACGCGGCCCTGATACCACGGACGCGGCAGCAGCAAGCCTTCCAGCGGGCGGAAGATGATGCGGGCGTTGTCGTCGAGCTGGTCGCGGATGGTCTTCAAGACCGGGGCGCTGAAGTCTTCCAGCAGGCCGCGCAGGCGCGCCACGAAGGTGGCCGGATCGACGTGGTCGTTGACCGGACGCGGCTCGGTGACGAAGAGGTACATCTCGTCTTTCGACACCGGATTGACGCCGGGCTTGATTTGCGGCCCCATCCACATGGTGCAGGTGGTGATCTCCGCCGGACGCGGCAGGATGGCGCGCCACACGGCCTGGCCGCTGTAGCGCGGCTTGGGTGCGTTGGGGAAAAGATGGGCCCGCAGCTTGGAATAGAGGCCATCGGCACCGATCACCAGATCATAGCGGCGGGTCTGGCCATCGGTGAAGTCGACCTCGACCTCGTCGCCGATCTCACGCAGCGCCGTGAAAGTGCAGCCCAGGCGCACGTCGGTGCCCGAGGCGCGGGTGGCATCGGCCAGGATGCGCGCCAGTACCGGACGCAGGATGGCACCGCCGCCGGGTACGTCGGGCGAGGCCAGGCGAGGGGTGGGCAGCTCGGCGATCTGCGGGCCGTGCGGCAGGCACAGGCGCACCCCATCACCGGCCGCGCCTTCGCGCAGGAAGGCATCGAGCACCCCGAGTTGCTTGAGCGCACGCAGCGTGGCCGGGCCGAGGCTGATGCCGGCACCATAGTTGCGCCACTGGGGATCGAGTTCCACCAGGTCGACCTGGGCGCCACGGCGGCGCAGGTCAATGGCGGCCGATGCGCCGGAAAAACCGCCGCCGATGATGAGGATGCGTTGGGCTGCGAGTGTCATGGTGTCTCCTGAATCTTTTTCTTGATGAGTGGATCGTCTTCGCCGGTGGCCAGGTGCAGGCCGCCGTCGTCATCGATGCGCAGCGCCACCGGCGTGAGCGAGTCGCCCAGGCAGGGGCCTAGCGTGCACACGCCGGTGAGCGGATCGAACAATGCGCCATGGGCGGCACAGACCACGTGCTGCCCGCTGGCATCGAGATAGGCATCGCGCCGCCATGGCAGCGGTGTGCCGTGGTGCGGGCAGCTGTCTTGCCAGGCCCGTACCTGGTCGCCCCGGCGCAGCAGGAAGATGGTGGCCTGCCCTGCCCCGCTGGTATCGAAACCGCGCGCGCCGTCCTCGGGCAATTGCGTAACATGGCACAGGTACATGGCTGTCTCTCCCGCTATGCCCGGCAATCAGTGTGCTGCGCCAGGCGGCGGCGGGCCGCCCGGTGCCCACTTCTCGCGGTACTGGAACAGGAACAATTGCGAGGCATCGGCACCCATCGGTGCTTCGCGCGCGGCCCATTGATCGTCGTGCAGGTCCATGTCGGCGTCGTATTCGACGTGGCAGCCCAGCGGCGAATTGAAATACCAGAACCAGTTGCTGCCGAAGCGATGGCGGCCCGGCCCCCAGAAGCTTTGATAACCCTTTTCGACGAAACGGGTGCCGGCCAGCAGCACCTCGGTCGGGCCGCCCATGTGGAAGGTGAAGTGTTCGCAGCCCTTCATGAAGGGCGGGGTCTGGATCATGAACAGCGTGTGGTGATCCAGGGTCCCGGCCGGACGCAGGAAGGGACCCACGCCGGTGAAGCGATCGGTGCAGACGAAACCCAGGCGCTGATAGAAGGCCTCGGCCTTGGCCGCATCCGGCACGAAATACACCACGTGCGACAGCGTGCGCGGCAGGGCTTCGCCCTCGGCGGGCAGGCCCAGCTGGTTCGGTGCGCGCTGGGCATCGCCGGGGCCGTTGACGCGTTCCGACTTGATGTCGAGCGCACGGCGCACGGTGACCTGGAAGGCCAGCGCAAAGCCCATGTCGTCCACGCTGCGCACCACGCCATCGCGGCGGCTGACTTCGCGGTCACGGCGCAGTTCGGTTTCGATGGCATCCAGCGTGGCGACGTCGGCCACGCCATAGACGGTTTCGCGCAGCAGGCTGGCGGTGCCCATGGGGGGCGGCAGCGTGGCGTCGTCCTTGGCGCGCAGCACGATGGCGGTACCGTCGAGGGCTTCGTAACGGTCGTTACCACCCTCCTTGAGGCCATAGTCGAGCAGGTACTGGCGGCAGGCGGGCAGATCGTCCACGCCAAAGACCAGGGCATCGGGTCCAATGATGTTCATGCGGATTTCCTTGTGATTGACTCGGTGTTTCGTTGCTGCACGGAACGCATCAGCGCTTGGTGCGGCCGCCCAGGGTCTCCGCCACCCAATCGGCGATGACATGGCCGGCGTTGATGGAGTTGTCGAAGCTGGCGTGCTGGGCGCCGCCTTCGCGGTCGGTGAAGATCTTCAATTCGCGCTTGGGACTGTTGACCAGCTGTTCGTAGGTGCGGTGCGCCCACTTCAGGGGAATCTGCGTGTCCTTCTCGCCGTGGGTGACCAGGAAGGGCACGCGGATCTTCTCGACCACGCCATCCAGATGCACGTCTTCGGCGATGCGCATGAAATCGTCGATATCCTTGGCACCCCACACCCAGCAGACGTGCTGCCAGTAATGCGGTACGGGGAAATCGCCCTCTTTTTCCAGGCGCTTTTTCTGTACATCGCGCCAGTCGTGATTGGCACCCCACACCACACCACAGGCAAAGCGCGGCTCCATGGCCACCACGCGCGGGCAGTAGTAGCCGCCCAGCGAGACGCCTTCACAGCCGATGCGGCTGGCATCGACATCGTCGCGCTGTTCCAGCCAGTCCACCACGTGGCGCGCCCAGTGCTCGGCATCGAAACGTGCGGTCATGCCGTGCAGGCGCAGGGCTTCGCCGGTGCCGGGCTGGTCGATCACCAGCGACGAGACCCCGCGCTCGGCCAGCCAGCCGGGCAGGCCGACCAGGTATTTCATTTCCTTGGTCGAATCCAGGCCATTGAGCTGGACCAGAATCGGGGCAGGCCCCTGTACATTGTTCGCGCGGGTATAAAGGCCCGAGATGACCTTGCCTTCGTAAGGAGTCTCGACGCGCTCGCAGTTGTCACCGGCCAGCGTGATGCCGCGCTGGAACACTTCCAGGAAGCGGCGATACAGCTCAAGCCGGCCCGGTGCACCGTGACCCTGCAGGCGTTCGCAGGTCAGCAGGTAGCTGGCCGCGCGCTTGTACTTGGCACCGGCCGAGAGCAGCCGGCCGCGCGCTTCATCCTCGGCGGCCAGGCTGCAGAGCTTTTCTGCCATGTCCGCCCAGGTGGCGCGGAAGGCGGCGGTGCCTTCGGCGTCAGGCTGTTTGGCCGCCTCCTGCAGGGGGGCGCACATGGCTTCGATTTCGCCGATGCGTGCGCCCATCTCGATGGCGAGATCGACGGAAAGATTCCAGACATAGTTCGTCGGGAAGTAACGGAACATGGTGTAACTCCTTTGATGATGAGTGATACGGATGGACGGCTGCGCGGCCTCAGTGCGGGCCTCCCATCCACAGCGGCATGGCGAAGTTGATCCAGATGGCATCGCTCTTGGCCGTGTTGGCGGCGTACAGGCCGCGCTGCACGTTCATGTTGATGCTGTAGGTGCCGGCGTTGTAGGCCACGGTCGGCCCCATGGCGAAGCTGCGCGTGCGGTTGCCGGTGATGTCGGTGCCGTTCTGGCGGTCATCGGTGAACTGGTTCAGATAGGAACCGGTGACGCCGACTTTCCATTTGCCGAAGTTCCAGCCACCGATGAAGTCCGCCACGTAGGCAGAGCCGGAGCGGTAATTGGTATCGCTGTTCTTGTCGTTGAAGAGCAGGCGATTGGAGATACCCAGGTCCAGCCCGTTGGGATCGTTGTGACGGATCGCCAGCACCGGCTGATACGAGGTGTAGCCGACCGCCACACTGGTGCGATTGGGGTCGTAGGAACCGGTCTTGAGCGCGAAGTCGAAGCCGAAGGTGACGTTGGTATGCGCGGCCACATCCCAGCGCAGCAGCAGCGGCGTGACAGTGACGTTGGAGAGGCCGTTGTGGTTCTCGCCGTGGCCCATCACTTCGGTATGCAGCGAGACCACCGGCAACACCAGTTGCGAATAGACCTTGGCGCCCATCCATTCGACGCCATAGGAAGTCAGCAGGCGCGTGGTGGCCGAGAACACATCGGTCTTGAAGGGGATGGGGCGCTTGTTGCCCTTGTTGTCGTACAGGCCGTCGGCACTGCTGTAGTTGAACTGCTCTACCGCGAACAGGCCCGGGATGGGCGGCAGCGCGGCGATGTATTCACTGGTGGACCCGGTGGGGAATGGCGAAACGCCCCCTTCGAAGGCTTGCGCGGACTGCATGCTGGCACTCCCGATCATGGCCACGACGGCCAGGACGGCACGATTCCCCAGCCGCCGGGCTGGTACGGTTCCTCTCTTCACTTCTGTCTCCTTGTCTCCTACCCTGCCTGGCTTGTTGTCTCGCCATCGCGGCGTCTTCTCGGGGCCAGGCCGATCAATGGCGCAGGGCGCCACCGGCTTGCCGTGCCGGCCTTTTCTTGGATGCTTCTGCGAGGCCGTGCAGCGGATGGATGAAGGTTAAGGTCGAGGTTGATATTGATCAAATGGATTGTTTTGATTCATGATATGGACGGGATCAATACATGACCGGCCCTGCAACCCTTGCACAAAAGAAAGGCCGGCACCCGACAACGGAGACTTATCCAATGCGTTTCAACAAGCTCGACCTCAATCTGCTGGTCGCGCTCGACGCGCTGCTGACCGAACTCAACATCAGCCGCGCCGCCGAGAAGATCCACCTGAGCCAGTCCGCCATGAGCAATGCGCTGGCGCGCTTGCGCGAATATTTCGATGACGAATTGCTGATCCAGGTCGGCCGCCGCATGGAAGCCACGCCGCGCGCCGAAGTGCTGCGCGATGCGGTCAATGACGTATTGCGGCGTATCGAAGGATCGATCGCGGCCAAGCCCCCTTTCGTCCCGGCGGAGTCACATCGGGAATTCCGCATCTCGGTCTCCGACTTCAGCCTCAACGTGCTGATCCCGCGCGTGATCGCACGCGCGCATGCCGAAGGGCCGCAGATCCGATTTGCGCTGATGCCGCAGGTGCAGGATCCGACCCGTTCGCTGGATCGCGCAGAGGTCGATCTGCTGGTGCTGCCGCAGGAATTTTGTACGCCCGATCATCCGGCGGAGGAAGTGTTTCGCGAACGTCACGTCTGCGTGGTGTGGCGCGACAGTCCGCTGGCCAAGGGCAAACTGACGCTGGAGCGCTACATGGAGGCCGGTCATGTGGTCATGGTGCCGCCCGGTGCCAACGCCTCCTCGGTGGAGGCGTGGATGGCCAGCAAGCTGGGCTTTGCGCGGCGGGTGGAGATCACCAGCTTCAGCTTTGCCTCCTGTGTGGCGCTGGTGCAGGGGACCGACCGCATCGCCACCGTGCATGGCCGGCTGGCGCGCAAGCTGGCCACGCAATTGCCGGTGGTACTCAAGGAAAGTCCGCTGCCGCTGGCGGAGATGCATCAGATGATGCAGTGGCATCGCTATCGCACCAATGATCCGGGCATCGAATGGTTGCGGCGGGTGTTTCTGGAAAGTGCGCGCGAGATGGACAAGAAAATGGCCTGATCGAAACCTGATGGACTCGTCAGGTTTTGATCGGCTCAATTTTAAAACTGATAAATCATTTAAATCTTTTAAGCGTTTCTTGAAAAAAAAGCCCTGCCGCTTTTCAGCAGCAAGGCATTCCTCACGCGCGTGAGTGACGTACTCAGATCAGAAATCGACCTGCGCCGACAGCACCAGTGTCCGCCCCGATGACGTGCCCACATAACCGTTCTGCATCAGCCAGTAATTCTTGTCGAACAGGTTCTCGATGTTGGCGCGATAGGTCACGACCTGCCCTGCCGCCCGGGTGATGTAGCGCGCACCGATATCGACGCGGGTCCAGCCCGGCACCTTGAGCTTGTTCTCGTTGCTGTACCACATCGAACCTGTGCGGGTGACACGCGTATTCAAGGCCAGGCCCTGCAGCCACGGCGCATCCCAATCCAGCCCCAGGTTGAAGTTGCTGTTGGGGATCGCGCCGACATCCTTGCCGTCATTGGTGCCATTGTCGGTGTGGTACTGCTTGGCATTGAAGAAGGTGCCGCTGGCATTGAAACGCAGGCCGCGCTGCAGTTCGCCATAGGCCGCCAGTTCCAGTCCGCGCACGCGATTGCGGCCATCCTGGGTGGTGGTGCTCACGCCATTGACCAGCGTGGTGCTGGCATTGGCCTGTTCGATCTGAAATACGGCCGCCGTGGTCGTGATACGGCCCCAGTCAATTTTGGCTCCGGTCTCCACCTGCTTGGACTTGTAGGGCGGGAAGAGCTGGTTGGGATTGCCGTCGCTGGCCGAAGTGAACCCACCTGCGCTCAGGGCCGCCGTGTAGTTGGCATACAGCGAAACGTTCTGCACCGGCTTGACGACCACGCCCAGCACCGGCGAGATGGCGGTCTTGTTGGAGGTCTGCGTGGCATCCACCAGGCTGTGCGAATACACCTGCTGGCGACGCAAGCCGGCGGTGATGCGCAGGCGGTCATCGGCCAGCGACAGAGTATCGGTCAGCGCCACGCTGGTCAGGCGGATCTGGCTTTGCGGCGTGGGTTCGCCACGTGCGCCGCTGACCGCGGGCAAGGCGACCGGACGATACAGATTGGAGGTGACGCTGCTGCTCTCGGAGAGGTAGAAGTAATCGGTCTGCTGATCCAGCATGTTCACGCCCAGCATCACGGTGTGCTTGATGCCGCCGGTGTTGAAGCGAGCACGCATGCCGACGTCGGCCGAAGTGGAAACGACCTTCTGGTCGTAGTAACCGTTGTAGAGCGCCGCCGTATCACCGGCCGCATTGAGGATGGTGGCGCTGGGCCAGCTCTGGGAGGACGTGGCCTCGTGATAACCGACGGCACCGTAGGCGGTCAGGTAGTCGTTGATGTCGTATTCCAGGCGCGTGGCGACGGCCTTGTCATCCGATTGCAGGGTGGTGCCGGGATAGAGGTTGGTCTTGCCCGAGGGCGCTTCCGGCATCACCAGGCTGCTGATGCTGAATTGCGGACGGAAGTTGCGGGCATCTTCGTGCTGGGTGTAGGCATCCAGACTCCAGCGCACGCGGCCGCCGTTGTAGTCGAGTCCGACCGAGCCCATGTTCTGCTGCTGGTTGCTGCCGGACAGGCCGGTGTTGCCATCGGCATAGAGCGCGTTCACGCGGATGCCCCACTCCTGCTGCTCGCCGAAGCGGCGGCCGAGGTCGGCCTTCAATCCGAACTGCGAATTGGAAAGATAGGTGGCCGTAACGCTGGAGATCGGATCTTCGTGCGCACGCTTGGGAATCAGGTTGACCGCCCCGCCCACGCCGCCGGCCGGGCCCATGCCATACATCAGCGTGCCCGGTCCCTTGAGCACTTCGATGCGCTCGACCATGGAGATGGGCATGCGCGTGAGCGGCACCATCCCATACAGGCCATTGAAGGCCACGTCATTGGCCGACATGGTGAAGCCGCGAATCTGGTAGCTGTCGCCGAAACCGCCATTGCCATTGGTGTTGCGCACCGAGGCATCGTTGGCGATGACGTCGCCGATGGCGCGCGCCTGTACATCCTCGATACCTTGCGAGGTGTAGTTGGTGGTGCTGAAGGGCGTGTCCATGACGCTGGCCGTGCCCAGTACACCGAGGCTGCCGCCGCGTGCGACCAGTCCACCCGCGTAGGGCGCGGTGGGGTCGGCACTTTCGGTGATCGTGACGGTAGGCAGGACGGCATTGGCATTGCTGCCGGTGGTGGCCGCCGGTGCCGCGACGGTGTAGCCGCCGTCGGCGTTGCGGATCGCTTGCAGCGGGGTGCCGTTGAGCAGCGCGGCAAACCCTTCCGCTACCGTATAGCGGCCGGAAAGACCCGCGCTCTGGCGGTCGCGCGTGATGGCCGGATCGAAAGAGAGCAGCACGCCCGCACGGCGGGCGAAGCTGTTGAGGCTTTGGTCGAGAGGACCAGCGGGGATGTCGTAGGCCTGGCGCTGGGCATCGGTGGCCTGCGCCTGCACACCGGCCACGGGGCTGGCGAAGGCGGCCAGGATGGCCAGTCGGGACAGGGTCGGACGCGAGGGGAAGCAGGTTCGGATGGTCATGGATGTCGTTCGATGGTGAGCTTCAGAGGGCTTGCTATCTGGTAAACCGAACGAGATCCAAAAACCTGCAGAAAAATTTTAAAAATGTTTTATATCCATGCCGGCCTCAGGTGTCGGTCCGTGGCCGCAAGGTGATCCAGTAATCCGTGAAGGAATCCACCCGCACCGGCAAGGTCCGCGCAATCGCGGCCAGGATGCGTGCCGGCTGGTCGAGCGGAAACACGCCCGAGATGGTCAGGCCGGCCACCGCCGGATCACAGCGCAGCTTGCCGGGGAGATAGCGATCCAGCTCGGCCACCAGTTGGCCCAGCGGCATGCGGTCGGCCACGATGACACCATCGGTCCAGGCGATGGCCTGTTCATTGGCGGCAAGGAGGCGGCCGACCAGCCCTTGCGCATCGAACAGCCCTTGACGCCCCGCATCCACGCGCACAGGTGCATTCTCATTTTGCGAACGGAATTCCACCGCGCCCTCATAAACGGCAAGGCGCATGCCCTCCTCCGCATCGCGCAGCTGGAAGCGGGTGCCCAGTGCGCGCGCCTGCCCCAGCCGTGTCTGCACGAGGAAGGGACGATAGGAAGGGCGCTCTTCATGTCCCGTGGTGATGAGCACTTCGCCGCGAAACAGGCGAATCAGGCGCTGCTGCTCGTCGAAACTGACGTCCACGGCAGTGGCGCTGTTGAGTTGCAGCAGGGTGCCATCGGCGAGCGTGATCCGGCGCCGCTCTCCGGTGCGGGTGGTGTAGCCGGCCATCCAGGCCTGCCACGGCGTCCATCGTGCTGCACTGGCCGCCAGCAGCCCCGCGCCGGTCGCCACGCACAAGGTCTTGAGCGCAAAGCGGCGGTTGTTGCGCGTGCGGGCTTCGCTGGCACCGATGCTGCCGTGGGCCAGCGCGCGCGGCAGCGTGGCGACCCGCTCGCTGAGCGACTGCAGCCGCTGCCAGGCCAGCTCGTGCTGCGGCTGTTCGGCACGCCAGCGGCGGCAGGCTTCGTGCTCGTGATCGGTGGCGCTGCCCGATTGCAGCCGCACCATCCAGTCGATGGCGGCCATGACGATGTCGTCGTTGGGGGCCGTGCGCTCAGAGCCCATATTGCAGCCGGTAGCAGGCGGTGAAGGCGCGCTTCATGTATTGCTGCACCGAACTCAGCGACACCTCCAGCCGCACCGCGATCTCGGCATAGGCCAGGCCATCGAGCTGCGACAGCAGGAAGGCGCTGCGCACCTTGGGCGGCAAGCCGGCCAGCATGGCGTCGACTTCGTTGAGGGTTTCCAGCACCAGCAGCTGCGCTTCGGGCGATGGCAGGTGCTCGGGCGGCATCTGCGCCAGCATTTCCAGGAAGGCAGCTTCCAGCGCGCAGCGACGGAAATGGTCGATCATCAGGCCGCGCGCGATGGTGGCCAGCAGGGTGCGCACTTCATCGACGATGAAATCGCGGCGCGAGACCATCATCCGCACGAAGGTATCCTGCGCCAGGTCGGCCGCCAGCTCGGCATTGTCGGTACGGCGGCGCAGCCAGCCCAGCAGCCACCGGTGATGCCCGGTGTAAATGCCAGCAATGTCGTGAGGACGGGAGGGAGCGAGGTCGGCCATGACCGCAATATGTAATGAGAACGTGTCTCATTATAATCTGTAAATGCGGCGGCGGGTCGCCCCGGTTTTTGGTCGATATGAAAGAAAAAGCCCCGGCACGAAGGCCGGGGCTTGTCACTGCTGCTCCCGCCGGAACCGTGACGGTCCCGGAGGTGAAGCTTGATGTCAAATTACTTGACCACGCTCAGCAGGGTACGCTTGCCGCCCTTGTAGGTGTACAGGGTCAGGGTACCGTTCAGGATGTCGCCCTTGGCGTCGAAGGCGATTTCACCGGTGACGCCCTTGTGCTTGATCTTGGCCAGGACCGGCAGGTAGACCTTGGGGTCGGACGAGCCGGCCTGCTTCATGGCGTCAGCCAGGGTCATCAGCGCATCGTAGGTGTACGGTGCGTAGATCACGACGTCCTGGTTGAACTTCTTCTTGTAGGCAGCCTTGAAGTCTTCCAGCGGCTTCTTGCCTGCTTCGGTCACGCCACCGGCTTCGGCACAGACCACTTCGCTGTCCTTCAGGCCAGCACCGGCCAGGCTCGGCAGTTCGGTGGTGCAGATACCGTCACCGCCCATGAACTTGGCAGACACGCCCAGCTGATCCATCTGGCGCAGCATCGGGCCGGCCACGGCATCCATGCCGCCGAAGAAGACCAGGTCCGGCTTCTTGGACTTGACCGAGGTCAGGATGGCGTTGAAGTCGGTAGCCTTGTCGGTGGTGTACTGGGTAGCCACGATGGTGGCACCGGCAGCCAGGGCGCTCTTGCGGAATTCTTCGGCCACGCCTTGACCGTAGGCAGTGCGGTCGTCGATGACGGCCACGTTCTTGCCCTTCAGTTCATTGACGGCATAGCGGCCCAGGACGCCACCGAGCTGGCCATCGTTGGCCACCACGCGGAAGGCGGTGTTGAAGCCTTGCTGGGTGTACTTGGGGTTGGTCGCCGAGGGCGAGATTTGCGGGATGCCGGCGTCGAAGTAGATCTTGGAAGCCGGGATGGTGGTACCGGAGTTCATGTGGCCGACCACGCCCTTGACCTTGGCATCGACCAGGGCCTGGGCCACGGTGGTGGCTTGCTTCGGATCGGAAGCGTCATCCTGGGGGACCAGCTGGAAGGTGACCTTCTTGCCGCCGATCTCGAAGCCCTTGGCGTTGAGTTCGTCCACGGCCATGCGGGCACCGTTTTCATTGTCCTTGCCGATGTGCGCGTTGGGACCGGTCAGAGGAGCGACGTGACCGATCTTGATGACTTCTTGTGCCTGCGCTGCCCCTGCGAACGAGAACGCTGCCACCAGTGCCGTAGCGACAGGAATCATTTTGATTTTTTGCATGAATTGCTCCTATTACTTCCAATGAAAGATTGAAAACGCAGTTCGTTGTGCCATTTGTTATGTGCGCTGACCGATTCTGACCACCGTGTGGACGGCAACCTGATCGGAAAGCACCGCAGCGCCTCCCAGTCGCTGACCGGTTCTTGCTTGCGGACTCTGCTACTGCAAAAACCGAGCCATGCCTTGCAGCATCGCCACTCGGGCGCTTTCCCCAGGGGCATCCCCGGATAAAAAGGGACGGAGCCACAGCAGGCAAGCGGCCCGGCCGCAGCGCCAGGCCAGGCGGGGCAGTTCCTCCATTACACCGCCCCGCCGGGCAGAATACACCGTAATGGTGCGGCTGGGAGAGCGAGTTCCGTGCCAACGCGGCGCTTCATTCATATCGCACGTTTTATGCACTTTTTTGAATCGGGATGCGAAGGAGTGCACCAATTAGGGTGGGGAAATAGCAGAAAGCTGCACTTGTAACGAGGCTGGATTGGGGTGCCAGCCTCATTCCCGGGGATCAATTCTCGTATTGCGGGAATTATTCTTCATTTGACCCCGGATCCGGGACCCTGCTTGCGGAAGGGCCAGATGAACGATGGCCGCGGTGGCCTGTGCGCGATTTCATTCATCCCGGCACGGTCAGAATGTGTAACGTCCTTGGACATACAAGGTCCGCGGCGCACCGACCAGCTTTCCCAGATTGCCATCCACGGTACGGGTGAAGTAGCGCCGGTCCAGCAGGTTGTTGACGCCCGCGGTGAGGTCGAATCCCTTCTTGCCCGGCACCTTCCAGCTCGCCTGCGCATTCCAGAGACGCACGCCCGGGATTTCTCCGATGCTGCCGTCGGCGCTTTCGGCGACGGTGTTGGCTTCATCGGCAAACTGTCGGCCCTGGTGCGTGGTCGACAGGTTGAGCGTCCAGGGACCGGTTTGCATGCGCACCCCGAGCGTATCGGTCGTGCGTGCATAGAACGGCAAGTCCTTGCCTGGATTGCTGCCTGACTTCTGCAGGGCGCGGGTGTAGGTGTAGTTGGCGAAGACCGACCAGCCTTTCAGGGGGCTGTCCGGAGCGAAGGCATAGTCCATCGCCAGTTCGACGCCATCATGCTGGGTGCGGCCGATGTTGCGGAAGACGTTGGGCGTCGTTCCCTGCACCGACACGATCTGGTTGTCAAAATTGATGTGGAACACCGTGGCTTCGGCGGAGGCCTGTGCGCTCTTCCAGCGCATGCCGCCTTCCATCGTCCGGGCCAGTTCGGGCGACAGCGGATTGGCGGAAGACATGGTGTTGAGTTGCGAATTCTGCACCACGCCGAAGGAGGTGTTGTAGTTGCTGAACAGGGTCAATTGCTCCGTGAGCAGATACGCCAGGTTGATCGAGGGCAGCAGCTTGTCGTTGGCCACTTCATAAGGATCCTTCTTGCCCATTTCGTAGCGGCTTGACCGCACCTGTTCGAAACGCAGGCCCGGCGTGATGCGCCATCTGCCGAATGCAATCTTGTCGTCGATGTAGCCGGCATGGGCATCGGTACTGTTCTGGAACTGGGTGAATCCGCTCAGCGCGCCGGTGCGGACCGCTTCGTTGTAGATGTTGTCATTCCCGCGCTCGCGGATGGTGCGGTAACCCACGGTGACATCGTGCGTAGTGCCGCCCCAGGCGAATCGCTGCGTGTAGCGGGGTTCGATGCCCAGCGTTTCATAGTTGCGCGGCTGATGCGAGAGGCGCACGCCGGTCACGTTGATCAAGCTGCTCTGGCGGGTCGCCTGGTTGAAGTAGGTCCGGATCTCCAGCTCCTGATGATCCGACAGCGTATTGAGGTAACCGACGTCGAAGCCTTTGCGGGTACCGCTCCAGTTGTCGCGCTGGCGGGTGTTCTGGAACGGGTCGGCGGCGTACTGCGCGGTGGTGAGGCCGCCCGGCGTGCGGCTCAGCACATCGTAGTAATTGAACTTGGCGTGGAGTTCTGAACGCGGGGAAATTTCGTAGCGCATCTTCAGCGCAAAATCGTTGAGATGTTCATCGCTCTTGTCGCGCCATCCGCTGCCGTCCTGGCCCGAGTACAGGAAGGCCATGCCCAGGCCATTGTCGCTCTGGCCGCCGGCGAAGGCGGTGTACTGCGCATTGCCCCCGCCCTTGCCGTAGCTGTTGTAGCGCACCGAAGCATCACCCGAGATACCCTCGCCTGCCGGAATGGAGCGCGTCTTGAAATTGATGATGCCGCCCACGTTCTGCGGGCCGAAGCGCACCGCGCCGCCGCCACGGATGACATCGATCGATTCGATGTTGTTCAGGCTCAGGGGCGCAAACGAAAGCTGGGGCTGGCCATAGGGTGCCACCGACAAGGGGATGCCATCCAGCAGGACGGTGGAGCGCGGCGAAAAGCGTCCGGTCAGTCCGCGCACGCCGATGTTCAAGGCGATCGCGCTGCCGGAGCTACCGGCGCTGTCGCTGGACTGCACGCCGGGAATGCGGCGCATCACCTCGCCGATGCTGACGGCGCCGGTGCTGTCGATCTCCTGCTTCTTGACCACGGTGCGGGCACCGGGATAGGTCTTCACGCTGCTCTCGAAGCCAGTGCCGAGCCAATCGCTGCTGACCTGGATCGGTTCCAGCCCCGTCGGCCCGTCGGGCGCCGCGGACTGCTGCGCCATGCCGGCCAGCGGGAAGCCGAGCATCACGAGCGAGGCAAGGGTTGAAGTGGCGATACGCAGATCGCGTGCATGGTTGAATGGGGCCTGATTGTTCTTCATTGCATTTCGGTCCAATAAAAATACTGGCGAACCTCCGCCGTTCATTTCTTATAAAAAAAGGCTCTTCCGGACTGATCCGAAAGAGCCGCAATAATAATGATTCGCATTCTATTTTTTACATATTCAGAGCCATGCCTGCATTTCTCTTAACTGACCTCGAATTTTTTTGAGTGCCGCTGCGCAGACCAGGCGCGCAAACACGGCAATTGACGCCTTGAAAATTCCCCAACCCATCCCTATACTTAGCACTCGTCACGGCAGAGTGCTAACAGCGCCGCCGGGCGCAATCCCCTTTTTCATGCGGTGACGTCTGCTGCATTTGGAAGAAAACCGTTGCAGGCATCGCCGCAATCAATGCTAACTTATTGAAAATTAAGGAGTTCTCATGAATCTTCGCCCTTTGCACGATCGCGTTATCGTCAAGCGCCTCGACCAGGAAACCAAGACTGCTTCCGGTATCGTTCTGCCTGACGCAGCGACCGAAAAGCCGGACCAAGGCGAAGTCCTGGCCGTCGGCAACGGCAAGATCCTGGAAGATGGCAAGGTCCGCCAACTGGCCGTGAAGGTCGGCGACCGCGTTCTGTTCGGCAAGTACTCCGGCCAGGCCGTGAAGATCGATGGCCAGGAACTGCTGGTCATGCGCGAAGAAGACCTGTTCGCCGTCGTCGAGAAGTAATTCGGCATCCGGCCTTCCTTTTCCTTCTATATAGATAGAGAAAACGTGAAGGCCATCGGCAACAAGACAGCAGCCGGTGCTCCCTGAATCTTCAGGCCCGAGCCCGGCGACATGAACTGAACCGAATTTCTGGAGAATCCAACATGGCAGCAAAGCAAGTTATTTTCGGCGATGAAGCACGCGCCAAGGTCGTCAACGGCGTCAACATCCTGGCCAACGCAGTCAAGGTCACCCTGGGCCCCAAGGGCCGCAACGTCGTGCTGGAGCGCAGCTTCGGCGCCCCGACCGTGACCAAGGACGGCGTTTCCGTCGCCAAGGAAATCGAACTGAAGGACAAGCTGGAAAACATGGGTGCCCAGCTGGTCAAGGAAGTCGCTTCCAAGACCTCCGACAACGCCGGTGACGGTACCACCACCGCAACCGTGCTGGCTCAAGCCATCGTGCGCGAAGGCTTCAAGTACGTCGCCGCAGGCTTCAACCCGACCGACCTGAAGCGCGGTATCGACAAGGCTGTCACCGCCATCGTCGGTGAAGTGAAGAACCTGGCCAAGCCCACCACCACCTCCAAGGAAATCGCTCAAGTCGGCTCGATCTCGGCCAACTCCGACGCGGACATCGGCGACATCATCGCCAAGGCCATGGAAAAGGTCGGCAAGGAAGGCGTCATCACCGTGGAAGACGGCAAGTCGCTGGAAAACGAACTGGACATCGTCGAAGGTATGCAATTCGACCGTGGCTACCTGTCGCCGTACTTCATCAACAACCAAGAGAAGCAGATCGTCGCTCTGGACAATCCCTTCATCCTGCTGTTCGACAAGAAGATCTCCAACATCCGTGACCTGCTGCCGGTGCTGGAACAAGTCGCCAAGGCTGGCCGTCCGCTGCTGATCGTGGCTGAAGACGTCGAAGGCGAAGCCCTGGCTACCCTGGTGGTCAACAACATCCGTGGCATCCTGAAGACCGCTGCCGTCAAGGCTCCTGGTTTCGGCGACCGCCGCAAGGCCATGCTGGAAGACATCGCCATCCTGACCGGCGGCCAAGTGATCGCCGAAGAAGTCGGCCTGACCCTGGAGAAGGCTACCTTGGCTGAACTGGGCCAAGCCAAGCGCGTTGAAATCGGCAAGGAAAACACCACCATCATCGACGGCAACGGCGAAGCCGCTGGCATCGAAGCTCGCGTGGCAATGATCCGCACCCAGATCGGCGAAGCGACCTCCGACTACGACCGTGAAAAGCTGCAAGAGCGCGTGGCCAAGCTGGCCGGCGGTGTTGCACTGATCAAGGTTGGCGCTGCCACCGAAGTCGAAATGAAGGAAAAGAAGGCCCGCGTCGAAGACGCCCTGCACGCTACCCGCGCTGCTGTTGAAGAAGGCGTCGTGCCTGGCGGTGGCGTGGCCCTGCTGCGCGCTCGCGCCAACGTCAAGGACTTGAAGGGCGACAACGCCGATCAGGAAGCCGGTATCAAGATCGTGCTGCGCGCCATCGAAGAGCCGCTGCGCCAGATCGTCTTCAACGCCGGCGACGAGCCGTCGGTGGTGGTGAACAAGGTGCTGGAAGGTTCGGGCAACTTCGGCTACAACGCCTCCAACGGCACCTACGGTGACCTGGTGGAACTGGGCGTGCTGGATCCGGCCAAGGTGACCCGTTCGGCCCTGCAAAACGCTGCCTCCGTGGCCAGCCTGATCCTGACCACCGACGCCCTGGTGGCCGAAGTGACCGAGGACAAGCCGGCCGGCCTGCCTGGCGGCATGGGTGGTATGGGCGGCATGGGCGGCATGGACGGCATGATGTAATTGGCCTTCCGGCTGCAGGCCATGCATCGCATGGCCTGTGCTGCAAGCAAAAAACCCGCATCAGCGATGATGCGGGTTTTTTGTTGGGCGGCGATCGGAGCGGATCCGGAATGCAAGGCCTCCTCTCCGAGCTCGCGCAGCTGAGTTGACCGAGCATCGACCTCACAAAGGTTTCTGCATAAAAAAAGACCCGCATCCAAATGCTCTTGAACCCTAAACATACATAGTTGGCGAGGGAACATCCCGCGACGGTTGATGTTGTTGAGCTATAGCTCCATGCAGCAACTATGTAGAAACGCATAGATATGATGAAGAGCAAATGGAAATTTGGAGGATAGTGGCCCGGTTCGTGAAATCGCCCCACTCCGGTTAGGCCAGATCCCGAGTATGGCGACCAGATTAAATAGTGAGATGCTCAGAAGGTAAAAAAGCCCCGACTGGAAATCGCGAGGCATATTGGATTGTCTCGCGCTAATCGAGATCACTAGCTTGATTAGGGCCGGTTCACACTCAATCTGCGAGATGCGTTGCCTCCAGCAGGTGTGGTGGCAAGGCGTGTGTCAGGGCTGGCGGTGGTGCCGCCAGCCCTGATGTGCAACGCGGCCAGCGCCTTCTAGGGGCAACCCACCGGGAGAGGCCGCCAAGCATTGCCTGCCGTTGTTGCAGCTCCTTGCCGTGGCACCACCGACGCCACGCAGGCGAAGACATCGCAATCCTCGCAGCCCGCCACGAGATTTACCAACACACCCGCCAGCGCAACCCGGCGATGGTAAGGCAACACGCCGAACTGATCGCACATTGAGGCCGTCAACCTCAACCCGGAACGCGATTCGGTGATCTTGCCGTAGATGTTGAAGCCTTTCAACGTAAGTTTGTTTGGTCGAAAATTCAGTGTGATCGATTCATCGAAAGTCTTTTGTTGGGCCTTCCGGTACCTGGAATTTTTCTTGTTCAGCAAAGTAATAAGAGACTACTCGTTTTAGACGGGCAGCAACGACTATTAACCTTGTCTGCTTTTTATTCTGGCATTTTCAATAAGCGCGAATTTTCCCTGGAGCATGTTCAGCCTCAGTTTAAGGGTCTCACTTATAAAGATATGGATGAACAAAATCGAAGAACCCTTGATGATTCGATTATTCATGCCACCGTAATTCGTAAGACAAAAAACGCACAGGATTTATCTAGCGTTTATTCACTCTTCGAGAGACTTAATTCTGGAGGGACACAGCTATCACCCCACGAAATTCGTGTAGCGCTGGTACCAGGCCCTTTGATGAATTTAATCCGAGATTTGAACACGGAACCTACTTGGCGAAATCTCTTTGGTCCTCCGTCGAAAACTTTGAAAGACCAAGAATTAATACTCCGATTTTTGGCAATGAGATTTTGGCGCGATCATTATCAGAGTCCGATGAAGGATTTTTTAACGAAGTACGCACAGAATAACCAAACGTTGATAGCTCAGAGTGCTGACGAGGTGAAAACAGCATTTCAGTCAGCAACGCAATTAATTGAAAAGGCTTTAGGCCGACGTGCATTCAGAATCAAGACCGCATTTAACGCAGCCGTATTTGATTCGGTCATGGTCGGTTTGTCGACGCGCCTAGCGCAAGGGCAAGAAATCGCAACCGAAGACTTTGCACGTGCGTATGAAATTTTGTTAGCCGATAAGAACTACCAAGCTGCGGTTGGAAAAGCAACTGCCCGCGAAGATCAAGTGAGCAATCGAATTAGCGCAGCAATTGCCGCATTTTCCAAGATCTAAATGGCTAAGCGTTCATTCTCATTAAAAAGCGAATTGGATGCTGTATTCCAACGCATTTCTGAAATTGATCACGCTGAAATTGAATTGCGATCGCATTTTTCACGCTATTTATGTGTACTCGTTTCGGGCTTCCTTGAGCAGTCGATCAGAAACGCTGCGGCACATTACGCCCGAAGTCATGCAACACCATCTGTTGCCAATTACGTCATAAAAGATACAGAGCGTGTTACAAATCTCACTACCGAAAAGCTAAAAAAACTCTTCAGTTCTTTTGATAAAAATTGGGAAACAACGATAGATGAATTTCTAATTGACGAGAAAAAAGATGCGGTCAATAGCGTAATTTCGCTCAGACATGCGATCGCTCATGGGCAGTCAGCAGATATTACCTACGAGCGAATCTATCGTTATTACCAGCAGGTCTGCGAGGTAGTAGCTGAACTGGAAAGGCTCATGGGCGTGCCGACCTAAATGCTGAAATTGTTCTAATTTCGTGCGTCGAAACGCGTCAGATTTTATTCCAGTCGAGCGGGCCCTCGGGCCAGGCTGGGCGGGCGGTGGCACCTGACGCAAATTTGAGTCAAAACCGACCTATGTAACGGCTAGGCGCCGGGGTGGAGGCGCCTCAGCCAGTTCCAACCGATCGGCCCGTTTAAGGGCGTTGGCGAGACTATTGTGCGCGAAAGCCAGGCCATGCTGTAGTTCCCAGTCGGTGCCCACTGGCCGGCCCAGAGCGAGCCGCGCAGCGCGCGTCCAGCGCCACGGAGTGATACTGCCGCTGATTATGCTGACCTGCTCCCCAATTTAGTACGAGAACGACTTGGAGTCTGCGGTTAAAAAAGTCTCTGCAAACTGTTGCGGCGTCAGGTACCCAAGAGAACTATGCGGCCTTTCAGAATTGTATTCTCGTCGCCGGGCCGCAATGATTTCACGAGCATGCCGCATCGAAACACTGCAGCACTCAAAAATATACTCAACCACAGAGTTCTGGCAAACAAAGAGCCTACCAATCCGTTGACGTCGTCCAACAGACTCAGGCATTTTAGTGACGTCCAAGCAGCGCACCTGCGGCCTCTGTGGGCACAAACGTTCGCATGCCTTTATGTTTTTCTTGGAACTCGTTCAGTCCGCTAGATTCTAATTCTGAAATCCATCTCTGTGCCTCTTCACTGCTTAACCCCGAAAGGCATGCCGCCTCTTTCAAAAGAGCAAACTCAAGCCGTAGATTCGTCGGCATTACGCCAGGATCGTCTGTGTTGACGGTCACCTTCATTGCATTTGTACCATTCGCAATCGTTTCTTGATGCGATTCCGTGTTATTTGGGTTTCGTTTCTCCCACCGGAAAATAGGATGCCGAGAGTATCCATCGAACTCGCCGATGTACACGTTTGAAGTGGGATTTGTTTCGATCTGTAGTCCCGCAGCAGCGTATTTTCTATAAAGAGAGTCTTGCAAAATATGAAGGAGTTCCAGCTGCCGAGAATGGCAAACGTCTTCGATCAGATCATTTATGCGGTCATTGAATTGAACGCGGCAGCTTAGTGTCTCTCTCTCATCGGCAAAGCGAACATATACTTTGGGCATCATTGCGACGGATGCGCTACGAGAGTCTTTTTGTTCCTTGAGGTAGCGATCTCGCAGCCACCGCCCTCTCATCGAAAACAAGGAGGATGCACGTCGATTTTCTTGATTAAGAACGTCTTCGTCAGGAACGAGTACGTGGTCTTCCATAGGATTAATCGATCCAGATTTTGAGATTCTTATCCAGTGATCAAACGAGTTTCGACGCAGAGCCCATTCTTGAGATAAATCTTCAATCGTCCATTGCTCTGCCGCCTCTCCACTGAATCCGATCATCCATGGCAACTTCCTAAAAAGAAGCATGGTGCGCTCTTCGATGAGCGACTTGACGTCATCAAAGTCAACAATTTTCATCTCGGCAGTGGATTTCCACAACCAAACAAGATTGTCGACATGTTCGTCCAAATCTAAGACCGTGCTCTTCTTGCCGTTCGCCCACTCCAAAGGGTCGATTCCCAGAGCAAGCGCATGTCCTAATCTATCTCCCCTCGTCATATTGCAGAACTGGACTGATTCATCGATATGGCGAAGGCCTGAGAGAATATCTGCAAAATCCTCTCCTGCATGCAAACTAAAGTGAATCGGGTAATATTCCCGGCCACTTTCATCTCGCTTAAAGAAAATCTCACGGAGCATACGTAGGGCTGGAGAGAAGCACTCAATTTTTATCAAATTCTCGTCGCCTGCCACATCGATACCTCTGATCCAATCGCCGAGGCGCGAATTGAGCCAAGGCATATCCATCTGAAGAAGTTCATCAGGAAGGTTCCATTGCGGGCGACAAGAGAGTTTTCGACCAATTTCACGAGCCTCGTCTAATATCAACGCAGGATTTTCTGCATAGTCTCTGATGCGGAAGAAATGAACGCAACAATGCCATCTATTAACGGCCTGACTTAGGGATGCAGCTTGTTCTGAGACTGTGGCAAGGCGCCCCATATTTTGATTTTCTAATTGAAAACGGGATATCGCTTCTGTTAGTTGCGGTATCAGATTTTCGATATTATGAAAAGAAACTTTTATCTCGGCGACGTCTCGTTCATTTGCAAAGATCCGACGGACTGACATCCTTTCTTGGAAAGCAGGCGTTCCGTGTTTTCTGGAAGCCTTGTGAAAATTTTTTATAAAGCGGGCAAGGCCCCCACCTTGCATAATCAATTTACTGCGCTCGTTCATCATCGTAATTACCGCTAGCATTATCGCGATGCGTATGTGACGACTTGTAGTCCTCATGTAGCAAAGCCAAAGCCAAACCCACATACCTAGCCAAGCTCTATCGACATCCTCTTGATTCCAAGCTATCGCAATGGCTCGTCGAATTTTGGAAAAACTAACTGCGTGACCGCCCGTTACGGCACGTTTAGCCCACCCGCTCCAATCCGGCAAGGAGGGCGTATCACTTCTCCAGCGACCGGAAAATTCCTTTTTCAAGATATTCTCCGACTCGCTTTTATTGGTGGGATCAATTGACCCGAATAACTCTATCAACCACCGGCGAAGCGATTCAAATCCGCTCGATATCTCTCTGGAAAAGTTTGGGGAGAAAATGCCACTGAAGAATGATAAATCAATGCCATATGCTCCTCCTAGATGCACGTGATTCTCCGCCAAAACCTTGTGATCGCTAGATAGCGGGAGATACATTCTTTCATGCGAACTCAATGCCGTATTCAGAATGTCGTCAAGAGTCATGGTTTGCTGAGATAAATTCTTTGCCAATCCCCAACCGACGACGACCGCAGGATCGAGACGGGAGCTCAAATTAGCGAAGTCCTGAATCCTCTCAGGATTGATTGTTATCTGCCCATTTCCCGTCTCAAAATTTCGGCCGAATAAGTCATCGAGTAATGGCATATTTCCGTTTGAAAATATAGTCGAAGGCCAGATCAACGAATATATGCTGGACAACTCATTGAGCCTTATCCTTTGTGCAAATATCGTGTCTAGATCTTTGCTCAACGAGTGCAAACAGTTTTTATAAAAATCTCCCTTGCCTTTTTTTGTGGCAAGAAAATGTGAGCACAACTCATCCTGCAGAACTCCCATGAGAGATCCACTTGAGAAGACTGAGGTAGATGCTATTTCGTAGAGTGAGAGTGAACGCATAGTAATTCCCCTATCCGAAAGTACTTTGGATCACGACTGAGTTTCTATCCATTATGTTTTTTCGGGTTGCCAACTACTGCCTCTCTAATTCTCAAAGAAATTGAAGTCATTACGACGCTGCGCCACGTCCCCTCCGTCTATTGGAGGAGACTCCGGTATCCGGCCCAGAGGGCGGAGATAGCTCTTCTCGAACATTCGCGATTAACTGGCGAATTGGGTGTGTGGCTAAGGCACGAGTGTATGAGCCCATAATGGGAGGCAATTGTTCCAGTGGTGCCACATTCATGTAGTAAAGCGGAGATTTGATAAACTCTCCCGCGCCTACATTTTGATATGCGATAGTCGTGTCAACGCCGAATAACGGTCCCTTCTCAAAACTTCCGAAAGTAGCCCATAGAGCGTTGAATGCCTTCGAAGCTGTGATGGCCATCTCAAGCATGGAGCCCGGCGCGTTATTACGTGCTTCCCGAGGATTGAAGATCGCTACTTGATTGAAGAATTTGTTCATCACGTTATAGAAAATCCAAGGATGTGGAATGGAGAGTTTGTTCTTCCTCCTCCAAGCTTGTATTTTTGTCAAAAGATCAGAAATTATGTAATCGGGTAGAGCCCGATTTTCATCTTCTCGAGTCAATTGTTCTGATGTGGTTGACTGCAATTCTTCTTCTTCCGAATGAAAATCTAGCGTCTTGGTATTTGCAAGCATGGTTAGGGAATAAAATGGATGATCATCTAGGATCGTCGCAAGCTCTATCCTCGTTAGATCGCGAACAAAGCTGCTTACAACGATTTCAAATAGTCTTCCGCAAAATACCATTGCAGTTTTTTCGCTTCGTGAATAGAAATTCCGATGCACCATAATTAGTCGCAATAATTGCGCACGCTCACTTAGAGCGTCATCTTTTGACGGCGAAAACTGGCCAAGAGAGCTCATTTGCCTGCCAAGTTCTGGAAGTGGATACGGCAATATTGCGCGTTCAGGCAACTTGGAAAACCAAGATTCCGGTGCATATCGATCTGGGATTTGTTTCCGCCAAGACGATCTCAATTCGTATTGCTGATCAAATTCTTCATACGGCTGCTGTATCGTGGGCATAAATAGCGGCAGATTCAAAATTCGGCTATTGGCCATTATCTTGATATAGGGGAGATCCTCATTGGAATCCTGCCCTTGTTCTAGCCAAGCGAGCCATGCTGAAAGAATCAAATATGGCGCACCAGCATCGTGCTGGCTCCTGAAGTGCTCGGATAAATTGCGAGCCCATATCTGATGGATTGATGCCCGATCTTGCTTCGGGCCATTCTGCGCCAATATATATAATGACTTGGTAGCTAAATTTAGAATTCGCTGCTTCGCGCTAGGTGAAGAAGAATTTGCCTTAGCGAGCTGGTTCGAAAACTCATTAATTTCCAATAGAATTTCTATTGGCATGAATACCGACCTACGAATAGCAACAGCGTCGTCTGGTAACGCGTCTGAGATTTCGGGAATCTCATTGCGAGTCGTCGAGATCACCTGCGTCAACAAACGAAGACTACGAATCGGGAGTGTCAAACGGCTATTTTCAACACCATTTACCCGTTCATTAAGCAGCGCCTCAATCCAAGCAATGTAATTTGGAAGCGACATCAATTCTTTCGGTACTTTTCTTGGTCTGTTATCAACTAATACGATGTCCTTGTTTTTCAGATACTCTTCGATCCGAGGCATAGCCAATCGCCTGGATAATGGAAGAACTTTAATTTCATATTCCTGAGCTAGTGATTTTGCTTTTGGAATCGCGTTTGATTCCTCCGCGCGACTCTCTTTAAGCATCCGCCCGTGCATATCTCTCCAGATCACCTCATGGTAAAGCTTGATATCGCCACTGATGATTGGTAGAACTAATTTGCTTGCTAAATATTTTCTGACGATTTCAAGATTTTCGAACGCGTGGTTCAATGACGTATCGACATCGTCGATCGGAAGAATAATTAGATCTTTTTGCATCAGTATTAGCGTCTGATGGAAAAACTTATGGATCTCATCTGCAAGCCCATGGTTTCCCATGAAAGACCGCAAGCGATCTAGCCCGTACTTTTCGCTACGAGTTTGGACGACTTCCAAAGCCGACCCCAACTTATGCAGGCTCGCATAGAATTCTTGTACATGATCGTCATTGTCATCAAGTCTCTTCGAAACAGCAGAGTCGCGAATAATAGCGGCGACAATGATGTTCAAT
The DNA here is from genome assembly GCF_031455335.1 of Herbaspirillum sp. 1173. Classification (NCBI taxonomy): domain Bacteria; kingdom Pseudomonadati; phylum Pseudomonadota; class Betaproteobacteria; order Burkholderiales; family Oxalobacteraceae; genus Herbaspirillum; species Herbaspirillum sp. 1173. The sequence goes on along the minus strand of NZ_JAVDSP010000004.1, from coordinate 178,280 downwards.
AGCAGATCGTGATCGGAGTCGAGAAGCGTCGGATCTACCGGATTTAATATCAAAAGCCTGTCGTACGGCAGCTGTTGCTGCTCCAGGTATGTCCGTAGATTGGCGAGTACTGCGCTTTTACCCGTTCCGCGGTCTCCTGAAATCAAGATAGTCTCGTGGGCCCGGGCATTTTGCGACGAACTTAACGTGCGTGGCTTTTGAATGCGTTCGAGGTGAGTGCCGATGAATTGAGCAATCTTTTCATAGATCGGCTTAGCCAGTAGCGAATTTGCGTTTTGCCAGGCTTGTTCCTCTAGCCAGATTGGTAGATAAATCTTTTTATCCAATTTCATTTTCCCCTATTTGTTTTTTTGAGGTCATTAGAAGCAACAACAAAGTAGACCAGATTTTCTATTAAATTTTATAAGCAGTTGAGTTCGGCTCAGCAACAAATGGATATATCGTACATTGCTGTCGCGATAGAGCCGCGTTAACTTGCTACCCGCAAATTAGTGCGTCAATAATGTGGCGTTTGCCCCAAACAATTATGATTCCAATTGCCACTAGTAGCTCATCAGCAGAAATAGAGCGATTTTTCTCCACCTGAAACTCACTCCGAACGAACCGCTTAAATATGCCAAGGATGACGTTGTGAACTAGCGCCGAGCGCGACTTGAAGCTGCGGCCTTATCTTTTCATCAGTTCAAGCGAACTCGGTGACTGCTTATTGGAGTAGAAGGAAGGGCTACGGCTTCGGACCAAATGTTGCGGCGAACAGTGTGTTGGGAGATCTCTAGCCTGGGGGCTATCTCCTTGATTGAGACGCGATCTCTTGATGTATCAGCGCCGAATGATCCCGAGTAATATCGTGTCTATCACTCCGCTCTCCTACTCGCTGTATTGAGGAGGACTGTGTCCTATGGACCAACTTTGGATGCAATTCGACACCGACTCTTCGGCATTATTTTTAGAATAGTTGAGTGCCTAGTGGGCTAAACGGCCGCTATTCAAGAAGTTCGCGAATTTTCTGCAGTTTTCGTTCTGCTGCGATTGCTCGATTGCGGTAGTCGCTAGTTCTCTGAAGTAGTTCGGATATTGATAGCCAGTACGCTGCACCGAGATCACCTTCTTCAAGCTGCAATCGGTGCAATTTCCGCATAGCAATCGAGATATCGATTGTTTCTTCCATATTCATCCGGTTTCCCCTTTAGTACCAGTTAAGTGCGGAAATCATTTTCCCGCTCCCGCAGCGTGCACACAAAGGACCGGCAATGAAACTTACACTTGGCCCAAACCAGCCGCAGATACGGTGGTGTAACGTTTATTACCGCGTTACACCGCCACATCTATGCACACAAAACAGAGTTGATTTTGCGACTAATCTTTATCCGGAATTTTATCGCACTCTTGAAACTGAAACTATGTATGAGCTACATGGGGTAATAACTTGCAGATGCGGGCCAAAACATCGGGCTCCCACGAGCCCGATGCAATGCCAGAACTTAGAAGGTGTGGATCAGGCCGGCGTTGATGCCGGTCTGACTGCGATCACTACCCGGTACGCGGTCGCTGGCCAGGCCAACGCTGTACATGTCGGACGTACGCAGGTTGCGGATGACGGCATAGGTAGAAGTGCGCTTGGACAGGTCATACTTGGCACCCAGGTTTGACCTGCGACGAATTTTGTAGCCACCGGATAAGTGAGTTCTTTATGCTAACGCCAAGGAGAACTCAATGAAGAAGCGATTTACGGACGAACAGATCATCAGCATCTTGCGAGAAGCAGAGAGCAAGGAGATTGCGACGGTAGATCTGTGCAAGCGTCATAACATTAAAAGCCGGCCTACGTTCGGTCGGACAATGGAGCCGAGTTCACAGCGGCCAAGGTCATGCGCTGGCTGCGGGATGCCTCCGTTGGCCCAGCCTTCATTGCGCCGGGCAGTCCATGGCAGAACGGATTCGTAGAAAGCTTCAATGGCAAACTGCGTGACGAACTGCTTAACCGAGAGTGGTTCCGCAGTCGGGCAGAGGCAAAAGTGCTGATTGAAAGATGGCGTCAGTTCTACAACGAGCGCAGGCCGCATAGCGCACATCAGTACCAACCTCCAGCTACGGTCCGTCGAGCCTGGCTGGAATCGAATATGATCGACAACCGACTCACTGCCTGACTGGCTACAAATTATCGACGCAGGTCAGGTTGATCTGCACCATGCGGCCATCGCTGGTGCGGACAAACTTGGCACGGGTGTATTGCAGGCTGCTGATCAAAGACAGCGACGGCGAGATCCGATAGTTCACGCCCAGGTCCAGCGTCTGGCTCGACTCGTTGTTGGCACCGCCGATGGTGTAGTCGCCCTTCTCGACAGCGTCGTAGCGCTCGATCTTCTTGTTCGGGTCGGTCCAGGCGGCAAAGCTGTCGAACTTCGGATCGAAGCTGCGACGCGCTGCCGTCAGCGGCAGCTTCACGCGCGAATACGAACCATACACACGCGCCGGGCCGAACTGATAGGCAGCAGCCAGGGTCCAGGTCTTCAGGCAGGTATCGCCGTACTTGCCGCCACCGTTGCAGGCTGCCGCGCCGTTGACATCGCTGGCGGACTTGCCGCCCATCTTGCTCTGGAAGTAGCCCAGACCGATGTTCAGCGGACCGTTGGCATAGGTACCGCCCAGGCCGAAGGACTGCCCGGCACCGGTATTGCCGGCTTGCTCACCGAAGCCATAGATGACGCTACCGGTGAAACCGTTGAAGTTCGGGGTGTTGTAGCGGATGGAGTTGTTGACGCGCTCGCCGTTGGTACGATCCAGGTTCAGCGAATGAACACGGCTGACCACGCCACCGAAGTCGCCCGGGGAGGTAATGCTGCCCACGTCATCCAACACATCCTTCTGGCGACCGGCCAGCACCGTACCGAAGTTGCCCGACAGGCCCACGGTCGCCTGACGGCCCCACAGCACGCCCTTCTGACCGGCGTCGCCGGTATCGACACTGAAACCGTTCTCGATGGTGAACAGCGCCTTGATACCGCCGCCCAGGTCTTCCACGCCCTTGACGCCCAGGCGCGAACCCTTCATCAGGCCGGAATCGAGCGCCATCTGGCCGCCCGTATCCTTGCCGCCGGTGGAGATCTTGTTGGTGTAGGACAGGCTGGCGTCGACCGCACCGTAGATGGTCACGCTGCTCTGCGCGTGCGCCGCGCCGCCGAAGGCAGCCAGCACGGCCAGGGCCAGGATGGACTTTTTCATAGAGTACTCCGTAGTGGTTTGATTGCTGTTGATTGGAGGGCGGACATCACCTTGCGACGAGGGCACCACCCAGGCTTCTGAAAGAAACATCAAGAAGTCACGGCAAATCTAAACCGACTTTTATTTCTCAAATGAATCATTCCTTGAATTGATATGCTTTATAAGACTTTTCTGTAGTTTTCTAGCCACTCATGTCGCGCATAGAGGTCAGCGCATTTTGTTACCCATCAGTAATGAAACCGGCACTGATGAATCACCAGCCGGCCCGCCACCAACTCGATGACGAGCCGGTGTTCACCCTGCACGCGCACCGCGTAAAGTCCGGGCAAGCGCAGGGGCAAAGCCACCCGGCGGGCCGATGGAATGCAAGCCCCTTCACTTAGCCGTCGCATCAAATGAAGTAATTGACGCGCAACCCGGCGGTCATGGCGACGCCACCAGGCCAGGTCCTCGCGCGCCAGCGGGGTCATCCAGAGCGGGGTCAAGGCTGCTCCTTCAGCGGCAGCAGTTCGGCGCGCAGCTGCAACAGGCTGCACAGCAGGCGTTCGGCATTGAGATCGTTGCCCAGCAGGTGCAGGGCTTCCTGCACTCCGCGCCAGACCGGTTCGCGCACCAGCACCAGGTTGCCGGCACCCGCTCGGGTGAGGATGACTTCATCGATATCGGCCAGCTCCAGCAGCGCGTCGAGGCGCTCGGCCAGGTCAGTGACAGGAAAGGCATACATGGGGAGGATTCCGGGGCTGGATCCGGCGCGCTGCAGCACGCCGGACAAAAAATTCAGGAAGATAAGCCCTGGCACCGTCACGGACGGCATTCAGTGAAAAAATGAGGTGAACGACAAAACTTATTCGACAACTTTCTCGCTCAACATCGAGTCAAGCGCTGCTCCCCCGGACCGGCTCCCCTGCGAAAATCGCCCCGCAAAGCCGCTCTGCACGCGGGTTCCCGCCGCATGCTAAGACGCGCCGGTTATATGCATAGGCGAAAATTTATTTTCCCTATATAACCTTGCCGCCTTAAAATAGCGCCTTCTTATAAAAATATTGATGGCAGTGGAGACCTGAGGTCCTGACCCGCCCGCAGCGTCCCACGATGCCGCGCTGGCGTCGGCACCCGGGGGCCCGCTGCCATTCTTCTTTTCCATCATGATCGAAATACAAGCTGTCACCCAGCGGTTCGGCAATGTCGAAGCGGTGCGCAATGTCGATTTGTCGATCCGCAAGGGCGAGATCTTCGGCATCATCGGCCGCAGCGGCGCGGGCAAGAGCACCCTGGTGCGCACCCTGAACCTGCTGAATCGTCCCACTTCCGGACGTATCGTCCTCGATGGCCAGGACCTGACCTCGCTGTCGTCCTCCCAACTTCGCGAAGCGCGCCGTGGCATCGGCATGATCTTCCAGCACTTCAACCTGCTCTCCTCGCGCAGCGTCTACGACAACATCGCGCTGCCGCTGGAACTGGCCGGCAAGAGCAAGTCGGAGATCGCCGCCAAGGTCGAACCCTTGCTGGAGCTGGTGGGCCTGACCGCCCTGCGCGACCGCTATCCGGCACAGATTTCCGGCGGCCAGAAGCAGCGCGTGGGCATTGCCCGCGCTCTGGCCAACGATCCCAAGGTCCTGCTCTCGGACGAAGCCACCTCGGCGCTGGACCCGGAAACCACCCGCTCCATCCTCGAACTGCTGCGCAAGATCAACAAGGAGCTGGGCCTGACCATCGTGCTGATCACGCACCAGATGGAAGTCATCAAGCAGATCTGCGACCGCGTGGCCGTGATGGAAGCCGGCCAGGTGATCGAACAGGGCGAAGTGCTGGAGGTGTTCCGCCAGCCGCGCCATGAAGTCACCCGCGCGCTGATCGGCGACGTCATCGCCCACGAGCTGCCCAAGGGCGTGCTGGCCCGCCTGCGCGAGCGCCTGGCGCGTGCCGACGTCGGCCAGGGCACCGACCACCTGTTCCGCTTCGCCTTCACCGGCAACGATGTGGACCAGCCGCACCTGTCGGAAGCGGTGCGCCGCTTCAACCTGAATTTCAACATCCTGCACGGCCAGATCGACGAGATCCAGGGCCAGGCATTCGGTTCGCTGGCGATCCTCGCCAACGGTACCCAGGACAACATCAACCAGGCCATGCAATACCTGCGCGAGCAGGGCGTGGTCGTCGAGGAGCTCAACCATGTCATCTGAACTGATCGATCTGTTCGTCAGCTCCTTCGGCGAGACGCTGATGATGGTGGTGATCTCGGGCGTGGTCGGCTCACTGCTCGGCATTCCGCTCGGCATCGCCCTGCACATCACCGAATCCAAGGGCGTGCTGCCCAACGTCGCCTTCAACCGCATCGCCGGCCTGCTGGTCAATGCGGTGCGCTCGACGCCCTTCATCATCCTGCTGGTGGCGGTGATCCCGATGACGCGCTTCTTCGTGGGCACCTCCATCGGCACGGCCGCTGCCATCGTCCCGCTGACCATCGCCGCCGCGCCCTTCATTGCGCGCCTGGTCGAGACCGCCCTGCGCGAAGTCGATCACGGCCTGGTGGAAGCGGCGCAAGCCATGGGTGCGACCACCTGGCAAATCATTTACAAGGTCTTGGTGCCTGAAGCATTTGCTGGTATCGTCGCCGGTCTCACGATCACCTTCGTCAGCCTGGTCGGTTATTCGGCCATGGCCGGTGCCATCGGTGGCGGCGGCCTGGGCGACCTGGGCATCCGCTACGGCTACCAGCGCTTCCTGCCGGAAGTGATGCTGGCCGTGGTGCTGATCCTGATCGTGTTCGTCCAGCTGGTGCAATCCCTGGGAGACCTGCTGGTCCGCAAGCTCAGCCACCGCTGAGCGCATTCACTACAAAAAAACGGCAGCTATCCGCTGCCCACCTCAAAGCTCGAAAGGAAAGTCATGAAGCGTCGTCAGTTGATTCAATTCATCGCAGGCCTGGGCCTGGCCGCCGGCCTGGCCTGTGCTCCCGCCATGGCCGAAGACCAGATCAAGATGGGCGTGACCGCCGGTCCGCACGCCGAGATCATGGAACAGGTCAAGAAGCTGCTGGAAAAAGACGGCGTGCAGATGAAGGTCATCGAATTCACCGACTACATCCAGCCCAACGCCGCGCTGGCCGCCGGCGACCTGGACGCCAACTCCTACCAGCACCAGCCCTACCTGGATGCGCAGATCAAGGACCGTGGCTACAAGTTCGTGAGCGTGGGCAGCACCATCACCTTCCCGATGGGCGTGTACTCCAAGAAGATCAAGTCGCTCAACGACCTGAAACAAGGTGCACGCGTGGGCGTGCCCAACGATCCGACCAACGGCGGCCGCGCCCTGCTGGTGCTGCAAGCCAAGGGCGTGATCAAGCTGAAAGCCGATGCCGGCCTGAAGGCAACCCCGCTGGACATCGTGGAAAACCCCAAGAAGATCAAGATCGTCGAACTGGACGCCGCCCAGCTGCCGCGTTCGCTGGATGACTTCGATGCTGCCGTCATCAACGGCAACTACGCCGAATCGGCCGGCCTGTCGCCGACCAAGGATGCGATTGCCGTGGAAGCCTCCACCGGTCCCTACGCCAACGTCATCGCCGTGCGTATCGCCGACAAGGACAAGCCTTGGGTCGCCAAGCTGGTCAAGGCTTACCACAGCCCGGAAGTGAAGAAGTTCGTGCTGGAAAAGTACAAGGGTTCCGTGATCACCTCCTGGTAATCCGCAACGCCTGACTTGCCTGCATCAACGAAAAGGCCAGCTCATCGAGCTGGCCTTTTTCATTGGGCGGGAATTTTTCGCTTGCCGGTAATCCCTCAAAAACTTAGTTTTTGACCTCCGGTTTCTAAGTTTTCCGGAAAGCAAAACTTAGATTCAACGCCCCCGGTGATCCGGAGCGTCTCGCCAGTCGTAATCCTCGTCGTCTTCCTCGTCATCCTCGGCCTGCAGGGCATCGGGATTGTCGGTGGACTGATAGGTCGCCAGCAGCTCGGCACGCGACTGCGGCGTTTCCAGCGAGATGCGGCCCAGTGCGCCGCTGCGGTAATCCTGCAGGAAGGTGTGCGCGGCCTTCTCGAAATCGTATTCGCCGCCCTTGAGGCGGAAGCCACGCTTGGCCGCCACGCCCTCCACCACGGCTACGCCGTCCATGCCTTCGGTATTGAAGCCATAACGCGCCTTGAGCAACTGCGGATAGCGCTGCAGCAGCAGGTCAGCCAGGAAGGTCGCCACTTCCTCTTCGATCAGCGCATTGCTGCCCACCGCATGGCTGGCCGCCAGCATCAGGCCATCGCTGGGATGCTCGATCTTGGGCCAGAGCATGCCGGGGGTATCGGTGAGCACCATGTTGTTGCCCAGGTAGAGACGCTGCTGGGTCTTGGTCACGGCCGGTTCATCGCCGACGGCGGCCACGCGCTTTTTCAGCAGCGCATTCATCAGGGTCGACTTGCCCACGTTGGGGATGCCCATGATCATCATGCGCAGCGGTTTCAGGGCAGTGCCGCGATGCGGTGCCACCTGAATCGCCAGCTTGGGCACGCGCGCCACATCGGACGGCTTCTTGCAGGACAGGGCCACGGCCGTGACGCCCTTCTGGCTGTTGTAGTAGTCGATCCAGGCTTGGGTGGCCACCGGATCGGCCATGTCGGTCTTGTTGAGGATCTTCAGGCAAGGACGCTGGCGCGCATTGCGCAACTGCTCGATCATGGGATTGCAGCTGGCCTGCGGCAGGCGGGCATCGACCACTTCGATGACCATATCGACTTTTTCCATGCTCTCCGCGGCCTTGCGGCGGGCGGAGTTCATGTGACCGGGGAACCATTGGATGGACATGCGGAGCTTCTTTCTGATGCGTATTTCGTTGAAGGCGCTATTTTACGGCCCTGCCCCGCCAATCCCTAACAAATCCCCAAGAAAACGGCCTGCCGCGCACAAGTCGGGGCAGGCCGTTGGACGGGGAACAACACCCGCGCTCACGCGCGGCGCGTCACCCATTGCTCCTTGACAACACCCACGAAGCGCCACACCAGCCACAGGGCGACGCCATAAGCCAGCGCCATCACGCCGAACGCCAGCGGATTGCGCAGGCTCCAGCCCGCCACGCTGTGCAGGATCGCGCCCATCAGGGCCACGCCGACCAGGGCACCGATCTGGCGATTGGCATTGAGCGCCGCCGCCGCACTGTTGGCGTGGGCCTTGCCGGCCACCTGCATGACCACCGTGGTCATGGAAGGAATGGCGGTACTGATGCCCAGGTTGGCCGCCGCGCATACCAGGGCCAGCAGCCAGTACGGCGTCTCGGGACGGAAACTCATGGCCACGGCGGTAAAGACGGTCCCCACCGAGAGGCCCAGCAGCAGCGGCACGCGCGGCCCCCAGTGCGCAGCCATGCGGCCTGACATCAGGTTGCCGAAGAAGACCACGGCCATCATCGGTACCAGTTGCAGCCCGGTCTGCAGGGCATCCGCGCCGCGTCCCTGCTGCAGGAACAGCGCCAGGTAGAACAGGTTGCCATAGACGCCGAAGTTGATGAGAAAGCCAATGCCATTGGCCGCCGCAAACTGCGGCGTGGCAAACAGCGCCTTGGGCAACAGCGGCGCAATGCCGCGCAGTTCATGGCGCACCAGCGCCACGGCGGCCAGCACCGCCACTGCCAGCGCCGCCAGGATGCGCGGAGAAGCCCAGCCATACACCGGCCCCTGGATCAGCACGAAGGAAATCCCGGCCAGCATCACCACCCCGGCCAGGTGGCTGAACAGATGCAGCGCACGGGCGTGTCCGGCAACTTGGGGAATGAGCTTGCGCGCCATCAGCAAACCCAGAAGACCGACCGGCACGTTGATGAGGAACACGCTGCGCCAGCCCAGCCAGTGGATCAGCACCCCGCCCAGCAGCGGCCCGGCAGCAGCGGCCAGGCCGACGGTGGCCGACCAGACGCCCAGCATGCGGGCACGCACGCGGTCATCCTCATACACGTGCGTGAGCAGGCTCAGCGAACTGGGCATGAAGAAGGCCGCGCCCAAACCCTGCAGCAGGCGTGCCGCGATCAGGAAGGGCCCATTGGGTGCAGCCCCGCACAGCAGCGAGGCCACTACGAACAGGAACAGCCCGGTCAGATAAAGGCGCCGCGCACCGAAGCGGTCGGCCAGCGCGCCGCCCACCAGCAGCATGGAGGCGAAGGTCAGCGTATAGCCATCGACGATCCACACCAGCATCGACAAGGGCGCATCCAGGCTGCTGGAGATATTGGACAGCCCGACGTTGACCACCGTCACATCCAGCATGGCCATGACGAAACCGATGGCCAAGGCCACCAGCGGCAGCGTGCCGGCATGCGGCGCGGCATCGGCAAGGGGAGGTGCCAGCACCGAGGCTGGCGCACGAGGGCATTGTGTGGAAGACATGGCAACAGGACTTTCTGCACGCAGGGTGCGAGGGAGAACCGCAATCCCGCGACCGGAGAAGACCGGGGCGGGGTTGAATGGGGCAGATTCTAGGCTTGGGCGGTGATGCAATAAAGAGGTATAAAATCAGCGCGCTGATGCAAATTTGCATCACGTCTTCACTGAATCCCCTCTTGCAGCAAAGGCACATCATGGATTGGGACAACGCCCGCATCTTCCTGGCCATCTATCGCGTAGGCACCTTGCGCGGGGCCGCCGAACATCTGGAGATCGACCAGGCCACCGCAGGCCGCCGCCTGGCCGCACTGGAAAGCTCGCTGGGTGCGCGCCTGTTCCTGCGCACGCCCAGTGGCTATGTGCCGACCCCGGCGGGCGAGATGGCGGCTGCTGCCGCTACGCAGATGGAGCAAGGCGCGGAACAGCTGCAACGCCAGATGCAGGGCATGGATGAACGCCTGTGCGGCGTGGTACGGCTGGCGGCCACCGACATCACGGCGCGCCATTTTCTGTTACCGGCGTTGCACCGGCTGCACCAGGAGCATCCGAAAATCCGCGTGGTGCTCTCGACCTCCACCCAGCTCACCAACCTCACCAAGCGCGAGGCCGACATCGCCGTGCGTACCGTGCGCCCGGATGCGCCGGACCTGATCGCGCGCCATCTGAAACGGCTGCATACCGGCATGTATGCCTCGAAAGCCTATGTGAAAAAGCGCGGCCTGCCCGACCCCGGCACCGGCCTGAAGGGACATGACGTGGTGATCTATCCGCGCAGCGTCTCGCCCAGCAAGTCCGAGCAGATCTGCGGCGAATCCATCGCCCACGCCAACGTGGCCATGGAAGTGAGTACCGGGCTGGTCATGGTCGACAGCCTGCAGGCGGGTTTCGGCATCGGCGAACTGCCCACGCATGTGGGCGACAAGGCCAGCGGCCTGGTGCGCATCTGGCCGCAGCGGGCCGTGCCTTACGACATGTGGCTGGTACTGCACAGCGACCTGAACCGCACGGCACGGGTGCGGGCGGTGGCCGATGCGATCATTGCGGCCTATGAGGCCCATAAGACCCATGAGGCCCATGAGGCAAATGCGCCTGCAGAGGTTTGAGGAAGCATGCAGCGGGCGGCGGACAAACTGCCCCCTGTGCATAAAAACAAGGCGCGACAAAAACCTTAGTTTTTATCGCGCCATTACTTAAAAACGCCTGTGGAAAACCTAACTCTCATTCCAGGTCGGCCAGCACCTTCAGGTGAGCCACCACACTGCGCCCCAGCGCAGAGAGGTTGTAGCCGCCCTCCAGGCAACTGACGATGCGACCCTTGGCGTACTGGTCGGCGATCTTCATGATCTGCCGCGTCATCCAGGCGTAATCGGCTTCCACCAGGCCCATCTGGCCCATGTCATCCTCGCGGTGGGCATCGAAACCGGCCGAGATGAAGATCATCTGCGGCTGGTGCGCATGCAGCGCCGGCAGCCATTTCTCGGTCACCAGCTGGCGCACCGCACTGCCATCGGAATAGGCCGGCACCGGCACGTTGACGATGTGCGATTCGGTCGGCCCGTCGCCCGAGAAGGGATAGAAGGGGTGCTGGAAGAAACTCACCATCAGCACCCGGGGATCATGGGCAAAGATGTCTTCGGTGCCATTGCCGTGATGCACGTCGAAATCGATCACCGCCACCCGTTCCAGCCCGTGCACATCGATGGCATGCCGCGCCGCCACCGCCACGTTGTTGAACAGGCAGAAGCCCATGGCCTTGGCGGGCGTGGCGTGATGGCCCGGCGGACGCACTGCGCAGAAGGCATTGTCCAGTTCGCCGGCCAGCACCGCATCGGTTGCGGCCACCGCCGCGCCGGCCGCGCGCAGGGCGGCTTTCCAGCTGTGCTTGTTGAGCAGCGTGTCGCCATCGACGGAGTGATACGACTGCCCCGACAGGCTCAGGGCATGGCTGTGCTCGCGCACGTAATCGACGGCGGCGGCAGTATGCACGCGCTCCAGTTCGGCCGGATCGGCCAGCGGGGCTTCGCGGCGGTCGAGGAACTGATCGATGCGGCTCAGGATCAGCTGGTCTTCGATCGCCTCGAGACGAGCGGGCGTCTCAGGGTGCCAGTCACCCATTTCATGGCGCTGGCAATCGGCGTGCGTATAGATGGCGGTAGTCATTCTTGCTCTTGTTGCAATCTCGTTGCGATCTTGTTGCGATGATATTGCCACCCGGCAAACACCAGGCTGGCCGGGTTGTCTCCTCGGACTAGTGTACATTGGCTGTCGCCTATCGTGGTCAAAGCCGCGTCGGCATCATGCACCAGCGCAGGGCGCGGCGGCCGATGCGGTATACTTGCACGCTTGTCTGGCCTCCCCTGCTGCTCATCCTGCTCATGCCCATCTCCCTGCCTCGCCTGACCGCCCTCGCCTCCACCCTGCTGATCTCCACACTGTGTGCCTTGCCGATGACCGTGCAGGCGCAGGACGGCAAGCCTGTGGAAAAGAAAACCCAGAAAAAGGCGGTGGACAACAAAGACAAGAAGGCAGCAGAGAAGAAAGCCAAGCCGCAGGCCAAGAAGAAAGTGGCCGCTGATGACCAGGGCGAGTTCGTCAACTTCAACGAGTGGAAGGATGTCGCCCGCTTCATGGACGAGATGGCCGACCGCAACCAGTTCCAGCGCAGCGATCTCAACGCCCTCTTCGCCCGGACCCGCTACGTGGACAGCGCCATCCAGCTCATCAAGCCGGCCCCCAGCACCAAGCCCAAGAACTGGGCGGCCTACCGCGCGCGCTTCGTGGAACCGGTGCGCATCAATGCCGGCGTCGATTTCTGGAACACCTACGGTGTGGCCCTGGCCCGCGCCGAGGCGCAATACGGCGTGCCCATGGACATCATCGTCGGCATCATCGGCGTGGAAACCGTCTACGGCCGCAACACCGGCAACTTCCGCGTGATGGATGTGCTGACCACGCTGGCCTTCGACTACCCCAACACCCCCAACCGTGATGCGCGCATGGCCTTCTTCCGGGGCGAGCTGGAAAACACCCTGCTGCTGGCGCGCGAGGCCGGCATCGATCCGATGTCCTTGCGCGGTTCCTATGCCGGGGCCATCGGCTGGCCGCAGTTCATGCCGGGCAGCATCCGCGAATACGCGGTGGACTTCGATGGCGATGGCAAGATCGACCTGCGCAATTCGCCGGTGGACGCCATTGGCAGCGTGGCCCACTACCTGGCCGTGCACGGCTGGCAGCGCGGCGAACCGGTGGCCTTCCCGGTCACGGTCTCGAATGACAACCGCCAGTGGGAAGCCATGCTCAACCAGGGCCTGGAAGCCAAGTACACCATCGAGGAACTGCAAGCGGCCGGCATCTCCACGTCCGCCCTGCCGGCCGGCCTGCGCTATGGCCTGGTCGACCTGCAGAACGGCACCGGCCCGACCGAGTACTGGGTGGCCACCAACAACTTCTACGCCATCACGCAGTACAATCGCAGCTACTTCTATGCGATGTCGGTGGCCGATCTTGGCCGTGCGGTCGCGGCGGCACGCAACCGCTGACCTGCCGTCTCGCCCACCCGGATTCACCCTTGATGGCACTGTTGATGAGGGAGCGCGCACTGCGTGCTCCTGCTCCTTTCTTTCCACGATAGAACCACGATGAAACGCATTGCACCCCTGGCCTCCACGCTCATGCTGACGCTGGCCGGCACCTCGCTCGGCCTGCCGGCCATCGCCCGTGCGGCTGACGCCGCCGACGACAAGGGCGAGTCCCTGCCCACGGTCAACGTCACCGCCAGCGGTACCGGCCGCGACGCCAGCCGCGTGCGCTCGGCGGGCGTGGCCGGTTTCGACGATGCGCCACTGATCGATACGCCGGCCTCGGTGGCGGTGGTCACTGCCGCGCAGATTCAGGACCAGCAATCGCGCCTGCTCTCGGATGTGGTCAAGAACGATGCGTCCATCAACGAGAACTATGCGCCGGTCGGTTACTACGAAAACTTCAGCATTCGCGGCATCACGCTGGACCCGGCCAGCGCCTATCGCATCGACGGACTCACCGTGGCCGGCGAACAGACCATCGCGCTGGAGAACAAGGAGCGCGTCGAATTCCTCAAGGGGGTGGCCGGCCTGCAGGCCGGTGTGAGCAGCGCGGGCGGCATCGTCAACTACGTGACCAAGCGTCCGGCCGATGTGCGTTCGATCACGCTGGGGACCGACTCCTATGGATCGCGCTATCTGGCCACCGACCTGGGCACGCTCTTCGGTGAACAGAAACAGTTCGGCCTGCGCATCAATGCCGCGCATGAAGACATCCACTCCTACGTCAACAATGGCGATGGCTGGCGTGACTTCGCTTCGCTCTCGGCGACCTGGGCGCTGTCGTCGAAGACGCTGGTGCAGTTCGATGCCGAATACCAGCAGAAGGCCCAGCACTCGGTGGCCGGGTACCAGCTGCTGGGCGGCACCACGCTGCCCTCGGGCGTCTCGCCCAGGACCATGCTGACGCCGCAATCGTGGGCGCAGCCGGTGCGTGACAGCTCGCTGAACTATCGCCTGCGGGTGGATACCGATTTCAATGCCAACTGGCATGGTTACGTGCAGGCGGGCCGCAGCCGGGCCGTCATCGATGATTACCTGGCCTTCCCTTATGGCAGCGGTGGCGGGGCATCCTCGACCTTTGCGGCCAACGGCGATTTCGATGTGTATGACTATCGCGTGCCCAATGACGAACGCCGCAACGATGAAGCGCAGGCGGTCATGATCGGCAAGTTCGCGACGGGCTGGCTCAAGCATGAGCTGACCATGGGCGTGGCCATGTCGCGCCGGGTGGTGGATAAATCGGATGGCATCAGCGTGCTGGTCGGCAGTGGCAACATATACAGCGGCACGGCGGCACTGACGCCGGCCACCGATGTCCCCGGCCCGGCGTATCGCAATCTGGACAGCCGCCAGAAGGCCCTGTTCTTCAGCGACCGCCTGCAATTCTCCGAGCGCTGGCAAGCCATTGCCGGGGGCCGACAGGTGTGGCTCAACGAGCAGGCCTTCGCTTCGGACGGCAGCGTCACCCGTGCGACTTCGCGCAATCTGTTCCTGCCGCAACTGGCTTTGATCTTCAAGCCGATGCAGAACGTCTCGCTCTACGGCAGCTATGCCGAGACGCTGACGCTGGGCACGTCTGCGCCCTTCTGGGTCAGCAACTTCCCGACCACGCTGCCGCCCTCCGTGGCACGTCAACTGGAAGCCGGCGTGAAATATGACGTCTCGCCGGACATGGCGCTGACCGCTGCCGTATTCCGCATTCGCAAGGCCTACGAGTACCAGCAACCGGACAACAGCAGCAGCGGCTTCACCTATGTCCAGCAAGGCCAGCAAACCAACACCGGCCTCGAACTCGGTGCCAGCGGCAAGCTCACCCCGCGCCTGGCCGTCGGTGCCAGCGTGACGGCCACCCGCGCGCGCGCCAGCGATACCGGCACTGCTGCCTACGATGGCCAGCAAGTGGTCAACGTACCGCGCCTGCGCAGCAGCGTCCATGCCGACTATGCCCTGCCGGGCGTGGAAGGCGTGAACCTGATGGGCAGCTGGCTCTACAGCGCCAGCAAGCCCGCTACCCGCGACGGCAGCGTGAGTCTGCCGGCGGTGCATGTGTTCAATGCCGGCCTGCGCTACAAGCTGCGCATCAGCGGCCACACCGCCACCTTGCGCGCCAACCTCGACAACGTCTTCGACAAGCGTTACTGGAAGGATGCCGGCCAGTACCTGGGCGACGGCTACGTGCACCTCGGCGCGCCGCGTACTGCGCGGCTGTCGCTGCAATATGATTTCTGATCTGCCGCCCTGCTGAGTCACCATGGACGCCGCTTCCCATCATCTCACCCGCGTCATCAGCCACGGCATGGGAGTGGAGCCGGTCATCTCCGACTGGCCCGCGCTGACCTCGGCCGAGGTGGCGCGCGTGCTGCGCCACTATCCCGACGTGGGCCAGCCGCTGCGACTGGAGTGGCACAGCCCGCGCCCGTTCTCGGCGGCCTGCGTGATGCAGACCGAGAGCGGGCCCATCATCGTCAAGCGCCATCATGCGCGCGTGCGCGATGTGGCGGCGCTGGCCGAAGAACATCGCTTCGTCGCCCACCTGCAGGCGCGCGGGCTGCCGGTCAGCAGCGCGCTGGCCACCCGTGAGGGCGCGACGGCACTGGCCGATGAGTACTGGACCTATGAGGTCTTCCCGCTGGCGCCGGGGGTCGACCTGTATCGCGAGGCGATGTCGTGGACGCCCTTCACCAGTTGCACCCATGCCCGCTCAGCGGGACAGATGCTGGCCCGCCTGCACCTGGCCTCGGCAGGTTACGATGCGCCGGCACGGCCGGCGCGCCCGCTGGTGTCGAGCTTCACCATCTTCTCGCAGGAAGATCCGGTCCGTCCGCTGCAGCATTACATCGAGCAGCGCCCGGCCATTGCCGACTATCTGGAAAACCGTCCGTGGCGCGGCGAAGTGGCACAGCACCTGCTGCCCTGGCACGCCGCGCTCAAGCCCTATCTGGATGAATTCGTCCCGCTGTGGACGCACAATGACTGGCACGCCTCCAACCTGCTGTGGAGCGATGCCACGCCTGAAGCGCAGGTGCAGACCGTGCTCGATTTCGGTTTGTGTGACCGCACCTGCGCCCTGCACGACCTGGCCACGGCGATCGAGCGCAACATCGTCGAGTGGCTGGCCATTCCGCAGCGTGCCGTGCAGCTGGTGCATCTGGATCTGCTGGATGCGATGCTCGATGGCTATGCCACCACCTTACCCCTGACGGCACGCCAGATGCGCGCCCTGGCGGCATTGCTGCCGCTGGTGCATGCCGAGTTCGCACTGGCCGAGCTGGATTATTTCCACGGCGTCACGCAGTCGCCGCAGAATGCCTCGCTGGCTTATGACACCTACTTCCTCGGCCATGCCGACTGGTTCCATTCCGAAGAAGGGCAGCGACTGCTGGGGCATCTGGAACAACGCGCGCAGGCGCTGGAAAAAAACTAAGTTTTTGCTTGCTGCAGATTAAAAAAACGCGTCCGGAAAACTAAGTTTTCGGACGCGTTTTTTTCTGCCGGGACTGCCGTGCTACTTGCTGACCCGTTGCATCAGGCAAGGTATCAGGCAAGGTATCAGGCAAAGTCCTTCACCGTTTCCGGCTCGATCAACACCATGTTCTCATTGGCACCGAGCCAGATCTGTCCATCCTGGATCGTGCATTGCAGCTGCATGGTGCGCTGGGCCAGCGCCGCCAGGGCCTGGCTGGCTTCGGCCGGGATGTTGATGACCTTGAGGTTCTTGGCGCGGTCGACGCGGCTGCCGGTCTGGCCCCACCAGATGTGCGAGGTGCTGCTGTAGCTGTAGACCAGCACCTTGTCGGCACGGCCACAGGCCTTGAGGATGGCGCGGTCATCCGGCTGGCCGACTTCCACCCACACTTCGATGGCACCGGTCAGGTCCTTCTGCCACAGGTCCGGCTCGTCGGTATCGGACAAGCCCTTGCCGAAGGCCAGCGCCTCGCTGGCATTGAGGGCGAAGGCCAGCACGCGGATCATCATGCGCTCGTCGGTCTCGGAGGGATGGCGGGCGATGGTCAGTGCGTGCTGCTGGTAATAGTGCCGATCCATATCGGAAATCTGCAGGTCGGCCTTGAAGATGGTGGATTTGAGCGCCATGGGAATCTGTTCGTGCAAGGGAAAGGCGGCCCGGCGTGGCGGGCTACCGTCAAAGGTTGGCAAGCATAGCCGATCTGGCGCGGCTGTGGGCGTTTGTGATGGGACAGATCAAGCCGGTGGCCTGTCACCGTGGCTGCCCCCGCCATGGCCGTGCGACAATGCCTGTATGAGCACTTCTTCACCTTCCCCTGCCCCTTCCCTGACAACTCCGAGCGACGACGCTGTCGTGGCGCTGACACGCGCCTGGCTGGAGCAGGCCGTGATCGGCCTGAATCTCTGTCCATTTGCCAAGTCCGTGCATGTGAAGAATCAGGTCAGATACCACGTCAGCCGGCAGCAGGATTGGAATGATCTTTCTGTTGAGCTGGAACAAGAACTGAGCTTTCTGGCAAAAGCCGACCCGGAACAGGTCGACACCACCCTCTTCATCCTGCCGCTCGCATTAGCCGATTTTCACGAGTACAACGATTTCCTGGACTGGGCCGATCGCCTGCTGGAAAGAATGGAGCTGGACGGGGAATTGCAGATCGCCAGCTTCCATCCGGATTACCAGTTTGCCGACACGGGACCGGACGATATCGAGAACTACAGCAATCGCTCGCCTTTTCCCATCCTCCATCTGTTGCGAGAAAGCAGCATCGACCGGGCGGTGGCTGCCTACCCCGACGCGGCCGCCATCTTTGAGAAAAACATGGCTACCTTGCGCAATCTGGGGCTAAGTGGCTGGAATATGCTTCCATTTGTCGTATCAAAAGAACAACAATAGCAACTGCGCAAAAAATCCTGTTAATATCTGTTACAAATTCGAAAATGAGTTTCTGCAACTATTGTGGAATAGAATTTTCTGACTGCATGAAAAATGTGCAATTATTTCTATATAGACATAGAATTATTGTTGTGCTGCTGCTTCAGGCGCACTAGGTCAGAGAACAGAGAACTTGAACCGTGTTGTTTTGAAGCCGTTCTTTGATAGGGCTTTCGATATCTTGCAGAAAGAGGCAACGCCTTCTCGGATAACGTCAGTCGCGTTTTGCAGTTTTACAAACAATTAATGCATAGGCGCAATGCCTTCCACAAACATCTGCATAATGGAACGTCCCGATCATGAATACCCACGATACTGCTGAATCCAACTCGATCACCGATCACGTCAACTACGATCCCAACCATCTGCTCGATGCGCTGATCGAAAAGCTGCATCTGAAGAATGATGCCGCCCTGTCGCGTGCGCTGGAAGTGGCACCGCCGGTGATCAGCAAGATCCGTCACCGTCGCCTGCCAGTGGGCGCATCGCTGCTGATCCGCATGCACGAGGTGAGCGAACTGTCGATCCGCGAACTGCGCGAACTGATGGGCGACCGCCGCGAAAAATTCCGCATCAGCGACAAGCAGTTCAAGCCGAAGCCAGGTGCAGCGCCCGGCGCACCGGCACCGACTGGCGGCACCCCCGAGTAATCCGCTTCTGTCCGGCAGCATTGCCCCTGCGGTGCTGTTGCTGAGGCAGAGCTTCAGGAAAAACTTAGTTTCCGTACGAAAAAAACTAAGTTTTCCTTGCACCCGACCATATAAAAAAACGGAGCCATCGGCTCCGTTTTTCATTGCATCCTGTTGTGCGCATCGTGCGCGTCCGCTGCTGCGGACCACGCACTGCCTTCACCGCCTCAAGCCGGGAACACCCCAGTGGACAGATAACGATCCCCGCGATCGCACACGATGAAGACGATGGTCGCATTCTCCAGCTGATGCGACAGGCGCACCGCAACTTCACAGGCCCCTGCGGCGGAGATGCCGCAGAACAGGCCTTCCGTCACGGCCAGCTTGCGCGCCATGTTTTCGGCATCGGCCTGGCTGACGGATTCCACCTGGTCCACGCGGGAGCGGTCAAAGATCTTGGGCAGGTAGGCTTCCGGCCACTTGCGGATGCCGGGAATGGACGAGCCCTCTTCCGGCTGCGCGCCCACGATCTGCACCTGGGCATTCTGTTCCTTGAGGTACTGCGACACGCCCATGATAGTGCCGGTGGTGCCCATGGCGCTGACGAAGTGGGTGATGCTGCCCTTGGTGTCGCGCCAGATTTCCGGACCGGTGGTCTCATAGTGCGCCAGCGGATTGTCGGCATTGGCGAACTGGTCGAGGATCAGGCCTTCGCCGTTCTTCTGCATCTGCTCGGCCAGGTCGCGGGCGTATTCCATGCCGCCGCTCTTGGGTGTCAGCACGATCTTCGCCCCATAGGCGGCCATGCTCTGGCGACGTTCTTCGGAAAGATTTTCCGGCATCAGCAACACCATCTTGTAGCCGCGCATGGCCGCCACCATCGCCAGGGCGATGCCGGTATTGCCGCTGGTGGCTTCGATGAGGGTATCGCCGGGCTTGATCTGGCCGCGCGCTTCGGCGCGGGTGATCATCGAGTAGGCGGCACGGTCCTTGACCGAACCGGCAGGATTGTTGCCTTCGAGCTTGCCGAGGATGAGGTTGTTGCGGCGCTTGGCTTCTTCGCCGCCGATGCGCGGCAGCTGGATCAGCGGAGTATTGCCGATGGTGGATTCGATGGTCGGATAAGACATCTGCTTGGCTTCCTTGCGCAGCCGTGCGCAGGCACGGGGCGATCTTTGGTCGAAAGGGGCATTCTAATATGACTCCACCGCATGTGCCGGCGGCGCGGCCTAACAAGATGCTTATAAGGATATAGCCAAATCATTTAAAGGAATGTTGCCCTGCCTGCCCATCGACGATGCCCTACACTGTAGTGAACGGTAGTGAACACGTCCCATCACAACTCCAACAGGGCGTACTCATCGGCAAGCGGCTGCGCAACCATGGAGACGACATGCACACCCATGACATCACCAATCAGGTCCCCGACCTGTGCGACTACAACCTCTACCGCAGTGACCTCGCCCTGAGCGAAGCGGTGCAGCGCGAAGGCGCACACTGGCACGACTGCACCCTGGCCAGCCAGGGCGAGCTGCTGGGCCGGGCCGAGATGCGTGAACTGGCCGCGCTGGCCAACACGCACACGCCGGTGCTGCACACGCATGACCGCACCGGCCATCGCATCGACGTGGTGGAATTCCACCCGGCCTGGCATACGCTGCTGGAACAGCTGCGCCGCGCCGGCCTGCATGCGCTGCCGTGGATGCAGCCGGGCGATGGTGCCCACGCCGCGCGCGCCGCCGGCTACTTCCTGCATGCGCAGATCGAAGCCGGTTCGCTCTGCCCGACCACCATGACCTTCGCCGCCATCCCGGTGCTGCAGCAGGAACCGGCGCTGTTCGAACAATTGCGCAGCCGCCTCTTCTCGCGCGAGCACGACGGGCGCGACCTGCCGATCACGCAGAAGCGCTCCATCCTGATCGGCATGGGCATGACCGAAAAACAGGGGGGTTCCGACGTGCGCAGCAATGCCTCCATCGCCATGCCGGCCGATCCGCTGGAAGACGGGCGCGGCAAGGCTTACCTGCTCTCCGGTCACAAGTGGTTCTTCTCGGCACCGATGTGCGATGCGCACCTGATGCTGGCGCGCACCGAGAACGGCCTGTCCTGTTTCTTCGTGCCGCGCTGGCTGCCGGATGGCACGCGCAATCCCATCCTGATACAGCGCCTCAAGGACAAGCTCGGCAACCGCTCCAACAGCAGCAGCGAAGTGGAATTCGAGGAAGCCATGGGCATCATGGTCGGCGAGGATGGGCGCGGCATTCCGACCATCATCGAGATGGCCAACCACACGCGCCTGGATTGCATCATCGGCAGCGCCGCGCTGATGCGGCAGGCCCTGGTGCAGGCCATCCACCATGCGCGCCACCGCAGTGCCTTCGGCCGCCGGCTGGCCGAACAGCCCATCATGCGCGCCGTACTGGCCGACCTGGCGCTGGAGAGCGAGGCCGCCACCCTGCTGATGCTGCGCGTGGCGCATGCCTTCGATGCGCCCGATGATCCCTTGCAACGCGCGTGGAAGCGCATCGTCACGCCCGCCGCCAAGTTCTGGATCTGCAAGCGCGCGCTGGAATTCACCGGTGAATGCATGGAAGTCTGGGGCGGCAACGGCTACGTGGAAACCGGTCCGATGGCGCGGCTCTATCGCGAAGCGCCGGTCAATTCGATCTGGGAAGGCTCGGGCAATGTGATGTGCCTGGACGTGCTGCGTGCCATCAGCCGCGAGACCGAAGGCTTCGCGCAACTGCTGATGGCACTGGACGATGCGGCCAGCACCCATCCTGCGCTGGCGCAGCGGGTGCGCTCACTCAAGCAGATGCTGTCGGCAGCAGAGGAAGAACGGGAAGCCTGTGCCCGGCGTCTGGTACAGCAACTGGTGCTGGCCCTGCAGGGCATGCTGATGGCGTGCCATGCCCCGGGCGGATCGGCCGATGCCTTCCTGGCCAGCCGCGCCGACGGCGATGGCGGACGTGTCTACGGTACCCTCGGCGGCACCAGCCTGGCGGCGCAGGAAGCCATCCTGCAGCGCGCCTGGCCCGATGCATGAGGCGACTGTCTCAGCCCGGCAGCGAGGGCATCAACGGACTGCGCTCGGCCCATGCCACGAAGAGTTTTCCACGGCGTGCGCGCACGCGGCGCTTTTTCATGGCGGAGTAGACCAGCTCGGCCAGCGTGCGCTGTTCGGCCGGGCTCATGGTCAATGACATGCGATACATGCGCAGCAGCATCAGGGCATTGTTCATGAAGGCATTGTCGGCAGCATCGCTGCGCGCCAGCGCCGCCATCTGCGCAGCCAGCGTGAGCGTACGCGTGCCGTCGGCGGCGGCTTGCGCGGGCTGGCGCAGCCACTGCGGTTCCTGATCCTGCAAGGCGATGCGTTCGAGCACCATGCGATAGGAGGCTTCCAGCTCGCCGGACTCGCCCAGGCTGTCGCCGATGGCCACCCCGGCCAGACCGGCCAGCAATTTCTCCAGCGCGCTGAAATTGCTGGCATGGCCGCTCAGTTCGCCATCGCGCCAGCCGCCGCCGGCGGGGTCCAACAGCCAGGCCAGGAAACCATGATCGAGTTGCGTCTGGCTGGCCGCGCGGCTGGCCAGCAGGCGGCGCGCGATCACGGCCTCTTCGCTGCTCATGCGCGCGGCATGCGACAAAACCTGCTCCACCGCCTCCATGCCAGCGTCTCCCGACTGGCCCACGGCCGTCAGGCCCGCCGCTGCGGCACGCCAGCGGCGATAGGCCGCCAGGTCGCGCGCCAGGGCATCGATGTCTTCCAGCGCCATTGCATGCGACTGCGCATAGGCGTAGGCCTCGGCCAACAGGCGGCGATCCCCATAGGCGAGGAAGTCACGTGGATTGGTCCCTGCCGCAGCACGGCGCACCGGGGACGGCTCGTCCTCGCGGCGCGTGACGCCGAAGACGCGTTGCAGCAGCACCAGATAGGCGCTGTCCTGCGCCGCATGGGCGCTGTTGCTGATCTGAACCAGATCGGCCAGGCGCGGTGCGGCGGCGATCAGTTCGGCCAGCGAGGGGCCGAGACGGGGCAGCATCAGTCCGCGAATCACGCCGCCGGCCAGCGCCAGCGGACCGAGCGGCAGCACCAGGGTTTCCAGCATGCGCGCCAGGTCGGCTTGTTGTTGCGGCGGTAAAGCATTCGGCGAGGAAGGCGACTGCAACTGGTAGAGATCGAGATACTGCTGCAGCAGTTGCGCGTAGTTGTCCGGATAAGCGGTCTGCTCCAATGCAGACAAGCTGGCATAGAACACCAGCGCCGCCGTGATGACCGGCTTCCAGTCACCGCTCTCCAACGCGCGCTGGAACACCGGTGCCCAGTACTTCTGATCCAGCGCAGTGCGCTGGTTGGCCGCTGCGTAGCGCTCGTTGGTGGTGTAGGCGCCGCTCTCGTCATAGACGATGGCCGACAGCTCGGCGCGCGACATGTAGGTAAACGGATTGTCCGCACGTCCATACAAGGACTCGGTGGCCTGGCGTGCCTGGCGCAGCCGCTGCGGATCATTCGACGGTGGCAGCTCGGCATCGGCGGCCGCAATCGCATCGGCCCCGCGGCGCGCGGCCACCAGCCGTGCTTCGATGGCAAAGAGCGTGTCACGCGTGATCGGGCGCGCGGCATCGATGAGGGTCTTCACCACGCCTTGCATGGGACTGGCCTGGGCCGCCTCGGTCGAATCGACCGCCGCCGTGGTCACGCTATCGACCGCCGTGGCCAGGGCCGCCATCAATTTGCCCTGGGCCGACAGCGACAGCGTCACGCCTTCTTCGGGCAGCGCGGTGACGGTCGCCACGGGCGCTCCCGGCGGCGCAGCGTTGGCCTCGTTGCGCGGCTGTTGTTGCTGGGCCAGTTGCGTGAGCGCATCGCGCGCCGTGATGGCCAGATCGGTTTCCATTGCCATGTCCACTCTCCTGGTTCGGAGTTCTCATGACTTGATTACGGTAAAAGATCGGCAATCTTTACACTTGCAAACCGGCATCATCCAGGCGGGACGCGGCGTCTCGGGCGATTGAGACGATTGCGGCGAACGTGGCGGCTCAGGATTTCTCCGATGCGCAGGGGCATGGCGAAGCGCTACATTAGGGCGGAACAGGAGAATCCCATGAACAAGACCCATGCCGTCGTCGCGCTGCTGGCGCTGATGCTGACCTGGCAAGCGGCCCGCACCGAGCGGGCCCTGGCCGCCAATGCCGGTGCGCTTGATATCTCGGTAGTGGTGGCGGAGAAATGCCGCGTCGATTTTTCCGAGGGCAGCGCCGATTTCTTCCAGGTCTGCTCCGTCGGCGAGGGCGTAGCCAATGAACGCGCCCAGCAGATCATGGGGGCCATCACGGCCCTCGCCCCGCAGGATGATCCCTACTTCCTGGAGCGTGACCCGCAGCGTCCCGAGCGCGCCGCAGGGGCAGACCGCGCGCAGGCTTCCGCACCGGCGGACCGGCGTGGCCCCAAGGTGGTGGTCATCAACTACTGAGCGGTTGAGGCCAGCGTGATGCGCCGCCGGTCCTGGCGCGGCAGGTAGTGATTGGGCGAGCTGCGCAGGGCCTTGCGGAACATGTTGGAAAACGCGCTCTGGCTGCGATAGCCCAGTGCCTGCGCCACCACCCCCACGGCATCCCCGCGCGCCAGCCGCACCAGCGCTTCGCTCAGGTGCACCTGCTGCACCCAGTGGCGAAACTGCAAACCCGTTTCCTTCGGAAACAGCCGGATCACCGTGCGCACGCTGGCCCCGCCCATCCCGGCCCAGTCGGCCAGCGAAAACTGCCGCCCGGGATCGTCCAGAATGGCTTCGCAGATGGCCTGCAGGCGGCGGTCGCGCGGCCACGGGATGGCCACCGGAATGGCCGGCGCACGGGCCAGTTCCGACAGGATCAGTTCGGCCACATGGCCGGCCCGGCTGCGCGGCGCATACTCGCGCGGCTCGGCCAGCAAGGCCAGAATCAATTCGCGCAGCAGCACCGACACTTCCAGCAGCCGGCATTGCGCGCCCAGCGCCTGGCCCTGCCGCTCCTCGATGTAGAGGGTGCGCATGCTCACGCGCGTGAGCATCAGGATCTCGTGCTCCACCTGTGGCGGCACCCACAACGCCCGCTGCGGCGGTACCAGCCACACGCCTTGCGGGGTGCGCACCTGCATCACCCCGTCCACTGCATAGAGCAGCTGGCCACGCCGGTGCGAGTGCGCCGTCAGCAGGTCGCGCGCCGACAGCTCGCGGGCAAAGGCCACCACGCTGCTGGGCAGGTGCTGGAAGGCATCCACTTCGGCGCTGGGGCAGACGGAAGTCAGGTGGGCACGCATGGCATTTATTCGACAACAAGTGTCATCAGCATGAATAGGTGCCAATGATACGCTTCGAGTCTTCCTCGTGCTTGCCATCCCCGACACCATGACCAGTGCCACCGACTCCAATGCCACCCTGCCTTCCGGCGCGACGGCCTCCACCGATTCTCCTGCGGCCATCGCCGCCCAGCCGCTGGTGATGAGCATCATCCTGGCCTGCGGCGGCGCCCACCTGATCAATGACATGATTCAGGCGCTGCTGCCCTCGATCTATCCCATGCTCAAGACCGGCTACGGGCTAACCTTTACCCAGGTCGGGCTGATCACGCTGACCTTCCAGGTCACCGCCTCCCTGCTGCAACCCTGGATCGGCATGTATACCGACCGCCATCCCCAGCCCTGGCTGCTGCCCACCGGTGCCGTGGCCACCCTGGTCGGCATCGTGCTGCTGGCGCTGGCGGGCAGCTTCACTGCCTTCCTGCTGGCCGCCGCCCTGATCGGCATCGGCTCCTCGACCTTCCACCCGGAAGCCTCGCGCATCGCGCGCATGGCCTCCGGTGGCCGCTTCGGCCTGGCCCAGTCGACCTTCCAGGTCGGCGGCAATGCCGGTTCGGCCTTCGGCCCGCTGCTGGCGGCGGCCATCGTGGTGCCGTATGGCCAAGGCAACGTGGCCTGGTTCGTGCTGCTGTCGGTGCTGGCCATCGTGGTGCTGTCGCGGGTGTCGGCCTGGTATCGCGGCCATCTCGCCGCCAACAAGGGCAAGGCCAGGCCGCGTGCGGCGCAGGCACTGCCGGCGGCTACCGTGCGCCGCGCGCTGGTGGTGCTGGCGCTGCTGGTGTTTTCCAAATACTTCTACATGGCCAGCTTCACCAGTTACTTCACCTTCTACCTGATCGAACGCTTCCAGATGTCGGTGGCCTCCTCGCAGCTGTATCTGTTCCTGTTCCTGGGCGCGGTGGCGGTGGGCACCTTCGTCGGCGGCCCGATTGGCGACCGCATCGGCCGCAAGCTGGTGATCTGGATCTCGATCCTGGGCGCCGCGCCCTTCGCCCTGATGCTGCCGCACGCCAACCTGTTCTGGACGGCCGTACTGTCGGTGGTGATCGGACTGGTCATCTCCTCGGCCTTCGCCGCCATCGTGGTCTATGCGCAGGAACTGGTGCCGGGCAAGGTCGGCATGATCGCCGGCGTGTTCTTCGGTCTCATGTTCGGCTTCGGCGGGATCGGCGCGGCCCTGCTGGGCCATCTGGCCGACCTCTACGGCATCGCCTGGGTCTATGGCCTGTGCGCTTTCCTGCCGCTGGCGGGCGTGCTGACGGTGCTGCTGCCGGATGTGCGCGAGCGCTGAGAAGGAGTTGCCCTTTTACCCAAAGAAAAACCGCGCTGGCCTGTCAGGCCAGCGCGGTTTTTTCATCAAGATGACTTCGGTGTCGAACCGGCCTGCAGCGTGAATCACTGCCGCGCGGCATCCCGCAAGCGGAACAAGGCCACCACTTCAGCCAGGCGCGCTGCCTGCTCCTGCAGTTGCTGCGCCCCGGCGGCGGCCTCTTCCACCAGTGCTGCGTTCTGCTGCGTGGCCTGATCCATGTGGGCCACGGCGTCGTTGGTCTGCTGGATGCCCTGGCTCTGCTCGCGGCTGGCGGAGGTGATCTCGGCCACCACGTCGCTGACCTTGCGCACGCTTTCCACCACGCTGCGGATGGTGCTGCCCGCTTCGCTGACGGTCTGCTCGCCGGCGCGTACCTGCTCCACCGAATCGCCGATCAGGACCTTGATCTCCTTGGCGGCCGTGGCCGAACGCTGGGCCAGCGAGCGCACTTCCGAGGCCACCACTGCAAAGCCGCGTCCCTGCTCGCCGGCGCGGGCCGCTTCCACCGCTGCATTCAGGGCCAGGATATTGGTCTGAAAGGCGATGCCGTCGATCACGCTGATGATGTCCACGATTTTCTGCGAGGAGGCATTGATGGCGCTCATGGTCTGCACCACCTGCTCCACCATGGCACCGCCACGGCCGGCGATCTCGGAGGCGGACTGCGAGAGCGTATTGGCTTCCTGGGCGTTGTCGGCGTTCTGGCGCACGCTGGAGGTCAGTTGCTCCATGGCGGCCGCGGTCTGCTCCAGCGAGCTGGCCTGCGATTCGGTACGCTGCGACAGGTCCATGTTGCCGCTGGCGATGTCGCGCGTGGCGGCATGGATGGTGTGGCTGGCTTCGCGGATGTCGAGCATGACGTGCTCGACCTTGTCGACGAAGCGATTGAAGGCGGCACTGATGCGGCCCAGCTCATCGGTACTGCCGTGGGTATCGAGGCGGCGGGTCAGGTCGCCATCGCCATCGGCGATTTCTTCCAGCGCACGCTGCACCACCGACAGGCGGCGCAACACGCGCGAGATCAGGGCACCCAGCACCAGCGCCGCGAGGATGGTCACCAGCACGGCCATGACGCCCGAGCTGGCCAGCATGGCGGTCAGCGAAGCCAGCGCATCGGCGCGGTCCACCGCCACCACCAGCAGCCAGTCGGTGCCGGCCACACGGGCAGCGAACAGCATCTGCTGGCGGCCATCCAGGGCCAGTTCCTGATGGCTGTTGGCGGCCATGGCGGCGGCCAGCGATTGCGGGGTGATGGCGGCATCCAGGTCCGACAGCGGCTTCAGCCGCAGCTTGTCATTGGGGTGGGCGATGATCTTGCCGCCCAGATCGACCAGGAAGGCGTAGCTGTTGGGGGTCGGCTTGATGGCCACCACGTCGGCCACCACGCTGTCGAGCAGCACGTCGGCTGCGGCCACGGCAGTGACCTGGCCATCCTTGCTGATGGCTTCGGCAAAGGTCACCAGCAGCTTGCCGGTACTGGCGCTGGTGTAGGGCGCGGTCAGCACCGGTCCTTTGCTGGAGGCGGCCAGCTGGTACCAGGGACGCTTGGTCGGATCGTAATCGGGGGCCCGGTTGCGCTGCTGCGAGAACACGGCGTGCTTGTCGGCATAGCCGATGTAGGCCAGGTCGAAGCCACCGGCGGTCTCGGCCGCCTTCACGAAGGGCAAGGGCTCGGCCGCATCGGCCGCCTGCTTGATGGAAGACACCACCAGTTTGCGGGCGTCGGACCATTCGGCAATGGCAGACGCCTGGCTTTGCGCCAGCTGGGCCATCTGGCCATCCAGCGCGCTCATGGTGCGCGATCGCGCCGTGAGGAAGTTGGTCAGGACGATGACCAGCATGGCCAGCACGACGATGCCCGCACAGAGGGCAATGAGTCGGGTACGCAGGGAGGAAGATGTCATGATGTGTGGATCTGGAAAAACTGTGGATGATCGGCAAACGCCGGCCCCGGCCACAGCAAGGCTGTGGTCGGACCTGAAGGCGGATGGAATGTCGTTATGACCCCGGTCTGGCCGGAGTGCAGGGAATGGTGCCGTCCGCAGTCATGAGCCCGGCCGCTGCCGTGGCTCGCCCCGTTCTGATGCGGATGACGCCATGTCGGATCCTTCCCCCGTTGTAGTCACGCGATCCGATTGATTGCAAGCGTAACAGCGGGCGATGCGGGCGTTTCACAAAATCGTGAAGTTCCCGGCACATGCAGATGAAGTGATGCGCGCATGCCACGTTGCCATGCGGAAACGCCCACCCTGCTTGCCGCACGGCGGGCGCTGCACTTTTCTTGCGATTTAAGTCTGGCTTAATTTTCGGGGCCTAAAGTACGCACATCGGGATCTCCTCTTTCCCCTTGTCCGCTGCGACGACATCCAGCGGATCTTTCAGCCCGTCCCTCCCCCGGACGGGCTTTTTTTCGTGACGGCGCGCTTGGCCGGTGTTCCAGGGCTCTCAGGCCGCCTGCGACAGATCCGGCTGACCGGCCTGCGCCCGCAGCGCACTGATGTGCTCGAACAGATGGCGGGCATCGCGGTCGATGCCCGAGAAGCGGCCCGAGCCCCAGGTGTATTGCCAGGGCAGGCCGAGGAAATACAGACCCGGTGCAGCCGTCACGCCGCGCACATGGCCGGGGTAGCCGCGCCCGTCGAAGATGGGTTCGGCGATCCAGCTGAAGTCGGTACGGAATCCGATGCACCACACCACGGCCGAGATACCCCGTGCGCGCAGGTCGAGCGTGCGCACTTCCTCAGCGGGCGGCTGCCAGACGGGCACATAGCGGGCCTCCGTCGGGGCCTCGATCTGCTGCGCGGCGATGAACTTGTCGATGCTGTCCTTGATGCTTTCGGAGACTGCATCGGCCTCGTCGAGATAGCCCTTGAGGCCGCCACCGAAACGCACCACCTCGCCCTCCAGCGTGTCGAACTTGCCGTAGAGCTGCATGCCTTCCAGGGCGAACTTGCGCAGGTCGATGTCGCGCCCGCCATCCCGGCCCGTGACGTAGTGATTGGTCTTCTCGCGCACCCCGGTGCCCAGCGGATGCTGGTCGACCGGAAGGTCGTAATACTTCATCTTGTCCAGCCACTCCACCACATCCTTGCCGCGATAGGTACGCGCCACGCGCGGAGCTTCACCCACGCCCAGATGCACGCGCCGGCCGGCCAGGTGCAGGTCCTCGGCGATCTGGCAGCCGGACTGGCCGGTGCCGACCACCAGCACTTCGCCCTCGGGCAGCGACTGCGGATTGAGATACTGGCTGGAATGGATCTGCACGATATCGGCCGGCAGGCGCTCGGCCGCGCGCGGCACCACCGGGATGTGGTAACCGCCGACGGCCACCACCACCTGGTCCGCCGTGTAGGCACCATCGCTGGCGCTGAGATGCCAGCGCTCCCCCGCGCGCCACAGCTTCCCGACCGTCACGCCTTCGCGCACCGGTGGCTGGAAGCTGGCCACGAAACCATCGAGGTAGGCCACGATCTCGTCCTTCTTCATGAAGCCATAGGGATCGTCGCCGCGATACGGATAGCCGGGCAGGTTGCATTGCCAGTTGGGCGTGACCAGGCAAAAGGTATCCCAGCGTTCATGCCGCCAGGCGTGGCCGACCTGGTGTTTTTCCAGTACCACGTGATCGATGCCGGCTTGCTTCAGGTACCAGCTGATCGACAGGCCGGCCTGGCCGCCGCCGATGATGATGACGCTATGGTGGCGCGCCGCGCCTGAGACTTGGATGGACATGGTGTACCTCTTGCAGTGATGTCGTGATGAATGATGGCGTGAGGAGCGATCAGGGCATGAAGGACTCGACCCTGACCACCGGATCGGCATTGGCCTCGAAACGGGCCGCCATCTCCTCGATGCGGCGCAGCTGGTCCAGCGCCGAGGAACAGGCGAAGCCGTATTTCGCCCGGACCCGCTCGCTGCCGATGTTCAAGGCCGTGGCGCTGCGCTGAACAAAGTCGGCCAGCGCGTAGCTGCGTCCCTCCTCCAGATGTTCCTTGACCACCAGCGAGGGGGAATAGCAGTCGGTGACGGTGTCGTCCGGCCAGCGGACACGAAAGTGCATTTCAGGCATGGTGTTCCTCTTGGAATGACGCTGCCACGGGCTGGCAGCGGATGAAATCTGCATACAGCTCCACATGCCGGCGTGCCGAGCGCTGCCACGAGAAACGCGCACAGACTTCCAGGCCTGCCGCGATCAGGCCAGGCCGCGCCGCCGGCGCCAGCGCATGCGCGATGCCGGCGGCCATCGAGGCCGGATCGTGCGGATCGACCCAGGCACAGCAATCGCCATCGAGATACTCGGTAAAGGGCGCGATGCGCGACACCACCACCGGCACGCCACTGGCCATGGCTTCCAGCACCACCAGCCCGAAGCCTTCCTTCAGGGAAGGAAAGACCAGCACATCGGCGCAACGGAACAGCGACGGCATGTCGGCGTCGTCCACTTGCCCGAGGATGCGCACGGCGTCGGCCGGCAAGGCGGCGGCCGCCAGCTCGGTCTGGAAAGCGCGCTGATAACCGGCGTGATCCAGCACGCTCGCGCCCCCGGCGATGACCAGTTGCGCCTGCGGATAAACGCGGCGCAGGCGCACGAATGCCTGCAGGATGCCCAGCGTATTCTTGCGTGGCTCCACGCCGCCCACGGCCAGCAACAGCGGCTTGCCGGTCAGGCTTTGCGCGCGCCGCACGGCCTGGTCGCGCGGTTCCGGCCGGGGCGAATGGCGCAGCATGTCGACGCCGTTGGACACCAGTTCGGCGCGCACCCCATGCTCGCGCTGCAGGATGTCCTGCCAGGTGTGGCTGACGCACAGCACACGGTCGGCCATGCGATAGCCGCGTTCCTGCCATGCATGCAACTGCGGATCATCGAACTGGTCGAGGTGATGGACGGTGCGCACGTAGCCCCGGATCACGCCCCGCTCCACCAGCGTGGCCAGTGCATTGGCGCTGATGGAATCCTGGGCGTGACAAAGATCGAAGGCGTGCATATCGGTCTGCTCAAAGCAGCGCAGGTAGTCCTCGATACGCTGGCGCACCATGCCGACGACACCCTCGCACTGCACCGGCCCGGGCACCGGATGGAAGGTGCAGGCTGCCGGACGGAACAAGCCCTTGCCGCGCGCATCCGGCGCAAACAGGCTGACCTCATGGCCGAGCGCCTGCAGGCCCTCGGCCAGTTGCAGGGCATGCACCACGCCGCCGCGCGGATTGACGGAGTGGGTCAGCATGGCGATGCGCAGCGGTGTGCGTGACGTCTCCATTCAGGCCTCCCGGCGCGGACCGCAACCGATCAGCGCTTCCTCAGCCAGGTTCCAGAAGGGCAAACGCTGTCCGTGCCAGCACAGATCGAGCTGGCAGCTGTCATCGATGCGGCCGATGGACGCTGCCGCAATCCCGCGCGCAGCAAAGCGGGCCAGCACCTCCGGCAGGTCATCATCGGCCACGCTCAACAGGAATCCATAACTGGGAAAGGCGCTCAGCCAGCGCTGGAAATCGACACCAGGCGGACACGGCATGGCCTCCAGATCGATCACCGCGCCCTTGGCGGAGCACTCCAGCAGCATCAAGGCGGTGCCGATCACGCCGGCCATGCTGATGTCCTTGGCGGCACGCGCCAGACCCGCTTCGGCCAGTGCGGGCAACACTTCGAGGTCGCCGCGCAGACGTTCGGCGGGCGCGCCGGTACTGGCATTCCAGTAGGCATACGGTTCCTGGAAGCGCCCGCGCAGATCGATGGCGGCCACCAGGTGTTCACCGCTGCGCGCATCAAAACTGGTCAGCAGGCGCGTGGCCCGGCCGATGATCGAGACGGAGAGCTGCTCGCGGTCATTGCGGCGATTGCTGTGGCCGCCCACCAGCGGCACCCCATAGACGCGCGCGCCCTCGGCCAGCCCGTCGAGGATGGGCCGCGCGGCCTCGCCACCACGGCTCCACAGGGCATCGACCACTGCCAGCGGACGTCCGCCCATGGCGTAGATGTCGCTGACGTTGACCATCACGCCGCAGTAGCCGGCAAACCAGGGCTGCTGTTCGACGAACTCGTTGAGGAAACCTTCGATGGCAAACAGCAGATAGCCGTCGCCATCCGGAATGGCGGCGCAGTCGTCGCCTACGGCCAGCGTATGGCCCTGGTGCTGCATGGCCGGGGCCGGCGGCAGCGCTTGCATCACGGCATCGATATCGCGCTTGTGCGCGATGCCGCGCGAGGCACGCAGGGTCTCGATGATCTGCGCCAGCGTGGGCAGGCTGTCGCGCGCATTCATGGCGTGCGCTCCTCGCGGCCGACGACGAAACCGACATCGCCATCGCTGATCGGTGGATAGAACGACAGGTCGGCCTGCATCAGGTGATGCGGCAGACCATGGACTTCAATCTCTGCCAGCGTATGCCAGTGCAGGCGGTGAAACAGCGGCGCATTCTGGCTCTGCACCTGGGCCAGGAAGGTGTGGCAGCCGTGCGCATGCGCGGTGCAGACGGCCAGCCGGATGAGACCGCTGCCGACCGAACCGACGCGGCGCGCCTGCCGTGCCACGGCCAGCCGCGAGCCATGCCACACGCCTGGCGAAGATTCATGGATTCGCACCGTTCCTATGATTTCCCGCCAACCCTCATCGCGCTCCAGAACGGCCACGATGGGCATGGCGATGGCATCGGTAGCGTCGCCATCGTCCTCCTGAAATACCTTCTGTTCGGCGCAAAATACGGCACGGCGCAGGCGGCGCGCTGCTTCGCGCTCCCCAGTGTCCAGCGCCAGCTTGATGCGCACGCCCCGTGCCAGGATCTCGGGGGCCAGCGATGCGTGTTCGGCGACGTCGCTCATCTCACTTCCTTTCGAACGAAGACAGCGAAGAGCAGGCACCGCACTTGCCGCACCCGGCCTTGGCATCGCCCGATCGCATGCCGGCGTGCTCCAGCATGGCCGCCAGCGGTGCCAGCAGGCGGCGCATGGCGACGGCATCCGGCGAGGGATGGTCTTCCAGCGGCGTGCCCGAGATCGGTACGAACGGCACCACGAAGGGATACACGCCCAGCGCGATGAGCTGCTCGCTCATTTTCAGGATGGCCTCGTCGCTGTCGCCCAGGCCGGCCAGGATGTAGGTGCTGACCTGCCCGCGCCCGAAGACCTCGACGGCAGCGGCGAAGGCTTCCATGTAGCGCTCGACAGGTACGGTGGCCTTGCCGGGCATGATGCGTTTGCGCACTTCCGGCGTGACCGCTTCCAGATGCATGCCCAGGGTATCGATGCCGGCATCGGCCATGCGGCGGAACCAGGCATTGTCGTCCGGCGGCTCGCACTGGCCCTGGATCGGCAGGTTCACTGCCGACTTCACGCCGAAGGCGCTTTCGCACAGCAGCTGCGCGCCGCGATCGGTGGCATTGGGCGTGCCAGTGGTCATGACCATATGCTTGACGCCATCGAGCAGCACCGCCGCGCGCGCCACCTCGCCCAATTGCTCGGGGGTCTTGCGCAGGATGGTGCGGCCGGCCGCCAGCGACTGGCCGATGGCGCAGAACTGGCAGGACTTGCGGCGGCTCTCGTAACGGATGCAGCTCTGCAGGATGGTGGTGGCCAGCACATCGGCGCCATGCAGCGTGGCGATCTTGCCGTAGGGGATGCCATCGAAGGTCTGCATCTTGTAGAAGCGCGGCTGATGCGGGAAGGACACCACGCCCACCTCGACGCCATCGCGCAGGATGCGGGCAGCGCCATCGGCACCCGGCTGCGTGGCCACGTAGGGCGAGGACCAGGCCCCGGCGGTATGCACCGGGATCATCACGGTGTGGCCATCGACGGTCACCGCCTTGTGATCCGACGGCCCTGCCCCGCCCCGGCGGCTCTGCGCGCCGGCAGCGGGATCGTCAAGACGCAGTCCCAGGGACTGCAGTTCCGAGATCAGCTCCACGGCCGCCTTGCGGCTCGGGCGCTGGGGATGCAACTGGATGACGGCTGTCTGCATGAGGGAACCTCGCGGAAGGATGAGTGACGGGAGCAGGCTGTTCGGCCGGGAACAGCGAGGACATGGGAGACGTGCGGCGATCATCGATCACCAGGTGCAGCAGTTCCGGGCGCGCATAGTGGCCCACCGAATCCATCATGCGCTTGCGCTTGGTGACCAGCTCCATGTCGAGGTCGGCCACCAGGATGCCTTCGCCGCTGCGCAGGGGCTCGGCCAGCAGCTTGCCTTCGGGCGACACGATGGCGGTACAGCAGCCACCGCGCAGCGCCTTCTGCGCCTGGGGATCGGGCTCGATGGCGGCGATCTGTTCATCGCTGAGCCAGCCGGTGGCATTGATGACGAAGCAGCCCGATTCGAG
Organism: Herbaspirillum sp. 1173; assembly: GCF_031455335.1. Lineage (NCBI taxonomy): Bacteria > Pseudomonadati > Pseudomonadota > Betaproteobacteria > Burkholderiales > Oxalobacteraceae > Herbaspirillum > Herbaspirillum sp. 1173. The sequence goes on along the minus strand of NZ_JAVDSP010000004.1, from coordinate 143,624 downwards.
GGCGTGATGGCGGATGGTCACCTCCATCTGGTCGGCAAAGATCTGCCCCACCATGGAGCCGGGGAATTGCGCGCAGTGAATTTCCTCGTGCTGCGCCATCAGGCTGTAGCGCGCCAGCGGGTTGTAGTGTTCCCAGCAGGCCAGTGCACCGAGACGGCCGACGGCGGTCGGCACCACCTTCAGGCCGCTGGCATCGCCCTGGCCCCAGATCATGCGTTCGTGATAGGTCGGCGTGATCTTGCGGCGCTTCAGCACCAGCGTGCCATCGGCATCGAAGACCAGCTGCGCGTTGTAGAGCGTGCCGTGGTCGCGTTCATTGACGCCCAGTACCACCACCGTCCCGTGTTGGCGAGCGGCGGCGGATACGGCCTGGGTCACGGGACCGGGCACCGTCACGGCGCGCTCGTAGAGCAGCAGGTGTTCCGGCCCCGAAGCGAAGGGCGGCCGCACGAACGAGAAATACGGATAGTAGGGAACGAAGGTCTCCGGGAAGACCACCAGTTGCGCACCTTGGGCCGCAGCATCGGCGATGGCCTGGCACACCTTGGCCACGGTGCCGTGTTCGCTGTCTAGGTCGGGCGCGATCTGCACCGCCGCCGCCCGTACCGTTCTCTTGTGCATGCTCATGGGCCGCCCTTCCGCTTACAGGGTCCAGGTGTCGAGAATGAAGGCGTTGTCGCGACGATGCAGCAGCACCAGGTCCAGCACGTCCAGCGGATTGATGGGACGGATGCCCGGGATCAGCGAGGGCTCGCCATGGCCGTACAAAGCCTGCAGCGCGAAGCGGCAGGCGTAGACCTTGCCGCCCTCTTCCATGAACTTGACGATCTGCTTGTTGAAGTTCTGGTGACCGGGAAAAGCCTCATCCCCCAGGGTCGGGAAACCGCGCTGCACGCCCAGGGTCACGCCGGGGCCATAGAGCAGGATCGAGGTCTCGAAACCCTTGCGCTTCAGGCGCGTGGCCTGCAACAGATTGACGAAACCGATCGAGCCTTCGAATGCCACGGTGTGGAAGGTCACCAGCGCTTTTTCGCCCGGCTGGGCTTTGACGTCTTCGAACACCTTCTCTTCATAATCCACCAGGAAATCGCCGGGGGCGTGGGCTGCTTTGGTGACTGCGGGCATGGTGATACTCCTCTCGATTGCTGTGGGTCGGCACTTGGGGAAGTGGTCCGGCGACCTCGCCGCGACGCTGGCATTGAATGCATCAGGCGTGCCATCGGCACCCCGTCAATGCAGGAATTGACTGCATAAAAATCCCGTCAATCTCTCCACGCGAAGGCGCAGGCCAGCATCGGTGCGGCTTGGCGAATCATGATCGGCGAGGTGTTTTTTGACCCTGGCGAAGCAATCCATTCAATCGCTCCATACAATTCGCCAACACCGCGCAAACCCGCTTGCACTCTGGCGCGGCGAGATGTGTTGAGTTGGTGCGCAAGGGTGCGCGACGTGATGCACGACGGTGCAATTGGCGACAACCGCGGCGGCGATTGGATGGAATGCAACTTGCATTCAATGAGATGTTTCGATGCAGTCAATATTGAACGCCGGCAATCAAGGAAGGCACCATGTCCAAGCACAGCAGCGTGTGGGTTCCCAAGTTGAAGAAGGGCGGCGGCCCGCTCTATCTGGCCATCGCCAATGCGATTGCCGAGGATGTCGCCACCGGCCACCTGCAACCCGAACAGCGTCTGCCGCCGCAGCGCAAGCTGGCCGAGTTGCTGGACCTGGACTTCACCACCGTGGCCCGCGCCTATACGGAAGCGCATCGGCGCGGCCTGGTGGATTCGGTAGTGGGACGCGGCACCTTCGTCTGCGGCAAGCGGCGGCCGCGCATTCCGCGCGTGACCGAAGGCCGGCCCAACGTCGACATGTCGATGAACATGCCGCCCGAGCCGGAGTCGCCGGAGCTGATGGAGTTGATGCAGGCGGGCTGGAACAAGGTCAACGGGCGCCTGCGTGATCTGCTGCGCTATCAGGATTTCGGCGGCTCGACTGAGGATCGTGAGGCCGGCGCGCTCTGGCTGCGCCGGCGCGCGCTGGTGGTGGAACCGGAACGGGTGCTGGTGACGCCGGGCGCACAATGTGCGCTGCTGGCCATCCTGACCATGCTGGTCGGACCGGGCGGCGTGCTCTGTTGCGAGGACGTGACCTATCCCGGCCTGCGGGCGCTGGCCGGACATCTCAACATCAAGCTGGTCGGCTTGCCGATGGACAACGAGGGCATCGATGCCGTGGCCTTCGCCGGTGCCTGCGCGCAATATGCGCCCAAGGCGCTGTACTGCAATCCCACCCTGCTCAATCCGACCACCTGCACCACCTCGCTGTCACGCCGCCAGGCGCTGGTGGACATTGCACGCCACTATGAAGTGGCCATCATCGAGGATGACGCCTATGGGTTCCTGCCCCGCGCAGCGCCACCGGCCATCGCCAGCATCGGCAGCGAGCTGACTTACTATGTGACCGGCCTGGCCAAGAGCGTAGGCGCGGGCCTGCGCATTGCCTACATGGTGGCCCCCGACGCTGCCGCCGCCGCGCGCCTGACCGCAGCCCTGCGCGCCACCACGGTGATGGCCTCGCCGCTCACCTCGACCCTGGCCACGCACTGGATCCGCGACGGCGTGGCCGACCTGGCGCTGGCCAACATCCGCAAGGAATCGATGGCGCGGCAGAAGATCGTGGCCCGCATCCTCCCCGAGCACAGCTATGCCTCGGAAGCGGAGGCCTTCCATCTGTGGCTCAAGCTGCCCGGCGGCTGGCAGGCCAGCAGCTTTTCGGCGCAGATGCGCAGCAACGGCGTGGCCGTGGTGGGCGTGGACGCCTTCTCGGTGACGGCGCCCCCGCTGCAGGCGGTGCGGGTGTGCATCGGCGGCATCGCCAGCCGCAGCGACCTGCAGCACGCCCTGGGCCTGATCCGCAGCACCCTGGCCGAGCAGCCGCTGATCAAGCCGGCGGTAGTCTGAGCGGCCCGTCCGGGACGACATTGGCGAAATTGCAAAAAGCAGAATCGTTCACATATGGTCATGCATATGAGATCATTAACGACCGGCAATCCTGACCGCACTGCCCTCGGCGCTCCACCGCCTGCGGCCCAGGGATGCCACGCCAACCCGTTCCCCGGTGCGCCGGAAAGATGTTCGAGAAATGTTGAAAAAAATTAAAACGGAGGATCTGGTCCTCGGGATGTATTTCTGCGGCTTCGAAGCGGCCTGGCTGGACCATCCGTTCTGGAAGAACAAGTTCCTGCTCAAGAACGAAGCTGACCTCAAGCAGGCGCATGCCAGCGGCATCGAGCACTGCTGGATCGATCCGGAGCGCGGCCTGGATGTGGCCGAAGCGCCTGCCGAGAGCGGCCAGGATGAAGCCGCAGCGCCCGCCGAGCCTAGCCCCGAACTGCCGCCCGGCCCCGACATCGACACCACCCTGATGGAAGCCGAAGCCTTGCGCGAGAACGCCAAGAAGGCGACCAAGGCCATGTTCAGCGAAGCCCGGCTGGGCAAGGCGCTGGACATGGAGCGCTGCGTCACGGTGGTGGAAGAAATTGCCGGTGCCGTCCTGCAAAGCCCGAATGGCACGCTCAGCGTGTTGCGCCTGAAGCTGGCCGATGAATATACCTACCTGCACTCGGTGGCGGTGTGCGCCCTGATGGTGGCCCTCGGCCGCACCCTCGGCCTGGATGAGAAGGCCTGCCGCGAAGCCGGCCTGGGCGGCTTCCTGCACGACGTGGGCAAGGCCTTCCTGCCGCATGAACTGCTCAACAAACCGGGCAAGCTGACCGACGAAGAATTCACCCAGATCAAGAAGCACCCCGAGCTGGGCTACAAATACCTGAGCCAGGACCCCAACGTGCCCGATTACGCGCGCGATGTCTGCCTGCACCATCACGAGAAGATGGATGGCCACGGCTATCCGGAACTGCTGCGCAGTGGCCAGATCAGCCTGTATGCGCGCATGGCGGCGATCTGCGACGTGTATGACGCGCTCACCTCGGACCGTCCCTACAAGCGAGCCTGGGACCCGGCCGAAGCGATTTCCAGCATGGCGTCCTGGACCGGCCACTTCGACCGCGCCATGTTCCTGGCCTTCGTCAAGACCCTCGGCATCTATCCGGTGGGTTCCATCGTCAAGCTGGAATCCGGCCGCTCCGGCTTCGTGATCCGCCAGAATGCGCAGGACCTGACACGGCCGGTACTGAAGGTGTTCCGCTACAACGACGACATGGAAATGAGCGACACCGAGATCCTCGACCTCATGGCCACGCCCGAAGCCGATACCATCGTTGCCCGTGGCGGCGAGGAATGGGCGCGCCTGAGCCATCTCGATACCATGCGCATGCTCAGTACGGGCACGCCCTCCTGAGTCTGAGCCTGAGCCCGCTGACCGGTCCGGCCTGATCAGGCCATCCCCAGCACCGTCATGAAGTGACGCCCGTGTGCCTCGTGCGAGGCCGTGGGCACGCTGATGTCACATGCCATCAGGAAGGTGGTGGCAGCCTCAATGAAGCCATCGGCCAGTTGCATCGCGTCCAGCAGCAGGTGTTCCATGATCCGCTCCTTGTCTCATGCCCGGCAGCGGGATGCGCCGGGCTTGAGAGGATCATGGCGCAGTGTTGTTATCGTCCTGTGTCAAAAGGCGTGCGCCCTGTTTCAATTGAAACCGGCGGAACCAACGCCCCCGTTCCGAGAGCGCCTCAGCCTGCACTGACCTGCCGAATCGCCGCTTCCCACGCGTGGATACGCTCCTGCGCCTGCTCGCGCGTGAAGCGCGGCTCGAAGGTGCGCTCCATGCGCCACTGCGCGGACAGCTCCGACAAATCACGATAGACACCGGTGGCCACTCCGGCCAGATAGGCCGCACCCAGCGCGGTGGTTTCGGTGACCTGGGGACGGATCACCGGAATGCCCAGCAGATCGGCCTGGAACTGCAGCAGCAGATTGTTGGCCGCCGCCCCGCCATCCACGCGCAATTCGGTGATGGGCGAGACCGCATCCTTGACCATCGCATTGAGCAGGGCAGTACTCTGGAAGGCAATCGATTCCAGCGCCGCACGGGCGATGTGGGCCACCGTGCTGCCCCGGCTCAAGCCGACGATGGCGCCCTTGGCCCCCGGGTTCCAGTAAGGCGCCCCCAGTCCGGTGAAGGACGGCACGAACACCACGCCCCCCGAATCTTCCACCGTGCAGGCCAGTCCCTCGACGTCGGTGGAGGTCTTGATGGCCTTGAGGCCATCGCGCAGCCACTGCACCACCGCACCGCCGATGAAGACACTGCCTTCGAGCGCATATTGTTTGCGTTCATCGACCTGGCAGGCAGCGGTACTGATGAGGCCGTTGTGCGAAGTGGCGCACTGGTCGCCGGTATGCAGCAGCATGAAGCAGCCGGTACCGTAGGTATTCTTGGCCATGCCGGGACGCACGCAGGCCTGGCCGAACAGGGCCGACTGCTGGTCGCCGGCGATGCCGCCGATCTTGACCGCCGCGCCCAGGTGCTGCGCATCGATCTCGCCATAGAGGTGGGCCGAGGCATGCACCTGCGGCAGCATCGCGGCGGGAATATCCAGCCATTGCAACAGCTCTTCATCCCAGGCCCCGGTGTGGATATTCCACAGCATGGTGCGCGAGGCATTGGACACATCGCTCACGTGCAGGCGGCCCTCGGTCAGGTTCCAGACCAGCCAGGAATCGACGGTACCGAACAGCAGTTCGCCCCGTTCGGCACGCGCACGCAGGCCGTCGACATTGTCGAGGATCCAGCGCAGCTTGGTGCCGGAAAAATAAGGATCGAGCACCAGGCCGGTCTTCTTCTGGATGGCCTCGCCCAGGCCACGGTCACGCAGCGCTGCGCACACGACTTCAGCGCGGCGGTCCTGCCAGACCACGGCGTTGTAGACCGGCTTGCCGGTGGCGCGCTCCCACACCACGGTGGTCTCGCGCTGGTTGGTGATGCCCAGGGCGGTCAGTTCTTCGGCCTTGATGCCGCTTTGCGCCAGCACCTTCTGTGCCGTCTGCAACTGGCTCTGCCACAGGTCCATGGGGTCGTGCTCGACCCAGCCCGGCTGCGGGAAGATCTGCGGAAATTCCTGCTGGGCCGTGGCGACGATGGCGCCACTCTGGTCGAAGATGATGCTGCGCGAGCTGGAGGTACCCTGATCGAGGGCGAGCAGATAGGCCATGACGATTCCTTGCAGACGACTGAAAAACTAAAGTTTGAAAATGGAATAACACATTCCTGCGGGCCGCAACCGCAATCCAGATGCGGCCATTCTCGGGAGAGACTAAGGTTCAACCCGAAACCAAGTCAACACGCACCCGATCAACGTGAAGACGCCACCCCGACACCGGCCGGGATGGCGTCATCTCACGCGTGAGGGCGCTCAGGCTGCATCAGCGAACGCGGCCATCCTTCCAGGCTTGCAGCAGCTTGTCGTAGGGGATGGTTTCGCCCTTCGGCTTTTCGTTGGCCAGCTTGGCCCACGGTGCGCCCTTGTCGGACAGCCAGGTGGCCGGATCCTTCTTCGGGTTCAGCTTGGGCGCGCATTGCTTCATGCCCGCGCGCTGCAGGCGGGCCATGATACCGTCCATTTCATCGGCCAGATTGTCCATGGCGCCTTGCGGGGTCTTCTCGCCGGAGATGGCCGAGGAGATGTTCTTCCACCAGATCTGCGCCATCTTCGGATAGTCAGGCACGTTGGTGCCGGTCGGGGTCCACGCCACCCGGGCCGGGCTGCGGTAGAACTCGATCAGGCCACCGTACTTGGCAGCGTTCTTGGTGAAGTAGTCGGAGCGGATGTCGGAGTCACGGATGAAGGTCACGCCGACGATGGACTTCTTCAGCGAGACGGTCTTGGAGGTCGTGAACTGCGCATACAGCCAGGCGGCGGCCATCTGGTCCGGCGGGGTGCTCTTCAGGAAGGTCCACGAGCCGACGTCCTGGTAGCCGTTCTGCATGCCGTCCTTCCAGTACGGACCGTGCGGGCCGGGGGCCATGCGCCACTTGGGCGAACCGTCGGCGTTGACCACCGGCAGGCCCTGCTTGGTCATGCTGGCGGTGAAGGCGCTGTACCAGAAGATCTGCTGCGCGATGTGGCCTTGGGCGGGCACCGGGCCGGCTTCGGAGAAGGTCATGCCCAGTGCTTCGGGCGGAGCGTACTTCTTCATCCAGTCCAGGTACTTGGTCAGGGCGTAGACCGCTGCAGGCGAGTTGGTGGCACCGCCGCGCGAGGTCGAGGCACCGACCGGGGTGCACTTGTCATCGGCCACGCGGATACCCCACTCATCGACCGGCAAGCCGTTGGGCAGGCCCTTGTCGGCGGCACCGGCCATGGACAGCCAGGCATCGGTGAAGCGCCAGCCCAGCGACGGATCCTTCTTGCCGTAATCCATGTGGCCGAAGACCTTCTTGCCGTCCAGTTCCTTGACGTCATTGGTGAAGAAGGCGGCGATGTCTTCGTAGGCCGACCAGTTCTGCGGCACGCCCAGTTCATAGCCGTACTTGGCCTTGAACTTGTCCTGCAGGTCCTTGCGCGCGAACCAGTCGGCGCGGAACCAGTACAGGTTGGCGAACTGCTGGTCGGGCAGCTGGTAGAGCTTGCCGTCCGGCGCGGTGGTGAAGCTGGTACCGATGAAGTCCTTCAGGTCCAGGCCGGGGTTGGTGTATTCCTTGCCGGGGCCGGCCATGTAGTCGCTCAGCACCACGGTCTGGCCGTTGCGGTAGTGAGTACCGATCAGGTCGGAGTCGTTGACCCAGCCGTCATAGATGGACTTGCCCGATTGCAGCGAGGTCTGCATCTTCTCGACCACGTCGCCTTCCTGGATCACGTCGTGGATGACCTTGATGCCGGTGATTTCCTCGAAGGCCTTGGCCAGGGTCTTGGATTCATAGGCGTGCGTATCCAGGGTCTCGGAGACCACGTGGATTTCCTTGACGCCCTTGGCCTTGAGCTTGGCGGCGGCGTCGATGAACCATTGCATCTCGGTGACCTGCTGTGGACGCGACAGCGTGCTGGGCTGGAATTCGGCATCCACCCACTTCTCGGCGGCCTTGATGTCGGCCCAGGCATTGCCCGCGATACCGGCCATGGCCATGGCGGCGGCCAGCACGGTCAGTTTGATTTTCCGCATGTTCTGCATCATGTCTCCTCGTCACCTTCCCCTGAGTTGGCGTGCCGGGTAGGGAAGGAGAATCCCCGGACGTCCATTGTGATTACAGATCTGTTGCCTGCTGCCTGAAAACTCGTCTTAGCCCTTGCGCATGATCAGCACCAGCGCCACGAAGCCCAGCGCCGCCGCATACCACTGTTCCATATCGGTCAGTCCGACCCAGGCCAGGTTGATGTAAGCGGCCGTGAGCAGCCCGATGAACAGGCGGTCACCGCGCGTGGTGCGCATGGGCAAAAAGCCCTTGCGCTCGATGGTCGGCGAGCGGATCTCCCACACCGTCATGCCGATCAGCATCAGCACCACGCAGACGAAAAAGATCGCAACCGGTGGCGTCCACGACATCCACGACAAAGCATTTCCCATGATCACACTCTCCCCATTGCGAAGCCCTTGGCGATGTGGTTGCGCACGAACCAGATCACCAGGGCTCCCGGAACAATCGTCAGCACGCCGGCCGCGGCCAGGATGCCCCAATCCATGCCCGCCGCCGATGCGGTACGCGTCATGATGGCGCTGATGGGCTTGGCGTTGACGGAGGTGAGCGTACGGGCCAGCAGCAGTTCCACCCAGCTGAACATGAAGCAGAAGAAGGCCGTCACGCCCACGCCCGACTTGATCAGCGGCAGGAAGATGCGCAGGAAGAAACGCGGGAAGGAGAAGCCGTCGATATAGGCCGTCTCATCGATCTCGCGCGGCACGCCCGACATGAAGCCTTCCAGGATCCACACCGCCAGCGGCACGTTGAAGAGCATGTGCGCCAGCGCCACCGCGATGTGCGTGTCCGACAGCCCGATGGTCGAATAGAGCTGGAAGAACGGCAGCAGAAACACCGCAGGCGGCGTCATGCGATTGGTCAGCAGCCAGAAGAACATGTGCTTGTCGCCCAGGAAGCGATAGCGCGAGAAGGCATACGCGGCCGGCAAGGCCACCAGCAGCGACATGACCGTGTTCATGGCCACGTAGATGATGGAATTGATGTAGCCCGAATACCAGGACGGATCGGTGAAGATCGTCTTGTAGTTGTTCAGCGTCGGCGCATTGGGCCAGAGCGTGAAGACCGACAGCGTCTCCTCGTTGGTCTTCAGCGACGTGTTCAGCAGCCAGTACAGCGGCACCAGCGTGAAGGCGATGTAGACCAGCATCACCAGGGTGCGGGTGAAGGTCTTGTCCTGGGTCTTATTCATGTTGGCCACCCGAAGCATTGGCGTTGTTGCCGGCGCTCTGCATCCAGTTGTAGAGCACGAAGGACAACAGCAGGATGATGAGGAAGTAGATCAGCGAGAAGGCGGCAGCCGGACCAAGGTCGAACTGGCCCACGGCTTTCTGCGTGAGGTACTGGCTCAGGAAGGTGGTCGAGTTGCCGGGACCGCCACCGGTGAGCACGAAAGGCTCGGTGTAAATCATGAAGCTGTCCATGAAACGCAGCAGCACCGCGATCACCAGCACGCCGCGCATCTTGGGCAGCTGGATGAAACGGAACACCGCCCAGCGGCTGGCACCGTCGATCTGCGCCGCCTGGTAATACGCGTCCGGAATCGAACGCAGACCGGCGAAGGCCAGCAGCGCCACCAGCGGCGTCCAGTGCCACACGTCCATGAGCAGCACGGTCAGCCAGGCGTCCAGCGGATTGGAGGCGTAGTTGTAATCGATGCCCAGCACGTTCAGCAGGTGGCCACCCAGCCCGATGTCGCCACGGCCGAAGATCTGCCAGATGGTGCCGACCACGTTCCATGGAATGAGCAGCGGCATGGCCAGGATCACCAGCGTGGCCGAGGATTTCCAGCCCTTGTGCGGCATGGCCAGCGCCAGGCCGATGCCCAGCGGCAGCTGCACCAGCAGCACGCAGAAGGAGAAGATCAGCTGGCGCAGCAGGGCCGCATGCAGCTCGCTGTCGCGCATGACGTCGCGGAACCAGTCCAGGCCCACGAAGACTTTCTGTTCGGGGCTGATGATGTCCTGCACCGAATAGTTGACCACCGTCATCAGCGGAATGATGGCCGAGAAGGCCACTGTCAGGAAGACCGGGAGGATGAAGAACCAGGCCTTGTTGTTGTAGGGCTTGTTCATGGCTTAGCGTCCAATTCTCTCGTCGTTGCTGAAGTAGATCGTCTCCGGCTTGGCCAGTCGCAGCCACTGTGCACCGGTGGCGATCTTCAGTTCGGGCGCCACGCGCGCCTTCACGCTCATGCCCTCGAACTGCGCGGTCACCAGCTGGCTGGTGCCCAGATGCTGGACCTGAGTGACCTCGGCACTGACCGCACCGGCCGTACCGGGTGCGGCCAGCTCGACGAATTCGGGACGGATGCCCAGCTTCAGCTCACCGCTGCTGTTCTTCAGGGCCTGCAATTGCGCGGCCTCGACCTGCAGGCGCTGCTGGCCCAGCAGGACCGCATCGCCCTCCACGCGCACCGGGCAGAAGTTCATGCCGGGGCTGCCGATGAAGTAACCGACGAAGGTGTGATCGGGGCGCAGGAACAGCGCCTCCGGCTTGCCCTGCTGCACCACCTTGCCCTCGGTCATGACCACCACTTCATCGGCGAAGGTCAGCGCCTCGACCTGGTCGTGGGTGACGTAGATGAGGGTCAGCTTCAACTGGTGATGGATTTCCTTGAGTTTCTGGCGCAGCTCCCACTTCATGTGCGGATCGATCACCGTCAGCGGTTCATCGAAGAGGATGGCCGCCACGTCCTTGCGTACCAGGCCACGGCCCAGCGAAATCTTTTGCTTGGCATCGGCCGAGAGACCGGCGGCGCGCTGCTTGAGGTCGCGGGTCAGGTCGAGCATCTCGGCGATCTCGCGCACGCGCGCCTGCACTTCGCGCTCGGCGATCTTGCGGTTGCGCAGCGGGAAGGCCAGGTTGTCGAACACGCTCATGGTGTCGTACAGGACCGGGAACTGGAACACCTGCGCGATGTTGCGATCGCGGGTGGCCATGCGGGTCATGTCGCGGCCATCGAAGAGCACCTGCCCTTCGGAGGGCTGCAGCAGGCCGGAAATGATGTTCAACAGCGTGGACTTGCCGCAGCCCGAGGGGCCCAGCAGTGCATAGGCGCCGCCGTCTTCCCACACCATGTTCATGGGTTGCAGGGCATAGTCCTTGAGGCTGGCCGGGTTGCCACTGTAGGCGTGGCCCAGGTTCTTGAATTCGATGCGGGCCATGTCAGCGGGTCTCCAGCGGGGCGCTCAGCAGGCGTCCCTGTGTATCGAACAGGAAGGCCTTGGCGGCGGCGATGCTCACTTGCACCGTGCTGCCGATGGCCACTTCATGCACGCCCGACAGCTGTGCCACCAGGGGCACATCGCCATGGCGCAGGTGCAGGTAGGTTTCGGAACCGGAGAGCTCGGCCAGGGTCACGCTGCAGCCCAGGCTTACCCCCGGTGCAGTCAGCGCTTCCAGGCGCACGTCATTGCAGCGAATGCCCAGCTTGCAGGGCTGGCCTTCCGACAGGGACAAGTTGCGTCCGGCGATCTCCAGCACGCTGCCATCGTTCATGCGGATGGCAGCCACGCCCTGGCCGGTGGAGATGGCCGTGGCGTCCAGCAGGTTCATCGGCGGATCATTGAAGATCGCTGCCACGCGGGTGGAGGCCGGGCTGTTGAACAGCTCCAGGGTCGGCGCGAATTGCAGCAGGCGGCCCTCGTGCATCACGGCGGTGTGGCCGCCCAGCAGCAGCGCTTCCTGCGGCTCGGTGGTGGCGTAGACCACGGTGGTGTCGCCGGTGGCGAAGAGCGAAATCAGTTCGCTGCGCAATTCCTCGCGCAGCTTGTAGTCGAGGTTGACCAGCGGTTCATCCAGCAGCACCAGCGGGGCGCGCTTGATGAGCGCACGCGCCAGCGCGCAACGCTGCTGCTGGCCACCGGAGAGTTCCAGCGGCAGGCGTTGCAGCAGGTGGGTGATGTGCAGCTTGTCGGCGATTTCCTTGACGCGCTTGCTGATCTCCTGCTCGGGCTGCTTCTGCAGGCGCAGCGGCGCGGCGATGTTCTCGAACACCGTCAGGCCGGGATAGTTGATGAATTGCTGGTACACCATCGCCAGGTTGCGCTCGCGCACCCCCACGCCGGTGACGTCCTGGCCATCGACCAGCACGCGCCCTGCGGTGGGCTTGTCGAGCCCGGCGATGATGCGCATCAGGGACGTCTTGCCGGCCTGGGTCGGGCCCAGCAGGACGTTGATGCCGCCTTTGGCGAGATGGAGGTCAAGCGGGTACAGGTGCGTTTCGGCACCGACCGTCTTGGCCACTTGTTTCAGTTCCAGGGTCACGCTGTCTCCTCGCTACATTTTTGATTGATCTGGTATGCGGTGACCTGGCTCAGTGGGGCGTGGCGTCCGGCAAATTCGCCAGCCACGCCTCCAGCCGTCCTCTGTGCTGCGGCCCGCAGTGCAGGCCCAGCTTGCTTCGCCGCCACAGGATGTCATCCGCACCGCGCGCCCACTCGTGTTGCACCAGGTAGCGCGCCTCGGCCTCGTAGAGGCCCGGTGTCAGTTCTTCGCCCAGCGCTGCCAGGCTGTCGGCCTGGCCGATGATCTGGTCCACGCGTGAACCATAGCTGCGCGCATAGCGATGGGCCAGCCCGGCCGGCAGCCACGGAGTCCGCGCCTGCAGCTTGCGCAGGTAAGCATCGAAGTCGTAGCGCGCCACCATCTTGCCGGGCTGTTCCAGGTCGCCGCCGGGCAGCGGCGCACCGGCCGTCCACGGCTGGCTCGACGCACCCAGGTGCGGGGCCAGCATGGACAGCGCTTCTTCGGCCAGCTTGCGATAGGTGGTGATCTTGCCGCCCCAGACGTTCAACATGGGCGCGCCCGCATCATCGCATTCGAGCAGGTAGTCGCGCGTGATGGCCGAGGCATTCTCGGCGCTGTCGTCCAGCAGGGGACGCACGCCGGAGTAGGTCCAGACCACGTCTTCCTTGCCGATCTGGCGCTTGAAGTAGCGATTGGCCATCTCGCAGAGATAATCGATTTCTTCCGCATCGATCTCGACCTTGCCGGCATCGCCGTGGTATTCGAGGTCGGTGGTGCCGATGAGGGTGAACTCTTCCTGATAGGGAATGGCGAAGATGATGCGCTTGTCCGGGTTCTGGAAGATGTAGGCGTAGGGGTGGTCGAACAGGCGCTTGACCACGATGTGGCTGCCCTTGATCAGGCGCAGGCTGCGCCCGGTCTTGGCCTGCGGCACCGACTGCGCAAAGCGCGCGGCCCAAGGACCGGCGGCGTTGACGATGGCGCGGGCGCGCACTTCTTCCTGCTGTACGCCGCTGGCGTGCTGGTGTTCCAGCACCGCATGCCAGGTATCGCCTTCGCGGCGGGCGCTGATGCACTTGGTGCGGGTGAGGATGCGGGCACCGCGTTCCTGGGCATCCATGGCGTTCAAGACCACCAGGCGCGCATCGTCGACCCAGCCATCGGAATAGACGAAGCCCTTGCGATAGTCGCCCTTCAACGGCTGCCCGCCCGGATGGCGGGCGAGGTTCGCGCCTTCGGAGGCGGGCAGGATCTCGCGCTTGGCGAGGTAGTCGTACATGAACAGGCCGGCGCGGATCATCCAGGCCGGACGCTGGTTGGCGTCGTGCGGCATGACGAAGCGCAGCGGCCAGATGATGTGCGGTGCCGAGCGCAGCAGGACTTCGCGTTCCTGCAGGGCCTTGCGCACCAGCTTGAATTCGTAATATTCGAGGTAGCGCAAGCCGCCGTGGATGAGCTTGGTGCTGGCCGAGGAGGTATGTTGGGCCAGGTCATGCTGCTCGCACAGCAGCACGCGCAGGCCGCGCCCGGCCGCATCGCGCGCAATGCCTGCGCCGTTGATGCCGCCGCCTACCACCAAGAGATCATATTCGAGCGTCATTCGCCGCTTCTCCGTATTGGATCCGTATGGGTTCCGGGTTGTAACTGTATTGGTGCCGCAGCAAAACTGTACTGGCCGCGCCAATGACACCGTACTGCTGTCGGGGCTGCCACTGTATTGCTGTCGTGTTTCCGCTGTATTACTGCCGTATTGGTGCCGTATTGGTGCCGTGTTGCTTGTGTGCGGTAACCGTATTGCCGTCTCAGCGGTTCCGCTGTGTTTGCGTGCAACAGCTGCCGGGGCAACCCCGCACTTTCCCGGGAGTTGCCAATGCACCGTAAGATAAGCGACATCCCGAAAGTAAATCAACAATTATTTGTTGTTTTATGTTCGTTTATGTTTTTTAATGTTCATATCCAATCAAAAGTGTTTCCCAAAAATCAACGGATTTCGATCACCTCCATGCTCAATCCCAGGCAACAGACGCTGCTGGAATGCGTTCGCAAGCACGGCACCATTTCGGTGGAAGAGCTGGCCCAGCAGTTGAACGTGACCACCCAGACCGTGCGCCGCGACGTCAAGGCGATGGTTGATGCCAGTTTGCTGGCGCGTTATCACGGCGGGGTCGGGCTGCTGTCCTCGACCGAGAACATTGCCTATCCCGAGCGCCAGGTCATGCATGCCGACGCCAAGCGCCGCATCGGCCGCACGGTGGCGGCGCGGGTGCCGGATGGCTGTTCGCTGATCCTGAACCTGGGCACGACTACGGAAGAGGTGGCGCGCGCCCTGCAGCAGCACAAGAACCTGCACGTGGTGACCAACAACCTGAACGTGGCCAATTCGCTGGCCAGCAATCCGGCGCTCGAGGTCATCATTGCCGGCGGCGTGGTGCGCGCGCGCGATCGCGGCATCGTGGGCGAGGCCACCATCGATTTCATCCGGCAGTTCAAGGTGGACATCGGCATCATCGGCATTTCCAGCATCGAGATGGATGGCGTCTTGCGTGACTTCGATGCCCGTGAAGTCAAGGTCGCCCAGACCATCATCGAGCAGTCGCGCCAGGTCTGGCTGGTGGCCGATGCCAGCAAGTTCGGGCGGCAGGCGCTGGTGAAGATGGCGCACCTGTCGCAGATCGACGTGCTCTTCACCGATGCCCCGCCCCCGCCGGAACTGGCGACCCTGCTGGCGGAAACCGATGTGGAAGTGGTGATCGCAAAGTAAGCGCGTCAGGCACGCATGCGACAAAGGCATGCGCAACTGCACTCACCTTGTTTTTCAACGATGGGCGACATGGATCAATCCATGCGCAATCATCGATTGTCGTCGTGCGGCACGCGGAGGATATTGACGCTTGCAGGCAGGAACAACAGTTGGCCATTGCAGCACAAGGCCGCGTCCTGCCCTGGCATCCCGTTGATCCCCCCGAGGAGTGCATATGACGCAAATGATGAAAGCGGCCGTCGTCCGCGAATTCGGCAAGCCCCTGTCGATTGAACAAGTGCCCGTCCCCACGCCTGGTCCGGGCCAGATCCTGGTCAAGTTCGAAGCCAGCGGTGTCTGCCATACCGACCTGCATGCGGCCCATGGCGACTGGCCCGTCAAACCCACACCCCCGTTCATTCCCGGCCACGAAGGCACGGGCTACGTCGCAGCACTGGGCGCGGGCGTGAAGCACGTCAAGGAAGGCGACCGCGTCGGCGTGCCCTGGCTGCATACGGCCTGTGGCTGCTGCTCGCCCTGCCGCACCGGCTGGGAAACCCTGTGCGCCGAACAACAGAACACCGGCTATTCGGTCAACGGCAGCTTTGCCGAATATGGCCTGGCCGATCCCAACTTCGTCGGCCACCTGCCCGCTGGCCTGGACTTCGGCCCGGCAGCCCCCGTGCTGTGCGCAGGCGTGACCGTCTACAAGGGCTTGAAGGAAACCGAGGTGCGCCCCGGTGAATGGGTGGTGATCTCCGGCATCGGCGGCCTGGGCCACATGGCCGTGCAATATGCCAAGGCCATGGGCATGCACGTAGTCGCTGCCGACATCCACGAAGACAAACTGGCGCTGGCCAAAAAACTGGGCGCCGACCTGACCGTCGATGGCCGCGACCACAATGCGGTGGCAGAAGTCCAGCGCATCATCGGTGGCGCGCATGGTGCGCTGGTAACGGCGGTGTCGCCCAAGGCGATGGAACAGGCGTTCGGTTTCCTGCGTGCACGCGGCACCATGGCGCTGGTGGGCCTGCCACCGGGCGACATCAGCCTGCCGGTGTTCAATACGGTGTTGAAGCGCATCACCGTGCGCGGCTCCATCGTCGGTACGCGCCAGGATCTGGAAGAGTCGCTGGTCTTCGCGGCCGAAGGCAAGGTGGCGGCGCACTTTACCTGGGACAAGCTGGACAACATCAATGCCATCTTTGCGCGCATGGAAGAGGGCAAGATTGATGGGCGGATTGTGCTGGACTTGAAGTAAGCAGTCCCGGCGTACGCAGAACTTTGACGCAATAAAAAATGACGGCTTCTCGGGAAGCCGTCATTTTCGTTGAAGCCGCTGCCTGCTCAAACCGGGCTCGGCTCCTTGGGTTGCCACTGCTTGATACCAGCGAGCACATCACGCATCTTTTCACGCGCGACTTCAGTGTCATACGCGACTTGCGCGCGCAGCCAGTATCCGTCGGAGAGGCCGAAGAAGCGTGCGAGCCGCAAATCGGTATCGGCTGTCACGGCACGCTTGCCATTGACGATCTCGCTGATGCGCAATTGCGATACGCCGATTTCCTTGGCCAAGCGGTATTGGGTAATACCGCAGGGCTTCAGAAATTCGATCTTGAGCAATTCGCCGGGCGATACAGCCCTGATCTCTCGCATGATGCCTGTCTCTCGGAAGTAACAAAGGGAGCAGCATTCTGCCCGAGCCGAATCACGAAGCGAAGCAGCATCGCGAACAACTGATGACAATCTGGCTTCGCTTCGATCTCACCGCACTCTTACCAATACCCCAACACCTTCCACCACACCATCCCCACCGTCGCAAACACCAGCAATTCCACCACCGCCATCACGAAACCCACGCCCCACCACTTGCCCATGGAGACGTAACCGCTACCAAAGATGATCGGCGAAGTGCCAGTAGCGTAATGCGTCAGCGTCATCATCACGCCCGAGCCCGCGGTCATCATCAGCATGAAGGGGACCACGTACTGCGGCGGCAGCAATTGCGCGCCCACCGTGAGGAAGGCCAGCATCATCGCGCTGATGTGCGCGGTGGTACTGGCGAAGAAGTAATGCGACAGGACGAACACCAGCAGCAGCACTGCAGCCACCGCGATCCAGCCCATGCCGCTGGCCACGATGGCGGCCTTCATGCCTTCCGAGAACTAGGCCACCACGCCGGTCTTGTTCAACTGCTCGGCCAGCATCACCAGGGCACCGAACCACACCAGCGTATCCCACGCGCTCTTTTCCGAGAGCACGTCATCCCAGTCAATCGTGCCGGTGATGATGAGCACGAACAATCCAACGAACGCCACCACCGTGGGATCGAGCGTGAAGGCCGCCCCCAGCAGCATGGCCGGGACGTTGGCCCACAGCAGCAGCAACAGCGCAAAGGTCCCCAGCATCACCTTTTCGCTGGCCCCGAGTTTGCCCATCTTGTCGAGTTCGCTGCGGGCGTAGTCCACCGCATTGGGCGTGGACTTCAGCTCCGGCGGCGAGAGCAGGTAGATCACCATCGGCATGATCAGCAGGCACACCAGGCCGGGCAGCAGCATGCACAGCGCCCAGGTGGTCCATGAGAGTTGCAGCGCATGGCCGGTGGCCTTGGCCACGTAGTTGACCACCAGCGGATTGGGCGCGGTGGCGGTGAGGAACATGGCCGAGGTGATCGGATTGGCGTGATAGTTGACCAGCGCCAGATAGGTGCCGACCTTGTTCTGCGTGCCCTTGGCCGGATCGGAATCGAAGGCGTTGGCAATCGACTTCATGATGGGATGCACGATGCCGCCGCCACGCGCCGTATTGCTGGGCGTGAACGGGGCCAGCACCAGTTCGCAGATGGCCAGCCCGTAGCCGATGCCCACCGTGCGCTTGCCCAGCAGCGCAATGAACATCAGCCCGACGCGGCGGCCGAGCCCGGTCTTTTTCAAGCCACGCGAGATCAGGATGGCCACCACGATGAGCCAGATCAGCGGATTGGAAAAACTGGCCAGCGCATCGGCAATCGCGCCTTTGGAGGAAGTCGAGGTGACCTGCGACAGCGAGACGATGACGATGGCCATCATCGCCATCACGCCGATGGGCATGACCTTCAGGATGATGGCCACGATGGTGGTGAGGAAGATCGCCACCAGCGCCCAGGCCTTGGGCTCCAGCCCCGCCGGGCAGGGTGTGAGCAGCAGCAGGATCAGGACCGCCGTGGCGATCAGGGCCGGACCCAGCTTGAACGGGACGGCATCGTTGAAATACTTGAAGGTGGCTTTGAGTTGATTGAACATCGCATCATCCTGGAAGACTTGTAAAAGCAAGATGGCCGCACAGCCTGTTGCCGTGCGGCCATCCTGGTGCCAAGTATAGTCAGCCGGGTGAGTGCGCTGTTGCGCTCATTGCCGATGTTTTGATCTGGGCCAGCCAAGCGCCAGTTTTATGGTCCCTCAGTGGAAGATCTCGGCCACCAGTGTGGCACCGATGAAGGTACCGGCGTTGGCGGCGAAGGACACCAGCACGATGCGCCAGCCCAGGCGGCGGAACGCCGGGATATCCTTGGCCAGCGACAGACCGGCGAAGGTCAGCATCACCGGTGTCACCGACAGGAAATTGATCTTGCCGGTCAGCGCCACCAGTTGTGCGGCCCACGGACAGAGCGGCGAAGTCAGCGCCATGGCCACGATGGAGACCCAGCACACCGCCGGCACCTTGCGGCCGGTCAGGCGGCACAGCATGTCGCCCACGGCCACTGCGGCCACGATCACCAGCATGCCCGGCAAGGTCTCGACGGGCTTGCTGCCATACAGGATCCAGTCGCTCACCAGCGTCAGTACTGCGGCCACGCCCCAGGCTCCCCACTTCTGCAGTTCGCTCAGTTCAGGAACTTCGGCATGATCGCTGGCCGTGACCTGGCTCTGCTCGGTCGAGGCACGCGTGGTGCGGCCCAGGATGGGCTCCAGAATCCGATAGCCATACACCGCCAGCGGCAGCGAGATGAACAGCGTGAAGTAAGTCCCCAGCGTGGTGGTGATCAGGTTGCTGGCGGCGGCGAAGGTCATGACATCCTTGGCCACTTCCGCGGTCTGCTGGGCAGCCACGGCGCCGGCGGCGGCGGCCATCATGCTGCCCGATCCGACACCTGCGCCCATGGCCAGCGCGTAGGGATGGAAGATGTTGAGGCTGGCCAGGAAACCGGCCAGGATGGCGATGAACACGGCACCGAACAGGGTGCCGGTCAGATACTCGGCCAGCACGCCGCGTCCCTCGGGAGAATCCATGCCATAGCGCTCGCCGATGATGGCCAGGCTGGGTTCGCGCCCCACCGAGAAGGTCGCACCGATGGCTTCGCGCTTGATGCCCAGCAGCAGTGCCAGGGGCAGGCCGATCAGGATGGTGCCGACGAAGTGGCCCAGCTCCTGGAAGGCCAGCGCCCAGCCGGCGGCGGCCAGCTTGGGCAGCGAACTGCCGACCATCAGACCGAGTTTGGCGATGAACAGCAGCAGCGCCGGCTGCAGCACCGACGCGGCACGAAACTGCAGGGACGTATCCAGGCGCAAGGGCGCGGGCATGGACTTGTGCAGCAAGCCCAGCAACCCGCCCATGATGATGGCCCACACCATCGGCAGCAACACCACCTTGCCCGGACCGACATTGAGCGTGACCGAACCGATCCAGTCGGCCAGCAACATCACGATGGCCGTGAAGAAGTACAGCTTCAGGAAGGGAAAGCGGGTCCGCTCTCCCTGTGGTTGCGCGACATGGCTTGCGTAGCTTGCTTGCATCTTGCTTCTCCCTCGTGACGTTGGCCGCCCGGCATCGGCCGGGCAGCCCTCTGTGATGGTGGATCGGTCGGTGTGGTGCTGCCTGGAACGGAATCGTCAGCCGGCGTAGCCGAAGGGCGTGGCCGGATTGGCTGCGGTCTCGACCCACACGCTCTTGGTCTGCGTGTAGTCGTAGAGCGCTTCCATGCCGCTGGAGCGCCCGTAGCCGCTGCGATTGAAACCGCCGAAGGGCGAGGCCACGTTGATGGTCTTGTAGCTGTTGACCCAGAAGGTACCGGCGTTCACGCCCGCAGCCACCCGATGCGCACGTGCCACGTCGCGCGTCCACACCGCACCGGCCAGACCGAATTCGCTGTCGTTGGCAATGGCGATGGCCTCGGCTTCATCCTCGAAAGGAATGGCCACGGCCACCGGACCGAAGATCTCCGCGCGCGCCACCTCCATCGCATTGTTGGCCTGCGCCAGCAGGGTCGGCCGCACGAAATAGCCCTCATCGCCATAACGCGTATGACCGGCGGCCAGGGTCGCGCCCGCTTCCAGTCCGCTGGCCACCATGCGCTGGATGTGTTCGTACTGGCGGCGGTTGTTGATGGGCCCGACTTCGGTGCTGTCCTCCAGCGGTGCGCCGAGCCGGATCTTTTCCGCGCCGGCCGCAACCGTCTCGACGAACTGCTCATACACCTTGCGCTGGACCAGCAGGCGCGAACCCGCCACGCAACTCTGTCCGGCCCCCGAGAAGATGGCCGCCTGCGCACCGAAGGCGGCCAGGCGCAGGTCGGCATCATCGAAGATGATGTTGGCCGACTTGCCGCCCAATTCCAGCACGCAGGGCATCACGCGTTCGGCGGCGGCCTTGGCGATGAGCGCACCGGTGGCGGGCGAGCCGACGAAGATCACCTTCTTCACCGACCAGGTCGCCATGGCCTGCGGCACCATGCTCTGGCCGAGGCCGGCCAGCACGTTGACCAGCCCGACCGGCAGACCGGCCTGCTCACCGAGGCGCGCGATGGCCAGCGACGAGAACGGCGTCAGCTCCGAGGGCTTGAGCAGTACCGCATTGCCGGTGGCCAGCGCCGGACCTAGCTGCCAGCCACAGGTAAAGGCCGGGGCATTCCACGGCGTCATCTGCAGCACCGTGCCATAAGGTTCGCGGCGGGTGTAGTTCAGGTGCGAACTGGGGACCGGAATGACTTCGCCATAGAACTTGTCGGCCCATCCGGCGTAATACTCGAACATCTCGGCAACCTTCTGCATCTCGGCACGGCAGTCGCGAATCGGCTTGCCGGAGGAGATCGCTTCCAGCCGCGCCAGGGCTTCGGCCTCGGCCCGGATGACCGCGCCCACCGCGTACAGCGCGCGGCCACGGGCCGCATGGCTCAGTGCCCACCACTGGCGTTGCGCAAGCTGGGCGGCCGCTGCAGCGGCCTCCACTGCAGCGGCACCGCCATCGCGGTAACTCAGCGAAGGACGGCCGGTCGCCGGGTTGTAGAGCTGGATGCTCTCGCCCTGCCCGGCCACCAGCTCGCCGTTGATCCAGGAGCCGATTTCCTTGGCTGCGGGGAAGAAATGGCCGAAGGCCAGCATCAGTTGGTCTGTGTCATGGGGCTGCATGCGTGCTCCGGCAATCAATGTTGGGAAGGTTCGATGTAAGTCACGATGCGGTTGAAATCTTCCGCATCAGCCAGGCGCTCCACGCTCCTGGCCCACAGCCGCCCGGCTTCCTGCGCCAGCGGCGTGGCACTCCCGGTCTGTTCGATCAGGTTCATGGCCAGGCGCAGGTCCTTGCGCATCAGTTTCATGGTGAAGCCGGAATCGAAGGCTTCATTGAAGATCCAGGTCGGATAGAAATGCTCGATCACCTTGCTGTTGGCCGAGCCGGCGGCCAGCCCCTGGAAGATCTGGCGCGCATCCAGTCCGGCAGCCGCAGCGATGCGCGCGGCCTCACCGGCGATGAGCAGATGGGTGCCGGTGACCAGGTTGTTGAGCAGCTTGGCCACATGGCCGGCACCCACCGGACCGACGTGCACGCGCTTGGCGCTCATCACGGCCAGCACCGGTTCGATGCGCGCCACGATCTCGGCGCTGCCGCCGATGACCATGCCCATGGTGGCCGTGGCCGCGCCCTTGGGGCCGCCGCTGACCGGCGCATCGACCAGTTCCATCCCCGCTGCCTGCAACTCGGCCGCCAGGCGGCGCGTGCTGTTGGGGTCGGCGGTAGTGGTATCGACGATCACCAGTCCGGCCTTGCCACTGTGCAACAGCCCGCCCTCGCCCAGCACGACCTGCTCCACGATGTCCGAGGTCGGCAGCGACAGCACCACCAGTTCCACCGCCGCAGCCAAAGCCGCAATCGTCTCCACGCAATGCAATCCCCGCTGCGCCAGCTCCGTGCGGGTCGCTGCGAGGGCGTCATAGCCGGTCACCTCATAGCCCCCGCGCTGCAGGGAAAATGCCATCCCACGGCCCATGTTGCCCAGGCCAATCACTCCGATTTTCTTCATCCTTGTCCTCTGCGTTCTCTTGCGATCAACTCATCTTCACCAAATCGAGGCAGGCTTGCGCCAGCGTGATGCGCGGCTCGCACCGATTTTGCGCATCGCAGCAAAATCACCGAAATACACCACAAGATGCACGGTGTTCACTGTGTTTTGCACGAACTTGCCTTTGATGGACGTTGAGTTTGGCGGCTTTGATCACTACAATCAATCCGCACAGATCATGTTTATTGTTCTAATTTCGAGAACACGGAGAATCCGATGGGCGAGACCCTCAACGACCACCGCATCGCCTATCTGCACGAGGCAGTACGCAGCGGCAGCGTGCGCGCTGCGGCCGACGCGCTGGACATCGCGCCTTCGGCGGTGAGCCGCCAGATCAGCCTGCTGGAACAGGAGCTGGCGGTGCCGCTGATCGAACGCCACAAACGCGGCGTCAGTCCGACCGAGGCCGGGGCCCTGCTGCTGGAGTATTACCGCGAACAGCGTTCGCACCAGTCCGACGTGCTGGCCAAGCTGCAGGAGATCCGCGGACTCAAGCGCGGATCGATCAACATCATCATGGGGGAAGGATTCATCTCGGACATGGTGAGCGGACCCATCAAGCAGTTCTGCAAGAAGTATCCGGAGATCTCACTGGTGCTGGATCTGGCAGGCACCAACGAAGTCGTCAGTGCGGTCGCGGCCGATGAGGCGGAAATCGGGTTGGTCTTCAATCCGCCGGTGGAAGCCAAGATCGTCAGCCGCGCGGTGGCGCGCCAGCCCATGTATGCCATCGTGGGACGGCAGTTTCCCTTGCTGGGCAAGGTGGAATCGGTGACGCTGCGCGAGCTGGCGGCCTATCCGATGGCGCTCACGCATCTGGCCTATGGCACGCGGCAACTGGTGGAAGCCGCCACGCTGATCGAGAAGACCCGCCTGACGCCGACCATCACCACCAACTCGATTGCCATCCTCAAGCATTTCGTGAAGTCCGAGCTGGGCTTCACGCTCTTGCCCCTCTTCGCGGTCACTACCGAACTGGCGGCGCGTGAACTGTACGCAATCCCGGTGCGCAATACGCTGCTGACACGCTCGGAGGCGCATCTCATCACGCGCACCGGACGGCAATTGTCGACGGCGGCCAACCGGCTGCTGCAGCACCTGAGTACGCGCATGAAGGCCTTTCAGGATTAGGGCCTGTTCACGCAGGTCAGGCGGCCTGCGCGACATTGCCCTCGCCGAAATAGAAGGCCTGGATATCGGCGCGCTCCCGCAGCGCCCGGGCGTCGCCGCTCAACACGCTGTGCCCGTGCTCCAGCACCGTGGCGCGATGCGCGTACTGCAGCGCCACCGCCGAATTCTGTTCGGCCACCAGCAGGGCCACGCCCTCCTCGCGGTTGAGCCGGCTCAGTTGCGCAAAGATGTCCGCCACCACCTTCGGTGCCAGCCCCATCGAGGGCTCATCCAGCACCAGCAGCCGCGGCCGCGAGATCAGCGCGCGGCCGATGGCCAGCATCTGCTGCTCGCCGCCCGAGCACAGCCCGGCCAGGCTGCGGCGACGCTGATGCAGCAGCGGAAAGAAGGCATAGATGCGATCCAGTGCCTCCCGCAGCACGGCACGCCGCGTGAAGTGCGCAGGCCAGCCGGTCAGCAGATTCTCTTCCACGCTGAGGGACGAAAAACAATGCCGTCCTTCCAGCACCTGCGCCAGTCCCTGCCGCACCAAGTCGGCAGGACTGCTGCGCGCCACCTCCCGCCCCTCGAACAGGATGCGTCCGCCGCGTACCTGCCCGCGCTGCGCCGCCAGCAGATTGGAGACCGCCTTGAGCGTGGTCGACTTGCCCGCGCCATTGGCCCCCAGCAGGGCGTGGATCTCGCCCGCCTGTACGTCCAGGCTCACATCCTGCAAGGCCAGCAGCGCGCCCTGATAACGCACCTCGATGGACTCGATCTGCAACAGCGGCGCACTCATCTCAGCTCCATGCGTGGAAAGGCGGCTTGACGCCATTGAGGTAGTAATTGCCGACGATGGCGTATTTCCAGCGCACCGGATCATGCAGCGTGTGCGTGCGCGCATTGCGCCAATGACGGTCCAGGTTGTACTGGCCCAGCGTGGAACGCGTGCCCGCCAGTTCGAACAGCTTGTTGGTGGCGTGGATGGCGATCTCGGTGGAGAGCACCTTGGCTTCCGCCGTCAGGATCTGCGCACGCGCCACGTTCTCGGCATCAGGAGCGGCGACGGCCGCATCGATGGCGCGGCCCGCGCGTTCCAGCAGCGCTTCGCTGGCATGCAGGCGGATCTGCAGGTCGCCCACGGCCTGGATGGAATACGGATCTTCCCAGGCGTGATCGCGCTGGCTGTCGATCCACGGGCGCGACTTGGTGCGCACGAAGTCCTGGGTATCGGCAATCGCGGCGCGGGCAATGCCCACGTCCACCGCAGCCTGGATGATCTGGAAGATGGCCCCGTCGGCGGAGGGTTCGAGGTAGCCCTTGTAGGCCGGGATCAGATGCGTCTTCGGCACTTTCACCTGATCGATGATGACGGTGCCGCTCAGGGTAGTGCGCTGGCCGAAGGCTGACCAGTCGTCGATGACGGTCAAGCCCGGTGCATTGCGCTCGGCCACCACGTACCAGGTGCGGTTCTCTTCATCATTGGCGACGATGGGCACGTAATGCGCCAGCAGCGCGCCGGTGGAGTAAAACTTCTTGCCGCTTACGATGACGTGGTCACCGGCATCGACGAAGCGCGTCTCGAAGTCCGCAGCCCGCTTGGATCCCGACTCGGAGAAGGCATTGCCCCACCGCACGCCGCGCAGGAAATCGGCAAAGAAACGCTGTTGCTGTTCCGGATCGGAAACGGTGCGCACCGCCGCCACGAAGCCCAGGTGATTCTGCGTGATCTGGCCCAGCGACGGGTCGGCCGCGGAAATGATGGCGATCACTTCGGCCAGCGTGGCATAGGAGACTTCGGCCCCGCCGAAGGCACGCGGCACGTTGATGGCCCACAGGCCGCTTTGCGAATAGGCCTCGATCTCTTCCACCGGCCAGCGGCGCAGCTGGTCGCGTTCGGAAGCGCCTTGCGCCAGGCGCTTGGCCAGCGTGTGGGCGACGGCGATGGCTTCGGCGTCATCACGGATCACGTGCGCCGGTTGCGCCGCGCGCGGCAAGCCGGGTACCGGGCCGCTGGCGGGAGAATAAGACTGTGTGGAGGGGGCGAGCACGGCAGACATGGTCGGACCTTTCAGAAAAAATGGGGAAGTGGAAGAAGACGGCAGGTGGTCCCGCATCAGCGCATCACTGCATCACCGCAGGACCGCCCTGCCCTCAGTCATCGATGCTCTTGCGCACCTTGATGTTCTTTTCCTTGGCATAGGCCAGGGCGGACTTTTCGATGATGGGACGCAGCAGTTTCCAGTCCGGGGCGATCCAGTCGGAGACCACGTTCCACTGCTTGCCATCCCATTGCTGGAAGGCCACCAGGCCATCGCCTTCGTGGTTGTCCCAGGTCACGTGGATGGAGTGGAACAGGCCCTTGGCACCGAGTGCAGCCGTACGGGCCTGGTCGATATTGAGGTTCTCCAGACCCCAGCGGATTTCATCCCCGGTGAGCGTGCGCTTGCCGAATTTGGCCTGGGCGATGCGGATCGCTTCCACGTTGAGGATGCCGTTGAGCACGCCGAGATTGTGATAGACGCTGCCGATGCGCTTAGGATCCTGCAGGTTGCCCTTGCCAGCGCCGTAGACGGTCTTCTGGATTTCCTGCAGCACCGGATACTGCGCGCCTGCGGCCACGGTGGTGATGGCCACATAGCCCTTGGCAGCGTCACCGGCCGGGATCACGTCTTCCTCCGAATTGGACCAGACGTTGCCGATGATGTGATCCGCCGGGAAGCCCGACTTCTGCGCCGTCTTCAGCGCCACCGGGTTCATCACGCCCCAGCCGCGCAGCACCACATAGTCGGGCTTGGCGCGGCGGACCGCCAGCCATTGCGCCTGCTGGTCATTGCCGGGGTGCGGCACTTCGATCTGCTGCAGCGAGAAACCATATTTTTCCGACAGCAGCTTGTAGATCGGGATGGTCTCCTTGCCATAGGGCGAGCCGTGATACAGCACCACGATCTTCTTGCCCTTGAGCTTGTCGCTGCCGCCTTCCTTGCTGGCGATGTAGTTGACGATGCCCGAAGTCTCGCTGTAAGGGTTGAGCAGCAGCGGGAAGATGTACTTGAACACGCGCCCATCGGTGGTATCGGTGCGGCCGTGGTTGATGGTCAGCAGCGGTACCTTGTCGGCCGTGACGCGATCCAGCAGCGCATAGGCGATGCCGACCGAGAGCGGGTTCCAGGTGGCGATGTTGGGACGCTGCTTGAGGCGCTCGTAGACTTCCACGCCGCGCTCCACTTCGTACTGGGTCTCGCCTTCTTCCCAGGTCAGCTTGACGCCGCCCACGCCGCCATCGCGCAGGTTGACCAGGTTCAGGTAATCGATGAAGCCGCCAAAGAAGCCGGTCCCGCCAGCCGCATACGGACCCACCCGGTAACTCTGCAGGGGGAAGAATTGTTCATCGGCATGGGCATGTTGCAGGCCTGCAGACAGGAGGGCTGCGGAGAGAATGAAGGTTTTTAATAATTTTGCGTGCAGCATGGTGAGAGAGCTTCTCCGTGGTGAGGGTGGAAGTGAAGGTAAATAGTTATGGCGCAGGCGCGCGCTTGTGAAGGCGACGGCGTGCGCGTTCCCACAGGGCCGCCAGGCCCTGCGGCTCGACG
Source organism: Herbaspirillum sp. 1173 (assembly GCF_031455335.1). Classification (NCBI taxonomy): domain Bacteria; kingdom Pseudomonadati; phylum Pseudomonadota; class Betaproteobacteria; order Burkholderiales; family Oxalobacteraceae; genus Herbaspirillum; species Herbaspirillum sp. 1173. The sequence continues at coordinate 116,467 of NZ_JAVDSP010000004.1, read as the reverse complement.
ATGAGGAAGAAGATGATCAGCGCCCCCAGCACGATGCGCTGGCTCATTTCCAGCACGCCCGAGTCGAACCACTGCCCCAGCAGCAGGCTGCCCAGGCGCGACAGCAGCAGCGGAAACACCACGATCAGCGCCGCCCCCAGGAAGGCCCCGCGAATGGTCGCCAGCCCGCCGATGATGACGATGAAGAGAATCTGCAGCGAACGATCCAGATTGAAGCCGGCCGGCTCCACCGTGCGCAGGTAGACGAAGCCCCACAGCACACCGGCCACGCCGATGACGAAGGACGACACGGCAAAGGCCAGCAGCTTGGTGCGCAGCACCGGCACGCCGATCACGCGGGCGGCCTGTTCGTTGTCGCGTACGGCGATGAAGTGATGGCCGGTCTGGCTCTGCACCAGCCGCCAGCACAGCAAGGTCAGCACCGTGACGATGGCCAGCGCGAACAGGTAGCGGCCCGCCGGCGTATCGAAGGCCAGCCCGCCCACCACCAGCGGCGGCGCATCGATCACGCCGGACGGATTGTCATTGCTGAACCAGCTGAACTTGACCAGCACCCACTGCACGAAGAACTGCGCCGCCAGCGTCGAGACGGCCAGATAGAAACCGCGCAGGCGCAGACTGGGCAAGCCGAACACCAAACCGATGGCGGTCGCCGCCACGCCGGCCAGCGCGATGGAGACCAGCAGCGGCAGGCCCTCCACGCGCAAGTTGAGGTTGTAGGCAGCGAAGGCACCCACCGCCATGAAGGCCGAACTGCCCAGCGAGAGCTGGCCCGCGTAACCAGTCAGCAAATTGAGTCCGACCGCCGCCAGCGAGAGTGCCAGGAAAGGAATCAGCAAGGCATCGATGACATAGGGCGAGGCGAACCAGGGAAGAATGACCCAGGCCACCAGCAGCAACAGCAGCCAGGGTGCAGCACGCCGCCACGAGAGGCCACGCAGGGGCAGCACGCGCGGCGAAGAAGCGAGAGAAGTCGTCATGTCAGGCCCTTTGCCATGCACGCTGGCCGAACAGGCCACTGGGCCTGACCAGCAGGAAGGCCAAGGCGGCCACGTAAGCGAACCAGCCTTCGATGCCGCTGCCCACCAGCGGACCGAGATAGACCTCCGCCAGTTTTTCCAGCGCACCGATGAGCAGGCCACCGACGATGGCCCCCAGCACCGAATCGAAACCGCCCAGCACCAGGACCGGCAAGGCCTTCAGCACCACCAGCGACAGCGAGAACTGCACGCCCAGGCGCGCGCCCCACAAGAGACCGGCGATCAGTGCGATCAATCCGGCCGTGGCCCACACGGCGGCGAGAATGCGCGGCAAGCGCAAGCCCACCGCCAATGCGGCAAAGCCGTCATCAGCCAGCGCGCGGAATTCCAGTCCGAGGCGGGTGTAACGGAAGAAGGCCGACAGCAGCGCCACCATCACGGCCGCCGTGGCGGCGGCAAAGAGATCGAAGGAAGAGATCATCATCCCGCCCAGTTGCAGGGGCGTATCGGCGATGCCCAGCTCCAGCGCATGCACCTGCGTGCCCCACAGCAATTGCGCCGCGCCCTCGATCACGTAGGACAGACCCAGCGTGGCCATGAACAGCGTCATCGGCGACTGGTTCTGCAAGGGGCGCAATACCACCCGCTCAATCGAGAGGCCCAGCAGGATCATCGCCGCCAGCGTCAGCAGCAAGGCCAGCGCGAAAGGAACACCGCGCTCCACCAGACTCACGAAAGTCAGCGCGGCAAACAGCAGTTGCGCGCCCTGCGCAAAATTGAGCACGCCCGAGGTCTTGTAGATCAGCACGAAGCCGATCGCTACCAGCGAATACATCACCCCCGAGAGCAGGCCACCGGTCAGCACTTCGGCGAAGAACACCCAATCGAAGTCAGCCATCACGCGGCCTCCTGCGTGGTGTGATGCTCAGGCTGGGCCACGCCCAGATAGGCCTCGATCACGGCGGCATCCTGGCGCACCTCGGCCGGTGCGCCATCGGCAATCTTGCTGCCATGCTGCAGCACCACCACGCGGTCGGAGAGTCCGAAGACCAGGCCGATGTCATGTTCGATCAGCAGAATGGCGGTCCCGAACTGATCGCGCGCGGCGCGCACGAAATGCGTCATCTCGCTTTTTTCGGTGACGGTCATGCCGGCCATCGGCTCATCCAGCAACAGCACCCGGGGTTGCGCCACCAGCGCGCGCGCCAGTTCCACGCGCTTCTGCAGGCCATAGGGCAAGCCACCCGCCGGACGCTCCGCATGCGCGCGCAGGTCGAGGAAGTCCATCATCTGCGCGGCCAGTGCACGGGCCTCGTTGCGCTCGCGGCGGGCGCGGCCGAGACCGGCGATCTGTTCCATGAAACTGGACCGCATCGCATCGACGCGGCCCAGCACGATGTTGTCGCGCACGCTCAGGCCCTTGAACAGGGCCAGGTTCTGGAAGGTACGCGCCACGCCCAGCCGCGCCAGGCGTGCCGTGGGCACCTGCCGGAAACGCTTGCCGGCCAGGCTGACCGTGCCCTGCGTGGGCCGGTACAGTCCGCTCATGACGTTGACCAGCGAACTCTTGCCCGCGCCGTTGGGACCGATCACGGCCAGGATCTCGCGCTCATGCAGGGCCAGGTCGACATGGCGCAAGGCCTGCACGCCACCGAAGGACAGGCTGATGCCCTCCAGTTGCAGGACCGGCGCGACGCCGGCCTGCACCGAGCGCTGCGCCGAAGTGCCGGCGTCAGCGTCCGCATGGGCGGGCAGCGCGAGCTCAAGCGTGCCGCTCATGCTCATGCCACCGCTTCCAGTGTCTGCGCCTGATGCGGGGCTGCCGTGGCCGTGGCCTGACGCGCTTCCAGTTCACGCACCAGCGGCAACACTTTCTGGCCGAAGTATTCGACTTCCTCGATGAAGTGCAGGAAGCCGGTCAACACCAGATCCACGCCGATGGCCTTGAGCGCGACGATGCGTTCGGCGATCTGTTGCGGTGTGCCGATCAGGTTGGTCTTGAAGCCGTCGTTGTATTGCACCAGGTCGTCGAAGGTGGACTTGGCCCAGTTGCCCTCGCCTTCGGGCGAAGCCTTGCCCGCCTGCTTGACCGCGTCGCCGAAGGCATGCACCGCCTCCACGTGGGCGTGGTCGATGATGTCCTGCAGGACGGCTTGCGCTTCTTCTTCGGTATCGCGGGCGATCACGAAGGCGTTCACGCCGATGCGCACCTTGTGGCCGTTCTGCGCGGCCTTGGCCTGGATGTCATCGATCTGTGCCTTGAGCCCCTCGACCGTATTGCCGTTGGTGAAGTACCAGTCCGAGACGCTGGCCGCGTTGTCGCGCGCCGCACGGGAGCTGCCGCCCTGGAAGATTTCCGGGTGCGGCTTCTGTACCGGCTTGGGACTGAGGGTGTAATTGTTGAAGCGATAGAAATCGCCCTTGAAGGTGAAGTCATCCTGGGTCCAGATGCCCTTGAGTGCGCGGATGAATTCATTGGAGCGGCGATAGCGTTCGTCATGTTCCAGCCAGGGTTCGCCGATGGCCTGGAACTCGCCCTTGAACCAGCCGCTGACCACGTTGATGGCGATGCGGCCCTGCGAGATGTGGTCGATGGTGGCGATCTGCTTGGCCACCACGGCCGGATGCCACGGACCGGGCAGGATCGCGGCCAGCACCTTGAGCTTGGTGGTGGCGTGCAGCAGGGCCTGGCTGAAGGAGACCGACTCGTGCTGGTATTCGGCACCATAGCCGGCGGTGAAACGGATCTGGCTCAAGGCGTATTCGAAGCCGGCCTTTTCGGCGGCCACTGCCAGGCGCTGGTTGTACTCCAGGCTCCAGTCGGTGCGTTGCGGGATCGTGCTCACCACCAGGCCGCCGCTGACGTTGGGGACCCAATAGGCGAACTTGACGGCATCGGTGCGCGGGGTGGTGGAGGTCGTGGTAGCGGGGGCTTGGCTCATGAAAAAACTCCTGTGAAAAAGAGGATGATCGGGTGATCGAAAATGAAATGGCGCGCGGTGATCAGCGGGCGGCGCGGGACGGTGCCGCCGATGCGGCAAGGCCTTGCAACACCGGCAGCGCCCGCTGCACGGTCAGGGCAATGCGTTCCTGCAGGGCCGCACTGATGATGGTTTCGTTGTCGAACTCCCGGGCATTGGCATACACGCCCAGCGGCAGCGTGAGCGCCTGGAAGAAGGCGAACAGCGGACGCAACTGGTGATCGATGGCCAGCGCATGGCGATCGCTGCCGCCGGTGGCGGCCAGCAGCACGGGCTTGCCGAACAGCGACTCCTGCGGCACCAGGTCGAACAGATGCTTGAACAACCCCGAATAGGAGCCGCGATAGACGGGGCTGCCCGCCAGCAGTACATCGGCGTTTTCAATGGCGGCGATCTTCTGGCGCACGGCGTCGGGCAACTGCGCCAGTTCAGTGGCACTGAGCAACTGGCCGCTCAGGTCGGAAAGCGCCACCACTTCCGTCTGGATGGCGATGTGCTGGCCCAGCTGCGCTGCAATGGCATTGAGCAGGCCCAGCGTACGGGAGGGACGGCGGCCGCTTCCGGCGACGATGACGACTTGCAGGGGACGGCTCATGAAGAAGGCTCTCCTTGGATGACTGAAGGAAGGACGCGATCGCATCCTCCCTCCTCATTCAGCGAAGAACGTGCCACCCTGCGAAACCTTTCAAATCAAGGACTTGCAAAAATGCGGGCTACTGCTGCAGCAGCAATCTGCTCCCGCGCTGCTGCTGGAGCAGCAAGAATGCTGCGCCAGGCTTGCTCCGATGTGCCTCCTTATTTACTAAGTTTTCAAAGCTGTATGACAGCTTTGCATTCTCCTGCCGAAGCTGTCGCCAGACGGCGACGGATTATCGTCAGTTCCTTGTCAGACAAGCTTTTGCGGGCGATGACCCAACGTATACCGAGCATGCTTATGCTGAATTGGTCGTTAATTCGCTCTTTGCATATTGTTAGAATCATTTCACCTTCCCTTCCTGCCTCTCCCCCCGGAGCAGGAGATTCCACAAGCCCGGAGCCTGACATGCATGCCAGCCCTCGCTCTGCCCATCTGTATGCGCTGCCCTCTTCGCCGGAGGGTGATGGCGACCTTGCCGCGCGCACCGCATCGCCGCTGCTGACCTTGCCGCATGCGCGCAAGCTGGGCACGTCCATTCGCGCCACGGCGCAGGTGTTCCATGATCCGGTCTCGGTGGCCCTGCTGGAACGCGTACAGCGTGTGGCACCGAGCGATGCCAATGTGGTCATCATCGGTGCCACCGGTACCGGCAAGGAACTGATCGCGCGTCACGTGCATGCGTTGAGCCATCGCCGTGATGCACCCTTCGTGGCCGTGAACTGCGGTGCGTTTTCGGAGAGCCTGGCCGAGAGCGAATTGTTCGGCCATGAGAAAGGCGCCTTCACCGGTGCCATCGCGCACAAGGCCGGCTGGTTCGAGGCGGCCAATGGCGGCACGCTGTTCCTCGATGAAATCGGCGACCTGCCGCTGGCCATCCAGGTCAAGCTGTTGCGGGTGCTGCAGGAACGCGAAGTGGTGCGGCTGGGATCACGGCGCAGCATCCCCATCGACGTGCGCGTCATTGCCGCCACCAACGTGCGCTTGCAGGATGCGGTGGCGGCCGGCCATTTCCGCCAGGATCTGTATTACCGGCTGCAGGTGGTGCAACTGGCCATTCCGCGTTTGCGCGAGCGGCCTGCGGATATCCTGCCGCTGGCCTATCACTTCCTCCATGAATATCGCCAGCGGCTGGGCTATGGCGCGCCCCGCATCGATGCCGAAGGCGAACGCAAACTGCGCGAGCACGACTGGCCGGGCAATATCCGCGAACTGGAAAACGCCATCCACCATGCGCTGCTGATCTGCCAGGAAGACAGCCTGCGCGCCGAGCACTTCCATCTCTCCCATGTGGAGCGGCGCCCGGTGTACGCCGCGCATGGCGGCATCGATTGCAGCAACGATCCCCTGCAAGCGCTGGAACAGGCCTTGCAGAACCTGTTCAATCAATCGCAGGCGGGCCTGTTTGAAAAAATCGAAGACACGGTATTTCGTACCGCCTTCGAGTTTTGCGAACGCAATCAGGTACAGGCCGCGCGCCTGCTCGACATCAGCCGCAACGTGCTGCGGGCAAGGCTGATCCGCAATGGGCAAATCTCGGCGCTGAAATGACGCTCATTGCAAAATAACAACTTGAACAGACTTTTCTTCACAATAAACTTACAATTTCCCAACAATTGTTAACGATTATCATTTATATTCATCGGCCCGATTATTTGCCTGGCTGTTTGAATACCGATGATGATGCACCGAGGATTTGCGACTTCCCTTCCCTGCCGCTGCGCCACCAGCGCCGCGTGGCTGCTGACCAGTCTGCTGGCGGTGGCGCCCCTGGCATGGGCCGACGATGCGGCCACGGCCGCAGGCAGCAATGCAGCGGCCCTGCCCGAGATCAGCGTCTCTGCTGGCCGCGACAAGGCCAGCAGCAGTTACAACGCCACCAGCACCAGCGGTGCCACGCGCACTGATACGCCGTTGATGGAGCTGCCGCAGTCGGTACGCGTGATGACCACCCAGCAGATTGAGGACCTGGGTGCGGTGCGTCTGGCCGATACGGTCGATTACGTCAGCGGCATCAGCCGCCTCAACGACTTCGGCGGCACCTGGGACAACTTCGCCATTCGCGGATTCAGCAGTACCGACATGGGTTTCCTGGTCAATGGCTTCCCCGGTTCGCGCGGCTACAATCCGCGCCGCGATACGGCCACCATCGAACGCATCGAATTCCTCAAGGGTCCGGCCGCCGCGCTCTATGGCAGCAGCGAGCCGGGCGGCACCATCAACATCGTCACCAAGAAACCGCAATTCACGCGCAAGAACAGCGCCGAACTCAGTGCCGGTACTGGTGGCCTGCGCCGTGCCACGGTCGACAGCACCGGTCCCCTGAGCCAGAACCTGGCCTATCGCCTGATCGCCATGACCGAGGAAGGCGACAGCCGTTCCAGCCTGCTCAACAACCGCCGCTCGCTGGTGGCCCCGTCGCTGGCCTGGGTGATCGACAAGGACACCCTGCTGAACTACGAGGCCGAATTCCTGCAGGCCAGCACGCCGCTGGACCGCGGCCTCATCAACGTGCGCGGCGTGCTGGGCACGCTGCCACGTGACCGCGTCCTGAACGAACCCTCGGATGGCAACATGGCCATGCGCAGCAATACGCATCAGCTGACGCTGGAGCGCACGCTGTCCGAGCAGTGGCGTGCCAGGCTTGGTGCCAGCTACAAGGAAAGCAGCTTCGATGGCTATTACACCGAAGCGGCCCTCTCCAATCCGCTGGCCGCTGACAACCGCACGCTCAACCGCACCCGCACCTGGCGGCAGCTTCCCTCGCGCGATACCTCCTTCCAGGCGGAGCTGCAGGGCAACTTCAACACCGGTGCCATCGGCCACACCCTCCTGATCGGTGCAGAAGCATCGACGCTGTGGATGAATACGGAAATCCTGCGCTCGGCCAATACCCCCATCGATATCTACAATCCGGTCTACGGCAGCCCGTTGCTGCCGCTGACCAACCGCACCAGCAGTTCGGACGAAAGACAGCGCGTGAAGGGCGTGTTCGTGCAGGATCAGCTGAGCCTGTCGCCGCGATGGAAATTGGTGGCGGGCCTGCGCTGGGATCAATACAAGCAGAGCATCGAGAACCGCGTGGGCGGCGTCACCACCACCTCGCAGCAACAGAGCGCCGTGTCGCCGCGCGCCGGCATCACCTATCTGCCGACGGCCTGGAGTTCGGTGTATGTGACGGCGGGCAAATCCTTCCGTGCCAACAGCGGCGTGGATGCCAGCGGCCGCGCCTTCGATCCGCAGCATTCGACCGCCTATGAAGCCGGCCTCAAGCTGCAGACCACGGATGAACGCCTGGGCGCCAACTTCGCGGTCTACGACATCACCAAGACCAATGTCCTTACCGCCAGCGATACGCCCGGCTTCCAGGTGGCGGCCGGCGAAGCCAAGAGCACCGGCTTCGAGGCCGATGCCTATGGCCAGATCGATGCGCACTGGCGTCTTTCGGCCAATTTCGCCTGGGACAATGCGCGCGTGACCAAGGACAAGACCCTGGCCGCCGGCACGCGCCTGGCCAACATTCCGGCCTACAGCGCAGGTCTTCTGGTCATGCGTGAGGATGCGACGGCCAACGGCGCGCGCTATGGACTGGGGGGCGGCGTGAACTACGTGGGCAACCGTTCGGGCAATACCGCCGACACCTATTCGTTGCCGGCGTATGCGACAGTCAAGCTCCTGAGCTACTGGCAGGTGAGCAAGAATGTGCGGCTGTCGCTGGACGTGCATAACCTCTTCAACCGCAACTACTATCCCGGTTCGTGGAACAACCTCTACGTGATGCCGGGGGCGGAACGCACTGTCGTGGCGCGCATGAAGATCGACCTGTAAATCGTTTCCACGACGCCGCAATGACAACGCCCCGATCCGCACTGCGCATCGGGGCGTTTTTCATGCATGAAGAAAAGTCATGCTTGCACGTGCATCCATTCCTCGTGTGCCTGCTTCAGGCGAGCCACGCCATCGATGATCTCCTGCGGCTGGGCATTGGCGAAAGAAAGTCGCCAATGGCCCGGATCGGATTGCGTGGCATAGAAGGCGCTGCCCGGCACGTACATCACGTTGTGGCGCACCGCGCTCTGCAACAGCGCCGTGGCATCGGTGCCATCCTTCCAGCTGGCCCAGATGAACATGCCGCCTTCCGGCGCAATCAGAGAGAGACGATCACCGAAGGCATCACGCAAGGACGACAGCATGATCGCGCAACGTTCGCGATAGGTGGCGATGATGTGCGGCAGATGGGCCTCCAGAAGCCCGGCCTGCAGATACTGCGCCGCCACCATCTGCATCCACGGCGCAGTGCACAGGTCGCCGGTCTGCTTGGCGATGACCGCACGGCGCTGGATTTCCGGTGGGCCGCACATCCAGCCGATGCGCAAACCCGGTGCCACGATCTTGGACAGACTCGACAGGTACACCAGCCAGTCACGCGCCCCCTCGATCTCCTGTGCCACCTGCAGCAGCGGCGGCTCGGCCTGCCCGGAAAAACGCAGCTGGCCGTAGGGATCATCCTCGATCACGATGAACTGGTAACGCACCGCCAGCGTGAGCAAATGACGGCGGCGTGCCAGCGGCAAGGTGGCGCCGGTCGGATTGGCGAAGCTCGGCACCAGGTACAGCAGCTTGGGCCGGGCACCCGCCAGCAGCAAGGCTTCCAGGGCATCGGTATCCATGCCTTGGGCGTCACCGGGAATTTCCAGCAGTTCGGCATGCGCCAGGCGCAAGGCCTGGATCGCCGCCGGATAGCAGGGCCGCTCGATGACAACGCCATCACCCGGCTCCAGCAGGATGCGCAACAGCAGTTCAAACCCCTGCTGTGAACCGGTGGTGACGATCAGCTCGCCCGGATCGGCACCACCGATGCGCGCACGCGTGACCTGCTTGAGCACTTGCGCAAGTTGCGCCGCGCCTTCGGTCGCCCCGTATTGCAGGCAGGCCGCCGCTGCACTGTCGAGCAGGGTGGCGGCGCTCTTTGCCAGCCCTTGCGTATCGAACAGCGCAGGCGCCGGATAGCCGCCGGCAAAGGAAATCATGCCGGGTTGCTGCGTGTACTTGAACAGCTCCCGGATGGGCGACCCCTGGGGCGACTGGAAGGCCGGATTGAAACGATAAGCTGCGGTCATGATCGATACAGGCTTATTGCTCGATCATGCGGTTCCAGCGGTTGTTCCACTCGGAGCGCTTCTCGTTGACGGTATCCCAGTCGACGGTGTTGAGGTTCTTGGTCAGCACTTCGCTCTTGCCCAGCTTGGCCTGCGCGGCATCCGACAGCGGCACGTTGCGGTTGACCGGAATCGAATTGGCCAGCGCCATGCTCTTGGCCTGCACCGCCGGGGTCAGCAGGAATTCCAGCAGCTTCTGCGCCAATTCCGGTTCGCTGTTGCCCTTGATGGGGCAAGCGCCGGTCATGAGCAGCACGCCGCCTTCCTTGGGGGTGGCGAATTCAGCGGGGATGCCCTTGTCCTTCAGGTTGGCGATGCCGGTCACGGTCAGCGGGAAGATGGCCGCTTCATTGGTCTGCACCATCTCGGAAATCTTGGCCGAGCTGGAGAGATATTCGACCACGTTGGGGCCGATGGTGCTGCCCCACTTCTTGAAGCCGGGGTCGACGTTCTTGTCGGTACCGCCCACCAGGCGGTTGAACATCATGAAGCCATACAGGCCGAAAGTACTGGCCGAGATCGACTGGAACACCACCTTCTGCTTGTACTTGGGATCAGCGAAATCCATCCACGAGGTCGGTGCCGGCCAGCCCTTCTCGGCGAACAGCTTCTTGTTGTAGCCGATGCCGAGCACGCCCATCTCGATGGCCACGGCCTGGTCGTTGGCCAGGCGCGCGAAGGGATAGACATCCTTGAGCACGGCGGCGTCCTTGACCTTTTCGCACAGGCTCATGTTGATGGCGCGGTACATGATGCCGTCATCGAGGAAGGCCACGTGCATCTGCGGCTTGTCGCGCTGGGCCTGCATCTTGGCGATGATGTCGGAGGAGGTGCCGGGCACCACCACCACCTTGACGTTGTTGGCCTTCTCGAAGTCGGGGAAGATCGAAGCGGTGTAGTTTTTCTCCATCGTGCCGCCGTTCATGCCGACGTAAATGGTCTTGGTCTGCGCCTGCGCGCCAGAGGCGATCAGGGTCGCAGCGATTGCACAGGTCACTGCCAGGGTCTTCATCTTCATTACTGCACTCCTTGCCGGTTTGCCGTTGTGGGTCCCGCTTGCGCGGGCGTGGGTCGTGGGATGCCATGCCGGATTCCCAGGTGGAGCAGGAATCCGGCAGCGGTGCTGCATTTTTGCTTGGGGTACTGCAGGTGGACGTGGCCGTCGCTCAGTCGATATCGAACTTCACCCCCTGCGCCAGCGGCAGGGTCTTGCTGTAGTTGATGGTGTTGGTGGCGCGGCGCATGTAGTTCTTCCAGGCGTCCGAACCGGATTCGCGGCCCCCGCCGGTTTCCTTTTCGCCGCCGAAGGCACCGCCGATTTCTGCCCCGCTGGTGCCGATGTTGACGTTGGCCAGGCCGCAGTCGCTGCCCACGGCCGAGACGAACAGCTCGGCTTCGCGCATGTCATTGGTGAAGATGGCCGAGGACAAGCCTTGCGGCACGGCGTTGTTCATGGCGATGGCATCGCCCAGTTCATCGTACTTGACGATGTAGAGGATGGGCGCGAAGGTCTCGTGATGCATGATCGCGGTCTGGCCGGGCATGGTCACCAGTGCCGGGCGCACGTACCAGGATTGCTGGCCCATCACGTCCACCCGTTCGCCGCCGGTGACTTCACCGCCCTGCGCACGCGCTTGCTTGAGTGCCGCCTGCATGGCATCGAAAGCAGCCTGGTCGATCAGCGGGCCGACCAGGGTATCGCCCTGCAGCGGATCACCGACCTTCACGCTGGCGTAGATGCGCTTGATCTGCGCCACTACCTGGTCATGAATGCTGCTGTGGACGAACAGGCGGCGCAGGCTGGTGCAGCGCTGGCCGGCGGTGCCCACGGCGGAGAAGGTGATGGCGCGCAGCGCCAGGTTCAGGTCGGCCGAGGGCGCGACGATCATGGCATTGTTGCCGCCCAGTTCCAGCAGGCTGCGGCCCAGGCGTTCGGCCACCACGGTGGCAACCTTGCGGCCCATACGCACGCTGCCGGTGGCGCTCACCAGCGGCACGGTGGCCGAACGCGAGAGGGTCTCGCCCAGGTCGGCACCGCCGATCAACAGGCCGCACAATTGCGCCGGCACCAGGTTGGGACGCTGCGCCGAGAAACGCGCCACGGCCTTGGCGAACAGGGCTTGCACGGCCAGTGCCGTGACCGGCGTTTTTTCGGAAGGCTTCCACACCACGGCATTGCCGCACACCAGCGCCAGCGCGGCGTTCCACGCCCACACGGCGACCGGGAAATTGAAGGCGGTGATCACGCCGACCACGCCCAGCGGATGCCAGGTTTCCATCATGCGGTGGCCGGGGCGCTCGGAGGCGATGGTCAGGCCATGCAGCTGGCGCGACAGGCCCACGGCGAAGTCGCAGATATCGATCATTTCCTGCACCTCGCCCAAACCTTCGGAGAGGATCTTGCCGGCTTCCTGGGTGACCAGGGCACCGAGTTCGTCGCGATGCTCGCGCAGCACTTCGCCCAGCACGCGCACCAGTTCGCCGCGCACCGGCGCCGGCACTTCGCGCCAGGCCAGGAAGGCCTGTTGCGCGCCGGCGATGGCCGCTTCGGCGTCGGCCGGCGACTGCGCCTTGAGTTGCGCGATGACCTCGCCATCACGCGGCGAACGGATCACCAGATCGTTGCCGGCGTAGGCCGAGAAGTCGGCACCCAGGGTGGAGAAGATGCGTGGAGAAGACATGGGGTTCCCTTGAAAAGTGGAGTGGGATGGGTCTGGAACGATGGAGTATAAGGACAGCCGCCCCACTTCTTAAAACCAAAAAATTTCACCACATCATGAGTTTTTGGAATGCACTGGCCTGGCGCGCGAGAATGCGCGAGGATGGGCGAGGATGGTGCAGCGCATCACTTCATATCGGCCGCAAGCCCCCGTGCCGTGGCGCTTCCAGCCGCGGTACCGGGGCCGCGCCGGTGGCGGCCTGCAGCGCCCTCATGGCATGACACGAGATGCATCTGCACGCAGGAGAAAAATGCGCGGCCATGAGTTTTAGTCAGCCAGGGAAATCGCTGCACCGAATCGATGCAGCCCGATGGAAGACCTCAGCCGCCCTGTGCTTCGCTCAGGATCCACTCGCGGAACTTGAGGATGGCCGCCTTGCCGGCGTTCTTTTCGGGATAGACGAGGTAATAGGATTGCGGGCTCTTGACCGCCAGCGGGAAGGGTACGTGCAACTGCCCCAGGCTGATCTCGGTCTCGACCATGAACTTGGGCATGAGCGCCACGCCCATGCCGGCGACGGCGGCCTGGATGACCATGGCCAGTTGCTCGAAGCGCGGGCCCGACAAGGCATTGGGGCAATCCACCCCGACATGGCGGAACCAGTCCTGCCAGGCCTGCGGGCGCGTGGTGTGCTGGAGCAGCGTGACGTTGGCCAAGTCCTCCACCGAGCCCAGGCCTTCGGCCAATGCCTTGCTGCAGACCGGCACCACTTCCTCGCCCATCAACCGCACCATCACGGTATCGGGCCAGTCGGGTTCGCCGAAGTGGATGGCGGCATCGACCTGGCGCGTATTGAAATCGAAGGGCAGCACTTCCGTGCTCAGGTTCAGCAGCACATCGGGATAGGCGGCAGCGAACTTGGCCAGGCGCGGGATCAGCCACTTCACGCCGAAGGTCGGCAGGATCGCCAGGTTGAGCACGCTGGCCAGGCTGTTGTAGGTCATGACCTGGAAGGTCGCCATCTCGATCTGCTTCAAGATGGTGGAGACCTGGCCCGCATAATCGCGGCCGGCTTCGGTGAGGATCAGGCGGCGGTTGATGCGCTCGAACAGCTTGACGTTGAGGTACTCCTCCAGGATCGCCACCTGGCGGCTCACCGCACCCTGCGTCATGTGCAATTCATTGGCCGCCTTGGTGAACGACATGTGCCGGGCCGACGTATCGAAGGCGATCAGGCAGGACGTTGACGGGATGAAACGGCGCATGGGACGAAGACCGCTGGCTGAAGGCGGGGCAGAAGGTGAAGGAGCCCGCACTATAGCAAATGGCGTGCCCTCCCCTCCAGAGCGTCCCGGCACGCTGCCCGTCATGTGAAGCGCGTATTGCCCAGCAGGCAGTGCGGATCGAACACGTCTTGCACGCGGCCAGCCAGCGCGCGTTGCTCGGGCTGCGTGTAGCGCTGGTAGTAATGCTGGTTGAAGGGACCGATGCCGTGCTCGGCGCTGAAACTGCCTTGGTAACGTTTTGCAACCAAGTCATACAGCGCGGTGCGCAAGGCCTCGATGCGCTCCGGCGGGAACTGCGGCTGCTGCGCCGGCGGGATGGCCAGGTTGAAATGCACGCCGCCATCGCCCCAATGGCCGAAGTCGAACACCTCGGCACCGGCGAAGTCCCGTTCTACCAGAGCCAGAGCCTCGGCACGGAAGGCCGGCATGCGCGAACGCGAGACGGAGATGTCGAAGGCGACAATCTTGCCTTCCTGCTTGACGCTGTCGCTGATGGCATGGCGCAGGCGCCACAGGGTCTCGGGCTTGTCGACCACGGCATCGACGATGGCATCGTCGAAGTGGCGTTCCAGCCAGGCCATGAAGAGCTGGTCGAGATCGAAGTGCTCGCTGGCCGCCGACGACGAACTCAGCTCCACCAGCAAGGCATAGTCCGGTAATGGATCAAAGGGTGCATTCACCTGCGGCAGGTGGCGCAAGACCGATGCCAGCGCATTGCGCGCGATGCCTTCGAAGGCCGTGAGGAAATCGGCGAACTGCGCCTGGGCATCCTGCAGCAGGCGCAAACCCGCTTCCAGCGAGGACGGCACGATCAAGGCGGTGGCGCGCTGGCGCGGCAGCGGATGCGCGCGCAGCACCGCTTGCGTGACGATGCCGTAGCTGCCGGCGGTACCGATGAAGAGCTGTTTCCAGTCCGGGCCGGTATTGTTCTTGTGCAGGCGGTTGCCCATCTCCAGCCGTTCGCCGGGCGGCTGCATCAGCAGCGCCTGCAGGCCCAGCGTGTTGTGCCGCACGTCGCCATAGCGGATCAGGCGCGCGCCGCCGGTATTGGCGGCCAGCATGCCGCCTACCGAGGGATCGGCCCCCAGGTCGATAGGGAAGCACAGCCCGTGCGGGGCCAGCGCCTGGTTCAGGTCCGACAGGCGGGTTCCGGCCCAGGCCTGGATCACGCCATCGACCGGATCGATATCGATCACGCCCTTGATGCGCTCCATGCTGAGGATAAGTTGCAAACCCGAACTATCAGGCGAAGCCGCACCGACCAGGCCGGTGTTGGCCCCCTGCGGGATCAGCCGGATATTTTCGGCTGCGCACAGGCGCATGAGCTCGGCGGCTTCCGCCACATTGGCCGGACGCGCCACGCACAGCGCCTGTCCGGCCCCATAGCGCGGGCCGTGCTCGTAGGGCTGGCGCTCGGGCGCGGAGGTGATCAGGCCGGCGCTGCCCAGCAGGTCCTGCAGACGCGCCAGCGTGGCCTCAGCAGACACTGGCCGCCTCGCCGCCGGCTGCGCCCGATGCCACCGCCTCGGTCATCTTGAAGATGCCTTGCGCGTTGCCGCTGTCGAAGGTCAGGTCCAGCTTGCGCTGGCCGGCCTCGTCGGCGAAATAGTCGCGCGAGATGAATTCGTAGAAGGAACCCGGCACGGTGACGGCGACCGGCTGGCCATCCTCGCCCTGCAGCTGGTAATCGACCTTGACGGCGCGGAAGGCGGTCTGGCGCACGCGGCCATTGCGCGAAACTTCCACCTGATCCTTGATGGGACGTCCCAGCTGGCGCTGGCGTTCGGCGGTGGCCACCACGTCGGAGACCCGGTCGGTGGCGTGATTGAAGGCATTGCCTTCGGTGGAGATCCAGGCCATCTCGGCGGACTCGGCCTTGAGCGTTTCGTACTGCGCCAGGGTCGGCAGGTCGTGATGGCGGGCGAAGCACTTGAGCATGGCGGGCAGCAGGCGCTTGGCCTCGTCCATGTCCAGCTTGCCTTGTGCGGACAGCTTGGCCAGCAGGGTCAGCACCTCATCGGAGAGCGGATTGCGCGACGTGGCCAGCACGGCATCCACGGTCTGCTGGAATTGCGGCGAGAACTGTTCCGGATGCAGTTCGCTCACGAAGAACTGGGCGATCTGTTCGGCATCGTCGATGTGGGTATAGACGCGGCCAGTCATCTTGATGCGCGCCAGCGGGTAGGTACCGGTCTGCTGGTAGCCCAGCGGCAACAGCACGCTGGTGAAGAGGGTTTCGCCATCAGGGAAGCCGCTGTCGCGGCCCAGGCGCACGGTGCGCACGGCGCCGTGGTCGAAGCAGATCTTCACGCCCTCGCGCTCGGCATCGGCCACGTAGTCACGGCCGGTGGCGACCTGTTGCAGCAGGCCTTCGAAGAGCAGCATGTTCAGGGCCTGCGCCAGTTCCAGGCGCGAGACCTCGGACGCGGCGGGGCGCAGGGTCGAGGCGGGGACTTCCAGGCGCGCGAACTGGCGCTGCACCAGGGCCTCGTCGCCGTAGTGGGAAAGCAGGAGTTGATGGAGATTGCTGTGCTGCGCGGAGATCGTCATTTGCGTGCCTTTGACCGGGTGACTATGAGATAGCCTCATGGTAAGGGCAGCGCGGGGGGCAAATAAAACGATAAATTCTGGGGCTTCGATGCCTTTTACTCATGCAAGGGCAGGAGCGGGAGTGGAGCGCACAAGCCGGCTGACGGGGCAGGGGCAGCCCATGCGGTTGATATGCCAATGTCGATCACGATGCCGAGCAGATGCTGATCTGTCCATTGACTGTCGTCCCAGAGAGGAAAGGCGGGTGCATCCTGCGCTTGTCGGCATCGCCCTCTTCCCTCTACCGTGTTGCGCCACCGAAAACCCCCTCCGCGGTAACGCAACGCCGGCGCGAGCTTGCAGCCCGCAGTGCCCCCCGACACATGACCGGCAGGGAACGACAGGGGAACTGTATTACAAGCGCAGCGATTTGATTAGCCGTCGTTTTGCGAACGTACTCGTTAATCAAATTGAACAATGCAAGCGCCGCAACGCTTTACCGCGCAGCCGTTTCCTCGTCTTCAGGCGGATGACGGCGCGCGAAATAATCCTGGATCTGGGCGATGCAGGCCAGGATCTTGGCGGGCACGGCGTCGCGATGGCGGGTGGTGATGAAGGCGCAATAGCCTTCCAGCGACCAGTCCGGCAAGACTTCCACCAGGCGTCCGGACTTAAGATCATCTTGCACCTTACTGCGCAGGAAGCGGCCTATGCCATGTCCCTGCACGGCCAGCTGCCGGATCGAGCGGGCGTGGTTGGCGGTGATGCGCGGACCGAGGCGCAGTTGCGCGCATTGCCCGGCGCGATTGGTCAGGGTGAGATCGACCACGGCATCCGGACCATGCGGAGTGAAGAACAACATCTGATGCTGAAGCAGATCCTCGGGACGGCGGATGGCGGCCCTGGCCTGCAGGTAATCGGGGGACGCGCACAGCACGGCACCCATGCGGGCCAGCGGGATATCGCCGGGGCCGGGAGTCTTGCCTACCCGCAAGGCCAGGTCGACGCTGTGGTCCATGAGGTCGACGTTGTGATCGCTGACGTGGATGCTGATGCGCAGCTGGGGATGGCTGCGGATGAAGTGGTCGAGGGCGGGCACCAGGTATTCGGGGGCCATGAAGCTGGAGGAGGCGATGCGCAGTTCGCCGACCAGTTCCTTGTGCAGGCTTTCGGTGGCATCGCGCGCTTCATTGGCCAGCGCGACGATGCGCGCGCAGTGGGCATAGAAGCCCTGGCCGGCTTCGGTCAGGCTGAGCTTGCGGGTGGTCCGGTGCAGCAGGGTGGTACCGAGGATGGCTTCGAGCGCACTGATGTGCTGGCTGACCGACGACGAGGTCAGCCCCAGTTCGCGAGCAGCCTTGGAAAAGGCTCCCAGCTCGACGACGCGGGAGAAGATCACCATGCGGGGCAGGTAATCCATGGCTTGGTTTTTCATCGTGGCATGCAGGAGGTCGATGGGGTCAGCGTCGACTATAGCGCGGGATGTTGTGTGATGAGCAGACGAGGTGAGGTGGAGATTGGGGCTTGTTTCCTGTTTGGCGGGAAGTGGTTGGGGGCGGGTGAGATAGTCACATACGTTACTATTTCCGGGGAGAACTATCGGGCTTGCTGTCGCTGGCGGGCTCCTCGTACGCCCTGGCGGCCATGCATGCCCTATCCTGCAGCAGACTGGAAGATGGGGTAGATCAACGACAAGAGAGACGGCGGCGAGCCCCTCCAGAGTGCATCATAGAGATTACGTTAAGTAGAATAAAGCAATATTTATGAGGCATGGAATTGCAAACGTCAGAACATAGATAATGCATTAAACCCTATAATGTCACATCTATGAACGGAGAAACGCATGCCCAAGAAACTCTCGACGGCACAGGACTGGCCGACACTGGTACAAGAGCGCCTGACGACCTGGGGCAAATGTATTGCTACCCAGCGCCTGCGTCAGCGCATCACTGCCATTGATTTGTCTGCCCGGCTGGGAATCTCGCGGGTGACGCTGGCCAGATTGGAAAAGGGCGATCCCGGTGCCGGCGTGGGTGCTTATCTGACCGCGCTTCTGGCGCTGGGCATCTTAGACCAGGCCGTACCGGCATTGCCTGCCGAACTTTGGCAAGGCGACTATGGCCAGCGTGTCAGACTCAATCGGGAGCAGAAGGGAGCTGGCGACGATGACTATTTCTAAACCGGTCTATGTCTATCTGCAGCGTCCTGACAATGGCGAGTGGCTCACCGTTGGCCGGTACAAGGCAGGCGATTCCGGAGAGGGATTTTTCAGGTATGCCCCGTCTTACATCGAGGCCGGGCATACCTGGGCCATTGATCCGCAGAACTTGAAATTTTTGCCCGAGACGGATTTCCGGGCACTACGCTATCAAGGTCTGCATGACGTATTGCGGGATGCCTGCCCGGATGCCTGGGGACAAGCGCTGCTGCGTCGCGAACACAATCTTTCGGAAGATGCTCCGCCGCTGCAATATCTGCTCAAGGCCAGCAATCTGGACCGCTGGGGTGCACTGGCCGTAGGAACAAGTGCCAAGCCGCCCGCTGCGCAAATGAACACCCCTGGCCTGCCTCAACTCGATGAAGTGATTGAAGAACTGGCGGCGCTCGCGGAGCATCGTCCTGCTATCCGGGCCAGCATTCGCAAACGGCTGATCCAGACCGCCAGCGTGGGCGGTGCGCGGCCCAAAGCGACGGTACGGGGCGACCACGGTCAGTTCTGGCTGATCAAGCCGGAGATTGCTACAGACGCCGGCCCTGTTCCGCTGCTTGAGCACGTGGGCCAGCAATGGGGGCTGGCCAGTGGATTGAATTTTGCTCAAACCGTTTATCACGCTGACGCAGGTGGCAGAAAGTCGGTACGCGTTCTCAGGTTTGACCGCACCGGACAACAACGCCACCTGTGTGTGAGCGCCGCATCCTTGCTGCAGGCTGAATATCCCGGGCGTCATGAGACGGACCGCTGGAGCTATCCACGTCTGGCCGAAGAACTCAGGCTGGCGGGCGCACCAGGTACTGACCGTATCGAACTTTTCGGTCGCATGGTCTTCAATGCCGTTTGCGGCAACGATGATGACCATGTACGCAATCATGCGATCGTCTATGCGGAGGAGGAACGCCGCTGGCGTCTCGCACCATCGTTTGACGTGGTTCCGAATCCGGTGGACACGCCCGCTCGCCTGCACATGCAGCTATCGCAGGGACGCTTCGACATTTCGCGCGACGCAGTTTTGGCTGACGCACATCGTTTCGGATTTGCCAGTCGGGAGGAGGCCGCGAGGTGTCTCGACGCGCTGCTGGCGCGTATTACGGGCAGCTTTGATGCGGTGGCAAATTGCCTGGATCAGGAATGGCAAGCCATGTTGCGCGAACGCTTGTCTCACAACGTTGCGATCCTGCGCCGAGGGCGAGAGCGCGACAATAGTTAGTTGCAGCGCCTTCCATCTCGCCCCTGATGAGCCGGCGCATCATAAAAAACTCACTTATCCGGGCGCTACAAAATTCGTCTCAGGTCAGACCTTGATGACACGTTACGCCGTTTAAAAGCCTACGCTGATGCCGGGGCGGATTGCCTATATGCTCCAGGCATCAAAACAGCCGACCAAATAAAGGCAGTTGTCGAAGCAGTGGCGCCGAAGCCAGTTAATGTTCTCATTGGCTGGCCATCGGACCTGACGCTGCAAGATCTGGAGAATCTAGGGGTGCGACGTGTCAGTCTAGGCGGGGCGCTTGCTCGTGCAGCATGGGGATCTGCTCTACACGCTGCCCGTACCATATTGCAAGATGGAAAATTCAGTGAATTCGCAGGAGCACCATCTGGCTTGGAGCTTAATACCCTGTTGGGGCAGCAACATCCACGGGAATAAAAGCGCAAACAACATGGCGATGCCACTGGGTAGTCGCCGACTCCCGAGCGGCATGTTTTTAACACAGAATCAAGTGCCCGAAGTATTCAGAATACCTGGTACCACAACCGCAGGCTCCAAGTCGTTCTCGTATTGAATTGGGAAACCAGTCACCCCGGCTGAAGGGCATTAATTTGCACAACGATCTGCGACGTTGTCTATTTCCGTCAAGTTGATTGCCCCTCAGAAGCAAGCTGCAATGAACCATCGTCGCTACATTGGACACGGCAAGCTTGTTCGTTGAATTCACGTGCAACGTCATCGCTTGCGTATGCCCCGACTGCGTATGGAAAAGATCTTCCTCCCCGCCGGAATACCAGGAATCACATCAACATGGAGAAGCGATAACATGACTGACAGCCAAGCATCCGAGCCTCAAAAGCCTTCCCTCTACGAACGTCTGGGAGGCTACGACGCGATCTACAAGTTTGCAGGAGAAGTGCTGCGGACCTGTATGAAACACCCCGCCATAGGTCATATCTGGAGCCACATGTCGGAATCCACCTTCCAGAAGGAGCACATCAATTTTGTCGATTTCCTGTCAGTTCACTGGGGCGGAAATGCTCAATACAGAGGGCGTGACATGGTGACCGCACACCGTGGCATGGGCCTAACTGAAGTTCATTGGCAAGCAGTGATGGAATGCATGGACGAATGCTACGACAACTTCGCAGTGCCTGCAGATATACGGGAAGAAGTGACGGCCTTTCTGACAAAGTTCAAGCCCGCTGTCATCGGCAGCCCATCCTACCGCGACGTCGTGCTGGCCCATCCGGAAATGGATGTGGCCAAAGGAATGAAAAGCGTAGGCATCACTTGGCCAAAACCTTGAGCCTCGGAGTAGTACGGATCTTGATAAATTGGTGATCAATCCCCCCCTTGATCACCAATTCTGGGCATGGATTTTTTCAGAATTGACCGATAGTGCGCGCCGGTGCAATCGATCGACAAGATGGGATCCTCAAAAGAGCATTTGCTCTACCGGAATTCCCCCATCTTCCCCCCTGCTGGACAAAACAGGGCACAAATTACACCGGTAGGTCAGCCGCCAACTTGAAGGTGGCAACGGCCTGCACGAGCTGCAGCGCCTGCTCCTTGAGGTTCTGTGCTGCAGCTGCACTTTCCTCGACCAGGGCAGCATTCTGCTGGGTGGCTCGGTCCATCATACCCACCGCATTGCCTACCTGAGATATTCCACTGGTCTGTTCGACGCTGGCCGAGGTAATCTCCGCCACGATACCGCTGACATGCCCGATCGAGGCTACGATCTCATCCATGGTCTTGCCAGCCTGATTAACTAACACAGCTCCCTGCTCGACCTGCTCTACGCTACGACTGATCAAGGCCTTTATCTCCTTGGCCGCTCCCGCGCTACGTTGCGCAAGATTGCGCACCTCGCTGGCCACCACCGCGAAGCCCCGTCCCCCTTCGCCGGCGCGAGCGGCTTCCACTGCCGCATTGAGAGCCAGGATATTGGTCTGGAAAGCGATGCCATCAATGACACCGATGATGTCACCGATCTTGCGACTGCTGTCGCTGATGCCCTGCATGGTACTAACTACCCGTCCCACGACTTCACCGCCTTGAGCCGCGACTGCCGAAGCGCCCTGAGCCAACTGATTAGCCTGTTCGGCACTGTCAGTATTGTTCCTTACCGTCGTGTTGAGTTGCTCCATCGTGGCGGCGGTCTGCTGCAATGCACTGGCCTGCTGTTCCGTGCGCCTGCTCAGGTCCTGATTACCCTGTGCGATTTCGGCTGAGGCAGTCGCCACGCTTTCCGACCCCTTGCGAACCGAAGACACAACACGCCCAAGCGATCTCTGCATATCGGACAAAGCCTGGAACAAGGGGCTGAACTCATCACGATCGTCGTCCCGAGCACTGACCATGAGATCTCCATCACGGATATGCTCTACTACTCGCTGTGCCTGTTCTGATCGACGACGCAGCACTCTCGCGCAATACCACGAAAACGCGACCAGGCCAGCAATTACGATAGCGGTCAGCCCTACCAGCAGATTACGCAAGGATTTGCTGCTTTCCTGGATTAGTGCGATTTGCTCCAGCAGAAGATCCGACTGCACCTTCTTTTCCCCTATCAAACCGTTGAGCCAGGTATTGAGCGCGGGCAGGGTCTTCTCATTAAGAAACGCAAAGGCCTCATCCTGACTGCCGGAAGCGATGCCTGCCTCAATGAGCTTGATATTGAATTCGGCAGCGTCCCAGAATCCAGTCTTGTAGGTGACAGCTCTGGCGAAAAATTCTTCTCCCTCCTTGGTATGGATTTCCTTTTTATACTCGACAAAAATTTCGCCCAGTTTCTTTTCGTCACTGCGCATGGCTGCCTGAATCTCGGCTACCGCCTGCGGCTGCCGGGCATTGAGCATGGTATGACGCAACTGTGCAGAGATACGCGTGATCATCAATTCCACATCTGCAATGCGCTCCAGCTGCTTTACCCGCACACTGGCAGTGCGCTCGGCGATGGCAGAGACGTTGTTCAGTGAAATCCAGGCCATGCTACTGACACCCAGCAATCCCAGTGCCAACACAAAACTCACCAGATTCAAGCGAGACACGATACTCAGCTTCATAGTGATCCTTCAAGGTAGATTCAGACAGCATGGCTTGTTCGCCCCGCAGCTCGGCAGCCAAGCCGCGAACCATCGGAGCGATCAAGCATGCACAACGATGGATCCCCGCTCAATCAGAAAATCTGCAGCAGTCGCAGGTTCAGACGGAAGTTTTCTTTAAACCCATTGTCGACCGACAAGTCGCGACCGATACTGCCCATGATCTGCGTCTTGGCCGCCACGAAGGTACTGCCACCGAAGGAAATCTTCAACTGATTGGGTTGGTCGTGGCTGTCCACGCCATTGACGCTGGTTTCTCCGCCCCAGGTCCGCGACAGCCCCGCAGTGGCGTTGGTGGTGGCAGAAAACTGATAGCGCAGATAGGACTGCAATTGATAAAGCGGTGCTTGGCGCATACTGCCGCGACCGCTTCCATAATCGTTGTTCTTGCCATAGACCATCACATCCCCGGTCAGGTCGAGATACAAGGGACCGGATATCCGCTGAACCAGACCCGCTTGCAGGTCGAACTTCCATCGGTTCTCGCCAACGTTGAGCGCGCGACTGTCGGAATACGATCCAGTGGGCAGGTAGAGATACGGGGCCACCGCAAAGAAGGTCGATTTTGAAGGATCGTTGACCAGCCACACAGGCGCGGCCAGGATCAGGTCACCCAGGGCGTTCTCACTGCCCAGCGCCTTGATGTCGCGACCACTGCGCAGACTGGCGAAGGGCAGCAGCACCTGGGGACCCACCGTATAGCCGCCGATGTTCATGTAATGCACCAGGCGCAGGATGGTCACATCAGTGGTCAGCAAAGGATTGCCAGCACTGCGGGTACCACCGCTGTAGCTGGCGTCGCGTTCGGCATGCTGCTGATACAGCAGACCGGCGGTGGTCCCCGCAGGGGCCGGCACATAATCTGCCGGATCGACATCGATGGCGCAAGCGTCGGCCATCACGCCCATCGCCAGGGCAACGGCAATGGAGAATAAGACCGTTCGCAACGAGGCGAAACGGCGTCCTGCTTTCAAGTGCATGTTCATCTTGTCCTCTCTTTTCATATGGATGGAATCGCCGTGTTCCGAACAGGCGTCGTCACATGCCTGCACCGATCCGACGGTGATGAAAAGATAAAGAGGCAAGGCCCGCCTGACTCGTCAAATCAGGCCAAGGTACTTGCCATAACAAGACATTCTGAAAACTGATACTTTCCACGCCCGCCTTGACGTGGATTGCATGCCTGTCGTGCCTCTCCTGGTGTGCAGAACGCAAAGACGGAAATACGTAAACGATTTCCCATTTTTCCTCACGACACTGGCTGGCTTGTCCGCAAATGACAAACGAATGACCTGCACGGACAAGCATCGACAGTAATGCTCGCCAATGATAGCGATGCACGGTGGCCGCGACGAGCTTGCTGACCGCCGCTGCTGACCTTCCCATTGCAGTGCAATGCCCCATCACGGGGCATTCGAAATACAGGAGCGCGAATTTCATGCCTATCGTCCGACCCACCCCAGAGCAACTCAAGGAGCTCGCCAGTTCCCTGCACATCCAGCTCACCACGGAGCAGGCCAGTCAATACCTGGACTTGATGCAGGCAAGCTTCGATGCCTACGATGTCATCGATGGCTTGCCCGATGAAATTCCCGCCGTCAAGTATCCGCGCGCGGCTGCCGCCCGGCCGGCAACCAAGGACAATCCCCTCAATGCCTGGGCGTGCAAAAGCACCGTCAAGGGCGCCCCCCAGGGCAAGTTGGCGGGCCGCACCGTGGTGCTCAAAGACAATGTGGCCCTGGCAGGCGTGCCGATGATGAACGGCTCTTCCACACTGGAAGGTTTCGTGCCGAGCTACGACGCTACCATCGTGACCCGCCTGCTCGATGCCGGCGCCACCATTCTTGGCAAGGCCACCTGCGAGCATTTCTGCCTGTCGGGCGGCAGCCATACCTCCGACCCGGCTCCGGTTCACAATCCCCGCCGCCACGGCTATGGTTCGGGCGGCTCCTCGTCGGGCAGTGCGGCGCTGGTGGCGGCAGGCGAAGCGGAGATGGCCATCGGTGGCGACCAGGGCGGCTCGATCCGCATTCCCTCGGCCTTCTGCGGCACTTATGGCATGAAGGCCACGCATGGCCTGGTTCCTTATACCGGCGTCATGCCCATTGAAGCGACGGTCGATCATGTGGGGCCGATCACCGCCAACGTGCGCGACAACGCGCTGATGCTGGAAGTCATCGCCGGCGCCGACGGCCTCGATCCACGTCAATACGCGCCTCAGGTGCAGCCTTATACTGCAGCGCTTGACCGGGGCGTGCGTGGCCTGAAGATCGGCATCCTCACCGAAGGTTTTGCCCTGGGCAATATGGATCAGCGGGTGGCAGATAAGGTGCAGGATGCGATTGCCCAACTGGAAAAACTGGGAGCATCCGTAGCCCCCGTATCGGTCGAGGAACATGTGCTCGCCGGTGCGCTCTGGCAGCCCATCGGCTGCGAAGGCCTGACCATGCAGATGATGCATAGCAACGGCATGGGCTTCAACTGGAAGGGGCTCTACGACCTTGGCCTGCTGCAGCACCACGCCCATTGGCGTGAACATGCCGACGATCTGTCGGCCACGCTCAAGCTGTGCATGTTCGTCGGCCAATACGGGCTGACCCGGTATCAGGGCCGCTTCTACGCCAAGGCCCAGAACATCGCCCGCCGTGCGCGCGTCGGCTACGACAAGGCGCTGGCCGATTTCGATCTGCTGGTCATGCCCACCGTCCCCATCATCGCGCAGCCATTGCCGGCCGCAGGCTGCCCCCTGGCCGAGTACGTCGCGCGCGCCTTCGAGATGATTGGCAATACCGCACCGCTGGACATCACAGGTCACCCGGCCATGTCCATTCCCTGTGGCACGGTCGATGGCTTGCCCGTGGGATTGATGCTGGTCGGCAAACACTACGCCGAAGCCACGCTCTATCAGGCAGCGGCAGCCTTCGAGGCCAGCATGGATTGGCAGCAGCACTGATGTTTCTTTCGTGAAGTTCTTAGCGGCATTTTTTACCACCCCGCATTTTCAAGCCAGGAGTCAAAAAATCATGAGCAATCCATCCTCTTCCGCACAAACTTCCACCCCGGGTGAACGGGCGTGGGCGCTCTTCAAGGTTCTCAACGACAAAAAGCTGATTCCGGAAGGCTATATCGAAGGCCTGACCGATCTGCTGGCCAACAAATTCTCCCCGGCCAACGGTGCCCGCGTGGTGGCCAAGGCCTGGAGCGATCCGCAATACCGCGAACTGCTGCTGCGTGACGGCACGGCCGCCTGCGAAGAGTTCGGCTATACCGGCCCGCAGGGCGAATACATCGTGGCGCTGGAAGACACGCCCACACTCAAGAACGTCATCGTCTGCAGCCTCTGCTCCTGCACCAACTGGCCAGTACTGGGCCTGCCGCCGGAGTGGTACAAGGGCTTCGAATTCCGCGCCCGCCTGGTGCGCGAGGGACGCACGGTGCTCGCCGAACTCGGCACCGAACTGCCTAAGGACATGACGGTGAAAGTCTGGGACACCAGCGCCGAGACCCGTTACCTGGTGCTGCCGATGCGTCCGGCCGGCACCGAAGGATGGAGCGAAGAGGCGCTCAGCAAGCTCATCACAAAGGACGTGCTCATCGGCGTGGCCCTGCCAAAGGTGGGTTGAGCGCCGGTCTGCTCCACCGCAGCTTGGCTTTTATTTCATATTCAATCACTGGAGATTCAAACATGGATGGCTTTCACGACCTCGGCGGTGTTCAGGGCTTCGGCCGGATTCCGCATACCATCAACAGCCTCGATTACAAGAAGGTCTTCAAGCAGGACTGGGAACACCTGGCCTATACCCTGATGTTCCTGGGTGCCGATCACATGAAGCTCTACAGCGTGGACGAAGTGCGTCACGCGGTGGAACGCATCGAATTCCGCCAGCACGCCAACACCCAGTACTACGAACGCTATGTGATCGCCACCGCATCGCTGCTGGTGGAGCTAGGCGTGCTCACCCAGCAGGAGCTCGACGAGGCGCTGGGTTCCCACTTCCAGCTGGCCCGCCCCGCACAATCCCAGGGCCGCCCCGCCATCACCGGCCGCCCGCCCTTCGAAGTGGGCGACCGCGTCCTGGTACGCGACGAGCGTGTCACTGGCCACATCCGCTGCCCAGGCTATGTACGCGGCAAAGAGGGCGTGGTGCTGCACCGTACCACCGAACAATGGCCCTTCCCTGACACCATCGGCCACGGCGACAAGAGCGCCGTGATGCAGCCGACCTATCACGTCCAGTTCAGCAACCGCGATGTGTGGGGCGATGCCTGCGACGACGGCTTCGTGGTGGTCGACCTGTTCGAAGGCTATCTGGACAAAGTAGCGCAACAAGGTGGACGCGCATGAACGAACCCGCGCCCGAGGTATTGCTGAATGCTCAGGCGCAGAGGGTCCCGGTGACGGTGTTATCGGGATTTCTCGGATCTGGCAAGACCACCTTGCTCAACCATATCCTGCGCAACCGGGCGGGGATGAAAGTGGCGGTCATCGTCAATGACATGAGCGAAGTCAACATGGATGGCGACGATGTAAGGCGCAATACCGAACTCTACCGCGGCAATGATGAGCTGGTGGAGATGAGCAATGGCTGCATCTGCTGCACCTTGCGCGCTGATTTACTGGAGCAGGTCAGCGCATTGGCAAGGTCGGGCCGTTTCGATTATCTGCTGATCGAATCGACCGGCATTTCCGAGCCCATTCCGGTGGCGGAAACCTTTGCATTTCTCGACAGCGATGGTTTCAGCCTGAGCGAGCTGGCGCGACTGGACACGCTGGTCACGGTGGTCAACGGCGAAACGTTCCAACAGCAATTGGCTGACCACGTCACCATTGCCCAGGCCGATGGCGCCAGCACGCGCCCGCTTTCCGACCTGCTCATCGAGCAAGTCGAGTATGCCAACGTGATCCTGGTCAGCCGCATCGACCTGATCGACGCCAG
Source organism: Herbaspirillum sp. 1173 (assembly GCF_031455335.1). Taxonomy (NCBI): domain Bacteria; kingdom Pseudomonadati; phylum Pseudomonadota; class Betaproteobacteria; order Burkholderiales; family Oxalobacteraceae; genus Herbaspirillum; species Herbaspirillum sp. 1173. The sequence continues at coordinate 88,766 of NZ_JAVDSP010000004.1, read as the reverse complement.
CGCCTTCGCCGCGCTCAAGGCAGTGCTGCAGAAGCTCAATCCGACTGCACGGATTCTGCCGATGGCGCACGGCAAGGTCGATCTGGATCAGGTACTCGACACCAGACTGTTCGATCTGCCCAGCCTGGCCCGCATGCCAGGATGGATGCAGACCATGGATGGCGCCCACCCACCTTCGGAGGCCGACACCTACGGCATCTCTTCCAGCGTCTATCGCGCACGACTGCCCTTTCATCCCGGCCGGCTGCTGGATTGGCTCGGACGTCCTTGGCGCAACGGCCGCCTGCTGCGCTGCAAAGGCTATCTGTGGATGGCCAGCAGATATTCCGACATTGCCATGCTGGTCCAGACTGGCGGCCAGTTTCAGTGGGGCTTTGTGGGCCGCTGGTGGCGTTTCATCGAGCAGACCCAATGGCCGCAGGACAGCTATCGCCGGCAAGGCATCCAGGAAAAGTGGGACGCACTGGCGGGCGACTGCCGACAGGAACTGGTCTTCATTGGCCAAGGTATCGATTGGGACTTGCTGACCGAGGAGCTCGACGCCTGCCTGCTTACCACCACCGAAATCGAAGCCGGTCCGGACGCCTGGGCACAGCTATACGGTGCTGCCGCGTTCGACGAGCGCGCCAGTACCACTTTGCATTGATATTTTTCCCAGAAGGAGATCCCGCATGGAATCCGCAATCGACCAGCATCTCAAATGTCCTCGCACGCTCTCACGCCGGGTGGGCGACGATTACCAGCCGCCCTTCCCGATGTGGGTCGGCCGCGCTGACGAAAACCTGACGCAGGTAACGATGGCCTACCTGGGCATCCAGTTCAAGGAAGAAAAGCGGGCAGACGCGCTGCAGGCCATGCGCCACATCGTCTCCAGCTTCGCTCTGCCCGATGGCCCAGGCAACCATGACATGAGCTATCACCTCGACAACCAGGGCTATGGCAACTTCATCGTCGTCGGCTACTGGCGTGATGCGGGCCGCTATTGCCGCTGGATGCGCTCCCCCGACGTCGCCGGATGGTGGGACAGCGATGCCCGGCTCGCCGATGGCGTCGGCTACTTCAAGGAAGTCTTCTCGCCACGCGCCGAGCAGTTCGAGACCCTGTATGCCTTCAAGGAAGAGCTGCCAGGGGTGGGCGCTGTCATGGACCGCATCAGCGACGACATAGAAGAGCACGGATACTGGGGGTCGATGCGTGACCGTATTCCCGCTTCACAAGTGGACCGGATGCGCCCTTCAGGTCAGCTGGAAGTGATCTACGGCGAGCCCGCCAAAGGCGGCCGGGTGCGGCTCAAGGGGCATGACAACATCGCCCTGATCCGCTCCGGCCAGGATTGGGTCGATGCCGACCTGGAGGAGCGCGCGCTCTATTTCAACGAGATGCTGCCACCTCTGCAGGATGGCATGGACTTCCTGCGGGATCAGGGAAAGGAGATCGGCTGCTACAGCAACCGCTTCGTGCGCAATGTGGACCTGGAGGGCAATCTGCTCGACATTGCCTACGACATCGGCCACTGGCGCTCGCTGGATCTGCTGGAACGCTGGGCCGAATCACATCCCACCCACCTGCGCATCTTCACCACCTTCTTCAAGGTCGTCACCGGTTTGAAAAAACTCAGGCTTTATCACGAGGTATCAGTTTCCGATGGTGCTACGCAATGGCTGGAATACATCAACTGCCATCCGCAAACCGGCATGTTGCGCGACGCCAAGACTTCCTGAGCAGAAACGCCCGAGCCAGTCACCCGACAGGTCATCGGCAAGACCACTGGGCAATCCACCCAGTGGTTTTTTTTCGCCCTGAGCAACATCCTGGGCCCTGCCTGGAACGACGCCGCCTCACCAGCCAGCATTTGCTGCGCTGCGCTGAAAACGCTTTCCCCTGGCCGTTTTCCGGGCAATCGAGGGTCGTGAACTGCACGCAATCCATCAATCAAATTCCTCCTTCAGCGCAGCTTGTCCAGATATCCGAAGGCAGGCATAAATTTTGCACAAAATATGTAGCGCCATTGGCAGCGATGCATGAAATTCTATTGCCCTTGCGCGTTCATCTGGCGGATACTTTGCTACCGGGGATCGGTCCTCCAGCAGCCACAACGCTGCACGAAACCAGCCAGCCAAGCCCATTCGCCAGGCCGGTCATCAGCCAGCATATCTGCATCGACTCGATACATCAGGAGTGCCCCTTATGAAGGCTCAATACACCACTGAGATCGTCGAAGCGCCACGGCGCTTCGAGTATTGGAATGATGTCGTTTGTCGCCATTGCCTTCAGGCCGACAGCAAGCTGTTGGGCGCGCCAGTCTTCAACGGCGCCATGTCAGTGAGTTCCATCGGGATGCTCGATATGGCCATCATGAGCTCGCCCCTGCACCATTGGCGACGTGATGCGCACCATATTCGCTCAAATCCCGACGATGACCTGTGGCTTGCCTTCATGGTCTGCGGCGAAGCCTATCTGGCGCAGGACGGTCGCCAGACCCGTCTGCAATCGGGTGACATGGCCTTGTACGACGGCGCTCGGCCTTTCGAGTTCGCACTGGGTCCCGAGAAGATCTATCTGACCCGCTTGCCCCGCAAGTCATTGTTGAGCCGCTGTCCCGAAGCCGAACACCTGACCGCGCAGTTGATCGATGTCCGCCGGCCCGGTGTGATGGCGCTGCGCTCGATGCTGGAAGAAGCAGGCACTTGCGAATTCAACGACGCCGAGTCGGCGGTGCGCTACAGCGCTGCCTTGCTGGACGTGCTCGCCTTGAGCCTGGCCGCGCCCGGTTCCAGGGCAACTGCGGCAGAAAAGAATGATCTCTACAAACGTGTCCTCGCCTATCTGCGCGAGAACTATACCGACCCGCAACTCAACCTCCACGTCCTAGCCGCCGCTCACCACGTCTCTGAACGAACGCTGACACGCGCCTTTGCCCAGCACAACCAGACTCCCATGGACGTGCTGCGCCGGGTGCGACTGCAAGCCAGTTATCGCGCCCTCACCGAAGGCAATGCCGGCAATGTCACCACGGCGGCGCTGGACGCCGGGTTCTCCGATCTGTCCCACTTCAGCCGGGTATTCCGGGCCGCTTTTGGCTGTACCCCGCAGAGCCTGTTGTCGCACTAGGTCCCTGCTCCATAAAGAACAAAGAATAAAGGCTGCCGATTGGCAGCCTTTATTCTTTCGTTCGACCTACGTCACGTTTCACGAATGCGCTTGATCGCTGGTGATGGCTCGACCGATGACCAGGCGCTGGATATCATTGGCCCCTTCATAGATCTGGCAGATGCGCACGTCACGGTAAATGCGCTCGACCGGAAAGTCGCTGGTATAGCCGACGCCCCCATGGATCTGGATCGCATCGGAGGCAATTTTCTCGGCGGCCTCGGAAGCAAACATCTTGGCCATCGACGCCTCCTTGAGGCAAGGTCGTCCCTGATCCTTCAACTGGGCGGCGCGCCACACCATGAGCCTGGCGGCGTCCAGCAAGGTGTTCATGTCGGCCAGGCGGAAATTGACGGCCTGGTGCTCGATGATGGGGACTCCGAACGATTCCCGCTGCCGGGCATAGCTGACGGCGGCCTCGAAGGCGGCGCGCGCCATGCCCACGCTCTGCGCGGCAATGCCGATCCTGCCAGCTTCGAGATTGGACAAGGCGATGCGATATCCATCCCCTTCCTTGCCGAGCAAGGCTGCGACGGGAACACGGCAGTTGTCGAGCATGATCTGCACCGTATCGGAAGCATGCTGTCCCATCTTTTCTTCGCTGCGTCCGACCACGAAACCTGGGGTATCGCACGGCACCAGGAAGCAGGAGATGCCCTTCTTGCCTGCTGACCTGTCGGTGACGGCAAATACGATGGCCACCCCGGCGTGCTTGCCGCTGGTGATGAATTGCTTGGTCCCGTTGAGGATGAAATCGTCACCGTCTCGCTCGGCCTTGGTCTTGATGGCTGCCGCGTCCGATCCGGTGTGCGGCTCCGTCAGGCAGAAGCAGCCCAACATCTCGCCGCGTGCCAACGGCTTGAGCCACTGCTCTTTCTGGGCCGGGCTCCCGTACTTCTCGGTAATGCCACAGGCCAGGGAATTCTGGACCGAGACGATGGTTGAAGTCGCCCCGTCGCCTGCGGCAATCTCTTCCAGCGCCAGCACCAGGCTCATGTAATCCATTCCGGCGCCGCCCCACTGCTCCGGCACGCACATACCCATGGCGCCCAACTCGGCCAGTTCCTTCAGGGCCTCGGCGGGAAAGGTATGATTTCTGTCCCAGTCTGCGGCAAAAGGTAACAGGCGTTCTTGTGCAAACTGACGCATGGCGTCGCGAATCATCTCGTGCTCAGGGCTCAGCAACATCTCCATCTCTTTCTCCGTTTAAACGGCGTGCGACCGTCACGCCAGTGCCAGGGCGATGGCCGTCGCTTCGCCGCCGCCGATACACAGGCTTGCGATGCCGGTCTTGAGGCCGCGTGCCTTGAGTGCCCCCAACAAGCTCACAATGATGCGCGCACCGGAAGCACCGATAGGATGTCCCAATGCACAGGCCCCGCCATGGACATTGATCTTCTCCATGTCGATGTCCAGTTCCCGGCTGGCCGCCATGGGCACCACCGCAAACGCCTCGTTGATTTCAAACAGGTCGGTGCTGGCGGCATCCAACCCGGTCTTGGCGAAGATCTTGCGCAGCACGCCGATTGGCGCGGTGGGGAATTTCTCGGGCGCGCCGGCATACGAGGCATGACCCAGTATCCTGGCCAGGGGCGTCAAGCCCTGCTTCACTGCCTGCGATTCGCGCATCAGTACCAGGGCCGCCGCGCCGTCCGAGATGGAAGAGGAATTGGCCGCAGTGACGGTGCCATCGCTACGGAAGGCTGGCTTGAGGGTAGCGATGCGCTCCAGGTTCACCGCCATCGGTCCCTCATCGTGACGGATCACGAGGCTGCCCTTTTTGCCCGTCACATCGACGGGAACCACTTCCCAGTCGAAGCCGCCGTTGCTGATCGCCTCGCGCGCGCGCAAGGTGGACTGGACCGCGTAGGCGTCCTGCTGGTCGCGAGTGAAACCGAACTCACTGGCGCAATCCTCGGCGAAGCTTCCCATGAGTCGACCGCGATGCTGGTCCGAATACGCGTCTTCCAGTCCATCGAGGAACATGTGATCCAGCACCCTGTCGTGTCCCAGACGGTAACCCCGCCTCGCCTTGGGCAGCAGATAGGGCGCATTGGACATCGACTCCATGCCGCCTGCCACCACCATCGACGCGGAACCGGCCAGTATGCTGTCATGCGCCAGCATGACCGCTTGCATGGCCGAGCCGCAGACCTTGTTCAAGGTGGCACAGGCTACCGACTGCGGTAAGCCGGCGCGCAAGGCGGCCTGGCGTGCGGGGGACTGTCCCAGGCCTGCCTGCAGCACACAGCCCATCCATACCTGTCCGATCTGCGCAATCTGCTGCGCGGACAGGCGGGCACGTTGCAGGGCAGCCGACATCGCCACTGCCCCCAGTTGCGGGGCCGGCAGATCCGCCAGCGCGCCTTGGAAACTGCCCATCACCGTACGGGCAGCCGACACGATCACCACCGGGTCTGCGGACATGCTGGCTCCTTTTGCTTTTTCATTCATCTGTCTTTCTCTCGCTTGCTGACGTATCGGGCCTGGTGCCGCTACTTGGCGCTCATGCGAAGCGCACCATCCATCCGGATGACCTCGCCGTTCAGGTAGCGGTTTTCCAGGATGTACATGACCAGGCCGGCGAATTCGGAAGGTTTTCCGAGGCGAGGTGGAAAAGGTACGTTGCGGCTCAAGGATTCCAGCACCTCTTCCGGCATCCCCAGCATCATGGGCGTCTCGATGATGCCGGGCGCAATCGTCATGACCCGGATGCCATGACGCGCCAGCTCGCGTGCCATCGGCAAGGTCATCGATACCACCCCGCCCTTGGAGGCGGCATAGGCCACCTGCCCCATCTGTCCGTCGAAGGCGGCAATCGAGGCCGTATTGATGATGACGCCACGCTCGCCCTCTGCGTCAGCCTGGCCGCCGCTGATGTGCTGTGCCGCCAGCCGTGCCATGTTGAACGAGCCGACCAGGTTGATGTTCAGCGCGCGCATGAAGCTGTCCAATCGATGCACGCCGCTCTTGCCCAGCAGTTTTTCCCCCGGTGCAATGCCGGCGCAGTTGACCAGGCCGACCACCGGGCCCATGGTGGCGGCGACCGCAAAGACCTCTTGCGCACTGGACTCACTGGTGACGTCCGTCAACACGAATCGGGCATTGGCACCGAGTGTGGCCTGCATCTTTTCACCGGCCACCGGGTTGACGTCCGCCAGCACCACCTTCGCACCGGCCTTGATGAGCTGCTCGGCGGTCGCCGCACCCAGTCCGGAAGCTGCGCCGGTGACGACATAGACACCTTGTTTAATGGCCATGGTTATCCTCGATTATTCTTGATTGCATCAAACTCGATCATCATGCTTCAGGAATGGTCAGTCCGCCGATCCGCTTCCATCTGGCGCAGCATGAAGCGCTGCAGCTTGCCGCTGGGCGTCTTGGGCAGCGCCTCGAGAAACTCGATGGCACGCGGATAGGCATGGGCGGAGAGTCGCCGTTTGACGTGTTGTGCCAACTCCTCCGCCAATTTGTCATGGGCCTTGAACTTGTCCGACAGGACCACGAAGGCCTTGACGATCTCGGTGCGCTCCGGGTCGGGCAAGCCGATGACGGCCACATCGGCCACCGCAGGATGCTCCAGCAGCGCGCTTTCGACATCGAATGGCCCGATCCGGTAACCGGCTGAGGTAATCACGTCGTCGGAGCGACCAATGAAGCTGATGCTGCCGTTTTTCTCCAGCTCGACGTTGTCGCCGGTGGCGTAATAGCCGCCGGCAATGGCCGGGGTTTCCTGCTTCCAGTAACCGGAAAACCAGAACAGGGGCGAGCGCGCAATATCGATGGCCAGTTCGCCTGGCTGGTTCGCACCGAGCTCCTGCAGATTCTCGTCAAGCACCACCACGCGATACCCTGGCATGGCAAAACCGGCCGACCCGGGCACGACCTCGTGCTGCAAGGCGTGATGGTTGTTGACCACCATCCCCAGCTCGGTCTGCCCGTAATGGTCATGGATGGGGACATCCAGAGCGCTGGCGAACCAGCGCACCACCTCGGCATTCAATGGTTCGCCGGCACTGCTGACGGTGCGTAGCTGGCCCTTGACGCTGGCTGCCGCTTCCTCGCCGGCGGCCATCATCATGCGATAGGCGGTGGGGGCGCCGGCCAGGCTGGTGATGCCCAGGCGGCGGATGATCTCGTAGGTTCCCTGGACGGTGAATGCGGCCTCATTGAAGGTAATGCCCTGACCGAGGGCCAAGGGACCGATGATGGCGTAATAGAGGCCATAGGCCCAACCCGGATCGGCCATATTCCAGAATCTGTCCTCCGGCAACAAGCCCACTGCCTGGCGCATGTAGAGCGCGAACGCCGGCAGGGCAGACAGCGGCACCGGTACCCCCTTGGCAGCGCCCGTGGTGCCCGAGGTGGACATCATGAGCATCAGGTCGCTGCCGGTTCGCATGACGGGGGCAAAGTCGTCGGACTGGGCGTCCACGGCCGCACGGAAATCGAGATCACCCGCGCGCACGGGCTCGCTGCTCTCCCTGATCGTGCAGACTTGCGGACAATTGGCGACCTCATCCAGCTTGGCCCGGTTGGCCGTATTGGTGACGATCAGGCTGGCACCGCTCAGTGCCAGCCGATGTTCTATGGCCTTGGGTCCGAAGGCCGTAAACAGAGGTTGATAGACCGCACCGGCGCGCAGCGTGCCGAGCACGGTGGCCAACAGTTCCGGCGTGCGCGGCAGCATGCCGGCCACGATCTGGCCCGGCTGTATCCCTTGCTGCCTGAGCAGATTGGCCACCCGCGCTGCCATCGAACGCAACTGGGCAAAACTGTACTGGCGATGCTCGCCTTGTGCGGACACAAAATCCAGGGCGATCTTGTCCCCGTCGACATGACGATCACAGCATTCGACACAGGCGTTGATGCCCGTCTCGAAATCTCCTTGGAACTGCTCTCGCAGCGCTTCGATGCGAAATGCCGCATAGGCGTCTGCATAGTCCGGCTTGCGCGGCTCGGGGGTAGGGTCAGGCATGGTGTCGTCTCCACTTTGTATTTTTGCGCTTACACTATGACTTCGATGTGTATGGCAATAGATACTAGGCGGGCAGAACATTGCAAGCAATGACAAATACCTGCTGATTCCTTGATCGGATTTACCATGTTGAAAAAGGTCAGCGAGACGCCTTCCATCCAGTTCTCGTTTGTTGAAGACGCCTTGCGCTGCCTGGTCAGGCAGGGATACGAGACTGCCCCGCTGCTAAAGGAGGCGGGACTGGACATGACGCAGGCGGGGCCTGTCACTGCAGAGCAATATGGGGCATTGTGGGTGGCGATTGCGCGGACTACGGACGATGAATTCTTCGGCCTTTCTGCGCGGCCGATGCGCCACGGAAGCTTCACCTTGCTGTGCCATGCCGTGCTGCATGCACAGTCGCTTGGGCAGGCCTTGCGGCGCGCGTTGCGTTTTCTGCGCATCGTGCTTGATGAGCCGTATGGAGAATTGCAGATTGATGGCGGCAAGGCCCACATCATCCTGATCAAGAACAGATCGCCCTATCCTGCCTTTGCCTATCGCACATTTTTGCTACTGGTGCTGGGACTGGCCTGCTGGCTGGTCGGCCGGCGCATTCCTTTGCAGTGCATCGACTTTTCTTGCTCGATTCCGGAAGGGCGGCCTGATTACCTGGAATTCTTCGGGGTGCCCGTCAACTTCAACAAAGCGCGCTGCGCCCTGAGCTTCGACGCCGTCTATCTCGACCTTCCGGTGATCCGCTCGGACATCGCCTTGAAGCCCTTCCTGCGCGATGTCCCCGCCAACCTGCTGGTGCGTTACCGTCACGATACCGGTTGGGTCACCAAGCTGCGAGCCCATCTGAAGCAATCCTCCCCCAGCGACTGGGCAGACTTCGATGCCATTGCAGAGCGCCTCGGCGTCTCGCCTGCGACCCTGCGACGTCGCCTGCGCGAAGAAGGACAAAGTTATGCATCGCTCAAGGACGAGATACGCAGCGGCATCGCCCAGACATTGCTCGCAGAAAATGAATTGAGCGTGGCTGCCATTGCTGTGCATCTTGGCTTTACTGAAGCCAGTGCGTTTCACCGGGCCTTCCGCAAGTGGACAGGGAAAAGCCCTGGGGCTTATCGGCGGGACTTGTTGCAGGTCAGGGTGATGGATTCTCAGCGCTGAGGTTGAGGTCGCGTGCGAAGGTAGAGGGCGGGTTAAATCATGTCGGGAGCGGGGTGCTTCACGGATGGTGATTTGCTCGCGAGAGCTGACTGACCCTCGCGAATTGACCTGTTTTCCACTGCCTGCCAAAGGCAGCCACGCGGTCTTAGGGCTCGTCATAGCCTGTTCTTCAAACTCCGGCGGCAGGTCGGGCAAACGTCGGAAGTCAAAAAAAAAAGGGCTTACGTTTTACCGTAAGCCCTTCTATATGGTGGCCCCCCCGTGAGTCGAACACGGCACCAACGGATTATGAGTCCTTCACAACGATATCCAATACGTGACTTTATCTGACATCACCCCAGAAAACATGCGTCATCGCACAACAGATCACCGTCATCTTTCATCAGCGTTGACCCTTGGTTGTACCCGCGACCAGTATCAAATGCCGTCAACAATCACAGCCCCTTGGCCACGCAAATAGTCAAGAAGCCCCGTTCGTTGAAACTCTGCAAGACGCTCAATACGCGCTATGACGGCGATTAGCACTTTACTTGACACGACGACATTTGGAGAGTGCGATGAAATGTCAGACCACTCTTTCGTCATGCTAAGAGCGTTAATAACAGAAGCTATTTCCTCATGAAGAAACGCAATTTCTTCCTTAGGCAAGCTCAGCTGAGAATCATTCACGGCCGATAAATCGACCTTTCTAAGCTTAGAAGAACTCAAAAACGCATTTATTCTCTTTATCGAACTTTTTATATCGCTCTGATTCTCAAGGAATCTTAAAACACTATCTCTGATTCGATCTCCCACCGAACTCAAAGCCTCAATGTTTACACCACCAGGAGATGCGTAGTAAATCTTTTTAATTTTCAGATCATGAATAGAGGGAATCATCCTGGCCAAAGCGTCAAAAAGATGGACACGACTAAATCCCCCTTGCCACGGAGCTGTCAGATAGCGTTTTACGCGCGCGCCGATATCAGTGATGAACTGAGGCTTAGTGCAATAAAAAAATGCATACAACTGAGAATAAAGATTTGAAAAATTATCCAAGTCACTAATAAACCAATCGCCTTTGATTGGCACCTCAAATGTGCCTGGATTCAACTCTTGGGCAAGCGAGATATTGGGAGCCAATTCCTCATTGAAGTAAGAGCGCTCAGTTGGCAAATACTCATCGAGGAACTGCATATCACCGACTCGCACAAGATGTCGATATGTCGATACCGAGTCATCCTTCCCGGCACTCTTTTCATCGTCGGACTTTTGCCTAAAATCCAGCAAATACTTGGGTACCGGCTTTTTTACGAGGTCAAGAAGTGGAGCCCGTTTCTCCAAATAATCGATGAGATCAGTACGCGATACTGGAAAAAGAAGCCAGCGCTCTTTCTCTACATTATCGGTATCACACCAAAGATATAACCAATTCTGCTTATGATCTCTGAACAACGAGAGCACAGGGCCCTCCAGATAAACCAGATCACACATGTAAATGTGCTTATCCAGCAAACCTAAAGTCTCGCGGGTTCCTTTCAGTGGTTTCATCAACGAACTCATATCGGCTGAAACTCAGTTATTGAGTCAAGGAGATTAAATTGATCCCGCTCGAAAAATTCGAAGTGTCCATATCTATTGGGATTTGTATGCTGGCCGTCAGAATCCTTCAGCAGCACCTTCACATAATGGTTGCCTAAGCGCTTCATCATTAACGGAGCTGTATCACCGGCCATCTCAAGCTTTCTTCTTATGTCCCCAAGTGAAACATACATGGAAAGCGAGAACGCAACACAACACTCCACAATTGGCCCTCCATTGGGGAGAACCCTGTCCGGTTTAATCTTTGCAACCGGCAGAACATTATTTCTATGGTTGATATCCGCCATCGCGAAGCGATACGCTTCTGTGATACTTGTCTGCAGATCTCTAGGAGGGCAGTTTTTAATTTTTGCCAACTCAGCGGAGTATTTGTGGCGCCATCCCACATGTGACGGGTTCAAAGTCATAAGCTGTAATAGGTGTCGAGCAGAAGCGTGATCAAAGTCGTTTACGTCAAGACCGGTTTTAGATTTCCCCAGATAAGACTTGATGCATTAGCGATAGATGATGTCGAATCTGACGTCGCTTATTGGAAGGAAGATTTGGGAATTTTCCCATCTTCAGATCGGACTCGTAAGCCTTAAGCGCTTCATTGTTGCCAAATTCATTTCTGCGTTTGCGAATTTGGGCCACGAGTTTCTCTACGGCCTGAAGATACTTGTTGCCGATCGTTCCAACGTCCTTATCGATGTCTGTTGAAACAAAGTGCTCGATCCAAATATCAGAATCTAACTTGCGCTTATAGGTCAAATGAATCGCAATCGCATGAGGTTGTCCACCAGTAAGGGACAACGCTGCACCAAGAGCTAAGTAGTCACCAAATCCAATCGAATTTTTCTGAAAATTAAGATGTCGATCAGTAAAAAATTCCTGACCTGCGTAATCAGAATTCCTTTTTAACTTCACGAAACCATCGGTAATTTCGAAGACCTTCTTCGAGGGCAGCGAGCCTCTTTGGACTGCAGACATTTTGTCGGGAAAGCAGCCGCAATAACGAACACGCTTATTGCTAACAATTTCACCTAATTCAGCATTGGACAGAGCGGGGCTAGATAGTATTAGGCCTACACTTTTGTCTGGATAACGCTTGAGAAAGCTATCCAGCATTTTTTTTGTAGTTGTCTGAGTTACGTTAAACGCAGGACACAAGCGCTCATATTTCTCAAAAGCTTCGTCTAGCTCACCTCTCCATTGTTTAGAGAGGTCCCGCTCTACACCTTTAAACTCGCCCTGAGAGGGATTAATGATGACGATACCACTCATACCGCCCGTGCCTAAATCCTTCATACAACGGACTAAGCCATTTGCACGCAATAAAACAGGCTCTATGACCGGCGTGATCGTATCGACAGGAGAAAGGTCGCCTTCGATGTCTCTCAAAGCCAAAAACTCAGATTGACGACCATAGAAATACGGAAAATACATAAGCCCCCCCGAAGATGGCCATCCGCATCCCATCAATCAAAGATCTTAAATCGACACTTTTAACTTTGAAGGCAAAGATAAGGTATCAATTATTTTCAACCTTTGACGCTCTGACAATGGCGTCGAGTACCCCAATACTCGAAGGCTCTGAGGGAGCCGAGACACGAAACTGACCGTTTGACAATTTGTTGTTCTACTCCGTGCTGCGTTGACAAAGATATCATGGGACTCCAAAGGAGTAAACGTGGAGAAAATCTCTTCGCATCGCGCTTCAATTAACGCGCTTGGATACTCGGACACGCGCTCATTGGTCAGCGCCTGAATTGCGGCGACATACTCGGCTCGTCGGAGACACTTAAACACATAACGCGGAACAATATTGGCACGGTTTGAGCATGCGTCTCTCACGACAGTAAGCTGTCCCTTCTGGTTTAACGCGAGGATACCCACTGTGGGAGCCACGACCTCTTGATATGCTAGCGCTTGCGATGGATGACTAACGACAAAAACTTTGTCAAATACTTTTAGATAATCGCCAGTTTGTGAAAGCAACCTTCTAGGCGAATCGAATTGCGTTTTGATCTCATACGCAGTTGATGTTCCGTTGAACACCGCTGCGTCAACAATCGAACGACCAACAGGTAGCTCAATATGGAGCGCTGCGGTACTTGGACGATGTTTCCCAAAGACAATTCGGTTGGCAAGCTCTGTTTTATAAATGTACTCGCTTCGATATGCGCGTCGCAGTACATGCCAGGCATCATCAAAAAATGTCCAGAGGGGCTGCTCTTCCCCAGCAACCACGACCCGATTTTTATATAGCGCGCCCATCGCAGCTGGCAACACCCTGCCGTCCGCGAGAGCAGAAAAAACGGATCGCGTAAATATTCTCGCCAGAAGCCGAAGCGCTTCGACTTCCGGAATTGGTAATGATGCCTTGCCGCTCAATTTTGGCTCCCCCCAACATCTAGCGATCAACTCAAATTTCATATCCATACGGCAATAACAACCTTAACCCTCAATTATATTGCACTCGTCGATCGCAAACGACAGCGCGCTTAAACATGCTTGCCTGCCGGATACGGGGAACGCATTCGCGTTGGTCTGCCGACCCGGCCCCTACGGCAAGCATCGGGCGGCCATCCGCCCGACCGCGCCATGTTTAAGAATAAGTATGCCTAGGATTTAGAGGGCTTGGTCTTCAATGACACCAGTGTGACCAATCTTACCCTTGACGCGCCTTAGACGTTTCACGACCACCATTCGCATGCCTGATGTTGCAAAGACAGCTACCGGGCTTCCTCGGTAAATATCCGCTCTTTGCATTAGGCGTGGGTTAATCCTGATCCATACCTTTCCACGACGCATTTTGACTTGCGACTCAGCGACATACCTGACGCGACCGGTGAAGCGGTCGCGAATTTTCTTTACACGATTTCTTGATAGCAGCATCATTATCTAGATCCGTGTCATCTTTAAAATAAGAAGAATCTCTGTCTTCGTATTGCTAAAGTTTGTTGATTGAAAAAATTTTGGAAGGAACGAAAGTCCGCTTCGAGAATTACTGTTCTTATCCTCTGCAACTCCACCTATCACAACCAACTCCCCGTCCTCTAAGGAAAGAGCGGTTTTTATCTCCCGCTTTATCAATGTCGGCGAAGCGTTCACCCCCGTATTGGTACTGACGAAATTGGAAACCTGCTGCGTAAGATTAAGATCCACTATTGACTCACGCACTATTGGCTGGAGATCGAATATGACGCCGCTCGACCTATACTCGACGGATTGCAACGGTGTATTTCCATTTCCGCCATAGCTAACTTGAGACAACACGGGAACATCCTGACCAACGACCATATGCCCTGTTTCCCCCGAAGTCACGCGCAAGCTCGGCGTCGAAACCACATTGAATCGGCTATCAGATGAAAGATTCGACAAAACAGCGTTGATACTGAGATTAGCGAACTTGAAAATATTCGCCATGGGATCGATTGCTTGACCAAGCGAACCACTGATTTTTCCTCCTAAAAGATTCAACGCGATATTGAACGCACTTCCGTCGCTATTGGAGGTTTGAACCTCGTACAAAATGGCCTGAACCATGACACTCTTCTTCGGGGTATCCACCTGCGGCATAACTTGCTTCAGCCGTGCAATTTCTTCTGCTGACCCCAGAAATACCAAGATGTCACTTCTTCGATCAATGAGTGCAGCGGCAGAGCCCGCTGGTACCGATTGTTGAGGTGCCATGTTTTCTGGAGCAGTATGAATTGCCTTTTTCGCGGTGAACTGGCCTTTGAATAGTGGAGCCAAGAGGTCACTCAAGTACGACCCATCCCTATATCGAGGCCGATAAACATATGCCTCAAGGGGCGGCTCGACCTGCTCCTCTTTAATCTTCTTGGCGACATATGCGATTCCGTCGCGATTGGTGATTACCAAGCCGACCGATTCGAGAAAGCCAGATAGGAATCGAGAGAAGTCCCCCATCTGAGCGTCGTATCGAAATGAAACGATACGCTTGTCCGCTAAAACACCCGGATCAATCACATAAGGCGTGTCTTTTGTTTCGGCATATATCAATTGCACGATCTGTGCAATCTGCACTTCGCGAAACTCCAAACGTGAAGGCACCACGTCCTTCTTTACAGCGAACGATGGCATTGAGAAACATAGAAGAATCACAAGCAAAAATTTTTTCATGGCCGTCAAGGGTGATTAGTTGGCATCTGGCCAAGAGGTGGCAGAGGTGGCTTAACTACGGCATCGGTGCCAATTGGTACGCCAGAAGACCCTGTCCATACCGTCACTAATGATTGATCCACGCTCCCCGTCATTGAATAGCGAGACCCATTGAAGACAGATGGCGACTCAACTCTTAAAACACCACGAGAATCAGCCAGTACAACGAATGACTCGTTGCGCACCATGTAGCTGCCGACGATGCGCCATATCTCACTGCGCTGAAGCGGTGCTACCGAAACGTTTCCTGGCAAACCTTGGGGAGTCGGTTTTGCAGCGATACCTGATTGAGCAACTGACTGATCAAGCTTCTCGTTGCTCTGCCTAGGATGAAAGAAGCGCCATATCGCAAATCCGCAGCCCAGAGTGACTATTACGAGGATCCCCAAAGTGATCCAAATCCGCTTTCCGCCAAATTTATTCTGGCGCTGATCGACCGTCTCAGTCTTTCCACTAACTCCACCTTTAAACGAACTATAGAGAGGGAAAATCTCTTTTTTATATTTGCGTATCCACGTACCAACAAGCGCTGCCTTATTGAGCTTGTACCCCTCCCAGCAGTTGATGCTGTAGGTATTGTTCATGCCCAGAGATACCTTCTTATGTGTCTTAAATGTGAAGGCCACAACGTTCTTTAAGAATCGATTGAGCGTACTAATGTCCTGCACCATCAACACAAGATCACATGCCACACCAGTCTCTTCATCAGTGAAGTGCCCATGCTCCAGAAAAAATGACTGATGGTTTTTGTGAATCTTTCCAGCGCCCCAGAACCGCCATGCTTCATCGATGCAGACAATATCCCCGGGCTGGACGACAGTATTGACGTGAGCGCTCTTCAGGTCATCGAAATAGGGGAAAAAATCTTCCCGAAAGACGTCCTGATTATCGACATGAATTACTTTCCCCAAAGACGCGAGGGGAATGTTTTGTTTTTCGAAGATGTATTGATGAATTCTCGATTCGGAAATGCCATCGATATTCGTCACCACGCGCCGACCACGAGCGATTGCCGGCAAGATTACTTCCGACACGACCTCATAGCTTTTTCCAGAGCGCATCAGGCCGGTATATGCATTGATGGGCATAAGCTATCCGATGATAGGTAAGCGGCGAATGACAAATCGCGTCACAAATGCAGATAGCAGCACTGGCATACCGTAAGAAATATTGAACAGGTCGAGGAAGTACCACACCCCACTCGGCACTCCCGCCAGTGAATTTGTTAGGCCCGAGGCTGTAGGCAAGAGCGGCGAAAGTATTTGAAGAAACTCAGTGACAACAAAAAATAGGCCAAAGTACAAAACGAACTTCACTATCACTGACCTGAAGACGAAGCCAAGGAGAACATTGACCGCTGATGCCAAAATTGCAAACATGATTCTCAGGCCCTCAGGACGATGAACATAGCAGCGATGGTCCAAACGAAGGCCATCGTTGCATACAGCGTTGCCCTGATCGATTCGAGAAGATCGCAATGCACACTCAATACCAGCGATTTACCGAACAAGTTCATTGTCGGCTTGGGACAGATTGACTCATGAGAAGGAACCGCAAAATTCTTCAACGTAGGAAAGAGGTTCAGCAGCGGGTCAAGGATCATTTTCGCGGTCGGGGCTGATTCGAGCGCTGGCGTTGTCACAGCCGGGTCAGCTCCGAGATCTACCTGAACCTTGTTGACGACATTCACATTCGGGGTGTTTACCACGTTGACGTTTGTTCCTACGCCCGGATCGGTACCAGGGTTCGTTGAAGGTTGCCCCGGTGTTATAGACGGAGAAATCGGTACGGTCTGGCCTGCGCCGCTCGACACGGGAGCGATAAGCTCCGAATTACTAGGCCAGGTAGATGGATTAGCTGACTGCACACTAGCCGCGTCGGCAGTTGTAACCGGGTCTGTGGTGGAATATGGAACGCCCTGATAGCCAGGCTGAGACGCGGCTCGCTGCCACAGCATATTGGCCAAAGCTGCGATTACTGAGGCGTCGGCGGCCTTATCCAGTTCCGTTTGAGGGACTGCGGCCGCGATATCAGAAATCTTTCCTTTGACTGTAGCCGAATACAAAGAATTATTGACCATACTGAATTGATAGGTGCCAACCATCCAAGAGGATTGAGGCGTTGTATTTCCACCAGATCCAATTCTTCTTGCACCGCACGTAATGACAGAACTCACTTCAGCACTGCATGGCACATCGAACACGGCCCCCGTACCACCGCCTATATTGATCCATCCCTGAACCGCTAGCTGCATGCAGATCGTTGGATCATCGCAGTACACGCTAATACCGTGGAAATTGAACGGCATACCATTGGGAATTCGCAACCGAGTAGACCCCACTAAATGGTTAAGACTGTCCACTTTCAAGCCGCTTTGAACATATGTGTTGCTACCGCTAGGCGTGGTCACTGTTCCAGTTGGCGTACCGGTGGCCGTTCGCAGGACAAATTTTGCGGGAGAACTATCGTCATCAAAAAAGACCTTGTAAGCACCATACGCAAGACCGCCGACGATAGCCGCAGCTCCCAAACCGGCAGCTAATGAAAGCCAAACTGGCGCAGTAGCAGCAGTCGCGGCGGTTACTGCAACATCAGCAGCGATACCCGCTGCAACGGAGGCAACTCCTGTATAGGTGACCGCAACCCTCGGGTCGTTGGCTGCAAATCCGCGCCGTATTGCCGTTTTTTCGATGGTCTGAGCAACAGCCTTATTGACCGAGCCGGAGAAATTTGGAAGTGCTCCGGCATCGACTCTCAACATGACCAGCAGCCCCATCACGAAGCAAAAAATGTGTTTACACATAGTCAAAGAAATTCGATAGGAATAGCCAGAGCGATTAGTACGACGACCAACAAGAGAAAGAGCGCGCGCTGATAACCGATTAACTCAAGAGGTCGGCAGAATGCGTGGATAAATGGATCTGACCAATGATCAAAATCGTCATTCAGAAACTGGAAGGCAAGGGAGAGGAAATAGAAAATACACAGGACTAGAAAAATTATCTTTTCCATAGAATCATCCGTTCTTTAAACCTTCGATTACCGCCCATGCAGAAGCTATCCCCCACATGAACATCGCTAGATACCAAAGCTGATTGATCGTCACGGCGCACTCCTTAAAAAAATTGGGGTGCAACATCGCACCCCAACAACGCATTCGATTAACCGCCCTTCAACATTGCCAGCGCAATCTTTGCGCCCTTCACGGCGATGTATACGACAGCCAACATGCCGGCAATCGACAAGACTGCGGTGGTCACTGTGCCGAAGTCCACTGCGGACGTCAGACCGCTCATGTCTGGACCGCCACTTGCCGCCATCGCCGAACCTGCTACGGCGGTAGTAACAACAGCGGCCATACCGCGCTTCACGAATTTGTTCATAAATTTCTCCTATAAAAATCCGGATTACCGTCCGGTCGGTTACTCGCTACCTGCGAATCATGTTTAGGATGGTTCCGGCTGACTTAGAAACCAGAAACAATCCAACTACGAAAGTGAATCCCAATGTCCACAAACTCGCCGCAAAGCTATAGTCGAATGGCGCATTCTGAGCTTCTATGCTCTGAGCCTGCGACGGATCAATTATGTAACCCTGAATAGTGCTTATCGCCGTCCCGGCTGGACATGGAGCCTGTCCAAACTGCGAGGGAACACAAATCAAGATTGTCTGTACCGCGCCCACTTGCATCGTCTCCTCTTAGGCCTCATAAAACGACTCAACGAAGTACCCTTCGCCACAATGAACGCCTGCGGTTTCGACGGCGGACTCATAGTCATCAAATCGACCAGCTGCATTGAACCAGGGCGTGTAGCTAACATCACCAAAATGAGGACAAAGGAAAAGCGCGCTCTCTTTGTCCTGAACAATGAAAACGCGCCTCATGCTTATGCTGCCGCTTTCTGTTTCGCGATCTCAATCGGTTTCAGATCAGCCAACTGGGTCTTTTGCGCTTTTCCAGTAGTCACGATTTCCAGCGTGGCCTCAGCCACAAAGGGAAACGGCAAATGCTTGTACTTGTTGTATTCATCGGACGTTCCGAACGAATACTCGACCGCTGAAAATCCCTTCGCATTTCCTTTTGAGTCGTCCAATCCAGTTTCGACATACACCTTCGTGCTGTCATAGGCAGTTCCATTCTCCAACGTACCTTTTGATGCCTTCATGCCGAGTACTTTGATTTGCGAGGTGAATTTCATATAGAGTTCCTTTTAGAATTCATGGCTACAGCAATAGCCGGAGTCATCTGCGTAGCCGGTATCAGATGTGGCTGTTTCGTCGTCAAACCGATAGACGTTTTGGGTATGTCGAAAATGGAAAGGAACGAAGATCGATGGCGCGATTTTCGCTAACCGAGGGGGCCATGCATCTTCATCATCGGCCTGCAACTGCTCAAGCAATTGCTCATCTGAATCAGCAAGGCCTCGCAACACGCGCAGATATTTCCCGAATTGCTGCTTAATGATTTTCTTCGAGGCTTCAACCGTGATCTCCGCTCGCTGCCTCTTTGTCTCAAGTTTCAGCGCAGTGCTGTCTCGCAAATTCTGCAACCATGGGTATTGGCAGAAATACGTCTCCGGTCGAAGGAGAACTTCAAGAGGAATGACCGTATCTTTGTTTTTCATCTCCAACTCGACGCGTACCCAAGTAGAGTTTGGATCACCCAGTTGCCGCCCTTTGTCATAGCGACGAAGATAGAGATCTGATGTTCGTGCACCCACAGCGTCTGTGATGCCAGCTTGGACTCCACGATTGGTATGAACACATCCGAATACTTGGTAGTTCGGCCATGAGTCTTGCGACTCAATATGTCGCCGCTGGCGAACGAATTCGCCTCGGTGATATGCCGCCTCAAATTCAGCATGACTTGGACCGTCCTGGTAATAATCAGCAGCCAAATCAATGCGACTGATTCGAACGTCGCACCCATATTCGTTGAGGCGAGAAAGGAAGTTGTAGATTTTTATTGTGGCGTTAGCATCCGCGTTAAGCCAACCGTCACCGGAGAGCGAAACCAGAAATCGATTGTTTCTGTGTCCGATGCAGAACACACCCCAGTTGTCACCGATGACGTAGCTCTCTTTATGAAAATGCATCCCGAAGCCATTCTTCTTGCTGATGCCAAAACCTTCCCCACAAAACTCTTCCATCAGTGCTGAAATCGCACCGGCAATGTCATCATCGGTAAATGCTTTGTAGCCATTCATCTTAAGAAAGCCATCGACATTGGCGGTGAAGGTCAACCAGTCGATAAACACGTTACTGTCCGATGAACTCCGCTTAAGTACTTGCTTCACAGCCCCATCAGCGAGGACCAACTGAACGTAGTCATCTGCATGTACCCCTCTATTAGCTCGGAGGGGTTCGATACGCTGCACTGGCGATTTTTTTTGCGGTGCGCGTTGCCGCTGCTGTCCGTCCTCGCGCTTCGCGCTGCGGGCGGGCAGAGCAGCACCGCGAACGGTGTGATGAGCATCAATCGCTCGCTTGATCCGGCTCATGAGAATTCCCGTTCAAGGCACTGTTTCCGCAGCAATTCGATCGAAATCAGACTGTATTTACCTACCGTCAGGGTCGGCACAAGTCCTTTGTTGCACCAGCCGATGACTATTCCCACCGCATCCTTTGTCCCAAATACCATCTCAGCAAATTGCTCACGGCTTACCAGAGGGCTGTACCCACCGACTGGAATATTGATTTGACCAACCCGACTATTCGCACTCATGAATCAGAACCTTTTTGATAAACACTTATGAACGTTGCCTAGTTATCGCCCGCAATTCATAATGCTGCCAAAGACAAATTTACCCCAACAGGGGATTATTTCCCCTGTTGGTATATAGTATCCCTATGGAAAAATACATGTCAAGGAGAAATCGATGAGCGAAGAACTATCTGCGCGAGTAAGAAACGTCATCTTCGAAAAGACGGCGGTAGTGAAAAGGTTCAAGAATCTGGAGGACATGACCAAAATTTCTAGCGAAAGCTGGAAGTCGGTTATGTACAAAAAGCAAAGGCCCACTGCGGAAATGATTGAAGCTGTATGTCGACGGTGGCCTCAATATGCTTTTTGGGTGGCAACCGGTATCACAGACCCGGACTATGGCCACGTAGCTCCTCGAACTGCACAAGCCAGCTACAACGTTGTGCGCGGCATCGAACAAGAACATTCGACGCAAGAATTCCTATACCTAATCAATGAGGTTGAGGCCGAACCAGAAACAGAGGAAGGAATGCAAACAGTTTTGACGGAGCTGGTCGAAGCCGTGCACACGCAGAGAGAGAATGACCTTATCAAAAACAAATACTTTAATTTCGATAAGGCCATGCGAGGGTATGGAGAAGCGGGACGTCCAGAGCTTTATATGGCGGAAATCAATCCCGTACTGTGCGAGCTACGAGCAAATCGCCGATCCCAAATCGAAGACTTCCGGCGCAATGTAATCGAATGGCGAGAAAATATTTATAAAAATATTAAAGCCGAAAAATTCTTCCTGAAGTTCTGGAATGTATTAAAGGGAAAAGTTACGAAGGCATGACTATCAAGAAAACTCAGACGGGATGGCAAGTCAATATCCAGCCAGGAGGCAGAAGCGGAAAAAGGGTTAAGAAGACGTTCGCGAGCAAAGCAGAAGCATTGTCCTGGGAGCGATATATTCGAGCAAAAGTACAGTTGGAACCGGAATGGGCGCCGGTAAAAAAGGATCAGAGACGTCTCACTGACTTAGTCGATCTTTGGCATAGGCATCATGGCTCAGGCTTACGAGACGGAGAAAGTCGAAAGCGAATTTTGATAGCTATGTGTGCGGCAATGGGCGATCCATATGCTGAGAGATTTGCAGCAGATGAATTCGCTGAATACAGACTCAAACGAATTGAAAAGGGAATAACGCAAAACACAATGAACCGCGAGCAAGCGTATTTGCGTGCTGTCTTTAACGAAAACATTCGTCTTGGACACTGGAAAAAAGAGAATCCGCTCACGAAGCTACGCTCATTTAAGATTCAGGAGCGCGAGCTATCCTATCTAACGCACTCCCAAATCAAAACCTTGCTGGCCTCCCTAGAAAAAGTGGGATGCCGCGACGTTGTGCACATCACCAAAATTTGTCTGGCCACGGGCGCTCGCTGGGGCGAAGCTGAAGAACTAAGAATTTCCCAAATTCGTAACGGCTTAATTCAGTTTGTCCAAACAAAATCTAGCAAAGCTCGGGCGGTACCAATCACCGAGGATTTGGAAACCGAGCTCATCCAACATCATGAAAAGGTAAGTCCTACAGAACGGCTTTTCCAGTCTTCCTATGAGGCATTCCGAGAGGGTATTCGACTTGCAAAACTGCTCCTACCCCGTGGGCAGCTTACGCACATTCTTAGGCACACGTTTGCCAGCCATTTCATGATGAATGGTGGCAACATTTTGACTCTCCAGCGGATTTTGGGGCACCACAGCCTTGCTATGACGATCCGGTACGCCCACTTGTCACCCGACCACCTACAGGAGGCCAAGCGCCTCAATCCACTCGCCCAATTGAATGAGCGTTGAACCTCCGTTGAACCTTGCAAATAAAAAAGGGATTCCGATCTCACGGAATCCCTTTCTGGTACTGGTGGCCCCCCCGTGAGTCGAACACGGCACCAACGGATTATGAGTCAAAGGCGTATGTTGACGGCACGCCGCAAAGCGCCATCCGACGCGGGCCACTGGTTACGCATACAGTGCGCCAATTCGCGGTTTTGCGCTCGTTTGGTCAAAATATTCCCCAGCAAGAAAGCGGGGGATTACCTCTAGAAATGCCGGGCGGGATTTGTTATTAAGAAACAATGCATAAAGCTAGGATAGCCCCTCCTTCCCCAATGATTACAAATTAGCCCGGAATACAGTATGTCTTGGAGGGTGAATCTAATCACTGTACCTTTGGTGTACCCATTTCTTTACAGCCAGGTTACCTTTAGCGCGTGCGCCAAAATCTGTCTGCCGCCAAGGTTCAGTTCTTTCATCCGTTGACCAATGGCGGCGGGGTCTGTGAAAAGTGGGCCGTCGAACGAAAGGCCCACAACCAGTTGGCGAAGACGGTCGCATATGCCAAAAACCAATTCTTCCGTCAGAACCACAGGCGCAAAGGCGACATCTTCCTTGCGATCCGCTTGAGTCACGTTTGTAACGAAGATCGGAAAAATCGCATTAGCTGGAATATCGACAAATTGATGACACCATTGAAGACTAAGCGTTAGCTGGCCGGCGTCGCTCTTGTGGATCGTCGCGTGTTTCTCGCTCTTTGCTTCCAGGCAGAAAGCGATATCATCGAAAATCCACAGATCATCCGGGCCCCGTCCGGTGCTTTTTTCTGGCCTGCTCGAAGTTGCTCCAAGAGCAATTCCAAGTTCACACAATCCTTGCTCGACGACTTCGGCCGGCAGTGCGAAGCTCAGTTTTGCGCGAATCTCATCCAGCCGAGCGATTGCTGCATTGGCCGAAATGAACTGTCCGTAAAATTGACAAGCAGCAACTGCTTGATCCGTTACTCGCACAAAGCGCTTGTCGGCGACGATGTCGGGTCGGGGGAAGTCACTATTCGCATCGAACACGCCGGCATAAACTTGAACTGCCGCCGCTGGATCAAATTGATGCAGGTAGGTCGCTATGCGGTAAGTCAATTCCGCGCGTTGTATCGGATGAAGTGCTAAAGCATTCGCGGCTTGCCTCAAGGGAGGAATGGCAGCTTGGAAATTTCTCGCTTTGGCAAACTTCCAGCTCTCTCTGTAGGCCACAGCAACTTGTTCATGTTGAGTAAGCTCAGGTTTTCTAACGACCTTCGGTGCGCCGCTGACCCGGGCGCGATGAGCTTCCTTCCACCCCTCATTTCGAGTGAGCAGACCTGTCACCATCCCCAGCACCACGTCATTGATACTCTTGCCTGGGCCCATCTTCGCAAGTTCTTTTCCGAGTTCGACCTGCACATCCGTGCGCCCCTCAAAAAGTGCCCTCACGGACTTCTTGCCAATGAACGCGGCGATGTCGGGGCCGACGAGCAGAACGGCAGCATAATCGGCACTTGAGCGCACTGCTCGACCAAGCGCTTGTTCGAACTTGTTGACCGTACGGATGTCGTACTCGGGCGAATCTTTTTGCCGCGAAGAATCTACTTGGTCGCACAGCCGGTCGCCGGTTGGCACGCCGTCAATTACAAGAACGCGACACGCGTCGTCAGGGAGGTCCACCCCGTCAAAGCGTTGTGCGAAGACTGCAAAATTCCTTGTGGTGGTTCTAAGATGATCAATGGCCGCATCTACATCCTTGCCAGAATATAGGGTCGCTCCACCTTCTTCCCAAACTCTCGCCTGAGCGGTTGAGCTTGTTAGCACTACAACGTTCGCAATTTTAGAGAGCGTTGCGCAAACCGCAGCGATCTGTTGCTTCGTGACTTCGGGCGATATCAGGGACGTAGGCAGAATCATGCGTTCACCCGCGCCTTCGTCTTCGGGCGGCTCAATTACCCGAGTAAATGCGGCTGGATCGCACGCGAGGTCTGTAATCAAGGATGCACCGTCCTTGATGCTTGCAGACATAAAAAGGCGATGCTTGGCATTGCTGTATGCCAGGTTTTCTTCTATGGCGGCTACCGGCAAGGCAATCTCAACCGAAGTGCCGGAGATGCACACGCGAGCGAGTTCAGCGTAGCGATTGATGTTGTCCCATCTAAAAAGCAGTTCACCTTCATCCTTATAGTTCTGCAAAATATCGCAGACCTGTGCCTGAACTCCCGCCCAAATCCAATACGGAACTTCAAACCGCGAGTCGTTGGCATTACTGCTGATGCCGCGCCACGTCGCGGGATCAGTTCGTTCGCATAGCGGGTGCAGAATACCTTTTATTTGTTCATAGCACTCTTCTGGAACACGGGCGGTGTAGCACTGCTTTGTCCTTTCCATGCCGGCATGTACGTCATCAAGCACGAAACAGGATGGTCGAATTATTTTGTTCTCGAATGTGCTTTTCGCATTGAACAAGCGGTCATATGTGCAGACAAGTACGTTGTCCCCGGAAAGAGCCTCATACGGCAGCCCCTTGACGGGAAATTTGGTTACGGGGACTCCAATTGCAACCGCAGTTTGTAGGACCTGATCAACAAGTTGAGTGGTGGGGCACAGATAGACTACAGGCTCGGCTTTGTAGCGCCTGCGCATCATTTCAGCATATACAAGCCCGACGACAGTTTTTCCAGAACCGGTGCTGAGCTTAATTACTAAGTCTCGTTCATTGATGTACTTGTCCAATGAGCCGAGGGCAGAAACCTGCACAGGCCGAAGACTCGTATGCGTTGCCTTTCTGTCGAGCTGGCTAAATAGTGCCCCGAGCGTAGCGGGCATCTCTGCGGGAGGGGCCTTGACCAGGCTCTTGAAGTCAAACATAACGGTTGCCCTCAAACTAGTTAATAATTACTTAATTCTGCCACACTAGTTACGGTAAATTACCGGAGGTTTGGCAACCTTTCGCCTGTTAGTTACCCTGATGCAACAAAGGGGTGAATTTGGTCAAATCGACTGTGGTTCATCGTCAAAAACGAATACGTCCAACCAATGTCTGCCGATCCGATCATTTATTGCCTTGAACACATTTCTGACTACCGAGATTTTGAACGGCTGTGTTCCGCCATCTTGGCGGGTGCTGGATATAGCGGAATCGATCCTCTCGGCGGAACTGGAGACGAAGGGCGGGACGCGATTATTCGTAGAGATGAAAGTGGCCGCAAGATCGGCTTTGCGTACACTGTTCGCGCAGATTGGCGTACCAAGCTCGCCAGTGACTGCAAACGCGTTCAGGAAAAGGGGCATGGCCCCGATGTATTCGTATTTGTATGTACGCAGGCGCTTTCCGCCTCAGAAAAGGACATCGCCCATAGGCTTGTTTCCATGGACTACGGCTGGACGTTAGACTTGTTTGATCTTGAAAGGCTGAGAGTTCAGTTAGTTGGACCTCAGCGCCATTTGATAGCGCAACATCCAAGCATATTTACACCTCCGTTCTTTCCACAACGAGGAGGTCAATCAATTGCTGAGAGTCGAGATACTTTGATCATCGATCACGTTGCGGCGGATAGGGCTGTCGCAACCTGGCTTTCCCAAAGGCTATCATTAGCTGGCTTCCGGGCCTGGTGTTTTGGAGCCGCGCCGCTTGCTGGCGAAAATGTTGACGACTCAGTCCGCAAATTAATTGAGGTTCGTGCTGTTCAGTATCTGCCACTCTTTTCACCGGCAAGCGTGTCCGACGTTACGTTCTTGGAGCGGTGCACAATTGCTGCTGTTAAAGATGGGCTTGTCCTTCCTTGTCGCATAGCGGTTGCCCAGGAAGACCGTCTTCCGTCAAAGGTAGCCAATTTGGCACCAGCAGATTTCACAACTTCGTGGAAGACCGGTCTTGCTGATGTGTTGGCGCGGCTTGAGACGCTTGGGATTAAGCCGTTGATGGGAGTTGAACAGGGCCGCGCAATTGCCTTAGGGGCGCATTTATCAACCCACGTGACCGTCTCGAAACCGGAACCTGTCTTTGCAAATATCTTCCCTCTGCAGTTGCCGAAGACCATGCTTGTCTATGACTTGCGAAAAGTGCTTTCCGAACATGAAGAGCTAGAGCTTCGAAAGACATGGGCGTTCGTCAAACTCAGCGCCATTCGGCTGGTTGCGTTCACGCCACCACCCCCTCGAAGCATTTCTGAAGTTCGGGTAGAGAACACTCCAGAATTCTTATGGCCCAACATTCCGCATAGGGACGGGAAGCGAACTTTTGATATTGCCAAAGAACTTGCGTGGCGAAGTCTTGAGGTAGCTTGCGCGATGAAAGGGTTGGAATTTTGTGACGATAGGAGATTGTTCTATTTTCCCAGGCAAGAAGCCCGCGAATGGACCCAAACTATTCAACATGTTGACGGCCGCGCTACGACGGTGCAGTTGACTGGTGAAAGGACAAAGGGCTGGGGAGAGCGCGCTTCACGTTTCTCATATCAATTAGCACCTCGATTTACTCCTCAACGCGATCACGACGGTACTTGGAACGTAATCGTTAGAGTCTACGTACGAGTGGCCGGGCCCGGGGGGGAAATTTTTGAAGGCAAGGAAATCGGTCGACGCAGAAAGGCGGTGACCAAGAACTGGTGGAACAAGGAGTGGTTAGCGCGATTGCTTGGCGTAGTTCAGGCATTACAAACTTCTACCGGACGGGTGGAAGTGGGGCTGGATTCACGGGCCGTTGTAATGCTCACCCGCCCTTTGATGTGGGAATGCCCAGTGGGCCTGGATGTGGTCGGAATGTCAGGCATGAATGACATTGGCGAAGAAATGGCTGAATTTCGTAACGTAGAGGATGACGAGAGCGATGATTCGGTCAACGAGTTTGACAGAGGAAAATCATGAGTGAGAAATTCCATTTTCTGGGCGAACCGTTGCTTCAGTTTGGGCATGGTCAAACTGCCGAAGACCCGCATGATGGCTTGGCACTCTTTGGACCTGCGGAGCCACGGACTCAACTGCCCGACAACATTGTCATAGGTACAGCCAAAGGTATGGAGCTTTGGAAGGAGTGGTGTTCCGCACTGAATGCGCCGGCTGCATGTGTTGATTCTGGCCGTCATCGGGCATGGCCGCCTTTCCCTGGATACGATGTCGCTTTCGGTGCTCGCTGGCCAAATCCGATTCGGAGCTTCGCAATCGATGCCAGCAAGCTTTCAGATGCTTCACGGAAGACAGATAAGTTCGAGCGCTCCTTTGCAGTGGCAAACCTCTACATGGAGCCGTTGGATCGTCTGTCTAAAATGGACATGCGACCGGCGCTTGCAATTTGCATCGTTCCGGACGAGGTGTACGAAAACTGCCGCCCAAATTCAGCTGTAGTTTTTTCGGAGCGAAGTGACACAGCAAGAACAAAAGAAGTAGCGAATTTTCTCCGTAAGGCCATTGACGATAGAAGCAGCGGGCAAATTCGAATGTTTGATGATGATCCGTCCGCTGCTGCCGTGCTTAGCCAGATTGATGAGTTTGAAGAAGCTCGCGGGCTGTCTCCGGACTTTAGACGGCAATTAAAGGCAAGGATGATGACCCATGAGCTGCCGCTTCAATTGATTAAGGAGTCTACGCTGAGTGTCACACCTCAGGTTCGGAATGGGGAGAAGGGGACGAACCCACTTTCTGATCGGCTTTGGAATTTTGGTACCGCCGTCTACTACAAGTATGGTTCCAAGCCCTGGAAAACACCTTGGGCGAGAGACGGTGTGTGTTATGTAGGGTTAGCATACAAGCTTACAGAGGATGGCCGCAATGCGTGCTGTGCCGCGCAGATGTTTCTCGACAGCGGTGACGGAATGGTCTTTGTTGGCGAATTTGGGCCATGGTATTCCGCTGACCGTGGAGAATTTCACCTTCCTCCCGATAAGGCTGAGGCACTACTGCGCGGGACTATCGAGACGTATAAGCAAGAGGACGGCCGACCACTAAGGGAAATTTTCTTGCACGCACGATCCGGAATTGATTCTGAGGAATATGACGGATTTTCTCGAGCTTGCCCGGCTGGGGTCAATTTAGTGGCGATACGTGTTCGTCAAGATCGAGCCGGCCTTCGTCTTTTCAGATATGACGAGAATCCCACTGTTACCAAACGAGGTCAGCATCCTGTGCAGCGTGGAGTTTTTTGGGAGCGCTCCGAGCGTCACGGTCTGCTGTTCACCAACGGATTTAAACCAAGGATCGGCACCTATGATGGTTTTGAGGTTCCTGTCCCTCTCGCTATTACAATTCAACATGGAAGTGCCGACCTAGTTCAGGTAGCGCGAGATATCTTGGGGCTTACCAAGTTGAACTATAACTCTTGTCAACTTGGGGAAGGACAGCCAATCACTGTTAAGTACTCAGATCGAGTTGGCGAAATTCTCCTCGCCAATCCCGGTCTGCCTAGAGACAAGTGGAAGCACAACTTTAAGTACTACACGTAATTATCGCTGCGACGTGTAGTGCCCTGCTCCCCTTAGCGTAGCCGCTTAACGCTTGCGAAGGGTTGGCTCATTCATTGGCTTCAGGGCCAACCGCAAATTTACCCTGGCTGCATCAAAATGCATCAAATTTGATGTCTGTCAGCCAGGCCGCCCGGCTAGGCTGGACGGTCTTCGGCGCCTGATACAAATCTGAGTCAAAACCGACCAATGTAGCGGGCAGGCGCGGGGTGGGGGCAACCGCGCGCGCCGAGCCCCATATGTCTTTGAATATTATATTTTTGATAATAATTTGGATGCCCTCCTCCCATTCAAATCCTGTCTCAAAGATCAGTGGAGCATTGACGAGTTTCTCGCAACCGGAAGACTGATGCGATGCTATTCAGAGCCGAAAAATATGGGACGACCGACGGGGTCGAAGAATAAGCCGAAGCCGTGTCTGCTTCAGCGTCAAGTCCAGCGGGATAAGCGTACTTTCACAATATAGCCACCAGCCGATGCTCACCTGGTGTGATTGGCACTCGCAATGCACCACCATCGCAGGCTAGAGTCATTCCGTCCAGTTTAGCCGCAGAGATACCGGCGCACCGTCTCCCCGGTGACTCGACCTGGATGGTGTAACGCGCCGCGCCCAGGACGATCTCTGCCTCGAAGCCAGGCCATTCTGCCGGAATGCATGGATCGAGGACTAAAACCTCGCCTTCGCGACGAATGCCTAGAATTCCCTCCATGCCAGCGCGATACATCCAGCCGGCGGCACCTGTGTACCACGTCCAGCCACCTCGTCCTTCGTGCGGTGGTACCGAATACACGTCGGCTGCGATCACATACGGTTCTACGCGGTAGCGCGCCGTTTGAACTGGCGTGCGAGCATGGTTGATCGGGTTGACCAGAGCGAACAGAGCATGAGCATGCTCGCCCGCCTGCGGGTCGGTGCGTAACTGCGTGAGCGCTAGGATGGCCCACATAGCCGCGTGGCTGTACTGACCGCCGTTCTCGCGCAGGCCTGGCGGGTAGCCTAAGATGTAGCCGGGGTTTCTCTGCGTGCGATCAAATGGCGGGGTGAAGAGCAGTGCCAGCCCCGCTGCGGGTAACAGCAGGTGCAAGCGCAGTGAATCCATCGCCACCTGTGCGCGAAGAGGATCTGCGACGCCAGACAGTATGGCCCAGGATTGGGCGATCGAATCGATGCGGCATTCGTCGCAGTCGCTTGCGCCCAGCCAGGTGCCATCGTCAAATGTGGCGCGCCGATACCAGGCACCGTCCCAGGCCTCGCGCTCCAGGGCGGCAGTCACAGACTGGGCATGAGTCCGCCAGCGCGCCGCCCGGGCGGGGTCGCGTGCCGCTATTAGCGGTGCGAATAGAATCAGCGTGCGTACCTGCAGCCAGCCGAGCCAAACACTCTGGCCCCGGCCTTCCTGGCCCACACGATTCATGCCGTCGTTCCAATCGCCGGTCCCCATCAGCGGCAGGCCCAATTCGCCGGTAAGCTCGATGCTCTGGTCCAACGCTCGCACACAGTGTTCGAACAGCGTCGCTGAGGTACTCGAAGGCATCGGCTGAAAGAATGCTTCATGTTCGCCCCCCTGCAGCGCCGGGCCTTCCAGGAAAGCGATAGATTCGTCAAGTACCGCTGTATCGCCCGAGACACTCACATAGTTGGCCGCGGCAAAGGCCAGCCAGATCCGGTCGTCCGAGATTCGGGTGCGCACGCCTTGCCCCGAATGCGGCAGCCACCAGTGCTGCACGTCGCCCTCGATGAACTGACGGCCTGCGGCGCGCAGCAAGTGTTGACGCGTTTCTTGAGGTCGCGCGAATATGAGCGCCATGCCGTCCTGCAACTGGTCGCGAAAGCCGTAGGCACCACTGGCCTGGTAGAACGCCGAGCGGGCCCAGATCCGGCAGGCCAGCGTTTGGTAGAGCAACCAGCCGTTGAGCAGGATGTCCATCGCTCTGTCGGGCGTGCGTACTTGCACGGCACCGAGCACGTCGTTCCAATGGTCGCGGACACGCTGCAGTTCGGCGTCTAGGTCGGCCTGACGCCAGCGGGCTGCCAGCGCCAGGCATTCCTGCGGGCTGCCGCCTTGCCCTAGCAAGGCGATCACGTCTACCGACTCGCCGGGCCGGAGCACCAGGCTGCACTGCAGCACGGCACATGGGTCCAGGCCCGCCCCCACCGCTCCAGACAGAGACGCCTCGCACTGTAATGCCGCCGGTGCCGCTAGGCTGCCTCGGCGGCCGAGGAATTCCGTGCGATCGGCGGTCCAAGCAGTCTGTCGGCCCGCGAGGTCAGCGAAAGCGATTCTGCCCGGAAAGGCGGTGCTCCAAGGGTTGCGTGCCAGCAGCACGCCGCTAGCAGCATCGATCTCAGTCAGAATGAAGGGGGCGCAAGCTGCACGCGAGGTGCCCAGCACCCATTCTGTATAGGCTGTGACAGATAGGCGTCGAGTCTGAGGGCTGATATTGTGTAGGGTCAGGCGAGAGACCTTTATTGGGTCGTCCAGCGGCACGAACTGCAGCAGTTCCAGCGCGATACCGTGCGCCTCGTGCGTGAAGCGGCTGTAGCCATGACCGTGGCGCGCGACGTAGGTACCGCCGTCGCGAATCGGTTGCGCGGTGGGACTCCAGATCTCGCCGCTCGCTTCGTCACGCACGAAGAACGCCTCGCCCGTCGGATCGGTCACCGGATCGTTGGACCATGGAGTGAGTTGATTCTCACGACTGTTACCAGCCCAAGTGCTGCTACTACCATCAGCCGACACATGGAAGCCGAATCCCGGGTTAGCGATGACGTTGATCCAGGGTGCGGGGGTAGTCTGTTCGTCAGCGAGTACGGTCACGTATTCGCGACCGCCCTGATCGAAGCCGCCAAGTCCGTTGAAAAACTCCAGCCGCGCCGTATCAGCGCGCTTCGCCTGCCTCGACAAGGCGGACGATGGAGACACTGCAGCTGGTTTGAGCGCAGGACTCGCAGTGAATATCATCTCGGGGAGGCAGGCGATTTGTCGAGCGATAGCGCCACGACTCGCTAGTAGTAACACGCGGGCTGCTGACTGTAGTTGGGCACGGGCCGACACATCCATAAGGTCTGCACGTAGCGTATGGACCACCCCTTTGGCCATCGCCACGCCGTCCAGTTGAGGGGGTGACTGGCTGCGGCGGACGGCCGTCTCAATGGCGGTCTGCAGATTCTGTACATAGGAGGAGGCACGCTCATTGATGATCACCAGGTCGACGCTGAGCCCCTTCATGCGCCAGTACTCGTGTGCGCGCAGAAGTTGGCGTACTTGGACGATATCCTCAATGTCATCGATGCGTAGTAATACGATGGGCAGGTCGCCGGAGACAGAGTGCCGCCACAGGCCTGACTGTAGACCGGCACCGCGAGCGATATCCTCGGCCGACGCGCGAAAGCGTGCATCTGCATAGAGGATCGGTGCCGCCAGCCGCTGAAAGTCCGCGGCTTCATCGGCTTCTACACCGATGTGTCGTAACTGTACCTGTGCCTGAGTCCACGCGAGCGTGCGTGCGCGCTCAAAGGCGCTACGGTCATGGTGCTGGTCCACCAGTTCAAGCAGCACTTCGCGAGTAGGTGCCACTAGCGTCCAGAAGGCCAGGCGTGCCATCCGTCCGGGAGCGATACGCACGCGGTGCCGCACCGAAAAGACCGGATCGAGCACCGTACCTGCCGTGTCTGACAGCGCGGTACCGTCGGCCATACACTGTGCTTTGGCAGACGTACGTCCTCGACCGAGAAAGCGAGCCCTGTCAGATTCAAACTGTACCGGTGCCGTGGCGACGCCTTCGACAACGGCGAAATGCGCGGCCCAGACCATCGGTTCGTGCGGCGTGCGCGGACGGCGCGTGGCGATCAGTGCACCGAACTCGGGTAGATATTCAGTCTGTACAAACATCTTAGAGAAGGCCTGATGGGCATCATCGGCTGCGGGCGACGCGAGCACTACTTCGGAGTAGGAGGTGAGCTCGACTTCGCGAGTCTTACGGCTTGTGTTGGCGACCGTGACGCGGCGTACCTCGCCGTCCGCTTCTGCGGACACTAGAACTTCCATCGTGGTTGTCAGGTTGCCGTCGTGTCGCGTGAAGGTTGCATGGTCCTCAGCGAACACCACCTCGTAGCTATCGGGCTCCACGCCCAGAGGTTGGGCCGTAGCGGACCAGACCTGACCGGTTTCCGTGTCGCGGAGATAGACGTAGGTACCCCAGTCGTCAAGGGTCGCGTCCTCGTGCCAGCGGGTCACCGCCAGGTCGCGCCAACGGCTATAGCCGGAGCCAGCCGCGGTCAGCATGACGGCGTAACGCCCATTGGACAGCAGGTGCGTGGCGGGCGCTGCTGTAGCAGACGGATCTATGCGCCGCACTGCGTGTAAGTC
Source organism: Herbaspirillum sp. 1173 (assembly GCF_031455335.1). Taxonomy (NCBI): domain Bacteria; kingdom Pseudomonadati; phylum Pseudomonadota; class Betaproteobacteria; order Burkholderiales; family Oxalobacteraceae; genus Herbaspirillum; species Herbaspirillum sp. 1173. The sequence continues at coordinate 55,368 of NZ_JAVDSP010000004.1, read as the reverse complement.
GCCATGTGGATTGGCTACGTTGGCTCGTACCTCTTCCGCGCGCGGACGCGCCACGGCGACAAGGCGCGGCATACGTTCATGCAGCAGCAGCTCGCAGGCCTGGATCATCGGCTCACGATGGAAACGTTCGCGCATCCGCGCGTCCTGCAGAGTATTAGCGATTGCGACAAGTGTCATACCCTGATGGTGCGCCATGAAGTTGCGCACAATAGCCACCTTCGACCCGGCGGGCACCCGCGCACGCGTGAAATCCAGCGCCTCGTAGAAGCCATAGCGCCCGAGCGCGCCCAGCGCTTTCAGACGCTCGAAGTTACGCTGTGCGAGCGGCGCGTCGATCATGGCGGCGAGGCTGGTGGCGTAAGGCGCGATTACCAGATCATGAGCCAGCCCACGCTTGAGACCCAGGCCCGGTACGCCGAAGTTGGAGTACTGGTAGGTGAACTCCAGGTCGCGAGCGTTGTACGCCGATTCGGAAATACCCCATGGCACCCCCATTTGCCGGCCGTAGGCCATCTGACGCTCCACGACCAGGCGATTGGTCTGCTCCAGCAGACTGCCGGCCGGCGCGCGCATAACCAGCGAGGGCATCAGATACTCAAACATCGACCCAGACCAAGATACAAGGGCCGATCCACGGCCTACAGGGATGGCCGTTCGATCCAGACGAAACCAATGACGGGTGGGCACGTCGCCCTTGGCGATCGCAAACAGACTGGCAAGCCGCGCCTCAGACGCTAACAAGTCGTAGCAGTTGTCGTCGAGCACGTTATCTGCTGCGGCATAACCGATGGACAGCAGTTTCCGCTCGGGATCCATTAGGAAGGCGAAGTCCATTCCAAGTGCAAGGGTGCGCGCTTTTTGCGCCAACGCCCGCCAGCGAGCGTCGATGTCATGCGCCGCTGCGGCGAATGACTTAGTGTCACGTGCCTGCTGCTCGATCCGTCCGCGCAGCGCATTGGTCCAGAACAGTAGGTCGTCACCGTCCGCTTGTGCTGCCGAGACCAACGCTTGCGCTTCTTCTGAGGCCTTGTCGGCCAAGCGCTGAAGTACCGGAACTGACATGCTTGCAGTGCCATGGAACCCCGCATCAATCTCGTCGAGGATGTTCAGTAGCCGTTGCCCCTGCGGCCCTTGAGCCGAAGGCTTGGCCGACGCCGACTCCCGGGCCAGCGCGAGTGCATCGCCAGCGCCCTCGGCCCAATCCCCTGGCTGAGGTGCACCCATCCATTCTTCGCAGGCATTAGCTAGCGCGATCAAGTGACCAGCAAGGTTGCCGCTATCTACCGAGGACACGTAGGCCGGAGCCAGCACATGGGTCGTGCGCGTGTCGTACCAGTTGTAAAAATGGCCTCGGAACCGTTCCAATGTCTGCAAGCTGACGAAAGCCGCTTCCAGGCGCTCGCAAGTCTGTAGGGCACCAGCCCAGCCAAAATCGCGGGCAGCAACCGTCGACAGCAAATACAGGCCTATGTTGGTAGGTGAGGTGCGGTGCGCGGTCACTGGCTTCGGGTCTTCCTGGAAGTTGTCCGGTGGCAGCATATGTTCGGCCGACGTTACGAAGGTTTCGAAAAAGCGCCAAGTGCGTCGCGCGGTGCGCCGTAGGGCCAGGGCATCGGTGAGTTGAGTCACACTGGATCGTAAGAGCCGCGGGCGGCGGCTGGCACGCCAGGCCAAGAATGGTGCAGCGAGCCAGAGTGCGGGCAGCAGCAATGCGGTGACGCATGCCATGGGCGAGAACACGCCGACGATCACCGCCAATCCCAGGGCCAGCAGAACACCTCCGGCCATCTGGCCATAGAAGCCAGTTATGCCGGGCCGCGGGCGAGCAGCGGACTGGGCAGCTGTTGTCCATTCCAGCAAATGCCGATGAGTCGCATAGAGCCTGGTCAGAGTGCGCGTGATGGCGTCCAACATGCGCCAAGTCTGGTCCGGAAGGAGGGCTAGAGTCCAGGTTGCCTGCAGTGCAGCTAACCGAAGATCGCTGGCCAGTCGCCGTAGGCGACTACCTAGTCCAATTCCTGAGCGCGGTGGCACAAGACCGGAGATGTTGGGAAGGAAGAACGGCAGTGCCAGCGCCAGCATCAGCAGCCCCATGGCTTGTAGTGATTGAGGCCAGGGCAGCCACCCGCACAGCACGATAGTCAGCAGGCTCGTGGGGGCCAACAGGGAACGACGCAAATTGTCGATCATTTTCCAGCGGCCCACCGGCGGTACGGTCGCGCCGGCGTAACGTCGTCCGAGTACCCAGGGGAGGAGTTGCCAGTCGCCGCGCGTCCAGCGGTGTTGACGCCGCGCAGCCACGTCATAGCGGGCCGGAAATTCTTCGACCACCTCGACGTCCGAGGCAAGCCCGGCACGCGCGAACACACCCTCGAACAGGTCGTGGCTGAGCATCGTGTTCTCAGGAATGCGGCCCGCAAGCGCGGTCTCGAAGGCATCGACGTCGTAGATGCCTTTACCAGTATAGGATCCCTCACCGAAAAGGTCCTGGTAGACGTCAGACACGGCAGACGCGTAAGGGTCCATACCACCTGAACCGGCCGAGAGGCGCTGATAGAGCGAGCCCTCGCGGCCCAACGGCAGTGCTGGTGTCACGCGTGGCTGCAAGATAGCGTAACCGCCTACTACACGCTGTTCGGAAACGCTCCAGCGCACGTGGTTCAAGGGGTGGGCCATCTTGCCGATCAGACGCAGGGCGGCGTCACGCGGCAGCCGAGTGTCTGCGTCCAGCGTTATAACGTAGCGCACACCTGCCAGGATGGAAGGCTGCTGCGCATTGTAAGTATCGTCACCACCCAGTGTTATGAAGCTGGTGTCGGTTGCGCCGCGCAATAACCGGTTGAGTTCATGAAGTTTGCCTCGCTTACGCTCCCATCCCATCCAGCGGTTCTCGGTGGCGTTGAACCGGCGTTGTCGATGCAAAAGGTAAAAGCGTTTACCACCTGGGGCCGGGCCATGCCGCTGGTTCAGCGTGGCGATGGCCTCCTGCGCGATACGGATCAGGTAGGAATCCCCGTCGAGCACTTCCGAATCTGCATCGAGGCCATCCGATAGTAGCGCAAAGGACAGGTCACCACCTGCGCCAGACAGATGGTGAACTTCGAGGCTCTCGATGTGCCTGCGCAGTTCCTCTTCGCTGGATAGCAGCGTAGGTACGACGACTAGTGTGCGCAGATGCGGGGGAACCCCATCGGCCAGCGCCAAGGCTGGGAGAGCCGCGGCACCAGAGCAGGAGGTAATTGCTCGCTGGATCAGGGATGTGGCCAACTCGGTGACAGGGAGAAATGAGGCCAGCGCGAGCGCTACCAATAGCGCTGTGGGAGTTGCAGCCAAGCCACCAATACCAAAGACAGCAGAGAACCCTAGGCACAGCAGAATGACCGCCAGCGCAAGGATGGCGGTCAAGTACCCTCTAAGCCCGAGGCGGACGTTGAAACGGTCGATGCGAAGCGCCAGCGATGGTCGGAATCCGATGGTCTGCTCCAGTTCGGAGCGTCCTTCAGCGATTAGGTAATGACCAGGATCTATTCTAGTGGCGTTCTGATCGAGACGCTCGGGCGACTGTGGCGCAGCCGCTAGCGCCAAAGCACGCTCAACGATAGCGAGTTCGGACAATGACGAACCTCGTGCCAGTTGCTCGATCGCCGTACGGTAGCGGTTGCGCGTGGGGAAATCCATCTCCGCGAAAGCGCTGTTGGCGCGCAAGGAGACATCTACTAGGCTGGTGCTCTCGAACAGATCTGCCCAGTCGATGTCGGACATCAGACGCATGCTGGTGATGACGTTTCGCACAGAGACGTTGGACGCACCCTGACGCTGCTGTGCATGCAGGATCGCCTGGTCGGCATCCGTACCCTGCTCGCGCAGCCGCTCGTCGAGCCATTGCAGGGCGGGTGTAATGCGGGGATCCTGGTCGCGCAGGCGCTTGGCGAGCTGTGCCGCGAATAGTTCGGACACCGGACCTATCGGCCGCGTCGCGATGTCCTGGTTCAGCGCGGAATAGGCAGCGCCCGGCGCCAGCAGCCGGTCGGCAAGCCTTTGCGCATCGGCGCGTGCAGCACGCCCGACAGTGATCTGGTCGGCCAGGCGACGCAGGTTCTCCACGAGTACGATGCGTAGGGTGATCGCCACAGCCCATAGTTCGCTGATATCCAGCGGTTGAACCTCCTGGTAGGCTGCAATGAAGCGACGTAGGACAACAGGGTCGAAGTGGCTGTCGGTATGGGCGACGAATGCCCATGCAATTCCGAAGACGCGTGGATAGCCCGCCAACGGCCCATATGCCAGCTTGGGCAACTGCCGATAATAGCCAGGCGGCAGGTCGGTGCGAATTTCTCGGATCTGCGCTTCGACAACGTGGTAATTATCCAGTAACCATTCAGCGGCCGGGACGACGCGGTGTCCTGCAGCCACTTCCGCAGCGCCCGCGCGGTAGGCTACTAGCAGATCAGCGGCGTTGTCGCGTAACCGACTGTGTAACGACGGCACCCGGGGCGGATGAAGGCTGATCGTCTGAGCCGCGGCGAGACTACGCGCGTGCTGCTCTAAGCGCTCGATGCCGAATAGTTCCTCACGTACAGGTGCGGTATCGGCCCACGGATCTGGGGCGGAGCGTTGGAACGCAAATTGAATAAATCGGCGCATGTTTGCCTTTCAGGGCACCGCGGGCAGGCAGGCCCCGCGATAAACCCGCCGAAAAAAGTTAGGCTCTAAAGCCCTAAGGAGGAACGGCCAGGTGATGTGGCCCTGCGCTTTTCAGGATTTTTCGGATTCCTTACCGATGCCATTACAGTCCCGGCCGAGACCGCTGAGCCGGAACTGCCGGCACTGGTTTCTTCTTAGGTTTCTTTGGTTCTCGGTTACCGCGCTTTTGCTCTTTTTCTGCCATGGAATGCTCCTACTCTTCGATGTTGGCCCGTTATAAAGGGCGAGGTACTCAACCGCTCGACAAAAATGGTCGGCATGTACATTAGGAATGGACCTTGATCAGCGATTCATGACACGCCGAGACGATCATCCAGCGGCGTTACCGCAAATAATTGTCCTTTCCACGGATCAATCGAATCATCGAAAATTGAAATCGACATTTCCTTTGATCCGGTAGCTTCACGAATAAATTGAGCTATCGCTTTTCGACAGACGATCATCTGACCTTCTATAGTTGTCGGTGCATTTCTAATTTGAAACTCGGTTCTGGTACGAATACTTCCTAAACCACTCGTCACTTCAATAACCTCAAGCCTCCCAATTCGCAGCCATACAAAACCGGCCTCATGGTCCTCGTCTTCGAAATAAAATCGCATGACAATCCCCTTAGTTAAAAAAAGGCCGCAACTGCGGCCTCTTTACTAAATTGAACTGATTTCCCATATACCCCATTACCGCGAGCGATCAGATTTCCCATCCTCTCTCATGTAGTTCTTTCGATAAATTTCACCACCTTCATAGCGGCGCGGACCTGCATCACTTTGCTGATCAGCCTGTTCTTGCTTTTTCTTCTCGCCCTCTCGTGAAGAGTATCGGCCATCGCTGGATCTCGAAGTCTTCTCCTTGTGGGAGATAAATCCTTGCTGCTCCAAGCGATGGGAGCCTTGGGTTTTATTGAAGTTTGACACGATCGTTCCTTCGCATCGCGGTCAGGTTAGGGAGTCAATGGAACAGGCCGCGATGTCCGTTGTCGCGATATTCAGATCGCGAAAATCATTCAACCAAAGAAAATGCTAAATATCCACATTAGCGAACGAAAAATTCCGTTAAAGCTAAACAAAATCGCTGTTGATCCACGCCTGACCGATAACCGAGAAGGTCTAGTTTCTCTTAATCGGCAGTCCTTCAGACTCAGCTGCTAAGATTGCTTGTTCATCTTTAAGAGCATCGGATCCAAAGATTTTCTCAGCAGCCAATTTCCCAGCAGTTCTCGTCAACAATTCTGCCTCAATGCCTTTTTCTGATGCGGCAACAGTCTTTGTGACGGAAAACTCACGCCACCGGTTTACTTTGCTCATAATTTCTCCAACTCGTGGGCATATTGCACTGGGCTGCAGCGATACCATCAAAGGTTTGCAGAGGTGCGTACCGCTGCTACGAATACGAAACCGACTTCAGATTAAAATGTGCGATTGGCGCTTCACGCATATTGACGCTCTGCTCAAGCAACACTACTTCAGCGCGGCAAATCCCTACGAGATTCTTCTTTGAAAAAATCTGATGATCGCGTCATTCAAGCGATATTCATTTCATTTCCACACATCTGAGGGACGCGAATATCTAAGCTCGCAGGAAAATTTTACGGATCTGTTGTCCGAAGTTTGAAAAGTGGACTTGGGAATCTTTAGTTAGGATTGCATTGCTGGCAGTTTTGCTGGCGACTTGGAAAGGTATTTTTATTTGAATTCGACTAAGTACTTCGCAGCCTTCTATTCAGCATCGATCAAATCCTCTCTATGCCAAACCTATAACTAGTCCAAGGATTCTTTACAGCGAGACCTTGCAATATCAGTTTTCGGAGACCTACTTTTTCACCAATTCAAGGTGGTCTTTAGTACGATTTTTATATGGTTCTCTAGCGTCTTCTTGCTGCTGAGATTGATTCCGCTTACCTTCGGTATCGTTTGCCGTTTGACGTCCTCGCCACTCCTCGCTCCCTACTTGCTCTTGGTTCGGTCTATGCCCTTGATGTTGCTGCGGATGTCCTCTCGTTGGGACATGTTCTTGGTTTTCATTTTTTTGATCTACCGGTGATTTGGTATCTGACATATATATTCGTCCTTTGCGTAGTTTATATGTGTGGGCTTTTCAGATCTTTTGACATCCTCATCTTAGATAGTTGTTCCTTCCGGATGCACCAAAAGTAGCCGCCCACATTTGGCTACCAAGTTCTACTTCTCATCTGCTTTTTTGACCTTCGCAGATGTGACTCGTCGATAGCTGTTCGGACTCATCGGCCATCCCAACTTCTTTTCACGAAAGCTCTGCGTCTTTACATTAATTGTTGTGGAATTTTTGATCTCGTTATTTTCAAAGCAACATTCACCGTGTTCTCGTCGATGCTTATCTATCGCTTTTTCAATTTCGTCACTATTAAAGCGGATGTTGGGATGAATTCGCATTTCTGCCTCCAGGCAGGAAGGGATAAATCATTAAGCCAATCGATACACGATCTCACCTATTTTCGCGCCCAGTTCAACTTGAAGAAAGTATTTAGCGAAAGTACGAATGTTGACATCAAGCGCAGAGAATCAACAGGTTCCAAAATTCCAAATCCGGTTTTTCGGGCGGTGTATAAGCACGCTCTTTCTCTTTAATCCTCTGACAAAATGAGACGCTTTGGATCGCAAAGATCGTTTGTCTTTCCTCGACTAAGTGCGAGGTCCGCAAGAAATTGATAAATACTCTCGATATCCGCAAGCTGCAGTGAATAGTCTAGATAGAAAGCATTTCCCGAAAGCGGAAATTGATAGTCGAGAACCGTTTCCACTAATCGAAGGCGATTGGTCTTGTCCATATGATTCTCCAATGAGAAAGACACAAAAGCATCTCAACGGAGGGACTCAAAAATTGGAGAGACAGCAGAGTCGGGATGGAGAAGCCAATCAAGAGGGGAGCTTTTTTCCAGAGCATTGAATCGCGAAGGACTATACAGACCTTACTCCTATTCCTTCTTCAGAACGTGAATAGATACTATTTATTTTTCTATTGGCATGATCAACCCTATAGCGCCACCATCGATGAAATGCGTACGTGGCTAAAAATGACGATTTTTTGTCCGCTTTATCCTTGTCGAGAGATACCAACGAAATTCGCTCTTCGAATAAGATGTGCGCATCCACTCAAACCTAATCGCTATACATAGGATAAAAAATGCTCGATTTACGACCCAACTGTGAATGTTGCAATAAGGACCTGCCTCCAGATTCGACGGACGCGAAGATTTGCTCCTTCGAGTGCACCTTCTGTAATGATTGTGCGACGGACATCTTGAAAGGTAGGTGCGCTAATTGTGGCGGGGAACTAGTCGCACGCCCCCGAAGATCCAGGGAAAAGCTCGCGAACAACCCTGCAATGACAGAGCGAGTGTTCAAGCAAAACGGTTGCAAACCACCTGCATAGAGCTACCGAACTAACTCCTCTGAGTAGATTCCAAATGGTCAGCCGCTTCGTGACTTCTCTAGCGTGGAGACCTACTCTACTAACTTGAGAGACGACCCTGAAACAAATATTCTTTGACCTAAGAGATCTGAGATATGAAGAGACGTATGATCACGCGGGAGCCTGTATCAGACGTCGGAAGGTGATTCAAATGACCAGGGTCAAATTCGCGAGAAAATCAACAGAGTGAAAAATTTCTTAAAAAAAATCTCTTGCGCGCATGTAATCGCCAGCCCTTTGGAAGCGTGATTCTTGGGGATCGATTTCTGACTATAGATTTTCTAAGTTACAGAAAGCCGATCAATAACATTGCATACCCCAGGCGTTCCCCAAACCGCATTAGTGACCATGTCCCGTTCCGCCAAATTATGGACAGATCCTGATAACGTCACCTCCGCTCCAACGACATCGATGGAAATAGCTTTTGCTTCATTATGAGCACGTCGTTTTAGAGTGGCTTCTATTTCATACTTGAGAGATGCTACCGATACCGCTTCCCTAATTCGGATGTGACTAATGACACCTACAACTCCCATAAGATCACGTACTGCGGCAACTGCTCCGCGCCGTTCAAAATCCCATCTGACCTCTCCGGTTAGCGTAATCCAACCGTGCTCAACCAATACCTGAAGGTTGTCATAAGGCACATGGGTGGACCACGAAAGCACATTAGAGGCAGTACGTGCAATATCGGCATCTTCACGCTGACTGGAAAGCGGTAGCTTTACTAATATCGCAATGGCGACTCCCTTAACACCTATAACCCTCTGGGCAGCACGCTCTGCTGCCACCTTTTCAGAGTGGCTCCCAACATGACCGAAAAGAGTCACGATGCCAGCTGAAACCTCAACTCCTATATCAGTTGCGATAACGGAGGGCTCCCACTTCAGCTCTTCGTACACGGCCTCCTGAATTTGCGCATCGGATTTCATAAGATCTCCTTTTGAAAATATGAACTCCTATTCTGGTCTCTGGCCTTAAAGATTTCTGTTCGTTATCGAACAGACTCTAAGTGCGTAGGAATTTAAATTGAAAGGATGTAGATTTTCTTGAAGATTACACCAAACCGTCGTCACGGATTTCTCAGAGATAGCGGAGGAAAAGCGGATTCATGCTTTAGACGAATGGGCTTGTATACCTGCTCTGCGGCGACGAAAAAAAGCACGGCCACCGAAACAGGGAGGCGCGGCAAACATTTTTATTATTAGTAGTATCGCTGTCGGAGCTAAAGCTAATGACGTACACGATCAGTACCGGCGGCGGCGCTCAAGGAAATTCAGCATCAGCTGGCTCGCGTCCGGTCCTTGAGCGTTAAAGGACATCGCGTCATCTCCTCCGCTCCACACGTGGCCCGGACCTTCGATTATTACCGAACGGATCATCACTTTACGCCCGATGGTGTAATCGTTGATTGTGAAGCTGCGCCGCATCGGCGTATTCCTCGCGACCCGGCCGAACCTTCTTTCCTTGGTCGGCATTGCAGTTAGAGCTAATGCCTGATTAAGACTCACGAACTGCTCCGCTAGTTGACTGGCTGAAGCCGATACCGGGGATAAGATGGGCAGTATAACAGGCCGTTTTTTGTTTCTCTGCGAAGAAGTTATCAGGGTTTTGGTTGAGTACCATACGGCTCTGGCGTCTTAATGACAACCTTCGATCGATTGTCCTCTGAAGTCTTTCTTGCTGTCAGTTCGTAGCGATTTTCTAGCCCTTCCGACCCGTTGATTTACCGGTCATTAATGGCCTCGTATGTTCGTTAAAGGACGGTGACAAATATACAAAAGGCTCATACTCCATTCATTAAAACGGTATTACGACATTCGACATGCCTACTTTTTTGGCCACATTACCTGAGAGATGAATTGGAAAATGACCAGAACCATATTATCGCGTCACTGTCCCAAGCCGACCGGGCACACCTGTTAAAGCAATGTACTTTGATTGACCTGCACGCCGGGCGGATCTTGTCGTCGCCCCGTGCTAACGTGATTTACTTCCCAATCAATGGTCTGATCTCAATCCTTTCGCTGGGAGATGCGACACCTAACTTCGAGGTCAGCATGGTTGGTCGAGAAGGCATGTATGGGATTCCCTACGCGCTGGGCTTGAAGTCCACAGATTTCCACGCCTCGGTACTCTATCCGGGCCGAGCATGGAGTATTTCCGCCGCGACTTTCCGGACAGAATTGAACCAAAACAAGGGACTACAACTGGCGCTGAATCGATACATCAACATCGTCATCGAGCAACTCTATTGCACGTGCCGCTGCATCAAATTCCATACTCTCTACGAGCGCCTCGCAAAGTGGCTACTAATGAGTCAGGATCGCTCCAACGCGCAAGAATTCTCAATCACGCAGGAAACACTGGCATCGTTGCTGGGGGTGCGACGTGTTGGTATCACTGCCGCGGCCACCCAATTGCGGAGTCAAGGAATTATCGAATACAGTCGCGGTCACATGACCATTCTTAACCGCAAGCACCTTGAAAAGCAGGCATGTTCTTGCTACATCGACGAAACTAAACTCTATACAAAAACGCTTTAACAAGCTTACGCTACGTCCCCCGCGCGGCTATGTTTGTGCTGCTTCCTGCACGCACTGGCACGCTAACCTGCGGTGACGGGACTATCTGGAACTTTCGCTCAGGCATAAACTCATGGTTGCAGCTCAGGCGCTGCCATGAGCTGACCAAGATGAACAGATCCGACTGCGAACCCACTCTGATGAATCCATAAAGATGCCCGTTCTGGTTGTCCATTGCAATCGCCAGATCCTTCTGCTGCATGGCTGAAAACTTGACGATACGCAGTTCAAGTTGATCCATCGCATTGCCGTCGAAATCGCGGCTGATACCGCCAACTGTCCCGATCCGGCTCTGGCGGACCTTAAGAAAGTACTATGCCATTACCCGCATTTTATTGCCTTAGTGGTCGCTTCTCTGTTCGTTACCTCACTTAGCTGAGGCTAGATCGAAGACACTTCTGAACCTTGCGTAGGCATCTGCCGTCTAAGTGCCTGTGAGCTCGCCCTGCACTTCACGCTTCTCTATTTCGGAGTGTGCGCGTACGAACGCGCACTGAAAGGCTGTGGCGAAGGAGCTCGCCCGCCGATCCATCCAATGCGCAAAAATGACATCGGCACCCGCCGCGGAAATCCTGGCGAATCGCCGTATTCTGATAAAGATACAACAATCATTACCATAACGAGTTACCGTGACCTCGATCTGAAATCCCTTGAAGAACTTGATGCGGCTGGTGTGCATGCTTGAACTCCTGTAATCGGCTCCCTGCTCAAGATGAGCTCTATCTAGCCGCTAGGGGCGCGCCGATAAGCTTGATATCCCTCTTAAATCTGATCGTAATCATGACCTCGCGTACGGTCGTTGCACTACGTGACCAAAGCGGCTTGACCAAGCTGCCAAGTTCCAACCATTCGACAAGCTACGCGCAGGCGCTAGATCAACGTGACAGACTCATCAACTTTCGAAGCGAGTCGGCGGCAACAAACGTTGAGTTTCCTTTCTGACCACCGCGTAGCATTCGCAGCACAGCTCTTCCAGTCTTGGTCTGTTCAGTACCGTTAGCCGTCCCCTGCTGTACTCGATCACCCCCTGCCGTTGCAGCTTGCCAGCTGCCTCGGTGACGCCCTCGCGCCGGACGCCCAGCATGTTGGCGATGAGCTCCTGGGTCATCGTCAGCTGGTTGCCGGACAGTCGATCCAAAGATAACAATAACCACCGGCACAACTGCTGGTCGATGGAATGGTGTCGATTACACACTGCGGTCTGCGCCATCTGTGTCAGCAGCGCCTGGCTGTAGCGCAACATCAGATGAAGCGTACCTGTATCGCGATGGAATTCCTCTTTGAAGCGGCTGGCAGAAAGACGATAAGCGCTACCGCCACTCTGTACGATCGCTCTGCTGGGAGTACTTTCTCCTCCCATCAAAATGGCGATGCCAATAAAACCGTCGTTACCCACTACGGAAATTTCTGCCGACGCACCGTCTTCCATGACATAGAGTAGCGACACGATGGAGTCGGTCGGAAAATATACATGCTGCAGCGTATCGCCCGATTCGTAGAGCACCATCCCTAAGGGGAGGGAAACCCATTCCAGCTGGGGAAGCAGGCGATGCTGCACCTCCGGTGCCAAGGCGGCCAGAAGGTGATTCATTAATGGAAGATCTGAATTAGACATGCATTAATCCAATTGGGGCGAGCGAGACTGAATACCGACCGGCAAATATCGGTGGACTTCGGATCCATAGATTTTCGATACCAGAGACATGGAAGCGTTCAGCATAAAAAAACTGCCCGCATGGGCAGTTTCAAAGTTCTTCCGCTTTGCCTTTTACACCGGCACGAGGCCGGTCGAATTTGTCCCATGCATGGTCGATTTGCGACGACGGCGCAGGACAGCGAAACCTACCAGGCCAAGCCCCGCCAGCATCATTGCCACAGTGGAATTCTCCGGAACCGCTGCAACGCTGATGTTGCCTCCGAAGCTCCCGCCGTTAGTGCCCGTGACGTTGCCGATCGCTGACAGGGTGTACAGCCCGGAAGTAAGATTGGATGCATGCAGGGTCCATGTTTGCAAGCCTGAGCTGGAAGTCAAATGGCCAGTCGCGGTCACCCCGTTTCCGCTCAGAGTGAAACTACTGATGTTGAGCCCTGAGATGGAGTCCAGTGCGATCGAGATCACCGCGGACGAAACGTTGAAGACGCTACCCTGTCCGAAAGTGAAATTCTCAGTGAAAGTCTTGCCGCTGGTGCCGGCACCGTATGAGGCACCAATCGACGAGCTGGGGCCGTTGAAGGTGATAGTGGAAGTGTTGTTGATGTCGGTCGAAGCATGGACAGCTGCGCTGGACAGCATCAAGGAAACGGATAGGAATACCCCTGAAATGACGTTTTTCATTGAGTGACCTCTAGGTTGAATGTGGCAAAGATAGGGGAAAGCAAACTGCTGCGATTTGATTCTTCTTGGCGCCTTGGGAAGCTCCTGGCACGACGCGCTTATTTGAATTAACAGTGTTGACGCCATGGCAAGCCATCTGCCATTCACCTTTACTCCAGGACGAAGCATCGCCTAAGCGGACATCCTCTATCTGTTCGTCACCGAACATTACGAAACAATTTTTATATTTTTTCGAAGAGTATCTTTTTCATTCTTTGAGTTCACTTATGCGAGCTAACGTACGGGCTGCGACGTTTTATCGATAGACGAAAAAAGTGTCGCGGCGACGAGGGTTATAAAGATAGCGAACTTCTCAGAAGAGAGACGAGCGTTTTTGCGGCCATTATCCTGCCTAGTGTCCAACATTTACGATAATCCAGAAGAAGCTTTTGGTGTGTGCGCTGATAACCATAGAGGATGCAGTTCCACATCCCTTAAGAACCAATGGCGTAAATGAATCTGCGTATAGCCTATATGACTACAGCTACATAGGCCTTACACCTACATCCGCTGGATTTCAATAGGAACAGCATGTCTCATCGTCAGCGTAGCCATATCGGAAGCGCTAGCGGATTGCCAACCTGAACCCAAGGAGAAATGATATGTCTAGCAACAATCAACGTAGAAAAGACACTAGCAGTGCCCAAAAATTAGTGGATGCAGGAGAGAGTAGCGGCAAGTCCCGCCGCGATAGCGACGGCGACCCGGTCGCAGGCGGCAAATATTCAACCATACCGAAGAAGCAAGGGCACTCGACATCTCGCAAAATAGGTGGCACAAAATCGTAGATGAGGTTAGAGGAGCGACGACAAGAGCTCCTTCTTTTGAACGGGGCGTTCTTTGGATAGCCCAGTGGCGGCCTATACCGATAGCCACACCGCAAGCAAGAGCACAGGTGTGCAAAGAAGCTCTACTAAACGCTGCAAGAGATGCGGTGCTGGATGATGCCTTGGGATGAATCTGTCCGCTTTCGAAAGAAGGAAATCTAATTCACGCTTGGATGATTCCAATCTAGCAACAGGCCAGAATAATTCGTAAAAACATGAGGAAGAGAGAAACTTAGAGGCGAATGAATGATTACCCCCATCAAGGTAACTGCCCGTGCGAATTCATGAATTCGTTCCAACTCAAAGCTCCGAGCGTGAAACTGCTTACCATGTCCTCACAACTATTGATTCCGTAAGCAATGGCTAATGCCTCTGTTCGATAAACCTTCTTTAGCCCTCGCTTTAGCAGTACCGATTCACCGACTCGTTTCACCTGCATGGACTCGAGAGACCAGCCAGCATCACACTTTGAGTACTCCAATCGGTAGCAGAAGCTACCATCGCTACCATCAGTTTCGTAAGTAAGCATATGAACTCCTTGGCGAATAAAAGACAAATGGCACGTCTGGATTCGAGACTTCCGGACAACCTCTTGCCGACTTTTGCGATAAAGGAATTAGTTGAACAGACGTTCAGTAGCTTAAGGTAACGATTTGGCTTGTACCGAACTGTTCGGTACCTAACATAGAAAAACGTCGCGACGAGTTCGTTCTGCATAGTTATATGAGCAGATTGACGTATGGCTCTTCGGCGGTCTCTTAAGCCGAAACTATCCGATGTGTTGATTTGCTCGCAGAATTGGCCGTCTCCTGGATTACTCCCCCGGGCCGGACCGGGATGATTGAGGGATTAATTCACTTCAAATAAGAGCCAAATTAGACGCCACTCAAGAAACAGGCATCTTATAGAGCAGCCACCCGCATAATAGCGAGAGCGCGAACGCCAAAGCCGCCAGTGCGAATGTAGCCCTTTGAGCACGGGCGAAAGCTGCATCTTTTTCAAGACAAACGAGACATCTAAGATGATGTTGCAGTTTTGCGCTCTGCACGACTTTCATCCCTCCTGGAATCGCAACCCGATCCGCTTTGCACGCGCCGGACGCAATCCATCCCTCTAGCGTTTCTTTCACGGTCGAATAATGCTCACTTGGAAATTCTCGGAAATATCGAACTCCAAAGTCTTTCATAAAGATCTTATAAATTTCGACCTCCTTTTCACCGGAAATGGCAGACCATTCTTTCACTAATACGGTAATCCTTTTCCGCTGGAATTCAGTGATCCTTTGGGGGCCCTCTACGTCTCGTACTTCACTCGACTTCCGAGTACCAACGGTCGTTGGGCCGCTGATACTGTGCACATTCCCATTGATGAATTGAGAAACGCTTCCCCGAATATTAATTTTCCCTACCATTACCACCCTACTTCGCAAAAATAACCCTTAACGCAGCCATCTATCACATCGAAGAGGCACTGCTCCATTTCATGACTTTTTCTTAGACGGGGCTTTGACCATCTGAGGGCCAACCACCTTTTTAAAGGTCTCGCCCTGAATTTGTTGCCCTACACCGCCGTGAATTGTGATATTCGCCCGACCTTTTGGAGCGGGTGCCGGTGTATCTGTATCGCTCGCTCCTTCGACCACGCCAAGGACGCGGGCCTTCGCACGAAGATCCAACTTCCGATATCCCACCAGAAGCTCCGATTCGTCTTCCGTCAACCCGTCGGAAGACGGAACACCAAGTAAAACATACTGGGTGTCAACACCAAGCGCCGCAACGGCAATTAGATAGTCCGCGCCTGGAAAGCGCTTGTCTTGCTCATAGTTGATTTGCGCTCCCTTTTCCACCCCACCGACGGCAGCAAACTCCGGTTGAGTAAGGCCTAGGCGCTTACGCTCATCTTTTAATCTTTGACCAAAGGTACTCATTACGCAAATATTTGTTTGACAGGTACGTTTTTGAGAACTAATATTCACGTCATTGCTAAGTGACGTGTACATCCAATTATCCCATATGCCTACTTTCTCCAAGCACGTATCCCGCCCACATACCGATACTTCGGTGGCCGTTACCTTCCGCCTTGAAGCTGATGAAGAGCAAAGACTGGCTGAGTTGGCCCGCCAGGATTTGCGCACGCGCTCTTCTTTTGTGCGCCTGCTGATCTTACGCGGCATGGCCGCCTACGACAAAGACGTCAAGGCCGGACGGGCTTGAACATAGGAGGCTGCTATGTACGACGATCCCCGCAAAATCCGTCACCGCCGCATCGTAGTGCGCGTCAACGATGACAACTACGACATCATGAAAGCCCTGGCGCAGTACCAGGGTGAAAACCTGGCCACGCTGGCCCATGATCTGTTGATGCATCAGGCCATCGCCCTGGCGCAATCCTATTCGATGCCGATCTTATCCGAGCAGAACGTGCAAGCAAAGGCGCTCACGAGCCACTTTTCAGTGCCTCGCAATGCCTGATATCGAATTGCCGTTCACCCATCCTGCGTTAGTCGAAGCCCTGGAAGTGATCATGATGCGAGAAGGCTTCGACACGATTGAACAGGCCGCTGAGTTCGCTCTAGCGCAATCTGTTCGAGAAGGTATCAAACGTGTTACAGGCAAGGGGCGTGCACTCTATGCCATCAAGGGAAAGAAAACAACATGCGTGTAATTAGCCTGCCGTGCCCTCATTGCCAAAGCCCTGTACGTGCAGCCAAAAGTCGAACCATGTCCACGCTCATGAAGGAAATCACCTATCGATGCCAAAACGTCGATTGCGGCCATACCTTCGTTGCCACGCTGGAGATTTCTCGTACCGTGTCGATGTCCGCGATGCCCAATCCAGAGGTGAGCCTTCCCATCTCGCCCCGTGCGTATCTCGCACCCCAAGGAACAGGCACTGCCTGACTTACCGGTGACCGCTTAGCCGGTCGCTGAACCTCCAAATTTAACTAAGACCTGTCGTGCGCCGTTTGGCGCACGCGGGATTCGCTCACCCTAAAGAAACCTCACATGGCTCTCGATCAGCAACAGACAACGCTTGCGCTCGCCTCGCTGCGGCTTCGTATGGGCGACGACATTAAAGAATTTCAATGTGCGCAGCGAATGTTGCTGCGCAAGGCAGTGCTACAGGATGACCTGCAGTGGAATGTGATCTGGGAAGGGAAGAACGCTATATCCGCCCGCCTCGTTCAGCGCTTGCAGCGCCTCGGCGGTCTGATGGGGGCATGGTAATGCGTACTGTGATCGCTCATGGCATCGCTGCTCTTCTGTTGCTTGCACCATCTCTTCTGGCGGCTCTCGGGCTGGTACGGGGGTGATGATGCGCGGTGCACGAATTAAGGACCATGCGTCATTCCGCCCGGCATCGGACCTGCTGCGCGAGCGCGCGGCATGGGTGCCCACGCCTCCGGGCAATGAGGCCGCTAAGGCTGAGCTAGAGAAGTCCATTTCGCTGCTGCGCAACCGGCGGCGTCCCAATCTCCAAACCGGGATTGCCTATTCCTGGGCGGCGATGCCCAAGCCAGTGCGTCGACACATCCTGGCCCTGGCGGGACTCTCGGCAGATCGCTGGGAATGCCCTATTCACTCCTTCACTGAAGCTGAACGCCTGGCCATGCGCCACGCAGTGCTGCGGGCCATTACGACGTATGAAAGAGCCCTCAATGCAGTCTAGAACAGTCGATGCCAAGACACGCCGTCGGCATCGGGCCTTCGTGGAGTCCCGGCAGTTTGCCGGAGAACTGGCACGTATTCCGCTGAAGTGGCGCGGACGTGTCGTGAGTCAGGCACTGGAACTGATGTCGGTATGGCACTGGAACAAGATTTTTGAGCCGGTTGCGGTTCAGTTCGTCCGGGAATTCGCTGCGCAGTATGTGCCGGCCGGCGTGGATCTGTCGCAGGATGATGCCGATATCTGCGCCACGGCCGAGAAAGCCGCCGAGAACGTCAAGAAAATCTTGTGGAAAGCGATTTCTGATACCCACGCACGCGACCTCATCGAGCAAGAGTGTAGTGACTACGGCATTGATATGCCTGAAGTGGATGATGACGATCTGCGTGCCATCATTGCGCGTGTCGTGGATCCGCGCTGGTGGCGCAGGCAACTGCGCAAGGTAGTCGGAAGAGCCTTTGAAGGTGGAAATATCCGCCTGGGTTATGTCCACTATCACGGTGAGCCCTATGCCAGTAATGACGCCGTACTCTCTCGCCTGGCGCAGAACAGAAGAAATGCCGCCGCTCTAGAAGCGACCATTGTGCGCAATGAGGCAGGCCAGGAATTCAGCATTGCTGAGCTGGCCGAGAAAACGACTGCGAACAAGACTATTCGTCGCGGCGAACTCATGTTGCGCATCAATGGTTTCGAGACCATCGCGAAGGAGTGCAACGATCAGGGCCTGTTCCTCACATGGTCGTGTCCATCGCGCTTCCATGCAACCCTGCACACCGGCAAGCCGAATCCCAGGTATGACGGCTCCGACCCGCGCACAGCCAATAAGTACCTGGGCAAGATGACGGCACTGGCGCGCTCGGCGCTCGCTCGACGTGGTATCGGGCTGTACGGCTTCCGTATTGCTGAACCGCATCATGACGGTTGCCCGCACTGGCACATGCTGGTGTTCGTGCGCGCGCTGCCGGATTACACCACGCCGCACGTCAAGGACGTGGCCAGCCGCGCTATCCGCATCATGAAGCGATACGCCTGGCGTGCGGATCGCGGCGAACCGGGTGCATTCAAGCGCCGGCTTGACGTGAAACGCATTGATTGGGCGAAAGGCAGTGCTGCCGGTTATATCGCTAAGTACGTGGCCAAGAACATCGATGGCGTGGCGGACCACAAGACCAAAGAAGGCTACCTCATCACCACCGATATGGCGGGGGATCGTGAGCTAACGCCCTCGGCCCGCGTGGAAGCTTGGGCGGCCCGCTGGGGCATTCGCCAGTTCCAGCAATGGGGTGGCGCACCGGTAAGCGTGTGGCGCGAACTGCGCCGCGTGCCAGCAGACATGGTCAAACAGGCTCCTCCGGCCATGGCCGCCGCATGGGATGCTGTGCAGAAGGTCGAAGGCGAGAAGCGTGCATGCTGGGCCAGTTATCTGCGTGCGCAGGGCGGCGCGCTTGTAAAACGCGACGATCTGATGGTCACGCTGGCCAAGGAAACCAAGACTGTCACCGGCCGCTATGAAGAATGCGAACGTGTCATGCCCTATGGCGTTCAATGCCGCCAGATGGCCGGTGTGGTTTTTAAATCGGTTCGTCACACATGGACGCCAGTTCAAGGGCACGACGCCCGCGCATCGGCGGGTTCGGGGTTCCCTTGGACTCGTGTAAATAACTGTACGCAGCCCGCCGGGCGTGACTTTGCGGCCGCTGTGTCCTTCGAACCGAAGACTTCACCAGCGCCGGTCATGTTCAAGCCCGACCAGGCCGCGCAGATCAATCGTGCCTGGCTCGCCTTGGGCGCATGTCCCTGGCCCCGGCCGGTGGTAGACGACATGCCGACATGGCCAACACCAGCCATGACGGTGGACGAACAGCGCCGGGCCCTGGCCGCCTGGGATGCCATCAGGGCATGCCCCTGGCCACGCGTGGTGCCTGTGCCGGACAAGTCACCGCGTCACGGCACGCCTCACCAGGTAGCCGACTGGCGCGCTGGCCGGCTCGATGTGACCGAACTTCCGATTGATACCAATCCAACGAAAGGGAACGCCCCATGACCGCGTTTCGTGTCGTCGTGCGCACTGCCAGCGCACGCCATTCTTACACCGCCATCGCAGCCCATAGCTGCGACGTGATCGCCGCCGCCGTCGATCGCTTTGGCGTGTGCTCTGTTACGGCCACCAAGGAGAAGAACCAATGAATGCACCTGTGAAATTTGATGTAATCGTCGCCTCTGCCAAAGAGCCGCGCGACTTCGTAATGCAGCCTCCACAGAGCATGGACCGCATCACGTTCAACACGCCCGACGATGGCGTGCTGGCCGGTTATGTGTCGGTCATTCGTCAGCATCTGGGCAATGGCGAACGGTTCGCCTGGGTAGAGCTGGAAAACGAACTAGCAGGACAGTTCCATGGCGTCCCGCTGGCGGACATCATCACTTGCGATGATTCGGGCCTTGCTCGCCGAGCCAAGAGCAACTCCACGTCGAAGCGCAGCCTTTCCCTAGCTGACTTCAGCGCTCGCGCTGTCGCATTCGCATAAAACTCGATAAGGAAATTTACGATGATTCAGGAGAACACTGAGCCGTCTCTCATTGGAGTAGCGTCCGCTGCAGTAACTCTCGGTGTATCGCCGCGCCACGTATATGACCTGGCTGCGCCTGCTGGCCCGATTCCTTGTTATCGGATCGGCAGACGTATCCTTTTCAACCGAATTGACCTGTTTAGCTATTTGGAATCATGCCGATATACCGCGACAAAGAAAGAGGTAATTTCGTCTTTGAATTCGACCGCCGTCTTAAAGGCAAAAGGATCAGGATTAGAAAATACCTTCCGAAAACTT
Source organism: Herbaspirillum sp. 1173 (assembly GCF_031455335.1). Classification (NCBI taxonomy): domain Bacteria; kingdom Pseudomonadati; phylum Pseudomonadota; class Betaproteobacteria; order Burkholderiales; family Oxalobacteraceae; genus Herbaspirillum; species Herbaspirillum sp. 1173. The sequence goes on along the minus strand of NZ_JAVDSP010000004.1, from coordinate 34,940 downwards.
GGAATAAGTCCCAGGCCGACGCCTTCGACCGGGAAGAATCCGCACGTCTCTATGCGATAGCGAATAACGTTGAACGGCCAAATTTCTTAATTGATGATGCAGTAAATATCTATATCGAGGAGCGCATCCCGCTCTTGAAAAGCGGTGCCAATATAGCGCGGGAGCTGGCGCAAATGTATTTCGCGTACAAGGGCCGTCATATGTCCGAACTCCCGCAAGTTTGCAAGACTTATCTGGCAAAAGCCGGGCGGGTTAACGAAGACAATGAAACGCCGCTAGCGGCGGCTACTTTACGTAATCGCATTCGCTATCTCACTTCGGCCTGCAGATATGCTTGGAAGCATCATGGTATGTCCGAACATGATCCGGCCGAACGTGTCGTTGCCCCGATGGTACGCAATGAGCGCCGTCGATACATCAGCAGGAAAGAAATGCTGCAGCTTTGCTTAGCATCGAACCATCGTCCTATGCGGGCCGCTGTTCGCATTGCGTTCTACAGTGGTATGCGGATGTCCGAAATCCTGCTGGCAGTTAGAACCGAAGATTCTTTCATACTGGAAGATACAAAGAATGGTGAACCGCGGATCGTTCCCATGCATCGCAAGATTCGTTGCTGCGCAAAAATTATGCTTCCAGACCAGAGCCGCATCTCCAAGCACTTCAGGGATGCTCGCCGAAAGGTGGGCTTAGATTGGCTGCACTTTCACGACTTGCGGCACAGCGCAGCTAGCTCAATGATCAATGATGGAGTTGATCTCTACACAGTCGGCGCAGTTCTCGGGCATAAAACAGCTTCCAGCACGAAACGGTATGCTCACCTCGCGACGAGCTCACTGAAAAGTGCAATAGACCGCATCGGCAAGAAATAACTAACGGAACATTAGACGTTACTGCCGGAGAGCGTCCCGAAATCGTCACGCCTCAAAAGGCCACCTATACGGGTGGCTTTTCTTCTGCGACACTGGCGACGCGACCACCGCTATCAGCCTGAAGCTATTGATTTACTCTCTGATCGCTTATCGTGAAGGGTGGATAACGGACGAATCCCGCCCTGCCTTCCCATGTCTATAGGCATTGTTTTTTGGTCAAAGCCCGCCAGTCACGTAAAAAATCGAGCATTGTGGGGATCTTCCCTGGGTGCCCATGGCGGCTTTGCATCGGAAGCCGAGGGTTATAGCCCAAAAGTGGGAAATGTTACGAGGATACTAGATGAGCACAAAATACATTAAACAAGAAATGCAAAGACAACTTGAGTCTGCGCGAGATGCTGTGGTGGACGAAGTGAGTTTCATCAATTTTCTGAATGTACTCTCCGCAGACTGGTTTGCAGAAACTGAATTACTCGCGGCGTCACCTCAATCGCCGTACTCTGCGGGGGCACTGGGCTGGGAGAACGGCAATATTGGCGCTTTTTTAAAAGCGTCCGCCCGTTGGGTGGAGAATTCAAGAAATGGGCCCCAACTCTATGAAGTTCCCAGAAATCCTTGGCGTAGGGTTGCCGATATCCTGTTCATGGGGAAGATTTACGAATAGGATGGAATCTTGGCTATATCAACCGGAGCTATTCCGAATTGGCTTGGCACGGGAAAAATGGACGGGTCACTGCGATATCCGCTATCTGCCATCCGCGAAATTGCCCGCCGTTGGACATCTCCCAGAATACGGTTCGCTGTTGTATCCAGTCAGACTCGATCGAGGCAGCATACCCAGCAAGGCATTCGCCTAGCTCTCTTGATGAGTTCACTCCCAGGCTCTCCGCTTGGCTGAGCTCTGAATCCGTTAAATCTCTAGGCAACGAAGAGCCCTGAAACAGATGTTCCTGGATCTATTAGAGCTGGGATATGAAGGGTCGTACGATCGTGTGGCTGCCTTTGTGAAACGGTGGAAGGTGGGTCAAATGGAGAGGTTCAAGTTCCGAGGGTGAATCAATAAGAAGCCGAAAATTTCGCTTAAGCAGTTGAACACAACAGTCCAGTGGCCTACAGCCATTTTGCCAAAACGGGCAAAAAATCCCCCAGCAAAAGAAAAAGCGGCTTAGCGCAACTAAGCGCTAAGCCGCTCTAGTACTGGTGGCCCCCCCGTGAGTCGAACACGGCACCAACGGATTATGAGTCCGCTGCTCTAACCAAGCATGAGCTAGGGGGCCAAAAAATCAGCCGGCGATTTTAACATCTCGCCGGCCAATCCTGACTCACCCTTAAGATCAATTCCCTTCCAGGAAGCTCTTGAGCTTGTCCGAACGCGAAGGATGACGCAGCTTGCGCAATGCCTTGGCTTCGATCTGACGAATACGCTCGCGGGTCACGTCGAACTGCTTGCCCACTTCTTCCAGCGTATGGTCGGTCGACATCTCGATACCGAAACGCATGCGCAGCACCTTCGCTTCGCGCGGGGTCAGCGAATCCAGGATGTCCTTGACCACGTTGCGCATCGAGGCATGCAAGGCCGCATCGGCCGGCGCCAGCGTGTTGTTGTCTTCGATGAAGTCGCCCAGATGGGAGTCGTCGTCGTCACCGATCGGCGTTTCCATGGAGATCGGTTCCTTGGCGATCTTCATGATCTTGCGGATCTTGTCTTCCGGCATTTCCATCTTGATCGCCAGGGTCGCGGGATCCGGCTCGGCACCGGTTTCCTGCAGGATCTGACGCGAGATGCGATTCATCTTGTTGATCGTTTCGATCATGTGCACCGGAATACGAATGGTGCGCGCCTGGTCAGCGATCGAGCGGGTGATGGCCTGACGGATCCACCAGGTCGCATAGGTCGAGAACTTGTAGCCGCGACGATATTCGAACTTGTCCACCGCCTTCATCAGACCGATGTTGCCTTCCTGGATCAGGTCCAGGAACTGCAGGCCACGGTTGGTGTACTTCTTGGCGATCGAGATCACCAGACGCAGGTTGGCCTCGGTCATTTCACGCTTGGCCATGCGCGCCTTCTTCTCGCCGGCGCCCATCTTCTTGTTGATCGCACGCAGGTCCGGCAGCGGCAGTACTACGCGCGCCTGCAGGTCGATCAGCTTCTGCTGCAGTTCCTTGATGGCCGGCACGTTGCGGCTCAGCACGGCGCTGTAGTCATGGTTGGCGGCGACTTCGCCATCCACCCAGTCCAGGTTCACTTCATTGCCCGGGAACACCTTGATGAAGTGCGCGCGCGGCATGTTGCACTTGTTGACGGCCACGTCCAGGATCTGGCGTTCCACGGTACGCACTTCGTCCACCTGCGCACGCAGGGTGTCGCACAGCTTCTCGACGATCTTGGCGGTGAAGCGGATGCCCAGCAGCTCGTTGGAAATGATTTCCTGCGCCTTGACGTAAGGCTTGGAGTTGTAGCCTTCCTTCTCGAAAGCCTTGCGCATGTTCTCGAACTGGGTGCCGATGACGGCGAACTTGCCCAGCGCGTCGCGCTTCAACTGTTCCAGCTGTTCGGCGGAGAAGCCGGCGGCACCAGAGCCGCTGCTCTCGTTTTCCTCTTCTTCTTCGTCTTCTTCCTCTTCTTCCTCTTCCTCGTCGTCCTCATCGGAATCGGAAGAGGCCGCCTCGACCTGCTGTTCGCTCTCGTTGGGATCGACCAGGCCGTCGACAATTTCGTCGACCTTGATCTCATCCTTGGAGATGCGGTCAGCCGCAGCCAGGATCTCGGCGATCGTGGTCGGGCAGGCGGAGATGGCCTGGATCATGTCCTTCAGGCCATCTTCGATGCGCTTTGCGATTTCGATTTCGCCTTCGCGGGTCAGCAGTTCGACCGAACCCATTTCACGCATGTACATGCGCACCGGGTCGGTGGTACGGCCGAAATCGGAATCGACGGTCGACAGTGCAGCTTCGGCTGCGGCTTCGGCGTCATCATCGCTGGCCACGTTGGCCACGTTGTCCGACAGCAGCAGGGTTTCCGCATCAGGAGCGTGCTCGTAGACCGAGATGCCCATGTCGCTGAAGGTACCGATGATGCCTTCGATGGCTTCTGGATCGACGATGTTTTCCGGCAGGTGGTCGTTGATTTCCGAGAAGGTCAGGAAACCACGTTCCTTGCCCAGCTTGATCAGGGTCTTGAGCTTCTGGCGACGGCGCTCCAGCTCTTCTTCGCTGGCTTCGGTGTCGGAAGAGAAAGCGTCCTTCAACAAGGCCTTTTCCTTGGCCTTGCGATCCTTGGCCTTGGCCTTGTCGGCCGCCTTCAGTTCGGTACGCTCGATGGTGTTCAGTGCGGCAACTTCATCGCTCTCGGGCTGGAATTCCTTGGGCTTGCGGCCACGGCGGCCCGGCACCTTGACGCTCGGCAGCACATAGCCGGACGTGTCGATGGCTGCCAGGGCAGCGGCATCAGTGGTTTGGCTTACGCTCGACGCAGCAGTCGCGCTGACGTCTTTGCCTTCCACCTGTGCGGCTTTGGTGGTCTTGGCGGTCTTGGTTTCGGGTTTCTTGGTGGTCACGGAAGTCTTCGTCGCTTTCACAGAAACCGCTTGTTCGGCGGCTTGAGGTAACTTGTTGGCTGGCGTTGCAGTCGCTTTGGGCGATGCGGCGCGGGCCGGCTTGGCGGCAGTTGTCTGGGCTGCCGTCTTTTTCGGCGTCGCTGCTGCTGCAGTCTTGGCCGTGGGTTTTACGGTAACAGCAGCCTTCGCCGTCCCCTTGACTGGCGATTTGGCGGCTACCGCCTGGGTGGTCTTGGCCGCAGCGGTCGATTTTACCGCCGCTGCCGTCTTGCTGCTCTTTGCCGACGCTGCTGGAGTTTTCGCGGGTTTCTTCATTGCATTTGCCATAGAATCAACTGCCAATTGAGAATTCACTCATTGCGCCAATCAAGTCATGCTAATGATGCAACTCCGGTACCGGTTGCCCGGTAGACTCCGGCTGCACGCGCAACGTTCCTTTTACCGGCGGGCCATCGATCGCGCGCAGCAGGCAGTCGTGCCGCTTGCAATCCGGCAGGCGATACCGCTGTCTGCCGTCCTCCCTCCCGATGCGCCGGGGTGAAGGCATGTCGCCGCAGGGTGGGGATGCAAGAGCCATCCGGCGGAACTAAAGCCCTCTATTATAGCACAGATGGGGCTCTTTTCCCTGGGATCAAGCCGCGATATTCGGCCATCCGCCAGCGATCCGGTGCGTAAAACACGACAATTTGCAGTGCTTTACCGCGTTTTCCACACCAGGCCGATTTCTGCTTCCCTACTCCTGCTCACTCTTCAGATCGGGTCACGCAAACATCACGCAAGGCCCTCGCTGCCGATTCTTCTTTCAGCCCCTCCCCGCTTCCACGGGAAAGCCGCCCCTCAACCTGCCGCGACCACACCGCCGGTCTGGCGCTTGAGCCATTCCTTGCGTTGCATCAGCTCACGATAGCGATTGCGCTCTTCCTCGGTGCGCAGGTTGGACGCCACCAGCATCTGCATCTCGTCATCGAGTGCGCGGATCCTGGCCTGGCGGATGGCACCGGCCATCTCGGCCCGCACCACATCAAATTCGGATTCCGACTCGGCCGCGATTTCCGCGATCATCGAGTCAAACTCGGGGCCGCCCTCGCGCAGGTGCTCGACCAGCGCGGCGAAATTGGCCTGCTCGCCCATGCCCTGGGCCACACCGACCAGATGCGCCAGTAGCTCGGCCTGGTCGGGCGCGATGCGGGCGATGGCTTCCAGCGCGGCGGCATCGAGGTCGGCCGAGAGTTGCGGATGCGCCACCAGCAGCCGCATGATCTGGCGCTCCAGCCCGACCGGGGCGGTGCGCTTGGTGCGCGGCGGGGCGCTGCGTACGCGCGCCACCGGCTTTTCCAGTTCAAACAGCACTTCCAGCTCGGCCGGCGTGGTCTGCGTGGCCTGGGCCACGCTGCGCACGATCTGCAGGCGCAGACCGGATGCCGGCAAGGCCTGCAGCAGCGGCTTGGCGGCAAACTGCGCATGAGCGCGGCCTTCGGGCGTACGCAAGTCGTTCTCGCCGATGATTTCCTTCAACAGGAACTGCGACAGCGGCATGGCTTCGCGGATCTGCTCTTCAAAGGCCGGCGCGCCCATCTCGCGCACATAACTGTCAGGGTCGTGTTCCTTGGGCAGGAACAGGAACTTGATGGTCTTGTTGTCCGAAGCATGCGGCAGGCAGGCCTCCAGCGCGCGGCGCGCGGCGCGGCGGCCGGCGTTGTCGCCGTCGAAGCTGAAGATCACTTCATCGGTCTGGCGCACCAGCTTTTGCACGTGGATGGGCGTACACGCCGTTCCCAATGTGGCCACGGCCTGCGGGAAACCCAGCTGGGCCAGCGCCACCACATCCATGTAGCCTTCGGTGACCAGCACATAACCCGCCTCGCGGATCGCCTGGCGCGCCTCGAACAGGCCATACAGCTCGCTGCCCTTCTGGAACAGCGGCGTTTCGGGCGAGTTCAGGTACTTCGGTTCACCACCGTCCATCACCCGGCCACCAAAGCCGATCACCTGGCCCTTGGTATTGCGGATGGGGAACATGATCCGGCCACGGAAGCGGTCATACCGCTTGCGATGGCCACCACCCTCTTCGCTCTTGTCGATGACGAGGCCGGACTCGACCAGCACTTCGTTCTCGTAGTCAGGGAAGACCTGGCGCAGGCTGTCCCACTCGTCCGGCGAATAGCCCAGGCCAAAGCGGGCAGCGACTTCGCCGGTCAGTCCGCGGCCCTTGAGATAGGCAATCGCGGGCTGGGCACTGCGCAGCTGATGACGATAAAAATCGTTGGCGCGCGTCATCACGTCCGACAGGGCCATGCTCTTGGCCTGCTTTTCCTGGCGCTGCGCCAGGGGGATGTTGTCTTCGCGCTCGGGCACCACCATGCCCACGTTCTGGGCCAGATCCTTCACCGCTTCCACGAATCCCATCCCCGAGTACTCGATCAGGAAACTGATCGCCGTACCATGCGCGCCGCAGCCGAAGCAGTGATAGAACTGCTTGGTCGGGCTGACGGTGAAGCTGGGGGATTTCTCGTTGTGGAAGGGGCACAGGCCCATGAAGTTGGCGCCGCCCTTCTTCAGTTGCACATAACGACCGACCACGTCGACGATGTCGACGCGGTTGAGCAGGTCCTGGATGAACGACTGAGGAATCACCTGGGCAGCGAGGCGTTAGGCAACGAGGCGAAGGGGCTGCTTACGCAGCCAGCGCGGCCTTGACCAGGGCGGACACGGCCGTCATGTCGGCACGTCCGGCCAGCTTGGGCTTCAACACGCCCATGACCTTGCCCATGTCCTGGGGACCGGCAGCACCGGTGGCAGCCACGGCGGCCTGGACTTCAGCCTTGATCTCGTCATCCGACAGGCTGGCCGGCATGTAGGTGGCCAGCACGGCCAGTTCGGCCTTTTCAACGTCAGCCAGGTCCTGGCGGCCGCCGGCTTCGAACTGGGAGATGGAATCCTTGCGCTGCTTGACCATCTTGTCGATGATGGCCAGCACGTGGGCGTCGGTCAGTTCGACGCGCTCATCGACTTCCTTCTGCTTCATCGCGGCGGTCAAGAGGCGGATGGTGCCCAGCTTGCCCATGTCCTTGGCGCGCATGGCGGCCTTCATGTCTTCCGTGATCTGCTCTTTCAAACCCATGGGGTACTCCGAAGATGAGGTGGATGAGTATTCTGCGATCTGGCGCCATCCCGCATCCAGTATTCCGGGCAGCAACAAAGCAGGGCCCGGTCTTGGCATCGTAGAACATGGATGGGCTTATCGCCAGCCCGAATTGGTGCTTTCCTTCCTATTTGGGGCTGCCAACAGGAAAAACCAGGCCAGCCAGGCACCCGGAGAAAACACCTCGACAAATCGGGAATAAATGCGAAAACCCGCTGCGGACCAACACCGGAGCGGGTTTACACATCGGCCGCACGAGTGCGCGGCGAGAAATTCTTAGTACAGCTTCTTCGGCAGCTGTTGGCTGCGGATACGCTTGTAGTGACGCTTCACGGCAGCAGCCAGCTTGCGCTTGCGCTCAGCGGTCGGCTTTTCGTAGAACTCGCGTGCGCGCAGTTCGGTCAGCAGACCGGTCTTCTCGATGGTGCGCTTGAAGCGACGCATTGCAACTTCGAACGGCTCGTTCTCTTTAACGCGAATAGTGGTCATGTAAATTCAAACCAGAAAGGTTAGGTTGGATTAGCAAAGAAAGCGATTGTAGCAGGACTGGCACCCGATTGGAAGGCCAAACGTGGCATTTTTTCCACCACCGTGGTAAAAAACGGATAAGAATCAGGCACTTATCACAGTCAAGATGATCCTTCACCTGAAGTCAAGGGCAAATGAAGGAAAAAGTCCAACACCTGCCTTCCAGGCCGCCCTCACACCGCGGAACCCGCCGCCACGCCTGAGGCCCACGCCCACTGGAAATTGTAGCCGCCGAGCCAGCCGGTCACGTCCGTCGCTTCGCCGATGAAGTGCAGTCCCGGCACCTTGTTGGCCATCATGGTCTGCTGCGACAACTCACGCGTATCCACGCCGCCGAGCGTGACCTCGGCCTTGCGATAACCTTCCGAGCCACTGGGCAGGATCACCCAGTGATTGAGCGAGTCACCCAGCTTCTTGAGCGACTTGTCGGGCATGTCGGCAATGCGCGCGTTGGCATCGAAGCCATTGATCTTGAGCCAGCCTTCGGCCAGGCGGTTGGGCAGCCACTGTGACAGCAGATTGCCGAGATTCTTCTTCAGCGTGCCCTTGCCGTGAATAAGCAACTGGGCCACATCCAGTTCCGGCAAGAGATTGAGCCGCAGCGGCGTGCCCGGCCGCCAGAAACTGGAAATCTGCAGGATGGCCGGCCCGGACAGCCCGCGATGGGTGAACAGCAGGTCTTCAAGGAAATGTCCGCGCTCCTTCTTCTCGCCGGTCTCCACCGACACCTCCAGCGCGATGCCGGCCAGTTCGGTGAGCGACTGCCAGGCCTTGCCGTCGAAGGTCAGCGGCACCAGGCCGGGACGCGTCTCCACCAGCTTCAGGTCGAACTGGCGCGCGATGCGATAGGCGAAATCGGTGGCCCCGATCTTGGGAATGGACAAGCCGCCGGTCGCAATCACCAGACTGCTGGCCTGGATCTCGCCGGCACTGGTAGCGATGCGGAACTGTTCACCGCTCTTGCCGACCTCCTGCACCGTGCAGGGCATGCGCCAGCTGACGTTGCCCGCCTCGCACTCGGCCTTGAGCATGGCGATGATGTCTTCGGCGGAGTCATCGCAGAAGAGCTGCCCCTTGTGCTTCTCATGGAAACCGATGCGATGGCGCTTGACCAGTCCGATGAAATCCTGCGGCGTATAGCGCGACAAGGCGCTGCGGCAGAAATGCGGATTCTGCGAGAGATAGTGCTGCGGACCCGCCCCCACATTGGTGAAATTGCAGCGGCCGCCGCCGGAGATGCGGATCTTCTCGGCCAGCTTGCCGGCATGGTCGATGAGCACCACGCGGCGGCCGCGCTGGCCGGCCACGGCGGCACACATCATGCCGGCCGCACCGGCGCCGATGATGGCGACATCAAATTGATTGGGATTGTTCTTGCTCATGCTTCCTCCGGCACGCATCTCGGTGCAGCCCGAGGCCGCTTCAAAGCCGTGATTGTCCGCGATCCCGCCCCGAAAACACAAGAGCCAGGAAACAACGCGCGCTCGGGAAGCCACAAAGACCAAGGGCCGGCATCTTGCGATACCGGCCCTTCGCCTTCTTCCTCCCATCATCCCGCGTGCTCTGCAAACACGCGGAATGCCAGGTGCCTCAACTTTGGTGCAACTTTATCCTAACCAGCAATTTAAATCATTTATATCGTTTACTGAAAATACGGCGGCGGCTCCACGCCCATCCACAATTCCGAGGACAAGCGCATCATGTCATTGAGCGAGCCCCGCTGCGCAAACATCTGGCGCAGCCAGCTGGCATCGGACAAGCGATCATGCGCGATGCGGCGCAGGCGCGTGATGGTCTGCTGCTCGGCCTCGTTGGCCACATAGGGTTCCAGCAACTGCAATTGCTGCAGCAGGTGTTCATAGATGGGCAGCTTGCGCGATTGCGAAGGTGTCGCGCCGTGCAGCGCCAGCTGGCCGTTGAGCCCGAAGCGGCTGGCCTCGAAGCGGTTGAACTGGTACAGCAGATAGAAATCATCGCCGACCACGAAAGGCCGCTCAGTGAGGATCCAGCGCGCCAGCAATTGCGCATAGGCACCCAGGTGCGCCGCATGCTCGATGGTCAGCGGCGTATCGCAGACGCGGATTTCCACGGTGCCGTATTCCGGCTTGGGACGGATATCCCAATAGAAATCCTTCATGCTGGCGATGATGCCCATCTGGTGCAGTTCATCGTAATACGTCTCGAACTCGGCCCACTTGGTATGCACCGGTGCCGTTCCCGACAGCGGGAACGCCCGCACCACGTTGCTGCGCGAGGAATCGAACTTGGTGTCCGCGCCCTGGTAGAAGGGCGACGCCGCCGACAGCGCGATGAAGTGCGGCACGTAACGCGAGAAGCCGTGCGTGAGATACAGCGCATCATCGCCGTTCTCCACACCGATGTGGATGTGCTGGCCGAAGACGGTAAAGGTCTTGGCCAGGTAGCCGTATTTCTCGTGCAGGTAATGGAAGCGCTCGCTGGGCGTGATGCGCTGCTCGTTCCAGTGCTGGAAGGGATGCGCGCCACCGCCGGAGACATCGATGTTGAGGTATTGCGCGCCACGGTTCAAGGCGCCGCGCAAGCCCTTCAATTCCTCGATCAGTTCATCCACGCGGGTGTGGATGCCTGAGTTGAGCTCGATCATCCCCTGCGTCATTTCCAGCTTGATCTGCTTTTGCAGGTCACGCGGCTCGATCCAGTTCAGCAGATCGACCGCATCGCTGGCCAGGTTGTAGTTGCGGCGGTTGACCAGTTGCAGTTCCAGCTCGATGCCCATGGTGAAGGGCGTGGAAGAACCGAACGGCAGGATGCCGGCGCTGCCCTGCGGACCGGCCACGTGGGCCTGGGTACCGGGGGACTCTTGTTCGTTGCGGATCAGTGTCTCGGTATTCATTCGCGTCCACTCTCTCCAGATTTGATCAGGGCAAACTGGGTTGCCACCGGCCCCAGGAATTCCAGGACCACCATGCTGCCCGCCAGCAGCGGCAAGACATTGGCCGTGGTGTGCGGATACAGCGACGAAACGGTTTGCATCAGGCCCACGCCGACCTCGGTCATGGGCAAGGTGCCCAGCGTGAGCAGGCCGGCCTGGCGCCAGTTCATGCGGGCAAAGCGGGCAAACAGGAACACGCCCAAGCCCATCGCCAGGAAACGCGCCGCGATCAGGATCAGCACCGAGAAGCCCAGCAGGCTCAAGTCCGACAGCTTCATCGATGCGCCCACGGTGACGAACAGCATCACCACGAACAACTCATTGGCGACACCAAACTCCAGCTCCATCAGATCGAACTGGCGATCCAGGTTCTTGGAGAGGATGGCGAAGATCAGCATGGTCAGCATCACCGGCAGATGCAGCGCATGCGCCACGCCGATGGCCAGTGCGATCACCGAGATCACCAGCACGAACTGCGAGCTGTTCTCGCGGCCCAGCAGGCGCGCCAGCGGCATCATCAGCCAGTAGGTCAGATAGGCCAGGATGGCCGAGCCGACCAGCGAATACAGGGTGTGCTGGATCAGCGTCCAGACGGGCGTACCGGCCTCATGCGCGATCACCGGCAAGAGCGCATAGGCGGCCAGCACGGCCACGAAGTTGTTGAGCGCGGTCATGGCCGCCAGGCGCCGCGTGACCTGGCCTTCCGCCTTGAGGTCGCGCAGCACCACCAGCACCACGGCCGGTGCGGTGGCAATGGCCATCACGCCACCCAGCAGAGCCATGACCGAATCGGTACCGAACCAGGTCAGGGCGATGCTGACGAAACCGAAGCACAGCACGGCCGAGACGGCGACCGTGATCATCAGCCATTTTTCGCGGCGCAGCCAGCCGATGTCGACGTAGCGTCCCAACTGGTACACCACCAGCGCGACGGCAATGTCGGCAAAGATGTTGGTGACCTTGAGGACTTCACCGGAAAGCAGATTGAACCCGCCGGCACCCAAGAGGAAACCGACCAGCAGATAACCCGTGATGCGAGGCACCCATGGGGACTTGGAAACTACGTAGCCCGCGATCAGCCCGAAGAGCAGCAGGCCGCCGAATACCAGCAGGGCATTCCATTGCAGCGTCTGTGCGAGGGTGAACGACGGAAGAGCCCACTCCATATCTCCTCCTGTAACGATGTGGTGTTGAACCGCAGCAGCACACTATCATTCGACGATGACATGCATGTTGCGGATCGCGTAAGCAACATGCCGGGCATGTGCGGCACGAGCAGCCCGACGAGATCGGGCCCGATTTTTACAAGAAGATTTTTGAAGAAAAAAATCTCTCATCAAAAAACCGGAGTACAGAAGATATCACTCTTGCTCTACGCGATGATCTTTTTTTTACCTACAACGGAAATCTGAATTTCCTGATTTGATATTTATTGAATTTCTGGAAGTTATCCGAAGCGCATTGAGAAGATGAATGTAGTTAGGGGAGCCTCAATGCTCCGTCAGGATGCCGTCAGCGGTAATCAGAGCAGACCTGATTCGTTTGTCAGAAAAGACTGACACGAGCGCACTGCGATAGCGGGCCAGCTGCGCTGCGTAATCGGCACGCTCGCTGTCGAGCAGACGGCGCTTGTAATCGATGACCCAGACTTCGTCGTCGAACATGACCACGCGGTCCAGCCGCATGACGCCAGACGGGGCGACGATCTCCATTTCATTGCGCGCCCAGCGATGCAACGACGGATTGAAGAAGCGCTCCAGTTCCGGCTGTGCCAGCACCACGCGCGCCTGCGCATGCACTACCTGTGCCATCTCCGCGGAGATGCCCAGCCAGCGCACCAGAGCAGGCGGCGAGGGCAAGTGCAGCGGCCATGCGTTGCCGTGCGTGAGCCGTTCCAGCAGCGCATGCAGGGCCACGCCTTCATCGATGGCCTCGGTGCTGACCAGCGTGCCATCGGCATCGACCTCGGGCAGCGCATCTTCCTCCTCTTGCCCTGCGCCGAAGAGCGACATCGGTACAGGCTTGGGATCGAACAGCGCCAGCGAGAATTGCTCTTCGATGGCGGCAGCATCGGCACCGTGAACGGCTTCCTCGCTGAACTCGCGCACCGGCGCATCGCTGGCGAAGAGACGCTGATACCAGCTGCCTTCCACCACCCCGCCCTCGCCCGCCCCCCGATTACCGGCCACGCCCGAGACCAGCAGCAATTGCTTGGCGCGCGTGACGGCGACGTACAGCAGGTTCCAGTCTTCCTGGGTCTTCAGGCTTTCTTCTTCCTCGAACAGATCATCCCGCGCACAGCCGCGTTCGCTGCGCCGGCCAAAGGCCGAGAAGTGCGTGGGTGCATCCTGATCCTGCGGCCAGGCGCAGAGGATACCGAGATTGTCTTCCACCGAATCGCTGTGATTGGCATCGAGGATGGCCACCACCGGGGCTTCCAGTCCCTTGGCACTGTGCACGGTGAGGATGCGCACGGCATCGGCGCTGGCATCCACGCTCGCCTCGTCCGGCGCATCGCCACCTGAAGTGCGCTGCAGGACGCGCAAGGCATCGATGAATTTGGGCAAGCTCGGATAGCGCCCGGCATCCATGTTCAGCGACAGCTCCACGAAGGCCGCAATGTTGCCCAAGGTCTGGCTGCGCGTGAGCGGCGAGGCATGCTGCGCATAGCGCGCCACCAGTTCGCCCTGATGCAGGATCATGTCCAGCAGGTCATGCACCGGCAGGTGCGGTGCCGCCTGCAGCCAGCGCTGCAGCAGGGTCACGGCACGCACCAGAGCGGCCGAAGCACTGCCCTCCTCCTGCATGCCCTGCAGATGCTGCCACCAGTGTCCGCCCTCGGCTTGCGCGACACGGCGCGCGATCTGCACCAGGTCCTCATCGGCCGCGCCGATGATCGGGCTCTTGAGGACGTGGGCCAGCGCGCGCGTGTCGTTGGGCGTGATGAGGAAAGTCAGCAGCGCGATCAGGTCGGCGATCTCCAGCGATTCGAGCAGGCCGCCGCGCTTGTCGGAAATGAAGGGAATGCCCGCAGCGCGCAAGGCACTCTCATAGGCCGCCAGGTGCGTGCGCTTGCGGACCAGCAGCATGATGTCGCCCCAGCGCATGGGGCGCGTTCCCTTGCCGTCGGCCACCGGCACTTCGCGGCAGGCTTTGAGCAAAGCCTGCGCCAGCGCCTGCCCTTCCAGCAGGCGGCGCGCATCATCTTCCTCGCCGCGCGGCGTGGTCAGGGGGTTGCGCCAGGGGATGATGTCCTCGGCGTTTTCCGTGGACTCGGGGGAGACAGCTTCCTCGGCGGTTTCAGGCGAAATGACGTTTTCTGCATCCTCGTCCTGCCGCGCCAGGGGAAGCCGCCAGACCTCGCCCCCCGCAAGGCCTAGCGTGGTCTGCTGCGCGAACAGCGGATTGCCGCCCATGACGAATGAACGATTCAGTACATCGACCACGGCCGAAGCATTGCGGCGCGTCTGGTTGGCGCGCAGGATGGCGGCCCCCTGCGCGCGCAGCATCTCGCGCGCGGCCACGAACACGCGCGGCTCGGCGCGGCGGAAGCGATAGATGGATTGCTTGGGATCGCCCACCACGAAGACGCTGGGCTGGGCCGCATCGCCACCGTATGCATCGAGCCAGCAGCGCACGATGCACCATTGCAGCGGGTTGGTGTCCTGGAATTCGTCCAGCAGGATGTGCTTGTAGCGCGCATCCAGCCGGGTCTGCAGATAGGCGGCGCTGGCCTCGTTGCGCAGCAGGCGGTAGGCCTGCCATTCGAGGTCGGCGAAGTCCAGCACGCGCTGTTCGGATTTCACCTCCTGATAGCAGGCCAGGTAGGTGCGGCCAGCGGTGAAGAGGGCGCGGTTGAGTTGCAGGACCGCCTTTTCCTTGCTACGTCCCTGCAGCTTGCGCAGTGCGTTGCCGATGGCATTGAACTCTTCTTCAAAGGCCGTCAGCGCGGCTTCCTCGCTGCTGCCGAAGTGCTGCACCAGGGCGGCCAGCAGCGACTTGACCTTGCCGTTCTTGCGCGGCTTGTCCTTGTCATCGAAGAACTGGCTGTAGAGGGCGTCGAAATTCTCCAGCGCGGAACCCGCCGTCAAGGCCGACTCGATGGCCACCGCGCGCGTCTTGTTGGCGCTCCCCCCCTGGCCCAGCAGGACCGCGATCTGGCTGGCACGCGCGACCAGTGCCGCATCGTCCCACAGCGACAGGCGCGCATCGCGCTGGGCATCCGGGCCGCACAGGTATTCCAGCCAGCGCAGGGGCGATGGCATGTCGGCTGTCTCTTCGTCTTCCTCGCCATCGTCGTCCTGCGTGGCCGCCCACCATTCGGCGCGCTTGTCGATGAAGGCATCGAGCAACTGCCGCGCATTGAAGTCACCCGCCAGTTCATAGAGTTCCAGCAGTGCCGCCTTGACAGGCGCGCCCTCGGGCTCGCGCAGTTTCTGCATGAAGCGGCGGTAGGCTTCATCGATCAGCTCGCCATTCTTTTCAGTCAGCGTATAGCCGTGCGGCACGCCCGAGGCCAAAGGTGCAATCTGCAACAAACGGGCGAACCAGCTGTGGAAGGTGTCGATGGACAGGCTCTGCTCAGACGAGAGGATGCGCTCGTAAAGCCCGCGTGCCACCGGCAGCAAGCGGGGCAAGTCGGGCTCGGCCACACCGCGTTCGCGCAACAGCGTGGCGGCCTGGGCATCGTCGGCCAGGGCCAGTTCGTGCAGCAGTTCGAGCAGGCGCTCGCGCATTTCCTGCGCGGCCTTGCGGGTGAAGGTGATGGCCAGCAGTTCCGGTGCCTGCGCCCCGGCCAGCAGCAAGCGCAACATGCGCGCCACCAGCAGCCAGGTCTTGCCGCTGCCAGCGCAGGCCTCAACCACCACCGAATGGCGCGGATCGCAGGCGGCGCGCGTGAAGACGGCGGCGTCGACGGCATCGCCATTGACCTCATAGGCCGCTGCTTGCTTGTCGGCGGCGCTCACAGCCAGGCTCCCTTGCGGCACAGGCCGCGCATCTCGCAATACTGGCAGACGGATTCGATGCCGTTGGCCGGCAGCGCCGCGCCGTGGGCGACGGCTTGCATGGTGGTGGTGATCTGTTGCTGGAGCATCTTCTGTTGGCGTGCGAAATCGGGGGCGGCGGCGGCGCCGGTCTTCTTGTCAGGGCCCAGTTCGAGGGCGACGTAATGCGCGTGTTCCACCGCGCCACCGGCCAGCAGGCCATAGAAGGCCAGCTGGTGGTCATCCGCTTCCTTGACCTTCTTTCTGAGGTCGCCGGCGGTCCGGGTCTTGTAGTCGAGCACGGCGCGCTCGCCGTCGGCATTGCGGTCGACCCGGTCGAGGCGTCCATACAATTCGATGCCGCCATCCTGCCATTGCAGGGCGTGTGATTGCGACTCTTCGCCGAACGCGAATTGCCAGCCCTCGGCTTCGCGCTCGTTGGCCCACAGCAGATAGGCCGGCATCACCTTCTGCCAGCGCGCATGGAAGGCCAGCGCGGCCGGATGGCGCTGCATCTCGCGCTGGAACACTTCCTCGGAAAGCTGCGCCAGCAAGGGCGCGCGGGCTGGCAGCGGGGTGTCGTTGTCGCGCAGATGGGCATGATAGCGGTAAAGAATTTCGTGCAGCCAGCTGCCGTAGTCGCGCTTCTCGGGCATGTCCGACAATTCATCCATCACCGCCACGCGCAGCATGCGTTGCGCAAAGAACTGATATGGGCAGGCCAGGAAACTGCCGAAGCCGCTGGCCGACAGCGAGGCCGGCAAGAGATCCGGTGCGCTCGGCATCGGCATGGTGGAGAGCACCGCACGCAGTGGTTTCAGCGGCGGCGGCAGCGTCACGCGTTCCAGTGGCGCGGCACCCTGCTGCGCCAGCTTCAGTTCAAGGCGCTGGATCCACGGGCTCACGGGATTGGGCTCGCCATCCTGATGGGTCTGCCAGCACAGCACCACGTCCGGATTCACGCACAGCAATTCGGTGAGGTCGCGCAGCTGCTGGCGCTGACGCGTGGCGCGCGTGGCCAGGTTCAGTTCACGCCGCACGGCATTGGAGAAGAACAGGGTTTCCTGCGGCGGTGAAGGCAAGTGCGCCGCATCCGCACCAATCACCAGCACCGCCTCGAAACGCCGCAGCCGCGCGCCGTTCAGGGGCAGCATCACGACACGACGGTCCTTGATGGGCGGCATGAAGGAAGTGGCATCCAGACGCAAATTGAGCAGCGCGCGCCATTCCGCAAAACTGAAAGTATCGCTCAGCCCGCCCTGCTCGGCGGCGATCTCGTCGAGCATCAGCAGGCATTGCTCGCCCGCGCCATCGGCGCGCAGCGCAGCTTCCATGCCCAGCGCCTGGCACAGGCCGCGCTGCGTCTCGCACCATTGCGCCAGCGTCTTGCGGCCGCCGAAGCGTGCAGCCTGCTTGGCCAGCGTGATGATGCAAGCGAGATCATCGGCCTGCCCGGCTTCGGCGAAAGCCGATTGCAGTGCCTGCCAGTCGCCGGCGATATTGGTACGGCGCAGGCGGGCTTCGATGCGCATGACGCGGTCGCTGCGGTCGGCATCATCGGGGAAAACGAAGGGCGACTTCAGCAGGTCGAGCAGCGCATTGGTTTCACCGCGGGCCGAGACCAGGTCATTCCACGCGGCCAGCGCAGCGGCGGCGCGGGTGGTGGAGAGCTTCCAGCCGGTCTCATCGGCCACGGCCACTTCGGCGCGTTCCAGCAAGGCGCGCAGGCGACGTGCGGTGACGCGGTCCTGGGCCACGATGGCGATGTCGGTCTTGCCCTGCTGCAGCCAGCGCAGCACAATCTGCGCGCTTTGGATGGCGGCGTTTTCGAGGTCGCCGGCCGGACACAGGCGCGGCAGCGCGATGGGATGCGAGGGGGAGACCGCAGCCTGGTCCGCTTCCATCGGCAGACCATCATCGTCGCGCACCAGCTCTTCCCAAGCCGAGAGATACAGCGGATGCAGCGGTGCGATGACCGCGCGGCTCCAGTCCAGCGTGACGATGCGCACCGGCTGGCGCTGGGCGTAGGCCGACAGGAAGGCCGCGTCCAGCGGTTCCGGTTCGGTCGGGCTCACCCACACCAGCGGCAGGCTGGCTTGGTCCGCCAGCGCCAGCATCGCGTCGAAACGTTGCACGATGCGGTCATGGGCATCGAGCTGCGTCTTCCACACCTGCCACACCAGCGCCGCTTCGTCGGAGAGCATGCCGTGCGCAGAAGGTGCCAGCGGCTCCAGCAATTGCGCCAGGGCCTGGGTCCAGCGGCCAACGGCAGCCTCTTCTCCATCCGCATTGGCGCGGATCTCGGGCAGCAGCGCCAGGGTCAGCTCATCGGACAGGGACAGCAGCGTCTGCGCCAGCGGCAGCAGGTCGGCATTGCGGCGGGCGGAAAACATTTTCTTGAGCCAGCCATGTTCGCGCAGTTGCGCATAGAGCTGCATGAGCCGCTCGCTCTCGGAGGGCGGCTCACTCTCGCCCGGCGGCTGCATCGCCAGCAGGCCGGACAGCGTATTGATGCGCGGGGCGATGTAGGGCCGGCGCAGTTCGCGCGACAGCGCCGCCTTGAAATTCTGGGCGTGGGAAAACGCCGGCACCATCAATTGCACGCCCGAGAAATCCAGCGCCCCTTGCTGTTGCGCCTGCAGCGCCTGCCCCAGCGGCTGGCCCTCGCGCAGCAGCGCGCGCACGGCCTGTTGCCAGAAATCTGGAGTGGGCGGGATCGGTACGGTGGCAAGCAGCATGCGTTCTCTGGATTCAATGAGGGCTGGTGAGGATAGCGCGTATGGACACGGCCGAGGCGGCACAAGAGCGTCAGCGGACCGTGCAGCCATTGTATTTTTCTCTTGCTCCGACAGATTTTTTCAATCGCGCCGGAGCAGACGATGCTGCGCATTGTATGCCAGACGGCCCCCTGCCGGCCTTGCGGGCGCAACGGGCAAAGCCGCGCCGGTGCTCGCGCAGCGCTGCAATGAACAGGATGAGGACGGGTGACAACAGGCCACGGAGCGAGCGTCCACACTTTCCCTCAAAATGGGTTATGATTGCCCCTGTACCCCGCCGCTTACCTCTGCCGCGCTTCAATTACAACTTGAATCGGCGCGCAACGACTCCACGTAGACCTAGCAACTCCGGAAGCGTTGATGGCTCACGCCAGGCCTGATGGTATTTGTCCACGGCGCTGATTGACTAATTACACCACTGCCTCATACCGAGGAAATGCCATGAGCGAACATATCAAACATATTACTGACGCCTCTTTCGAAGCCGATGTGCTGAAGTCCGACAAGCCCGTGCTGGTTGATTTCTGGGCGGAATGGTGCGGTCCCTGCAAGGCCATCGCCCCAATCCTGGAAGAAGTCGCCAAGGAATACGACGGCAAGCTGCAGATCGCCAAGCTGGACGTGGATTCCAACCAAGCCATCCCGGCCAAGTTCGGCATCCGCGGCATCCCGACCCTGATCCTGTTCAAGAACGGCGCAGCCGCTGCCCAGAAGGTCGGCGCACTGGCCAAGGGCCAACTGGTCTCGTTCATCGACAGCAACATCTGATTCTGATGTAACATCCGACGGCGGCGCGCTCGCGCTGCCGTCCGCCCGGCACACGGTGCCCGGCTTTATCCTAGATCCACACCACGCAATTCCCTCCCCCACCTTTACTTATCCCGTCCCGGGACACTCATATGCACTTATCAGAACTAAAAGCGATGCACGTCTCTGCCTTGCTGGAAATGGCCATCAGCCTGGACATCGAGAATGCTGCGCGCCTGCGCAAACAGGAGCTGATGTTTGCCATCCTGAAGAAGCGCGCAAAATCAGGAGAACAGATTTTTGGCGATGGCGCCCTCGAAGTGTTGCCTGACGGCTTCGGCTTCCTGCGCTCGCCCGACGCCAGCTACATGGCGTCCACCGACGACATCTACATCTCGCCTTCGCAGATCCGCCGTTTCAACCTGCACACCGGCGACTCCATCGAAGGTGAAGTGCGCACGCCCAAGGACGGCGAGCGCTATTTCGCCCTGGTCAAGGTCGACAAGGTCAACGGCGAACCGCCGGAAGCCTCCAAGCACCGCATCCTGTTCGAAAACCTCACGCCGCTGCACCCCAACAAGCTCTTGCAGCTGGAGCGCGACATGCGCGGCGAGGAAAACATCACCGGCCGCATCATCGACCTGATCGCCCCGGTCGGACGCGGCCAGCGCGGCCTGCTGGTGGCCTCGCCCAAGTCGGGCAAGTCGGTGATGCTGCAACACATCGCCCACGCCATCACCACCAATCATCCGGACACCGTGATGATCGTGCTGCTGATCGACGAACGCCCGGAAGAAGTGACCGAAATGCAGCGCTCGGTGCGCGGCGAAGTGGTCGCCTCGACCTTCGACGAACCGGCCACGCGTCACGTGCAGGTCGCCGAAATGGTGCTGGAAAAGGCCAAGCGCCTGGTGGAAATGAAGAAGGACGTGGTCATCCTGCTGGACTCGATCACCCGTCTGGCACGCGCCTACAACACCGTGATCCCGGCCTCCGGCAAGGTGCTGACCGGCGGTGTCGACGCCAACGCGCTGCAGCGCCCGAAGCGTTTCTTCGGTGCCGCCCGCAACGTCGAAGAAGGCGGCTCGCTGACCATCATCGCCACCGCCCTGATCGAAACCGGCTCGCGCATGGATGACGTGATCTACGAAGAATTCAAGGGTACCGGCAACATGGAAGTGCACCTCGAGCGCCGCCTGGCCGAGAAGCGCGTCTACCCCGCCATCAACCTCTCCAAGTCCGGCACCCGCCGCGAAGAGCTGCTGATCAAGCCGGACCAGCTGCAAAAGATCTGGGTACTGCGCAAGCTCATGTACGACATGGATGAAATCGAGGCGATGGAATTCATCCTCGACAAGATGAAGTCCACCAAGAACAACGCCGAGTTCTTCGACATGATGCGTCGAGGCAACTAAGTTCTTAAAAGCAACTAAGTCTTTGGCAGGTTCGGAAAACGGCATGTCTCTCAGCGGGCGTGCCGTTTTTCATTGCCCCCTGGGAAACAAGGGATGTGCATTTTCATCTGAAATACCACGCCGCGCCGGCCCGGTCGGTCGGCCGCCTTGACCCAAGCCCCTGATTCCACTGTATAATTTCGGACTTTTCCAAACCGGCAAGTGATCATCAATCGGGTCAAGAAGCAGGGCGACCGACGAAGTGGCGATTGGCTACCAAACTACTCTTGAGGCAATCATGAAAGAAGGCATCCACCCGGATTACCGCGAAGTCCTGTTCCACGACATGTCGAACGACTTCAAGTTCATCACCCGCTCCACCATCGGCACCCGCGAAACCGGCGAGTTCGAAGGCAAGCAATATCCCCTGGTGAAGATCGAAGTTTCCTCCGAATCGCACCCGTTCTACACCGGCAAGCACAAGATCGTCGACACCGCTGGCCGCGTCGAGAAGTTCCGCCAGAAGTTCGGTTCCGTCGGTTCGAAGACTGCTGTCTCGAAGGCGTAATCAGTACTTCCTCCAAAAAAGGCAGCTCCGGCTGCCTTTTTTGTTGGGCTCACCGGTGGGGCAGCATCAGGGGCTGCACCATCATGTAGCAGACAGAAACAACTATTTACCGGGTTTTCCTGCACAATAGGGCCTGCTAAAAAAACACCAGCCAAAAACACCAGCCGCCGACAACGGCGACCGCGCGGCCCAGGCCACCCCAGCCCGCGCATCACCCAACACGCAGCACAGAACAAGAGCAACAAGATCTTGATGAAGCCAGTCCGTCTTCCCGCCGCCGCGACCAATGCGCTTCCGCGCCTGGCCGTGCTTGCGCTCGCCCTCCTCTACATCCTGCCCGGCCTGATCGGCCGCGATCCATGGAAGAACGAGGATGCCACCAGCTTCGGCATCATGTGGACCATGGCCCATGGCAACCTGGCCGACTGGCTCACCCCCAACGTGGCCGGCCTGCCGCTGCCGGCGGAAAGTCCGCTGGCCTACTGGTTTGGTGCAATCTGCATCAAACTGTTCGGCTGGCTGCTGGGCGACCCGCTGGCAGCCCGCGTTTCCATCATCGGCTGCTTCCTGGTCGGCTCGCTGTCGATCTGGTACACCACCTACCTGCTGGGCCGCCGCGCCGAAGCGCAGCCGTTGAAGCTGGCCTTCGGCGGCCAGCCCGAACCCAAGGACTTCGGCCGCACGCTGGCCGATGGTGCCTTCCTGATCTATCTCGGTTTCCTCGGCCTGCTGCTGCACAGCCACGAGACCAGCCCCAAGACCCTGCAGATCGCCCTGGTGGCCTATGCCATGTTCGGCGCGGCGCGCGTGTTCGATGCCGGCAAGCTGCGCCATGGCATCTGGCTGGGCCTGGCGCTGGGCATGCTGGTGCTGACCTATGGCTGGCTGCTGCCGGTCGGCGTGATGATCGCGCTGGTCCTGCTGGCCGCCCTGCGCAAGGATGGCCGCGCCCTCGGCCTGCTGCTGTTGCTGGCACTGCCGATGGCGCTGCTGATCAGCGCCGCCTGGGTGGCCGCGCTGCACCGCCTGATCCCGGCTGAAGCGGCCAGCCAGTTCGAGCTGTGGATGAGCTGGAACATCTATCAGCTCAACCGCCCGACGCTGGCCACCCTGGCCTTCCTCGGCAAATACGGCGTGTGGTTCGCCTGGCCCGCCTGGCCCTTCGCCGGCTGGGCACTGTACGCCTGGCGCCGCCAGCTGGGCTCGCTGCACATCGCCTTGCCGCTGGCCTTCCTGATTCCCATCACGCTGCTGATCCTGGTCAACGTGCATCGCGAAGAGGGCATGCTGCTGCCGCTGCTGCCGGCGCTGGCGATCCTGGCCGCGTTCGGCCTGCCGACCATGAAGCGCGGTGCCATCAATGCGGTGGACTGGTTCTCGGTGATGACGCTGACCACCTCGGCGGCCTTCATCTGGATCGGCTGGATCGCCAAGGAAACCGGCTGGCCGGCCAAGATCGCACGCAATGCCTACAAGCTCGCGCCCGGCTTCAAGCCCGGCTTCGAATGGATCTCGCTGGCCATTGCGGTGGCCGCCACCATCGCCTGGATCCTGGTGGTGCACTGGCGCATCTCGCGCCGTCCCTCGGTGCTGTGGCGGGCCGTGGTGCTGTCGTCGGGTGGCGTGATCCTGTGCTGGGTGCTGCTGATGACGCTGTGGCTGCCCTGGGTCAACTACGGCAAGAGCTATGCCGGCGTGGCCGAACAGATCGAATCGAAACTGACTTCGGTCAAGCAGTGCGTGCAGAGCAATGTGGGACCGGCGCAGCGCGCCTCCTTCGCCTATTTCGGCAACGTGCGCTTTGCCGACGAGCGCGACCAGAGCTGCGACTACCTGCTGCTGCAGGATGACGTCAGCAATCAGGATGCCTCCATCATGCTGCGCCAGTACCCCGGCAACTGGCGCATGGTCTGGGAAGGCCGCCGCCCCTCCGACCGCGACGAGCGCTTCCGCCTGTACCGCCGTGCCGGTCGCTGATGCAAGGTTGGCTGCCGCGTGACGACTGAACTGCCCGCCCTCTCCTCCCGCCATCACGTCGGCCGCATCACGCGGCTGGCGTGGCCGCTGCTGATCGGGCAGCTGGCCATCATCGCCAATGGCGTCATCGATACCGCCATGGTCTCGCGCTTCTCGGCGCTGGACCTGGGTGCGCTGGCGCTGGGCGTGTCGATCTACGTGAGCGTGTTCGTCGGCCTCTCGGGTGTGCTGCAGGCACTGCAGCCGACCATCGGCCAGTTGTACGGTGCAGGCCGCGTGGGCGAGATCGGCAACGAGGTCAAGCAAGGTATGTGGCTGGCAGTGCTGCTGTCCATCGTGGGCTCGCTGATCCTGATGTTTTCGCCGCTGTTCCTGGCCGTGGCCAAGGCCTCGCCGGAACTGGTGGAGAAGGCCACGCTGTACCTGCGCATCGAAGCGCTGGCGCTGCCGGCCACGCTGTTCTTCCGCGTCTATTCCTCGCTCAACACCGCCCTGGCACGGCCCAAGATGGTGATGGCGCTGCAGCTGGGCGGCCTGTTGCTGAAGCTGCCGCTGAACGCCCTGCTCATCTTCGGCGGGCTCGGCCTGCCGGCCTTCGGCGGCCCCGGCTGCGCCATTGCCACCACGCTGATCGCCTGGCTGATGATGATCGCCGCCTGGCTGCTGGTGGCGCGCCTGCCGCTGTATCGTCCGCTCAAGTTGTTCGGCAGCGGCTTCGTCGCGCCTTCGTGGAAGAGCCAGCGCACGCTGCTGCTGCTGGGTATTCCGATCGGCATGTCCTACTTCATCGAAGTGACCGCCTTCACGCTGATGGCCGTGTTCATCGCACGCCTCGGCGCGGTCCCGGTGGCAGGCCACCAGATCGCGGCCAACGTCGGCACGGTGCTGTACATGCTGCCGCTGTCCATTGCCAGCGCCACCAGCACCCTGGTCGCGCAAGCCATCGGCGGCGGCAACATGGCGGAGGCCAAGAAGATCGGCCGCGCCGGCATCCGCCTGGCCGTGTCGCTGTCGGTGGTGATCGGGGTAATCGTGTGGTTCCTGCGCGAACACATCATTCGCGCCTACACGCCCGATCCGGTGATCGTCGGTGCGGCGCTGCCGCTGTTCCTCTACATCGCCTTCTACCAGCTGTTCGATTCCATGCAGGTGACCACGGCCTTCGTGCTGCGCGCCTACAAGGTGGCGGTGGTGCCCACCGTCATCTACGCGGTCACGCTGTGGGGAGTGGGATTGGGCGGCGGCTATCTGCTGGGACTCGATCCGCTGGGCGTGGCACCGCCGGCGCTGCGCGGCCCGTCCGGGTTCTGGCTGGCCAACAGCCTGAGTCTGGGCCTAGTGGCCCTCGGCCTGCTGGCCTATCTGCGCGTGATCCAGCGCCGCGCGCAGCGCGGCGAACTCAGCGTTTGATCACGCCGCCGGCGGCAAACAGATCGTCATTGCTGGCGTCGACCAGACCGGGCACGCTGACCGCGTCGTCCGGCCGCCCCAGCAGGAAGCCCTGCACCTGATCACAATGCAGCAGCTGCAGTTCGCGCAGCTGCCCTTCGGTCTCCACGCCTTCGGCCACCACTTCCATCTGAAGGGCATGTGCCAGCGCAATGATGGCGGCCACGATGGCGCGTCCGGAGTGATCGTCCAGATCCAGGCGCGAGGTGAAGAAACGGTCGATCTTGACCTGCCGGCAGTGGAACTGCGCCAGGTAGGCCAGGCTGGAATAGCCGGTGCCAAAGTCGTCGATGGCAATGTCGAAGCCCAGCGACTGCAGTTCGCGCACCACGCGCGTGGTGCGTTCCACATCCTTCATGGCGGCGGTCTCCGTAATCTCGAACATGAGCCGCTGCGGCGCGATGCCGGACGCACTGACCACCTTGATGATGCGCTCCACCAAATCGCTGCGCATCTGCAGCGGCGACAGGTTCAGCGCCACCTTGACCGGCTTCACGCCGGCCGCATCCCAGCACACGATCTGCCGGCACACCGCGTGCAATACCCAGTCGCCGATGCAGAGGATCTGCCCCGAACGCTCGGCAATGGGAATGAATTCGGACGGAGCCATCTCGCCCAGCTCCGGATGATGCCAGCGCAGCAGCGCTTCCAGCCCGGTCAGTTCCTTGCCGGCACCGCGATACTTGGGCTGGAAATGCAGGCGGAACTGCTGCTGGTCAATCGCCTGCTGCAGCGCCTGCCGCACCTGCAGATGACGCATGGCGCTGGCATGCATGGCCGGCTCGAAGAAGCGATAGGTATTGCGTCCGCTCTGCTTGGCTTCGTACATGGCGGCATCGGCATTTTTCATCAGGGCATCGACCGACTCGCCGCTGTTGGGATAGACCGCGATGCCGATGCTGGAGGTCACGCGCAAGGTCGCATCCTCGATCTGGAAATCCAGGCGCAGTTCGGCCAGGATGTTCTCCGACAATTGCTCCACCACCTCGGGCGTGGACAGATTGCTCATCACCACCACGAACTCGTCGCCACCGATGCGCGCCACCATGTCCTCGCCACGGATGCAGGCGCGGATGCGCTGCGCCACCGCCACCAGCAAGCCATCGCCGACGGCGTGGCCGAGCGAATCATTGATGGCCTTGAAGCCATCGAGATCCATGAACAGCACCGCGAACGGTTTGCCGTTGCGACGCGCCACTTCCACCGCATGCTGGATGCGGTCCGCCAGCAAGGCGCGATTGGGCAGGCCGGTGAGCACATCATGGGTGGCGAAGTGCAGCAGCTTGTCATTGGTGCGGCCAACGATCTTCTTCAAGACCTGATTGCGCTGCACGCCGCTGACCACCAGCGCCATGGCCATCGCCAGAAAGGCCAGGAACACCAGGCCATTGACCAGGTGTTCGCGCGTGATGCCTTCCCCGGCCAGGCTTTGCGCCTGCGGGTCGATCAGCAGTGCGCGCAGTCCGGCGGCCGCCGATGACACCAGCCCGGCCCCCACCAGCAGCGCCGCCAGCACGCGCCGCGCCTGCTGGGAATTGAGCGAACCGGTCATGGGCTTGCGTCCGTTGCTGGCGGAAAACAGCGTGACGATGAAGACCGCCACCACTTCCGACACCACCAGGGCCACGATCAGCAAGGGCGTGTGATACACCAGCGGCGGCACCAGCGTCATCGACTTGAGCGCGATATGGAAGGCGGCATTGAAGGCGGCACCGATGGCCAGCCCGCCAATGACCAGCCGGGCCGGTTGCGGACGCCGCATGCCCGTCAGATGCATCAGGTAGAAAGCGCTGGACAGGCACAGCAGCAGGGTGAGCACCACCATGCGCGCATCGAAGGCGATCGGCATGGGCGCGTCCAGCGACGCCACCGTCAGCAGCATCGCGCCCCACACGCCGAGACCGAATACCACCGCGCCGATGGCCAGCCACAAGCGCCGGTGCTGGGACTCCTGCAGCACGATGCGCTCGGAGACCTCCAGCGCCGCGTAGGCCGAGAGGCTGGCGACCAGCAAGGCGAAGGCCAACAGCAGGAAATGAAAGGAAGCTGACATTGTCGAACCTGGGCTCGGGTGCGCACCTTCCACGCGGGCGATCGCTGGGAGCCCGCAGGAAAGGACGCCTGCTCGGTATCGCGGCCGTTCCGTCCTGGCGACGAGCGCGCTGGCAGCATGGCGCAGCGGGCCGCAGGACGTCAGTCGATCGCCGTTGCCGGGCAACGGGTCGCCGCGTTCCATCCCGGAAAGCGCCCGCACACCTCGTGCGCGGCAGGAAACCATGCCGCTGCCACGACGCGCGCCGACGTCATTCCGGGAACCTCAAAAAGTTACGTAACCAAAACGTACCACAGGGATGCTGCTGACTTCTTTGATTTATTCGATTCGTTGCAACCAGCGTGCTGCTTGTGTGACTCCCCGGCAAGACGCCGGACGGTGTCGCCCCCCAAAAGCTCGGGCCGGATTATCTAACAAAAACTCCATCCCGTGGAATGGGAAAGATATCGGCTATTCATTCACCGGATGCCCGGTGCGCTTTTCGATCTCCCGCTATTCTAGCGCGCTTCGGCCGCAAGATGCCGCGTCGCATCAGATCTGGAACGCCGTGTCTCGCTCCTTGCGGCGTGTCTCGCGGCGGACACAAACCTTAAAAAATTGCGCCCTGCCGATGCACAGGCAGGAGAGTTGGACCGACAATGCCTGCATCACAAGACCGGCATCGTCCCTCCTGCGTCAAGCATGCGATGCACCAGGCCAGTCCCTGCCATGCGCTCCGCGCGACGTACTTGCAGTGGCCTGATGACCTGACATCTGTGCACGGTGACCCGTGCCAAATGCGGCTGCTCGTTGCACCAAAGACTCTTTTGGAGACTTGCACATGGACGCTTTCCCATCGGCCGGAAATGCCTGTCGGCACTGCTTCGGCGCGATCACGCGCGGACCGCTGCAGGAGCGATGGCGCCCGTTTTCCGACCAGTGAGTATAAATCACGTTTGCGGCGTAACTCACCTCGGAAGCAAACGTACCCCGGAAAGCGCTACCTCAAAGTACCTTCGAAATCATGGAAACCGCCAATCAAAAATTCGCAAAGCGCCTGCGCGCAGCGATGGAAAAAGCAGGATACGAACCCAAGCCCGCCGTTCTGGAACGGGAATTCAATCTACGTTACTGGGGCAAGCCGATGACGCTGCACGGCGTACGCCGCTGGCTGCTGGGCGAGTCGATGCCCAAGCAGGACAAGCTGGAAACGCTGGCCGAATGGCTGATCGTGACGCCACAGCATCTGCGCTTCGGCGAGGAGATCAGCAAGCGCATCGACAAGCGCCGCGCGCGCTGGGAAGAAGCCATCGGCTACCGCGAGCGCGAAGCTTTCGAAGCCTTCATCAATCTGCCTGCGCCCCAGCGCAAGATCGTCAAGGAAGTGATCTTCGCCTTCTCGCAAGTCGCCATCCAGGCGTCAGAAAAAGCCGCTGCACCGACCAAGACCGCCACCACCCGCCGCCGCACCCGCACCTGAAGACGCGCTCCCGCAGCGTTCGCTGCGTGCTCCTCTCGTGTCGTTTCCCGAGATTTCTCCCCCTCCCGAATCACGATCCCGCTCCCCCCTGGGATCTTGCTTCCTTCCTTTCTTGTTCTTGTTCCGCCCGCGTGCGATCCGCCACCGGCATGTGCTGCTGCGCGCGTCCCGCCTGTCAATCTGTCAGCTTCCCGCGTGACGGGAGTGGCTGTGGCGAATCACCCACGCAGCAGTGCATCAATTTCCCACGCGTGCCGCCACGTCGACGCAGTGATCGACCTGCTCGGCGATGGCTTGCGGTACCGGGCGCTGCCCCGCCAATACCTCGTTGATCCAGCCGGCAGTGGCGGCGGCGTCCTGGCCTTCGGGCAGGTCGGGCAATTCCTCCGCCACGCTCTGCTTTTCCACCAGCACGGTGCGGGTGCCGCGGCTGAACCAGTCGATGCGCTGGGCGCGCCGCGCATTGGCCACGGTCTCGCCTTCGGTGCCGCGCATGAGGAAGGCGTCGCCGCGATCATGCGGGGCGGCGTGACTGAAGTAGTCGGTCAGCATCTCCAGGTATTCCGGATGGGTATACGACGTCAGACGCAAGGCGGGCTGCGCAAACGGTTGCATGATCTTGACCAGCGTATGCGTGGAGTTGCGCACGCCGAGGATGCGGCGCAGATCGAGCAGGCGCGACACGGCCGGGGCCAGCGCAGCAATCGGGATGAAGGCCGGCAGGCCGGCGGCCATGCGCGCTTCGGCCTCGGCGGCGGAGGCCGCATGCGGTACCCCCAGCGCAGTGAAAATCTCGGCGCTGGTCACGCGCTGCGGATCGTGGGTGACGCCGTGCATCAGCACGGGGACTCCGCGCCGCACCAGCAACAGGCACAGCAGCGGCGTCAGGTTGGCCATCTTGCGCGAGCCGTTGTAGCTGGGCAGCACCACCGGCGCATAGGGACCGGCCGGCGCATGCAGGGGCGTGAAGGAGGCCTCGGCGGCCGCCAGGAAACCGGCGATCTCCTCGACCGACTCGCCCTTGATGCGCATGGACAGCAGGATGCCGCCAAGTTCGAGATCACTCACGCGGCCATCGAGCATGGCGGCATACATCAGTTGCGCATCCTCGCGCGAAAGACTGCGGGCACCGTCCTTGCCGCGTCCGATTTCCTTGATGAAACGGGCGGCTGCGAACGGGGCCGGTGACGAGGCAGCGGCACTGGCGACAGGCTCGACGGCGGCAGCCGGAGCAGGAATGTGGGCATCGTTTTGCATGGCCGAAGGGTACACCAAAACCGCCGCCTGCCGCAGCCGGGGCGCTTGCCCGGTGGCTTTCCATTACAATAGCGCCTTTGCCGCATGGCCCCCACCGGGCTCTTTTTGCGGCGGCTTCATTGAGTCCATCCCCATGTTAGTTCTCGGCGTCGAATCTTCCTGTGACGAAACCGGCCTTGCTCTGTACGACACCGAGCGCGGCCTGCTGGCGCATGCCCTGCATTCGCAGATTGCCATGCACCAGGAATATGGCGGCGTAGTCCCCGAGCTGGCCTCGCGCGACCACATCCGCCGCGCCATTCCCCTGCTGCAGCAAACTCTGGCCGATGCGCAGGTGCAAGCCGCCGACATCGACGCCATCGCCTACACGCAAGGACCGGGACTGGCTGGGGCGCTGCTGGTCGGCGCATCGGTGGCCTGCGGACTGGGTCTGGCGCTGGACAAGCCGGTACTGGGCATCCATCACCTGGAAGGCCACCTGCTCTCGCCGCTGCTGGCGAGCAAGCCGCCGCGCTTTCCCTTCATCGCGCTGCTGGTCTCGGGCGGGCATACGCAACTGATGCGGGTCGATGGCGTGGGCCGCTATGAACTGCTGGGCGAGACGCTGGATGATGCCGCCGGGGAAGCTTTTGACAAGTCGGCCAAGTTGCTGGGACTGGGATATCCGGGCGGACCAGCGATCTCGCGCCTGGCCGAGTTCGGCGATCCAGGCGCATACCAGTTGCCGCGTCCGATGCTGCATTCCAAGAATCTGGATTTCAGTTTCTCGGGCTTGAAGACGGCAGTGCTGACCGTGGTCAAGCAGCACAGCGCCAACATCTGCGAACAGGACAAGGCCAACATCGCGCGTGGCTTCGTCGATGCGATCGTGGATGTACTGGTGGCCAAGTGCATGACGGCCCTGAAACAGACCAACCTGAAGCGTCTGGTCATCGCCGGCGGCGTCGGCGCCAATGCGCAGCTGCGCGCGGCCCTCAATGCGGCAGCGGCCAAGCGGCGTTATGAAGTGTTTTACCCGGAGCTGCAATTCTGCACCGACAACGGCGCCATGATCGCCTTCGCCGGTGCCATGCGCCTGCGCGAGGAGCCGGGTGCGGCGCGCAAGGAATACGGTTTTGGCGTGCGTCCGCGCTGGCCGCTGGATGAGTTGCGGCCGCCGCAGGCCGGGCAGTAGTCAATCGAAGGCCAACTCTCAGATTGACTGTGAACAAGCCCTAGTCTGAACCCAAGGTAAATCTGCCGATGGCATTGGACATTCCATCAATCTCATGTTTGAGCAATCCAGCCGACGCGCTTGCCTGCTCAACCAGATCAGCATTGCGCTGGGTGATGCCATCAAGCTGCACAATTGCCTGCGCGATCTGATCAATGCCAGCCGTCTGGCTGTCGCCGGCTTGCACGATCTCGCTCATCAAGTCGTTGACCCGGTTGGCTGCATCCACCATTTCCTTCATGGCATCGCCCGTCCCGGCGGCCAACTCATTGCTGGAGGCGATCTGACCGGTCGAGCTTTCAATGAGCTGCTTGATCTCGCGGGCAGCCGCCCCTGAGCGTTGCGCCAGTGAGCGCACCTCGGAAGCCACCACGGCGAACCCCCTTCCCTGTTCGCCTGCCCGCGCCGCCTCCACCGCTGCGTTGAGCGCAAGGATGTTGGTCTGGAAGGCGATGCCATCGATCACGCCAATGATGTCATTGATCTTGCCGGAGGATGTCTTGATGGCAGCGATGGCCATTACCACCTGTTGCACCATCGCGCCTCCCCGCTGCGCCAGTGCGCAGGCGCGGTCGGCAGCCAAGCGTGCCTCCTGCGCTGCTTCATAGTTGGATCGCACGGTGTGTGCCATGTCCTGCATCGAGGCAGCGGTCTGTTCCAGCGATGCCGCCTGCTCCTCGGTTCTCGCCGAAAGCGCCGAGTTGCCGGTGCTCAACTGTTCTATTCCTGCCGCGATCTGTTTCCCGTGAACCGTGACCTCCCTGATCATCTGCGACAAGCTGCGATTCATGGCGGACAGGGCCGCCATCATCCTGCCCGTTTCGTCGCGTGAGGCCACATGGATCCTGCTGGCCAGATCGCCTCGCGCCACCGCACTGGCGATTCCCACGGCTTCATTGAGCGGCTTGCTGACGCGGCGTGCGATCAACCAGGACAAGCCCAATCCGCACACCAGGGCCACTGCGAGCAAGGCAGCCACTCCCACACGGGCCTGGCCGAAGGTCGCATCGGCTTCCTGGCCGCTTGCATGGCTACCTTGCTCGACCGCAGCAAGGAGAGTGGACAAGGATTTCCCTACGGATTGGTCCAGGGCCGCACCCTGCTCCTGCGCCAGGGCCTTGGCTTCCTCGGTGCGCCCCTGATCCGACAGGCTCAACAGCTTTTCGTGCAGGACCAGGTAGCGCTTGATGGATTCCCCATACCCGCGCCAGACCTTTCGTTCAT
Organism: Herbaspirillum sp. 1173; assembly: GCF_031455335.1. Taxonomy (NCBI): domain Bacteria; kingdom Pseudomonadati; phylum Pseudomonadota; class Betaproteobacteria; order Burkholderiales; family Oxalobacteraceae; genus Herbaspirillum; species Herbaspirillum sp. 1173. Next base: position 2,827 of record NZ_JAVDSP010000004.1, on the reverse strand, counting down.
CCTCGGTCAGGGGCAACGCCTGGAATTGCTGCTCCAGCGCTTCCCGCCGACGCATGATCTGCTGCATCACCGTCTCGGCGGCCCGTGCCTCGCTGTTGCGCGTGGCCAGCATGTGGCGAAATTCTTCTATCCGAAACCGCGCAAACTCGCTGCGCAGATCCAGCAGAATATGCTGGGCAGGTGTCCAACGCACGATCAGATCGCCCGTCGCATCGTGCACCCGGCCGATCTGCATCAGCGAAAAGCCACCGAGAACAGCGGTGAGGGCCAATACAACAAGGAATGAGGCCATCAGTTTGACGGCCAAGGTGGGGTTGCGCAGCAATCTCATCGACATCGTCTCGCTCCCAATTTCAGAACGCGAGTTGTACCTTCATCTGGCTGCTACGGTCCCCTGCCACATTGAACGCATCTACCGCCTGGGTATAAGGGAAGCTCGCCGTGATAAGGGGTGCCACGTCGACCAGCCGCCGATTCATCATCTCCACCGCCATGGCGAATTCTTCATGGAAGCGGAAGGCACCGCGCCATTCCAGCTCCTTCGCCACCAGCAGATTGGCCGGGAAATTGACATCACCGCCCAATCCGACCTGCACGACTACACCGCCAGGACGCATCGTTTCCAGGCCAGCACGCAGTGCACGTTCGGTACCGCTGACCTCGAACAGCACATCGAAGCTGCCCTTTCCTTGCGCATAGGATTGCAGCACCTCGGCCTCGGTCGCCACGTTGATGATACGGTCGGCCCCGACGACACGGGCGGCTTCCAGTGCCTTGGGCGCAATGTCGGTAGCGACGATTTCCGCGGCCCCGGCACGCCGCGCAGCGATGATGACCAGTGCACCGATCGGCCCGCATCCCGTGACCAGGACCCGCTTGCCCACCAGTAAACCTGCCCGGCGCACGGCGTGCAGGGCCACCGAAAGTGGCTCGGCCATGGCCGCCACGCCATCGCTGACATGATCGGCCACCGGGTGTGCCTGATGGCGCTCGATCACGATCTCTTGGCGGAACGCGCCCTGAACATGGGGCATGCGCATGGCACTGCCGTAGAAACGCATGTCCAGGCAATGGTTCTGCTTGCCTTCCTGGCAGTAGCGGCACACGCCACACGGATGGCTCGGGCTCACCGCAATACGCGTGCCCGCAGCGATATCCTGCACCGCCTCGCCCACGGCACGAACGACGCCGGAGACTTCATGGCCCAGCACCATGGGCTGCTTGATGCGCACCGTCCCGAAGCCGCCGTGATGGTAGTAATGCAGGTCCGAGCCGCAAATGCCACCGGCCTTGATCTGTACCTTCAGTTGATGGGGGGCCAGTTCGGCCGTGGGAATTTCTTCGATGCGCAAATCATGGGGAGCATGAACGATGATGGCCTGCATGATGGTTCTCCTGAATGAGGTCGGGATTCAAAGGGTGGCGGTGACGCCGCCATCGACGTAGAGAATGTGACCGTTGACAAAATCAGAGGCTGGACTGGACAAGAAGACGGCCGCCCCCACCAGGTCTTCGACATCTCCCCAGCGTCGCGAGGGGGTGCGGTTGACCAGCCAGTCCGTGAACACCTGATCGCGCACCAGCGGTGCCGTCAGTTCGGTCTTGAAGTAGCCAGGCCCCAGGCCGTTGGCCTGGATGCCGTACTTGCCCCAATCGATCGCCATGCCCTTGGTCAGCATCTTCACCGCCCCTTTGGTAGCGGTGTAGGGCGCGATACCCGGACGGCCCAGTTCACTCTGGACCGAGCAGATGTTGATGATCTTGCCGTGACCTCGCTCGATCATGGCGCGCGCGACCGTCTGCCCCACCAGGAACACGGAGTCGAGGTTGGTGCGGATCAGCGCATGCCAGTCCTCTTCGGAAAACTGTTCCAGTGGCGAGCGGCGCTGTATGCCCGCATTGTTGACCAGGATCTCGATGGGACCGACATCTTCCTCGATGCGCCGCACAGCCGCATTGACGGAAGCCGCCTCGGTGACATCGAAGGGCATCCCGGTGACGCGCCCCCCCTCTGTTGACAGCCGCTCCACGGCGACTGCAAGTTTTTCCATGTCTCGCCCATTGAGTACCACATGGGCACCAGCATGCGCGAGACCGCGCGCCAGGGCAAATCCGATGCCACTGGTAGAGCCGGTGATGAGCGCAATGCGGCCGGTGAGATTGAAGGCTGCTACGCCAGCAGGGAGGCTCGATCCAGTTTGCAAAGTCTTGTGGTCCATGATGTCTGCTCTCATCCTTCTGTCGCCTTGACCATATCTTCGATGACCTTCTTGGCATCGCCAAAGACCATCATGGTCTTGTCCATGTAGAACAGTTCATTGTCCAGACCTGCATAACCCGCTGCCATGGAGCGCTTGTTCACGATCACGGTCTTGGCCTTGTAGGCTTCCAGGATCGGCATGCCCGCAATCGGCGACTTGGGATCCTTGGCCGCCGGATTGACCACGTCATTGGCCCCCAGCACCAGCACCACATCGGCCTGGGCGAATTCGCTGTTGATGTCTTCCATCTCGAACACCTGGTCATAGGGCACTTCGGCTTCGGCCAACAGCACGTTCATGTGGCCCGGCATGCGGCCTGCCACCGGGTGGATTGCGTATTTCACGGTCACGCCGTTGTGGGTCAGCTTTTCGGTCAGTTCCTTCAGTGCGTGCTGCGCGCGTGCGACGGCAAGCCCGTAACCCGGCACGATGATGACGGTTTCTGCATTTCCCATCAGGAACGCCGCATCATCGGCCGATCCCGACTTGACGTTGCGCTGCTGCTGCGCCCCGCCACCGGCGGCCGCCGCTTCACCGCCAAAGCCGCCCAGGATCACGTTGAAGAA
>NZ_JAVDSP010000003.1:0-643708 GCF_031455335.1 Herbaspirillum sp. 1173 | reverse complement strand
TCGCCGATCATGGTGGAGAAGATCTTTGAAGTGATCCGCAATGTGTCGGCACAGGGCATCACCATCCTGCTGGTGGAGCAGAACGCCAAGCTGGCGCTGCAGGCGGCGCATCGCGGCTACGTGATGGAGTCGGGCCTGATCACCATGGAAGGGCAGGCGCAGCAGATGCTGGATGATCCGCGGGTGAAGGCGGCTTATCTGGGTGAGGGATAAGTCGATCTATTATTCGTAAATGATATAAATCATTTGCGATACATCGACGAAAAAGCGCAGCCGAGGCTGCGCTTTTTTTGCGTCATCCAACCACGATGACGCAGGGATGAACAATCGCTGCCATCAGGCCGCCTTGCGTGCCCGCACCTCATTGCGCAGGCTGCGCACCTTGTCATGGTTGGCCAGCACGCCCTGATACTGGCGCTCGATGACCAGGCGAATATCGGTCGGCAGCTCTTCACTCAAGGCCTTGCGATAGGCATTGACGGCGGCATCCTCGCCGCGTTCGCATTCGTCCAGAATGCTTTCGTCATCACGTCCGGTGATGGCGCTTTTCAGGTTCACCCACTGGCGGTGCAGCGTGCCACCCAGCGTACTGTGGCTGGCCGGTTCGCCGCCCAGGCGCTGCACCAGGTCCTGCAGGTCCAGCGCGGCCTGGGCGCAGGCCGTCGCGCGTTCCCTGAAGGTTTCCTTGTAGGGGATATAGCGTTCCTGTGCATCATCGGCGCAGGCACGGAAGCCTTTTTCGCCATCGATGGAAATCTGGATCAGGTCGTTCAGGGTGGAAATCAGGTGGTCGTTGGTCATGTTGTCTTCCTTTCTTTTGGCTCGCCTTCTTCACGCACCGCTGCAGCGCGGATGCAAATGGAAGCGGCAGTGAGTCGGTCAGTGGACGAAGAAATAGATCAGCACCAGCAGAAATGCCGGGACGCCACACAGCCATGCGAGGAAATACTTGCCCATGATGTTCTCCTTGTCGGGTTCAGGTAAATGGTCAACGATCCGGTTTTCCCCTTGCTCACCTGCCGGACGAAACGGGACCGTCATTGCACGTTTCCATCCTAGGATCCGGGCGTATCGATTTCCATCGGACTGGACCGCAAGCCGATGTAGGAAACGGCCCAGCTTTTTGCTGCCTGAAACGCTACGGTGAGCAACACCCGACCCGGCGAAACGCCAATGCTGACAAGGCTTTCCGCTTTGTCCTACAAAACAATCGGCCGCCGTCCTATAGAGCAGAACAGTAGGCGCTCGCTATCATTTTTCCCATGATGTTCACGGTGACTCAGGCAGCAAAAAACGCTGCTGCGAATCGCGAACATGTCTACGCAAGACCTGCACCGCTCCTTTCAATCCATGTTGAACCCTTGACCACGAGGAACCACATCATGAACAAGAAGACGATCACCGGCCAGTTCAATTTTGCCCTCGGCAAGTTCCAGGAAAGCGTGGGATCGGTGCTGGGCAACGTGCAACTGCAGCGTGCGGCACAGCGCCGCCAGATGGACGGTCGCATCATGCACGCCGTCGGCGAAGCGCAGGATCTGATCAAGCGCTCCCTGCGCCAGCGTGCGGGTTCGCTGTAAGGCGACGCCGCTGCGACGCAAACCGAAGGAGAGCATTGATGAGTTTCGGAAAGACATTGTTGTGGGCCGCCGGCATCGCCGGTGTGGCCGTCGGTGCCAGCCTGCGCATGCTGGCTCGCCAGGCGCAGCGCCGCGACCAGCGCCAGCAGGACATCGCCCTGCAGCGCTGGGAAGACGAGGGCGGCAGCCCGCCGCCGACGGCCCGCCGCCGCGTGCGGTGACAGGCGGCAACGCAGGTTGATGGGCCTTTGTCCTACACGCCAATCGGGCTGACTCCGATACAAAGCGCAACAAGGCATCGGTATCGTGCACCTGACTCGCTGAGACAAGCGGCAACCCGCATCAGGCATCGAGCGGATAGCGCGAAAGCAGCACCGTGCAATACAGGTAACAGACCAGGTAATACAAGGCAACACAGCAGCAGGACAGCATCAACGAAGGCGCCGGAAATTGCGTCGAGTCAGTCCGCAACCGCCCGGCATGACCAAGAACAAGGGAGGAGATCATGGACAAGCTCGTGCTCGGATGGCTTCTGGGTGTGCCGGTGCTGATGCTGATCGTGCTGCAGTACCTGATGTGAGCAACACCGTGAGAATGCCTCACCTCGGGTGGTCGGATCATCCCCGCCGCCCCGATCAAACCGTAACGCATACAAGGAGGCCAAGCATGCAAGCCAACAAGTTCAAGACCGCCCGTACCGACGTGCAATCCCTGCTGCAACAAGCTCAGGACCTGTTCGCCGAGGCCGCCAACGCCACCGGCAAGAAGGCCGACGATCTGCGCGCCAGCGCCCAGGATCTGCTGGAGCAGGCCCTCAACACCGCGCAGGATGCGCAGGCCGCAGTAGTTGAAACCGGCCGCCAGATCGTCACCAGCACCGACGATTACGTGCAGTCCAACCCGTGGCGTGCCATCGCCATCGGCACCGGCATCGGCCTGTTGGTCGGTCTGGCCGTGGGCCGCAGCGCGGACCGCTACTGAGCACTGCGCAGAGGATTTTCCCGGAACCCGGTGTGGCCCTCGCGGCCAGTCCGGATCCAGCCAGGCGCGCTGCCGGCGATGAAAGCTGAAGCGCGCATTAGTCAAGAAACCGGAGAGAAGGAATGACCATGACCAAGAATCCACCGAAAACCGACGTCAAGAGCAAGCAAAGCTTCCACCTCGACAAGGACGCCATCCGTGCCGCCGCCAAGAAGATCGATGACGGTGCCGTCACCGAAGGCTATCGCGGCAACCGCGAAGAAGTCGTGGCGATGTTGAACGATGCCCTGGCGACCGAGCTGCTGTGCGTGATGCGCTACAAGCGCCACTACTACACCGCCAAGGGCCTGAACGTGGAAGCGATCAAGGGCGAGTTCCTGGCGCACGCACAGGAAGAGCAAAGCCACGCCGACCAGATTGCCGAGCGCATCGTGCAACTCAATGGCGAGCCCGATTTCAATCCCAAGACCATTGCCGAGCGCAGCCATGCGCAATACGACGAGTCCGAGGACATCAAGGACATGATTCGCGCCAACCTGGTGGAAGAGCGTGTGGCCATCGAAGCCTATCGCCAGATGATCGAACGCATCGGCGACGACGATCCGACCACCAAGCACCTGCTGATCCAGATCATGGCGCAGGAAGAAGAGCACGCCGACGACATGAGCGATCTGCTGGGCCTGTAAGCCCGCTCAGAACGCACTGGAACAGCCGACCATTCCGGGAATTCGTTCCCGCAACTTTGCAAGGAGACTGACATGAACTGGGACATCGTTGAAGGCAACTGGAAGCAATTCAAGGGCAAGGCCAAGGAACAGTGGGGCAAGCTGACCGATGACGACCTCGACGTCATCGCCGGCAAGCGCGACCAGCTGGCCGGCCGCGTGCAGGAAGCCTACGGCGTGAGCAAGGACGAAGCCGAAAAGCAGATTCGCGACTGGGAAGATCGCAACAAGGATCTGCGCCAGTAAGCGCCCCTGCTTTTCGACGTACCGCCGCCGGGCGCGCAGTCCCGGCGTGGGTACGGCAAGGAGTTGGAGTGTGTGAGTGTGAGTGAGTGCAAGTGCAGGACGCAGGCCGGTCACCATGCCGGCCTGCATAAGAATACGGCCCCAGGCCGCAACCCAAGCAAACCATGAGGAAGGACACAATGAAAAAAATCATCGCAACCATGATCTTCGGCGCAGCCGCTATCGGCATGCATGGCGCAGTCTTCGCAGCCGATCCGGCAGCGGCCCAGTACAAGGCAGACAAGGCCAAGGCCGATGCCGACTACAAGGCGGCCAAGAAGAAGTGCGGTCCTTTGAAGGGCAACGACAAGGATGTCTGCGAGAAGGAAGCCAAGGCAGCTCACGAATCCACCATCTCTGACGCCAAGGCCAAGCGCAAGGGCGTGGAAGCCGACAAGGACGCCATGAAGGACAAGAACGACGCCAACTATGACGTCGCCAAGGAAAAGTGCGATGCCATGAGCGGCGACGCCAAGGACAAGTGCGTGGCCAATGCCAAGGCCAAGTTCGGCAAGTAATCCTGTCCCGCGCGATTGAGCGCAATGGCAGTGGATTTGCACCGGGCCAGGGGCCCGGGCGGATCCAAGGCAAATTCTTTATTTCGTTCCTGTCGCAGTCACCTGATTGCGCAAACCAACTCAAAGGAGTTTCATCATGTCGCTGACCAAAATGTCCCTGACCAAGCGTTTCCTCGGTTTCTTCCTGGCCCTGTTCATGGTTTCCCTGGTGGGCTGCGCATCCAGCCCGGGCAAGGAAGGCACCGGCGAGTACGTCGATGATGCCGTCATCACCACCAAGGTGAAGGCTGCCATCTTCAACGAGCCGAATCTGAAGTCCGCTGAAATCAACGTCGAAACCTACAAGGGCGTGGTCCAGCTGTCCGGTTTCGTCTCCAGCTCCACCTCCGCTGCCCGCGCTACCGAACTGGCCCGTGGCGTCAAGGGTGTGGTCTCGGTGCGTAATGACCTGCGCCTGAAGCAATAACGCGGGGAACTTGCAAGCGCGTGGCCGGTCTGTTGACCGGTCCGCGCTTTGTCAGCTTGTGGACGTGCCACTTGCAAAGCGCATCGGGCGAGCCGGTGCGTTTCGCAAGAAGACAGGTCAGGGCCTGTCAGGTATAGTTGGAACCCGTTGCTGCCAGGCAGGGGCAGGCCAGCCGGCTTGTCAGGACAGGGAGGCAGCGATGCCGGCCGCAGGACGCGCGTGAATCGTGTACAGATTGCTGTACGGAATCGTGTGCAGGGTCCTCGCCGGAATCGAGTAAAAACATAAAACAGGTCCAAGCAGCGCCAACGGCGCTGAAGTATCAATTCACCGCTCAAAAATGCCATGACAAAAATACTTGTAGTCGATGACCACGCGGTCGTACGGGCTGGTGTGCACCACTTCATTTCGGAAATTCCGTCGATGGAAATCGGCGGGGAGGCCAGCACGGCGGAAGAAGCCATTCGCCTGGTGCGAACACAGGACTGGGATATCGTGTTGCTCGATATCGCCATGCCCGACAAGAGTGGCGTGGAAGTGCTGAAGCAGATCAAGCGAGAAAAACCGGAATTGCCGGTACTGATGCTGTCGATGCACCCCGAGAGCCGCTATGCGGTGCAGGTGCTGCGCAGCGGTGCCTCCGGCTATGTGCAGAAGGAAGCGCTGGCGACCGAACTGGTCAACGCCATCAACACCATCCTGCGCGGGCACAAGTACATCAGCTATGGCGTGGCCGAGCTGCTCACCAGCGAACCGGTGGATTCGGAAAAGCCGTTGCATGAAACCTTGTCGCAGCGTGAGTACGAGATCTTCTACAAGCTCGGTCAAGGCCAGGGTGTGACGCAGATCGCCGACGAGCTGTGCCTGTCGGTCAAGACCGTGAGTACCTATCGTTCGCGCGTGCTGCAGAAGATGAGCATGACCAACAACGCGGACATCATTTATTACGCGATCAAGAACAATCTGATCGACTGAGCCGGGTTTCCCCCGGGCGGATATGCCGCCGTCACTGGCCATTCTGGCCAGGCGGCAGGCAAGGAAGAGTGGTACGGCGCATCATGGATGACAATCTCAACAGCAGGGCCCAGCGCGACAGCGACGGGACGCCCTTGCGGATCTTCCTGGTGGAGGATTCGGAGGACGTGCGGGACCTGATCGTGGAGAGCCTGTCGGAAATCGCCGGTGTGCGCCTGGTGGGCTACGCCGAAACCGAACTGGAGGCCTTGCGCCATCTGCAGCAGAACAGCTATGACGTACTGATCCTGGACATCCAGTTGAAGCAGGGCAATGGCATGAGCCTGCTGCAGTCCCTGGCGCGCTCCAATACGCGTCGCCAGAGCGAAGTGAAGGTAGTGTTCAGCAATCATGTGAGCCCGACTTATCGGCGCGTGGGAGTGCAATGCGGGGTGCAGCACTTCTTTGACAAGTCGTCAGAATTGCCGCTGCTGTGTGACCTGCTGGAAGAACTGGCACAGAAGAGAGCGGGCAAGTCCGGGCGCACCTCATCGAGCAGCAATACGCCGCCGCAGGGGCGGGCGCAGACGGGCGGAATGTAAGTTTATTTTTTTGCTGCATCATGTGGTGCAGCTACCCAGCATGTCGCCAGGGCAGTTCGGCGCGACCTTGATGGATCAGACAATCAGAACCGATCATGGCAAGCAGGCCGCCACAGAAGGCGCGCAGGCGGCACGGGTCGCACCAAAGCAAGGGATTTTCGACGATGCAGAAGAACAATGACGGCCTTCGTCCGTCCTCCGCCGATCTCCAGAACAGCGCATCGGTGGAGTATTTTGCCGCGTCACACGCGCATTACAGCAGCATGGTGACGCTGGCCATGGGCCTGTCCATGGCGGTGATCCTGCTGGGCGTGGTGGTGCTGGTGACCGGCCTGCTGGGCGAAGAATATCGTCGCCTGCTCTCGGGCCTGCTGGCCGTGCGGGAGGTGACGGCGGGCGGGTTCATCCTGGGCGCTTCGGCGCTCTATTTCCGCTGCATGCATTCCGGCGCGCGCCGTCCTTCGGTGCGCAAGCTGGCCGTCGGCCTGGCGGTATTGCTATTGGTGCTGGGCGTGGCCTCGCTGGTGCAGGGGATCATGTACTCGCTGGGCTGGTTGCCGCTGGATGGTGCGCATCCGATTTCGCCACTGGCCATTCCGCCCTTGCTGTCGGTGGGCTTCGTGCTGATGGCGCTGGCCTTGCTGCTGCACGACTGGCGTCTGCTGGGCGGGTACTACCCGGCGGAATACCTGGCTTTCACGCTCATGGCGCTGTCGGCCATTCCGCTGGTGGGCTACCTGTATGACGTGAGCCAGTTCATCTATCTCGATTTCCCGCTGCCCATCTCTTTGCTGTCGTCGCTGGTGTTTGCACTGCTGGGCGCGGCCTTGCTGATGGCGCGTCCCTCGCATCCGCTCATGGCGGTGATCCTGCGCATGGCGCCCGGTGGCCAGATGCTGCGCCATCTGCTGCCGCAGACCCTGTTCCTGCTGCTGGCCTTCAGCCTGCTGCTGAACTGGGGCATGACGCATGGCTGGATCCTGCCGGAGCTGGTGCTGCCGACCCTGACGCTGATCAACGGCGTGATCGTGCTCTTCATCTTCTGGGGCTCGGCCAGCCGGCTCGACAGCGAATACGGCGAACGCACGCGCAACGCCCAGAAGCTGGCCGAAACCAGTGCGTTGCTCAATGCCGTCAGTGAAAGTACCAGCGACCCGATCTTCGTCAAGAACCGCCAGGGCCTGATGATCTTCGCCAACCCGGCCACGCTGCACAAGCTGGGCAAGACTTGGGAAGAGACCATGTACCGCTCGAGCCGTGAACTGTTCCTGGTCGAGGAAGAGGCCGACACCGTCGACCGCGATGATCGCCGCGTCATGGCCTCGGGCAAGCCCGAGAAGCTGGAGCAGACGCTCCACCTGCCCGAAGGCGTGGTGACCTTCCAGACTGCCAAGGTGCCGTGGTTCGGCAAGGATGGCAGCGTGCAGGGTGTGATCGGCATCAGCACCGACATCACCGAACGCAAGCAGGCCGAGGATGAATTGCGCGAGCGCGAGAGCCGGCTGGAAAAGACCGTCATCGAGCGTACGGCGCTGCTGCGCGAACTGACCAACCACCTGGAAACGGTGCGCGAGGAAGAAAAGCGTGCCATCGCCCGCGAGTTGCATGACAACATGGGCGCGTCGCTGACGGCCCTGTCGATGCACCTGGAAGGGGTCTACCAGATCCTGCCGCCGGATGAAAAATGGGCCGATCGCAAGACCCGCATGCAAGGCCTGATGAAGTCGCTGGTGGCCACCACCCGGCGCATCCAGACCGAGCTGCGTCCCAATACCCTGGACCTGTTCGGACTGAAGGCCGCGATCTCGGAACAGCTTGATGAATTGCACGAGCGCACCGGCATCGCCTGCCACGCCAGCCTGCCCGATGAAGACGTCGATGTGGGCCACGAGATGGAAATCGCCATCTACCGCATGCTGCAGGAAATGCTCAACAACGTGACCAAGCACGCCAAGGCCAGCAAGGTCGACGTGATTCTCGATGTCGATGAGGATCATGTGGCGCTGACCGTGCGCGACGATGGCGTGGGCATTCCCGAAGAGCGGCGCGACAACCACAAGACCTACGGTCTGCGCGGCCTGCGTGAGCGTGCCACCTTCTTTGGTGGCGAGGTCGATATCCGCTCCACGCCGGGCAAGGGCGCGCTCATCAGCATCAGCCTGCCGATCCGTCCGGAACTTGCTGCCAGCGAGACTTGACGGGCCGGCGCCCGACGGTATTCAAGATTGCGTCACACCCTCTGAAAGCCGCCCCCAGGGCGGCTTTTTGCGTTTTGGTGAGGTTTGTTTGGGGAGCGTTTTTCCTGCACCGTTTTTCGTTTTTTCCTACGCGTGAAAGGACGACTCTCTTATGTTCGCCCGACAGGCTCATCGGTACCATGGATTCATCGTCACTCACCGCCCGTCGGGCCGGCAAGGGTGGCGGAGCCGGCAGCCAGCCCAGTGCGGCACCGGGTAACCATCAGGCAAACAACCCAAAGGAGCCATCATGAACAAGGACCAGATTAAAGGCAGCTTGAAGGAAGTGGCAGGCAAGGTGCAGGAGAAGACCGGTGAGCTGACCGGCAATACCAGCCAGCAGGTCAAGGGTGCTGCCAAGCAGGTCGAAGGCAACGTCCAGAAGACCTATGGCGATGCCAAGGAAGCCGCCAAGGACTAAGTCCTGAATGTCCGTGTTCCGGTGACCTGATCAGGCACCGGCGGCACGGGCCGGCAGGGTGTGAAGGACATCTGAAGCAGGCAGCACAGCGCGTGTAGGAAAACGCCTACACCAATATCGGAAACGGCTGATTTTGTGATGCAGCAATTTCCGCGACCATGTGGTCATGGTGCTGGTAGAGCCGGGAATTGCAAAAGAGTTCACGGTTTGCCGCATGAAATTTTGCTCACCGCCAGAAGGGACCCCTGAAAGGGACGACCATGAAAAAAACAGTCGGTATTTGCATGCTGGCAGCCGCTTCGGCTTTCGCCTCTCACGCTTTCGCAGAAACTCCGCAAGCCGTCGACAGCGCATCGCGCTGGTCGGCTTCCACGATGGACCGTCACATGCCGGTGGATGCAGCGCGTCTGCACAAGCTGGGGCAGAAGAAATTCCGCTACATGGACATGGCCGAGAGCAAGCGCTCCAAGTCCCTCCAGAACGCCGTGCTGCTGTTTGGCGCACGCGCCGATGGCAAGGATCCGGCAGCGCAACGCGAACCGGCCAAGGCTGCGCCCAGCGCACCGGTTTATCGTGATCACGCACAACAGCCCAAGGCACCGCGCGTGATCATGCGTCCGTCGACCTGATCGGCGGCCGTATTCCCCTATTCGACAAAGAGGAAGGAGTCATCATGAAGACCATGCAAAAACTGGCAGTGACCTCGGTAGCCATCTGTGCCTTTGCCGCCCTGACCGGCTGCAGCGGCATGACCCAGCAAGACAAGAACACCGCCATCGGCGCAGGTGCCGGTGCCGTCGGTGGTGCCGTCCTCACCGGTGGCAGCGCCATCGGGACCGTGGGTGGTGCCGCCGTCGGTGGCGTCATCGGCAATCAGGTCGGCAAGTAATTCGCTGGCCGGCTGATCCCGGCCGCCGCTCCTCGCGCTGAGGAGCGGCCCACTACAACGCCGCGACAGGGTGACCTGGCGCGGCGTTGTTGCATTCAGGAGGTGGATGGCGACCGCTTATCTTGCCGCCGACTTGGCGCCGTGCTTGTGCATCGGCTTGCGCTCGCCCTTGATGGGTGTCGCCGCGGGTTCGCCGCCCTGGTAGTCCTTGAAGATGCGCTGTGCCCGCGCAGCATCCTGCGACCTGGCGTCGGCTGCTTGCTTGCGGCAGGCTGCAGCATCCTTCCCGCGTAGGCTGCGGCAGCCCTGCAGCGCCTCGGCATAGGCGGCAGCGGTTTCCTTGTTCAGGTTTTGCAGCCGGCCTTTGGCGCTGTTGTCTTCCTGGTACCAGCGCTGGGGATCGGCCTTGCTGACATCTTCTTCAGCAGCGTGCGCGGCGGCCGCGCAAAGCAGACTCAGGGCCGCCAGGAGAGCGGGCAGGGGAGAAGCGAGGAATTTATTGTTCATCTGATGTCAGCCTCATCACGGTACGGGAGCAGGGAAAGCCGTGCGTGTGAGCTTGCCCCGGCAGTGCGAGGCGGCGTCCACAAGCAAACGGCGCGGACGGTGACAGGCACCGTCCGCGCCGTTTTCCCGTCCGCCACCGGATGGTATCAGGCTTGCGGGAGGGAAGGGAGCGTCTGAAGGCTGGGGCCAGGGCAGCCGGACCGCACAGGCCGGCTGCCGCCCCGCCTTATATCTTGCCGAGCAGCAGCAGGATCAGCAGGATGATGACGATGGTGCCAGCGATACCGCTGGGACCATAGCCCCAGCTGCGGCTGTGCGGCCAAGCGGGGATGACGCCGAGCAGGATCAGGATCAGGACGATGAGCAGGATGGTGCCGAGGGTCATGGATTTCTCCTTTGTTATTGAGTTCGTTCTTGCCCGCCAGGGTGCAAGCGCCGGGTGATTCGTAAAGCTGGGGTCATCTTAGGGTCAGCCGGTCCGCCGCACGATCAGCGCCCATCGCAATGTGCTGTAGGAAAATCCGGCAAGCGTGAGTAGGTGGCCGCGCCCCCGGCTTGGCCAGCGCAGGCCATCGTTGCGACCCTGACAAATCGCTGCCAACTTGGTGCAAGGCACAACCGAAGTGCGGATCCCGCCCGATTTGATCGCGCCGCGCGGTCCTCCTCCTGCCGCTGCGGATCTCATCGTGTTCCCTCGCAACGCAGTTCCCATGCGGCTTTCCGAGGTGCGTCGCGGTTCTGGCACGCTCTTTGCTGAAGCTGATGCACAAGCGCAGCAATGCGCAAGCAACGTGAAGGTGTGGCCAATGGCGGTCGCGCCGTCCAGGACAAAGGCGTCTTCCGGTATGGGTCATCCATGTCGGAACACGCCTTTTTTTGTTTGGGCTTTCTTCAAATCGCAACGCAAGGGGAATGGTGCTATGGAATCCAAAGGTCAGGCAGGCAAGACAGGCGCGCTCGGCAGCGGCATGCAGGATGCACAGGACAGCGCGCTCAAGGCAGCGGACAGGGTGGACGGCAAGCGCCGCTCCCTTCTGCAGGGCGGTGCACTGGCCGCCGGCAGCGGCATGCTGGGCATGCTCCCGGGCGGTGCGTGGGCGGCCGGCTCGGACAAGCCGGAAAAGGAAGAAGTCAAGATCGGCTTCATCCCCCTGACCGATTGCGCCTCGGTGGTGATGGCCTCGGTGCTGGGTTTCGACAAGAAGTACGGCATCAAGATCGTCCCCAGCAAGGAAGCCTCCTGGGCCGGCGTGCGCGACAAGCTCACCAACGGCGAACTGGATGCGGCCCACGTGCTGTATGGCCTGATCTATGGCGTGCAACTGGGCATCGGCGGCCAGAAGAAGGACATGGCGGTGCTGATGGGCCTGAACCATAACGGCCAGGCCATCACCTTGTCCAAAAAGCTGGCTGACAAGGGGGCAGTCGATGGCGCATCGCTCTACAAGCTGATGCAGACCGACAAGCGCGAATACACCTTCGCACAGACCTTCCCGACCGGCACCCACGCGATGTGGCTGTATTACTGGCTGGCCGCCAACGGCATCAATCCGATGAAGGATGCCAAGGTGATTACGGTCCCGCCGCCGCAGATGGTGGCCAACATGCGGGTGGGCAACATGGATGGCTTCTGCGTGGGCGAGCCCTGGGGCCATCGCGCCATCGTCGATGGCGTGGGCATCACCGCCATCACCACCCAGGACATCTGGAAGGACCATCCCGAGAAGGTGCTGGGCACTTCGCTGGAGTTCGTGCAGAAGTACCCCAACACCTGTCGCGCCATGATGGCCGCCATCCTGGAGGCCAGCAAGTGGATCGATGCCTCGCTGGCCAACAAGAACAAGATGGCCGAGGTGATCGCCGACAAATCCTATGTGAACACCAGCAAGGACGTGATCGACCAGCGCATCCTCGGGCGCTACCAGAACGGCCTGGGCAAGACCTGGGACGATCCCAACTACATGAAGTTTTACGACGAAGGCCAGGTCAACTTCCCCTTCCTCTCCGATGGCATGTGGTTCATGACCCAGCACCGCCGCTGGGGCCTGTTGAAGAGTGATCCGGATTACCTGGCCGTGGCCAAGTCGGTCAACCAGATCGATCTCTACAAGGACGCTGCCGCGATGACCAAGACACCGCTGCCCAAGGACGTCATGCGCAGTTCCAAACTGATGGACGGTACGGTGTGGGACGGCAAGAATCCGGCGGCCTACGCGCAGGCGTTCAAGATCAAGGTGTAAGCGGGTGCGGCCTGCGCCGTGTCCATCAAGGTGAAGTGCTTAGAGCAAGGGGAAGATGATGAGTGCAGTCGCAGAAAGCATCATGGGTGAGAACGCCAAGCCCGCCGGCAACGGCCACGCCGGCGTGTCTGCTGCCGGCGAGCCGGTGCGTGCAGCCGCCGCCAACGAAGCGCAGGTGGCACCCGCCGCCAGCCCTGCCGGCAGCGTGAAAGCGCGCAGCCTGCGCAAGAAGATCATCGCGGGCGGACTCTTCATGCGCGTGGTGCCGCCCCTGCTGGGGGTGGCGCTGCTGGTGCTGGTCTGGCAGATCATCGCCTTGAAGACCGCCAGCTTCCCCACGCCATGGGTGACCCTGAAGGAAGCGGGCGTGATGTTTTCCGATCCCTTCTACCGCAACAGTCCCAATGACCAGGGCATAGGCTGGAACGTGCTGGCTTCGCTGCAGCGGGTCGGCATGGGCTTCGGACTGGCGGCGCTGGTGGGCATTCCGCTGGGCTTTGCGATTGGCCGCGTGGAATTCCTCTCGCGCATGTTCGGCCCCATCATCAGCCTGCTGCGTCCGGTCTCGCCGCTGGCCTGGCTGCCCATTGGCCTGCTGGTGTTCAAGTCGGCCAATCCGGCGGCGATCTGGTCGATCTTCATCTGCTCGATCTGGCCGATGATCATCAACACGGCCGTCGGTGTGCAGCGCGTGCCGCAGGATTACATGAACGTGGCGCGCGTGCTCAATCTCTCCGAATGGAAGGTGCTGACCAAGATCCTGTTCCCTTCGGTGTTGCCCTACATGCTGACCGGCGTGCGCCTTTCCATCGGTACTGCGTGGCTGGTGATCGTGGCCGCCGAGATGCTGACCGGCGGCGTCGGCATCGGCTTCTGGGTCTGGGATGAATGGAACAACCTGAACGTGCCGCACATCATCATCGCCATCGTCGTCATCGGGGTGGTCGGGCTGGTGCTGGAACAATTGCTGGTGGCGTTGGCCAAGGCGTTCACCTACGAGCAGGTCAACAACTGAGGAGGGCAGGATCATGGACAACATCAACGGCAAGTTCATCGATATCCACGGTGTGGAGATGGTGTTCCACACCAGGAAGGGCGTCTTCCATGCACTGCGCGAGATCAACCTGACGGTGGCCAAGGGCGAGTTCGTCTCCTTGATCGGCCACTCCGGCTGCGGCAAGTCGACCTTGCTGAACCTGATTGCGGGCCTGCTCAAGCCCAGTGATGGCGTACTGCTGTGTGCCAATCGCGAGATCGGTGGTCCGGCCCCGGAGCGTGCAGTGGTGTTCCAGAACCACTCGCTGCTGCCGTGGCTGACCTGCTATGAAAACATCTATCTCGGTGTGGAGCGGGTGTTCGGTGCCAGCGAAAATCGCACCCAGTTGCGTGACCGCACGCGCGCCGCGCTGGCCTTGGTCGGCCTGACGGCGGCCGAGAGCAAGCGGCCCAATGAGATCTCCGGCGGCATGAAGCAGCGTGTCGGCATTGCCCGCGCGCTGGCGATGGAGCCCAAGGTCCTGCTGATGGATGAACCCTTCGGCGCACTCGATGCACTGACCCGTGCGCACCTGCAGGATGAGTTGTTGAAGATCGTCGCCAAGACCGAATCGACGGTGGTGATGGTGACCCACGATGTGGATGAGGCGGTGCTGCTGTCGGACCGCATCGTGATGATGACCAATGGTCCCGCTGCCACCATTGGCGAGATCGTGGAAGTGAAGCTGCCGCGTCCGCGCGACCGTGTCTCGCTGGCGCAGGATGCGCAGTATGGTGCCTATCGCACGGCGGTGCTGGAGTTCCTGTATCGCAAGCAGGCGCATCCGGCGCGGGAAGCGGCGTAAGCCCGCGTCAGACCCTTCTGCCGGCCACCTGTCCAATGCAATTGAAGGAGATGTCCATGAGCAGCCTGGCTGTCATCGAGGAGGCCCCTGTTGAGGGCGCTGAGGAGTCCGCACTCGTTCCGCTCTCGGGCGAAGTGTTTGGTGCCCTGATCAATCTCTCTGGCCGCCGCCGCTTCACGTCGCAGCGCTTGGTGTTGTACGCGGTGCTCGCAGCACAGGGCCAGCAGGGGGCTTGTGCCACTGCGCGCGAGGCATTGGGACTGTTCCGCAGCGCCCATGCGGCCTTGCTCAAGCGCTCCGGGGACTTGCCCGGCGTATTCTGCCCGGAGCTGGAAGAGGTGTATTTCGGACGCAGCCGGGGCGATGCGCGCATCACCAGTTTTGCCGAACTGGCGCAACGTGCGCTCAATGCCATCGAGGACAAGCTCAAGACCGGTCCGGCCCTGCTGGAACAGCTGGTGCAGGAAACCACGCCGCTGCTGGCCGTGTTGAACGAGATCACGGCGGTCTACGAAGCGCAGTCGAAGAAGCATGCGCGCCTCATGCGCGAGCAGTTGCGCGGCATCATGACCGACATCGAAACCATTGCACGCGAAGCCAAGATGGTGGCCTTCAATGCCCGCATCGTGGCAGCGCGATCAGGACAGGCTGGCAGGGAATTCTCGGTGGTGGCTGGTGTGCTTTCCAACATCACCGGTGAAATCGATGAACTGGTCAAGGAAGCGCTGAGTGGCGCGGCGGCCTGAATGCGCCTTCCTGGTACCATTCATCTGCGTTTAATGCTCTTTTCCAGAGCATTGAATTTTGCTTAATGCTGCTTATCGGCTCTTCAGCGCCGCCCACGCCACCAGCAGCCACGCTGCGAGAAAGGCCACACCGCCAAACGGCGTGATGGCACCGAGGATGCGGGTGCCGGTCAGGGCCAGCAGGTAGAGGCTGCCGCTGAAGATGACGATGCCCGCCAGCATCAGCCGGCCGGCCCAGTGCAGCGCGGCACCGGCCATGCGCGGCATCAGCAGCGCCACGGCGATCATGCCCAGCGCGTGCATGACCTGGTAGGTCACGGCGGTATGCCAGATCGCCAGCATCTCTTCGGAAATCATTTTCTTCAAACCGTGCGCGCCGAAGGCGCCACAGCCCACGGCCACGAACATGTTCAGCGCGCCAGCGGCGATCAGGGTGCGTTCTTTCATCGGTCTTGCTTTCAGTCGGGAAGATTCAGGGTTTCCAGTTCCGTCTCCGGCAGGCCATCTTTGCCCGCCGTCTCGACGGCATCCGGATAACAAGCGCGATGCTGTTCCTTGCCGCTGCTGCGTTCACGCACCACCAGTCCGGAGGAATCCTTGGGGAGGTTCTGCCCCTTGAAACCGGTGCGAATCATCCGGTCGTAGTAAAAATAATCGTAGCTGTCGGTACTGAAACGGACATGCGATTCGTAACCACCCGAATACATGGTGTAGCTGCGAAAGAATCGTCCTTCCGCAGGCTGGGGCGTATCGGGAAATTGCATTTCGATCTTGCTTGCAGTCCCGAAGCGGTATTGCAAGCGACTGCGCTTGTCGGGATAGTCCGCCGAGGCGCATAGTGACGCCGTTTTCTTGCGCGCGGTCTGGCAGCTGTAAATGATTTTCTCTCCCGGTTTGCAGAGGCTCTGGGGCAGGGGCGCTGCCAGCGCAGGAAACGACGGCAATCCAAGTAACAGGACGAGTATGCGTATTTTCATTTTGATTCAATAAGTCGGACGTACGCCTTTGCCCAGCCGATATTCATGCCGCAACACGAACTGCGATGTGGCGATCAGCCCCGACAATCCCAGTATCAGTTGCGTCAGCGTATCCGGCGGCAGCACCCAGACGCTGCCTGCGGGGGCCGGCACGTTGGCGGCAGCGCTGATGACCGGGGCCGCCCATGAGGCTTCCTCGCTCACGTCCAGCAGGATCTGGCCTTCGGGCGTGGTGTGCAGATGGATCTCGCCGCCCAGCTCCAGCGTGAAGCAGATGCCCTGGCCGGCGTTGACGGTGTTCATCTTGTGACGGAATACCACAGCCTGCAGCTCGCGGTTGTAGGTGTCGATCCAGGTCTCCACCTCCTGCACGTTCTGCAGCACGATCCATGCGCGCGGTGCGGGGATGGTGTCGGCACCGGCAACGGCGTCATCGGGGAAGATCGGTTCGGGGGCTTGCTCGGACATGGTCAATGCAGGACCGCGCCACGCGCGGCCCGTGGTGGCTACGGGGAAGGCAGCAGTATATAGGATCGCCGTGACTGGAGGCGCCAGCCGTCGACTTGCAAAAGTGCTTGCCTGGCGCTCGGCACTGGCGGTAGCTTATGCGCTCCGGCCTGCTCGGCCCTCATCATAAAAATTCCATGCGCCAATTCTCTTTCTTCGCCTTCGGCAGGCTGCTGTCGACACTGGGCCTGTGCGGCCTGCTCCTGGTTCCCTTCTCTGGACGCGCCCAGCAGCTGGCACTGGACATCAACGAATCGGTCACCAGCATCGATGTCAGCGTCAAGGACCTGTATGGCCGGCAAGAGAGCGGCAAGGTCGTCATCACCCAGTTCAAGCCGGCCGGACCGGGGCCTTTTCCGGTGGTCATCCTCAGTCACGGACGCAGTCCCACCAATCGTCAGGATCCGCCGCGATTTCGCTTCACCAGGCAGGTGCGCTACTTCGTCTCGCGCGGCTTTGCCGTCTTCGAGCCGACCCGCATCGGCTACGGCGCCTACATGACGCAGTTCGATCCCGAGGACAGCGGCAGTTGCTCCAGCAAGGATTACGCGCCCATGGCCGAGGCCGGCAGCACCGAAATCCTGGCCGTGCTGGATTACGCCAGGCAGCAGCCGTATGTTGATGCCAAGCGTGTGCTGTTGGTGGGACAGTCGGTGGGGGGCTACCTCACGGTGGCTGCTTCCGCGCGCAATCCCGAGGGGGTAGTGGGCGCGATCAATTTTGCCGGCGGCTCCGGCGGCGATCCGGAAAAACGTCCCGGCAATCCCTGCGCCCCCCAGCTGCTGGAAGAGATGTATGCCCGCTTTGGCCATGCCGCGAAGATGCCCATGTTGTGGATCTATACCGAGAACGACCTCTACTTCGCCCCGGTCCACAGCAAGGCGTGGCACGAGGCCTTCGTCAAGGCCGGTAGCAATGCAGACTATCGGCTCCTGCCGCCCTTCGCCCAGAACGGGCATACGCTCTTTGCCCGTGGCCCCGAGATCTGGGAGCCCATTGTCGGCGAGTTTCTCGACAAGCTCGGCCTGCCGGCACTGCGTGCGGCTCAATAAGCCAGCCGATACGCCTCATTGGTCGATTCCAGCCGGCTGGCAATGACCTTGACCACATACGCATGCAGGCGCAAGGCCGTGGCCGGGTCCTCTTGCTCCAGCTGGCGCAGGCTGGCCAGCGTCAGTTGCCAGGCCAGTGTGGGGCGGTCGGTGACGACGTCGGCGGTGCGCCGCTGGCCGCGATAGAGCGCCATCTCGCCGACGATGGTGGCACTGCCGAAGGAACGCAGTCGCATGCGGCCGCCGCCCTCCAGCGGCAGCGAGATGCTGACCATTCCCTCGTCAATGAAATACATCGAATCACCCGCATCGCCTTTGCGGAACAGCAGCGTGCCAGCGGCCAGTTCCACCTTCTCCAAGCGCGCCATGAGCGACGCCATTTCGCGCGCATCAAAATGCTCGGCCAGGCTGCTGTGCAGGGCATCGCGCGATTCATTGCGCATGGCCTGTTCCAGCAGGCGGTCTTCCACCCATTCGAGGGCCAGGTCGAGATCGGCAAACTCGCGCGGTGCCGTGCCGCTGAAAGCGGCACGCGCAATCGGACGGCGGATGGGATCGGCAATGCCGGTCAGGATCAGGGTCACCTTGTATTGCTCGCACACCTGCGCCAGCTTGACGAAGCTTTGCGAGGTGGAAGCATCCAGTCCCTGCACGTGGCGGAAGTCGATGATGATGAACTGGCGCGGCGACTGCAATTGCTCGCGCACCCGATGCACGATCTGGTTGGCGCTGCCAAAGAACAGGAAACCCTGGAGGCGCATGCCGAACACGCGCTGGCCCAGCTGCTTGAGTTCCGCATGGGCGGCGGCACCGCGCTCCAGCTTGGAGTGCAGGGTGGCGCCGGTGAATTCCATCTTCACGCAGGACACCCGGCCATAGTCCAGCACGAACAGCACGCAGGCCACCACCACGCCCAGCGCCACGCCGGTGACGAAGCCATAGCAGGCCACCACCGCCACGATCAGCACGATCAGGAAATAATCCCCGCGCGCCAGACGGCGGCTGCGGACCAGCCATTCATTGAGCAGTCCGCCACCCAGGCCGATCAACAGCCCGGCCAGCACCGGCTTGGGGAAATAGCCCAGCAGCGGAATGAAGAACAGCGCGCACACCAGACACAGCACCGCCGCCAGCAGGGTGGCGACGCGATCGCGCGAGCCGAAGCGGTAATTGAGCAAGGTGCGCGAGAGCGAATGGCAGCCGACCACGCCCCCGAAGCATCCGCTGAGCATGTTGGCCAGGCCGGCACTGCGCAGTTCGCGGTTGAAATCCACTTCGCGCCGCGTGGCCAGACTCACACCGGTGGCATTGAGCAGGATCGCGAGCGTGGTCACGGCGATCAGGGCCAGCAATTCTCCATAGTGGCGCCACAGGATGTCCCAGTGCACCAGCGACCAGGAGACCTGCACCGGCAGCTGCACATGGCCCAGGCTCAGCGGCGCGAACATCCAGCCCAGCGCACGGGCCTGCGCCAGCGACAGTCCGCTGGCCGCCAGCGCGCCATAGAAGGCCGCACTGGCCAGTGCCAGCGAGACCGGCAGCGCCAGCGGATGATCGAACTTGCGTCCCGGCAGGCCCAGCATGCCGATCACCACGATGGCCACCGGCAGCAGTTCCTGCCAGTGCAGGTCGATGCCGGTGCGCAGGACATCCAGTCCCAGGGGATGTCCGGTCAGCACCGTGAAGGCACCGCTCCAGAGCAGATAGCCGGTCCCGGCGAGGAAGCCGCCGACCACCGGGAACGGCACGAACAGCACCAGGTTGCCGCGCCGCAGCGCGCCCAGCGCCATGAGCGCCAATCCGACCAGGAGGCTGCTGAGGGTGATGGCGATGGTGACCGTGGCCAGGATCTCGGCCGCAGAGAGCTGGGCGCGCTGCATGGTGGCGCTGATGCCGCCGACCATCAGCGAGAGCAGGCCGACCGAATTGGAGTCCGCCCCGCCCAGCATGAAGGGCAGCGAACTGGTGAAGCAGATCACCAGCAGGCACAGCACGCTGGTGACGAACATCAGCGGCAGCCCGGCCTGCAGCAGGGCATCGCCGCTGCCGCCAAAGATCATGACGGCATAGCTGACCGCATAGCTCACCGACACCAGCGCCACCACGCAAGCCGCCGGCAGGCTGCCCAGCCAGTGGCGTGCGCGCGCCAGCAGTGTGGATTGCGGCATCAGATGACTTTCCCCGAAGGCTGCGCGTTTGTGCGGCATGCCTGTACCCCCATCGATAAGGACCGGTCGTTGCTGCCGGTCGTTGTTGTTGTCTGGCGTGTGCCTGCGCGCCCCCGCGCGCGTTACCGGCCCGGCGCTTCGCGCTGCATGCCGCAGTCGTCGCCGTTGTTCCGGTAGTGCCAATCATGAAGCGCAATCTATCACACGAAAATGACAGGATGACAACATTGCCCCGGTTTGATGAGGGAAGTGAAGGTTTGGGCAGATATCCGCGCCGGTATTGCTGTTGCGCTCTTTCCCTCCGGAAAAAGATGAAGGGAAGCGCCGTTTTTCAGGGAGCGTCGGCGCGGCCGTTTTGCCGGAGCCACTGAACCGAGGCTTGCCCGGCCAGTTCACGCAGGCTGCGCAGGGAAGCGACTTCATCGGCGCTCAGGGCGTCGCGCTGGCGGCGCAGACCGCCGAGCTCGTGCAGCGCGGTTTCGGCCTCGATGCTGGCCAGTCCGGCCTGGCGTTGCAGCTGTCGCAGCACAGGAGCTGGCTGCTGCGACTGGACGGCGTCCAGATAGGCGCGATTGGCTTCCAGTCCGGCCGCGATGCGCTGGCGCGGCGTAGCGCCGAGATCGGGCCACAGCGCCAGCGCGGCCAGCAGGGCGGCAGCGCTGCCGATCAGGTTGTCCAGTGCGCGGGCCGAGGCGATCCCGGTGCCGGGCTGCAGCATGTCGGTCACGCAGATGAAGAGCATGGTCAGAAACACCACGAACACCGTGTAGTTCACCAGCCGCAGGGCAATTGCCAGCCCTGCCAGCAGGACCGCCACCAGCGGCAGCAGCAGCCCGTGGGCCGGGACCAGCTGCAGCAGCGTCAAGGCCAGCAGGCCGCCCAGCAGGCTGCCCAGGATGCGTTCCAGGCAGCGTGTCCAGGTCTGGCGCGCCGCGCCCTGCAACACCACGACCACCGCCATCGTCGCCCAATACGGATAGCCCAGATGAAAGGCCTCGGCCGCATAGAACACGGCGGCCACGCCGGCAGCCTGGCGTCCCCCCTGTTGCAAGCCCCGCAGCAGGCCGGCGCGCAGGCGCTTGCGGCGCGGGACCGCCGGGGCAGGCGAGGACGGCAACGAGCACGGGCCGGCGTGCGCGGCTTGCCGTGCCTGCAGCAGGCGGTCGGCTTGCGCCAGGGCGCGCAGGCAGCCGGCGATCAGGGCATCGGCTGCGGCAGCGTGCGGTCGGGCGCTGCGCGGCCGGTTGGCCTTCGCGGGGGATGTCTCCAGAACGGCGAGGGCGTGCAGCAGCACGGCGATGGCCACACGCGCAGCCCGGCGGCGCTCGCCCGGACTGGCCAATTGCTGGATGGCTGCATGCTCCAGTGCGATCAGGGTGTGGAAGAGCATTTCGCAGGCTTCCAGCCGGCGTTCCCATGCATCCGCCTCGGCCATGGGTGTGCCCGCATGGCGCTGCAGCATGGTCCGCAGGCGTTCCAGCGCCAGCCGTGTGGCGCGGCGATGTTCGCCGTGCTCACGGTGCCAGTGCTGGTCGCGGTGCTGTCCGGGCGGCGCGGCCAGCAGGGCCAGGCTCATGTCCATCATGCGCAGCAGCGCTGCACGGGCCGCCTGGCGCAGGGCAGCCTGGTCGTCGAGACGCCACGCCTGATTGATCAGCAGCCAGGCCCAAGCGGCACCGGCGCAGAAGGAGGCGGCCTGCAGCGCGGCCATCGCCGCCCCGTGCGGAAAACCAGCCGCCACCACGGCGACTACCGCCAGCAGCGTCCCCAGCAGGGTGCCGGACTCGATGGCAGCGGTCAGCGTCACCACGCCCAGCACCATCAACGGCGCGCTCAGGAGGGCCGCGTGCGGGCCCCAGGAGGCGCTCCAGGCACCGAAGAAGGCCACCGCCGTGCCTGCCACGGCAAAGCCGCCCAGCAGCCTGCGGCGTTGTGCGTGCGGCCCCGGCGCGTCGCACAGGCAGGTCCAGAAGGCCGCGAACACGGCCCATGCCAGCCAGCGCTGGCCGCTCAGCATCGCGGCTGCCAGCGGCAAGGCAATGGCCACGCCGGCGCGCGCGCCTTCCCCGGCATTGAACTGCTCCTGCAACAGCGGGAAGGAACGCAGTTCCAGCCGCCGGGCAATGCGGCGGGCATGGGCAGCGAGTGGACGGGCAGATGAACGGAGCAGGAGTCGCATGGTGAATACGGAAGTGGTCGGACCACTATGCAAAGGCATTGTGGCGTCCGAGAAGCGAATACTACAATCGACTGCAATTCCTCCCCAAGGATCCTGCAAAGTGGTCCGACCACCAAGAAAGTGAGTTGCCGATGACTGCCTCTCCCCTGGTTGATCGCCTGGCCAGCCTGATTGCCCGGCAAGCGCTGGCACCGGGCCAGAAGCTGCCATCTGAACGCACGCTGGCGGCCGAGTTCGGGGTGTCGCGTTCGTCCCTGCGCGAGGCCATTGGCGTGCTGGCCAGCCGGGGAGTGCTGGTGGCGCGTCACGGTGGCGGCACTTTCATGGCGGACGACGAGCAGGCGGCGCTGACCGACCCGATTGCCGAGGCCTTGCAGCCGCTGGCGCCACTGGCGCGCAGCGATGCCGGGTACTGGAAGGACGTGGCCGAGATCCGCTTTTCGCTGGAAGGCGATGCGGCCTATTTCGCCGCCCTGCGCGCCAGCGACGACGACAAGCGCCGCCTGCAGCAGGCCTATCTTGCAGTCTCCACTGCGCCGCTCGACGATCTGGCCGCGCAGGCGCGCACCGATGCGGCCTTCCATCTCGCCATCGCCCAGGCCTCGCGCAATGTGGTGTTGCGGCAGGTGATGTCGGGCCTGTTGCGGCTGCTGGAGATCAGCATTGCCGACACCCTGCGCCAGCTGTATCGCCTGCCGGACATCGTGGCCCAGCTGGATCAGCAGCATCGCCAGATCCTCGATGCCATCCTCGCCGGCCGCGCCGAGGAGGCGCGCCAGCATGCCAATGCGCATCTCGACTTCGTGCAGCAGCGCCTGCTGGACATCGAAGAAGCCCCCGCCCGTGCGCGGCGTGCCGCTGCCGTTTGATTTCTTTCACGTTACCAGGACCATCATGATCATCTCTTCCACCCACGATTACCGCGAAGCCGCCCGGCGTCGCTTGCCGCGTTTCCTGTTCGACTACATCGACGGCGGTGCCTACGATGAACACACGCTGGCGCGCAATTCGCTGGACCTGCGCCAGCTGGCCTTGCGTCAGCGGGTACTCAAGGAAGTGGGCGAAGTCGATCTCTCCACCACGCTGCTGGGCCAGTCGCTGGCCATGCCGCTGGCGCTGTCGCCGGTCGGCCTGACCGGGATGTATGCCCGGCGCGGGGAAGTGCAGGCGGCGCGGGCAGCGGAGAAGGCGGGCATCCCCTTCACCTTGTCGACGGTGTCGGTGTGCCCGATCGAAGAGGTGCAGCAGGCGGTGACGCGGCCGATCTGGTTCCAGCTGTATGTGCTCAAGGATCGCGGCTTCATGAAGAACGTGCTGGACCGCGCCTGGGCGGCGGGTGTGCGCACGCTGGTGTTCACGGTGGACATGCCGGTGCCGGGCGCACGCTATCGCGACCGCCATTCGGGCATGTCCGGGCCCAATGCGGCGCTGCGCCGCTATCTGCAGGCCGTCACGCATCCGCGCTGGGCGTGGGATGTGGGTTTGCTGGGACGTCCGCATGATCTCGGCAACGTCTCGGCCTATCTCAACAAGAAGACCGGACTGGAAGATTACGTAGGCTGGCTGGGGGCCAATTTCGATCCGGGCATCGGCTGGCATGACCTGCAGTGGATACGCGATTCCTGGCAGGGCAGCATGCTGTTGAAGGGCATCCTTGATCCCGAGGATGCGCGCGAGGCGGTCCGATTCGGTGCCGATGGCATCGTGGTCTCCAACCATGGTGGCCGCCAACTGGACGGCGTGCTGTCGACTGCGCGCGCCTTGCCGGAGATCGCCAGTGCGGTGAAGGGGGATCTCGCCCTGCTGGTGGATTCGGGCGTGCGTTCGGGGCTGGACGTGGTGCGGCTGTTGGCATTGGGTGCCGATACGGTGATGCTGGGGCGCGCCTTCATCTATGCACTCGCTGCCGAAGGGCAGGCTGGCGTGGAGAATGTGCTGGGTCTCTTTGCCAAGGAAATGCAGGTGGCCATGACCTTGACGGGGGCGCGCAGGATCGGCGAGATCAGTACGGACAGCCTGGTGAAGGCGGGTGCCAGCGCCCCCGTGATCTGAGCCTGAGAACCGGGGGCCGCTGCTGCTTCATGTTCGGTGGCCCTTCACATCTTCGCAATCACCAGCTCGCACTTGCGAACTGATTCCTGGCCGCGCAGCATGTCGCCCTTGAGCGCATAGATCGGTGCACCGGCGGTGATGCTACCGGTAAACCGGAATTGCCACATCCGGTCGGGATCGTTGACGCGGTAGCCGAAGCCGGTGATATCGAGCCGGTTGCTGCCGAACTGGCCGGTCAGATTTTCCGCCCGTATGGCATCGCGGCGATGCAGGGAGATCGCGACCTTGCCCACTTCCGCCTCGAAATGCGCCTGATAGGCTTGCGAGAACTCGCCGTTGTCGGCGCGTGCTTCGCAGGTCATCAAGCCGTACCAGCGTTCGCCACTGCGCACGCTGTTCGGATTGGCCGGCGCTGATGGAGCGGCCCCGGCGGGCGGAGCCATCGCGACGGGAGGCGCTGCCGGCGCAGGCAGCGCGGCCGGAGGCTGCGTCAATGCCGGGGGGGCGGGTGTGGCTGCGGTGGCCGTGTTGACCGTGCTGTTGCGCTTGGCGAGGACAGCGCGGCCGCGGGTCTCCAGATCGCGTATCCATTCGGCCGGTACTGCGAAGGAGAGATTCTGCACGGTGGCCCCGGCAATCATGGCGGTAGTGATGCCGATCAGCTCGCCCTTGTCATTGAACAGCCCGCCGCCGCTGGAGCCCGAGGAAATCGGCGCCGAGGTCTGCAGGAAACGCAGCTTGCCCTCGTTATCCAGCCGCAATGCCGAGAGCAGGCCATCGCTGATGGTCTCTTCCAGCGCGCGCGGTGCTCCCAGCGTGAAGACCTTCTGCCCGACCCGCAGGCTGCGCGCCGGAGCGATGGTGACGGCGGGTGCCTTGAGGCCTTCGGCACGGACCTGGCAGAGATCGCGCTCCGGATCCGGAAACTCCAGCTTGCCCCCCAGCGTGAGATTGCCGCGCCGCAGCTTGAAGCTGCTGGCGCGCGCCAGCACGTGGCAATTGGTGACCAGCCGTTCCGGCCCGATCACGACGGCCGAACCGGTACTGAAGATCTGTCCTTGCGCGTCCATGGCCTGCACTACCCAGATACTGGGCGAGAGCTGCTGGAACAGGGTTTCGGCATCCAGTGCGTGGGCTGGCGGCGCTGCAGCGAGCAGGGGGCCGAGCAGGCCAAGGAGCTTGGTCAGGCGGGATCTCATGGAGGTGCGTCTCAGGGGGTAGGCAGGAGGTTCTTGAGGTCGTCGATGGTGACCTGGCCATTGCGCCGCTGTTGCGCTGCCGGCAGGGGCGTGAAGACCAGGGCGGACTTGATGACGTCCTGTTCGGGGGGAGCGGGTGACTGGTCTGCGCTTTTCACGTAGGGGCCGATGAGCCGCAGGACCACTTCGGCGCTCAGCACGGCCTGGCCGGGATACTCGGCGGGCTTGCGCAGCATCTTGACCACGGCATTGCCGGAGTAGGTGATGATGGGCGTGCCGGGTGTGTAGATGTAGATCGGGGCAGCGTGGGTGGCGGTGGGCGTGAGCCGGGCCAGGGGATCGTTGCCGTCTAGCGGGTCGCTTTGCCAGGAGGTATTGGTCATCGGCGGCGCGACCGGTTTGGGGACGGGATCGCTGGGCTTGAGGATGATGAAGTGGGAGTAGCCCTGTTGCTGCGTCAGTTCTGCGCAGCGATAGATCCAGTAATGCCAGACCATGTCGCGGCTGGTTTTGCCGTTGCCGGAGAAGGTGACGCGGTACAGGTCATCGGCCAGTTTGGCATCGGTATAGCCCCCGGTCAGTCCGCGCGGCCCGTAGGCGGTGGCGCAGCCGGCCAGCATTGCCGCTGCCAGCACGATGCCGGCAACGCCCCTGAATGATGATGTCAGCATCATGTTGTTCTTTGTTGTCGTGGATGATGTGGGCCCGTTTTGGCCGGTATGAAGTTCTCATCCGGCAGGGCCTTGATTCAATGTGTGAATCTTCACATGGCGTTCTGACAAAGGGCTGACGGGGGCGCTGACGGGGAGTTTTCTTCAGAGAAAATTGAAACGAGCGCTGGCGAGGCGCTTCGCGGAAATTCGGGGATGTGAAGGAAGGGGCAAAAACAAAAAGGGCCCCAGCGAACTGGAGCCCTTCTCATGTACTGCTGAATTTCTGGTAGGCCGTGCGGGATTCGAACCTGCGACCAACGGATTAAAAGTCCGCTGCTCTACCAGCTGAGCTAACGACCCGAAAGACCGCTATTATAGGCAAACTCTATCGACGGTGTCAACACTGTGCCTTCACAAACGATCATGATCGTTCATCAAACACCATCACCGCGATGAACCCGCTTACTTGAGCGACGCCATCCTATCCTTGCCGGTCTGTGCGGCAGGGGTGTTCGGATACTTGGCGATCAACTGTTCCAGGGTCTTCTTGGCCGCTGCCTTGTCCTTCAGTTCAGCTTGCGAACTGGCGATGTTGAGCAGGGCGTCAGCGGCCTTGGGGTTGTCCGGATAATTCTTCACCACCACCTGCTGCGCAGCGATGGCACCCTTGTAGTCGCGCTGGGCGTACAGGGCATTGCCTTGCCAGTATTGCGCCGAGGCGGCGTAGCCGGATTGCGGATAGCGCTTGATGAAGTCGGCAAAGGCGTTGGCCGCTCCCTTGTAGTCGCCACCCTTGAATTGCGACAGGGCCGCATCATAGGCCTGCTGTTCGGACACGCCCACAGCCACGGTCTGGCCATCGACTTGCACCTGCTGCGGCTCCAGCTTGCGCAGGCGTGCATCCAGGTCGACGTAGAAATCCTTCTGGCGTTGCTGGGCGTTGGTAATCTCGTTGGTCAGCACCTCGATCTGGCCGCGCAGCGCCGCAATCTGGGATTGCAGGTTGTCGTTGCGGTCCGAGAGCGTCAGGACACTGTTCTTGTCAGCCTTGTTGGCGACATCACGCTGCAGGGCTTCGATCTTGGAACGAATGTCCAGGATGGCCTTGCGCGCCTCGTCATCATCAAACAGGCCGGCACGGGCGGTAAGCGGTAGGAAAGCCGTGGCGGCCAGCAAGGCCGCCACGGTTACCGATTTCAGTTTGAAAGCGGTATGCATGTCGATTATTGGTAAGCGATGTCAGCGCGACGGTTCTCGGCGTAGGACGCTTCATCCTGGCCCAGTGCCTTGGGCTTTTCCTTGCCGAAGGAAACCGCTTCCACTTGTGCATCCGACACGCCCAGCAGGACCAGTGCCTTGCGGACGGCTTCTGCACGCTTCTGACCCAGGGCCAGGTTGTACTCGGCGCCACCGCGATCATCGGTGTTGCCCTGGATGATCACCTTGCGGTCCTTGTGGGCCACCAGGTACTTGGCGTGGTTTTCGATGACGGTACGGTATTCCGGCTTGACAGTGTAGCTGTCGTAGTCGAAGTACACGCTACGCTTGGCCAGCACGCCTTGCGGGTCGTTCAGCGGATCAACCGAACCGGCGTTGACGGTGCCGACGGCACGGGTGTCAGCGGCGCCGTTGCTGGCACCGTTCTGCACGGGAGCGTTGGCCTTGTCGTCCAGCTTGGTCGACGAGCAGGCGGCCAGCAGAACAGCGCTGGAGACGATGAGGGCGAAGGTACTGATAGTGCGCATTTTGGATTTCTCCTTGTCGTGATGAAAGCAATATTGGATTTCTTTATTTCATGAACGGACCCCAGGTCGGTTCCCTGATATCACCGGCCTGCGTCGTCAGACGCTGTTTGATTCGGCCATCGACGGAAACGACGGCCAGGGATCCGCGACGACCAGCTTCCGTCGCGTACATGATGTATTTGCCATTGGGCGCAAAGCTGGGCGACTGGTCGCGGCTGCCATCGGAGAGGCGAATCTCCTGGCCATTGGTCAGGTCCAGTGCATACAGCTGGAACAGACCGTCGCGACGCGAGATGAAGGCCAGCGTCTTGCCATCCGGCGAAATGCGCGGGCTGATGTTGTAGCTGCCATTGAAGGTGACGCGCTGGGGCGAGCCACCATCCAGGCCCACCTTGTACACCTGCGGGCCGCCGCTGCGGTCGCTGGTGAAGTAGACGCTACCGCCATCAGGCGAAAACTGCGGTTCGGTATCGATGCCGGCACTGTTGGTCAGGCGGCGCAGGCCCGAACCGTCGGCATTGATCACATAGACCTGGGTCAGGCCATCGCGCGTCAAGGCCACGGCCAGGCGCGAGCCATCCGGCGACCAGGCCGGGGCCGAGTTGCTGCCCTTGAAGTTGGCCACGATGGAGCGCTGGCGGGTCACCAGGTTCTGGATGTAGACCACCGGCTTCTTCATCTCGAAGGAGACGTAGGCAACCTTGGTGCCATCCGGCGACCAGGACGGCGAAATGATCGGCTCATTGGAGCGCAATGCCACCTGCGTGCCTTCCCCATCGGCATCGGCCACTTCCAGGCGGTATTCGTTGCCGGACTTGGTCACATAGGAGATGCGGGTGGAGAAGATGCCCGGGATGCCGGTCAGCTTCTGGTAGATGTCGTCGGCGATCTTGTGCGCGGTCAGGCGCAGCAGTTGCGGCTGGGCACCGATGGACAGGGCCGAGAGCTGGCTCGACTGCACCGTGTCGAACAGGCGATAACGCACATCGAAACGGCCATCGGCCAGGCGCGTGACGCTGCCCACGGCCAGCGCATTGGCCCCGCGCTTCTGCCAGTCGGCATAGTTGATGGCCGAGGAATCCGAGAGCGCATCGCTGTTGTCGATCAGCTTGAAGATGCCGCTGCGGGCCAGGTCGGCCTTGACCACCGAGGTGATCTGCTGCGGAGCGGATTCTTCACCCGGGAAGGCGGCGATGGCCACCGGGATCTGCGAGGCACCCACGCCGGTGATCTCGAAGCGGATCTGCGCCTGCGAGGCCGGGGCGAAGGACAGGCCGGCCACGGCCACCATGGCAGTGGCCATGCGGGTCAGGGACAGGGTCAGGTAACGGGCTTTAATCATCGTTTACT
Source organism: Herbaspirillum sp. 1173 (assembly GCF_031455335.1). NCBI lineage: Bacteria > Pseudomonadati > Pseudomonadota > Betaproteobacteria > Burkholderiales > Oxalobacteraceae > Herbaspirillum > Herbaspirillum sp. 1173. Next base: position 614,834 of record NZ_JAVDSP010000003.1, on the reverse strand, counting down.
GATCTTTCGGATAATGGGTGAATGTGAAGCTGGACGGCACCTTGCCATCCGTATCGGCCGGGAAGGGCTGGGACTTCATGACGGCAGTCCGCACGGCATCGTCGAAGCCAGGGACACCTGAAGGCTTGTTCACACGCACGCTGCGTACCGTCCCGTCCGGGAACAATTCGACAGTGTACTCCCCGGCAGGGTTTCCGCTGACGCCGCTATTGTCGAAGACCGTGTTGCTGCGGATCTTGGCGCGCAACTTGTTGGCGTAGCTGGGGCTACCCTTCGGACCTTGCGACTTCTCGGCCGTACCGGTCCCACCGGTGGCACTGGTGGCCTGGCCCATCATGCGTTTCAGGTCTTCCTGGCGACGCTGTTCAGCCGCCTTGGCGTCGGCCGCGGCTTGCTGCTGCTTCTTCTTGTCGGCAGCCTGCTTCTCGGCGTCGGCCTTCTTCTTGGCTTCTTCTTCCTTCTGCTTGTCTTCCTTCAGCTTCTTCTGCTTCTCGGCTTCCAGCTTTTCCTTCTTCTCGCGTTCAGCCTTGTCCTTCTCGGCCTGTTCCTTCTTCTCGCGCTCGGCCTTTTCCTTCTCTGCCTTGAGCTTGTCGGCCTTCTCCTGTTTCTCCTGCTCTTCCTTGCGCTTCTTTTCCTTCTCTTTTTGCAGGGCGATATCGGGCTTGTCGAGCTTGGGCTCGTCGATCACCTTGGGGGCGACGGTCTTGGGCTCGATCACGGGCTGCGGCTTGGGCGGCTCGACCACCGGATCAGGTTCGGGCTGCGGCTGTGGCGGCGTGGGCAGGGGCGCGGCTTCCTTGTACTGCGGATCCCAGATCTCGGCTTCCACCGTCAGCGGTGTTTCGCTCTGCCAGCGGATGCCGATCCAGAAGAACAGGAACAAGGCCACGTGCATCACCAGCGCCAGCGTGATGGCGCGCCAGCGGCCGGGTGGCTTGGGGATGGTGTAGTGTGCGTTATCGCTCATATCACTCGGCTGTGCGCTTACTTGGTGGCCAGGCCGACCCGCGCGATTCCCTGTTTCTTGGCTTCCGAGATGACTTGCACCACGTCGTCGTACTTGATTTCCTTGTCGGCCGAAATCATCACCGCCAGGTCCGGATTGTCCTCATGCAGCTTGCGCAGGCGTTCCGACAGGTCGGTCTTGCCAGTCACGGTCTCGGCCTTCTTGCCGCCGCTCTTGGGGCCGTTGATGCGAATGGTGGCCTGGGCGTTGGGCTTCAGGGCGATCTCGATGTAATCCGACGGCGGCTGCGTGGACTTGCCCGCCGTGGGCAGGTTGATCACGCTGGGATTGGTGATGGGCGTGGCCACCATGAAGATGATGAGCAGCACCAGCATCACGTCGATGTAGGGCACGACGTTGATCTCGGACTTGAACTTGCGGGGACGGCCCCCGCGCATCGATGAGCCAGCCATTAGCGTGCCTGACGTTGCAAGATGTTGGAGAACTCTTCGATGAAGCTCTCGAAGCGGATCGCCAGACGGTCGATGTCGTGCGAATAGCGGTTGTAGGCCACCACCGCCGGAATGGCCGCGAACAGGCCGATGGCCGTGGCGATCAGGGCTTCGGCAATGCCGGGCGCCACTGCAGCCAGGGTGGCCTGCTGCACGTTGGCCAGGCCACGGAAGGCGTTCATGATGCCCCACACGGTGCCGAACAGGCCCACATACGGGGACACCGAACCGACCGAGGCCAGGAAGGCCAGGTGCGATTCCAGCGCATCCATCTCGCGCTGGTAGGCGGCGCGCATGGCGCGGCGGGCACCGTCGAGCAGCAGGCCGGGTTCGACGGCACCGCCACGCGCGGCGACCGATGCCTTGGCCTTGGTGAATTCACCCATGCCAGCCTGGAAGATGCGCTCCAGCGCGCCACCGGCACCGGCCTTGCGGCGGTTGGACAGGGCATCCTGGTACAGCGCCGACAGGTTGCCGCCGGACCAGAAGACGCGTTCGAATTCCTCGGTCTGCACACGGGCCGAGCGGATGGTGAACATCTTGCGGAAGATGTAGGTCCAGCTGATGATCGAGGCCGACAGCAGCAGCAACATCACGAGTTGCACCAGGACGGACGCGTTGGCGATCAGTGAAATGAAGGACAGGTCTTGTGTGACGTTCATGGGGAAGTGTGGCGGCTTGAAGGCGGCGTTGGGGTGAGGAGGCTAGGTTAAAAATCTGTTGTTTTGTGTGATCGTTCAGTGAGGCGGTGACGCTATATGAAACGGTACGAAACAAAAGACGGCAAATGTGCAGAGAAGTTTTCCACGGCGCAGATTGTCCCAACCGACGGGAATGTGTCGCCACAAGGCGACAGTCCCAGCACCATAAAGGCCCGGATGAGCTTTTCCGTTGACATCATGTTGTCTTCTTGATGCGATTCAGCAATTCGTCAGGAATCGGACGCGGCCGGAAAGTGGCCTGATCCACGCAGACTACGGTGATGCTGCCTCGTGCCAGCAGACGCGGTGCGCTGCCATCGGGGCCTGCGCTACCTGAGCCGTCCCCCGACGGCAGGCACCAGGCCTCCTGAATGAATTGCATGGAGGCATTTCGAATTTTTTCGACCACGACGGTCAGGCGGAGTTCATCGTCCAGGCGGGCGGGCGAGAGATAGTCGACGCTGGTGTTCTTGACGACGAAGATGGCACCGGTGGTTTCGGCCAGGTGCTGTTGCTGGAAACCGAAGGAGCGCAGCCATTCGGTGCGGGCGCGCTCAAAGAACTTCAGGTAGTTGGCGTAGAAAACCACGCCTCCGGTGTCAGTATCTTCGTAATAGACCCGGATCTTCCAGTCGAATGGACTACTGGCGGCACTCATATGCTTCTTGTTATTGGGAAATCTGCTGTGGCAGGGGAGAAAGAATCAGGAAATCAGGAAAAGTGAACCAGGAAATCCATCGCAATCCGCGATGATGCCGTCAGGCAAGCGAACGAATTGACGGCTGCTCGCTGCCTGTAGAACTTGTCCATCAGCCAAGGTCGGGCGAGGATGGCGTTCTTGCGGTGCCAGGGCACCTTCGGCAAAAACGCCATTCTACTCCATCCCTTACTGTTTGCGCTTGATGTTGAAGGGGCTGAAGCCCTGGCAGGTCGGCATCAGTTCCATGTAATTGATGTTCACATGGGCGGGCATGGTGGCGACCCAGAAGGCGGCTTCCGCGATGTCTTCAGCCGTCAGCGGGGTCGTTCCTTCATAGACCTTCGCCGCCGCGCCATCGTCGCCCTTGAAGCGCACGTTGGAGAACTCGGTGCCGCCGCACAGGCCGGGCGCCAGGTTGGTGGCGCGCACCCCGGTACCGACCAGGTCGGCGCGCAGGTTCAGGGTGAACTGGTCAACGAAGGCCTTGGTGGCACCGTAGACGTTGCCGCCCGGATAGGGATAGGCACCGGCCACCGAGCCCAGGTTGATGATGGTGCCGCTGCCGCGCTTGACCATCTCCGGCAGCAGGGCGTGGGTGATGGTGACCAGGCCCTTGACGTTGGTGTCGATCATGGTTTCCCAGTCCGACAGCGCCACTTCGTGGGCCGGGCCCAGGCCCAGCGCCAGGCCGGCGTTGTTGACCAGCACGTCGACCTGCTTCCACTCGCCCGACAGGCTCTCCAGGCCGGCGTTGATCGATTCCTTGCTGGTCACGTCCAGCACCAGGGGCAGCACCTTGTCGGCACCCAGTTCCTTGACCAGGTCATCCAGGCGCTCCTTGCGGCGACCGGCCGCGATCACCTTGTGACCGTTGCCGGCAAATTTGCGCGCCATGGCGGCACCGAAGCCTGCGGTTGCTCCTGTAATCAACACGACCATCTCTTGATTCTCCTGTTGTGTGGCGATGAGACCGGCGCCGGCCAGTGAAACTGGATAAAGCTTCACACCGGCGTTCCGGAAGTAAAAACGAAAGAAGCGAAATTGTAGCCCAAAGCCGCTTTTTACGAGGATGGGCTCGCTTTTTTCGGGTTTTTTCCAGTTTTTCTTTCATATCGGCTCGGGAGCGGGGCTGTTGCGCGGCCACCATGGTTCTTGCCCAAATCGCCCCGTTTCACTACAATGCGCTCACCATTTCGTCTCACGTGACTGGCGAAACGCCGGGTAAAACCGGCCAAGATGGGGATCCATCGGGAAGCGTGAGATTTCAACAGCCGTGCGCCTGGGCAGCCGAATGGACAGTACGACTGAGGCTGCCCGCAATCCCATTCCATTTTTCCGGCCCTCATTCGATTTCGGAAGTCGAGCCCCCGGCATGTCCGCATGCTGCCGGTGACGCGATCTTCGGCCCCAGCTCATCAATTTGGAGAAAAGCCATGTTTGACAAGAACCAGACTCTCGCGAAAGTCGATCCCGACCTGTGGTCTGCCATCCAGAAGGAAAACACCCGCCAGCAGGATCACATCGAGCTGATCGCGTCTGAAAACTACACCTCGCCGGCCGTGATGGAAGCGCAAGGTTCGCAGCTGACCAACAAGTACGCCGAAGGCTATCCGGGCAAGCGCTACTACGGTGGCTGTGAATTCGTGGACGTGGCCGAGCAGCTGGCCATCGACCGCCTGAAGGCCCTGTTCGGCGCCGAAGCCGCCAACGTGCAACCCAACTCCGGTTCCCAGGCCAACCAGGGCGTGTTCTTCGCCATGTTGAAGCCGGGCGACACCATCATGGGCATGTCGCTGGCAGAAGGCGGCCACCTGACCCACGGCATGGCACTGAACATGTCGGGCAAGTGGTTCAACGTGGTCTCCTACGGCCTGAACGAAAAGGAAGAAATCGACTACGACGCCATGGAACGCCTGGCCCGTGAGAAGAAGCCCAAGCTGATCATCGCTGGCGCTTCGGCTTACTCGCTGCGCATCGATTTCGAGCGCTTCGCCAAGATCGCCAAGGAAGTCGGTGCCTACTTCATGGTGGACATGGCCCACTACGCCGGCCTGATCGCCGCAGGCGTGTACCCGAACCCGGTGCCCTTCGCCGACTTCGTCACCTCGACCACCCACAAGTCCCTGCGCGGTCCGCGCGGTGGCGTGATCCTGATGAAGGCCGAGCATGAGAAGGCCATCAACTCGGCCATCTTCCCCGGTATCCAGGGCGGCCCGCTGATGCACGTCATCGCGGCCAAGGCCGTGGCCTTCAAGGAAGCGGCTTCGCCGGAATTCAAGGCGTATCAGCAGCAAGTGGTGAAGAACGCTGACGTGCTGGCCAAGACCCTGATCAAGCGCGGCCTGCGCATCGTCTCGGGCGGCACCGAGTCGCACGTGATGCTGGTGGACCTGCGTCCCAAGGGCCTGACCGGCAAGGAAGCCGAAGCCATCCTGGGTTCGGCCCACATGACCTGCAACAAGAACGGCATCCCCAACGATCCGGAAAAGCCATTCGTGACCTCCGGCATCCGCCTGGGCAGCCCGGCCATGACCACCCGTGGTTTCAAGGAAGCCGAAGCTGAAAAGGTCGGCAACCTGATCGCCGACGTGCTGGACAACCCGCACGATGCCGCCACCATCGAGCGCGTCAAGGCCGAAGTGAAGAAGCTGACCGAGGCCTTCCCGGTCTACGGCTGATTGACGACGGAAATGCCGGCCCGTTGGGGGCCGGCGTGAAGTTTTCTGCCAAAAAGCGGAAACTGCACCTGTCGTAGAAGATGTTCCGGACGGCGCCCGTTACTGCGGGCGCCGTCGCTTATTTGGACCGGCCGGTTTGCCCTCGCATACGATGGCCGGGCCGGCCTGGGGATGCAACACTGTGGTGCTGGCCATGGCGTGGCCGGCGCGTCATCGAAGTACCGGGCCCCGGCCCTCATTGTCCAGCTCAATCCAACTACTGCCTCACTGCCACCATGAAGTGCCCATTCTGCAATCACGAAGATACCCCGGTGCTGGATACGCGCCTGTCCGAGGACGGCCATTCCATTCGCCGCCGCCGCCGCTGCGGCAATTGCGACAAGCGCTTCACGACTTACGAGCGCATCGAGCTGACCATGCCGGTGATCGTCAAGAAGAATGGCAGCCGTACCGACTTTGATCCGGCCAAGCTGCGCGGCAGCCTGATGCTGGCACTGCGCAAGCGCCCGGTATCGGCCGAGGCGGTCGATATGGCCATCCAGAGCATCCAGGACAAGCTGCTGCAAAGCGGCGAGCGGGAAGTGATGTCGGGGCAGGTCGGGGAGCTGGTGATGCGCGAACTGAAGCGTCTGGACAAGATAGCCTATATCCGCTTTGCCTCGGTCTACAAGAGCTTCGAGGATGTGACCGAATTCCAGGATGTGATCGATGAAGTGGGACTGGAGCGCAAGGGCGCGAAGAAACGCGAGAGCTGAGTGGGGCGAAGAGGGGGCGGCGCTGCTTGGTCCTCCGTCACGCCAGCAAACAGGCGTAACAAAGAGGCATTACAAACAGGCATAAAAAAACGGCTGCGAATGCAGCCGTTTTTCTTCAATCCAAGTCCCGCCTGTGCCGCTGTGCCGGCATCCTGAACCTGACGGTTCAAGTTGGCTGCGGTAGTTCAATTTCGGGTTCATCGGACTAGCGACGCTCACGCCCATCAAACGATCCCACAGCCTATGCTCGTAAATGGTTCAAGGAATATATGGCAATCGCGAACACGGCAGGAGTACGAAGTCTAACCGATTCATCTTCGTCCTCCAAGACCTTCCTCAAAAATAAGTCGACGATTTTGTAACCGGATTTTCTTCAGGGGAAGTGCTTGCTCCGGGAAAGCAAAATGGCTGCGCAAGGCAGCCATTTTCTCAAGCATGCGTAAAGAATTTCCGCGTGTCAGCATGGCGCTGACAGCGCACTCAAAACAGTTTTTCCTGCGGGGCCAGCGCCTGGTCCACCACTTCGGTGATGGCGGCAATCTGCTGCTGCCATTGCGCAATGGTCAGGCCGGCGAAGGGACCTTCAGCACGTTGCATGCTCAGCAACTCGGCAGCGATGCCCAGTCCGGCCATCACGGCGATGCGGTCGGTGCCCTTGATGCGGCCGGCGTCGCGGATGGCGCGCATCTTCTGGTCGAGATAGGCCACGGCATGATGCAGCGCGGCCTGTTCGCCTTCCTGGCAGGCCAGCGTATAGGACTGGCCCATGATCATGGCATTGATCTGGATGGTGGTCATGCGGCCTCCTCACCGGCGGCAGCCGCTTCTTCTTCCACTTCGGCCACGGGCAGTTGCGCCAGCACGGCGGAGACGCGCTGGTAAGCCTGGTCCACGCGGGAGGCGAGGGTGGTGTTGTCTTCGGAGAGCAGTTTGACTTTCCGGCGCAGCTCGGCATTTTCTTCGCGCAGGCCTTGTGCCAGCTTGGCGAGCTGAGTGACTTTTTCAGCCAGTTGCAGGAATTCGGAACTCATGTGTTGATTTGTTCGCAGGGATGGGATGACGCCGGCCGGCGTCAACGTATGTCAGAGATGTTCAGGACCACAACGTCTCAATCGCACAATTATAAGCGCATTGCCACGCCACCTGAACAAGAACGGCCGCACGGAGCGGCCGGATGGGTTTGGTCAGCGGTCAGTGCCTTTGGTTCCCCTGCGCCAGGCGGATCGCCTATTCGCTGCGCCGCGTCGCCTGGCCGTGCATGCGCATGTAGCCCTGTTGCAGGACGAAATTGTCGAAGGCCGTCAGCAGCGGATGATATTTCTCGCTGTTGCGTTCCAGCTGCATGAGCGCGTAGCCGGTTGCTTCCAGCGTGGCCAGCTGTTCGGGCTTGTGCGACTTGCGGATGGTGTAGCGCGAGGTCGGGGTATCGATCAGCATCATGCGCGGCAGGGTTTGCAGGATCGGGTTTTCGAACAGCATCTTGCGGCTCTTGCGCCAGGTACCGTCGATGATCACCAGGCGCACGCGCTTGAGCGTCTCCTGCTTGTCCACCATCATGGTGCGCGCATCGAAGTAGCGGGTCTCGGGCGTGCAGACATCGTCCGTGTACAACAGCACCGGATGCACCGGTTCGGTCGAAGAGACGCCGCGCAGGCGGGACGGAGCGTGCATCATTGCGTGCAGTTCCTCGGCATCAAACACCGAGCCGACCACCAGCTTGCTGTACGGCAGGCTCAGGTGCAGCAGCCGCACGCTGTTTTTGGCATTGCTCACTTCCAGCGGATGCTGAAGGATCAGCACATCGACGGCATGATCGATGGGAGAGGTCCAGTGGCAGATGCAAGCCGTCAGTGCGCGTTGGCAGATGGGGCAGAGCAGTCTGCGGGCCAATTGTTGATCGTGGTTGGAAACCAAAATGTTCAGCCTTCTGTAGTTAGCGATGGTCATCCGGCGCAACGGGAAGCCGGTGAACCAGCGTGCGCCGCGCGATCCTTCATGAACCCGTTCACCGTGGGCCGTAGATTGGACTCAGTACTGCTCTCCGTCAATCGACATAAAGCGAAGAAATTCTCGATTTTTGCGGAAATCTGGTTGGCATTTTGCTGATTTGCGTTTGCAGCCCTTGCATTGGCCTGCCGCGTGAGAGATGCTGGAAAGCTTTGCAAAAGACCAAGCCCGAAGCCCCGCGAGGCGGCCTCTGCGGCGGCCTCGCGGGTGTTTCATACCTTCAGGAAATCTTCCCGTCCGCCAAGCCAGCGTGCCAGATGGCGATCCACGATATCGGGCGCATGCTGCAGCAGTGCCTGTGCCGTATCGCGCGCTTTTTCCACCAGCCACTGGTCGGTGGCCAGATCGGCAAAACGCAGCATGGCCTCACCGGATTGTCTTGCGCCCAGGAACTCACCCGGCCCGCGAATATCGAGGTCGCGCCGTGCGATCTCGAAGCCGTCGGTAGTCTCGCGCATGGTCGCCAGGCGCTGTTTGGCGGTGCCGCCGAGGGGGCCTTGATACAGCAGCAGGCACACGCTGGCTGCCGAGCCCCGCCCCACGCGTCCGCGCAACTGGTGCAGCTGCGACAGGCCAAAACGCTCGGCATGTTCGATCACCATCAGTGAGGCATTGGGCACGTCCACGCCGACTTCGATGACGGTGGTCGCCACCAGCAGATGGATCGCCCCCCGGCTGAAGCCTTCCATGACGATCTGTTTTTCCACCGGCTTCATGCGGCCGTGCACCAGGCCGATCTGCAGGTCCGGCAGCGCGGCCGAGAGGGCGGCATGGGTGTCGGTCGCGGTCTGCAGTTGCAAGGCTTCGGATTCCTCGATCAGCGGGCAGACCCAGTAGATCTGCTTGCCTTCCAGCGCTGCCGCATGCACCCGTTCAATGACTTCATCGCGGCGGTTCTGGTCGATCACGCGGGTGACGATAGGTGAGCGGCCTGGTGGCAATTCATCGATCACCGAGACTTCGAGGTCGGCGTAATAGGTCATCGCCAGCGTACGCGGGATGGGGGTGGCCGACATCATCAGCTGGTGCGGCACGGCAGCCGCTTCGCGGTCGGCCGGATTGAAGCTCTTGTTGCGCAGGGCCAGGCGCTGGCCCACGCCGAAGCGGTGTTGCTCATCGACGATCACCAGGCCCAGGTTCTCGAATTGCACCGTGTCCTGGATGAGCGCGTGGGTCCCGATGACCAGGCGCGCCGCACCGGATTCGATGTGGGCCAGGGCCTCGGTCTTTTCCTTTTTTTTCTGGCTGCCGGAGAGCCAGGCCACGCCGACATTGAGCGGTTCCATCCAGGCCGCAATCTTGCGGAAGTGCTGTTCGGCCAGGATTTCGGTCGGTGCCATCAGCACTGCCTGGCAACCGCTGTCGATGGCCTGGGCGGCGGCCAGCGCGGCCACCACCGTCTTGCCGCTGCCCACATCGCCCTGCAGCAGGCGCTGCATGGGGAAGGACTGGCGCAGGTCGGCGCGAATCTCTTCGAGAACGCGCTGCTGGGCACCGGTCAGCTGGAAGGGCAGGACCTTGGTCAGTTCCTCGGTGATGCGCCCGGTGACCGGCAGTGCGCGCGAGGTCTTGGCGCGGCGCGCGGCCTGGGCGCGCTTGAGCGAGAGCTGCTGCGCCAGCAATTCATCGAACTTCATGCGGATCCAGGCGGGATGGGAACGTTCGATCAGGGCATGCTCATCCACGTCCGGCGGCGGATTGTGCAGCAGCCGCACGGACGGCTCGAAGCCGGCCAGGTTCAGGGTCTCCAGCATCGAAGGCGGCAGCGTATCGCTCCAGTCCAGGCGGCTCATGGCATTGGCGATGGCCTTGCGCAGATAGGCCTGGGAGAGGCCTTCGCCAGCCGGATAGACGGGCGTGAGGACATCGGGCAGCGGAGCGCCTTCGTTGACCACCTTGTAAGAGGGATGGACCATCTCGGCGCCGAAGAAACCATGCCGCAATTCGCCGCGCACCCGCACCCGGGTACCTTCGGCCAGTTGCTTGGTCTGGCTGCCGTAGAAATTGATGAAGCGCAGGGTCAACTGCCCGCTGTCGTCGCCGACTGTCACGATCAACTGCCGGCGCGGGCGGAACTGCACGTCGCAGGCAGTAACCACGCCTTCGACCTGCACCGTCTGCAGGCCCCGCATGGAGGCCTCGGCGATGCTCATGAGGGTGGTTTCATCCTCATAGCGCAGCGGCAGATGCAGCACCAGGTCCATGTCATTGTGCAGGCCCAGCTTGGCCAGCTTGTTTTCGGGCTTGGCGGCAGGCTTTGCGGTGGCCTTGGCAGCGGGAGCCGCTTTTTTCTTCGAGGCCGGCGGGGTGGTTTTCTTCGCGGTAGCGGGCATGCGGTCGGCGTGGTATGGACGGAGGGCCATTGTGGCTAGTCGCACGCGCATATGGGAAAAACGCGCAGACAGCGTAAAATAACGGGTTACGCTATTTTACTGTGAATATTTACAGTATCAATCCCGCCGGCAACACTTCTTGCCCGGGAAGTGCCCCGGCACCGGGCCATTTGGCCATGTTGGCTGCCGTGCGCATCGCCTCCACCCATATTTTGCAAGCATGTACTCTCTTTCCGACTTCGATTTCGAGCTCCCCCCCGAGCTCATCGCCCAGACCCCGCTGGCCGAGCGCAGCGCTTCGCGCCTGCTGCAGGTGCAGGGTGCGCAACTGACCGATCGCCGCTTCTCCGACATCGTCGAGCTGCTGCAGCCCGGCGACCTGCTGGTCTTCAACGATACCCGCGTCATCAAGGCGCGCTTGTTCGGTGTGAAGGAAACCGGCGGCAAGATCGAGGCCCTGGTCGAGCGCATCCTCGATCCGCGCACCGTCCACGCCCAGGTACGCGCCTCCAAGTCGCCGCCACCAGGTACCCGCATCCGCCTGGCCGATGCCTTCGATGTCACCGTAGGTGAACGTTTCGGCGAATTCTTCACCCTGCATTTCCCCGCCGATGCCTTCGAGTTGCTGGAGCAATACGGCAGCCTGCCGCTGCCGCCCTACATCGACCACGAGGCCGATGCCTATGACGAGACGCGCTACCAGACCGTCTACGCCAAGGAACCCGGTGCCGTCGCTGCACCGACCGCCGGCCTGCACTTCGATGAAGCCCTGCTGCAGCAACTGGCCGCCCGTGGCGTCAAGCAGGCCTTCGTGACCCTGCACGTGGGTGCCGGCACCTTCCAGCCGGTGCGGGTGGAAGACCTGTCGCAGCACAAGATGCACAGCGAGTGGTACACCATCTCGCCCGAGACGGTAGAGGCCGTGCGTGCCACCAAAGCCGCAGGGGGCCGTGTCATCGCGGTGGGGACCACCAGCATGCGCGCCCTGGAGTCCGGCTCGCAGAGCGGCCAGCTCCAGGCCGGCAGCGATGACACCCAGCTCTTCATCACGCCCGGCTACACCTTCAAGACCGTCGACCAGCTGGTGACCAACTTCCACCTGCCCAAGTCGACCCTGCTGATGCTGGTGTCAGCCTTCGCCGGCTATGAACACATCCGCGCAGCCTATGCGCACGCCATTGCGCAGCAATACCGTTTCTTCAGCTATGGCGATGCCATGCTGCTGACCCGTACCTGAGAAACCCGGAAAGAAAACAGAGAGCACCATGCTGGAATTTACCCTGCTGAAAACCGACGGAAAGGCCCGCCGCGGCCGCGTCAAACTGAACCACGGCACCGTCGAGACGCCCATTTTCATGCCGGTGGGCACCTATGGTTCGGTCAAGGCCATGTCGCCGCTGGAACTGAAGGAAATCAACGCCCAGATCATCCTCGGCAATACCTTTCACCTGTGGCTGCGCCCGGGACTGGAGGTGGTCAGCAAGTTTGGTGGGCTGCACAAGTTCATCGGCTGGGACAAGCCCATCCTGACCGACTCCGGCGGCTTCCAGGTGTTTTCGCTGGGCGAGATGCGCAAGATCACGGAAGAGGGCGTGCACTTTGCTTCACCCATCAACGGTGACCGCCTGTTCCTCTCGCCGGAGATCTCGATGCAGATCCAGCGCGTGCTCAATTCGGACATCGTCATGCAGTTCGATGAATGCACGCCTTACGAGATCGATGGCCGTCCCGCCACTCGCGAAGAAGCCGGCAAATCCATGCGCATGTCGCTGCGCTGGGCCAAGCGTTCCAAGGATGAATTCGATCGCGGCGAAAATCCGAACGCGCTCTTCGGCATCGTCCAGGGCGGCATGTTCGAAGGCCTGCGCGATGAATCGCTGGCTGGCCTGGAAGAACTGGGCTTCGATGGTTTCGCCATCGGCGGCCTGTCGGTGGGCGAGCCCAAGGAAGACATGATGCGCGTGCTGGAACATGTCGGCCCGCGCCTGCCGGCCGACAAGCCGCACTACCTGATGGGCGTGGGTACGCCGGAAGACCTGGTGGAAGGCGTCTCCAACGGCGTGGACATGTTCGACTGCGTCATGCCGACCCGCAATGCGCGCAATGGCTGGATCTTCACGCGCTATGGCGACGTCAAGATCAAGAACGCCAAGTACAAGAACGACGACCGCCCCTTCGACGAGAGCTGCGACTGCTACGCCTGCAAGAACTTCTCGCGCGCCTACCTGCACCACCTGCATCGCGCCGGTGAAATCCTGGGGGCCCGCATGAACACCGTGCACAATCTGCACTACTACCTGCAACTGATGCAGGAGATGCGCGACGCCATCGACGCCGGCACCTTCCAGGACTTCGTCAGGAAATTCAAGGAAGACCGCGCACGCGGCGTGGATTGATCCATTGATGCGTTAGTGCGCTGATGTGTTGGTGCCCGCCATTGCGCATCAACCCATCATTGCGGATGCACGCCTCCAGTCTTCGCCGCCAGCCGCAGCAGTGCCTCCCACAATTGCGCCGGGGCCACCGGTTTGTGCAGCATGGGAATGCCGCTCTCGCTGGCTTCGCGCAGCCGGGCCGGTGCCGTATCCCCGGTGATGAGCAGCGCACCGACATGCTCCCGGCTGGCAGCGCGGACTGCCGCAATGGCTTCGGTGCCATTGCGATGCGCACGCAGGCGGTAGTCGCTGATGACCACGTCGAATTCCTGTGAGTGGGCCAGCGCTTCGGCCTCTTCCAGGCCTTCGACGTCGATGCAATGGCAGCCCCATTGGCCCAGCAGCTGCGCCATGCTGTCGCGCACACGCTGGTCGTCATCGATCAGCAGAATGCGCAGGCCGTGCAGGTCCCGCTGTGCCGTGAGCGCGGGTACCGGCTTGCCCGGATGCGCCGGCAGCGGCATGAGCGCCGCCGGCAGTTGCAGCCGGAAGACACTCCCTCGTCCCGGACGTGACTGGACCGTCAGCTGCAAGCCCTGCATCTTCGCCAATCCCTCGGCAATCGCCAGACCCAGACCCATCCCCTTGTTGTGATCGCGTTCCGGATTGCCCAGCTGGTGGAATTCGCGAAAGATTTCCTGCTGCTGCTCCGGCGCGATGCCGATGCCGGTATCCCATACCTCCAGCCACACCTGTGGACCCCGCTGACGGCAGGCCACCAGCACGCCACCACGTTCGGTATAGCGGATCGCATTGGACACCAGATTGCGCAGGATCAGTTCGGTCAGCCCCGCATCGGCGCTGGCCACTGCCTGGCTCTCGCGGGTGCGAAACACCAGACCCTTGGCCTCGGCCTGCGCGGCCATCTCGCGGCTGATGCGATGGATCAGCGCCTGCGGGCGGAAAGGGGCTAGCTGCGGTGTCACCACGCCCGCTTCGATGCGTGAGTAATCCAGCAGGGTATGCAGCATGTCGGCGCAATTGTCGGCGGCATTGCGCAGGCGTCCGACCACCTCGCGCTGCATGGGATCGAGCGGGGTATTGGACAGCACTTCCAGGAACAGCCCCTGGGCATGGATGGGTTGCCGCAGGTCGTGGCTGGCCCCGGCCAGGAAACGCGACTTGGCGGCATTGGCCTGTTCGGCTTGCTGCAGGGCTTGCTGGGTTTTTTCGGATTCGCGCTGCAGGCGCTCGATGAGCGCGTTGTTCTCGAAGCGCAGCATGATGGCTGCGTGCGCCGCACGCGCACTGTTGCGCGCCTGGACCATGAGCGAGGCGACGTAGAGCAGGGCGGCCACGGCCAGCACCTGGAGTGCATCTTCATGCGTATGCCAGGCGCTGGCCGCCAGCATGCCCAGCTCCACCAGGCAGAAGGAGACGAAGGCCGGCAGCACCGGCGACAGGATCGACATGGAATTGCCGGCCACCCCCGCCAGCACCCCGATGAGCAGGATGCTTCCACCCGGGCTGGCGGTATCCAGCGCCAGCGGTGCCAACAGGCCCCAGGCGGCACCATCGATGCCATGCAACACGACCAGGCGGCGCTTGATCTGGTCGATGTTGGCGGGCGTGATTTCCATGCGCAGCATGCGCCGCGCATCGGCGTAGTCGAACAGTTTGGAGGCGATCACCCCGGCAGCCCACCCCAGCAGTGGCCACAGACCGGCGCTCTCGCGCAGTGCATAGGCCACCAGCAGCGCCACCAGAATGCCCGGCAGCACCGAGCTGCCCAGATTGCCGCACAACAGCCGCACCTGCTCCACGCGGACGCGGTGCAGCGTGTCGTCGCCCGCCGCGTGCACAGGTGCGCTCCCCAGCGCGCCGTCGCTCTTCATGCGTTAGCTCACCAGGCCGCGCCGGCGGGCGGCAAAGGCGGCTTCGGCGCGGTTGTCCACGTCCAGGGCCAGCAGGATGGCCTGGACATGGCCGCGGATGGTGTTTTCCGAGAGATTGAGCCGGCGGCCGATGGCCTTGTTGGTCAGGCCTTGGCTGAGCAGGCCCAGTACCTCGTACTGGCGTGGCGTGAACTGGGGTTTGCCGGTGGCATCGGCGGCGACATCGGCCACAGGGAGGACATGCCGTCCGCCAGCCACCTCCAGCAAGACCCGCAGGATGTGGTCAGCGGTGGCTGCCTTGGAGACGAAGGCGGCCGCGCCGCGCCGGGTGGCTTCACGCACGGTTTCGTCGGTATCGTCGGCGGAAAGAATGATGACCGGCACCTGCGGCCACTTGCGCGCCAGCACGGACATGCCGTCGATGCCATTGAGCCCGCCCAGCTGGATGTCCAGCAGCACCATGCCGGGCGGCTGGCCGTCCTCAAGGCGCATGGCGTCCTCCAGCGAGGCGGCCTCGCCGATGTTGGCGTGCGGCAAGGCGGCCTGCAGCACCAGCCGCAGGCCGCAACGAAAGAGCGCATGATCGTCAATGATCAGGAGACGTGAAGTCGGCATGTTTGGAAACCCTCCCGCAGCCATGCTCCCCACGGGAAGCAGCCTTCGGAAACTGTTTTTGTTGTGCCGCGATTCTACGCTGTTGTGGTGGATTGGCGCACGCCGAGATGTCACGGCATGCGCTGGCTCAAGTGCTCTCTTCGAGGCAGAGCGTGAAACGGCTGCCGGTCCCGACCCGGCTTTGTACCGTAATCGTGCCGCCCATGTGGTTGGCCAGCTTCTGGCTCAGGTAGAGGCCCTGGCCCATGCCCTCGTGCTTGCGCGAGGCGGTGGCGTCGAGCTGGGTGAAGGCGCGAAACAGCTTCTGCTGGTCCTGTTCGCTGATGCCGCAGCCGCTGTCGCTGACCTCGATCCAGCTGGTCAGGGTCTTGTCGTGGTGTTGCTGGCGCAGCTTCACCAGCACCTGGCCGCGATCGGTGAACTTGATCGCGTTGCCGACCAGGTGCATCAGGATCTGCGCCAGGGCGCGCCGGTTGGCATGGATGCGCACTTCGCCCGCATAGGGTGCCAGCTCCAGCTGCAAGCCTTTCTTCATTGCGGCCGGGCGCAGTACGGCCACGGCTTCCTCGATCAGTTCCGAGCAGAGCAGGGCCTCGGGGATCAGGTCTTCCGCCTCGGCCTCCATGCGCGAGACATCCAGCAGGCTGGTGATCAGTCCCAGCAGATGCTGGGCGCTTTCATGCACGGTCTGCAGCTGTTGTTCCTGCTCGGCCGTGAGCGGTCCGCCCATGCGTGTGAGCAGGATTTCGGTAAAGCCCAGGATGGCGTTCAGGGGCGTGCGCAGCTCGTGCGAGGTATTGGCCAGGAAGCGGTTGCGCGACTCCACGGCCTCCTGCAAGGCGCGGTTCTTTTCGGCCAGATCTTCTTCGATGCGCTTGCGGTCACTGATGTCGCGCACGGCGATCATGAGGAAGGTCTCGCCCTCGATGGCCAGCGGGCTCAGGCTGACGTCAACCGGGAATTCGCTGCCATTGCGCTTGAGCCCGCACAGGTCGGGCGTGGTATTGCTGGCCGGAGCGGCGCGGCCGGACAGGTACTCCGCCAGGTTTTGCGCATGCATGGCCAGGAAGCGCTGCGGGATCAGGACATCGATGGCACGGCCGGTCAGTTCGCCAACCTCCCAGCCGAACAGCTCGCCGGCGCGGCGATTGGCCAGCACCACGCGGTCCAGCGCGTTGACCACGATGATGCCGTCGGGCAGCGAATCATAAAGCCCGTGGACACTGGCCGCGATCAGGCTGATGTCACGCTGCACCGTGGCCTGGCTGATGTCCCGCTTGCAGGACAGCACGTATTGCGGTTGCCCTTGCTCATCGCGCAACAGCTTGTTGGAGACTGACAGGTGCAAGAGCGAGCCGTCCTTGCGGCGGCGGATGGACTGGCATTCGGCCCGGCCCAGCGCCAGCGTATCGGCGAACACCCGCTCTTCCTCTGCGCGCCGCTCGGGCGGCACGATGAAGTCCGACAGATGCTGGCCCAGCACTTCCTGGCCGCTGTAGCCGAAGATCTGTTCGGCGCAGCGGTTCCAGTAGACCACGCCGCCTTGCATGTCCATGAGGACATAGGCGTCGGGTGCTTCGCTGAGCAGCAGTTGTTCAAGTGCCTGCATCGTCTCCGCCGACGGCCTCTTGCAGGCGCAGCAGTTTGTCGTGGACCTGCCCCGGGAGACCCTGCCACAGCGTCTTGGCGGTCAGGTGCATGGTCTGGGTCCAATCCTGCCAGTCCTCCCCTGCGGCCTGATACAGCGCCGGGAAATCATTCGGTGCCAGTTGCAGTTGCGGCAGCGCCCGCGCGATCTTGGGCAGGGCGGCCTCGGCGACCTGCGGTGTGCCGCAGCCCAGTTCGGCCATGGCGGCCGAGAGATACAGGGTCCAGATGATTTCCAGCGGGCGCGGAGCCGGCAGCTCCTCCGGCAGGGCCGGGGCTTCGTAGTGCAGCACGGCATCGCAGAACAGTTCCGGGATCTTCCAGTCCTGCATCAGTGCCGCCGCGATGTTGAGGTGATTGAAGCCAAACAGCGATTGTTCCATCGCTAGTTGCCCCGACGGTTCCAGCGGGCGCGTCAGCAGCGACGAATAGCCGGCCGGATGGGCCGAGGCCAGGGTCAGCTTGCCGATGTTGGCCAGCAGGCCGGTGGTGAACATTTCTCCCAGCGGTGCCACGCGGGTGTGGCCACTGATGGCCTGGGCACTGCAGGCCATGGCGAAGCTGTGGGCCCAGAAGGCCGGCAGCTTGAAGTTGGCGCAGGAGGCCGGGGCCGTCGTTTCCGCCAGCGACAGCGCCAGGGCCAACTGGCGCACGGCCTGCAGGCCGACCAGCAGCATGCTGTCCATGCTGACCGAGGCGATCGGGCGCACGCGGTCGGCATTGAGTACGTTGACGATGCGGATGATGCGCCCGGACAGGGCCGGATCGGCCTGCACCAGGTGGATCAGTTCATGCATGTCGGGATCATCCTGCGCACACAGGCGCATGATGGTCAGGCGCACCCCGCCGGGCGAGGGCAGGGCTTGGGCGCTCCTGAGCTTCTCGAACAGCGTGGGTTCAATGAAGGTGAGCATCATTTGCCGTCCTGGTTGCGGTTGTAGATATCGACCACTTCCTCCCAGCCGGCAAAGAAGGCTTCCACGCAGCGCGGATCGAAGTGGCTGCCCGCATTGTCGCGCAGATAACGCGCTGCGTCTTCCAGGCTCCAGCCTTTTTTGTAAGGACGTGAGGAGGTCAGCGCGTCGAACACGTCGGCCACGGCCACGATGCGGCCATACAACGGGATGTCATCGCCCTTGAGCGCATTGGGGTAGCCGCTGCCATCCCATTTTTCATGATGGGTCTCGGCGATCCGGGAGGCGGTCTGCAGCAGGGAGGACGGACTGCCGCGCAAGATGTCGGCACCGATCTGCGCGTGCAGGCGCATGACCTTCAGTTCTTCCTCGTCCAGCCGTCCGGGTTTGAGCAGGATATGGTCGGGGATGCCCATCTTGCCGATGTCGTGCATGGGGGAGGCCGCCAGCAGCAGGTCCTGCTCCTCCTTGGGCAAGCCGAGATGGGCGGCGATGATGCGGGTGTAATTGGACATGCGCACCAGGTGTTCGCCCGTTTCCGGATCGCGATAGCCGGCCGCGCGCGAGAGCAGGTCCACCGAATTGAGCGCCAGGCTGGTGCTCTGCTGCGCCTTCTGTTCCACCTCTTCAGACAAGTCTTCGATCTTCCGGCTCATGGCCAGCTGCGACTTGCGCATGGCCAGCATGTTCTTCACCCGCGCCAGCAGTTCCACCCGGTTCACCGGCTTCGACAGGAAATCATTGGCCGACATCTGCAGCGCCTTGTGCCGCACCTGCAGGCCCATGTCGGCGGTGATCATGATGACCGGCGTCATTTCCTGGCCCGGCATGGCGCGAAAACGCGAGAGGAAATCGAGGCCATCCATGCCCGGCATCATGTAGTCCAGCAGGATCAGGTCCGGATCGTGGCTGCCGCACCAGTCCAGCGCTTCGTACGCATCGGGGCAGGTGCTGATGCTGGTATCGGGCAACTGCGCCAGCATGTGCGTGAATAGCGACAGATTGGTCTTGTCGTCGTCAACGATCAGAATCTTCATGTGTTCCCCCGGCCCTCTCTTTTAGGTGTTGTTGCAAGGCGGCGAAGGCGCTTGCGCACTCCTCGGCGAGCTTGCGCACGTGTGCCAGTTCGCCCTGGCGTGCCGCCAATTCCATGTTGCGTCCCGCCTGTCCCAGCGCCTGGATGCCCAGGTTCAGGCAGCTGCCCGCCAGCCGGTGGCCCAGCGCCTGGATCTCGCCCAGCAGCGGATCGCTGGCCTGGCAATGCCGCGCCAGATCGTCCATGACCGGCGTAGTGTGTTCGACGAACATGTCCAGCATCTGGCCAGCCAGCACGGTGTCCTCGCCGAACAGTTCCTGCAGTCGGCTCTCGTCGAGCATGAGCGGCGCAGCACCGGTGTCGGCGGCCGCTTCCTGCGCCGCCGGCAGGTAATGCTCCAGCATCGCCGCCAGTTGCGAACGCAGCAAAGGCTTGGTCAGGTAATCGTCCATACCGGCCTCCAGGCACTGTTCCCGATCCCCGGCCATGGCATTGGCGGTCATCGCGACAATGGGGGTGTGGGCCAGCTCGCCCTGCAGACGCCGAATGCGGCGCGTGGTTTCGTAGCCATCCAGCACCGGCATCTGGCAATCCATCAGGATCAGCGCGTAAGCGCGCCGTGCCAGCTTCTCCAGCGCCTCCGCACCGTTGGAGGCGATATCGACCGCGTAGCCCATGGCATTGAGCTGGTACACCGCCACCTTCTGGTTCATCACGTTGTCTTCCACCAGCAGGAGTTCGCGCTGTTCCTGCTGCCCCTGCTGCCCCTGTTGCCCCGGATGGGACGCCCGGGCCGGGCGCGCTGCCGTCAATTCCCCGTCGGCCGCGTCCTTGCCTCCCGCCTGCGGATCGACCGCACGCAGCAGCTGTTGCTTGCGCAGCGGCAACTGCAGGGCTGGCGACGTTGATTTTCCGTCTATATTAAGGCCGTGTACGCCATGGTCAAGCAGCACGCACGTAACTGTCGGCCTTTCCGCGTGCAGGCGTGCCAGCACTGCGGCCGGCGGCACATCCCGGATCTCGCTGCTGACGATGAGGGTATCGATGCCGGTGGCCGTGGCCGCCGGGCCGGTCAGCGCCGCCAGGGCGTCGCTGGCACTGCTGTAGCGCACCGTTTCCAGCCCGGCCCCGCGCAGGTATTCGTGCAGCATGGCGGCACTGGCATCGTGCGTTTCGAGCAGGGCCACCTGTCGTTTTTTGGCTGCATGCGGACGGGTGGCGAACTGCGCGGGTTGCGCCACGGGAATGCCCAGTTCGAACCAGAAGCAGGAACCGTTACCGGGCGTGCTCTCCACGCCGATCTTGCCGCCCATCAGTTCCACCAGGCGCTTGCAGATCGACAGGCCCAGGCCGGTGCCGCCGTATTGGCGGGTGACCGAGTTGTCGGCCTGCGAGAAGGGCGAGAACAGGCGGCGCAGCGTATCGTCATCCATGCCGATGCCGCTGTCGCGCACCTCGAAACGCACCCGGCAGTGATCGCCCGACACGTGCAAGGCCTGCACCCGCAGCAGCACTTCGCCCACATGGGTGAACTTGAGCGCGTTGCCCAGCAGGTTCAGGAGGACCTGGCGGATGCGTCCGGGGTCGCCCAGCAGCCGCACCGGCAGGCGCGGATCGACGTGCGCCAGCAAGCGCACGCGCTTTTCGTGCGCCTTGAAGGACAGCGCTTCGGCGCTGGCTTCCACCACTTCCAGCAGGTCGAACTCGACCACGGCGATGTCCATCTTGCCGACGTCGATCTTGGAGAAGTCCAGCACGTCATTGACGATGCCCAGCAGGGCATTGGCCGAATCCTCGATGGCCTTGGCGAATTCGGCTTGCTGCGTATCCAGGCGCGTGGTGCGCAACAGTCCGGCCATGCCCAGTACCGCATTCATGGGTGTGCGGATTTCGTGGCTCATGGTGGAGAGGAAGGCCCCGCGCGTGAGCATGGCCTGGTCGGCCGCTTCCTTGGCCAGGACCAGGTTGCGCGCGGCACGCTGATGGTCGCGCAGCAGGCGCAGCAGGATCAGGGCCCGTACCAGCCACAGCGCCAGCAGTCCCACGATCAGCCAGGGCGGCAGGTCGGCATGCCACAGCGCGGCCACCGTCAGCACGGCAAAGCCGGCCTCGGCCAGCGCCAGCGGCAAACGCCCGTCGCGCGGGCGCGCCGGGGCGTGCTGCGCATTGTTGTGGGTGCTGCCTGGCATCACGAGCTTGTCTCCATGTTTCCCGACTCCGGTTCGATTCCGCCCGCAAGTGCGAAGAGGCAGTGCGGGTTTGAATGGAATCAATTATAACGAATCGGTTCGCAAATTGCCGAAATTGTTTTATTTGTTCCGCTGGGGAAGCCCGTCTGTGGTCAAAATGCGGCACAATGATGAGCTTGTCATTGCGATAATAATTGGCCTCTGTCACGCTGCTGCTGGTACTGCGCGGCTTCCGCTGCAAGTTCGAAATAAGCAATATTGTTATTTTGTTCTGTCAAATTAATTTTATTGATTTATTCGATTAATTTATTTAAGATGACAGCACAACCAAACAATGCAGTGGCCCAACCCGACAAGGAGCCCGCACCATGGCACATCCCCCCTCGATGGCACGCGCCCGACTGGCCCGTCCTGACCTGCTGCGCTGGCATGCCGCGCTGCTTCTGCTCACGCTTGGCTGCTGGGCCTGGCCGCATTTGCAGGCGGCCACCACGGCCAAGCTCTCCATCTCGGTGCTGGTGACTACGCGCTGCAACGTGGTGGTCAATATCATCAATGGCATGGCGGCCGTGACCAATACCTGTGGTGCCGCGCCGGTGGGCAGCCCGGATGGGCGTGCCTTTCTGCTGGTGAACCAGCAGGAGCGTTCGGTGGTGGTGGTTTACTGAGTCCGCTGCAACTGCTCGCCAGTCAGATCCCGGCCAGCGCCGGCAGGGCCGCGGCCAGCACCGCCAGCAGCACGACCGCCCAGGAGGGCAGTTTCAGCCACACCAGAGCAGCAAAGGCCGCCAGCGCAATGAGCAGGTCACGCCCGCCGAAGATGGCGCTGGTCCACACCGGCTGGTAGAGCGCTGCCAGCAGCAATCCCACCACCGCGGCATTGACGCCCGCCAGCACCGCCTGCATCGCGGCCTGACGGCGCACCGCATCCCAGAACGGCAGCAGCCCGGTCACCAGCAGGAAGGACGGCGCAAAGATGGCCAGCAGGCACAGTACGCCACCGGCCACCCCATTGGGCCAGGAAGACATCACCACGCCCAGATAGGCCGCCAGTGTGAAGAGCGGGCCGGGGATCGCCTGGGCTGCGCCATAACCGGCCAGGAAAACATCCTTGTCGACCCACCCCGTGGGCACCAGCTCGGCCTGCAACAGCGGCAGCACCACATGGCCGCCCCCGAAGACCAGGGAACCGACGCGATAGAAGATGTTGATCTGCTGCAGCCAGGCCGCCGGATGGAGCGCGGCCAGCAGCGGAATGCCCGCCAGCAGGACGAAGAACAGCAGCAGGCAGGCACGCCCCGTGCGGCGGCTGACCACCAGTGGCAGATGTTCCTGCAGGACAACTTGCGGGCCGTGCAGCAGCAGCCGTCCGGCCAGACCGGCGGCCACGATCACGCCCAGCTGTACCAGGCTGCCCTGCAGCTGCCACGCCGCCAGCGCAGCCAGCGCCATGATGGCCAGGCGTACCGGACCGCGGCACAGCGTCTGCGCCATCCCCCATACCGCCTGCGCCACGATGGCCACGGCCACGATCTTCAAGCCGTGCACCACCTCCCCGGAGAGCCAGTGCGCATCCTCCAGCACCGACAAGGCCACCACCATCAGCAGCAGCGCCGAGGGCAGCGTAAAGCCCAGCCAGGCCGCCAGCGCACCGCGATAGCCGCCCCGGATCAGGCCGATGGCCAGCCCGACCTGGCTGCTGGAGGGGCCGGGCAGGAACTGGCACATGGCCACCAGGTCGGCGTAGGTCTGCTCGGACAGCCAGCGCCGCCGGGCCACGAATTCATGGCGGAAATAGCCGAGATGGGCGGCCGGCCCGCCAAAGGAGGTCAGCCCCAGCCGCAGGAAGACCAGAAAGATCCCCCACGCCGGTTGGCGCGGGGCGGCGGGCAATGCAGTGGGGGCGGCGGGTTCGGGAGCGGGGGAGGCTGGCATGCGGTGTCGGATCGGGGTGAATCGGGCGCGCGGGGCAGGAGGCCGGCGCGCCGCCTATATTAGGGGCGGCTTGAGGGCGAAATGAAGCTTTTTTCATGTGCTCTGCCATTTCATGCGGGATACGCCGCTTTTCCAGTTTGCGCAGGTGACAAAAAAGCCCGATTTTGCCTGGTTCCCCCTTGATCTGCGGCAATGCACCCCGATTTGGCGGTTTGGTGCCTGCGCAGTGCTAGAATGCAGGGCTATTTTCAATCAACCTTTGGAGCCTTACGTGTTTATTTCCGACGCATACGCGCAAACGGCCGCAGCAGCCCCTGGTGGCGCGATGGGCAACCTGGCCAGCTTCCTGCCGATCATCCTGATGTTCGTGGTCCTGTATTTCCTGATGATCCGCCCGCAGATGAAGCGTCAGAAAGAACAGAAAGCCATGATGGACGCACTGGGCAAGGGCGACGAAGTCGTCACCTCCGGTGGTCTGCTGGGCCGCATCACCAAGGTGGCCGATGGTTACATCACCATCGAAGTCTCCGAAGGCACCGAAGTCATCGTGCAAAAGGGCGCTGTCACCACCTTGCTGCCCAAGGGCACCATCAAGGGCCTGTAATCGGCCTCACCGGTTGGCCGGCCTGAACCGGCGAACCCATGGGCGCATCGCTGATGCGCCCATGTCGTTAGAACGGTGTGCAGAAACTTCCGGTTCCTGGCACCCGTTCTGAACAGGGCGGCAGGTCCCTGCCTCCCTCTCCCGCAAGCAAGAAGCACAAGACCATGAATCGTTACTCTCTCTGGAAATACGCACTGATCGTCCTGGCCCTGCTGTTCGGCGTGATCTATACCGTCCCGAACTTCTTCGGCGAATCCCCCGCGGTGCAGATCAGCAGTGCCAAGTCGACCCTGAAGGTCGAGCCTGCCGTGGCCGGCCGTGTCGATCAGATCCTGAAACAAGGCAATCTCGGCGCAGAGAGCGTGGCGTTCGACAATGCCGGTTCGCAGCCCTCGGTGCGAGCCCGCTTTGCCACCACCGACATCCAGTTCAAGGCCAAGGCCCTGCTGGAGAAGGAACTCAATACCGACCCCAGCGACCCGACCTACATCGTCGCCTTCAACCTGCTGCCCAATACCCCGCAATGGCTGCAAAGCCTGCACGCCTTCCCGATGTACCTGGGCCTGGACTTGCGCGGCGGCGTGCACTTCCTGATGCAGGTCGACATCAAGGCGGTCCTGAACAAGCGCCTGCAAGGCATGCAAGCCAGCGTGCGCAGCCTGCTGCGTGACAAGAACATCCGCCACAGCGGCATCAACCGCTCGGGCGACAGCATCGAGATTTCCTTCCGCGATGCCGATACCCGCAACAATGCCCGCGCCGCCCTGGGCGAGCTGCAGGAAATGCTGCTCACCGACGCCGGCAGCGGCGATGACCTCAAACTCATCGCCACCCTGCGTCCGGAAGCCCTGAAGCAGACTCAGGAAGACGGCGTCAAGCAGAACATCAGCACCCTGTCCAAGCGTGTCAACGAACTGGGCGTGGCCGAGCCGCTGATCCAGCGCCAGGGCGCCGACCGCATCGTGGTCGAGCTGCCGGGCGTGCAGGACGTCTCGCGTGCCAAGGACATCATCGGCCGTACCGCGACCTTGGAAGTGCGCATGGTCGATGAAAGCGTGGTGCGCGGCACCGAAGAAACCTCGGCCATCCCCTTCGGCTCCGAACTGTTCAAGATCGGCAAGGGCGCACCCGTGGTGCTGAACAAGGAACCGGTGCTGACCGGCGACTACATCTCCAACGCCTCGGCCAGCTTCGATGAAAACCACCAGCCGGCGGTGAGCATCGACTTGAACGGCGACGGCGGCCGCAAGATGCGCGAAGCCACCCGTGACAAGGTCGGCAAGGCCATGGCCATCGTCCTGTTCGAAAAGGGCAAGGGCGAAGTGCTGACCGTGGCCACGATCCGTTCCGAACTGGGTTCACGCTTCCAGATCACCGGCATGGGTTCGCCCGAAGCGGCCAGCGACCTGGCCCTGCTGCTGCGCGCCGGTTCGCTGGCCGCACCGATGGACATCATCGAAGAGCGCACCATCGGCCCGCAACTGGGTGCCGACAACATCAAGAAGGGCTTTGATTCGGTGCTGTATGGCTTCCTGGCCATGGCCGTCTTCATGGTGATCTACTACCAGCTGTTCGGTTTCTTCAGCGCCCTGGCGCTGTCGGTGAACGTGCTGCTGCTGGTGGCGCTGCTGTCCACGCTGCAGGTCACGCTGACCCTGCCGGGTATTGCCGCCATCGCGCTGGCACTCGGTATGGCGATCGACTCCAACGTGCTGATCAACGAACGCATCCGTGAAGAACTGCGCGCCGGCAATTCGCCGCAGGCAGCGATTGCCGCCGGTTTCGACCGTGCGTGGGCGACCATCCTGGACTCCAACGTTACCACCCTGATCGCCGGCCTGGCGCTGCTGATCTTCGGCTCCGGCGCGATTCGCGGCTTCGCCGTGGTGCACTGCCTGGGCATCCTGACCTCGATGTTCTCGGCCGTGTTCTTCTCGCGCGGTGTGGTCAACCTCTGGTATGGCCGCAAGAAGCGTCTGTCGGGCCTGGCCATCGGCCAGATCTGGAAGCCCGAGGGCGATGTGCTCTCGACTTCCGGCAAGGCCGCCGCCAAGCGCGACGCCAAGTAATCACCAGCAGCACAGCCAGATTTGAGCCAGGCACCCCGCTGCAGGTGGTGCCGGCACCGAAAGGATAGTGATGGAATTTTTCCGCATCAAAAAAGACATTCCCTTCATGCGTCATGCCCTGATCTTCAATGCGATCTCGGCACTGACCTTCGTGGCCGCGGTGTTCTTCCTGTTCTCCAAGGGATTGCACTTCTCCATCGAATTCACCGGCGGCACGGTCATGGAAGTGGCCTACAACAAGCCGGCCGACCTGGAGAAGATCCGCAAGTCGATTGAAGGACTGGGTTACCGCGACACCCTGGTGCAAAGCTTCGGCACCGCCCAGGACGTGATGATCCGCCTGCCCGCCCAAGCCGGCGTGAACGCCAGCCAGCAGAGCGAAAAGGTCAATGCCGCCCTGAAGGCAGAGGATCCGGACGTGCGCCTGCAGCGCGTGGAATTCGTGGGCCCCCAGGTGGGCGATGAACTGGCCCATGATGGCCTGCTGGCCCTGGGCATGGTGGTGCTGGGCATCGTGATCTACCTGGCCTTCCGCTTCGAATGGAAGTTCGCGGTGGCGGCGGTGATCGCCAACCTGCACGACATCATCATCATCCTGGGCTTCTTCGCCTTCTTCCAGTGGGAATTCTCGCTGACCGTGCTGGCCGCCATCCTGGCCGTGCTGGGCTACTCGGTCAACGAATCGGTGGTGGTGTTCGACCGGGTGCGCGAAGCCTTCCGTGATCGCCGCTTCGGCAAGCTTTCCGCGCCCGAAGTCCTGAACCACGCGATCACCAGCACCATGTCGCGTACCGTCATCACCCACGGCAGCACTGAAATGATGGTGCTGGCGATGTTCTTCTTCGGTGGCCCGACGCTGCATTATTTCGCGCTGGCGCTGACCATCGGCATCCTGTTCGGTATCTATTCCTCGGTGTTCGTCGCCGCAGCGCTGGCCATGTGGCTGGGCGTGAAGCGCGAAGACCTGATCAAGCCGGTCAAGGTCAAGGACGAAAACGGCGGCGCAGTGGTCTGATTTCCAGATTCACCTGCGTTGCACAGGGAGGGCCGCCGCGATCACGCAGCGGCCCTTTTTCATGAAAGGCCCGCAAAGGCGGGATAATGCTGATCTTCACGACAGCGCATCACTGCATTCCCCTTTTTTCATCATGACCGCATCCATCGATCTGAACGATATCGACTATGAGCGCCGCTTCGGCGGCGTTGCCCGCCTGTACGGCGCGGCAGCCCTGCAACGCTTCGGCCAGGCGCGCGTGTGCGTGGTCGGCGTCGGCGGCGTGGGCTCCTGGATCGTCGAGGCGCTGGCCCGCAGCGCCATCGGCCACCTGACCCTGATCGACCTGGACAACCTGGCTGAATCGAATGTCAATCGCCAGATCCATGCGCTCACCGGCACCCTGGGACAGGCCAAGGTGACGGCCCTGCATGAGCGCATCCGGCAGATCAATCCGACCTGCGTGGTCACCGAGGTGGAGGATTTCGTCGATCCGGAGAATGTCGAGCAGATGCTGGGCGGTGGCCGTTTCGATTACGTCATCGACGCCATCGACAATGTCCCGGCCAAGGTGGCGATGATCGCCTGGTGCCGCAAGAACGGCATGCCCATGGTCACCATCGGCAGCGCCGGCGGGCAGATCGATCCGACCCAGATCGAGATCCGCGACCTCTGCCGCACCGAGCAGGAACCGCTGCTGGCCAAGGTGCGCAAGCGCTTGCGCTCACAGCATGGTTTCCCGCGCGGGACCAAGAACAAGTTTCATATCGACGCAGTGTTCTCGACGGAACCGCTGCGTTTCCCGGATCTGGCCGAGGGCGAAGCCTGCGAGATTGCGCCGGCAGAGGATCTGGATGTGGGTGAGGATGCCGCCGACAGCACGCAAGCCGGCGTGACAGGGCTGAATTGCGCCGGTTTCGGCTCGGCCATGGTGGTCACGGCCACCTTCGGCCTGGTGGCCGCAGCGCATGTCTTGAAGAAGCTGGCCGAGAAGGCCAGCTGAGGCAAGGAGGAGGGGGCTTCAGTGCCCGCCGCCCTCATCGACCCGGTGCGCGGACACGCACAGCAGCACGCTGACGGTGACCAGCACCATGGCCGCGATCTCCAGCAGGGTCGGCCAACGCTGTTCCCACAGGAAGCCGTAGAGCAGGGCAAAGAGGGTCTCGAACAGGATCATCTGCCCGATCATGGTCAGTGGCAGCAGGCGGCTGGCCTTGTTCCAGCAGGCATTGCCGAACAGCGACGCAAAGATCGCCACTCCCGCCGACACCGCCACGAAATGCATCCACTCGCTGCCCGGATGCGGCTGCAGCATCACCGTGAAGGCCGGCACTGCGATGAACAGCGACAGCAGCCCCGTGACCACGCCGATCAGCAGATTCCAGTCGTGCGCAGAAACTTCATGCAGGCGCGCCAGCCAGCGGCTGTTGCCGACCGCATAGGTGGTCCAGGAGGCCAATGCGGCCAGGGCGCAGAAGAAGCCGATGACACTTTGCTTCATATCGCCTCCAGCCGACCCGGATAGCGACTGCCAGGCCACGCAGGCGATGCCGGCCAGGCCCAAGGCCAGCGACGGGGCCAGCTTGCGCAGCGAGACCGCGCCATGGCCGCGGCTGCCGATGATGCTCACCGCCACCGGCAGGAAGCCGATCACCAGCGAGGTCATGGCCATGCCCCCCAGTTGCACGGCACTGGCCAGGAACACGTAATACACCACGTTGCCCAGCAAGCTCAGCCACACCAGCGCGCGCCATTCGTCACGGCCCAGATGCGGCAGCAGTTTCTTGATGCGCGGCGCGATCAGCAGCGCTGCGAACAGTCCGTAGGCCAGATAGCGCCCGGCCGTCAGTTGCCAGGGCGAGAAGGCGCGCGTCAGTTCAGGGGCCAGGAATACCAGGCCCCAGGCGGCACCGGCCAGTGCGCCATAGAAAATGCCTTGCAGGATCGTGTTGGAACTCATCGGGAATCAAAGCCAGCCATGTTGCAAAGGGGGGCAGTATGCCCCAGCCGACGCGGGAAGGATTGTTGCAGGCTACGGTTTTCTTGTGGCGGGCGAGGGCAGAAACGAAAACGCCGGCACGAGGCCGGCGTTGGTCTGCTGTGCGGTCAAGCCGTTCAGATCGCGGTGCCGAACAAGCCCGCACCGATAAAGGCCAGCGCCACCACGCCGATGCCCATCGACAGGTAGGCCAGCACGGCCACGCCGGTGATGATGGTGGCCGAGGCCAGCACGATGGCGACTTGCAGCATGCCGGCGGCCATTTCCATCTTTTCGTATTTCTCCATGTAGGCATGCGCTTCATGCTCGGCTTCGCGCGCCTTGTGGGACAGTTCCTTCTTGCCTTCGCCGCTCTTCTCGTCGCTGTCGTAATGGGCGATGGCGTCGTCGAGCTTGGCCACGGCCGCGCTGATGCGTTCATCCTTGGGATTGCCCAGCAAGGTCAGTTGCTGCTTGGCCAGCTGCGCCGCATTGCCGCGCACCGACTTGGCCTGGAAGAAGGACCACAGGTTGGCCGCCTCCTGATGCTTCAGGATGACCTCGGTCTGGTAGGACTTGGACAGGGTTTCGGTAATGGCCAGCACCAGCGCCAGGATGGCGATGAGCAAGGCCAGCTTCTTGTTGCCGGAGGCATGGGCGTGCTCGGCGTGTTCCAGGTTTTCGGTGGCTTCCGTCATGATGGTTCTTGTAATGTGGGAAAAGGAGGGCAGCCCGGCACGCGGGCAGCGTCCCATCAACGATTCACCTCCATATCGGTTGACCTGAAGAATCTCGAAACTCGTATTCTCCCGTAGGCCAGGATGGCGGCTTCCCTCAGCCAAGATTGCCCCAGCAGGCAATGTACGCTTCCGATATTCGCATTTCCTCACGGTCGGGTCGATCGCGTTCTCCGCTGCTGTTGCGCACGGTCTGCACAAACAATGTGCCGCAAGTCCAGCAGGAATATTTGCCTTTGGCTACACTGTTCACCCACAAATTCTGAACCTGTGGGATTGGATTTATTGACTGGCATTATACAAAAAGACAATCACGGAATTGTTTTCAATCAATTACATTAATGGTTCTTCGCAAGCACGACCGGAACAAGGCGAAGCTGGCCCCGCAGTACGGCGTCATGGTGCCGTAGCAGAACGCAGTCAGCCTGTCGCTGCAGTACAAGCCGCTATGTCCAGCCAGGCTGGAGGTAGCCACGAAGATGCCCGTTTCCCGGTCCGGGCGTCATGACCCATCGGGTCGATCAACAGGAGAGAACGCAATGTCGAATGAAGCCAAGTGCCCCTTCAACCACACCGCCGGTAGCGGCACCAGCAACCGCGACTGGTGGCCCAAGCAGCTGCGTGTGGATCTGCTGGCCCAGCATTCTTCCAAGTCCAACCCCATGGGTGAGGATTTCAACTACGCCGAAGCCTTCAAGAGCCTGGACCTGGCCGCCGTCAAGGCCGATCTGGCCAAGGTGATGACCGATTCGCAGGACTGGTGGCCGGCCGACTTCGGCCACTATGGTCCGCTGTTCATCCGCATGGCCTGGCACAGTGCCGGTACCTATCGCATCGGCGATGGCCGCGGCGGTGCCGGCCGTGGCCAGCAGCGCTTCGCGCCCTTGAACAGCTGGCCCGACAACGTCAACCTGGACAAGGCACGCCGCCTGATCTGGCCGGTCAAGCAGAAGTACGGCAACAAGATCTCCTGGGCTGACCTGCTGATCCTGACCGGCAACGTCGCGCTGGAAACCATGGGTTTCAAGACCTTCGGTTTCGCCGGTGGCCGCCAGGACGTGTGGGAACCGGACCTGGACGTCTACTGGGGTACCGAATCGACCTGGCTGGGCGGCGATGACCGCTACGGCAAGGGCAAGGCCGGTGCCAGCCACGGCGAGATCACGGCCGATGCCGACCGTCACGGCAATGAGCAGAGCCGCACCGGCCCCACCGGCCGCAACCTGGAAAACCCGCTGGCCGCAGTCCAGATGGGCCTGATCTACGTGAACCCGGAAGGTCCGGAAGGCAACCCTGATCCGGTGGCCGCCGCCCATGACATCCGCGAAACCTTCGCCCGCATGGCGATGGACGATGAAGAGACCGTGGCCCTGATCGCCGGTGGCCACACCTTCGGCAAGACCCACGGTGCAGGCGACGCCAAGCACGTGGGCCGTGAACCGGAAGGCGAGGGCCTGGAACACCAGGGCATGGGCTGGAAGAGCAGCTTCGGCAGCGGCGTCGGTGGCGACACCATCAGCTCCGGCCTGGAAGTGACCTGGACCCAGACTCCGGCCCAGTGGAGCAATTACTTCTTCGAGAACCTGTTCAACTATGAGTGGGAACTGACCAAGAGCCCGGCCGGTGCCCATCAATGGGTGGCCAAGGGCGCCGATGCGGTGATCCCGCACGCCCACGGCGGCGCACCCCTGCGTCCCACCATGCTGACCACGGACTTGTCGCTGCGCTTCGATCCGGCTTACGAAAAGATCTCGCGCCGCTTCCTGGAACACCCGGAGCAGTTTGCTGACGCCTTCGCCCGCGCCTGGTTCAAGCTGACCCACCGCGACCTCGGTCCGCGTGCGCGCTACCTCGGCCCGGAAGTGCCGGCTGAAGAACTGATCTGGCAAGATCCGCTGCCCAAGGCAGAAGGTGCGCCGATTGATGCAGCCGATGTCGCGGCCCTGAAGAGCAAGATCCTGGCCTCGGGCCTGTCGGTGAGCGAGCTGGTCTCGACCGCCTGGGCTTCGGCCTCCACCTTCCGGGGTGGCGACATGCGCGGTGGTGCCAACGGTGCGCGTATCCGCCTGGCGCCGCAGAAGGATTGGGCTGCCAATCAGCCGGCCCAGCTGGCCAAGGTCTTGAAGGCACTGGAAGGCATACAGTCCGAGTTCAACCAAGGTGCCAAGAAGGTGTCGCTGGCGGACCTGATCGTGCTGGCCGGTAGCGCAGCCGTCGAAAAGGCGGCCAAGGATGCAGGCGTGGCCGTGACCGTCCCCTTCAGCGCAGGCCGTGTGGACGCGTCGCAGGAGCAGACCGATGTGGCCTCCTTCGAGCCGCTGGAACCCGTCGTTGATGGTTTCCGCAACTTCCAGAAGCAGCGTTATGCAGTGCGTGCCGAAGACATGCTCATCGACAAGGCCCAGCAACTGACCCTGACCGCGCCGGAAATGACGGTCCTCATCGGTGGCCTGCGCGTGCTGGGCAACACGGTGGGTGGCAGCACCAAGGGTGTGTTCACCGCCAAGGTGGGCGTGCTGTCCAATGACTTCTTCGTCAATCTGCTGGACATGGGCACCGAGTGGAAGTCCACCTCGCCCGCCCAGGAAGAGTTCGAAGGCCGTGATCGCAAGAGCGGTGCCGTCAAGTGGACCGGAACCCGTGTCGACCTGGTGTTCGGCTCCAACGCCGTGCTGCGCGCCCTGGCTGAAGTCTATGCCAGCTCGGACGCCAAGGAAAAGTTCGTCAAGGACTTCGTGGCGGCCTGGGTCAAGGTGATGGATCTGGATCGCTATGACCTGAAGAAGTAAGCAGCAAAGCAGTCAAGCAGTGAGGCAGTGAAGCGATGAACGACGGCGGGCCGCAAGGCTCGCCGTTTTTCTTTGCGCGTGCGCATGTCATGGAGATGTCACGGAGTGCGCCGATGCAGGGGCTATAGTGGCGTTCGGTCTTTTTCTTCACCTGCGAGGCGCATGATGGCCCTGAGCCTGGATGACATTGCCCTGCTGTTCACACGGCACGGCCACACGCAATACACCGGCGAGCCGGTCACGCAACTGGAACACGCGCTGCAATCGGCGCTGCTGGCCGAGCAGGAGGGCGCAGCGCCCAGCCTGATCGTGGCCAGCCTGCTGCACGATCTCGGCCACCTGCTGGAAGACCTGGGCCAGACGCCCACCCTGGCCGGCATCGATGACCTGCACCAGTATCGCGTGCTGCCTTTCCTGCGCGGCGTCTTCCATGAATCCGTGCTGGCGCCGATTGCCCTGCATGTGGATGCCAAGCGCTACCTGTGCGCCACTGATCCGGACTACTTCGCGCAGCTCTCGGCCGATTCGGTGCGCAGCCTGCAATTGCAGGGCGGAATCTTCGATGTGGAACAGGCCGCGGCTTTCATCGATCGGCCCTATGCCGAGGATGCCGTCAGGTTGCGGCGCTGGGATGATCGTGCCAAGACGGCGGGTCTGCCGACGCCCGATTATGCGCACTATGCCGGCTACTTCAATGAATGCCTGCTGCGGCCGGGCAAGGCCAGCCGTCCTCAGGGCAAATAACTTTTCCGATACGCTGATGGGGTCGTGCCGCGCAGCTTGCGCAGCGCATGCGTGAGCGCACTCTGGTCGCCATAGCCGCAGCGCTGGGCAATCTGCGCCAGCGGCAGGCTGCTGGTGCGCAGCAGCTGGCAGGCCCGGGCTACGCGCACTTCGGCCAGCCAGGCGCGCGGCGACGTGTCCAGTTCAGCGCGAAACCATTCATGCAAACGGCTGGGAGAGATCGCCGCCAGTTCCGCCATCTGCGCCACCGTCCAGGGATGCTCGGCGCGCGCCTCCACCCGTGCCAGCATCAAACGCAGCCGCGACAGTGCCTGCGGCTGTTGCGTGAGCGCGTCCAGCAGCAGGGGAACCCAATGCTGCAGGGTGTTGCCGGCGGGGCGGGTGTCGCTGAGTGCCACCGCCATGAATTCCACCAGTTTCCCTGCGGCGCGGGACAAGGGCAGGAACGGGCGCTGTGCCAGCGCCTCCAGTTGCAGGCTGCCGACCGCATCGGGTGCCAGGTCGACCACCAGCGAACGATTCTCGCCGCCTGCGCGCGTGGCATGCCGCGCACCGGGTTCGACGAAGGCCGCCGTGGCGGTATCGGCCAGGCCTTCGCGGCCGGCGATGTCCATCGCCAGATGGCCTGCCAGCGGCAGCACCAGTTGCGGAAAATCATGCCGGTGCGCCAATGACTCCTCGCGATAGCTGCGCAGGTGCAGCTGCGCCACGGGTGGGGCAGTGTCGGGATGCGGTCGCGAGGATGGGATCATGGCGGGCAGGGATGCAAAGCAATCCCGCCATGATAGCGGACTTCGCTGCTACAGCCGGATCTGCTCGAAGGCCGTGATGCGCTGGCGCGCTTCGCCGACCTGCGGCTGCTTGCCATCGGCGATGGTATCGGCGGCGCGTACCCTGGAACCGAAGTCCAGCCCGGTCATCCTTTCCAGTTCGGGAATGGCCACGCGCCAGTGGTTGACGTCCACCGAGGGCAGGTCGCGCGGCGTTCCCAGGCTGTGCCGGCTCTCCGACAGCAGGGCCGACTGGTCGGCCAGCAGGCCTACCGCTTTCAAGCCTTGCTTGCCCTTCCACACCACGATCTTGAAGAAGGCCGAAGGGATCTGGACCTCATCGGCCCACAGGTCCACCTGGTCGTTGAACACCGGGCCTTGGAAGACGCACAGGCGGCCCTTGCTGCTGGCAGCCAGCACGCCGTTCTCCAGCACATAGCGCTCCAGGCCCTGCCAGTAGGTCGCGCTCTGGTTGAAGCGGAAATGCTGGGGCGAGCAATTGGTGAAATGGAAGGTATCGGCATTGGCGCGCTCGGCTTCTTCCGGCGTACCCCAGCTGGGATCGGAGCGGCGCGTCAGGTGGCCGCGATCGAAATAGGTCGACCACGCCGAATAGAAATCCTGCTCCAGCACGCTCCCCGTCGCCACGCGCGGATCGCGGAACCAGGCATCGCCTTCGGCCGCATTGACCTGGCCGCTGCCGCGATCGACTGCGAGGTAATGCGTACCGTCGATGTTGGTGGCAGTGACGGCGGCCATGCGGCGGCGCTTCAACAGCTTGATGCTGAAGTGTTCATATTTCAGTTCGCCGTCATCGCCAGCGGCACCGGCCACGGTAGGCAGCAGCGGGACGATGTCGCCCGCCAGCTTCGCATCCGGCTGCGGCAGCGGCAGTTCGGCACCGGGGATGAAAGCGGCATCGTAGCCGCTGCGATTGCCGTAATCCGGATCGATGTGCAAGGCTTCTGCGCCTGCAGAGGGGCGGGGCGGAGAGAGCCGGCGTGGTGGCAGCAAGGTCGCGTTGTTGGCAGAGAGGCTTGCGTTGGCGGCAGCGGGTGTCGTCGCCTGGGCGACGGTCGCTGCACCTCCCGCAACCCGCACCGTCACTTCCAGCGGAATCGTCAGGGTTGCGGTCTGCAGAGCGATGTCTTTGCCACTGTTGTTCATGCTGATCTCCTGTGTCATGTCGGATGCGGTGTTGTCGGCGACGGTGAGGGCAGCGGGCGCGCTGGCCACCTGATAGCTCAAGGCTTCCTGCAGCAACGCCCGGGCCTCAGGTGGCAAGGTGGGCAGGCGTGCCAGCAGGTCACGGTAGAGGGCGCTGATGCGGATGCCTTCGTTGACCTTGCGCAGCCGTTGATCTCCCGCACCAGCATCGCGATAAGGCTCCCCCCAGTGATGCAGGGCCACCAGCTGCCAGTCGTCATTGAAGACCGGCGAGCCGGACGAGCCTTGCTGGGTATCGGTCTCGTAGAGCAGGGTGTGTTCGGTGCGCGCGGTGACGGTGTTGTTGCGGATGCTGATCATCTTCATCCAGCCGGACGGATGCTGGATGATGTTGGCCGCCATGCCGATGACGTGCTTGTCGGGCTGGTCCGAGAGCGGGCAGAAGCCCAGCTCCTCCACAGTGGCCGTCCCTGACTGGCGTTCGCCCAGTGCGATGAGGGCATAGTCCAGCTGATCCGCTGGCGAGAACAGCGCCAGCCGCTCCGGTGCCAGCAGGTAGCTGGTGGTGGCACGCGGCACTCCGCGTGCGTCGAGTTCGCGCAGGAAGGTGAGTCGTGTGCCGCGTGCGGCGGCGGCATCCGCGATGACGTGCTGGTTGGTCAGGAACAGGCGCGGGCTGATCAAGAAGCCGGTGGCCAGTTCGCTGCTCTGATCGCTGTTGACCTCGACGTAGGCCACCGCTCGCGCCACCGCTGCGCCTTGCGCCAGGAAGCTGGCGCGCAGGAAATCCTCGCTGTCGCCGATGATCGATTCCGGACCGGCCGGATGGCCCAGGTTGCGCTGGCGCAGGGCATAGGCGCGCGCCCGTTCACTGTCGGGCTCGGCCTCGCGCCATTGCCCGCAGGCCACCAGCGAGCGCACACGCTGGCGTTCGCTGGCAGTGTCGGCCACGCAGGCGCGGAAATCCTTGAGGGCTTGGGCATCCATGGCATCTCCAGATTCTCGGGGGAGGGTCCGGGGACGTTATTACCTTCATATGACATCGGCATGACCTGAAACATCTTGCAAAACATCAGTGTTTCCGGTGGCCAAGACAAAGCCGCCGGGCTTGCGCCACGGCGGCTTTGGGAGAAGCCTGGATGCGGGTGAAGCTTACTGCATATGCCAGCCGTGGCTGACCACGACGGACTGGCCGGTCAGCGCATTGGTCGGGAAGGCCGCCAGGAACACGGCGGTCTGGGCCACGTCCTGGGTGGTGGTGAATTCACCGTCCACGGTGTCCTTGAGCATGATCTTCTTGATGACGTCTTCTTCGCTGATGCCGAATTCCTTGGCCTGCTCGGGGATCTGCTTTTCCACCAGCGGCGTGCGCACGAAGCCGGGACAGATGACATTGGTGCGGATCTTGTCCTTGGCCCCTTCCTTGGCCACGGTCTTGGCCAGGCCCAGCAGGCCGTGCTTGGCGGTCACGTAAGGCGACTTGAGCGCCGAGGCCTGATGCGAGTGCACCGAACCCATGTAGATGATGGAGCCGCCACGGCCCTGCTTGATCATGGCTTTCATCGCCGCGCGGGTGGTCAGGAAGGCGCCGTCCAGGTGGATCGCCAGCATCTTGCGCCAGTTTTCCAGCGACAGTTCGGTGACCGGGCTGATGATCTGGATGCCGGCATTGCTGATCATGATGTCCAGCCCGCCGTAGGTGTTCACGGCATCGGCCACGCCCTTGTCGACCTGGGTTTCATCGGTGACGTTCATGGCCACCGCCATCGCGGTGCCCCCGTTCTTGACGATCTCTTCAGCCGTGGCCTTGGCGGCTTCCAGGGCCAGGTCGGCGATGACGACCTTGGCGCCTTGTTTGGCGTATTCGATCGCGATTTCCTTGCCGATGCCGCTGGCCGAACCGGTAATGAGTGCGACTTTATCCTTGAGTAGCATGATCTTCCTTTATGTTTCGAGTTGACGGACATTGCAAAGCCAGACCGTCCTCGGCACCGGCGCTGTCGCACGCGGTCCCCGACGACGGTCATCAATCCCTGGTTTCGATGAACTGCGCATCGAAAGATTCCACGGGTGCCGATCTCGCCCTTGCACCCGTTTTCCTTGCCCTCGCGCATGCGTCTGCTCCCCGCAGGGAGGTCTCCGGACGCCGCTTTGTCACGCCATTGTAACGCTGGGCCGCTGGTTGTTGCTGCACTGCCAAAACGCCCGCAAAGGTCATGTGCGTGAAACATTCGCTGGTTAGTCTGTGCAGCGTTATCCCGGGGACATCGGCTGTTTCTCGAAATTAATCGATCAATTCTTCGATTTCATTTGAGGCAGCCGCAATTCTGAAGGGGACGCGGGAAGCAGTTCAGGTGAGGTCGCTTATGTTGTCTGGTTGACCTGGCTGACATCTTCCACGGTCTCTTTCAAACATCACCACAAAGGACAATGCATGAGACTGCTTACCATTCCTGCCGATGCCAATCCGAGTTTTGCCAAGCTGAACCTGAGCCTGGCCAGCACCCCGGAAGAAGTGCGCGAAGTTCAGCGCCTGCGCTACAAGGTCTTCATCGAAGCGATGAACCTGTCGGCCCTGGCCAACCCCGAAGGCCTGGACAAGGATGAGTTCGACGACTACTGCGATCACCTGATCGTGCGCGACAGCAAGACCCTCTCCGTGGTCGGCACCTATCGCGTGCTGAGCCCGCACGGTGCGCGCCGCATGGGCAAGTTCTACTCGGAACAGGAATTCGATCTCTCGCGCCTGGACAACATCCGCGGCGTCATCGCCGAGGCTGGCCGCGCCTGCATCCACCCGGACTACCGCAGCGGCGGCGTCATCATGATGCTGTGGGCCGGCCTGGCCGCCTACATGCGCAAGGAACGCTGCGAATACCTGATGGGCTGCGCCAGCGTGAGCCTGGCCGATGGCGGCCACAACGCCGCCGCGCTGTACCACGCCTTCCGCGAAAAGAACCTGGCGCCGCCGGACTATCGCGTCACGCCGCTCCTGCCCTTCCCGCTGGAAGACCGCCAGGCCGGCGTCGATCCGCAGATCCCGCCGCTGCTGCGCGGCTACCTGCGCAGCGGTGCGTGGGTGTGCGGCGAACCGGCCTGGGATCCTGATTTCCACTCGGCCGATTTCTTCCTGCTGCTGCCGCTCTCCAAGCTCGACAGCCGCTATGCCCGCCACTACCTCAAGGATTCGAGGACCGCATGAAGCCACGCGAACAGTTCATGGAAAAAGCCCAGGGGCTGTTCGCCGACCTGGGGCCCGACAACGATGCCGGTGACGAGGAAGCCAGGCGCGATCCGCTGCGCTTCCGCACCATCTGGATTTCCGATATCCACCTGGGCACCACCGGCTGCCAGGCTGAACGCCTGCTGGAGTTCCTGCGCGCCACCGAATCCGAAACGCTCTACCTGGTCGGCGACATCATCGACGGCTGGCAACTCAAGCGTCGCTGGTACTGGGACCAGTCCCACAACAACGTGGTGCAGACCGTGCTCAAGAAAGCCAAGAAGGGCACCAACGTCATCTTCGTTCCCGGCAATCACGATGAAGTGATCCGCCAGTTCATCGACCTCGATTTCGGCGGCATCAAGATCCGCGACGAGCTGGTGCACGTGACCGCCGAGGGCAAGCGCATGCTGGTACTGCACGGCGACCGCTTCGATGGCGTGATCGCCTGCGCCAAGTGGCTGGCCTACGTGGGCGACAGCCTCTACACCATGATCCTCAAGTTCAACCAGTGGTTCAACAGCTGGCGCGCGCGTGCCGGGCTGCCTTACTGGTCGCTTTCGCAGTACCTGAAATCCAAGGTCAAGAATGCGGTGAACTACATCACCTCCTTCGAAGACGCGCTCGCTGACGAGGCCAAGAAGAAGGGCCTGGATGGCGTCATCTGCGGCCACATCCACAAGCCCGAGATCCGCGACATCGGCGGTGTCGTCTACTGCAACGACGGCGACTGGGTCGAGAGCCTGTCGGCACTGGTGGAAGACCCCAGCGGTGAACTGCGCCTGGTGACCTGGCAGGAAATCATGCAACTCAAGCGCGCGGGCAAGGAAGCGCGCCAGGCCGCCCGCGAACTCGCCACCGCCTGAGGCAGCGGGTTCCTTGCGAATCATATCGTTTATATTGTTTATATAGTTTATGCGCATTGCCATCATCAGCGACGCCGGAGAGCCGCAAGTCAACGGCGTCGTCAACACCTTGCGCTCCACCGTGCGTTGCCTGCGCGGTCTCGGTCACGAAGTGCTGCTGCTGTCGCCGCGCGACTTCCGCACCTTCGCCTGTCCGACCTATCCTGAAATCCGCCTGGCCTACAAGCCCTATGCCCGCATCGTGGCGGCGCTCGAAGCCTTCCAGCCCGATTGCATCCACATCGCCACCGAAGGTCCGATGGGGCTGGCGGCGCGCCGTTATTGCGTGCGCCACAAGCTCAGTTTCACCACGGCGTATCACACCCGTTTCCCGGAATACCTGGCTGCGCGCAAGCTGCTGCCCAAGGCGATCACGTATCGCCTGCTGCGCTGGTTCCATGGCCGCTCCGAAGCCATCATGGTGCCCACTCCCGCGATGAAGACGGCGCTGGAAGAGGAGGGCTTCCGCAACGTCGTCCTGTGGGGGCGCGGCGTGGATACCAATCACTTCCGCCCGGCGGTGGAAGACCATGCCTGCATCGAACGTCCACTGTTCCTCTACGTGGGCCGCGTGGCGGTGGAAAAGAATATCGAAGCCTTCCTCAAGCTGGACCTGCCCGGCACCAAGTGGGTCGTGGGCGATGGCCCGCAACTGGAAGACCTGAGCGCGCGCTACCCGGAAGTGCGCTTCCTGGGGGCCAAGGGCCACGATGAGCTGCCGGCGTATTACAACTGCGCTGATGTGTTCGTCTTCCCCAGCAAGACCGATACCTTCGGCCTGGTGCTGCTGGAGGCAATGGCCTGCGGCATTCCGGTCGCGGCCTATCCGGTGGAAGGCCCGATCGACGTGGTCGACAACGGCGTGTCCGGCGTATTGCGCCAGGACCTCAAGCAAGCCTGCCTGCAGGCCATGAAGCTCGACCATGAGGCGGTGCGCGCCCACGCGGCCACCCGCTCCTGGGAATCGGCCACCCAGCAGTTCCTGCAGCACCTGCACCTGGCGCACCGCAGTGCGCCCGGCAAGGCTGCGGCCATCAAGCCGGTGCGAGAGATCCGCTGACCCGGCAACGGCAGCCTTGCGCAGCCGTTCAGTTCTTCATCTTTTGATAACTATGCAAGACGCACATGAGGGCATGCCGACAAAGCATTGGCATGCCCGCGTACCCCTCTTCTAAGATGCGCCACGCCCGCGTGCGCCGCTTGTAATACCGATTACAAAAAACCAAGAATCCACACCGGAGGCACGCCGCAGACCGGTCGCGTGGGCCTGAGAGCCGCTACAGGCGGGCCTTGCCGGGGCAAGGTAGCGGGCCGGGCATGAATCATGCTCCACCGTGAGCGCAACAATACGCAGTAAAAAGAGCAACTCGCAGGGTGCTGGTTCACCGTGCGCGCAATTGCATCACCGTCGACGTTCGCGTTATCAGGAAGAGACACGCCATGATTCAACATCTCAAGATCGGCAGCCGCCTGGCATTCGGCTTCTGCCTCATTCTGCTGCTGGCCACCGCCATCCTGCTGATCGGCCTGTGGCGCATGGCCGAGCTGGAAGCCAGCAGTGAATACGTGATCGACCAGAAGGTCGCCGCCATGACCAGCGCCATGAACATGCGCGAGGCCGGCAGCCAGCTGGCCCTGGCGCTGCGCAAGGTGGTCACGCCCACCGATGCCGCCGAGGGCAAGGCCGAGGACGCACACCTGGGCGAGATCCTGAAAGCCTATGCCGGCTTCGAGAAGCAGATCACAGGCTTGTCCGCCGATGGCCGTGGCAAGGATTTGCTGGCAGCCACCAGCGGCGAGAGCAAGAAGCTGTTCCCGCTGGTGGAGCAGATCCGCCAGCAGGTGGCCAGCAACAATTACTTCGATGCAGCCCAGCAGCTCAAAAGCGATTTTCTCCCTGCGCATGAGAAGTGGATGGCCAGCGTGGCGGCGCTGGCGGCGTTCCAGCAGGAGGACATGAAGCAGGCCCACGCTGACGCCAAGGACAGCTACCGCAAGGCGCAGATCGGCATGCTGGCCATGGGCGTGCTGACGCTGGGCCTGGGCTTCTTCTTCACCTTCATCATCACGCGCTCCATCGTCAATCCGCTCAAGCGCGCCGGCAGTATTGCGGAAACGATTTCCCGTGGCGATCTCACCCACGACTTCCACGACCAGGGGCGCGATGAAGCCGCACATCTGGTCAACGCCCTCGATGCCATGCAGGGCAATCTGGCGACCACGCTCAACGAGGTCAAGGAAAGCGCCGCCGTCATCGCCGTGGCCTCGCATGAAATCGCGCGCGGCAACGTCGATCTCTCCAACCGCACTGAATCGCAGGCCTCCAGCCTGGAAGAAACCGCCAGCTCGATGGAACAGCTGACCTCCACCGTGCAGCAGAACGCCGCCAACGCGCAGCAGGCCAACCAGCTGGTGCTGTCGGCCTCGGATTACGCCACCAAGGGCGGGCGTGTGGTCGGCGACGTGGTCGCCACCATGGGTTCGATCAAGGAGAGCTCGGGCAAGATCGTCGACATCATCGGTGTGATCGATGGCATTGCTTTCCAGACCAATATCCTCGCGCTCAACGCGGCAGTGGAAGCGGCCCGCGCGGGCGAGCAGGGACGCGGGTTTGCGGTGGTCGCCTCGGAAGTGCGCGCGCTGGCCCAGCGCAGCGCGGCGGCCGCCAAGGAAATCAAGGAGCTCATCAGCGATTCGGTGGACAAGGTCGATGCCGGCGGCAAGCTGGTCGATGAGGCCGGGGCCACCATGAGCCAGATCGTGGCGTCGGTGAAGCACGTGGCTGACATCATGGGCGAGATCACGGCCGCCAGCCAGGAGCAGAGCGCCGGTATCGCCGAGGTCAACAATGCCATCGCGCAGATCGACGAGATCACCCAGCAGAATGCGGCACTGGTCGAGCAGGCCGCCGCCGCTGCCGAAAGCCTGCAGGAGCAATCCGATGTGCTGGCCCGTGCCGTGGCCGTGTTCAAGCTGAAGACGGCGGCGCAGGCGCGGCCTCATTCACAGCCTCAACATCCCGCGCACAAGCAGTCCGCCGCGCCGGTGATGAACAGCCCGGCAGCGGTGCGCACGATCAATCCGCCGC
This sequence comes from Herbaspirillum sp. 1173, assembly GCF_031455335.1. Lineage (NCBI taxonomy): Bacteria > Pseudomonadati > Pseudomonadota > Betaproteobacteria > Burkholderiales > Oxalobacteraceae > Herbaspirillum > Herbaspirillum sp. 1173. The sequence continues at coordinate 572,528 of NZ_JAVDSP010000003.1, read as the reverse complement.
CCGCGGTGGCTGCCGCCAGGAAGCCAGCCGTGGCCAGCTTGCCGCCTGCCTCCGGTGCGTCCAAAGGCAAGCCGGCGACGGCCGCGCGTGATGATGATTTCGAGGAATTCTGATCGGATGCGCTGTTGCAAGAACTTGTAATTCTGGTTAAGCATTAGTCAATAAAAAATCAAGTTCGCGTGCAAGCGCCGCCACCGTCAAGGTGGCGGCGTTTTTATTTTTCAGGGGCGGGCAAGCACGCTGCGTGAGAATTCAAGATAATTGCGAAGTTGCCGTAAAGCTATATCAAATGTTGCAGGCGGATTGCCCCGGCAAGGGGAGGGCGGTCACCTGCGCACCCGGGGGAGAGCGCGGCGTCGCAGCAGCGGCCACACAGGCCGGACGACGACCACGCCGATTGCGCAGAGTGTGCAGCACGCGGCCCCGGGGATTGCAGTGCGGCCCTTTCCCTTCATCCACCGGAATCAGTCCATGTCCATCAAGAACCTCTCGATCAAGGCGCAACTCGCCATTGCCGTCCTTGTCCTGTCCCTCCTGCTGCTTGCGCTCGGCCTGTCGGGCCTGCTGGGCATGTCGGCCGCCGTGAGCATCAACCGCCAGCTTTCCGAAGAACGCATTCCCAAGACGGTGGCCGCCGACAACACCCTGATCTGGATCGGCCGCCAGCGGACCTCGCTGGACCAGGCCGCCATGAGCCTGGATGCGGCCTGGACCGAGCGCATGTTCGTCATGGAAGCCAATGCCCGCAAGGAAGCCCTGCAATGGTGGGACAAATATACGGCTCTGCCGCAGACGGACGAGGGCAGGGCGCTGGTGAAGAAGGTCTCCGAAGGCATTGCCAATACCCAGTTCGCGCTGGACAAGTTCACGGCCGCCATCAAGTCCCAGGATCGCCAGGCCATCGCCGATCAGGCACGCAAGGTGGGCCAGGCCTACAGCGCCATGCAGCTCGATGGCCAGGCACTCAACAAGTACGAGACCGAGCAGGCCGCAGAAAGCCTGGCTGCCACCAACGCGCGCTACCAAGCCTCGCGCATGTTCTCGATTGCCGCCGTCATCGGTGGCCTGCTGCTGGCCTTCTTCAGCTGGTGGTCGCTGCGCCGCGCGATCGGTGAGCCGATGCAGCGTGCGCTGCGCCACTTCGATGCCATCGCCAATGGCGACCTGACGCAGCCGGTCCACGTGCATTCGAAGAATGAAATGGGCCAGCTGCTGCAAGGTCTTTCCCGCATGCAGGAGAGCCTCTCGCGTACCGTGCGTGCCGTGCGCGGCGGCAGCGATGCGATTGCCACGGCCACGCGCGAGATCGCGTCCGGCAACCTGGACCTGTCCGCACGCACCGAGCAGCAGGCCGCCTCGCTGGAAGAAACCGCCTCCAGCATGGAAGAACTGACCGGTACCGTGAAGCACAACGCCGACAATGCCCGCCAGGCGACGACCCTGGCGGTCAACGCCTCTACCATCGCTGCCGACGGCAATGCCGTGGTGGGCCGCGTGGTGCAGACCATGGAAGAGATCCGCGAGAGTTCGGCGCGCATCACCGACATCGTCAGCATCATCGACGGCATCGCCTTCCAGACCAACATCCTGGCCTTGAACGCCGCCGTGGAAGCGGCCCGTGCCGGTGAGCAGGGCCGCGGCTTTGCGGTGGTGGCCACCGAAGTGCGGGCGCTGGCGCAGCGTTCTTCCAGTGCCGCCAAGGAAATCAAGGAACTGATCATGCACTCGGTGGAACGCGTGCAGGCCGGTTCCGAACTGGTCGGCCAGGCCGGCGAGACCATGAGCGACGTGATCCAGGCAGTGCAGCGCGTCACCGACATCATGAGCGAGATCTCGGCCGCCTCCAATGAACAGAGCGCCGGTATCGACCAGGTCTCGCGCGCGGTCACGCAGATGGATGAAGCGACCCAGCAGAATGCCGCCCTGGTGGAACAGGCCAGTGCTGCGGCCAAGTCGCTGGAGCAGCAGGCGCAGGCATTGATGCAGGAAGTGGCGATCTTCCGCGTAGGCCAGGGCGATGTGGTGAGCTTACGGCCGCAGGTCAACGTGCAGCAGCCTGCCCCCAAGGCTGCCGCCACGCCGGCCAAGCCTGTTGCAGCGACCAAGCCGGCCGTACCCAAGGCGGTCCCGGCACTGAAGCGCCCGGCCTTGCCGGCAGCCGCCGCCAGTGCCAAGCCCGCCTCGCGTCTGCCGGCGGGGGATGATGGCGACTGGGAGACCTTCTGATTTCCTGATCTTCTGATCTCCTCCGCTCCGGACGATCTGGCGTTTTTGCCAGAAACTTCACCCCGCTCCATGAAGAATCGCCGCTGCCCGCTTGCGCAGGGTGCGGCGATTTTTTCATTCACTTTTCACGCAAAAGGGGGCGATCCACCCCTCCCGTACGGGGATCAGCGCGGCGGATGCTTGCCCGGGCTGTTCAGCAATTCCGGGGCGACCACGGCCTTGAGGTAATTGGTGGTCACGTCGCCCCGGTCGCGCTGGGCGATCCACCACACGTTGCCTTTGCGCAGCGACCATTCCTGCGGCTGCCCCGAGATCAGGCGTGCCGCCACCTGGCCCAGCGTCGGCTGGTGGCCCACGATCAGCACCGGCTCGCGGCTGTCGGGCCAGTTGGCCGCGCGCAGCAGGTCGTCGGCGCTCATGTTGGGGGCCAGGTCGGCCACCACCTTGTACTTGCGCTTCAAGGCTTCCACTGTTTGCAGCGTGCGTGTGGCCGGGCTGACCAGGATGCGGCAGCTCTCGGGCAGGTTGCGGTCCAGCCATTCGGCCATCTTGGCCGCCTGCTTGTGCCCCTTCGGGGTCAGGGCGCGGCCCTCGTCGGGTTCGCCCAGTTCAGCCTCGGCATGACGCCACAGAATCAGGTCCATCTCAGCTCCTTGAGGAAATCAGCAGGCCGCCATGCGCGGCATTACACAGGCTCTTCCGGCGGCGTGGCCGGGATGCCCAGCGTGGTCATCAGATGCTGCTGGGCGTTGAAGGACTGCTGCTTGCTGCGCGCTTTCTTGAGGGTATAGACACCATTGACGTCGAGGTGCCAGGCGTTGGTGTTGTCCTTCAGGTAGGGATTCAGGCCCTCGTTCATCACGCGCTTCTTGAGTGCCTTGTCCAGCACCGGGAAGCCGACCTCGATGCGGCGGAACAGGTTGCGGTTCATCCAGTCGGCGCTGGCCAGGTAGACGTCGTGCTTGAGGTCGTTGCGGAAATAATAGATGCGGGAGTGTTCCAGATAGCGGCCGATGATGGAGCGCACCTTGATGTTCTCCGACAGCCCCGGCACGCCGGGCCGCAGCGCGCACGCACCGCGCACGATCAGGTCGATCTTGACGCCGTCGGCCGAGGCCGCATAAAGCGCGCGGATCACCGATTCATCCAGCAGCGCATTCATCTTGGCGATGATGCGCGCCGGCCGGCCTTCGCGGGCGATCTGCCCTTCGTTGCGGATGGCACGGATGATTTCCTTCTGCAGCGAGAACGGGGCCAGCCACAGGTGCGTGAGATTGCGTGGTTTGGTCAGGCTGGTGAGGTGGATGAAGACTTCGTTGACTTCGGCGGTCAGCTCCTGGTTGGAGGTCAGCAGGCCAAAGTCGGTGTAGAACTTGGTGGTATTGGGGTGATAGTTGCCGGTGCCCAGGTGCGCATAGAAGCGCAGGTTCTGGTCGTCGTCACGACGGATCACCAAGGCCAGCTTGGCGTGCGTCTTCAGGCCGACCACGCCGTAGACCACCTGCGCGCCGGCCTGCTCCAGCTTGACGGCCCAGTTGATGTTGGCTTCTTCATCGAAGCGCGCCATCAGCTCCACGATCACCGTCACTTCCTTGCCATGCTGGGCGGCGTAGATCAGGGCCTCCATCAGGTCCGAGTTCATGCCGGTGCGGTAGATGGTCTGCTTGATGGCCAGCACGCGCGGATCGTGGGCGGCGGTGCGGATGAAATCGACCACCGGCTGGAAGGACTGGAAGGGGTGGTGCAGCAGCACGTCCTTCTTGTCCAGCGCGGCGAAGATATTTTCGTTGGCCAGCTGCGGCGGCAGCGTGGGCGAGAAGGGCGGGAAGCGCAACTCCGGCTGGTTCACCAGGTTGACGATCTCGCCCAGGCGCACCATGTTCACCGGGCCCTGCACGGCGTACAGACGATTGCGCTCGATGTTGAACTGGTTCAGCAGGAACTGCGCCAGGTGTTCCGGGCAGTTGGCCGCCACTTCCAGTCGCACCGCCACGCCGAACTGGCGGCTCTGCAATTCGGTCTCCAGCGCCTGGCGCAGGTTCTTGACCTCTTCTTCATCGACCCACAGGTCGCTGTTGCGGGTGACGCGGAATTGCGAATAGGCGGTGATGTCGCGCCCCGGGAACAGGTCCGCGATATGCGCATGGATCACCGAAGAGAGCAGGCAGAACGAGGACTGCCCCTTGGCCGACAGGTGGTCCGGCAGCTTGATCACGCGCGGCAGCACGCGCGGTGCCTTGACGATGACGATGGCCGTGCCGCGTCCGAAGGCATCCTTGCCGGAGAGCTCGATGATGAAATTGAGGCTCTTGTTGTGCACCTGCGGGAAGGGGTGGGCCGGATCCAGCCCGATGGGCGTCAGCAGCGGCCGCACGTGCTGCTCGAAATAGTGCTTCACCCAGGCGCGCTGCGCTTCGTTGCGGTCGTCATGGCGCAGCAGGTGGATGCCGTTGGCGGCCAGCTGCGGCAGGATCTCTTCGTTCAGGAGTTCATATTGGCGCGTAACGATGCGGTGGCATTCGGCGCTGGTGCGTTCGAGCGCGGCGCGCAGTTCGGGCGGGTCGATGTTCTCGCCCTCGATGCGGTTGGCCAGCAGGCTGGCGATGCGCACTTCGAAAAATTCATCGAGGTTGCTGCTGCAAATGCACAAATAGCGCAGGCGCTCCAGCAGCGGCACGCTGTCATCTTCGGCCTGGGCCAGCACGCGGCGGTTGAAGGCCAGTTGCGACAGTTCACGGTTGAGGTAAATCGTACTGGCGGGAAGTTCAGGTTGGGTACTGCTCTCCGGCTTTGCTTTTCTGGTCATCAATGGTCCCTGTCCATCCACTTAGAGCGGGCAGTGTATTTAGGAGGTATGACGAGTTTATGACAACACCTTGGCTGCTTTGTCATATTTGCTTCAGTATAAATCCATCTCTATATGATGACAAAATCATATTTGTCTGCAGGCAACCCGTGGCATCACCCGCCACGGGCCATGACATCAAACTGTCAGGAAAGCCGCACCGCGCGCGGCATGCGGGTTTTCGGGCGGTTGCCGGGTGCCGGGCAGGGAGTGTTGCAGCGCGGCGCGGAGGCCCGTGCGATCTGGACTGAATGACAAGTTCGGGTCATAAACTCGTCACATTAGCTGGTTAAAGTTCGCCCTGTCTCGAAAGTCATCCCTCCCGACGTGATGTTTCTCGGTGACCGTCCTCTCTTCAAAATCATAGGAGTAGCAGAAATGGGTTTTAACCATCTGATCAAGTCTGTTGCAATCGCAGTGGCTGGCGCTTTCGCTTTCAGCGGTGCCGCGCATGCAGCAGAAATCACCGGCGCTGGCGCCTCCTTCCCGTACCCGGTCTACGCCAAGTGGGCTGAGCTGTACAAGGCCGCCACCGGCAACAGCCTGAACTACCAGTCCATCGGTTCGGGCGGTGGTATCAAGCAGATCAAGGCCAAGACCGTCGATTTCGGCGCTTCGGATGCTCCGCTGCCGCAAAGCGAACTGGCTGAAGCCGGCCTGACCCAGTTCCCCGCCGTCGTCGGTGGCGTGGTTCCCGTGGTCAACCTGGACGGCGTGACCCCCGGCCAGATCAAGCTGTCGGGCCAGGTGCTGGGCGACATCTACGCCGGCAAGATCACCAAGTGGAACGCACCGGAGATCACCGCCCTGAACCCGGGCGTGAAGCTGCCGAATGAAGACATCACCGTCGTCTACCGTTCGGATGCATCGGGCACTTCCTACGTCTTCACCTCCTACCTGTCCAAGGCCAACGCCGACTTCAAGAGCAAGATCGGTGCCGGTACTGCCGTCAAGTGGCCCACCGGCGTGGGTGGCAAGGGTAACGAAGGCGTTGCCGCCAACGTGCAGAAGGTCAAGGGCGCAATCGGCTACGTCGAGTACGCCTACGTCAAGAAGAACAAGCTGAACTACACCCAGCTGAAGAACAAGGATGGCAACTTCGTCTCCCCGGACGATTCCACCTTCAAGGCTGCCACCGCCGCTGGCGACTGGGCCAAGACCCCTGGCTTCGCAGTGGACTTCACCGACGCAGCCGGCAAGGAATCGTGGCCGATCTCCAGCGCCACCTTCATCCTGCTGCACAAGGAACAGGCTGGCGATGGCGCCAAGGGCAAGGAAGTCCTGAAGTTCTTCGACTGGGCCTACAAGAACGGCGGCAAGGTTGCTGCTGAACTGGACTACGTGCCCCTGCCGGATTCGGTCACCAAGCTGGTGGAAGATTCCTGGAAGAGCAACGTCAAGGACAGCAGCGGCAAGGCTCTCTGGTAAGCCAAGTCCGGTCCGGCCGGATGCCATGAACATCCGGTCATAGCAGCCTCTCCCCTACGGAGCATTCGGGTCATCGCAGCGAGAACGAGCAACTCTGGAGCACAGAGCATTCGCGGCGATGGCCCGTTTTAATGGTGAATTCAAATGAGCGCTAATTATTCCACCACGGCAATGTCGAATACCGAAGTCAAAAAATCCCCGACAGAGACTGAAAGTGCGCAAGCTGCGCGCGAGAAGTTGATGGCCGTCATGCGCCGCCAGCGTCTGCAGGATTTCTTTTTCCACAAGATCACCCTGATCTTCGCCCTGTCCGTGCTGCTGATGCTGGGCGGGATCATCGTTTCCCTCATCATCGGTGCCGCACCGGCGTTCCAGGCCTTCGGCCCGGGCTTCATCACGCGCGTCGAATGGGATCCGACCAATAACGAATTCGGCGCCATGATCGCCATCGTCGGCACGCTGTCGACCTCGATCATCGCCTTGCTGATCGCCTTCCCGGTCAGCTTCGGCATCGCGCTGTTCCTGACTGAAATCTGCCCGGCCAAGCTGCGCCGTCCGCTGGGCACCTGTGTGGAACTGCTGGCGGGCGTGCCCTCCATCATCTACGGCATGTGGGGCCTGTTCGTGTTCGCACCGCTGTTCTCGGAATACGGCCAGCCCTTCCTGAAGGCCACCCTGGGCCAGATCCCCGGCATCGGCGTGCTGTTCTCCGGCCCGACCATGGGCATCGGCATCCTGACCGCCGGCCTGATCCTGTCGGTGATGATCATCCCCTTCATCTCCTCGGTGATGCGCGACGTGTTTGAAGTTGTGCCCGCAGTGCTGAAGGAGTCGGCCTACGGTCTGGGCTGCACCCGCTGGGAAGTGGTGCGCAAGGTGGTGCTGCCCTACACCAAGACCGGTGTGGTCGGTGGCGTGATGCTGGGCCTGGGCCGTGCGCTGGGCGAGACCATGGCGGTCACCTTCGTGATCGGCAACTCGCATCGCCTGTCCTGGTCGCTGTTCTCGGCCGGCAACTCGATTGCCTCGACCCTGGCCAATGAAATCGCCGAAGCCTCCAGCAAGCTGCACGTGTCCTCGCTGTTTGCCCTGGGCCTGATCCTGTTCGTCATCACCTTCATCGTTCTGTCCGCCGCCAAGATCATGCTGATGGGCATGACCCGCAAGGAAGGAGCCAAATAATGAGCCAGACCGTACAAGCCGGTGTGAAAAGCACCGACCAGGCGCAAGCCATGAACCCCGTCTACCGCCGTCGCCTGATGCAGCATCGCATGGGCATGCTGTTCTCCTTCCTGGCCATGGGCCTGGGCCTGTTCGTGCTGGCCTGGATCCTGCTGACCCTGGTCTTCAAGGGCGTGGCCGCACTGAACCTGGGCCTGCTGACCGAAAACACCCCCGGTCCGGGCGATGCCGGCGGCGGCCTGCTGAACCCCATCGTCGGCTCGCTGCTGATGGTCGGTATCAGCACCATCATCAGCACCCCGATCGGCATCCTGGCCGGCGTCTATCTCGCCGAATACGGCGAGGAAAGCAAGCTGGCCCAGGTCACCCGCTTCGTCACAGACATCATGCTGTCGGCACCGTCGATCGTGATTGGCCTGTTCATCTATGCGATCTACGTGGCCAACGTGAACCACTTCTCGGGCTGGGCCGGTACCTTCGCCATTTCGCTGATCGCCATTCCGGTGGTGGTGCGGACCACCGACAACATGTTGAAGCTGGTGCCGAGCGGCCTGCGTGAAGCGGCCTTCGCGCTGGGTGCCCCGCGCTGGAAGGTAGCCATCATCGTGCGCCTGCGTGCCGTCAAGGCGGGCGTGGTGACCGGTGTGCTGCTGGCGGTGGCGCGTATTTCGGGTGAGACCGCTCCGCTGCTGTTCACCGCGCTGAACAACCAGTTCTTCAGCACCAACATGAACCGTCCGATCGCCAACCTGCCGGTGGTGATCAACCAGTTCGCCATGAGCCCGTATGACAACTGGGTCTCGCTGGCATGGGGCGGCGCCTTGCTGATCACCTTCAGCGTGCTGCTGCTCAACGTGCTCTCGCGCACCCTGTTCAAACAACAAATCCCCGGCTAATTCTCCAAGTGACCGACATGACTACTGCTCATCAAATGGCAAGCCACGCTTCGACCGCACCTCTCAACGCCGCTGCGGCCCAGAAGACCACGCTGGAAGTTTCGCAACTGAACTTCTACTACGGCGGATTCCAGGGTTTGAAGAACATCAACCTGAACATCTATGAAGGCAAGGTCACCGCCTTCATCGGACCCTCGGGCTGCGGCAAGTCGACGCTGCTGCGTACCTTCAACCGCATGTATGACCTGTATCCCGGCCAGCGCGCCGAGGGCAAGATCATGTATGCCGGCAACAACATCCTCGAACCGGGCCAGGATCTGAACATGCTGCGCGCCAAGGTCGGCATGGTGTTCCAGAAGCCGACGCCGTTCCCGATGTCGGTGTATGACAACATCGCCTTCGGTATCCGCCTGTATGAAAACCTGCCCAAGGGCGAGATGGATGAGCGCGTCGAATGGGCGCTCAACAAGGCGGCGCTGTGGGGTGAAGTGAAGGACAAGCTGCACAAGAGCGGCCTGTCGCTCTCCGGTGGTCAGCAACAGCGTCTGTGTATCGCACGCGGCGTAGCCGTGAAGCCGGAAGTGCTGCTGCTGGATGAACCGACGTCGGCGCTGGATCCGATTTCGACGGCCAAGGTGGAAGAACTGATCGGTGAACTCAAGAACGACTACACCATCGCCATCGTGACCCACAACATGCAGCAGGCGGCGCGCTGCTCGGATTACACCGCTTACATGTACCTGGGCGAGCTGGTGGAGTTTGGCGAGACCGATCAGATCTTCATGAATCCGGTGCGCAAGGAAACCCAAGACTACATCACCGGCCGCTTTGGCTGATCGAACCGTCGTCTCGGCTACTGCGCGCTCCGATTTCGCGTCTGCGATGCTCGCCGTACCCAGTACGGCTGCGCTTCTCGACGCGAACTCGAAGCGCTCGCTACGCCGATACGACGATTCCACAGAGTAGTCATTGCACTGTATAAATTATTTATAGAAATTCTTTTTAGGGACGTCACATGACCGGCGATCATTCCTCCAAACAGTATGACCAGGATCTGGAGCAGATCCGCTCCAAGGTGCTCGCCATGGGCGGCATGGTGGAACACCAGTTCCAGGACGCGATTGCGGCCTTCCGCAACGGCAACCTCGACGTCGCCCATCGCGTGATGAAGGACGACGAAGCCGTCAATCGCCTCGAAGTCGAACTCGACGACGCCTGCAGCCACCTGATCGTGCGCCGCCAGCCAACCGCCAATGACCTGCGTACCGTCATGGCCACCATCAAGATCATCACCGATCTGGAACGCGTGGGCGACGAGGCGACCAAGATCGCCCGCACCGCCATCCACCTGCACAAGCGCGGCATCGGCCTGGTCTCGCACTATGAAACCGTGAGCCTGATCGCCGAACAGGCCATGGACCAGCTGCGCAGCGCCCTCGACGCCTTCGCCCGCCTGGATGACCAGCAGGCGCTGGAACTGATCAAGCAGGACGAACGCATCGACCACGGCTTCCGTTCCATCACCCGCAGCCTCATCACCTTCATGATGGAAGACCCGCGCACCATCTCCGGTTCCATCGATACCCTGTGGGTGGCCAAGGCCATCGAACGCATCGGCGACCATGCCAAGAACATCGCCGAATACGTGGTCTACGTGGTCGGTGGCAAGGATATCCGCCACACCGACTTCGGTTCGGCCAAGACGCTCCAGGAAGAAGACTAAGCACGACGGCACCGGTGCTGGCAGCGGGGGAAGCGCTGCCACTGCCGGATTGCGGAGGGGAGACCCGCGATACTGCTAACAAGCCTGACTATCATGACTACTATCCTCATCGTCGAAGACGAGCCCTCCATTGCCGAACTGATTGCCTTCACCCTCAAGGAGGCAGGCTGGTCCAGCTTCGTCGTCTCCAACGCGGCCGCGGCCTGGGACTTCGTCCAGCACCGCGCCCCGCAACTGGTGCTGCTGGACTGGATGCTGCCCGACCGCAGCGGCCTGCACCTGCTGTCGCGCATCCGTGCCGACCGCCAGCTGCAGCAACTGTCGGTCATCATGCTCACCGCCAAGAGCATGGAAGAAGACAAGATCGCCGGCCTCGACAACGGTGCCGACGACTACATCACCAAGCCCTTCTCGCCGCGCGAACTGACCGCGCGCATCAAGGCCCTCCTGCGCCGCAAGAGCCCGGAGCACGCCCAGGAAGTGATGTCGGCCGGTCCGGTCACGCTCGATCCTGCCAGCTGCTCGGTGAGCCTGTCGGGCGCACGCATCGATATCGGCCACGCCGAATACAAGCTGCTGAAGTTTTTCCTGGCGCATCCTGATCGCGTGTTCTCGCGCAGCCAGCTGCTCGACCGCGTCTGGGGCGACCACGTGGTGATCGAGGAACGCACCGTGGATGTCCACGTGCTGCGCCTGCGCAAGGCTTTGCGCGATGCCGAGTACCTCATCAAGACGGTGCGCAGCGTCGGCTACATGCTCTCGACCAAATAAAGATCGAGCAAACAAAGATCGAGTAAATAAAGATCAAAGACCAAACAGCCCGCGTCGTTCATAATCAGCAAAATTAAAAAGTTTGGCGCGCGGGCGCTTCCCAGATTTATCTGTCAAATCAATGAGTCCACAACTTCTGTTCTGGATTCCTGCTGTATTGCGCCTGGTGTTGTGCCTGGCCGGAGCAGGAGTCGTCGGTTTCTTCTTCGGCCCCATCATCGGGCTGGTCACGGCGGTGCTGGGCGTGGGCGCGATGATGATCACGCACCTGCACTACCTGCTGCGCCTGTCGACCTGGCTGGATGATTCCGGCCAGTCGCGCCTGCCCGATGGCTGGGGGGCCTGGACCGATGTCTATGCACGGCTGTACCGCATGCGCCGCGACGATGAACGCAACCAGGCCGAACTGGCCGAGTGGCTGGCGCGCTTCCGCCAGGCCATGAGCCTGCTGCCGGATGGCGTGGTGATCATGGACGACGTGCTCTTCCTCGAATGGTGCAACCCGGCCGCGCAGTCGCACCTGGGCCTCAAGCTGGACCGCGACAAGGGCATGCGGGTCACCAACCTGATCCGCAATCCGGCCTTCATCGACTACATCATCCTGGGCCGCTACGAGCAGCCGCTCACACTGGCCCTGCATGAGCGCAAGCTGATCATCCAGATCATCCCCTTCGAGAACCGCCGCCAGATCCTGGTCACCCACGACGTCACCGAATCGCAGCGCATCGACATGATGCGCCGTGACTTCGTGGCCAATGCCTCGCACGAACTGCGCACGCCGCTGACCGTCATCAACGGTTTTCTGGAAATCGCGCTGGCGCAGCCGAACCTGGAAGAGTCCACCCGCATGGCCCACCTGAAGCTCATGACCGAGCAGGGCCAGCGCATGCAGAACCTGATCGACGACATGCTCACGCTGACGCGCCTGGAATCGATCGACTACCCCCTGCGCTCCGAAGTGCTGCGCGTCCGTCCGCTGCTGGAGCGCATCGCCGAGGAAGGCCGTGCGCTGTCGGCGGGCAAGCATGACATCCGCCTGGTGGTCGACGGCCCCGACCTCAAGGGCAATGCCGATGAACTGCGCAGCGCCTTTACCAACCTGGTCACCAATGCCGTGCGCTATACCCCGGAAGGCGGTACCATCACCCTGCGCTGGCAGAGTGACGAGCAGGGCGCACATTTCGCGGTGCAGGATACCGGCATCGGCATCAGCCCCGAACATATCTCGCGCCTGACCGAACGCTTCTATCGCGTCGACAAGAGTCGCTCGCGCGAGACCCAGGGCACCGGCCTGGGCCTGGCCATCGTGCGTCACGTGCTGCTGCGCCACCATGCCACGCTGGATATTGCCTCGGTGCCGGATCACGGCAGTACCTTCACGGTGCACTTCCCGGCGACCCAGACCATCGCGGATTACGCGGCGCAGCAATAAACTGCCCACCTCCGGTCAAACCAAATGGAAAGGATGCTTCGGCATCCTTTTTTCATGTTTGAATCGGCCGCAGGCGCGTACTATTGCGCTATAGCTCAACGCTGACATGTCGTCAGTAAGTGAAATTACGAATGCCTGCCTTCTGTCTTCACGGCAACAATGGCGCCTCGCAAGCCCCGGCCATTGCCGGCGGCGCTGTCGCATGCATGTGCGCGCCACGGGCAGGCTTCGCATTCCTGGCCGGCACCGGGCGCATCCCGCCGTGTGCTAGCCAGCAAGCCGTCATCCCGTTGCCGCGATGACAGCTTGTTGTCAGGAAATCCCTGATCGCGCCGCGGCGGTATTCGTCGCACCATGAAGCCGAAGCGCCTGAGACCGGTCCGTAGATGTACCGGTCTACCCCTCCACCTACTGCGCATAAGAGAAAACGATGAGCTATTTCGCCAACATGAAGATCGGCCGCCGCCTGGGCCTGGGTTTTGCCGTCATCCTGGCCGCAGCCAGCGTGGTCGTCGCGCTGTCGATCTGGCGTTTGCAAGGCATCGCCGCCGCCACCGACGAAATGATGCACGAGCCGCTGACCAAGGAGCGCCTGGTCTCCGACTGGTATCGCACCATCCACACCAGCGTGCGCCGCACCACGGCCATTGCCAAGAGTGCCGATCCCAGCCTGGCCAGCTTCTTCGCGGCCGACGCCGCCGAGGCCAGCCGCATGTCCACCGAACAGCAGAAGGCCATCGAAGCCCTGATCGAATCGCCGGAAGAGAAAGCTGTCTTCGCCAAGCTGGGCGAGGTGCGCAAGGATTACATCAAGCACCGTGACGCCATCTCCAAGGCCAAGGCCGATGGCAACGCCGAGGAAGCCGCCAAGATCCTGGCCGGCCCCTTCGATGCGGCGGCCAAGGGCTATCTGGAGAATCTGCAGCAGTTGCTCAACCTGCAACGCGCCAACATCGACCAGGTGGCCAAGGACATCCAGCAGGTCTATCACGAAAGCCGCAACCTCATGATCGGCCTGGCCATCCTGCAAGTGGTGCTGGGCTGGCTGTTCGCGCGCAGCCTGGCGCTGGGCATCACGCGGCCGCTGGAAAAGGCGGTCAATGTGGCCGAAGCCGTGGCCGCTGGCGATCTCACCACCCGTGTCGATGACCATCTGGCCGCCCGCAAGGATGAAACCGGCAAGCTGATGCATGCCCTGCAGGCCATGACCGGCAACCTGGCGCGCATCGTCGGCCAGGTGCGCAGCGGCACCGATGCCATCGGCACCGCCTCGCGCGAGATCGCCACCGGCAACCTCGACCTCTCGGCGCGGACCGAACGCCAGGCCGGTGCCCTGGAAGAAACTGCCTCGGCCATGGAAGAACTGACCTCCACCGTGGCCCAGAATGCCGACAACGCCCGCCAGGCCAACCAGCTGGCGGCCTCCGCTTCCTCGGTGGCACAGCAGGGCGGGGAAGTGGTGTCGCAGGTGATCTCGACCATGGGTTCCATCAATGAATCCTCGCGCAAGATCGTCGACATCATCAGCGTCATCGACGGCATCGCGTTCCAGACCAACATCCTGGCCCTGAATGCCGCCGTGGAAGCGGCCCGTGCAGGCGAGCAGGGCAGGGGCTTCGCCGTGGTGGCCTCGGAAGTGCGTTCGCTGGCCCAGCGCTCGGCTTCGGCCGCCAAGGAAATCAAGACCCTGATCGATGACTCGGTGGCCAAGGTCGGCTCCGGCAGCGAGCTGGTGGAGCGTGCCGGCACGACCATGGACGAAGTGGTGGCCAGCGTGCGCCAGGTCGCCGACATCGTCTCCGAGATCACGGCGGCCAGCAGCGAGCAGAGCGACGGCATCAGCCAGGTCAATCTGGCCATCACCGACATGGACCAGACCACCCAGCAGAACGCCGCCCTGGTCGAAGAAGCTGCCGCCGCTGCCGAAGCGATGCAGGAACAGGCCGCGCGCCTGTCCGAAGTGGTGAGCCAGTTCAAGGTACTGGCGCAGGACCAGGTGGGCTACGGCAGTGAGGAAGTGGTGAGCCGCCCACCGGTAGACATCACGCCGCCGCGACCGGCCTTGCGCTGACCAGGCGACGAAGCTGACACTGATGCCACAAACAAGAAACCCGCCATTCACATCCTGGCGGGTTTCTTGTTTTGGGCAGGCCGCAACGACGGTGGGTAGCGGCGCAAATGAAGCATTCTGCGTCACTTCCACCGAGGAAGACCGGGGGCCACGCCCCGCGCCCTCAGTAGGTGGCTCGTCCGCCCGAGAGATCGAAGACGGATGCCGTAGTGAAGGAATTCTCCTCGGACACCAGCCACGCCACCATCGCCGCCAGCTCTTCCACCTTCACGAAGCGCGCACGCGGGATCTTGGAGAGCATGTAATCGATGTGGGCCTGGGTGCATTGCTCCAGGATGCGGGTCTGCGCGGCGGCCGGAGTGATGGCGTTGACGGCGATGTTGCGGGTCGCGGTCTCCTTGCCCAGGCTCTTGGTGAGGGCGATCATGCCGGCCTTGGCGGCGCTGTAGGCGGAGGCGGTGGGATTGCCTTCCTTGCCGGCGATGGAGGCGATGTTGACGATGCGGCCGTAGTTCTGCGCGATCATGCGCTGGACCACCACCTGGTTGACATAGAAGGCGCCGTTGAGATCGATGTCGATCACGCGGCGCCATTCTTCAGGCGAGTAGTCCGCCACCGGATTGTTCTGCCCGGCGATGCCGGCGCTGTGCACCAGAATGTCGATGGACTGGGTGAGTTTTTCGGTGGCTTCGATGGCTTGCTGGACGTCGGACTGGCTCGAGATATCCACGCGGACGGTCTCGACATTGCCCAGCGGTTCCAGCCTGGCGCGGGCCTCGGCCAGCGCTTTTTCGTCCATGTCCCACAGCACCACCTTGGCCTTGCCTTGCAGCAGGCGTTCGGCCACGGCATAGCCGAAGCCCTGGGCACCACCGGTGATGATGGCGCTGCGGCCCTGGAAATCGTAGTGATTCATTGTGTCTTCTCCTTCCCTGTTGCGGTCATTGGATCGCGCAGGCGGACATGCGCCCGCGCATGGTCGTTCTTGTTCTTGTGGACTTCGATGGGGATGCAACCGCGCCGCCGACTGGCGGCGCGGGGTGACGCGGTGATCCGGATGGATCAGGCGTCGATGGTCTTCTGCTGCTGTTCGCCGAGGCCGTCGATGCCCAGGCGCATGGTCTGGCCGGCGCGCAGGTAGACGGCTTCCGGCTTGACGCCCATGCCCACGCCCGGCGGCGTGCCGGTGGAGATGACGTCGCCCGGCTGCAGGCTCATGAAGCGCGACAGGTAGGAGACGATGTGCGCCACGCCGAAGATCATGGTGCTGGTATTGCCGTTCTGGTAGCGCTTGCCATCCACTTCCAGCCACATGCCCAGCTTTTGCGGATCGGCGACTTCATCGCGGGTGACCAGCCAGGGGCCGATGGGGCCGAAGGTATCGCAGCCCTTGCCCTTGTCCCAGGTGCCGCCGCGTTCGATCTGGTATTCGCGCTCGGAGACGTCGTTGACCACGCAATAGCCGGCCACGTGGGACATCGCGTCCTTCTCGTCGATGTAGCTGCCGCCCTTGCCGATGACCACGCCCAGTTCGACTTCCCAGTCGGTCTTCTTGGAGCCGCGGGGGATCTTGACGTCGTCATTGGGGCCGACCACGGCGGAGGTCCACTTGTTGAACACGACGGGTTCGGCCGGGATGGGCAGGTTGGATTCGGCGGCGTGATCGGCGTAGTTCAGGCCGATGCAGATGAATTTGCCGATGTTGCCGACGCAGGCGCCGATGCGCGGCGAGCCTTCCACGGCGGGCAGGCTTTCCAGGTCCAGCTTGCGGATCTTGTCCAGGGAAGCGTCATCCAGTACGGCACCGTTGACGTCCTTGATGTAGGCGGACAGATCGCGGATCTTGCCGGATTGGTCGAGGACGCCGGGCTTTTCCTGCCCCACCGGGCCGTAACGCAGTAATTTCATCGTGTTTCCTTTGAGAAATGATTGTCTCTGAATGACGCCTTTTTGCCGTGGCTCGGCCTCAGCGTGCCGAGGGCGGGCGACAGGCGATGGGCTGTCGATTTGGGAAACTGGATATTACCAGTTTATTGGTAAGACCAATACCCTTGAAGCTGTCGAAGGGAGCCTGGCCGCTTGCAGCGACTTCGATCAGGAAGACCCGCAGTCCTTCAGCGCACAGTCGGCCAGCAGCTCAAGCCAGCTTGTCCAGCGGGTATTGTCCCTTGAGTGAGGGTGAGGCGATGACGATGTAACTGAAGTATTTCTCGACGTTTCCTTTTTCTCTCAGCACGTCTTCTGCCACACGCTGGTAATGCCCCAAATCGCGCGTCACGAATTTCAGAAGATAGGTAAACGCACCGCTGATGAGATGACACTCCACGATTTCATCCACATCGCGCACCAGGGTTTCAAATTTCTCAAAATCGCCGCGCGTGTGACCGGAGAGCGTGACCTGGGTGAACACGAACTGAACATGCCCCAGCTTTTCCAGATGGATGTGGGCACCATATCCGGCGATATAGCCCGCCTTCTCCAGGCGTCTCACCCGATGCAGGCATGGGCTCGGCGACAGGCCGATCTCGTTGGAGAGATCCACATTCGTCATGCGGCCGTTGCGTTGCAAGAGGCTGAGGATCCGGATATCGAACCGGTCAAGCTTCACTAATTCCGACATGTTTCCATCGTCCCCAATGATTCAGCGTCAATTGGATTTATCTGGTCGTCGTGGAGGGTGACTGCCGATCCGGCTCACGTTACGGCCTGCCAGAATCAGCCGATGGCCCAGCGCGGGTGGCAGTTCATGCGGCGTCAAAGGCTGGCCGTCGCCTGACTGTCTGCAGGAAGCGGTGGACACAGGTGCTTCCTGCAGTGAAAAATGCAATGAAGCGAGGCCGGAAGCTTCCTTTCGAACGTTCAATACAATATGACATTGTTCAATATAATGATCAATAGATTTTCCGGCATCCGCCATGTGCTCCTGCAATAAAATGTGCGAAGGCACCAGCTTCCGGTGTCCTGAAATCACCATGAGGTTTCCAGAGAAAGCGAATGACGCAATGACGCAAATGAAAATCAAGAAAAAGGATCCGGCAGCTGCTCCGCATGCGGACGTGGGGGCGCGGCTGAAGGCGCTTCGTCTGGAGCGGGGGATGTCGGTCAACGAGCTGGCGGCTGCCGCCGGCGTTTCCGTGGGGACGGTCAGCCAGGTCGAGCGTAACAAGGCCAATCCGTCGATGCGTATCCTTGAACGTCTGAGGGTGGCGCTGTCCGTTCCGCTGAGTGCCTTGCTGGAGGATGCCGAGGCCACCCCGGATTATGTTGCCAGCGACGTGGTGCGGCGCGCCAAAGACCGCCCCGTCTTCGATGTAGGCAGTCGGGGCATGCAGAAGGAGTTGCTGTCGCCGCAGGGAAATCATGATCTCAAGATGATGATCATCCTGATCCCGCCAGGGGCCGGTTCCGATGAAGTGCTGATCGGGGTTGGCGAGAAGGCCGGGGTGGTCATCGAGGGATCGGTCGTCCTCAATCTTGGCGGCAGCCGGGTCGAACTCAAGTCCGGTGACAGCTTCCAGTTCTCCAGCACCATTCCGCACAGCGTGCATAACGAAAGCGCAAAGCCCGCACGTCTGCTGTGGGTGATGAATACGCAACCCCCCATTGTTCATCTCTGAAATCCAGCCCCGATATGGGGCCTTCGTGCGTCCAATCAGGGGCGCGGCGCACCGAAAAAGTGAACAGGAAGCAGGCCGGATAAAAACATGAGTTATTTTAACCACAGGCCTAGAATTTCATTCTGAATTCACTATAATGAAATTTATAAATAATATTTCACGCGCTTGATTCAGTAGGGAAAACGATCCCTGGTCGGAGTTCACGGGCATCCTGGCAGCGATTGCTTGAAGGTGCCGTTGAGCTGCGATAGTTCATTCCGCCCGTAGTGCGGTTTGTATTGGTGAGTATGTAGCGGTCATCGCATTTTCAGGAGGCGGCGGGTAGACATTCTGTCTTGGCGCAGGCCCGAGGCAACAATGCCGGGCGAGGCATTTTTTGTACGGGCGACGGGGTTGCCCGGGAAGGTAGGGCAGCGGCACGGGTCTTCCGCCATTTGGCAAATCATCGTGATGAGCCATGCGGCATCGCGGACGCTTGCGATGGGAAGGTCGCGAGCGCCATTGAGCTTGCACGCTGCCTGGCACGTTATCTCATGCCGCGGCTGGTAACTTTGCGCGCTTCCTCCTGATTGGAGTGGGTTTCAGGTGCGTTCGCCGCCTGAAGAAATCTTGTATGCGTTTTGGAATGTGCGGTTTTCTTTTGAAGAAAACGCGGTAGCCGGTTCGCCCCGAGCTCAGGGCGGCCAGTGCCCGTAGTCACGTTTGCCAGCAGATTGCCGGAAAGTTTCGCTTTGCGGCAGGTAGTGCAGATGGGTAGTCACGAAATTGCAGTGTGTCTTGCGCGGCGCTTCAATTATGTAGTCGTTCAATTATGTAGTCGTTCAATTGTGCAGTCGTTCAATTGTTCAATTGTTCGAATGTTCGATTGAAAAGAAGAGTCCTCCTCTTCATTGCCTGTTTTCCAGAACTTGTCAGAACCACTTTGTTAAGGATCGGCTATGCACCCCTGTATCTCTCCCCGTGCTTCCAAGAAGCACATCGCTCGCGCCTTGCGCAACCTGGCCTCCGGCCTGGCGACCTGCCTGATGCTGGTCACGATGACTCAGGCTCAGGCGGCAGGTCCCGCCAAAGTCTCTGCCGGAACGACACCTTCCAGCGTGCCCAATGCATTCCTGAACATCAAGACGCAGCAGATTGAAGGCGTGATGCCGGATGTGATCCGCGAAATCGGCAAGCGGGAGGGGTTTGAAATCTCCTTCGACATCGTTCCTTTTTCCGCGCTGGTGCAGTCCGTGGTCTCGGACAAGATCGATCTCATCGTGGCCGGGATGTCGCCCACCCCGAAGCGCAAGGAAGTCGTCGATTTCTCTGAGCCGGTAGCCGAATTCGGAAAAGGCATCATCGTCAGTGCCTCGGACAAGAAGCAATATCGCACCATTCAGGATCTGGCCGGAACCGTCATCGGTGCCGGTGCAGGCGAAGAGACGTCGGAAGAGTTGATGAAGCTTGGCATCTTCAAGGAAGTGAAGCTGTACAACACCGCTGCCGATATGGCGCGTGACGTTGCCTTGGGCCGCATTACCGCAGGCTTCAATGATTACCCGATCTGGAAAGCCCAGGAAGCCAACGGTGCCCTGCAAGGATGCCGTGTAGTCGATGGCTTCAAGCCGCTGCGCAAGGTGCCGATTGCCTTTGGCGTCAAGAAGGGCAATACCGCGCTGCTGACCAAGATCAATGATGGACTGGTCAAGATCAAGGCCGATGGCACGTTGGACCAGATCTTGAAGAAATGGAACTTCGTCGACTGACGTGTCTTTCAGCCCGGGTTCGGGACCGGCGTGACGGAGACTGCTCCGTCACCTCCAGCAATCATCATCAGAGGGAAGACAATGCGTTGGAATGATATGGCGGACTTTGTGCCGATCCTGTTGCAAGGGGCGGGGATGACGATTTTCATCACCCTCAGCTGCCTGGTGTTGAGCACGCTGCTGGGTCTGGTCTGGGCCTTGCTGAAGATGTCCCGCCATGCCCCGGTGCGGCAGGTCACGGCGACCCTGATCAACATCGTCCGCGGCCTGCCGATGATCGTCTTGCTGTTCTATATCTACTTCGTCTTTCCCTCGATTCATATTCAGCTCAGCGCCTTGCAGGCCAGTATCATCGGTCTCGCGTTCGGCTATTCGACTTATGTGGCCGAGATCATCCGGTCCGGCATCGAATCGGTGGATATGGGGCAGTATGAGGCCGCGCAGTCGATCGGCATGGGCCGGGTCAAGACCATGACGCGGGTCATCCTGCCGCAGGCCATCAAGGTCGCCCTGCCACCGTACAGCAATACGCTGGTCTCGATGCTCAAGGATTCCTCGCTGGCCTCCACCATCACCGTCACGGAAATGACGCGGCAGGGAACCTTGCTCGCAGCCGCCACCTTTCAGAACCTTGAGGTCTATACGCTCATTGCCGTGGGCTACCTGGCGATGAGCCTGCCATTGATGAGTCTCACCAAGATGCTGGAGAGACGTTTTGGAAAACACAAGGTGAAGTGAGCCGGCGATGATTGAAATCAAGAACGTGACCAAGAATTTCGGGGACTTCTCCGTCCTCAAAGGGATTTCCCTGGAGGTGAAGGAAGGCGAGGTCGTTTGCCTGATCGGCGCATCCGGCTCCGGTAAATCGACGCTGCTTCGCTGTATCAATGCGCTTGAATCCTACGATTCGGGGGAAATCCGGTTGTTGAATCAGGTGGTCGAGCAGCGTTCGCGCCACATCAATCAATTGCGTACCCAGGTCGGCATGGTCTTTCAGCGATTCAACCTGTTCCCGCATCGGACCGCGCTGGAGAACGTGATGGAAGGCCCGGTGCACGTCAAGCGGCTGCCGGTTGAACAAGCGCGCCGGGAAGCCATCGAGATGCTCAACAAGGTCGGATTGGGACAGAAGATCCATGCCTATCCGCATCAGCTCTCGGGCGGCCAGCAACAGCGGGTGGCCATTGCAAGATCACTGGCGATGAAGCCCAAGGCCATCTTGTTCGACGAGCCGACTTCTGCACTCGATCCCGAGCTCGTCGGCGAGGTCCTCAGTGTCATGCGGACCTTGGCGCGGGAAGGCATGACCATGCTGGTTGTCACGCACGAAATGGGCTTTGCGCGCGAAGTGGCTGACCGCGTTTGCTTTCTCCACGCCGGCCTCATCATCGAAGAGGGGGAGGCCAGACAAGTCCTTGGTGCGCCCCGCGAAGCGCGCACCCGGGAGTTTTTGCGCCACGTGCTGACCAATCGGGCCGACGATGAGCGGCCCGCCGCGCCTGCAGAGCAGGCAATGCCTGAGGCAAAAGAGTAAATGCGGGTATCGCTGTCCTCAGCGATCCGCAGATGCCGTTGATCCTGCTTCCAGGGATCGCATCCCGGCGAAGTTGCAACAGGATTTCGCAAGACATGTGACCGCCTGGTGCAGGCGTTCATGGCCACCGCTGTAAGGCGGATTTTTCTTGTAGACCAGAGACTGAGAGATCGGACCAGTGCCATGCTGAGAGTGGAAGAAGTTTATGATTCGCCCGAGTTTGTCAGTGAAGTCGATGTCGTGGTCATCGGTGCCGGCATCGTCGGCACCTCGATCGGCTATGAGCTGGCCAGGCGCGGGATCTCCGTGGCCATCCTTGAAAAGGGCATCGTCGGCGGCGAACAGTCTGGCCGCAACTGGGGATGGGTGCGCCAGCAGAACCGGGATCTGTTCGAATTGCCGCTGGCCATGCGCAGTCTGCAGCGTTGGAACGAACTGCGCGACGAGATCCAGATCGATCTGGGCTTCCGCCGTGAAGGAATTCTGTACGCCACCAACGAAGAGAAGGATCTCGCCAAGTGGAGCGCGTGGGGCCAGCGCGCGAAGGAGGTCGGCTTTGTCAGTCATATCCTCAGTGCGTCCGAAGTGAAGGCGCGTACGCCTTCGGGCGGGCCGGGCTACAAAGGCGGGGTCTGGTCTCCCACTGATGGCCGAGCCGAGCCCTCGCGAGCCGCGCCTGCGTTGGCGGAGGGCGCCAAGCGCCTGGGGGCGCACCTCTACCAGCAGTGCGCCGTCCGAGGCCTGGAGACCAGCGGGGGACGTCTCAGCGGTGTGTGGACCGAGCGCGGTCTGATCAAGGCCTCCACCGTGGTCTGCGCCGGCGGTGCCTGGAGCGGGCGCTTGTGCCGGCGTCACGGGATTGCATTCCCGGTGGTCAACGTGGTCGGAACCACCATGCGGACTTCGGTTGCGCCGGAGGTCGTGAGCGGCTGCTTCAGCGGCCCGGGCTTCGCGCTGCGTCGTCGTCTTGACGGTGCCTATTCGGTCGCCGTGCCGGGTTTCGGACGCATTGACCTGGCCCCCGTCGGGCTGAAGAACGGGCTTCAGTACTATCGCAATTACAAGAACGACATCGGCAAGAAACTGACCTATCGTCTTTCCCGGGCGTGGATGGAAGGGCCCGAAGCCACCAGCACCTGGGCGTTTGATCAAGTGTCGCCATTTGAGCGGTGCCGGGTACTTGATCCGCGTCCCGATGCCGATTTTGCCAGGCGTGCGCTGGATAACGTCAAGCGTGCCATTCCGCAATTGTCGGAGTTGCGCGTGGCTTATGCGTGGGCCGGCGCGATTGATACCACGCCCGATCTCATCCCCGTCATTTCTGACGTCGCCGCCTTGCCGGGCCTCTATCTCGCCACCGGGTTCAGCGGTCATGGTTTCGCGCTGGGGCCGGCGGCAGGGGAATTGGTGGCGGATATGGTCACGGGTGCAAGCCCGATGATCGATGTCTCTCCCTATCGCCTGAGCCGTTTCAACGATGGTACCTCGCTCAAGGTACCGGAAATGATGTAGCTGTCATCACTATCCTCCGGATGTCGCAACCGCCGCCGGCGCAGTCAATGCCAGCGGAATTGTTCCCTGCCGACATCCGGATGGAGCTGTACTGCTTGCAGTTTTATCCCCCCAATCACTTTTACCTGTCTCCCCATGCTCACCTCCATTCGCGCCCGCGTGATCTGCGCCTTCGTTGCGCTGGTTGTCTTCTCCGTGGTGGTCAGCACCGCGGCCAATTACCTGATTGCCCGCAACAGCATGTGGGACGCCACGGACAACAGCCTCTCCACCTCGTTGAACGACCATGCCCGCGTGATTGGCGACTGGGTCGCCGAAAAGACGCGCCTGGTCGACTCCTTGCAGGATGTCGTCCTGACCGATTCTCCCGATGCGATGCTCAAGCAGATCCAGGTCGCCGGCGGATTTTTCGATGTCGGCGTGGGGTATCCCGACAAGAAGACCAAGTTCACCGACTGGCCCAATATTCCCGCTACCTATGACCCGACCACCCGTCCCTGGTACAAGGGGGCCGTTGAGGCCGGCAAGCCGGCGGCCATTCCGTATATCAGTACCAGCAAGGCCTTGCTGGTGGCGCTGGCCATTCCCGTGATGCGTGAGGGCAAGCTCAAGGCGGTGCTGGTGGGTGACGTGGCCCTTGACAGCGTGGTGGAGACCATCAAAGCCATTCATCCCACACCCGAGAGTTTCGGGATGCTGATCGACAAGAACGGCCGCATCATCGCGCACCCCAATGCGGAACTGCGTTTCAAGCAGGCCACCGATATCGCTCCCGAGTTCGCGCAGTTGAGTTCCGCTGCTGACGACAAAGCGAGCGCGCCGATGAAGATCGTGGTCGATGGCCGGGCCAAGCTGGTGCGTGCGCAGAAAATTCGCGGGACCGACTGGAGCATCGTGATCGCCATCGATGAATCCGAAGCCATGGCCGGCGCACGCTCCCTGCTCAATACGTCGCTGCTGTCCCTGATCCTGATCGTCGGCATCGCTTCGGTCATCGGTGTGGCCGTGACTGCCACGGCGTTCCGTCGGCTCGGACAGGTCAGCCAGGCCATGGCCGCCATCGGCTCGGGCACCGGTGACCTCACTCAACGCCTGCCCGATCAGGGCAAGGACGAAGTGGCGGTCATTTCGCGCTCCTTCAACCAGTTCGTCGGCCAGTTGCAAAACGTGATGCTCGATATCCGTGATGCCAGCGAGGCGGTCCGTACGGCCTCCAATGAAATCGCCACGGCCAACCAGGACTTGTCGACCAGAACCGAATCCGCCGCCGCCAGTCTGGAACAGACAGCGGCCTCCATGGCCGAGATCTCGGAGACGGTCGGCCGCTCGACGGCTGCCGCCAAGCAGGCGGACCAGCGCTCCAGCAGCGCCACCGAGATTGCCTCGCAAGGTGGCAAGGTGGTGTCCGACGCCGTGACCACCATCGGCGAGATCGAAAAGGTATCGAGCCAGATCGGTGCGATCATCACCGTCATCGACGGCATCGCTTTCCAGACCAATATCCTGGCCTTGAACGCCGCCGTGGAAGCGGCCCGCGCCGGCGAGCAGGGGCGCGGCTTCGCAGTCGTGGCCCACGAGGTACGCAGCCTGGCCAAACGCAGCGCGGAAGCGGCACGCGAGGTCAAGGAACTGGTGGAGACCACCGTCTCGCGGGTTTCCGCGGGATCGGTACAGGTGCGCCAGGCTGGCACCACCATGGGCGAGATCGTGACCCAGTCGGCCGATGTGCAATCGCTCATTTCAGGTATCGCAAGGGCGACCGACGAGCAGATGCGCGGTATTCAGGAAGTCAATCGTGCCGTGATCCAGCTCGATTCCATGGTGCAGCAGAACGCCGCCCTGGTGGAGCAGTCGGCCGCAGCGTCGGCGACCTTGCAGGCGCAGGCCAATACGCTGGCATCGACCATCGGCCGTTTCAGGATCTCCTGAGCCTGCCGCCCGGCCGCTCCTTGTTGAGTACCGCCGTGCAGACTGAACTCACCGGCGTGCATTGCCCATGCGTGACGGCGCTGCCGCTGGTGGTGGAGATCTGCGCGAAAGAACCTGGCTGAAACGCATTTCACGCCGATTGATGAACTGGGTTCTGGACGATAAAGGCCTTGCTCTTCAACACCTCCATGACGGCCTTCACGGAGGGCGGCACGGTCCGGGCTTTCTTGCAGGCCAGAAAAGTGGGCCGCTCCATCGCCGGCGTGATCGGTCTGACCTGAATCTGGGGTGAGCTCACCGACTGTCCCGCTTCAGCCGGCAGGACTGCCGCACCATAGCCGGCAGCGACCAGACCCTTGATGGCCTCGCCGTTGTTGAGGGCGATGCGAGGACGCGGGAAAAATCCGGCGCGTGAAAACCATTGCAAGGTCTGATGATGCAAAGCGCTGCCGGGTTCATTCATCAACAAGGGCTGCCGTGCCAGCCAGGCCGGGCTGACTCGCTTGGGCACGGTCCAGGCCGCCGGCAGGAACGCCATCAGCGGGTCGCTGCGCCAGCGTGTCAGCACCAGGCCCTGGTGCCGCGTGGTGGCCCCCACCAAGGCCAGATCCAGTTCATCCGCCTGCAGCTTTTCCATCGCCATCGCGGTAGTCGTGACGGCCAGTTCTATCTTCAGTTCCGGGCGATGTTGCGCCATGTACTGCAACAAGCGGGGCATCTCATGCGTGATCAGGCCGGTCGATGCGCCGAGCCGCACGACCCCTTGCACGCTTTCCCGATAATGGCCGACCGCTTCGCTGGCCTGGTCAGCCAATGCCAGCAGCTTGCGCGCATAGTCGATCAGGATCTTGCCGCCCGCTGTCACCGTGACGCCATGGCGGTTGCGCTTGAGCAGAGGAATGTCCAGCCGCGACTCAAGCTCCCGCAAGTGCAGCGAAATGGTCGGCTGTGCCAGGTGCAAGGCTGCCGCTGCATTCGACAGGGAGCCGGAATCGACCACTGCCAACAGCGTACGAAGATGATCCAGGTTGAATTCTCGCATCAGGATTTCTAATAATTGAACGGGTCAAATTTAATTTTACTTCGCCAAGGCGGGATGCGAGAATTTTTCCACGGACCCCATTTTCCACCGGACTGGCAGATCACCATGAACTACATTTCTACACGCGGCGACCGAACTCAACGTGGTTTCTCGGAGGTCTTGCTGGAAGGGCTGGCGCCCGATGGCGGCCTCTATGTTCCGCTGGCCTATCCCAGGATCGACGATGCCACCTTGCAGGCGTGGCGCACCTTGTCGTATCCGGATCTGGCTTTTGAAATCATGGCGCTCTACGTCGGCGACATACCGGCCGGGCAGTTGCGCAGCGCCATCGCCCGTACTTACACCGCGGAGATATTCGGCACTGCCGATATCGTCCCGCTCAGGCCGCTTGAGGATGGCTTGTTCGTCCTGGGTTTGTCCAACGGCCCCACCTTTGCTTTCAAGGATGTGGCGATGCAGTTGCTGGGCAACCTGCTGGACGATGAGCTGGGACGACGTGGTGAGCAACTCAATATTGTCGGAGCCACCTCTGGCGATACGGGAAGCGCGGCCGAGTACGCCATGCGCGGCAAGAAAAACATCCAGGTCTTCATGCTCAGTCCGCATGGCCGCATGAGCCCGTTTCAACAAGCGCAGATGTTCAGCCTGCAGGACAGGAACATTCACAACATGGCTGTAGAAGGAAGCTTCGACACCTGCCAGGACATCGTCAAGGCGATCTCCTCCGATCTCGGCTTCAAGCGCCGCTTCCATATCGGGACCGTCAATTCCATCAACTGGGCGCGCTTGCTGGCGCAGGTCGTCTATTATTTCGCGGGCTATTTCCAGGCCACGCGCAGCAATGGGGAAAGAGTCAGTTTTGCAGTTCCATCCGGCAATTTCGGCAACATCTGCGCCGGCCATGTGGCCCGCATGATGGGGCTGCCCATCGACAAGCTGGTCCTCGCCACCAATGAAAACGACGTGCTGGACGAGTTCTTCAGAACCGGGTGCTACCGCCCCCGATCCAGCGCTGAAACCCCGGCGACCTCCAGTCCCTCCATGGATATCGCCAAGGCTTCCAATCTCGAGCGCTTCATCTTCGATGTGCTGGGACGCGATGCGCAAAGCGTGCAACAGCTTTTTGGCGAGGAGCTGGCACACCATGGGAAATTCGTCCTGAGCAAACAAGAGCATGAACGCATGGCCGACTACGGTTTCGTCTCGGGCAAGAGTACGCACGCTGATCGTTTGGCCACGATTTCGCAGGTCTGGAGCGGGCGTTCGATGATGATCGATCCGCATACCGCTGATGGCGTCAAGGTTGCACGCGATCATCGCGTGCAAGGGGTTCCCACCATTGTGCTGGAGACGGCCCTGCCATTGAAGTTCGAAGAGACCATGCGTGCCGCCACCGGCCGCGGTGTACCGCGGCCGGCTGCGTTGGCAGACCTGGAAGCGCGGCCGCGGCGGTTTGCCGTGATGCAGGCATCGACAGAGGACATCAAGGAACGGATAGCGACGTCTTGCGGGCTGCGCTCAAGCTGAACATGCAACGCCGGGCCTCGCCCTGTCACCCGATTTCAATGAAACCGGGTGGCAGGGCGTATGTTCAGAACGACTCGGCGGCTTTGATGGCGCGGACCACGTCATCCTGGCTCACATCGAGGTGCGTCACCCATCGGATACGGTTCATCATGCCTTCCTTGCTGCGATAGGCACCTCCCTGCAGCGTGATATCGTGGGCGGCGAAGTGGGCGATGAGATTGCCGGCAATATCGGCTTGAACATCCGTAAAGACCATGTTGGTCTGCGCTGGCTGGACGTGGAATGCGCCACGCAGTCTGGGGTTGTTGCTGGCCGCTTTGGCCAGGCCACGCGACAGCAGATCTGCATTGGCATGATCGTCGGCCAGGCGGTGAACGTTATGCTGGAGCGCATGCAGGCCGGCCGCAGCCAGCATGCCGGCCTGGCGCATGGCACCGCCCAGCATCTTGCGAATGCGCCGCGCCTCGTGAATGAAATCCTTGGAGCCCAGCAGTACCGACCCCACGGGCGCGCCCAGGCCTTTGGACAGGCACAGTGAAACGGAGTCGAAGCCCTTGCACAATTCGCGCGCGCGCATCAGAGGTTCGCCGCCCCCGGCCAGCGCAACAGCCGCATTGCACAGACGGGCTCCATCGATATGGGCGCGCAGGCCACGGCGCTTGGCCAAAGCGGCGACTTCCTGCATGTAGGCCAGAGGCAGCGGCTTTCCGCCCACCGTGTTTTCGATCACGATGAGCCGGGTACGGGCGAAATGCGGATCGTCCGGTTTGATCACCGCCTCGATGTCGTCCAGAGCAAGCGTGCCGTCAGGCTGTTGCTCCAGCGGCTGGGGCTGGACCGATCCCAGAACGGCCATACCGCCTGCCTCCCAGCGATAGGTGTGCCACTGCTGACCGACAATGGCCTCGTCACCGCGGCGGCAATGCGTCATCATGGCGATCAGGTTGCTCTGGGTGCCGCTGGGCGCAAACAGGCCAGCTTCGAAGCCGAACATCGTGGCGGCGGTGTGCTGCAGAAGATTTACCGTAGGATCTTCTCCCATGACGTCGTCACCGAGCGGCGCTTCGATCATGGCCTGCTTCATGGCAGGGGAGGGCTGGGTGACGGTGTCGCTGCGAAAGTCGCTCATGGATTGTTCCTTGCAATCGGTCAGAAGTGAATCATGATTGTGAGTTCTTTTTGATGTTGATGGGTGCTGGTTGAGCACTCGATCTGTTCCCTGGATGCACAGATGAAACTACCTCCCCTGGAAAATCTCCGCATCTTTGAAGCCGTTGCGCGCCTGCAAGGATTTACGGCTGCCGGCGAGAGTCTGGGGCTGTCGCATAGTGCGGTCAGCCGCCGGGTGTCGGAACTGGAGTCTCGGCTCAATGTGCAGTTGATGCACCGAACCAGTCGCCGCCTGGCCCTGACGCCGGAAGGAAAGGTCTTGCTGGAAGCGGTCCAGGAAGCGCTGCAGCGAATCGAAGAGGCAACGGAGGAGATCTTGCGTCCTGCCCGGCAGCGGCCGCTTCTGGTGTCTTGCGAACGGTCGCTGGCGATGCGATGGCTGATCCCGCGCCTGTCCCAGTTTCAGGATGCGCATCCGGATCTGCCGATCTATCTGTCGACGGGCAATGGCGCGGTTGACGTTGCGCGGGAGCATATCGATGTGGCGATCCGTCGGGCCGATTTCGCACTGGATCCACGGGCGGTCTGCATCCCGCTGTTCACGGAACAGACCGGGCCGGTCGCGCTGCCCGGCCTGAGCGGAAAGGCGCTGCTGACGCGTCTCCACTCGACCAGCCGTCCCGATGCCTGGAAGACCTGGGCGAGACGCGCCAGGGTGGCTGCCCGCGCCGCGCGGGGCGCGGCCTCTGATCTGCATTTCGACCATTTCTTTCTCAGCTTGCGCGCTGCGGAAGCCGGACTGGGCATGGCCATTGCGCCCTTGTTCATGGTGGTGGACAGCCTGGAGGCAAGGACCCTCACAGCACCTCAAGGCTTTGTGGCAGATGACTCACGGTACATCGCATTGATGCGCAGGCTCCCCGAGCCGGGTTCGCCGGAGGCACGCTTCATGGACTGGCTGCATGCCGCCGTTGAGGAGACGCTGAGTGCAGCTCGTCCCTATTGCCGCGTATAGCGTATAGCATGTTGCTAGCATGTCGCGTCAGGAACAAAGCGTGGTCGCCAGGCAGAGCGTTGGCGCGGGACGATGATCGCAGGCATGGCTTCAGTCTTCGGCCAGAAGCCGATCTTTGAATCCGTCTGGCGTCCATCTGCTGGCTGTCTTCGTCAACAACGGCTATCCCTTCCAGATGCGCCGCGATCTCGCCCCGGGAATCGTCAGCCTTTTGGGGGTGGTGCTGTACCTGTCAGCGTTTCGGCTGTCTGCCACAGGCGCGCGGAATCAGCCTGACGGGCAGACTGCGGTTGCCGCGCGACATGCGGACTACCGATAAGCAAAAATCTTGGGCCGTAGAATGCGCCTTGCGCTGCATTCGGATCGAGCGCTGCCTGCAGCAGTGACTCGGTGGCCCACTTGACGTCCATTGAGGGAACCAGCCGGAACATCAGCCGCTTGTGGGTGGAATCCGTTCCCATGTTCGGCCCGCTGGTCTGCAGATTGGTCCGCGTATGGCCCGGATGGGCGCTGGTGCTCAGCAATGGCCAGTCGCGCTCGCGCGCGATGGCTGCCAGCTGATTTGCCAGCAATAGGCAAGCGAGCTTGGATTGTGCGTACGCGGTGACGGGCGAGTAGGAACGTTCGCTTTGAAGATCGTCAAAATTGATCTTGGCACCAATGGCGGCGCTGCTCGTGATGGTTGTGACGCGCGGCGCTTTGGCTTCGAGCAGCAGCGGCAACAAGAGGTTGGTGAGCGCGAAGTGGCCCAGGAAGTTGGTGGCAAACTGCAGCTCGAATCCGTCCGGGCTCAAGGCGCGCTTGGGCGGCATCATGATCCCGGCATTGTTGAGCAGCAGATCGATGGGACGTCCTTCGCTGAGCATCTGGCCGGCAAACGTGCGCACGCTGGCCAGGCTGGAGAGATCAAGGATGCGTACCGCCAGCGATGCCTTTGGAAACTCTTTCAGTATCTCCTGCCGTGCAGCTTCGCCCTTCGCTTCACTGCGTACTGCCATGACGACATCGGCACCCGCCGCCGCCAATCGTCTGGTTGCTTCCTTGCCGGTGCCACTGTTGGCACCGGTCACGATGATTTGGCGCTGGCGTTGATCCGGTAACTGGTACATCCGCATATCTCCCATGAGGGCAATCAATGGAACCCATTTCACACACAGGCAATCACGCTCATGTAGGGCATGGGTTCTGACTCAACTGCTTTTCCAAAGATGGGAAAATAACGCTCTGCCTGCGTTTTGACAAGCCAGCATTTTCGTAGCAGCGAGGCAGTGGCTGACAGAGCGCTGACAATGCTGGCGTGACCGGGACATCAGGCTCGCTCATGTGGCCACCCTGATCGTGCTATCTGCCGCGCGTGCGCCTGGAAATTGACGCGCAAGTTCCACGAGGAGCTCGCGCGGAGGCGGATCACTTGTCCTTGATATGTTTCTCCGCCCACTGTTCTGCAGTGGTGACCGCAATCGATTGCCGTGCATTGAATGTCCCTGCCTTCGGCCACGCTACACCCTTGCCTTGCGCAAAGACGGCACGGTATTTCTTGATGTGATGAGATGGATCTTTCTTCAGTTCATCGAGCAGGTAAGGAACGCTCCAGACATTGCGCCGGAAAGGACGTCCGAGGACACGTTCGAGAATATTGGCTACCTCGCCGTAGGTCACCGTATCACCCGACAGATAGACGATTTCATTCTTGAAGCGGGGCTCGAAGAAAACGATCTCCGCAGTCAGCAGTCCGATGTCATCCGGTGTGGTCAGGGTCACACTGGTCTCCAGGCTGCCCAGGGCGTTGAGGGTGTCGTTGGCGAAGTCCACCACTTCAAACACCGGTTCGAACATGAAACTGGTGAACATGCCGGTCGAGATGATGACCCATTCCGTCTTGCTCTGCGCGCGCAGCAGTTCGCGTACATCGAGCTGTGCATCGAACAGGTCCTGGGGACTGCCGCGCCCGATGGCCTCGAAATCGACACCGAACTGCCACGGGAAGTAGCGCTTCACCCCCGAGCGCAAGGCGGCCGTGGCGAGCTTCATCGGAGTCTCGCGGCCGGCGACCATGCCGGCACAGCCGATGACGGTATCAAAGCGCGCGAAGATTTCTGCCAGCTGATCGATCGTATCGTTCACAAGATCTGCTGCCACCATCCGGATGCCCAGGGCGCGGAGTTCGTCGATCTCCGCTTTTTTTGCGGGGACTTGTGTATTGATCGTCGATTCCCTGAGCAGGACGCTGATGCTCGATCCGGGGGCACGTTCTGCCACGCGCGCGAGATTGCGCAATACCGGAAGGCCGAGTTCGCCCGCGCCTAACACGAGGATGGATTGAGGAGGGAGTTGGGATGTACCATGCATGATCTGTCCTGAGGGTCGTTGCTGATAAGATGGCCGCATGGTTGCACGATCACGCAACGCTCTCAAGAAGGCACACGGATGATACCAAGAGAAGCCATCATCGCTGATGAAGCACTGAAGGAAGCAGAAGCCATCTGCCAGACCCTGCGTGAAGATGACGATGGGGTCCGGCGGGATGTCCTCGCGCATGCAGGCAGCCGCTGGGCGCTCGGGATCCTGCACGCGCTCGGCGTATATGGCACGCTGCGCCACGCCGAGCTCAAGCGTCAGCTGAGCGGCGTGACCCAGCGCATGCTGACCAAGACGCTGCGCGCACTGGAACGCGATGGCCTGCTGCTGCGTCACGAAACCGATGAAAAGCCGCTGCGCGTGGAGTACGAGCTGACTGCGTTGGGCAAGGATTTGCTGCTGCGCATGTCTCCGATCTGGACCTGGGTGGTGGAGCACGCGGAGGACTTCCGCCAGGCGCGCCACACCTTTGACAGTCAGGACAAGCAACAGAACATCCATCGACTCAGGTAGCGCCGACGTCAGGCATCGCCGATCCCTGTGGCGAGCCTGCCGACGTCCTGCAAAGCGCTTTCTGCCATTAAACCGTGCCGATTCCAGGGTCCAGGCTTGTGCTGCAAGCTGGTCATCCTGTTTCGCACCTTGGCCCACTCACATCGTCCCGTACGAGCCTGTCCAGAACATCATGTCGCGCATCGCAATCACCGGTCAGATCCTGGCTCCGAGGGACGTCGACAGCGTGTCCCGTCCCGTAGTGGCCCTCGGCACCACATCAGTCGCCAAGGACTGGGAGAACGCCCGGCATCAGCATCGCAAGGCGCAACTGATTTATTCGGTACGCGGCGTCCTCAACTGCGAAGTGGAAGACGGCGTCTGGATCGTGCCACCGCAGTGCGCCGTATGGATCCCGGGCGACCTGCCGCATGCCGCACGCGGGGCAGGAGAGACGGAATGCTATTGCATGTTCGTCGAGCCGGATGCCGCTCCGGATCTGCCGACCACCTGTTGCACGATTTCCGTATCGCCCTTGCTGCGCGAACTGCTGCTCAAGGTGGCGGGTTTTCCCGAGCTGTATCCCCTGGGCGGACGCGAAGAACGCCTGATCGCCACCTTGCTTGACGAGCTGGCGAGCGCGCCGGTAGAAGACCTGCATCTGCCAATGCCGCGCGACCAGCGCTTGCGGAGACTCGCCGACCTGCTGCTGGCCGATCCCACCGACAAGACGTCCAAGGCTGCCTGGGCCCATCACATCGGCATGAGCGAACGCAGCATGAGCCGCCTCCTGCAGCAGCAAGTCGGCATGAGCTTCGGGCGCTGGCGTCGTCAATTGCACGTGATCCTGGCACTGCAGCGTCTGACCAAGGGCGACAGCGTGCAGACCGTGGCACTGGAGCTGGGCTACGAAAACGCCAGCGGCTTCATCACCATGTTCCGCAAGGCCGCAGGCAAGTCTCCGGCACGCTATCTCTCCGATCGCACCGACAGCGCGGTACGTGCGGCGGTGCCGGCCATCGTGCTGCCGGATGAACGCCCCGCCTGAACACCACAGATCCACCCCGTCGTGAGTGTGGCCGAAATGCGAAATAGTCTGGCCTGGTTTCGCTATTGCGACCACGCGTCTTCATTGTTAAATGGCTGCTCCAAATAACAATGATTATCGTTTATGTGCTCACGCCATGCCGTTTCAACTTCGCGTCGCTTCCTCACTGCATACGTTCCGTCGCCTGCCTGCCCGCTCTCCGACCGGGCCATGCGGGACTTGCTCCGACGCACGCCGCACAAGGTCTTGAGTTCTGCGGTCGCCGCCGCTGTTCTGCTGGGCGCGCAAGCCAGCTTCGCCGCTGATTCATCACAAATCCGGCAAAGCCCTGCCGATTCCGGGACGGCGGCGCAAGCGCAAACCTCCTTGCCGGCTGTCACTGTCACCGGGCATGCGGAGCCGGCGACCACGGAGGGTACAGGAGCCTATACGACGGGCGAGACGGCCGCGGCAACGCATCTGCCGCTGTCATTGCGGGAGACGCCGCAGGCGGTGACGGTGATCACGCGCCAGCGCATGGATGACCAGCAATTGAACTCGGTGCAGGGCGTGCTGGACAACACCACCGGCATCACGTCCTACCAATCCGATAGCGAGCGCACGAGTTTTTATTCGCGCGGTTTCCTGATCAACAACGTGCAGTATGACGGCATCCCTACGGTGGTCGGCAATACCGTCAACGGCAGCGGGATCAGTGCTGTCGATACCGCCTTCTATGATCGCGTGGAAGTGGTGCGGGGTGCTTCCGGCCTGCTTACCGGAACGGGCAATCCCTCGGCCGCCATCAATCTGGTGCGCAAGCGTCCGACCCAGGATTTTTCGGCGTCGGCCTCGCTGAGCGCAGGCAGCTGGGATACCCATCGCGCCATGGCCGATCTCTCGACCCCACTGACAGCTGATGGCCGCATCCGCGCGCGACTGGTGGGCAGCTATCAGGACGGCCACTCCTATATCGATGGCTACAAGCCCGAGAAGAAGTCGTTCTACGGCATCGTCGAGGCTGACCTGACTTCACACACCACCGTCAGCCTGGGCTATGACGATCAGCACATCACCTCGACGGGAGCCACCTGGGGCGGGTTGCCGCTCTGGTTCAGCGACGGCACGCAGGCTGACTACGCCTCGTCGAAGAGCTACGCACAGGATTGGAGTCAATGGAACACGACGCTCAAGACTGCCTTTGCCGAGCTCGATCATCGCTTTGACAATGGCTGGAAACTGCATGCCACGGCCAGCCAGTACCGCACTGAATTCAATGCCGAACTGCTCGGCCTGGTCGGCCGTCCGGACCGCGCCACCGGGCTGGGCACCTATCCTTTCGGGGCGTATCCGGTGGCCCTCGCGTCACAGGGCAGCAGTCGCACCAACACCTTCGATGTGATGATGGCTGGCCCCTTTGACCTGCTGGGCCGTCATCATGAAGCAGTTGTGGGGGCCATGACCTCACGCCGCACCTCCGGCGAGAATGACATCGCGCCGTTCTATGCCGGATTCATGCCGGTCAATATCAATGAGCTCAGCACACCCTTTGCCCGTCCGGACTTCGCAGCGATGCCATGGGTGCCGACCAGCACCGGGATCAAACAGAGTGGCGTGTATGGCGCGGCCCGTCTGTCATTGGCCGATCCCCTGAAACTCATCGTCGGTGCGCGTGTGAGCAACTACGAAATTGACAACAGCGTCGGTGGCGCGGCGATGCGTTACGAGAAGAACGGTGTCTTCACGCCCTATGCCGGCCTGGTCTACGACATCAACCGGATCTATTCGGCCTATCTCAGCCATACGCGCATCTTCAATCCACAGACCGACTATCAGGACAGCAAGGGCAACGTCCTCACGCCGGCCACAGGTAAGACGACGGAGATCGGCCTCAAGGGGGCGTACCTTGAAGGGCGCCTGCACGCCTCCGTGGCCCTGTTCGAAACCCGGCTGGACAACGCGGCCCAGATCGTTGCCGGTGCGTTCACGCCAGCGGGCGCGCAAGCCTACAGCGGTGCAGATGGCACCAAGTCACGCGGAGTCGAAGTGGATCTGCAGGGCGAGCTGGCACGTGGCTGGAACATCTACGCAGGCCTCTCCCACTTCATCGCCGAAGATGGCAACGGTGTGCGTCTGAATTCGCAGCTGCCGCGTACCACGGCTCAGTTTTTCACGACCTATCGCCTGCCTGGTGCGTGGCACAAGCTGACGGTGGGGGGCGGCGTGAGATGGCAGAGTGGCATCTATGAGGCGGCCAATACCGGCACCAGTACCTTGGGCGGCCAGCAGGGCGGCTATGCCCTGGCATCGCTGATGGCGCGTTATGCCGTGTCGCAGAAAACCACGGTGGCGCTCAACGTGAACAACCTCTTCGACAAGAAGTACGCGCTGCAGAAGGGAGACTTCGATACCGTGACCTACGGTGCTCCACGCAACATGATGGTGACACTGGATTACCGCTATTGAGTCCGCACAGACGCCTTTTGCATCATCAGAAAATATTATGAATCGCTCCTTTAATCATCTGGAAAAATGATATGTCAATTCAGTCGCCGCTTTCCTCCCCGCATCCTCTGCCGACCCGGCCTCCGGACCAGACCGCCTTGTTCTGGCTGGCCACTGCCATCGGGGCCGTGCTCTTCGTGAGCTTCCAGCTGTTCTTCTACGTCAACGACTTCGTGAGAGCACAGGGCAGCGCGCCCGCCATCACCTTCGAGACCAAGATGCTGTGGATGTTTTCGGCCTACTACGGCTGCTGGATCGTCACCGTCCTGCTCGCACTGTCCGCCAACCGCGCGGCCCGGTGGGGCGCGCTGATCCTGGGCAGCCTGCTGGTTGTCCTCAACACCTTGGGCGGCATTGCCGACGGATTGCGCGATGGCTGGCACATTGCCTTCTCGGCGATGTTCTTCATTTCACTGCCGGGCGTATTCGCCATCGCGACCACCTGGCGCCACCTCAATCGCAAAGGAGACGGCCATGTCGATGAATAGTGCGGATTTCCCGCTTGTATGGATGAATCTCACCCAGCAACCCGGACATGATCACGAGCAGGATTTCACGGAGTTTGAAGCGAACCTGCAGCGCGAAGAACCCTTCGTGCTGCTGACCGATACCGTACCTGCCGAAGATCACGAGCATTCCGCGGAAGAAAAGAAACGTACCGCACTCTGGATGAAGCAGCACAAGCATGCCTTGCGCAAGCTGGTACTGGCGATGATCGTGGTGGAACCCAATGCGGCCAGGCGGGTTGGCTTCAAGGCCTTCGCGGTGGTGTTTGCGAAGTTCTGGGGCTACCCGCTGCTGCTTGCGGGCTCGCGTGAGCAGGCGCTGCAGATGGCGAGGGAACTGCTGGCGCAGAATGGCAAAGCAGTCGGGCTGACCTGAGGCTGTTTTCTGACCGAATTGCGGCGGCTATTGCCCGGCTTGCTCCGGGTTTGCTACAGGCGCAGCTGCCAGCGCCGCCGCAATCGCCTCCGGCACGAATGGCCGGTTATTCATGAAGCAAGCCCCGACAAAGACCGCCTCGGCATACACCACGTCCGCCACCTTGATCTGCTGCACGAAATTCACCCGGCTGCGCTTTTCGTGTTTCTGCACTTCGCAGGTAACCTCCATCGTGTCGCCCTTTTGCAGGCTCTTGCGAAAGCGCAGCGAGTATTCCAGCACCATGAACACCTGCCCTTGCCGGAAGGCCTCTTCGATATCGATTCCCAGCGCTTCCTTCAAAAAGGCATGCCGCGTCCATTCCATATAAAACGGGTAGTACAGCCCATCGACCACGCCCTGGAAATCGATGTGCTTGGGATCCACTTCAAACTGTTTTGAAAACATGATGTCGTTCCTTCCGTTCAGATTGGTCAAACCGGTGACACGATAATCGCAGGGCAGGGCAACCGTCTACCCTCCACGCGCGCAGCCATCGCAAAAGGTCGGGCCGGTAAAACGAGGTGAAGCCCGACCTTGTTGTGCGAATCCGGCTACCATCGGCGATATCGATTGTGCGCGCCATCCCGATCTCACCTACCTGCCCGATTCCTCCCATGCATTCACACCCCTTCCTGTTCCGTGCGAAAACTGTGCTGGCTGCCAGCCTGTTCAGCGTATTGGCCTCCATGCCTCCGCCGGTCCCTGCTGCCACTACGACATCTGTCCCCGACATGGAAAACGCGCCGGTCTACGGCCCCCAGCTGGAGGGCTTCGACTACCGCTGGCCGGTCTCGCGTTATCGTTTCCACTCGCAGCGCCAGGACATCGAGATGGCCTATCTCGACGTGGCACCTGCCGCCGGCAGTGTCCCGCACGGCACCGTCGTCCTGTTGCACGGAAAGAATTTCTGCGCCGGCACCTGGGAGCAGACCATCGATGTCCTGCGTCGCGCCGGCTACCGTGTGATTGCACCGGACCAGATCGGCTTCTGCAAATCCAGCAAGCCCGAGCAATACCAGTTCAGCTTCCAGCAACTGGCCGCGAATACGCACGCCTTGCTGGCCTCGCTCGGCATCGATCAGGCCATCCTGGTAGGCCACTCCACTGGTGGCATGCTGGCCATCCGCTATGCGTTGTCCTATCCACAGCAGACCCGCCAGCTGGTGCTGGTTGACCCCATCGGCCTGGAAGACTGGCGCGCCAAGGGCGTGCCGCCGGTGTCGGTGGACCAGTGGTATGCGCGCGAACTCGGTACCACGGCCGAGCGCATCCGCAACTACGAGCGCGCTACGTATTTCTCCGGGCAGTGGAGTGCGGAGTATGAACCCTGGGTGCAGATGCTGGCCGGCATGTACCGCGGGCCGGGCAAGGAGCGGGTGGCGTGGAATTCGGCACTGCTGTACGACATGATCCTCACGCAACCGGTGTTTTACGAACTGAAGAACCTGAAGACGCCCACGGTCCTCATGATCGGCGACCAGGACAGCACCGCCATCGGCAAGGAATTCGCACCGCCGGCATTGCGCGCCGGGCTGGGCAACTATGCGGTGCTCGGGCGCGAGGCGGCTGCCGTCATTCCGCACGCGACCTTGGTGGTATTCCCCGGCGCTGGTCACGCACCGCAGATGCAGATGCCGGAGTTGTTTCATGCGCAGTTGCTCAAGCGGCTTGCGCCCGAAGGCGGGCGCTGAACCGCAGATGGACAGATGGTTGCGGTTGTTGCCTTACACGATCTTCATTCAAGGATAAGACGATGGAACGCTGGATCGCCTACGCATTCATTTCCATGGCCTTTGCAGGCTTCACCTCGGTCATCGCCAAACTCGGCTTGACCGGCATCTCCAGCGATCTGGGATTGGCCATCCGGACCTGCTTCGTGTTTGTCTTCGTGCTCATGTTCGCCGCTGCTGTCGTGCCGGCCGCGCAGTTGAGCGCGGTCACCTGGCAGAACGTCCTCTGGCTCGGCCTGTCGGGTGTGACCACCGCCGTCTCCTGGGTGTTCTACTACAAGGCCATCAAGGCGGGGGACGTCTCCACCGTGGCGCTGATCGACAAGGGCAGTGTCATCGTGGCCTTGCTGATGGCGGTCTGGATTCTCAATGAAGTCATCACGCCCGCCAAGCTGATCGGGGCCGCGCTCATTGCTGCGGGATTGCTGGTGATTTCCCGCGGCTAGGCCAAGCTGCACGGCCCGCCCGGCACGCCTTACTTCACCCCCGCCGAGACGGCCATCCGGTCAAAATCCGCATCCAGCTTCTGCAGCGATCCTGCAATGCGCTGCTGCCGGGCCTTGATCCATGCGTCCTGCTGCGCCACGCGCGCAGTGGCCTCGCGCAGCATGCGGTCCATCTCGGCCGGTTGCGGACCGCCGACGGTGGCACGATTGCGCACGATCGCCACCGGATCGAGGGTGCTGCGAAACTCCTGTTCCGACATCGGCAGGGCCTGGGGGAATTCCGAATTCAGCACCGCTTCGTGATAGATGCGCTGCGCCTGGTCATAAGGAAACTCCAGCGGCCGGATGTTGTTGGCCTTGGCATACTCCACCACTTCCGAAGCGAAGTGATGGCCCACGCGGAAGGGCAGCTTGTACTTGCGCATGAGCACGTCGGCCAGTTCCTGGGACGCGGTCCAGTCGCTGTTGAGTTCTTCCAGCGCGCGTTTCGGATCGATCACCAGCGCGCCCAGGATGCTTTCCCAGTTCTTCAGGACCTTGACCGTATTGAGCACCATCTCCTTGTTGGGCTTCACGTCCTTGGCATCGCTCATGCCGGGCGGGATGTTGTGCGCCACGATGGCCACGCCCATGCCCTCGGCAATCACCATCGAGGCATCGCGCCGGGTGCTGTTGAGCAGGCCCGGATTGCGCTTCTGCGGCATGGCCGACGACACGTAAGTATTGGCCCCTCCCTCCTGCAACAGGATCCACGGACGCGGCTGCGCATATTGCGTCATCACGTCCTGGATGAAGGCGCCGGCATGCAGGGCAATGGAAGAGACCACCGCGCCCGCTTCCACCGGACCATCCACCGCCGACAGTTGCGCCGCGTCATAGGCGTTGTCGACGATGGCGGCAAAGCCCAGGTAGTCGGCCATGCGCTGGCGGTTCAACGGCCAGCTGGTGCCGTTGAGCACTGTGGTGCCCATGGCCGAGCGGTCCAGCCGCCCATAGGCTTCGCGCAGGCGCTGGGCATCGCGGTCCAGTGCGGCGGCAAAGCCCAGCAGGTAGTGGCCGTAGCTGTTGGGTTGCGCCGCCACCCCATTGGTGTAGTTGGGCACGATGGTGTCACGCTGGCTGGCGGCCAGTCGGACCAGCGCCGCCGTGGTGGCGTTGAGCTGGTTGGCCAGCGTCAGCAGGTCTTCGCGCAGGATGGCCGCGCGCAGCGTGGCCAGCATGTCCTGGCTGGAACGGCCGGCGTGCAGCAGCGTGATCTGCGGACCGGCCGCCTGGATCAGCAGCGGCTCGAAGGTGATCACCAGCGTCGGACGCTTGGCACCCGGCAGCTCGCCATCGGCCAGCACCTTGCGGATGCCCTTGACGACCAGCGGGGTCATCGACTTGTCCAGCAAGCCTTCGTCGGTGTTGATCACGGCCGTGGCCTTGTTGATTTCGCCGAGCCAGAAGAATTCATCATGGCGCGGCGTCTGCTGCGCGTGCAAGGGCGCGGCGCAAGCCAGCAGGGCAGCGGACAGCGCGACGGCGAGGGTGGAAAGCTTGGGCAAGGCGGTCTCCTGGAAGTGTTGATTGGTCTGTGCAGGGCGACTATCTTAGCGGGCATTGGCGATTCAGGTTGAAGGTGAACAGAGCCTGATATTTCAGGTACCTCGTCTCCAAAGTGTAGTTATTGGCATCTACGCGATATACTGTGCATCCATACAGTTCCTTTCCTGCACGCTTTTCGCCGCAATGCCCGCCGTCCCCGATCACCGTTTCTACTACCTGAGCAATTTCCAGCAGGCGCTGGATTGGCTGGGGCAGCGCTATGCCGACCTGCTGCAGGACGAGGAGCGCGATTTCCTGCTGCGTTTCCCGGCCTTGCCGCTGGCTGCGCGGGCGCTGTTCGTGCGCATGATGATGCGCAAGGGCGAGCACTTCCGCGCCAGCCGTCTGGCTTATCCGGAGATCGGCTGCCCGCTGCAGGCGTCCCGCGATCTGCCGCCCGAATGGGTGGAGCAGGATGCGCCGCTGTCGCTGGCCCAGGTCTTCGCGCTGGCGACCAAGCCGGAGCTGCTGCGCTGGTTCGGCGTGCGCGGTGGACTCAGGACGGCGCGCAAGGACAGCTTGCTGGCGGCACTGGAAAGCGATCCCCTTCATGCTGCGCCGCGCTGCCTGTCGCAATGGATAGCGTCGGGGCAGGGCGGGGAAGCGGTCCTGCGCATGCGGGTTGGCGGCCTGTGTGAACGTTTGCGTTTGATGTTCTTCGGCAACCTGCGCCAGGACTGGAGCGAATTCGTGCTGGCCGATCTGGGTACGCTGCGCTATGAACAGATCGCCCTTTCTGCCGAGGCGCGCGGTTTTCGCAGCCGCACCGACATTGATCTTTACCTGCAACTGCAGGCCTGCAAGCAACGCTTCGAGGCCGGTGACGAGGTCGCTGCGGTGCTCGAAGCGCTACCCGCGGAGCGCTTCGACAATCCCTGGCTGGAGAGCCGCCGTGAACGCCTGCTGTTCCAGCTCGGCCAGCATTGCGAGAAGGCCGGGGACTGGCCACAGGCACAGCAGATCTACGCTGCCTGCCGTTATCCC
Source organism: Herbaspirillum sp. 1173 (assembly GCF_031455335.1). Taxonomy (NCBI): domain Bacteria; kingdom Pseudomonadati; phylum Pseudomonadota; class Betaproteobacteria; order Burkholderiales; family Oxalobacteraceae; genus Herbaspirillum; species Herbaspirillum sp. 1173. The sequence continues at coordinate 530,867 of NZ_JAVDSP010000003.1, read as the reverse complement.
GGCGCACGGGCACGCGCCATCCGCGTGCTGGAAAAACTGGGCCGCTTCGGTCCCGCGCAGGCCCTGCTGACGATCGCCCGGCAATCGCCCGAGAGCGAGGCGGAACGCCAGCAACTGCTGCGCATCGCGCCGCGCCTGGCGCGCCAGCTGGGTTTGCCGCCGGCGCTGCGGCCGCGCCCCGCCGTGGTCGATCAGATCGAGCTCGTGTTGCCGGCCGAGGGCGGCCGCGTCGAGCGGGCGGTGCAGTTGCATTTGCAGCGGGCTGATGCGCCGGTGTTCTATGTCGAAAACGCGCTGGCCAATGCCCTGTTCGGCTTGCTGTGCTGGGAAGCGCTGTTCGCGCCCATTCCCGGCGCCTTCTTCCATCCCTTCCAGCGCGAGCCGGCCGATCTCTTGAGCGCCGATTTCGCGGCGCGTCGGCGCGATGTGCTGGCGCGCTGCTTGCGCCGCTTCGATGACGGCAGCTACCGTGCGCATCTCCTTGCCACCCATGAGGCCAAGCACGGCCTGCAAACGCCCTTCGTGGCCTGGGGCTGGGTCACGCGCGAGCTGCTGGTGATGGCGCTGGACTGTATCCCCGCTGCACATCTGAAGCTGTGGTGCCTGCGCATCCTTGACGACATTCGAGAGAACCGCAACGGCTTCCCCGACCTGATCCAGTTCTGGCCGCAGCAAGGGCGCTATCGCATGGTCGAAGTCAAAGGCCCGGGCGACCGCCTGCAGGACAACCAGCGCCGCTGGCTGGACTACTGTGCGCAACACGCCATGCCGGTGGCGGTGTGCTACCTGCAATGGGAACAGGCGGCAGCATGAACGAGGCGCTCTCGGCCGGCGCTGCGCAAGAGCAGTCCGCACCGCGCTACACCGTCTCGGTTCGTGCACTGTGCGAATTCACCGCCAAGCAGGGCGATCTCGATCTGCGCTTCACGCCCACACCCACCGCCCAGGAAGGCATCGCCGGTCACGCCATCGTGGCGCAGCGGCGCGGGGAAGGCTACCTGAGCGAAGTGACGCTCTCGGCCGATCATGGCGCGCTGCATGTGCGCGGACGCGCCGATGGCTATGACCCCGCGCGCCAGCTGCTGGAAGAAGTGAAGACTTATCGCGGCCAGCTCTCCAGCCTGCCCGACAATCATCGCCACCTGCACTGGGCGCAGCTGCGGGTCTATGGCCACCTGATGTGCGAGCGGGAAGGGCTGGCGCGCATCCATCTGGCGCTGGTGTATTTCGACATCGGCAGCCAGCAGGAAACGGTACTGGAAGAAACCCGCAGCCGCGAGGAACTGGCTACGCTCTTTGCGGCGCAATGCGAGCGTTTCATGTGCTGGGCCGAACAGGAGCTGGCGCACCGCGCGGCGCGTGATATGGCCTTGCAGACGCTGCGCTTTCCGCACGGCGATTTCCGTCCCGGTCAGCGGCAACTGGCGGAGGCGGTATTTCGCGCGCAGACGGGCCGGCGCAGCCTGCTGGCGCAGGCACCGACCGGCATCGGCAAGACGCTGGGCACCTTGTTCCCGGCGCTCAAGGCCGCCCCGGCGCAGCGGCTGGACAAGATCCTCTTCCTCGCGGCCAAGACCCCGGGCCGGCAACTGGCGCTGGATGCCGCCGCCACCTTGAAGGATCACGGCGAACTGCCGCTGCGCGTGCTGGAACTGTGCGCACGCGACAAGGCCTGCGAATATCCGGACCGGCTGTGCCGGGGCGATTCCTGTCCGCTGGCGCAGGGCTTCTACGACCGCCTGCCTGCCGCCCGCGCGGCCTGCCTCTCGCAGCCGCTGCTGGATCGCGAACATCTGCGCAGCGTGGCCCTGCAGCATCAGGTCTGTCCCTACTACCTGGGCAGCGAGATGACGCGCTGGAGCGATGTCATCGTCGGCGATTACAACTACTGGTTCGATGGCGGTGCCATGCTCTACGGCATGGCGCAGGCGCATGACTGGCGCGTGAGCGTGCTGGCCGACGAGGCCCACAACCTGGTCTCGCGGGCGCGCAGCATGTACAGCGCGCAACTGAGCCGGGCAGCGCTGCGGGCCGCGCGCGCCGTGGCCCCGCCGGCCGTGGCCAAGCCGCTGGAACGGCTGGGCCGCGCCTGGACCGCCGCCGGCAAGAAAGCCGACTTGCCCTATCAGGTGCTGGAAGCGCCGCCGGCCAAGTTCGTCGAGGCACTCAGCAGCAGCGTGGGCGCCATCAGCGATTTCCTGGCGCAGGTGGCGGTGCCGCTGGATCCGCCGCTGCGCGATTTCTACTTCGATGCCATGGCCTTCGTGCGGCTGGCCGAATCCTTCGGCCCGCACTCGCTGTTTGATCTCACCCGGGAAGATGAACGCAATACCGTGCTGTGCATCCGCAACGTGGTGCCTGCGCCTTTCCTGGGGCCGCGCTTTGCCTTTGCGCATGCGACCACGCTGTTCTCGGCCACGCTGGCCCCGTGGAATTATTTTGCCGATCTGCTGGGCATGCCGGCCAATACCGCCTGGATCGATGTCGAGTCTCCCTTCCAGGCCAGCCAGTTGCAGGTGAAGGTGGCGCATCAGATCTCCACCACCTGGCAGCGCCGCGCAGCCTCCATCGCACCAATCTGCGAACTCATGTCGCGCCAGTATGAAGAGCGGCCGGGCAACTACCTGGCGTTCTTCTCCAGCTTCGACTACCTGCAGCAGGCGCGCGATGCCTTCGCACGGGCGCATCCGCATATCGCCACCTGGCAGCAGTCGCGCCGCATGTCCGAGACCGACCGCGATGCCTTCCTCGCACGTTTCGAAAGCGCCGGGCAGGGCATCGGCTTTGCCGTATTGGGCGGCTCCTTCGGGGAAGGCGTGGATCTGCCCGGCGATCGACTCATCGGCGCTTTCGTCGCCACGCTGGGGTTGCCGCAATTCAACCCGGTCAACGAGCAGTTGCGTGAACGCATGGAGCAACTGTTCGGCTGCGGTTACGACTACACCTACCTCTATCCCGGCATGCAGAAAGTGGTGCAGGCGGCCGGCCGCGTCATCCGCACCGAAACTGACCAGGGCACGGTCTGGCTGATCGACCAGCGCTTCGGCCGGCCCGAGGTGCAGGCACTGCTGCCGGCCTGGTGGCAGATCGCCGATTCCCGCGCGCTGCCAGCGTGAGCGCCGTGGCTTCTCAGGTTTTTCCCGAGTGACATCTTTTTACGAACCCCTAGCATAGGCGGGTAAGTGGACATGCCGGGTCCGGGTTGCCCGATCTCCCGCAGGATGAGAGTCGAAAAGCCGCGCCAGCCGTGGCACGCGACTGTCCTTGCGGGATCTTTCGGGAACTGTGTCAATTCCGCGTCGAAGGAGGAACAAATTGTCGCTATTGAGCGACAAAGCGTTCGTCTCACATGTAAGATTCTGCCTCTTTCTTCATATGTTCCTGGCAAGAAATGAGTGTTGTGTCTTGTCGGCTTTTTACATTTTTGACAACGAAGAAGGTTGCGGTATCAGGATTTGTTTGTTTTAATGACAACGTGGAATGTGGTCGAAAAAACAACATTCCTGCGCCTGGTCCGCGCGGAGCATGACTCCGCATCCAGAGGGGAAAAGTCCCGCCGTCAGAGCGGATGAATAAATATAGCTGGGGGATGGCAGCATATGGGAACACTTACCGCTTTTTAACAAGGTTGCAGGCAGGTCTTGCGCGCCCGGTCAAAAGCCGCCGCCGTCAGGACAGGGCAGGGAGTCAAGCATGGGAAACGATATCTCCAACTTGCTGAGCAAGTTCGGGGCGACGGTGGATGGGTATCTCGAAATCGAGGCCGCCATCAACTACAAGGAGCCGGTCCGCAAGCCCAAGGCGCCGCTGGTGGTTGCGCAGCCGGCCGCGGCGGACGTGAAGGCCGAACCGGCACCGGTCGTGGCGGCCAGCGCGGTGGTGCCGCTGCTGGACCCGCCTTCGCTTTCCTCCTCCCAGCGCATTGAGCCTGTGATCGAGCCGCTGACCGAGCCGGTCAGCGAGCCGGTCGTTGAAGCGCCTGTCGTTGCTGCGCCTGCCGCCGTCCCCGTCGCCCCTGTCGCTCCTGTCGCCAGACTTGCACCGTCCCTGTCCGTGCAGGCGCCTGTTACCTCCCCGAACCCGGCGCCGGTCAGCCAGATCAGCCCGTCGGCGCCCCATGGCCCTGGCGTACCCACCCTGTTGCGTTCGATGCTGGGCGAGGCCGCGCGCCAGCGCGAAGCCCTGCAGCGCGCCAACAATGACGACGCCGGCCAGTCCGGCGTGGCCCTGCCCCCCACGACGCCCGCACAAGTGATTGCCGTAGTCTCGCCCAAGGGCGGGGTCGGAAAGACCACCCTGTGCTCGGCCCTTGCCTGCAGCCTGGCGCGCCATGGCCGCGTGATCGCCATCGACCTGGATCCGCAGAATGCCTTGCAATACCACCTGGGCGTGAGTGCCGACGCCGTTGCTGCAGCGGCCGCTGCCGCAGATTGGCGCAGTGGCCTGGCCGCCGGCATGGCCGGCACGCAGGTGGTCAGCCACACCCTGGTGGCCGGCGCTGGCGAAGCTGCGCTGGCCCAGCAGATGGCCGAGGATGGCCAATGGCTGCTGCGCCAGTTGCACGCCCTGCAGCTGCAGGCGGGCGACGTGGTGCTGCTGGACCTGCCGGCCGGACAGACCGCCTATCTCGACCAGGCCCTGCGGGCCGCCGACCAGGTGCTGGCGGTGGTGACGCCCGACGCCGGTTCTTTCCTGGCGCTGGAACACATGCGCCAGGTCCTGCATGGCCGCAACAACTGCCGCTATGTGGTCAACAAATACGATGCCAGCCGCAGTTTCAGCCAGGACATGCTGGAAGTGCTCAAGCGCTGGATGGGTCCGCGCCTGGCTGGGGTGATCGCGCTCGATCACGCCATCAGCGAAGGCCTGGCCTATGGCTTCAATCCGCTGGTCAAGGACGGCCACTCGCCGGCCTATGAGCAGTTGCAGGGCGTGAGCGAGGTGCTGCGCGCCGCTGTCGCCAAAGCCGTCGCTACGGGTGCACGCGCATGACGACCGGATCCCAGGCTCCCTCGCCATCGCAGTCGCCAGCCCCGTCCGACCTGCCTGCCGCCGCCACGCTGTCACCGCATCCGCCAGGACAGGAGCCCTCGGCACGGCCATCGGCCAACCGCCTGCAGCAATGGATGCAGACCGTCGGCGCGCGCCTCGAAGGCTTGCCGCGCGGGCCCCGCCGTCTGGTGCAATGGGCCGTGCTGCTGTTTGCCACGATGCTGGCGTTGCTGATCATTTCGGTACCGCTGGACTTCGCCGCCCAATGCGTCTTCGCCATCGGCTGCTTCGTCGCCGCGCTGGTGCTGCGCAAGCAGTCGGGACGGTTCCCGGTGCTGGTGCTGATCACGCTCTCGCTGACGGTGTCGATGCGCTACATGTACTGGCGCATCAGTTCCACGCTGGCCTTTGAAAGCTGGCTGGACATCTGCTTCGGCTACGGACTGCTGGCGGCCGAACTGTATTCGCTGCTGGTGCTGACGCTGGGCTACCTGCAGACCGCCTGGCCGCTGCGCCGCAAGCCGCAGATGCTGACCATGCCGCCGGCGCAATGGCCGACGGTGGATGTCTTCATTCCCTCGTACAACGAATCGCTGGACATCGTCTCGCTCACCATCTTCGCCGCGCAGGCCATCGACTGGCCGCAGGACAAGCTGCGCGTGCACGTGCTCGATGATGGCCGCCGCGAAGAATTCCGCGAGTTCTGCGACAACATCGGCGTGAACTACCTGGTGCGCTCCGACAACAAGCACGCCAAGGCCGGCAACCTCAACGAGGCGCTCAAGGTCACCGACGGCGAATTCGTGGCCATCTTCGATGCCGACCACGTGCCGACCCGTTCCTTCCTGCAGATCTGCATGGGCTGGTTCTACAAGGACCCCAAGCTGGCCATGCTGCAGACCCCGCACTTCTTCTTCTCGCCCGATCCCTTCGAGAAGAACCTCAATACCTTCCGCTCGGTACCCAACGAGGGCGAGCTGTTCTATGGCCTGGTGCAGGATGGCAATGACCTGTGGAATGCCGCCTTCTTCTGCGGCTCCTGCGCCGTCATGCGCCGTACCGCGTTGATGGAAATCGGCGGCATCGCCACCGAGACCCTGACCGAAGATGCGCACACCGCGCTGAAGATGAACCGTGCCGGCTACAACACCGCCTATCTCGCCATCCCCCAGGCCGCCGGCCTGGCCACCGAGAACCTGGCGCGCCACATCCGCCAGCGCGTGCGCTGGGCGCGCGGCATGGCGCAAATCTTCCGCGTCGACAATCCGCTCAAGGGCAGGGGGCTGCGTCTGGGCCAGCGACTGTGCTACCTCAACGCCATGCTGCACTTCTTCTATGGCCTGCCGCGCCTGATCTTCCTGACTGCGCCATTGACGTACCTGTTCTTCGGCGCCCACATCTTCCAGGCCTCGGCGCTGATGATCACGGCCTACGTGCTGCCCCACGTGCTGCACGCCAGCCTGACCAACTCGCGCATCCAGGGACGCTTCCGCCATTCTTTCTGGAACGAGGTCTACGAGACCGTGCTGGCCTGGTACATCCTGGGGCCGGTGCTGCTGGCGCTGGTGAACCCCAAGCTGGGCGGCTTCAACGTCACCGACAAGGGCGGCATCATCACCGATGACCACTTCGACTGGAAGCTGGCGCGGCCCTACATGGTGCTGCTGGGGCTGAACGTGGCCGGACTGGGCTTCGGCATCTGGCAACTGATCCATGGTGATCCGAATGCGGTCACCACCATCCTCATCAACATGGCCTGGACGCTCTACAACGTCATCATCAGCAGCGCCGCCATGGCGGTCGCTTCCGAAACCCGCCAGGTGCGCAGCGAGCCGCGCGTGACCGCCGAACTGCCGGTACGCATCAAGCTCGACGACGGCAGCATCATCGACGGCAAGACCCTGGACTTCTCGCAGAAGGGCATTGGCCTGCGCCTGCCTGCCGGCGTCAGCATCGCACGCAATGCACGCATCGAAGTCTCGATGATGCGCAATGCGCAGGAGAAGGTGTTCCCGGCAATGGTGGTGTTCAGCCGCAACGACATGGTCGGTGCGCAGTTCCACGAACTGTCGCTGCGCCAGCAAAGCGAACTGGTGCGCCTGACCTTCTCGCGCGCCGACATCTGGGACAACAACTGGGGCAAGAGCCGTCCCGATACACCGCTCAAAGCCTTGCGTGAAGTCGCCGGCATCGGCATGAATGGCGTACGGCAATTGTTCAAGGCGACCCTGATCCTGATGCGCAGCCGGCGTGCGCAACGCCGCGCGCCGGCACCCGCTGCAGCCCCCTCGGCAGTGGCGGCAGCCACTGTGCCCGTTACCGATAACACTCTGGAAAAACAATAATGAAAACGAAGCAGTCTCAAGCGCAACGGATGCCCTTGCGCCAGCGCTCCCTGTGCCTGATGCTGGCGGCCGTGATGACGGCAGGCAGCCTGCCGCTGCCGGCACTGGCGGCCACCCCCGCGACTCCGGCAGCCACGGCCACGCCCGGTCTGCCGGCACCGATCCCGATGGCCGGCGATCCTTACGTGTTCACCTTCAAGCAGCTGGGCCGCAACGGTTCGATGAACCTGCATGGCGTGGATGCCACCGACAGTCTCAACTTCGACGTGCCGGTCTCGCTGGTGGCCACCGGTGCGCACGTGACCCTGTATTACACATATTCGCCCGCGCTGTTGCCGGACCTGTCGCAGATCAACGTGATGGTCAACGACGTCGTGGCCGGCAGCATCCCGCTGCCCAAGGAAAACTCCGGCAGCATGCAGACCGCCAAGGTCGACATCCCGGCCAAGCTGATTACCGAATTCAACCGCCTGAGCCTGCAGTTCATCGGCCACTACACGATGGGTTGCGAGGATCCCTTGCATTCCAGCCTGTGGACGCGCGTGGCCAACGGCTCCACGCTGGACCTGCAGACCACGGCGCTGCCGCAGAAGGATGACCTGGCGCTGATGCCCGTACCCTTCTTCGACCGGCGCGACATCCGCATGCTGAACCTGCCCTTCATCTTTGCCGGCACGCCCGACAACGGCACGCTGGAAGCGGCAGGGTCGCTGTCGTCCTGGTTCGGCGCGCTGGCCGCCTATCGCGGTGCGCGCTTCCCGGTACAGACCAACACCTTGCCCCAGCGCGGCAATGCCGTGCTGATGGTGGCCGGCGAGGCCGCCACCACGGTGGCCGGTGTGGCCGTGGCCGCGCCCAAGGGGCCGACCCTGACCGTGCAGGCCAATCCGAATGATGCCAATGGCAAATTGCTGATCGTCTCCGGCCGCAACATCGCCGAACTCAAGCAGGCCGCCGCTGCCCTGACGCTGGGCGGCAAGGGCCTGGCGGGCAGTTCGGTGGTGGTCGACAAGCTGCAGCCGCTGACTCCGCGCCAGCCGTATGACGCGCCCAACTGGCTGCCTACCGATCGTCCGGTGAAACTCTCCGAGCTGATCGATCCCAAGCGCCTCAATGTCTCCGGCTACAACCCGGGCGAGATCACCATTCCGCTCAACTTCCCGCCCGCGCTCTCCAGCTGGCGACAGGATGGCGCAAAGCTGAAACTGGTGTATCGCTATACGCCGCAGCCCAAGTCGTCCAATTCGTCCTTCATGGTCAGCCTGAATGATGGCCTGATCAAGGCCGACGTCCTGCTGCCGCACGACCAGCTGGACAAGAGCCTGCTGGCCGCCATCAAGGATGACGCGCTGACCCGCGAGATGAACGTGCGCCTGCCGCTGAACCTGGCCGGTCCGCAATCGCGTCTGCAGCTGCGCTACATGTACGATTTCGTCAAGCAGGGCGAATGCCAGGACGTCATCATCGACAACGTGCGCGGCAGCATCGATCCCGAATCCACCATCGACCTGCGCGGCTACGATCACTTCATGGCCATGCCCAATCTGGGCGTGTTCAAGGATGCCGGGTTCCCCTTCACGCGCATGGCCGATCTGTCGGAGTCGGCGGTGGTACTGCCCGACAATGCCACGCCCGATGATCTCTCGGCCTACCTGACGCTGCTGGGCCGCTTCGGCAGCGCCACCGGCTATCCGGCGACCGGCGTGGCCGTGACCCAGGCCGCCCAGCTCGACAAGGTGGCCTCGCGCGACCTGCTGGTGCTGGCCTCGGGGCAGAATCAGCCGCTGCTCAAGCAATGGGCCGATCGCCTGCCGGCGGTGGTGACCGGAGACAAGCAGCGCTTCCAGGTGGCCGATCTGGCCCTGCGCGTGCGCAGCTGGCTGCAGATCGATGACGAGGACCAGGCCAAGCGCCGTGCGCGGCTGGCACTGGCCTTCTCGGGGGGCGAGCCGACCTCTTACCTGACCGGTTTCGAGTCGCCCCTCGACAGTGGCCGCAGCGTGGTGGTGCTGGCCGGTGGCGATGCCTCCGGCCTGCAGCAGATCCTCGATGCCATGGCCAGCAAGGACCCGGAAGCCGAAACCATCCAGGGCAGCCTGGTGGCAGTGCGCGGCACCACCATCGATCCGCTGCTGGCCGAAGAAAATTATTTCGTCGGCAGCATGTCGCCGCTGCGCATGCTGCGCTGGTGGCTGTCGCGCCACGTGCTGGCCATGTTCGTGCTGATTGCCGGCGGCATCCTGATGCTCGGCGGCCTGGCTTACCTGACCCTGCGCGCCAAGGCGAGAAAGCGTCTCAATGCCTGACCTGCCGTTCCAGCCTCTGCGACGCAGCCTGTTGAAGGTGGTGGCCGCACTCGCGCTCAGTGGTGCCGGTGCGGCCGCCAGCGCCGCGCCGGCCGCCTGCGCGACAGTTGACTGGCCGGCCTGGCAATCCTGGGCCGGCAGTCACGTGCAGCCCGATGGCCGGGTCCTGCACTCCAGCCTGCTGCCCAATCACACCACGTCCGAAGGCCAGTCCTACAACCTGCTGCTGTCGCTGATCGCCAATGATCCGCAACGCTTTGACCAGATCTGGAGCTGGACGCGCGACAACATGATGGCGCCCGATGCCGCCAACCGCCTGCCGGGCTGGCTGTGGGGGCAGGGTGCCGATGGCAAGTGGCAATTGCAGGACGCCAATTCCGCATCGGATGCCGATCTGTGGATTGCCTACGCGCTGCTGGAAGCGGCGCGCCTGTGGCAGCGCCCGACTTATCGCAGCGATGCAGTGCGTCTGCTCGACAGCATCGAAGCGCGCCTCGTGGTGGACCTGCCGGGCCTGGGCAAGATGGTCTTGCCGGGACCGCAGGGTTTCAGCCAGGGCAGCCAGGCCTGGACGCTCAATCCGAGTTACCTGCCGCTGCCGCTGCTGCGCCGTTTGCACAAGGAGCGCCCCAAGGGCCCCTGGCAGCAGATCGCCACCAACACCGTGCGCATGATCCAGGCCACCAGCCCCAAGGGTTTCGTGGCGGATTGGGTCGGCTACAAGATGACGGCGGCGCAGGCCGGCCAGTTCATGGTTGATCCGGCCAAGGGCGAACTGGGCAGCTATGACGCCATCCGCGTCTACCTGTGGGCCGGCATGACCTCGCCGCGTGACCCGCAGGCCGCACCGCTGCTGGCCGCCCTGGATGGCATGCGCCAGCGCATCGTCGCCACCGGCATCGCGCCGGAGAAGGTGGCCGTGACCAGTGGTGCCGTCGAAGGGCAGGGGCCGTTCGGGTTTGGCGCGGCGTTGGTGCCGTATCTGCAGGCCAAGGGCGAAAATACCCTGGCCGCGCAATGGCAGGCGCGCGCCGCACAACAGCTGGAGAGCGGACTGGCCCAGCCCAGTGCGCAACCGGAAATTCTGTATTACAACGTCATGCTCGGCCTGTTCGGCCTCGGATGGGCCGAGCAGCGATATCAGTTCCGCGACGACGGAACGCTCAATTTGTCTTGGGAGAAGTCATGCGCACGCGCCGTACCACGCTAGCCATCGGAGTGCTGGCCGCGCTCCTGGGCGCACCCCTGGCCCCGGCCCTGGCTGCGCCGACGGACCTGCAGGCCCAGCTGGTGGAGCAGGGCCAGTACTGGCAGGCGCGCAACAACAACCAGCGCGCCGCCGAGGTCTGGCAGAAGGTGCTGCAGCTGGACAAATCGCAGGTCAACGCGCTGTACGGCATGGGCCTGATCGGCGTGAAGCAGAACCGGCCGCAGCAGGCCAATGCGTATCTGGAACGGCTGCAGGCGCTCTCGCCGCAACCCTGGCAAGCCGCCCAGCTGATGCAGGACATCGCCCTGGCCCGCCCTGAAAACCAGGCCCTGCTGGCCGAAGCCCGCCGCCTGGTGGATGCCGGCGAGCGTGACCGCGCCACCGACACCTTCCGCAAGATGTTCAATGGCCTGACGCCCTCGGGCACGGTCGGCCGCGAGTACTACAACAATCTGGCCTTCAACGATGCCAGCTGGCCGGAAGCGCGCAAGGGCATGGAGCGCCTGCTGCGCGAAACCCCCGAGGACAGCATCCTGGCGCTGTTCTATGGCAAGCAGCTGGCGCGCCATGAAGACAGCCGGGTGGAAGGCATCCGTGTGCTCTCGCGCCTGAGCAAGCAGACCGACATCGGCGGCGACGCCGATGAAAGCTGGCGGCTGGCGCTGACCTGGCTGGGCCCGCCGAGTCCGGCGCAGGCCCCGCTGTTTGAAGAATTCCTCAAGGTCCATCCGGACGACAAGGACATCCGCGACCTGCTGGCCAAGGGCCGCTCGCAGGTCGCCGGCACGCAGACCCCGACGGTGCTCTCGCGCGGCCTGCAGGCCTTGGAGAAGGGCGATCTGCAGGAAGCCGAAAAGGCTTTCCAGGAACGCCTCTCCAGCCATCCCGATGAAACCGATGCACTCGGTGGCCTGGGTGTGGTGCGCCAGCAGCAGAACCGTCTGGCCGATGCCGAACCGCTGCTGGCGCGCGCCGTAGCGAAGGGTGGCATCGGCTGGAAGAAGGCGCTCGACAGCGTGCGCTACTGGCTGCTGATCCAGCGTGGCCGCGAACTGCAGGCGCGCGGCCAGACCCGCCAGGCGCAGGATGCGCTGACCCAGGCGCTGCGCCTGGATCCGAAGAACACCGATGGCCTGGTCGCCATCGCCGATATCGAAGCCACGGCCGGCCAGTTCGAGGCCGCCACGGCGCACTATCGCCAGGTACTGGCGGTGCAGCCGGCACAGGTCGGTGCGATTCGCGGTCTGGTGAATGTGCTCTCGCAGACCGGGCAAGCCGATGAAGCGCTGCGCCTGCTCGACAAGCTCACCCCGCAACAACAGGCCGAGTTCGGCGACCAGGGCCGCCTGCGCGCCCTGCGTGCGACCCAGCAAGCCAACCTGGCCGAACAGCGTGGCGATCTCAATGCCGCACTGGACGCCCGGCGCGAAGCGGTGCGCAACGATCCCGACAACGTCTGGACCACCTTCGACCTGGCGCGCCTCTACATCAAGGCCGGCCAGTCGCGCCAGGCGCGCGTGACCATCGATGACTTCACCCGCGAGCATCGCGACAACGTCGACGCGCTCTACGCCAGCGCCTTGCTGTCGGCGGAGATGGAGCAATGGCAGGATGCGCTCGACACCCTGCGCCGCATCCCGGAGGCCCGTCGTACCGCACCGATGACCGATCTGTATCGCCAGGTCACGCTGACCATCCAGGTCGGCCATGCGAGCGAGCTGGTCAAGACCGGCCAGCGCCAGGAAGCCCTGGCGCTGCTGGATCGCGTGCAGCCCGAAGCGGCCGGCAATGCCGAGCGCACCGGCACGCTGGCCTCGGCCTATGTCGATGCGGGCGATACCCCGCGTGCGCTGGCGCTGATGCAGCCGCTGATTGCGCCGCCGGCCACGCCGAGCGCCGCTACGCGCCTGCAATACGCGTCGGTGCTGCTCAGGGCCGGTGAGGATGCGCAGGTCTACAGCGTACTCACGGCCTTGCAGAACCAGAACATGGACGTGGCCACGCGCAAGCAATACGACGATGTGCGTTTCCTCTACCGCGTGCGCCAGGCCGAACGCCTGCGCGAAGGTGGCGACCTGGCGGCGGCCTACGACACGCTGGCCCCCGCGCTGTCACAGCGGCCCACCGATATCGGTGCGCTCTCGGCACTGGCCCGCATGTTCAATGCGGCCGGCGACAATGCCCGCGCACTGGCGCTCTACAAACCACTGGCCGAACGCAATCCGCGCGACGTCACGGTGTTGCTGGGCGCGGCCGATACCGCCATGCAGGCGCACGACAATGCCTATGCCCTGCGCCTGCTGGATCAGTTCAACAAACTGGAAAGCAGCGATCCCACCACCCTGACCGAAGCCGCACGCATCTATCGTGCGCTGGGCAAGACCGGCGAAGCCACGGCACTGTTGCGCAAGGCGGTGGCCATTGAAAACTCGGCGCGCCAGCGCAGCCTGATGGCCCAGGGTAATGGTTTCGATCCGGCCATCAACCCCTTCCGTACCCAGCGTCGCCTGCCGGGCAACGAGAATGTGGCTGCCATCCCGCCGCCTGCCGAGACCATGCTGCGTCCGGCGATGATGACGGCTTCCGCACCGGCGGCGGCCGATGTGTTGCCGACCCCGGCCAACGCGCGTGTGGCGGCGTCGCAGGCCGCGCCTGCGGTGGCCTATGGCCCGGCGCTCGGTCCGGTGTTCAGCAATGCATCGCCGGCTCCGGCGCAGATGGTCCAGACCACCCAGCCGGGCAGGGCGGGCGCTTATGCGCAGCAAGGTGCGGCACCTGCCACCGCTTTGCCGGGTGCGGCCACCGCCGCCCAGCGCGCCTTGCTGGCGCTGCAGGGCCAGCAAGGCCTGCCGGCGGACAACCTCACGCCGGCGCAGCGCGCCCTCAACGACATCCTGCAGGCGCGCAGCCCCTACGTCACGCAAGGCGTGGTGGTGCGCGGCAATGCCAGCGAATCGGGCCTGAGCCGCATCAACGATATCGAAGCCCCGCTGGAAGTGAACATGCCGGTCGGCAATGACCGCGTGGCCGTGCGTATCACGCCGGTCTCGCTGGATGGCGGCACCATGACCGACGAGGCCGCCAGCCGCTTCGGCGGTGGCGGTTCCAGTGCCACCGGCGTGGGCAAGCAGAGCGCCAGCGGCGTGGGCGTGGCGGTAGCCTACGAGCGTCCTGACGACGGCATCAAGGCCGACATCGGCACGACACCCAGCGGTTTCAAGTATCCCAACGTGGTCGGTGGCGTGAGCGTGGAGCAGCCGCTCGGCGGCAGCAGCACCAACCGCTTCGGCGTGACGGTGTCGCGCCGTGCCGTCAACGACAGCATCACCTCGTTTGCCGGCAGCACCGACCCGCGCATCGGCCGTTCCTGGGGCGGCGTGACCGCCAACGGCGGCCGTGCCGAGATGAGTTCGGATGATGCCCAGACCGGCGTCTATGCCTACGGTGCCCTGCACAGCCTGATGGGCCGCAACGTCGAATCCAACACGCGTGTGGAACTGGGCGGCGGTGCCTACCAGTACCTGGCCAACGGCAACGACGAGAAGATGACGGCCGGTGTCTCCGCCACCCTCATCAGCTACGCCAACAACCAGAACTTCTATACCTATGGCCACGGCGGTTACTTCAGCCCGCAGGCCTATCTGGGACTGGGCGTGCCGGTGACCTGGGCCAAGCGCAGCGACCGTTTCAGCTTCCAGCTCAAGGGCTCGGCCGGTGTGCAGTACTTCCGCCAGGACGGCGCGGATTACTTCCCCACGGATGCCGCCCTGCAAGCGGCCAGCGGCAAGACCTACGGGCAGCAGACCAAGACCGGCATCGGCTACAGCCTGGAAGGCAGCGGCGAATACCGCTTTGCGCCGCGTCTGTTTGTGGGCGGTACGCTGCGCCTGAACAATTCGAGCGACTTCCGCGAACTCAATGTCGCCATGTACCTGCGCTATACCCTGGAGGACATGCAGGGCAGTTTCCTGACCTTGCCGGTCAGCCCGTATCGTTCGCCGTACTCCAACTGATTTGACTGAACATTTTTTGATAGAGAGATTGCCATGGCAGCTGCATCCATTCTCGCTGGTCTGAGTATCCTGGTCCTGGGCGAAAGCCATATGAGCCTGGCCGACCACCTCACCGAACCCCTCAATGCCAAGCTGGTCCAGATGGGCGCCAAGGTCCACTCCATCGGCGCCTGCGGTGCCAGCGCCGGCGACTGGCTGACCACCAAGAAGGTCGACTGCGGTGCCGAGCAGATCGACAACGGCAAGATCCAGATCAAGGGCCGCGATGCCAGCACCACGCCCATCGCCGAACTGATCGCCAAGGACAAGCCGGACCTGGTGGTGCTGGTCATCGGCGACACCATGGCCTCCTACGACAAGCCGGCCTTCCCCAAGGCCTGGGCCTGGCAAAGCGTGACCAGCCTGACCAAGGCGATTGCCGCCACCGGCACCAAGTGCGCCTGGGTCGGACCGGCCTGGGGCAAGGCTGGCGGCATGTATCAGAAGAACGATGCGCGCACCCAGCTGATGTCGCAGTTCCTGGCTGCCAACGTGGCACCTTGCACCTACATTGATTCGCTGGCCATGTCCAAGCCGGGCCAATGGATCACCACCGATGGCCAGCACTTCACAGTGGCCGGCTACAAGTCCTGGGGTTCGGCCATCGGCGATGCGCTGGGCAAGCTGCCGGCCGCTGCCGTGAGCGCCAAGGGAGCCAAGAAATGAGCGTGCTGCGCGCACTGACCGCGAGCGCGGCCCTGCTGGGCTGTGCGGGGGTGATGGCCGCTGACATTCCGCTGTATCCGACCGGCCCGGCCGAGGATGCCGCCTTCATCCGTTTCATCAACGCCACGCCGGACGCGCTGCAAGTGGTGGCCCAGAAGGGCCAGCCGCCGCTGAAACTGGACGCGGCCAAGCCGGTCTCGTCCTTCTTCCCGGTGCAGGCCAAGTCCACCATCAAGGGCACGCTGACGGTGGCGGGCAAGAGCCTGGAGCTGGGCGTGCAGGCCAAGCCGGGCGAGTTCGCCACGGTGGTGGTGCTGCCTGATCCCAAGGGCATCCGCCAGGTCACCGTGCAGGACAATCCGGATGACTTCAATGGCCTGAAGGCCTCGCTGGCCTTCTTCAATCTCGATGCTTCCTGTGCCGCTGCAGCCCTGCGTCCGGCCGGCCGCACTGCCGACCTGTTCAAGGGCGTGGCGCAAGGCAGCCTGCAGCGCCGTTCCATCAATCCGGTCAAGCTGTCGGTGCAGCTGGTCTGCGGCGGGGCCAATACCGGCCCGGTGCTGGACCTGGGTGAGTTGAAGGCAGGCGAGCGCTACAGCGTCCTGCTGCTGCCCTCGGCCAGCGGTCCGCGCCTGCTGGCCGCGACTGACAAGCTGGCCAACTGATTCTTGACGCTGACTTACGCTGACTGACGCCGACTGCACCACGCCATGGTCTTTGCCTCGCTTGAATTCCTGACGCTGTTCCTGCCGCTGTTCCTGCTGGTCTATGCCCTGGTGCCGCAGCGCGCACGCAATGGCGTGCTGCTGGCGGGCAGCTGGCTGTTCTATGGCTGGCTCAGTCCGCTGTTCCTGTCCCTGCACGTGGTGCTGACCATCGTGGCCTGGGTTGGCGGCCTGCTGGTGGATCGCGCCCGTGCGCGTGAAGAAGGGCAGGGCAGTCTGCGCCGTCCCGTGCTGCTGATCGCGCTGGTGGTCTTCAATACGGCGGTACTGGTCTGGTACAAGTACGCCAACATCGTCGCTGCCACCGTGAGCGATCTGATGCAGCACTACGGCGCCATGCCGCTGGTGTGGCAGAAGGTGGCGCTGCCGGCGGGCCTGTCCTTCATCGTGCTGCAGGCGATTTCCTATCTGGTGGATGTGCACCGGCGCACGGTGGCGGTGGAGCGCAGCTTCATCAATTACGCCACCTACATCTCCATGTTCGGCCACTCGATTGCCGGCCCCATCATCCGTTACGACTGGGTACAGCGCGAGTTGCGCGAGCGCTGGTTCAATCGGGAAAATTTCTCGCTGGGTGCGCGCCGCTTCATGGTCGGCATGGCCATGAAGGTGCTGGTGGCCGATACGCTGTCGCCCCTGGTGGATGCGGCCTTCCACCTGGAGCATCCGACCCTGGTCGATGCCTGGATCGGATGCCTGGCGTATTCGATGCAACTGTTCTTCGATTTCTCCGGCTACAGCGCCATGGCCATCGGCCTCGGTTTGATGCTGGGCTTCCACTTCCCGGAGAACTTCAATCATCCCTATCTGGCCGGCAGCATCCAGGATTTCTGGCGGCGCTGGCACATCTCGCTCTCCAGCTGGCTGCGCGATTATCTCTACATCGGCCTGGGCGGCAATCGCCACGGCGTCTGGAAGACTTATCGCAACCTGTTCCTGACCATGGCCATCGCCGGTCTCTGGCATGGCGGCGACAGCTGGAATTATTTGCTGTGGGGCTCGGCGCATGGCGTGGCGCTGTGCATCGACCGCGCGTGGTCGCGCTCTTCGTTGCCTTCCATTCCTTCGTGGCTGGCCCATGGCTTGACGCTGCTGTTCGTGTGCCTGGCCTGGACCTTGTTCCGCGCGCCTGATTTCGCCACCGCTGCCACGATGTATGCGGGCCAGTTCGGCTTGCATGGCACCGGCCTGAGCGATGCGCTGGCCGTGATGCTGCGGCCGGTGCAGGCGCTGGCCGTGCTGCTGGGTTTGTTCTGGATCGTCGCCCCGCTGTGGCAGGCGGCACTGGAGGCGCGCTGGGGCGAACGCGCACACTATCTCTGGTTCGTGCGGGCGTGGCCGATCGCCGCCTTCCTGCTCTCCTTTGCACTGATCGCCAGCCGCGAAACCGTGCCTTTCCTTTACTTCCAGTTCTGAGCCGACGATGAGCACGCCCCCCGTTCATGCTGCACATACGCCTCCTGAGCCCAGCGCCATGGCGCGCCGGGCCAGCCGTTGGGCCGGTGCCGCGCTGGCCGCCGTGCTGTGTGCAGGATTGATCTCCTGCGGCTGGCTGGTGTACGCCGGCAAGATCGACTGGCTGCCCGCCAGCTGGACGCGCGACGACGCCTTGCATGGCGAGCTGACGCATCAACTGGCCAAGCAGCTTTCCAACGCCTGGCTGCCGGACCAGGCCGCCAAACTGGAGCGTGCCGGCAGCTGGCTGCTGCTGGGCGATACCGGCCCGCGCGTGCGCACCGGCTGCCCCGGCTGGCTGTTCCTGGCCGAAGAATTGCAGGTCAATCGCCACGCACAAGCCAACGCGCAGACCAAGCGCGCCGCAGTGCTGGCCATCCGGCAGGCGCTGGCCCAACGTGGCATCGGCCTGCTGGTGGCGGTGGTGCCGGACAAGAGCCGCATCGCCGCCAGCGCCTTGTGCGGCCTCACGCGTCCGGCCGAATTGAATGCGCGCGCCGCGCAATGGGTGAGCGAACTGAACCAGGATGGCGTGGCCGCCATCGACCTCGCCCCTGCGCTGGCACCACTCGGTGCTTCGGCCTACCTGCACACCGATACCCACTGGAACGAGACCGGCGCGAACGCCGCCGCGCAGGCCATCGCCGCGCGCATCACGGCCGCTGGCGTGCAGGCCACGCCGCAGCAGGCCTATACCGTCCAGCCGGGCAAGCTGGCGCAGCGTCCCGGCGACCTGGTGCACCTGGCCGGACTGGACTGGCTGCCGCTGCGCTGGCAACCCACGCCGGAAAGCGTGGCCGCCACCGTCTTCACCGAAGCGGCCGCCACAGGGCAGGGCGCCACCGCCAAGGGCGGCGATGATCTCGACGATCTGCTGGGCGACAGCCAGTTGCCCAACGTGGCCCTGATCGGGACCTCCTTTTCGCGTAATTCCAGCTTCGTCGGCTTCCTGCAGATGGCGCTGGGCGCGAAGATCGGCAGCTTCGCCAAGGATGGCGGCAAGTTCTCCGGCAGCGCCCGCGATTACTTCGCCAATCCCGCTTTCATCCAGACGCCGCCCAAGCTGGTGGTCTGGGAAATCCCCGAGCGCGACCTGCAGACGCCCTACGAAGCGATCTCGCTGGCCCGCTGATCGATCATTAAGCTGGCGTTAATGCTGTCTCAACGGGCATTAACGTTGCATTAATGCAATAAATCATTTCCTTTCCGGCGCATTTTCATGTGTGCCGCCCTCCGCTTTGCTGGAGGCAGGTCCCCGGGCCTGCTAAACTTGCCGGTCCGCCCACCGACCGGGCAGGATCCAGGCACTGCCTGGTCAACCTCCACGACAAATTGACAGAAGAATTCGACCCCGCTCCCCTTGCGGACGAGCATGACTCCGGCTCCTTCGAGAGCTACTTCCGCGATCCTTCGCAAGCCGCCGAAGCGCCCCTGGCCTGGGGCCTGGGCCAGCGGCTGGACGTGCTGGACGCGCTGCGCGGCCTGGTCTCCGGTGGCCAGGCTGCTGCGCGCCTGCGCATCTGGATGTTTCTCGAACTGGCGGCGCAGCCGCAGGGCCGCCTGCAGCGCGAGGACCTGAACCAGCTGTTCTACGCCCTGAAGCCCGAGGCCATGGAAGCCGCCCTGAAGCGCCTGCGCGATCTGGGCCTGCTGGTCTGGGACGCCACCGGCCAGGATTACCAGCTCTCGCCCATTGCCCAGCAGGTGCAAGCCCTGCTGGCCCCGCTCACGCGCGCCGTCGGCGAGGATGACGAGATGGCCGCGCTGCTGGCGCAAGTGGCCGGTGCCCAGGCACTGGGCCTGTCCGACGCCAGCCAGATCCGCCACCTGCATGCGCAATTGGCGCGCCTGCACGACCAGTTCGCCGATGCCATTGCCAGCGGTTCGGAAGCCTTGCTGCGCCAGGCCCAGCCGCGATTCGAACGCGCCCTGAAGCTGGTCAATCGCGCCGGTGAAGCGCTGACCGCCCTGATCCGCAGCGAACATGCCGACGCCCGCCTGGAACGCGAAGCGCGTGCGCTCGGCAACGGCCAGGCGCGCCTGCTGACCATGGCCAGCCAGTTCACCCGCGCCCTGCAGCAGGCCGACCGCCAGCGCGTCACCCTCGGCAGCACCGGCGTGACCAGCTCGGACGTGCGGCGCTGGCTGCAATCGCATGCTGACTTGTCTTCGCTGATGGGGGAGGCGCTGTCCATCGGTGTGAAGCCGGTCTTCGTCAGCGGCCACGAATTGCTGGATGTGGCCGAAGGCGAATTCGAGCGCGACCGTCCCGATACCCAGCGCCAGCAAGGCTTGCCGCCTCCGGCCCAGGCCGTGGAAGGCAAGATCGAAGCGCTGCGCATGCCGGTCGAGCTGGGCGAACTGATTGAACAACTGACACGCCTGGGGGCCCTGCCGGAAGGCGAGGACGCCACCGAATTGCAACCGCAGCCACTGACCTCGGTGGTACTGGGCGGCAGCTTCGGCAAGGCCGCGTATCGCCTGCAATTGCTGCCGCTGCTGGGGGACGCCCAGGCGCGCACCCTGCAAGGGCAGACCGGCGACCTGGCGCGCCTGCCTTGGCAAGCCGGCTTCCTGCCGCGTGTCGACAAAGTCGATGACCCCGATGTCGCCGCCATGAGCGCCGGGGCCGTCCATCCAGATCCATCCCGGGAAAGACCGAATGAGTGAGACCCTAGACGAGGCCGGCCTGTTGGCCGCCGAACTGCTGGCGCGCCGCTGGCTGCCCCGCAAGCACCCGCGCGTGCGCCGCGCCCTGATTGATGCCGACCTGTGGCAAGCCCTGCAGGACCGCCTGGCCCAGGTTGGCCTGCGTCTGGTGGACAACATCCACGCCGATCACATCAGCGTGGCGCTGGTGCGCCCGGCCGAATCGGCCGTTTTCGGTGAGGCCGGCATGAATGCCAACAACAACCTTGACCTGCCGCGCGATGCCATCTCGCTGCTGGTGGTGCTGTGGGCGCTGATCGTGCTGCCCAAGCGCGAACGCCAGTCGGCGCGCGCCGCCGGTGACGATGCCCAGCAGCAGGACGAGATGTTCCACACCGACAAGCCCATGCCGACCGCCGCCGAGGTCAGCCCGGTGGTGTCCTACACGGCGCTGCTGGCCGACTTCGGCAACCAGCTCGGCAAGAAGACGCGCATGGATACCAACCTGCGCCGCCTGGAAGCCCACGGCTTCATCGTGCGCCGGGGCGTCGACATCGCCGAAGGCCCCTTGCTGGATCTGCTGCTGGACTACGATGCCCTGGCGCCGCGCATCCTCGATGGCGCCTTGGGCGACGTGCTGGCACGCGCCACGGCACGCGACGAAGCGGGCACTGCGCCAGAGGCGCAGGCTGATGCCGACGCTGCTGCCGATGAATCATCCGAAGAGGGAGACGCCTGATGTTCCACCTGCAATCGCTGGAACTGCTGCAGTGGGATTATTGCCAGCGCCTGACGCTGCCCCTGGACGGTTCCATCATCACCATCGCCGGCCCCAACGGGTCCGGCAAGACCACGCTGCTGGACGCCATGCGTACCCTGCTGGGCCTGGATTGCTCGGGCGGGCGCAGCTACAAGACCTACGCCCGCCACGCCAACGCCGACACCACCTGGCTGCGCGCCACGGTGGACAACCGTCCGCATGGCCGCCAGACCTCCACCCGTCCGTTCGCGCGCAACCTGCTCTATGCCGATCAGGTCACGCTGGCCTGCCGCATCGAGCGCAACGGCGGTGACTGGCAGCGCCGCTACTGCATGAGCGATGGCGACGTCGCCATCGAAACCCTGGCGCAATTGCCCGAAAAGGATTGGCTGGGCCTGGACCACTGGCGCAAGCGCCTGGAAGGCGCCGGCCTGTCGCGCGCGATTGCGCGCGTGCTGGCGCTGGAGCAGGGCCAGACCGACCGCCTGTGCGAATTCTCGCCCAAGGAATTGCTGCGCCTGGTGTTCGAAGTGTTCGGCGACCAGGAAGTGCTGGACCGTTACGAAGAAGCCCGTCGCCATCAACGTGACCTGGCCGCCGAGGTGACCCTGGCCGAACAGGAACTGGCCTACAGCGAAGCGCAACTGGCGCAGCTGGACAGCCGCGTCACGCTGTATCGCACCTATCAGGGCAAGCTGCGCGAGCGCGAGACGCTGGCCACCGAAGTCATTCCGGTCTTGCGCTGGCACGAAGAGCGCCAAGGCACGGCCACGCGCCTGCGCGAACTGCATCGCCAGCGCCTGCATCACAATCACCTGCGCCGCCAGCGCAGCAGCGATACCTTGCAGCTGTCGTCCCTGCTGACGCAGCAACAGGCGGCACGCGAGAAGGTGACTGCGCTGGAACGCGACAAGGCGGAAGCCCAGCAAGCCCAGCAAAAGGCGCGCGATGCCGAGAAGCCGGTGGAAGAACTGGTCAAGCAGGCCGATGAACTGCTGGCCCTGTCCGCGGTGGAAGGCGATGCCACGCAATTGCTGGCCCGCGTGGAAGAACTGGAACAGCAGAAGAGCACGCTGCACGATCGCTGGCGTGACCTGGAGCAGCAACGCAAGGACGCCAGCGGCGCGCTGGACCGCCTGACCGGACAACGCCAGGCCCCGCGCCCGAATGACGTGCAGCAATTCACGCGGGCCTTGCGCCAGGCCGGCATCGCCCATCACCTGCTGGCCGATGTGATCGAGATTGCGGACGACCAGTGGCGTGCCGCCGCCGAAGGCGTCTTGCGCGCCTCGTGCTGGGTGGTGGTGCTGGATGATCCCAAGGATGAAGCCGCCGCCATGGCGCTGGCCGAGCGTGAGCGCTATCGCCATTACGTGGTCTCCGATGCCGCCACGGCGACCTCGCAGCCGCCCGCAGAAAGCCTGTTGGCGGTGTTGCGCTTCTCGGCCAAAGCTCCGTCCTGGCTGCTGCGCCAACTGGCGCAGATCCGCCGCGTGGCCGATACGGTCGAAGGCGCAAGCAGTGGTGGCGAATGGATCACGCCGCAAGCCTACTGGCGCGATGGCCGGGGCGGGCGCAGCGTGTGGCGCGATCCGGGCGATTACCAGTTCGGTGCGGCCGCCATGGCCGCGCGCCAGGCCTCGATCCAGAAGCGCCTGGCCACGCTGGACGAACAGTTGACCGACATCGTCCTGAAGCAAAGCGAAGTCAAGCGCCAGCTCGACGCCGCCAAAAAAGCCACCGAGGGCCACCTCGCAGCAGAGGCGCTGGCGAAGCGAAGTGAAGAGTTCGAACAGGCGCGCCGTCAGTTGCCCGCACTGAAGGCCGCGCGCGTGGCGGCGAGTGAACGTTGGAGTCAGTTTGATGCCCAGTACGCGGACGCCATCGAACAGCGCACCATCCTCGATGGCAAGCTCGATGCTCTGCAGCGCCGCCTGCGCGATAGCGAAGGCGATCTTGCGGGGCAGGAGCGTGACTGGCGCGTGCGTCACGATGAGCAGCGCGCCCGTGCGCTGGCCTCGCGTGCGCAGAAGGGCCGCTTCCCTGCGCACTGGATTGCGACTGCGACGGTGCAGGCGCTCTACGAGAAATACAGCAACGCCAAGCAGGCCGAGCTGCGCATGGCCTCCGTCGAAAACGAACTGGAAACCGGCCACTGGGAAAAGGATGGCACGGTCGAAGACAAGCACCTCATCATGCAGGGCACGGTCGGCAACCAGCGCAACGAACTGGATTCGCGCAAGATCAGCAATCACCAGGCCGAGGAAGCCGTCGGCAATGCGCGTGAACGCTACATCGACGTGTTGCGCGCGACGGTACGCCGCTATCGCAAGAACATCGTCGACCTTGGTGCCCTGGCCGGGGTGGTGGTCAGCGCCGATCTGCCGCATCTGGACAATGACGACACCATCCTGCGCCAGGCTGAACTGAAGGTCAGCTTCAACTTCGACGGCAAGGGCGAGATCGGCCTGAACGATGGCGAAGCGTCCGGTGGCCAGCAGGTCATCAAGTCGCTGATCCTGCTGGTGGGGCTGTTGAAGGATGACGACATGCCGGGCGGTTTCGTCTTCATCGACGAACCCTTTGCCCACCTCGATGTGCGCAACATCCAGCTGGTCGGCAACTTCCTGAAATCGACCCGCGCGCAATACGTGCTGACCACGCCGATCACGCACAACGTCGAAGTCTTCGAGCCGGCCGACATTACGCTGGTCACCTCGAAGAAACCGCGCGAGGCCCGCTGGGCGCCGCCCATCGGCGTGCTGCAGCGGCGCTTGCGGCTGGATGCCTGAACGCGGTCAGGCACTGGCAGGGAAAACGAAAGAAGGCCGGCGTCATGCCGGCTTTCTTGTCAGCGCATCTCGCGAATGATCCGCGTCTGCGGTGGCAGGAATTCCTCCGGCACCTCCGGCACATCGGCTTCCAGCAACTGATAGGCCACCGATTCGCACCAGTGAATGCCGCGCGCCAGGGCCAGCGGCCGCGAAGAGTAGCGGCCCGGCAGGGAACGTTTGGGGAAGAGTTTGCCGATGGTGCTATGACGGATTTCCACGCCACTGACGAACCATTGTGCGTCATTGGCCGCACACCAGACCAGAAAGGTGAACGGGGAAGATTCGGCGGTAATTTCGTAACAGGAGACCATGTGAGTGCGTTGATCAGACACTATCAAAAATTCACATGGCCGCCATTATAGTGGCCTCCTGCAAAGCTCACACAAGCGCTCCCCGTTCACCCCTTGCCGGGGCTCCCGCTCTCAGGCCGCTTCGGTCAGGAACTGCACCACCGCCTGCGAGAAGGCGCGTGGCTGTTGCTGGTTGGAGATGTGGGCCGCATCAAATTCCACATACAGCGCACCCGGAATGGTGGCACGCATGAACTGCGCATCGGCCGGTGGCGTCGGCACGTCGCCGCTGCCGGCAATCACCAGCGTGGGCGCGCGGATGCCCGCAATCGCTTCCCGCAGATCATTGTCGCGCACCGCTGCGCAAGCGCCTGCATAGCCCTCCGCCGGCGTGGCCAGCAGCATGGCCGTCAATGCCTGCACCTGCTCCGGATGCTGTTCGGCATACTCGGGCGTGAGCCAGCGTGAAACGACCGCAGCGGCAATGGCCGACAGGCCATCACGCTGCACGGTCTCGATGCGGCTGTTCCAGGCCTCGGGCGTGCCGATCTTGGCACCGGTATTGCAGAGGATGAGCTTGGCCACGCGGTCCGGATGATGCACCGCCAGCCACATGAAGGTGCTGCCGCCCATGGAGAGACCGCAGAAATGCGCTTGCTTGATGTCGAGCTGGTCGAGCAGGGCGATGACGTCGCTGCCGAGTTGGGCAATCGTGTAAGGACCGGGCGTGACCTCGGACTGGCCGTGGCCGCGCGTGTCATAACGCAGCACGCGGAAATGCTTGCTCAGTTCGGGAATCTGCGGATCCCACATCGCCAGCGAAGTCCCCAGCGAATTGGACAGCACCAGCACCGGCAGGGCCGCGTCGCCGTCGAGCTGGTAATGCAGTTTGATTCCGTTCAGGGTTGCAAAGGGCATGAGTAAATCCTTGGCCCGCGCCACCGGACGGTGGTGACGGGCGTGTGTGAATCAAAAAGCGTCAGATACGCCGGGAATCAGCCAATCTGCGCGATGGCCGAGGGATGCTGGGTCAGCGGAGTGACCGAAATGGTCATGAAGGGATAGAGCGGCAGGGCCGACAGGATGTTGTGCAGCTCATCATTGCCGGAGACGTTGAAGATGCTCACGTTGGCATACTGCCCGACCACGCGCCACAGGTCGCGCCACTTGCCTTCGCGCTGCAGCTTCTGCGACATCTCCTTCTCGTCTTTCTTCAGCTGATCGGCCACGGCCTTGTCGAGCGTGGCGGGAATGTTGACCTGCATTTGAACCATGAACAGCATGATGTGTGCTCCGTTGTCGTTATGGGTGGAATGTCGTGCAGCGCGCGCCCTGGTCGCGATGGTGAACGCGGGGCGGGAAATCGTGATGTTCGATAAACGAACATAAATCCTTTGTTCGCACAAACGAGTGTAGGCGTCCGTGCGGGCAACTGTCAACTTGGGCAGACGGTTTGCTGCGCGTCAACTACGCGCAGGATGAGCGCTGAGGGCGCATCGTGATGGCCTCTCACTCGCGCCGTTCGGGATTCGGAAAACCGGTCGCCGGAAAGGAGCTGGTCTCGATATCCAGCCAGGCCGGGCGTTCGGCATACATGTCGGCCACCAGTTGCTTGATGGCCTCGATGTACCAGGCATTGTCGTTGATGCGATGCGTGAGGATGATGGGGGAGGTCGCGCGCGGATCGTCGATGAGCCGGTAATGCAGGTCATTGCGCAGCCGCGCCGAGGCCGGGATCAGGCACAGTCCGGATTCGGCCGCCACCAGGCCCAGCGCGGTCTGGATCTCGCGCACCTCGTGCACTTCAGCCGGGTGGATGTCCTGGTCATTGAGCAGGCTCAGGATGTGGTCGGCGAAACTGGGACGCGGCTCCTTGGGATAGACGATCAGCTTCTGCCCATGCACTTCCTTGAGGCTCACGCGCTGATGGCTGGCGGCCAGCGGGAAAGAGGGCGGGATGGCCAGCACCAGTTTTTCTTCGCGCAGGACGATGCGCGCCACCGTCGCATCATTGCTGCGGATGCGCCCGAAACCGACATCGATGCGCCCCGACTTGAGGGCGGCGAACTGCTGCATCGAGGTCAGCTCCAGCAACTGGATGTCCACCTCCGGATAGTGCTGGCGCAGCTTGCGCACCAGCACCGGCAGGCCGCCATAGAGCGTGGAGGCGACGAAGCCGATGGACAGCGTCTGGCGCTGGTTCAGGCCGATCTGCTGGGTGGCGTTCTTCAACTGCTCCAGCCGGTTGAGAATCTGCAGCGCCTGCTCGTAAAACACCCGGCCGGCTTCAGTCAGGCGCAGCGGGCGGCTGTTGCGCAGGATCAGCTGCACGCCCAGTTCTTCTTCCAGCAGCTGGATCTGGCGCGACAGTGGCGGCTGCGCAATGTGCAGCTGTTCCGAGGCGCGCGTGAAGTTGCGCGTATTGGCCACGGCCACGAAGTATTTCAGTTGTCTGATGTCCATGGCCGAAAATCATATCTCACAGAAACTAATGATGTCTAATCCTTTGATTTTTATAGGAGCCTTTATAAACTATATAAAAAAGGTATGAAACTAGACGAATTTGGTGTTGGCAATGGCAGGGCTTCCGGGTGTTCAATGCAGTCCATGGATACCCCACAACACCTTCACGCTGCGGCCCCGGCCCTGATCGACCGGGTCGAGACCTTCCTGGTCGATCTGCCGACCATCCGTCCCCATCAATTGTCGATGGCGACGATGAACGGGCAGACCCTGATGCTGGTGCGCCTGTACTGCTCCGACGGTACCGTCGGCGTGGGCGAGGGCACCACCATCGGTGGCCTGGCCTATGGTGCCGAATCACCCGAGGGCATGAAGCTGGCCATCGATACCTACTTCGCGCCGCTGCTGCTGGGCGCCGATGCCAGCCTGATCCCGGCCATCATGGCGCGCCTGAACAAGGCCATCCAGGACAATCGTTTCGCCAAGTGCGCCATCGAGACGGCGCTCTTCGATGCCCTGGGCCAGCGCACCGGCCTGCCGGTCTCGCAACTGCTCGGCGGCCGCGCCCGCGAAAGCCTGCCGATCGCCTGGACCCTGGCCTCGGGCGACACCGCCAAGGACATCGACGAAGCCGAACGCATGCTGGCCGCGCGCCGCCACAAGATTTTCAAGCTCAAGATCGGCCGCCGCGAAGTCGAGGCCGATGTGGCCCACGTGGCCGCCATCAAGAAGGCCCTCGGTGATCGTGGCTCGGTGCGGGTGGATGTGAACATGGCCTGGAGCGAACTGGAAGCCCAGCGCGGCCTGGCCGGCCTGGTCGATGCCGGCTGCGAACTGGTGGAGCAGCCGGTGGCCTCGGCCCCGGCGCTGGCCCGCTTGAAGGGCAAGCACGCCATCGCCATCATGGCCGATGAATCGTTGACCGGTCCGGCCTCGGCCTTTGTGCTGGCGCGCATCGGCGGTGCGGATGTGTTTGCGATCAAGATCGAACAATCGGGTGGCCTGCGCGCCGCCCAGCAGGTGGCCGCCATCGGCGACGCGGCGGGTATCGAGCTCTACGGCGGCACCATGCTCGAAGGCGCCATCGGCACCATCGCCTCGGCCCATGCCTTTGCCACCTTCCGTGAATTGCAGTGGGGGACTGAGTTGTTCGGTCCGTTGCTGCTGACCGAAGAAATTCTGGCCGAGCCTTTGCAATACCAGGATTTCCAGTTGGCCATACCGAACCGCCCCGGACTGGGCATCGTGCTGGATGAAGAGCGTGTGCAATACTTCCGGCGCGACCGCAAGCAAGGGGCGACAGTGACAGCAGCGAGGCCGGCCACACTGGCCGGATAAAACAAAAAAGACGCACTTCCCCAATCTACAAATCCAAAAGGAGACTCAACATGGCAGCCAAGATTTTCAGCACCCCCGAAGTCCAGGACTTCCTGCGCCTGGCCAGCGGCCTCGACACCGAAGGCGGCAGCCCGCGCACCAAGCAGATCGTGCATCGCATCCTGTCCGACCTGTTCAAGACCATCGAAGACCTGGAGATCACCTCCGACGAATACTGGGCCGGCGTGGCCTATGTCAATCGCCTGGGCGCTGCCAGCGAAGCCGGCCTGCTCTCGCCGGGCCTGGGCCTGGACCGCTTCCTGGACATGCGCATGGATGCCGAAGACGCCGCACTGGGCATCACCGGCGGCACCCCGCGCACCATCGAAGGTCCGCTGTACGTGGCCGGTGCGCCGGTGGAGCAGGGCTTCGCGCGCCTGGACGATGGCAGCGACAAGAACGGCCAGACCATCATCATGCACGGCACTGTCTATGGCTCGGATGGCAAGCCCATGGCGGGCGCGCAGGTCGAAGTCTGGCATGCAAACACCAAAGGTTTCTATTCGCACTTCGACCCGACCGGTGAACAGAAGCCCTTCAACATGCGCCGCACCATCATCACCGATGCCCAGGGCCGCTACAAATTCCGCAGCATCATGCCGGCCGCCTACGGCTGTCCGCCGGCCGGCCCGACCCAGGGCCTGCTGAACCAGCTGGGCCGCCACGGCAACCGTCCGGCACACATCCACTTCTTCGTCACCGCCGATGGCCATCGCAAGCTGACCACGCAGATCAACATCGAAGGCGATCCGCTGATCTATGACGACTTCGCCTACGCCACCCGCGAAGGCCTGGTGCCGCCGCTGGTCGAGCGTACCGATGCGGCCAGCATCAAGGCCGAGGGACTGGAAGGCCCGTTCGCCGAGATCGTCTTCGACATCAACCTGACCTCGCTGGTCAACGGTGCCGACAACCAGGTCGTGGACCGTCCGCGCCTGGCCGCCTGATCGCCTGATCGTCCTGCGCCAGCCGCTGGCGCAGGCCAGCCTCATCCCCGCCGACTGCCTTGCCGCGATGGTTTTCCATCGCGACAGGCGGGCTGCACCCTGGAGAAAAGACATGACCACCCTTGCCGCCGACAAGTATGAAGAGGTCGAGCGCCTGCTCGACACCGCCCTGGACGAAGATCCCACCAACGGCATCTTCCGCTGCCGCCGCGACATCTTCACCAATGCCGACCTGTTCGAGCTGGAGATGAAGCACCTGTTCGAATCGAACTGGGTCTACCTCGCTCACGAGAGCCAGGTCCCCGAGATCAACGATTACTACAGCACCTGGATCGGCCGCCAGCCGGTGGTGGTCACCCGCGACAAGAACGGCGAGCTGCACGCGGTCATCAATGCCTGCGCCCACAAGGGGGCCATGCTGTGCCGTCGCAAGCACGGCAACAAGAGCAGTTTTACTTGCCCGTTCCACGGCTGGACTTTCTCCAACAGCGGCAAGCTGTTGAAGGTCAAGGACGAGAAGACCACCGAATATCCGGTCTCCTTCAACAAGAACGGCTCGCATGACCTGACCCGCGTGGCGCGTTTCCAGAACTATCGCGGCTTCCTCTTCGGCAGCCTCTCGGAAGACGTGCTGCCGCTGGAAGAGTATCTGGGCGAGACCCGCGTCATCATCGACCAGATCGTCGACCAGGCGCCCAATGGCCTGGAAGTCCTGCGCGGCAACTCCAGCTACCTGTATGACGGCAACTGGAAGATGCAGATGGAAAATGGTTGCGACGGTTACCATGTCAGCTCGGTGCACTGGAACTATGCCGCCACCATGAGCCGCCGCAAGGAAGGCGGCACCAAGGCCACCGATGCCAACAACTGGAGCAAGGCCGTGGCCGGCGTCTACGGTTTCGAGAACGGCCACATCCTCCTGTGGACCAATACGCTCAATCCGGAAGTGCGCCCGATCTGGAACCAGCGCGAGGAACTGGCCGCCCGCGTCGGCCAGGCACGCGCCGATACCATCGTGGCCCAGACCCGCAACCTGTGCCTCTATCCCAACGTGTTCCTGATGGACCAGTTCGGCACGCAGATCCGCGTGGCCCGTCCGATCAGCGTGAACCAGACCGAGATCAGCATCTTCTGCTTCGGCCCCAAGGGCGAGAGCGCCGAAGACCGCCGCGTGCGGATTCGCCAGTATGAGGATTTCTTCAATGTCTCCGGCATGGGCACCGCCGACGACCTGGAAGAATTCCGCGCCTGCCAGGCCGGCTATGCCGGATCTGCCGTGCGCTGGAACGATATGAGCCGGGGCGCGCCGCTGTGGAAGCAGGGCCCGGACGAGAATGCGAAGAAGATGGGCATGAACCCCAAACTGAGCGGTGAACGCAGCGAGGACGAAGGTCTCTTCGTCTGCCAGCACCACTACTGGACCGAGCAGATGCGCAAGGCCGTCAGCAAGGAACGTGCGGCCGCAGAGCAAGGAGCACAAGCATGAGCCAACCTGCCCAACTCGATGCAGTCTGCGCCTTTCTCTATCGCGAGGCGCGTTATCTCGACGAACGCCAGTGGGAATCCTGGCTGGAACTGTACGCCCCGGACGTCGAATACTGGATGCCGGCCTGGGACGATGACGACCAGCTCACCGAAGACCCGCAGCGCGAGATCTCGCTGATCTACTACGCCAACCGCGATGGACTGGAAGACCGCGTGTTCCGCATCAAGACCGAGCGCTCCAGCGCCTCCATGCCGGAGCCGCGCACCAGCCACATGATCGCCAACGTGGAGATCCTGGACGAGCACGACGATGTGGTGGAAGTGCGCTACAACTTCCATACGCTGTCGCACCGCTACAAGATCACCGACCAGTTCTTCGGTACCACCCTGGTCAGCTTGCGCAAGACCGAAGGCGGCTTCCAGATCGCCAGCAAGAAGATCGCCCTGAAGAACGACTACATCCGCCAGGTCATCGACGTCTATCACGTCTGACCAGCCCGCAGGAGACATGACATGAGCAGCTATCGCATCGCCCTCAATTTCGAAGACGGGGTGACCCGCATCATCCAGTGCGGTCCCAAGGAGAAAGTCCTGGACGCGGCGTTCCGCCAACGCATCAACCTGCCCATGGATTGCTCCGACGGCGTGTGCGGCACCTGCAAGTGCCGCGCCGAAAGCGGACAGTACGACCTGGGCGACGACTATATCGACGATGCGCTCAGCAGCGATGAAGCGGAACAAGGCCTGGTGCTGACCTGCCAGATGATCCCGCAATCCGATTGCGTGGTTGCCGTACCGGTGGCCTCTACCGCCTGCAAGACCGGCAGCGCGAAGTTCGGCGGCAAGGTAGCCGAGGTCACCGCCTTCGGTGAGGCAGCCTTCGAACTGGTGCTGGAGGTGGCGGCCGATGCACCGGCTTTCCTGCCGGGGCAATACGTCAACATCGCCGTGCCGGGTAGCGGCCAGCATCGTTCGTATTCGTTCAGTTCGCCCTCGGGAGCTACGCGCATGAGCTTCCTCATCAAGAACGTGCCGGGTGGCCTGATGAGCGGCTGGCTGGGCAAGGCCGCCACCGGTGATGCGCTGGAGATGACCGGTCCGCTGGGCAGCTTCTACCTGCGCCCGGTCAACAAGCCTGTGCTGATGCTGGCCGGTGGTACCGGGCTGGCGCCGTTCCTCGCGATGTTGGAGGAGATGGTGCAGCAGGGTGTGCAGCACGCGGTCCACCTGATCTACGGTGTGACCCGCGATCAGGATCTGGTGCTGGTGGAGCGTCTTGAAGATCTGGCGAAGCGTTTGCCCGGGTTCAGTTTCACCACCTGTGTGGCCGATGCCGCAACGAGCCATCCTTGTCAGGGGTACGTGACCCAGCACATGCCGGCCGAGGTGCTGCACGATGGCGCAGTCGATGTCTACCTGTGCGGTCCGCCGCCGATGGTGGAGGCGGTGCAGAAGCACTTCCAGGCACAGGGCATCGCCCCGGCCAGTTTCCATTACGAGAAGTTCGTCACCAGCCAGCCGGTGGCGGTGGCGGCATGAGCGCAGCGCTCCCCCGCGCACGCTTCGCCGGCAAGGTGGCCGTGGTCACCGGCGCCGCCCAGGGCATCCTGCGCGGCGTGGCGCTGGGCATCGCGGCTGAAGGTGGCCAGGTGCTGATGGTGGACCGCGCCGGCTTCATCCATGAAGTGGCGATGGAAGCGCCCGAAGGACGGGCCACAGGCTTCGTCGCCGACCTCGAAACCCATGACGGCGCGCAGGCCGCCATGGCCCGCGCCGTCGAACTGCATGGCCGTATCGACCTGCTGGTCAACGGCGTGGGCGGTGCCATTCGCATGCGTCCCTTCGCCGAATTCGAAGCCGATCAGATCGATGCCGAAATCCGCCGCTCGCTCATGCCCACGCTCTACGGCTGTCACGCTGTGCTGCCGCACATGTTGCGCGCGGGCCGGGGCACCATCGTCAACGTTTCCTCCAACGCTACGCGCGGCATTCGCCGGGTGCCGTATTCGGCGGCCAAGGGCGGCGTCAATGCCATGACCATGGCACTGGCCATGGAATACGGCGAGCAGGGCATCCGCGTGGTGGCCACCGCGCCCGGCGGTACGCAGGCGCCGCCGCGCCGCGTGCCGCGCAATGCGCAAGGCGACAGCGCGCATGAGCAGGCGTGGATGCAGGAGGCCGTGCAGCAGGTGACCGGCTCCACTTTCTTCAAACGCTATGCCACGCTGGAAGAGCAGATCGCACCCATCCTCTTCATGGCTTCCGACGAGGCCAGCTACATCACCGGGGCCGTATTGCCGGTCGCCGGTGGCGACAATGGCTGAGGCCTCTCAATCAACTTCCTTGAACGGAGACACCATGTCTGAACGCCAGGCCATCATTCCCGAGGGAATGGAAGACGTCTACGAAAAAATCGGTTATGCCCCCGGCGTATTGGTCGGCGATGTTCTCTACGTCTCCGGCCAGATCGGGCGCGGTCCCGACATGCAACTGGTGGAGCCGCGCGAAGCCCAGATCGTGCAGGCCTTCGAGAACCTCAAGCGGGTGCTGGAGAAGGCTGGCGGTACCCTGGACGACATCGTCGATCTCTCCACCTTCCATACCGACATGCGCGATTTGCCCTTGTTCATCAAGGTGCGCAACCGCTACCTGAACGCCTATCCGCTGCCGGCCTGGACGGCGATTGGCGCGCACATGCTCGGCGGTGCGCCGGGCTACATCATCGAGATCAAGGCGGTGGCGCATCTGCGCAAGAAGGGGCAGGCCTGACCCGCACAGGATTACTGCAAGAAAAACGCCGGGCATGACAAACACAAGAACACAAAACAACGCCAATCCCGCAAGACAAACGACAACGGAGGAGACCCATGAAGACCCAGGAAGTGAGCCAGATCATCGATGGCGCGCGTTTTACGCAATTCCACTGGATGGTGATGTGCCTGTGCGCATTGCTGCTGGTGTTCGACGGTTATGACCTGTTCATCTACGGCGCCGTGCTGCCGGTACTGATGAAGGAGTGGTCCCTGTCGCCGGTGCAGGCCGGCGCGCTGGGCAGCTATGCGCTGTTCGGCATGATGTTCGGTGCCTTCGTCTTCGGCCCGCTGGCCGACCGCATCGGCCGCAAGAAGGGCGTGGCGATCAGCTTCGTGCTCTTCAGCGTCTCCACTTTCCTGAGCGGCTTTTCCACTTCGCCCACGGAATTCGGCATCTATCGCTTCATGGCCGGCCTCGGTTGCGGCGGCCTCATGCCCAATGCCGTGGCGCTGATGAATGAATACGCGCCCAAGCGCCTGCGCAGTACCTTGGTGGCCATCATGTTCAGCGGCTACTCGCTGGGCGGCGTGCTGTGCGCGGGCCTGGGTATCTGGATGCTGCCCAACTTCGGCTGGCAATCGATGTTCTTTGCCGCGGCCGTACCGCTGGTGCTGCTGCCGGTGATCCTGTGGAAGCTGCCGGAATCGGTCGGCTTCCTGCTGCGTGCGGGCAAGCAGGAGCAGGCCCGTGCCATGCTGGCGCAGGTCGCGCCGCAAGCGGTGCTGGGTGCCGATGTGCAGCTGGTGCAGAGTGATGCCAAGGGCTCTGGCGCGCCGATGCTGGACTTGTTCAAGCAGGAGCGCACCCTCGGCACGCTGATGATCTGGATCGCCTTCTTCTGCTGCCTGCTGATGGTCTATGCGCTGGGTTCGTGGCTGCCCAAGCTGATGGCCAGCGCCGGTTACAGCCTGGGGTCGTCGCTGTCCTTCCTGCTGGCGCTCAACTTCGGCGGCGTGGTCGGCGCCATCGGCGGCGGCTGGCTGGGAGACCGCTTTACCTTGCCCAAGGTGGTGGTGAGTTTCTTCGCGGTCGGCACGGTGGCCATTGCGTTGCTCGGCTTCAACAGCCCGACCCCGGTGCTGTACCTGCTCATCATCGTGGCCGGTGCCACGACCATCGGCACGCAGATCCTGCTGTATGCCAATACGGCCCAGTTCTATCCGCTGGCGATCCGCTCCACGGGTCTCGGCTGGGCTTCCGGTGTGGGCCGCTCGGGCGCCATCGTCGGTCCCTTGCTGGGCGGTGCATTGATGGCGGCCGCGCTGCCGCTGAAGATGAATTTCCTGGTCTTCGCCGTGCCGGGACTGGTCGCTGCATTGGCCATCGGCATCTTCCTGCTGCGCTATCGTCATGGCCAGCGTGCCGTGGCAGCGGAGACTGCGCCGACCGTGACCGCCACGCCGATCTCGCGCAGCGTTTAAGATCGTAGCCGGTCAAGCCGGTCCGGCACCTGGCGGAGCGATCCACGGGTGCCGGACCTTTCGTGCGTTCGTGTAGTTGCATTTCGCAAGGAAGCTTCGATGGTTCAACGACAAGGCTCGCTCACTGCATGGGTGGCGGGTTTTCTGGCAGTCCTGATTTCTTATGCCGGTCCGCTGGTGATTTTCGTGCAGGCGGCCCATGCGGGCCAGGTGCCGCAATCACAACTGGTGTCCTGGGTGTGGGGCATCTCCATGGGTGCGGGCGTGAGCGGCCTGCTGCTGAGCTGGTGGTTCAGGATGCCCATCATCACGGCCTGGTCAGCACCGGGGACGGCGCTGCTGCTGAGCCTTTTTCCCGGAGTGGGCATGCCGGAAGTGGTGGGGGCCTACCTCATGGCGGCCGTGATCCTGATCGTCATCGGCGTGACCGGCTGCTTTGAAAAAATTCTCGCCTTCATCCCCAAGGGCATTGCGGCCGGCATGATGGCCGGCATCCTGTTTCAGTTCGGGGTGCAGGCCTTTCGCTCCAGCGTGGGTGCGCCGCTGATGGTGTTTGCCATGCTCGCCGCCTATCTCGCAGGCCGCCGCTGGTGGCCGCGCTATGGCATCGTGGTGGTGGCACTGACCGGGTTTGCGGTGGCCTTTGCCAGCGGCCGTACCGAGTTGAGTGCCCTGCATCTGGAACTGGCGCAGCCGGTCTTCATTGCCCCGCACTTCAGCATTGGCATGTTCTTCAGCCTGACGGTGCCGCTGGTATTGGTGAGCCTGACCGGCCAGTTCCTGCCGGGCATGGCGGTGCTGCAGCTGGCGGGCTACCATCCGCCCACGCGCGCCGTGGTCACCGGCACTGCGCTGGCCTCGCTGCTGACGGCCTGCTTCGGCGGCATCACCATCGTGCTGGCGGCCATCACGGCCGCGCTCTGTACCGGCAAGGATGCGCATCCGGAACCGGGCCGGCGCTATATCGCCGGTATTGCCAATGGCGTGTTCTATCTCATCGGCGGCACCTTTGCGGCGTCCATCGTGACGCTGTTTGCCGCCTTTCCCAAGGAACTGATCGCGGCCCTGGCCGGGCTGGCACTGATCGGTGCCATCGTGTCCAACATCCGCCTCATGAGCGAGGACGGCAGCCATGCCGAGCCTGCCGTCATCACCTTCCTCGCTACTGTGTCCGGCATGACCCTGTTCGGACTGGGCGCGGCCTTCTGGGGCGTGGTCATCGGCATGGCCGCGCACTGGCTGATCGGCCGTCCCGCCCAGAAAAAATGAAAAACATGGAGACCCCCCAATGACCCCTCAGCATGATTCCTTCGACCCGCTCGCCAGCGAAGTCCTGGCCGTGGTGCCGGGCCGCGCGCATGACCTGGCACGCCTGCGCGTGCTGGCACAAGTGCAGGCCGCGCCGACCGTGACGGTGGTCGGCAAGTACAACCACGGCAAGAGCCGCCTGCTCAACGAACTGATGGGGCGCGACGTGTTTGCGGTGGCCGACCGGCGCGAGACGGTCACGCTGTCGGAACACCATCACGCCGAACTGCGCTGGCTGGATGCGCCCGGGCTGGACGCCGACGTCGCCCTGCAGGATGACAGCCACGCACAGGAAGCCACGTGGCTGCAGGCCGATGTGCGCCTGTTCGTGCATGCGGCCAAGGAAGGCGAACTGGATGCGGCCGAACGCCATCTGCTGCAGGCCCTGCGCGAAGACCAGCAGCGCACGCGGCGGCAGACGCTGTTCGTGCTCACGCAGGTGGACCAGATGAGCGATGACGAGCAACTGGCCAAGGTCAGCGCCGCCATCTCTGCGCAGGCACCGGGGCTCACGCTGTATCCGGTGTCGTCGACGCGACACCGCAGTGGCGTGGAAGGCGGCAAGTCGCTGCTGCTGCAGCGTAGCGGCATTCCGGCGCTGCAGGCCTTGCTGCGTGACGTGGTGGAGCAGGTGCCGGGTGCGCGCCGACATGAACGCCATCTGCTCTTCACCGAGATCGGCCAGCAGGTACGGCAGCAACAAGCTGCGCTGGAGAGCGGGCTGCAAACGCTGCGCCAGCGCCAGCAGCAGCAACGCCAGGATTTCGAGCAAGGGTTGCAGGCCGTGCTGGAAAAAGTCCATCAGGATCTGCTGCCGGTGGTCGAGTTTCAGGGGGTCGATCCCGCGCTGGTACCCGATACCGCCGCCGACGAATTCAAGCTCACCGCCGGCAAGCGCGAGCGGGCGCGCATTCACGTCGCTTATTCCCGGGCCTGCATCGCCATTCGCGCGCACCTGATCCAGCATGGCGTGGAGGGGCTGCCGGCCAGCCAGCAGACCTCGGTGGCCAGCCTCGATAACGTGATGGTGGCGGTGCTGGGCATCTCCATCAAATACCGCGCCGACCTGCGCCGCCGTTTCTGTGAACCGGCGGGGCAGGCGCAATTGAAAGAGGCCTTCCTGCACTACTACGAACTGTCGGAAGACCGCCAGGCGCTGCAACAGCAGATCGCCATCGGCCAGGCCGAGCTGCACGCGCATGAACGCGCGCAGCAGGCGCTGGCGCGGCTGCGCGAAGGAGGGGACGCATGAGCCGCGAAGAACAGCATTTCATCGATTCCATCGGCCGCACCGGCCAGGGCGAGGCCGACCTGCAGCCGGTGCTGTCTGCATTGCGTGATTGGCTCGTGGCGCTAGCGCAGGCCTTTGAAGCTGCACCGCTACCTGCCAGCGGCCTGCAGTCGGCCAGCCCCATGGCGCGCCGTATGGCCGCCTTGCACGAAGAGCGGATCCACCAGGCGCGCTGCCGCGAGGAGCAATGGATTGCCCTCGCTCCCGCCCGTGCGCTGGCCCAGCGTTTCGAGGGCAAGCTCATGCTGCTGGTGTTCGGCAAGTTCAATGCCGGTAAAAGCTCGCTATGCAACTTTCTCGCGCAACGCTTCCGCGAGCGCCAGCAGGCGGTGCAGTATTTCCATCTGCAGGACGGGGCGCTGGTGGAGAGTGAAGATCCTTTCCATGAAGGCGCTACCGAAACCACGGCGCGCCTGCAGGGCGTCTGCTTGGGCGACGGGCTGGTGCTGCTGGACACCCCCGGCCTGCATTCGGCCACCGGCGAGAATGCGGCGCTCACGCAGCGCTTCCTCGACAGCGCCGATGCGGTGCTGTGGCTGACCAGTTC
Source organism: Herbaspirillum sp. 1173 (assembly GCF_031455335.1). Taxonomy (NCBI): domain Bacteria; kingdom Pseudomonadati; phylum Pseudomonadota; class Betaproteobacteria; order Burkholderiales; family Oxalobacteraceae; genus Herbaspirillum; species Herbaspirillum sp. 1173. The sequence goes on along the minus strand of NZ_JAVDSP010000003.1, from coordinate 492,930 downwards.
GACTTCGCCCGGACAGGTGCAGGAACTCGATGAACTGGCGCGCGAACTGCGCCGTGGCAAGCCGCTGCTGCCGGTGCTGACGCGCAGCGACGTCATCGATGAGGATGAGGTGGATGGCCAGATCGTCAAATGCCTGCGCAACAAATCCGATGCCAACCGCGCCGACCAGGAAGCTGACGTCCGTGCCCGCGCCGCCGACAAGTTGCAATCGCTGGGTGTGGCGCTGCATCAGCTGAAGGCTCCCGTGTCGGTGTCCGCCTATGTGGCCCGCACGGCCGGTGCGGATGCCGAAGCGATGCGCGGTGCCGGTTTCGAGCGCCTGTATGCCGCACTGTCGGACCTGCTGGCACCGGCCCTGGCCTATCGCGACCGCAAGCCGGCCGAAGTGCTGCTGCACCATCTGCAGGAAGCGGTACTGGCCCCTCTGCAAGGGCAGACCCTGCCCGCGCTGCGGGGCTTGCAGCAGTTGGTGCAGAGCGAACTGCAAGCACTGCCCGCCAGTCGCGCACGCATCGTGCAACTGGCCTGGCGCGAGGTGATGCCGGGCCTGCCGGCCTTGCTGGAGCAGCACGCTGGCACGGGCGATGTGGCCGCTGTACTGGCCAGCCTGCAAGCATCATTGATGCACGCCTTCGAGCGCCACGCGCGCGCCGTACTGGACAGCCATGTGCTGTCCGCACCGGCCCCGGTGGCGCTGGTCCTGCCTGCGGGCAGCGGCTATGAACGCATTGCCGGCGATTTGCCGCCGTCCTACGAGAAACTGTACGACGCGCTGGGCCAAAGCGTACTGGCCACCCTGGAAGAACTGGCCGATGAAGTGGCAGGGTACTGTACTGCCCGGTTGGCGGCACTGTCTGATGCGGTGTCCGTGCAGCGGGCTCTCATCGATGAGCACGGGCGGCGGCTGGCGCAGCTGGAAGGCACGTTGCGCTGTGTGCCGGAAGGCATGGCCGCACGCTGAGGCGGCCGACCGGGCAGGGGAGAGCTGGCTTGCGCGTGGGCAAGATCTGCTGCGACGTCAGTGCTCAGGAATCTTTTGTGGTGTTAAGGATCCCTTAATTTTGCGGACCTACAGTAAAGCATCGGCGGTCAGCTCAGCATTGGCGACCGCCGACGCTCCGCCATGGAGCGGCAGCGCTTTCATCCTGAACCACGACAAGGAGCCATCATGGACATCAACAAGATCACCGCCATCAGCGCCATCGTCTTCGGCCTCGCCGGCATGGCGGCACCCCTGACCCACGCCCAGGACATGCAGGGCACGGTCGCCTACATGAACGGCGGCATCGGTGCCGGCGAGCAGGCCAAGCTGCGTGAATCGGCCAAGGACTACAACCTGCGCCTGCTGTTCTCGGAAGCCAAGGACGGCGCCTATGTCAGCAACGTCAAGCTGGACGTGGCCGACCTTCACGGCAAGAGCCTCTTCAGCCTGGCCACCGCTGGCCCCATGACCAACCTCAAGCTGCCCAAGGGCGAATACGAAATCACCGCCGTCTACAACGGCGTCAAGAAAACCAGCAAGGTCAGCGTGGGTGAGAAGCCCGTCTCGCTGAGCTTCAACTGGGCGCATCAGGACAACTGAGTCCCGGCGCATTCATCGGCCAGTCATTGGCCATTCGCCGGTCATTTATCGGCCGTCGCCCCAGCCCCCTTCGAACGTCAGCCATAGCCCGCTCCGCAGAGCGGGCTATGGGCGCTTGCGCGCGGTCTGCCAAGGCAGGAGAAGAATGACATTTTTGTCATTGAAATGTCATTCGAATGACGTTCCGGCTTGCCTAGAATCAGGCTCCCCTTCAAAAATCGTCTTTCAGGACCATATCTCATGACTAACACAACTCTGCCCCGTCTTCTCCGTGGCGCGCTGATCCCGGCGCTGCTGGCCAGCCAGTTGATCGCTTCATCGGCCATGGCGCAGACGCCGCCGCAGGTCGGCATTCGCGGCAGCATCGTCTCGGTCGGCAAGGATCGGCTGGTGGTCAAGACCAACAAGGGCGCCGAGCAGAACGTGGCCCTCGACAAGGACACCCGCGTGGCCGCCATCTCGATTGCCGACATCAACGACATCAAGCCCGGCAGCTACATCGGCGCGGCCGGCATCCCGCAGCCGGATGGCTCCCAGAAGGCGCTGGAAGTGCACGTCTTCCCGCCCGCCATGGCCGGTACCGGCGACGGCCATCGTCCCTTCGACCTGGCTCCCAACAGCACCATGACCAATGGCACCGTAGGTGACGTGGTGGCCAGCCAGGGCCGCACCCTCACCCTGAAATACAAGGGCGGCGAGAAGAAGATCGTGGTGCCCGATGATGTGCCCGTGGTCAGCATCGAAGCCGGTGATCGCTCGCTCTTGGCCGCAGGCGTGAAGGTGGTAGTGCGCGCCCGCAAGAACGCCGATGGCAGCCTGACCGCCAACAGCGTGAGCGCCGGCAAGAACGGCATCACCCCGCCGATGTAAGCAGGTGCGACGATGCCCCGTTCACCCGTTCTCCATCCGCTGGCCGTGCGCATTGCCCACTGGCTCAATGCCGTGGCCATCGCCTGCATGATCAGCAGTGGCTGGGGCATCTACAACGCCTCGCCCATCTTCGGCTTCAAGTTCGCTCCCTGGATGACTCTGGGCGGTTGGCTGGGCGGCGCCATCGCCTGGCACTTCGCGGCGATGTGGCTGCTGGTGGCCAATGGCCTGTTCTACCTGCTGTATGGCAGCTTCAGCGGCCATTTCCGCCTCCACCTGCTGCCGCTGCGCGCGGCCGATGTGGTCAGCGACGCGGTGCAGGCCATGCGCTTTCGCCTGCCGCATCAGCCCGGCGTCTACAACGCGGTGCAGAAGCTGCTGTACTGGGCGGTGATTCTGCTGGGCATCCTGGTGGTGCTGTCGGGTCTGGCGCTGTGGAAGCCGGTGCAGCTGGACTGGCTGGCCGATCTCTTCGGCGGCTTCGACTTTGCGCGCAAGGTGCATTTCGCCGCGATGGCCGGTATTGCTGGCTTCGTGGTGGTACACCTGGCCCTGGTGGCCATCGTTCCCAAGACCCTCATCCCGATGTTCACCGGAGGCCGTGATCACGAGGCCAATGCATCATGAAAGACAAGGAAGACATCAAACCGCCACGTCCGGAGAAGGCCGGCAAGATCCTGCTGGCCGACCATCGCCCGGCCCTGCTGAACGTGCAGCGCCGCCTCATGCTGCGCTCGGCGCTCTCGGTGGGGGCGCTGTCCATGCTGTCGGGCTGCGACCTGCAGGACAACGACAGCGTGGACAAGGTCCTGTGGGCCATGTCGCGCTGGAATGACCGGGTGCAGGCGCTGTTGTTCCGGGGCCAGAAACTCGCACCGACCTATGCGGCCAGCCAGATCACCAATCCGTTTCCCTTCAACGCTTTCTATGACGAGTTCAATGCGCCCGACATCGATGGCAGCGACTGGAAGCTGGAAGTCTCGGGCCTGGTCAGCGACAAGCGCAGCTGGAATCTGGAGCGCCTGCGTGCACTGCCGCAGGCGGCGCAGATCACGCGCCACATCTGCATCGAAGGATGGAGCGCCATCGGCCAATGGTCGGGCGTGCCGCTGAGCTTGTTCCTGCAGGCGGTCGGCGCGGATCTCACGGCGAAATACGTGGGCTTCAAATGTGCGGACCGCTATTACTCCAGCCTGGACATGCCCACGGCGCTGCATCCGCAGACCATCCTGGCACTGGACTTCGGCAAGGAGGCGCTGCCCACGCAATACGGCTATCCATTGAAGGTACGTGTGCCGACCAAGCTGGGCTTCAAGAATCCCAAGCATGTGGTGGCCATCTTCGTGAGCAACCAGAACCCGGGCGGCTATTGGGAAGACCAGGGCTACAACTGGTTCAGCGGGATCTGAAGCGCGGATTCCCCAAGACGGAATCCGGACTGCGGAAACCGGGCGGCAGATCAGCCCAGGTTCTGCCGGAGTCGTTGCAGATCTTCCGGCGTATCGACATCCGCAAAAATCCCCGCATCCTCCACCGCAATCTCTACCAGCGCCGGGCTCTCCAGCAAAGCCCGCGCACCGCGATCTCCCTGCAGTGACAGCAAGGCCGGCAGGTGCGACTGCGCAAAACCGGCCGGATTGCCGCGCCGCCCCTGCATCACCGGCACCACCATCGACGCCCCCGCCGCCAGCGCATCGCGCAAGCGCCGCACGGTGTCCGGCTGCACGCGCGGCATGTCGGCCAGCGCCACCAGCCATGCCGACGCATCAGCGCTCTGCTGCAGACCGCATCGCAAGGAGGCGCTCATCTCGCGCGGCCCATCCTGGCCGGTCAGGCAGACCGTGCAGCCCAGCGCACGCAGCGCATCGGCCAGCGGTCCTTCTCCATGCACCACGGCCAGCACCGGCATCACTTCCAGCAAGGCTGCCGCCGTAGCTGTGGCCACGATGCCGGGGCGGCCATCGTGATGGACGAAGGGCTGCAGGAGTTTTTCTTCGTGCGCGCCGAAGCGGCTACCCCGGCCGGCGGCCAGCAGCAGGGCGATGGGTGGGGAGAGTGTGGACATGGTGCAGCAGGTATCCCGAAACGCGAAGGCAAGCGGCCATTGTGCCCAAGTTTGGTCCGCTGCGTGGCCAAGGATGAGCCGGACTATGGTTGACGTACCAACAACGTCCGGTCCACGCCGCGCGCCATCGCATGAGGACCACAGATCCTAATGTTTTAAATTGCATAATGTTTCCACCCGGCCAGTTTGAGGCTATCCTTGTCCGGCAAGGGTTTGCGGGCTTGCGTTGCCGAATTGGCATACCACGTTTCTGCATTTTGATATGGTCGCGATGGCAGCGGGCTCCTAGAATCGAGCGCATGCAAGGCGGCCTTGCCATTTGGCAATCGCTGGCATCGGTCTTGCTGGGGTAGCTGGGGCATCAGGGGGCAAGCCGGACGGTCGGGGAAAGTCCGTCTACGGGGCGCCATACACAACATGGTTGGGATGGAAAGAAGCAATGATCAAGAACATACGTATCGGCTCGCGCCTGGGGGCGGGTTTTGCCGTGGTGCTGGTGTTTTCCATGGTGGTCGCCGCCGTCGGCATCTGGCGGCTCAAGACGGTCGCGCAGCAGACCCGGCAGATGATGGACGTGCCGCTGAAGACCGAACGGCTGGTGTCGCAATGGAACACGCTGCTGCTGATCGCGATCCAGCGCACCACCACCGTGGTCAAGAGCCGCGATCCAGAACTGGAAGCCTTCCTCGCCAAGGAGGCTGCGGCTTCCAGCAAGGAATCCGCACAGACCCTGAAGGACGTGGAGCAGCTGCTCACCAGTGAGGAAGAGAAGAAGCTGTTCGCGGCCATCAACGCGGCGCGCAAGCAGTTCCTCGCCATCCGCGACCAGATCTACGCGGCCAAGAAGGAGGGCGATGCGGCCAAGGTGGACCAGCTCTACCAGCAGCAATACGTGGGCATCGCCAACAACACCCAGGGCGCGATGCGGTCCCTGCTGGATTTCGAACGCGCCCGCATCGATGAAATCTCTGCCGACATCCAGCAGGATGCGGCCAGCAGCCAGTGGCAGATCTTTGCACTGGAAGCCGTGATCCTCGCCTGCGGCATCGCCTTTGCGCTGCTGCTCACGCGCAGCATCACGCGGCCGGTACACGCGGCGCTGGCCATCTCGCAGCGTGTGGCCGCCGGTGACCTGACCTCGCGCGCCCAGCCCATGGGCCAGGATGAACTGGGCCAGCTGGTGGCCTCGCTGCAAGGCATGAGCGAGCGCCTGCATGGCGTGGTCTCCACCGTGCGCCTGGGGGCCGACAACATTGCCGTGGCTTCGGGTGAAATCGCCAATGGCAACCTCGACCTCTCGGCTCGTACCGAAGAGCAGGCCGGTGCGCTGGAAGAAACCGCGGCCTCCATCGAGCAGCTCACGTCCAGCGTGCGCACCAATTCCGAAAACGCGCATCAGGCCAATGACCTGGTCAAGTCGGCGGCTTCCATTGCGGGGCAGGGCGGGCAAGTGATGCAGGAACTGATCGACACCATGGGCAACATCAACAGCTCCTCGCGCAAGATCGTCGACATCATCGGCGTGATCGATGGCATCGCGTTCCAGACCAACATCCTCGCGCTCAATGCAGCTGTGGAGGCGGCGCGTGCGGGCGAGCAGGGGCGCGGTTTCGCGGTGGTGGCTTCGGAAGTGCGCGCCCTGGCGCAGCGCTCGGCCTCGGCCGCCAAGGAGATCAAGCAGCTCATCGATGATTCGGTCTCCAAGGTCGATGCCGGCAGTGAACTGGTGGAGCGCGCCGGCAAGACCATGCAGGAAGTGGTCGGCAGCGTGCAGGGCGCGCATGCGCTGGTGGGCGACATCAGCACCGCCAGCCGCGAGCAGGCCGAAGGCATTCATCAGGTGAATCAGGCGGTGAGCCAGATGGATGGCGTGACCCAGCAGAATGCGGCGCTGGTGGAACAGGCGGCCGCAGCGGCGAAATCGCTGGAAGACCAGGCGGCGCAACTGAAGCGGGCAGTGGCTTTCTTCGCCTTGCAGGCGGCATAAGCCAATCGCACAACGGCGGATATCGAAAAGGGCCGCAGCATGCTGCGGCCCTTTTCATGCAGGCTCGGGAACGATCAGCAAGGATCAGAAAGAATCAGGCCGCCTTGAGAAATTCCGGCCCGAAATCCATCAGCACGTCGCGCACCAGCGTGGCCGTGCTCTGGCAGCCCAGCTTGTCCTTGACGCTGGCGCGATGCACGTCCACCGTCTTGACGCTGATGTTGAGGTCGCGCGCGATGAGCTTGCTGGACTGGCCCATGATGACCTTCTCCAGGATCTCGCGTTCGCGTGCGGTGAGAGTCTTCAGGCGGGCCTTGAGCTGCTGGCGGCGCTCGCGGGCCTGCATGTTGCCGGCCACGTTCTTGAGCGTCATCTGGATGCGTTCCAGCATCTGCTGCGAGTTGTAGGGTTTTTCCAGGAAGTCGACCGCGCCATTGTGCAGGGCGCGCACCGACATGGGAATGTCGCCATGGCCCGAGACGAAGATCACGGGGATGTCGGCCCCGATTTCCTTCAGGCGATCCTGCAGCTGGAAGCCGCTGATTTCAGGCATGCGCACGTCCAGGATCAGGCAGGACAGGCTGTTGGCGTCATAGGCCTTCAGGAAGGCCTCGGGGCCATCGAAGCATTCGGTCCGGATATTGACCGAGCTCAGCAGCCAGGCCAGCGAAGTCCGAACGGCTTCGTCATCATCGACGATGTAGACCACCGGCGGGTTGGTTTCCATCTGCACTCCTCGTCTCGTCAAAATGGAGCCGGCTTGCACCGGCGCTATTTCCGACCCTCTCGATTTCTTGATGGACTGGTCGGCACAAATCAAATCGTCATGCTTTGACTTATGCAAAAAGCAGGCCTGAAATTCTTGGGATCAGCGACACTGTAACACCCCCGTCCTGACGATGGTCTAGGTATTTTTACCTAGATCGTCTGCCGCAATCCCCTGTGGGGCGGGCATGTGGCACGGATTGCCTGCACCATGGGCATGCCTTAACCTGCTCTCATCGAACGCCGTGCTTCATCGGCGTGCATAACAGGGAGATCCCATGAGCACCACCGCCATTCAAAAAGAAACGCCATCCGCACCCGTGGTGCGCGCCCCCCTTGCTGCCGAGCAACTGGAATTCCGCAATGCCATGGCGCACCTGCCGGCGGCGGTATCCATCATCACCACCGATGGTGAAGGCGGCCGCTGCGGCATCACCGCCTCGGCCGTCTGCTCGGTGACCGATACGCCGCCCACGATCCTGGTCTGCATCAATCGCGGCAGTGCCATGCATGACGTGTTCAAGAAAAATGGACGGCTGTGCGTGAACGTGCTCTCGGATGAACTGGAACAGCTGGCCATGCACTTCTCCGGTGCCACCAAGGTTCCTATGGAAGAGCGTTTCGGCTGGGATATCTGGGAGGAGCCGGGCGAACTGGGACAGCCGGTACTGGCCGATGCGCTGGTCAAGCTGCAGGGGCGCATCCGCGAATTCAAGGAAGTGGGTACGCACTCGGTGATGTTCGTGGAGCTGGCCGAGGTCGAGGTCAATGAGAAGAAGGACAGCCTCATTTATTTCAATCGGCTGTTTCACAAGGTCAAGCGTACGGCGCTCTGAGATTCTTTCCTTGGAGTTAAAGATGAATGCCGTTCAGCGCAATGCTGAACGGCATTCATGCTTTCAGGCCCTCATGTCCGGACCAAAAAAAACCAACGGCGTGAGAGAGTCTTCAGAAAGCCTCAGAGATCCAGCACCAGCATCCCCGACCTGGCCCTTGAGACACAGGTACAAATCTGGTCATTGGCCGCCTTCTCTTTCTTGGAGAGGCAATTGTCGCGATGATCCGGCTCGCCCTCCAGCAGCGGTACCACGCAGGTCCCGCAGATGCCCTCGCGGCAGGAGGTATCGATGACGATGCCCTCGCGCGCCAGGATGTCGACGATGGGAATGCCCACCGGAATCTGCACCACCTTGCCCGAGCTGGCCAGCTTCACTTCGAAGGCGCCATCGCCGCCGCCGGCACCTTCCGCAGAGGCAGCAGGGGCCACCGGTGCAGCAAAGTGCTCCAGATGAATCGCCTCCTCGCTGCGGCTGGCTGCTGCACACTTGACCACCGCATCCATGAAGGGAGCGGGGCCGCAGGTATAGACGTGGGCGTCCTTGCTGCCGGCTTCGAGGCACACCGTGAGGTAATGCTCCATCTGCGCCGGCATGACCGCATAGTGGAAACGCACCTGCGCGGCGAAGGGCGCGTTCTCCAGCAGATCGGCAAAGGCCGCATGCTCGCGTGCGCGCACGAAGTAATGCAGCGTGAAGGGCTTCTGTTCGGCCCACAGGCGATAGGCCATCGCCAGCAGCGGCGTCACGCCGATGCCCGCGCCGAAGAGCAGGTGCTCCGGTGCGCTGGCATCGAGGGCGAAGAGGTTGCGCGGCGTGCCCACTTCCAGTTCCATGCCCGGCTTGACCGCATCATGCAAGGCCGCCGAGCCGCCACGCGACGCCGGTTCGCGCTTGACCGCGATGGTGTAGCCGCAACGGTCTTCCAGCGGACCGCACAGCGAGTATTGGCGCATGATCCCGGTCGGCCCGGTGACGTCGATGTGGGCCCCCGGCTCGTAAGCCGGCAGCGGGGCGCCATCGGCGCGCACCAGGCGGAAGGAACGGATGTCGCCGGTTTCATCGGTGAGGGTGTCTACGATCAGTTTCATGAGGCCAATACTCGTCGGTTCAATGTCGAAAGTGCGGTACGCCAGCTCAGAGCAGGAAGCCCAGGGCGTTGAGGCTGTCCATGGAGTTGATCAGGCGGATCACCTTCTGCTCGATCTTCGGACCCTGGGGCGTGAAGCGCAGGCGATGCGTGACGTTGGCCACGAACATCGTGTGCTGCTGGCGCTTGTAGCCCACCAGGACCTGGGCCGAGGTGATCTCCACCAGCTCCTCCGACAGGTGCACCGGCACGAAGCGCGACACGGTGCGTACGGTCGCTGCCGCATCCACGGCCGACATCGCGTGGCCCGACGTCAGGCGCTCGATGCGGATCTTGCGCATGTGGGCATTGTCGTAGGCGTAGTTCAGTGAGGCCGCGTAGTCGGTGGTGTCGGGATCGATGGGCACCACGTAGTAACCATCTTCGGTCCACAGGGCTTGCCAGGCGGCATAGTCCTTTTTGTCCAGAAGTTCAGCTTCTTTCCAGATGAAGGCGATGGCACGCGCCATGGGCGCGGGGATGCCTTGCAGGGTGTCGTGTTGGTTCATATCGGTCATTTCTCCATCATCTTTTTCCACATGGCATAGGCTTCGCGCATGCCGGTTTCATCGGTCGAGTGCGACACCTTGTCGCCGTTGTCATCCACCCACTCACGGTTCAGGCCGCGATTGACCAGGATCGGCGCATTGCGGCCGGCGTGCGAACCGGCCTGCACGCGTTCCCAGGCCTCGGCGTCATCGGGGCTGCCGAAACCGAACGGGCCCTGGAAGTGCTCGTGGATGCGCAGGCGTTCGCGGTTGGCGATCTCCGGTCCGCCGTCCATGCCCAGGGCCACGTGGCGGATCTGGGTCTCGCCCACCGACACCGGATGCAGCACCCGGAAGAAGGACATCGACATGGCCACGTTGGGGAACAGGTTCAGGTTGAAACCGGCGCCGTGCAGCGAACGCACGATGCGGCGCACCTGTTCCGGCGGCATGGTCTTGGAGAGTTCTTCGGTGACGTGGGCGAAACGCTCCTGCAGTTGTTCGCTGCCATCGTCCACATCCAGGTCCACGTGTTCCGGCACCATGATCATGACGCTGTGGCCATTGCCCAGCGAGCGGGTGATGGACTGGTCATCGGTCATGAAGGACAGCATCTCGGAAGTCTCTTCATCGACCGACGACAGGAAGGTCTTGTGCACCACGGGGAAGTGATAGCCGTCGGTGGTGTTTTCCAGCTGGATCTTCCAGTTGCCCTTGAAGCTGAACTTGTGCTCGCCCTGCACCTTCACGGGGAAGCCTGCGCCTTGCTTCATGAACAGGTCGATCCACTTCTTGGCATGGCCGAGGAAGTCCGACAGCGGTTCGATCTCCTGGTTGAAGGAGGCGAAGATCATGCCGTTGTAGCTCTCCGCACGCAGGCTCTGCAGCGGCAGGTCGGCTTTCTCGATGACGTCTTCGTAGCCTTCCGGATAGGGCAGGCCGCGCAGCTTGCCGTCCAGGCCATAGGACCAGCTGTGGTAGGGACAGGTAAAACCGGTGGCATTGCCCTTGTGCTTTTCGCAGACGGTGGCGCCACGATGGCGGCAGCGGTTTTCCAGCACGTTGATCTTGCCGGTCTTGTCGCGCACCACGATCACCGGCTGGCGGCCGATCTGGGCAGTCTTGAAATCACCGGGATTCTTGATTTCGCTTTCATGCGCAACCCAGATCCAGGTCTTGTAGAAGATCTTGTCCATCTCCGCTTCGAAGATGGCCGGATCGGTGTAGAGCGAAGGATCCACCACCGCATCCTGTACCAGGTCGGCATAGGATGAATCGGTCTTGCGCGGGTGGAAGCGTAGCGGTGCGTTCATGGCTTTCTCCAGTGGCTTGCAGTCGTTGTCAGTGTTGATTGGGCGAGCTTGTCGGGGCAGTGCGTGTCAGGGGCGTTGCTTGAGTGCCTGTTCCAGATGCAGGCCCAGTGCGCAAATGCGTTCGTCATCGCCCTTGCGGCCGACCAGTTGCAGTCCGGCCTTGAGCGAGCTGCCGGCCATCGGCACCGGAATGCTCAGGGCCGGATGGCCGGACAGGTTGAAGGGCCGCACCAGCGAGGACAGCATCAGCACCGAGGCACCCTGGCGGATCGCTTCCAGCGTCGGCGGCAGCGACGGCAGCGTCGGCAGCAGCAGCGCATCGGCGTCGGCCAGCGCGGCGTCGACTTCGGCGCTGAAGGCGGCACGCACGGCTTCGGCCTGGGCCACCGCGTCATCGGTGGTGGCGGCGGCGGCCGAGAGGCGCTTCTCGATGTCGGCACCCAGTTTGCCCAGGCCCAGCAGGTGGCCGAAGGCGTCATGCGTTTCGCGATTGATGAGGGTCATGCCGGCCTCGAAGGCGGCGTGCATGTGCTGCGGGGTCCAGGCATCGCCCGTCCACCCGCTGGCGGCGAAGGCCGCGGCGACGGCCTCTGCGATCTGGGGATCAGCCTGTACCGTTACCAGTTTGACGCGGGCCTGTGCTGCCGTAGCGGTGGCGGCAGCGCGGTCGAAACCGGGCGCGATGCTGGCCATGGCGCTGATGATGAGATCCATGCTGCGCGCAAAGGGGCCCACGCAATCCAGGCTGCTCACCGCCGGATAGGCCCCGGCGCGGCTGACGCGGCCAAAGGTCGGTTTCAAGCCGATCACGCCGCAGCAGGCCGCGGGCAGGCGGATCGAGCCGCCGGTGTCGCTGCCGATGGACATATCCACCAAGCCCGCGCCCACGGCCGAGGCCGAGCCGCTGGAGGAGCCACCGGTCATGCGGCTGGCGTCCTGCGGATTGACGGCGGTGCCGTTCCAGTCATTGATGCCGGTCATGCCGTAGGCCAGCTCGTGCATGTTGGCGCGGGCGGTGAGCTGCCAGCCGGCGTCGAGCAACTTGCGAACCACGTCGGCGTGCGCCGCAGCCGGCGGCGCATCGGCCAGGGCGGCGCTGCCGCCGCAAGTGGGCTGGCCGGCGATGTCGATGCAATCCTTGATGGCCACTGTCGGGCCGCTGCCACCGAGGTGAAAACGCGAGAGCAGGGCGTGGCCGGTGCCGGGGACGGTGCGTGCTGAAGTGTTGCTCATCCTGCCGCTCCCAGGCAGGCGATGCGCGCCTGCTGCTGCAGGGCGGCGAGGGCGGCCTGGCCATTGCGCTTGCGCGGTGTCGGCAGGGGAGATGAAGAAGTTGGCTGGGGGCTCATGGCGCATCCGTTCAAATGGGGCCGACCAGGCTGGCAATCCACGTCGGGCGCGGCATGCAGGCGGTTTCCTTGGCTGATGTGAAGCATTCTAAAAGTCGCCTTAAAATAGATCAAATTGATGTAAAATATTTTTCACATAAGCGGCATGGATAGTGATTGCCGCTTTCCTTGATGTGACTCATCGGGCCCAGGCCCCCGCGCGACCCCATCCGGAGACTGCTATGGCGACCTTCAACAACATGGACCTGAACCTGCTGCGGGTCTTCCAGGCCATTGCCGACGAACGCAGCTTGACCCTGGCCGGCAACCGCCTGCACCTGTCGCAGCCCGCCGTGAGCTATGCGCTCGGACGGCTGCGGCAGATCTTCGATGACCCGCTCTTCATCCGCACCAAGGAGGGCATGCAGCCCACGCCCGCCGCGCTGGAACTGTCCAAGCCCATCAACCGCGCGCTGCAGGCGGTGCAGGATGCGCTGCGCTATACCGAGCGCTTCGACCCGGCCGCCAGTACGCGCGTCTTCCGCGCCTCGATGACGGACGTGGCCGAGATGATGTTCCTGCCGCAACTCTGCGAACTGCTGACCGCGCAGGCCCCGCAGACGCGCCTGCAGGTGGAGCAGGTGCCTCCCGCACATCTGGAAGAAGCGCTGCGCACCGGTCAGCTCGACTTCGCCTTCGGCAACCTGCCCGCGCTCAAGGCGGTGACCTGTCATGAACTGCTGTTCCGCGAAACCTATGTCTGCATGATGCGCAAGCGTTCGGCTCTGCCTGCGCGTGAACAACTGCAGCTCGACGAATTCCTGGCGCTCTCGCACGTCCTGGTCGAGTCGGCCGAGAGCAGCCATCACCAGGTCGAGAATTCCTTCCGCAATCTCGGCGTGCAGCGCAAGATCAGCCTGTCGATCCCGCACTTCACCGTGCTGCCGCGCATCCTCGGCAAATCCGATCTGGTGGCCACCGTCCCGGCGCGCATCGCCAAGCTTTTCCACAGCGAGCACCCGGACGTATTCCTCTCCTACGAACTGCCGGTCAAGCTGCCGGCGGTGGACATCACCTTGCACTGGCATCCGGCCTTCGATGCCGACGCCGGCAATACCTGGCTGCGCCAGATCGTCATCGACATGCTGCAGAGCTACGGCCGCAGCAGCTGATCCATTGCGCCGGAAAGCAGAAGGCCCGCCAACGCGGCGGGCCGTTCTCCCTGCCTGCGGGAAGACCACCGGATGTCGGCGGCGGCCTTCCCTCCTCAAGTAGCCCGTACTCAGAAGCGGTGACGCATGCCCAGGCGCAGCGCGCTCTGGTTGCCGGTCGACGACTGGATGCCGCCACCGAAGACCGGATACGCGTTGTAGCCCTTGTCGCGGTCATAGACGGCGCCCACGTACAGGTCGGTACGTTTGGAGATCTTGTAGTCCACCGTCGCCACCAGTGCCTGGGCATTGCCCACACCCTGGTTGCGCTTCTGGAACTGGTAGGCGGCAGCCAGATCCCACAGCGGTGTCAATGCATAGACCGTGCCCAGTTCATAGGTGGTGGCCTTGGCATTGGTGTCGGTGTTCTTGACCTGGATGATCACGCCAAACGGTGTGAAGGCGCCGATCTGGTAGCGCGCACCGCCGCCATAGATGCGGGTGGCGGAAGCGCCGCTGCTGCTCTTGATGTCGGTGTAGGCGAGCGCGCCGCTGAAGGCACCGCTGTCGTACTGGCCGGTGGCGCTGACGGTGCGGCCGGCATTGTTGTTGCCGGCCACTTCACCGAGCCCGAGCATTGCGCCAAAGCTGAAACCGCCGAACTTGGCGCTGTTGTACTTGATGGAATTGTTGGTGCGGTCGCCGGCATAGATGTGGTTGTTCAGGGCCGTGCCGTGCGCGGCATCGGCATGCAGGCCCCAGCCGAAGGAGCCGGCCGGCGACAGTGCGCCCATCGCATACTGGCCACCGATGTTGGCCATGAAGTCGTACTGGCGACCCACGCTCAGCGCGCCCCAGTCCTTGCTGCCCAGGCCGACGAAGGACTGGCGGCCGAACAACAGACCGCCTTGTCCCAGGCTGCCGTCATCGGCACCGAAGCCGGTTTCCAGGGTGAAGAAGGCATTCAGGCCACCGCCCAGATCTTCCGTTCCCTTGAAGCCGATGCGGCTGCCCTGAGCGATGCCGCTGTCCATGCGCAGCAGCGACGCGCCGCCGCCGCCGGTCTTGGCGGCGTTGGAGTAATAGGTCAGGCCGAGATCGATCAGGCCATAGATGGAAACGCTGCTCTGTGCATGTGCCATCCCCGTGCCGGCCGCGAGCAAGGCGGCGGCCAGTAGTTTCTTCTTCATGTGACAAGGCTCCCTGTGGTGTTGCAGTGTGATGGTCGCGCTCGGTACCGGGTGAGGCCGATGCCGGGCGGCGAACGCAGCCGGTAGATGTGGAAGGTCTGCGTGGCGTGCATGACATGTCGTCATGTGGGGCCATCATAGGAAGCGCATTTGCGCCAGATCAAATTGATGCAGCGGATAGATGGAATAAGCCCGATTCATGCACCGGACAGATAAGTCGCCGACTCTCGAATCCGGTGCATGAATCGGCGCGATGACGGGATAATCGTGCAGAACTTCACCACGCGAGTGCGTGCGATCACCAAGGCGGCGCGTCGCCCGCGCGGACTAAAGGAATCCCTAGTTGTGGCGTTCCACCAACGGCAGCGTGAAGCAGAAACGCGTGCCGCAGCTTTCTCCGGGTTGTGCCCAGATATCGCCGCGATGGCGCGCAATGATGTTCTTGCACAGCGCCAATCCGATGCCGTTGCCGCTGACCTTGGAGGAGAAGAAGCCATCGAAAAGCCGTTCGCGGTGGCCGGCATCGATGCCGCGTCCCTCGTCGGCAACGGTCAGCAGAGCATTGCCGGCACTGCGCGCGGTGCTGATGCGCACATGCCTTGCGCCCTCGGGAAAGGCCATCATTTCCTCGATGGCGTTGAAGGCGAGATTCAAGATCACCTGGCCGATCAGCACCTTCTCGCAGCTCACCACCAGCGGCTGCGTACCCGGTTCGATGTGCAGGTGGACCTTGCCTTCGGCGGCCTTCATCTCGATGAACCAGCGCACTTCCTCCAGCACGGCGTTGAGGTCGATCAGGCCTTCGCTCTGCTCCAGCCGTACCACGTATTCGCGCACGCTCTTGATGATGGTGGCGGCATGGTCGACCTGGCGTCCGGCACTCTCCAGCCCCCACACGATCTGTCCGGCCTGTTCGCGCAGGGCCTCGCTCTGTTTGATGCGCAACACCGAGCCTTCGAGGAAATTGCGGATCGCCGCCAGCGGCTGCGACAGCTCGTGCGCGATGGCGGTGGCCATCTCGCCCATGGCATTGTGGCGCGCCAGGTATTCCAGCGAGGCCTGGTCGCGGCGGCGCGCTTCCTCGGCTTCGACCTGGTCGGTGATGTCGTGGAAGTGCAGCAGGTGGCCCTTGAGGTCGTTCTCGATCTCGATGTAGCGGCACACCGCGTGATGCCAGCGCACCAGCCCATCCTTGCGCAGGATCTGGTAGCGCAGCGGGAAGCTGATCGCATCCGGCAGCGCCAGCGTGAGCAGTTCCAGCAATTCATCGCGCGACTCCGGCAGGCATTGCTCGACGAAATTCTTGGGCGGGTTCTGGCCCGGCCGCACGCCCAGCAGCTTGCGGCCGGCGTCGCTCAGGTACTCGATGCCGCCATCCGAACGCAGCACCGTCACGCCTTCGTCGGAGTCCTGCATGAATTCCTTGAGACGGCTCTCCAGCTTTTTCATTTCGCGCCGGATCTGTTCCTCGCGCGCAATATCGCGGAACTGCACCATGATCACGTCGCGCTCGGTCAGCGGCACCAGCGTGGCAATCGCCTCCGAGAGAATCTCGTCGCCGTTCTTGGCGCGGTAGCACCACTCGACCATGTTGCTGCCGTGGAGCACTGCATCGTGCAGCCACTTGCGGCCGATTTCGCGGCGGTATTCGTGCGACTGCCGGCTCATGTCCGGGGCTTTGAGCGGCAGCAGTTCTTCCAGCGTGAACCCCAGTACCTGGCAGGCCGAGGGATTGGCCCAGAGGATGGACTTGGTCTGGGCGTCATGCAGGATGATGCACATGGGCAGCGCTTCCATCATGCGGCGGAAATCGTCCAGCCCGAAGCGGATGCTGTCATCCGGCAGGGCAGGGGAAACTGGGGCAGCGGTTTGTTCTGGCATCGCTCGTCTCTGTCATCGCTTCATGATCTGCAGGACGGTGTTTCCTCCATGGATGAGTTCACGCATCGGAGGAAGCACTGGCGCTGCTTTGTGGAATGGCACTAGGGGATTTCTTTAGAAGGCTTCACCTATTCCCCTAAAAAAGCTGCAGCGCTCCCGATTGAACCGGGATACGCCGCTCCCTACACTCGACTTCATTCTGATGCAAGCCACCTGGAGAATGCAATGTCCGTGATGGAGAACCCGGCCGCGCTGGCCGCCCGTGAAGAAGATGCCCTGGTCCCGCTGCTGGCCGAGATCCGTGCGCGCCGCGAGGAATTCGCCGCGCAGCGTTTCGTGCCCAAGGATTTCATCGCGCAGTTGAAGAAGGCCGGTGTCTATCGCGCCGCCACCCCGCAATGCTTCGGCGGCAGCGGTCTCTCGCCGATGGGTTTCCTGCAGATGATCGAACGCATTTCCGTCGCCGATGCCTCGGTCGGCTGGGTCGCCAGTTTCGGTTCGGCCTCGGTCTATCTGGCCGCTCTGCCCAGGGAAACGCAAGCCAGGCTGTATGCCAAGGGGCCGGACCTGACCTTCGCCGGCGGCCTGTTCCCGCTGCAGCCGGCCGAGCAGGTCGAGGGCGGCTGGATGGTCAATGGCACCTGGAAGTTCGCCAGCGGCTGCAAGGGCGCCGATGTGCTGGGTGTGGGCATCGGTGCGGCCGTGCCCGGCCAGGCCGGTTCCAAGCCGCGCACCGCCGTGCTGCCGCCGGAGCAGGTCGAGATCATCGACAACTGGGACGTGATGGGACTGGTGGGTACCGGCAGCCATGACCTCAAGGTGAGCCAGCAATTCGTTCCCGAGGAATGGACCTTCATCCGCGGCGGCGTGCCCACCATCGATGAACCGCTGTACCGCTATCCGACCATCGCCTATGCCGCGCAGGTGCTGGCCGTGGTGAACCTGGGCGTGGGACGCGCCGCCATCGACGAGATCAACCAGATGTCCGGTGGCCGTGTGGCCATTACCGGCGCGCCCAAGCTGGCCGACCGTTCCTATGTGCGCATCGAGGTCGCCAAGGCCGAAGCCAAGTTGCGTTCGGCGCGCGCCTTCCTCTACGACGCCACCGGCGAAGTCTGGCATTCCATCCTCGCCGGCAACCCCGTCACGCCCGAGCAGGTCAGCCTGCTGCGCCTGACCGCCGTGGAAATCGCCAAGGTCGGCAATGAAGTCACGCAGGCCATGTTCGGCCTGGCCGGTACCACCGCCATCTACAGCAACCACCCGCTGCAGCGCTACCTGCGCGATGCCGCCGTGGTCAAGCAGCACGCCTTCCTGGGCGAGGGCATCTATGACGGTGCCGGTGCAGTCACGCTGGGCGTGCCGCCGATGCCGGGCTTCCTGTAAGCCGCCGCGTCCTTTCTTTTTTCGATTTCAAGTTTTCAGTCCGGAGCCCTCATGAGCCAAGTCCCAAGCAATGATAAAGAACCGCTGCGCGTCCTCTTCTGTGTCGGCGTGACGCAAAACTTCTTCGACCTGCCCGCCACCGAGACCGGTCCGGTGTGGCAGGCCTATGGCCAGATGATGACGGCACTGGCCACCATGGACGGCATCAAGGTACTGGGCACCATGGACGATGATCGTCTCATGGTGGGCAAGTCCGACGATGCGCCGTGGACCTTCTACATCATGGCCGACGTGGCCGATCTCGATACGGTGGTGGCGGCCTGCAACCTGTTCCGCACCACCATGGTCGGTGAACACCGCCTGTGGAAATACGGCAAGATCGAAGCCCGCGTGGGCCGCGCCCTGATCATCCAGGGCGCCTGATCATGGACAAGAAGATTGCCCTGGTCACCGGTGCCGCACGCGGCCTCGGCGAAAGCATCGCGCGCAAGATGCACGCCGCCGGCTACAAGGTGGCGCTGGCCGACATCGACCTGGAACAGGTCTCGGCAGTGGCCGCCAGTCTCGATGCCAGCGGTGCCACCGCCATGCCGCTGGCGCTGGACGTGCGCCGCAAGCCGGACTTCATCGCCGCCTGCGACGCCATCGAATTGCGCTGGGGCGGGGCGGCGGTGCTGGTCAACAATGCGGGCCGCTCGCGTGTGGCAGCGTTGATGGAGATCACTCCCGAGGAGTGGGACGAGGTCACCGCCATCAACATGAAAGGCACGTTTCTTGCGTGCCAGGTGTTCGGCAAACGCTTCGCCGATCGCGGCTACGGACGCATCATCAACATCGCCTCGCTGGCCGGGCAAAACGGCGGTACCGCCACCGGTGCGCACTATGCGGCGGCCAAGGGGGCGGTACTGACCCTGACCAAGGTCTTTGCCCGTGAACTCGCAGGCGCCGGGGTGACCGTCAATGCCATCTCGCCGGGCCCGCTGGACCTGCCCATCGTGCGCGAGATCGTGCCGGCCGACAAGCTGGCCGCGACCATCGCCACCATTCCGGTGAAGACGCTGGGCGAACCCGATTTCATCGCCGATGCGGTGCTGCTGCTGGCCTCGCCCGATGCGGGTTCGGCCACCGGGGCCTGCCTCGACATCAACGGCGGGCTCTACATGCGTTGATGAAGATCGGCCTGGTGCCGATGCCAGATTGCTGTCCCAGATCGGTGGCGGAGTGGGGAAGCCCGCCATCATCTCAACCAACAAGGGAGAAACACATGCTGCACAAACGCCTGATTGCCACCGCCGCCACTGCCGTTCTGGCCGCTGCCGGAACCCTCGCCAGCGTCGCCGGCAATCCTGCCTTTGCCCAGGTCAAGATCGGGGTCGTGACCTCCTCCACCGGGCCGGTCTCGCTGGTGGGCATTCCGCAGAAGAACACCGTGCCGCTGCTGCCGGCCAAGGCCGGTGATCTGAAGATCGAATACATCTCGCTGGACGACGCCAGCGATCCGACCAAGTCGGTCACCGAAGTCAAGAAACTGATTGCCGAATACAACGTCGATGCCATCATCGGCCCCAGCGGTTCGCCCAATGCCATGGGCGTGATTTCCTTTGCGGCCGAAGCCGGCGTGCCGATGCTGGCCCCGGTGGGCACGGCGGCCGTGGTGCTGCCGATGACGGAGCAGAAGAAGTGGGTTTTCAAGACCACGCAGAACGATGACCTGATCGCCAGCGCGCTGGTGGCGCAGATGGTCAAGAGCAAGGTCAAGACGGCCGGCTTCATCGCCGTCAACGATCCCTTCGGTGAGAACTGGGCCAAGGTCTTCACGGAGCTGGCAGCCAAGAACAACATCAAGATCGTGGCCAATGAGCGCTACCAGCGCACCGATACTTCGGTCACCGCGCAGACGCTCAAGATCGTCGCTGCCAATCCGGATGCCGTGCTGGTGGCGGCCCCGGGCGCGGCTACCGTGCTGCCGCAGACCACGCTGTTCGACCAGGGCTACAAGGGCAAGATCTACCAGACCCACGGCGCGGCCTTGCCGGCCTTCCTGCAGCTGGGCAAGAACAAGGTCGAGGGCACCATCCTGGCCGCGAGCCTGATGCTGGTACTGCCCGAGATCGCGGACAGCAATCCCTCCAAGAAGGTCGCCACCGAGTACATCGAGGCCTACAAGAAGATGTACAACACCGTGCCCGCCACCTTCGGTGCCAACGTGTATGACGCCGGCCTGCTGCTGGAGAAAGCCATTCCTGTGGCCGCGAAGAAGGCCAAGCCGGGCAGCAAGGAATTCCGCGCCGCCTTGCGCGATGCACTGGAAAGCACCAAGGAAGTGGTCGGCACCCAGGGCGTCTACAACATGAGCCCGGCGGACCACAGCGGTTTCGATGAACGTGGTCGTGAGCTCATCACCGTCAAGGGCGGCAACTGGACCCTGCTCAAGCCGTAAGGACCACGCCTGCTGCGCCGGTCCGGCCTCCACGCCGGGCGGGCGCAGTGTTCCACCTCCACCCGCATCCCGAACCTGGCGCGTCGTTCCCGGCTGGATGGCAGCGCGCGCCGGCTCCACAAGGAAGTCGCAATGAATCTCCAAATCGTGGCGCTGCTGGGACAGGACGGCATCACCAACGGTGCCATCTATGCGCTCTTGGCGCTGTCCATCGTCCTGGTCTTTACCGTCACCCGTATCCTCCTGATCCCGCAGGGCGAGTTCGTCTCCTTCGGCGCACTCACCATGGGCATGATGCAGAACGGCCAGCCGCTCACCGTCGCCTGGCTGCTGGTGGCCATGTGCCTGGGTGCCTGTGCCTTCGATCTCTACGACATGTGGCGCACCAGCCGCCGCCGCCCCAGCCTGTGGCTGCCGGCCAAGCTGGTGTATGCGGTGGTCGTGGCGGGCCTGGCCCTGAATCTCAACTTCACCACCTTGCCCATGCTGGCGCAGATCGCCATGACCCTGCTGCTGCTGGTGCCGATGGGGCCGCTGATGTACCGCATGGCCTTCCAGCCCATCGCCTCGGCCTCGCCGCTGGTGCTGCTGATCGTCTCCATCGCCGTGCACGTGGCGCTGGTCGGCGTGGCGCTGCTGGTGTTCGGCCCCGAAGGCGCACGCACCGCGCCCTTCACCGAGGCCAGCCTGGAACTGGGCAGCCTGCGCTTTTCCAGTCAGGCGCTGTGGGTGATCTGCGTGTCGCTGCTGCTCATCGTGGGGCTGTTCCTGATGTTCGAGCGCACGCTCTATGGCAAGGCCTTGCGCGCTGCTGCGTTGAACCGCATGGGCGCGCGCCTGATGGGCATCTCGCCGGTGTTCGCGGGCAAGGCCATGTTCCTGCTGGCTTCACTCATTGGCGTGATGTCGGGCGTGCTGATCGCGCCCATCACCACGATCTACTATGACTCCGGCTTCCTGATCAGCCTGAAGGGCTTCGTTGGTTCCATCATCGGCGGGCTGGTCAGCTATCCGGTGGCGGCCATCGGTGCACTGGCCATTGGCCTCATCGAATCCTTCTCGACCTTCTGGGCCAGTGCCTACAAGGAAATCATCGTCTTCGTGCTGATCATTCCCATCCTGCTATGGCGTTCTCTCTCGACCCGTCACGTGGAGGAAGAAGAATGAAACCCGCTTCCTCCACCTCTTCTTCCAAACGTCCGATGGCGCGCTTGTCCTCGCGCGCGGCGCTGGGCCTGTTCGTGGTCCTGCTGGCGGTTGCGCCCTTCGTGCTGCCACCGTTCACCATGACCTTGTTGAACAACATCGGCCTGGCCTCGCTGGTGGTGCTGGGACTGGTGCTGCTGACCGGCGTGGCCGGCCTGACCAGTTTCGGGCAGGCGGCGTTCGTCGGTCTGGGTGCCTACTTCTCGGCGGCACTGTCGGCCAAGATCCTGCCGCTGCCCGATGCGCTGCTGTGGATGCAATCGCCCTGGGTGGCACTGGTGGTGGCCCTGGTGCTGACGGCCGTGCTGGCCTTTGCGGTGGGCAGCGTCACGCTCAAGCTCTCCGGCCACTACCTGCCGCTGGGCACCATCGCCTGGGGAATCAGCCTGTATTTCATCTTCGGTACGCTGGAGAGCATGGGCGGGCAGACCGGCATGTCGGGCATACCCTCGATCACGTTCTTTGGCATCGCGCTCAGTTCCGACCGGGCCATGTTTGGCCTGATCTGGGTGGCCGTGCTGCTGGGCGTGGCGGCTCTGAGCAATCTGCTGGATTCGCGCGAGGGCCGCGCCATCCGCGCACTCAAGGGCGGCATCGTGATGGCCGAGGCCATGGGCATCAATACGGCACGCATGCGCATCGTGGTCTTCGTGATCGCCGCCGTGCTCGCGGCCCTGTCGGGCTGGCTGTACGTGCACATGCAGCGCTTCGTCAATCCCTCGCCCTTCGGGCTGGGCTTCGGTATCGACTACCTGTTCATGGCGGTATTGGGCGGAGCGAGCCATGTGTGGGGCGCGGTGCTGGGTTCCACCTTGATCGTGGTGCTCAAGGAATGGCTGCAGGGCATCCTGCCGGTGGTACTGGGGCGCTCGGGCAACTTCGAGACCATCGTCTTCGGGCTCCTGATCGTGGTGCTGCTGCAGCGTTCGCGTGATGGGCTCTGGCCTTACCTGGCCCGCCTGGTGCCGGTGCGCAGCCGACGGCTGGAGATCGATCCGCAAGCCGAAGCCCTGCCGCGCCGCCCCATGCCTGCGCCGCAGGAAGTGGTGCTGGATGTGCGGAACGTGACCCGCAAGTTCGGCGGCCTGGTGGCCAACAACAACATGAGCCTGAAGGTGATGGCCGGTGAAGTGCTGGCCCTGATCGGTCCCAATGGGGCGGGCAAGTCCACGCTTTTCAACCAGATTTCCGGTGTCGATACACCGACCTCGGGCAGCGTGCAGTTCCGCGGCCATGAGGTCACCGGTCGCGGTTCGCGTCACATCGCCGGGCTGGGCATGAGCCGCAGCTTCCAGCATGTACGCCTGATGCCGCGCATGACGGTGCTGGAGAACGTCGCCATCGGTGCCTATCTGCGCGGCCAGCGCGGTGTGCTGTCGTCCATGCTGCGTCTGGATCGCCAGGAAGAGGCGCGCATCCTGGCGGAAGCGGCGCGCCAGATCGAACGTGTCGGATTGAAAGCACAGATGTTCGAGCAGGCCGGTGCCTTGTCGCTGGGCCAGCAACGCATCCTGGAAATCGCCCGTGCGCTGGCCGCCGATCCCTGCCTGCTGTTGCTGGATGAACCCGCAGCGGGTCTGCGCCTTGGGGAGAAGCAGGCGCTGGGCGACCTGCTGCGCAAGCTGCGCAGCGAAGGCATGGCCATCCTGCTGGTGGAACACGACATGGATTTCGTGATGGAACTGGTGGACCGCATCGTGGTGATGGACTTCGGCCAGAAGATCGCCGAGGGCTTGCCCGAAGAGATCCAGAACAATCGCGCCGTGCTGGAAGCCTATCTGGGCGTGGCCGACGAGGAAGAGGGCGCCGCAGTCGAAGAGGGCGCGGGCAATGCCATCGCAGCAGGAGCACATCATGGGCAATAAGGTATTGGAAGTACGCGACCTGTCGGCGGCCTATGGCCGGGTGCAGGTACTGTCGGGCATCGACCTCTCGGTGGAGCAGGGCAAGATCGTCACCGTGATCGGCCCCAATGGCGCGGGCAAGACCACGCTGCTGTCGGCCATCATGGGGGTGTTGCCCTCGCGTGGGGCGATGGCGTTTGACGGCACCATCCGCCATTCGCCCGAGGTCGAAGAGATGGTGGCGGCCGGCATGACCCTGGTGCCGGAGAAGCGTGAGCTGTTCTCGGAGATGAACATCGAGGACAACCTGATGCTGGGGGCTTTCCAGCGCTACCGCACCGGCCAGCGCGACTACGCGGCGACGCTGGAAGAGGTCTATACGCTCTTCCCGCGCTTGCGTGAACGCCGCACGCAACAGGCCGGCACGCTTTCTGGCGGCGAGCGCCAGATGCTGGCCGTGGGCCGTGCGCTCATGGCCAAGCCGCGCCTGCTGATGCTGGACGAGCCCAGCCTGGGGCTGGCGCCGCTGATCGTGCGCGAGATCTTCCGCATCATCGCCGAGCTGCGCCGGCGGGGCGTCTCCATCCTGCTGGTGGAGCAGAACGCGCGCGCCGCGCTGCAGGTGGCCGATTACGGCTACGTGCTGGAGAACGGCGAGATCCGCATGCACGGCCCGGCCAGCCAGCTGGCCCATGACCGCCGCGTGATCGAGGCTTACCTGGGCTTGTCCGGCAAGCACCAGGACAAGCTGGCTGGCTGAACATTTTCCTGATCGATTGATTGAGTGATTGAGTGATTGCCATGAGCAACGCAACTTCCCCCTCTGCTGCATCACCTGCTGGACCCTTGCGCATCTGCATCGCCGGCGCCGGCGCCATCGGCGGCACCCTGGCCGTGCGCCTGTCGGCCGCCGGCCATCAGGTCAGCGTGTTGGCGCGCGGCCAGACGCTGCAGGCCATCCGCGAGCGCGGACTGACTTTGCATGACCTGCACGGCACCACCCACGCCCGTCCGGCGGCCAGCCAGTTGCCGGAGTTCGGCATGCAGGACGTCATTTTCCTGTGCGCCAAGAGTCAGGACATGTCAGCCCTGCTGCCCCAGATCGCGCCCATGGTGGGCGAAGAGACGGTGGTGATCCCGACCAACAATGGCGTGCCGTGGTGGTATTTCCACCGCGAGGGCGGGCGCTTCGATGGCCAGGCCGTCAAGGCCGTGGACCCGGATGGTGCGCTGTCAAACGCGGTTGCGCTGGACCGGCTGATCGGCAGCGTGCTCTTCATCACGGCCGAGGTCGAGAGCCCGGGCGTGATCCGTTCGGTCAATCCGCACCTGATGGTGCTGGGTGAACCTTCCGGCGAGATGAGCGGGCGGCTCATGCGCGTGCGGGCGGCGGTGGAAGCGGCCGGCATCGAAGCTCGCGCCACCGATCGCATCCGCGACAAGCTGTGGACCAAGATCATCGCCAACATCAGCACCAACCCGCTGTCTGTCATCACGCAGGGCACGCTGCAGCAGCTATATGGTTTGCCGGAGCTGCGCGAGGTGGTCAGCCAGATCATGCGCGAGACCTTGCTGGTGGCCTCCAGCCATGGGGCGCGGGTGGACATCGACCCGCTGACCTTCCTGCAGTTGGGCGAGGCCATGGGGGCCTTCCGCACCTCGATGCTGCAGGATCTGGAGCGCGGGCGGCCACTGGAGCTGGCGGCCATCGGCGATGCGGTGCTGGAGATGGCCGAGCGTTATGCCATCCCGATGCCGATCACGCGGGCCATCGTATCGCTGGCGCGTTTTCGCGGGGAGGCGGCGCAGCAGCAGACAGGGCAGACAGGACAACAGAGAGCGCAGCAGACACAACAACCGCAGCCGGCGGCACGGGCCGCCTGAGCGCGATCACCTCATTTATGGATTCAGGAGTCAAATCGATGAATATCATGCAATTCAGCTATGGCGCAGATAAGCCATCCCACTGCAGTGATGAAGAATGGGCGCTGCGCATCCAGCTGGCGCACTGTTACCGGCTGGTGGATTACCTGGGCTGGACGGAGATGATCTTCAACCACATCTCGGTGCGCGTGCCGGGGCCGGAGCATCATTACCTGGTCAATCCCTTTGCGCTGAACTACAACGAAGTGACGCCGGCCAACCTGCTCAAGGTGGGGCTGGATGGGCAGTTGGCCGAACCATCGGACTACAAGGCCAACCCGGCCGGGTTCGCGCTGCATAGCGCCATCCACGGTGCGCGCGATGATTTGCGCTGCGTGATCCATACGCATACCACGCCGATCTCGGCAGTGACGATGAAGAAGAGCGGCTTCGAGCACAACGATTTCTATGGGGCGCAACTGTTCGGGCGCATCGGGTATCACGAGTTCGAGGGCATTACGCTGTTTGCGGAGGAGAAGGAGCGCATGCTGCAGAGCCTCGGGGACAAACACATTCTGGTGTTGCGCAATCACGGGGTGGCGGTGTGCGAGAGCGATATCCAGCGTGCCTTCTTCCTGCTGTGGACGGTGCAGCGGGCCGCCGAGATCCAGGTGGCGGGACGGTCGATGGCGGGGGAGGATCAGCTGTTGCCGGATGCGGTAAGGCAGAAATGCGCGGACCTGACGCAGCAGCTCATTCGCAATGACGGGTTTGCGGTGATTTTCTTTGAGGCGATTGTGCGCAAGATGTTGAAGGGGGTTTATCAGGTGGGTTGAGCTTTGGGATGGATCAATGGGGCGGCTGGGGTGGGTGGATTTGGGCGGCCAAGCGTTGGTGCAGGCTACTGCGGCAGCCCTTTGTTCGAATTCGCTGTGAGTTTTTCCAAGGTCATTGACTGGATTTGTTTTTGATCCTGTTTCCTACCTGGAGCCATAAAGCTTTTATGTCCGAGATTCGCGCCTTCTGTTTGCGCCTCACATCATCGGAAAGATGAAATATGCTGTAAATGAATACGCCCTCACGCAGCTGGTAATAGGCACTGTGACAGGTGTTGGTTGGTCGATACCCAATTCCATCACCCAGATTGCAATCAATCTCGGCGGCATAATTCTTGATGGGGTGGGTGATAAACGGCGTCATTGGATAGATGAACATCGGGGTGACGCTCCAGTAGCCAATCTCTTCTTTACTGCGGTCACCCCAATGTTCTTCATCAGGTACTTCGTCCGATACGCCCATGTCGAAGCGCATTTCTTCGCTAGAAGAAATGCAGAAATTGCCAAGCCATTTTTTTCTCTCTTTGGACAAGAAGACCGTGCAATACGTATCGCGGGACTTGGTATTCCATGGAGATGGCTTTCTAGAGATGGCCCATGTGTTGGGGATGTTCGTGATTTTTTTTCACCAAGGTCAGATCGCCGGAAGACAATGTTGCAGTCTTGCCGGAATTTATTAGTAAGACCCCGAGAAGGAGCAGGTAGTAATTGGACGCTTTCATTTAGTTTTTAATTGCTGTTGTTGATGAGGACTGCCAGGAAAGGCTTGATCGACAGGAGAGAGTTGCAGAGCCTGCTGAATGCGGTATCAGCGGCTGGATTGTTTTCTTACCTTATTCCCTACCTGAAGCCATAGGGCACGGATGTCAGAAATTTTCACCTTTTGCTTGCGCTTCACGTTGTCAAATACGTGAAAGATGCTGTAAATGAAGACCCCTGGACGCATCTCATAAAGTGTGGTGTGGCACATGCTGGTGGCGCGATAGACTGGTCCGTCTTCCATATAACAGTCCGATTCTGCGGCGTAGTTCTTGATCGGATTCAAGATGAATGGCGTCATCGGGTAGATGGAGAGTGGTGTGACGCGCCAGTAGCCGACTTCGTATCGACTGCGATCTGCCCAGTCCTCCTCCTCGGGGACTTCGTTCCAAATGCCCATGGTCTGAATGAAATCCGTGTTTGATGTGAGACATAGTTCCCCGAGCCATTGCTTGCTCTTCCGTGATAAAAAAACCGTGCAATAAGTTTCGGGGAAATCTTTTCCTAGAGGTGCCATATTTTTTTTTATATGCCACGTGACTGGAATATGCAGATCTTGCTTTAGTAGGGCTAAATCCTTTGTTGAAATTTCTTTTGCCGAAACTGATGGAGCAAACGCGGTGAAGAGAGTGAACAAGAGAATCCTGATTCTGATCATTTGCTGTTATCCATTAATATGTTCTGTGCCCAAAGAGTCTCCTTCAAGCGCTCAGGTAAATGATTTGGCTTTTTTGTGGTGCCATTAACGCCATTGATTGCCTTTGCTACGGCTTGTACTGTCAGTTCGTCAATAACAGCCGATCTAATTTGCAGGTTGATACTCTTAAATCCGTTGTCTTTGGCACCTGCTGTCCAATACCATCCGCCCGAATCGACTGCGTTATAAACATTGATTGAAAGTCTCTGCGGGTCAGAAATCTTTGGGGCCTTGTCCGGACGTTTTGGATTCCACCAATCCGGCGCAAATGAACTGGGAGATAGCCATCCTCGATACACCCAATACTTCCCATAATTCTCCCGCCCACTGAGTTGCTTGATCCCCCGCCCCCTGAACTTCGGCCCGTCATGCTCCTCGATATTGCCGAGCATTCCAGAGAGGTAGTAGAGATAATCCGTCTTGGCCTTGGGCATATAAAACCCCGCACTTTCCGGCTGAAAACTCTCATGCGTCGGTTTTCTGGCGAAACTGACCGCCCCTTCCGCCATGATCACCAGGTACATGCATTCAACCGCCGCCTCACCCAGAAAATGCGTCATCCGCACCGGTGAATTGATCAGGTACTTGCGCATCACCTTGTTGATGTCATTCCGGTAGGTTTCCCGAATCGATGCCGGGGTGCGCTGCCGTCCCTCTGCCTCCAGCGCCTTCAACGGATATTTCTCGTCCGGATAGATACGCGCCAGGTCCTTCGCACTGAGCCAGGCGCATTTGCGGAAGTGGCGAATGAATTCCTTCGGATGCCAGTGCCAGTGATTTCTGGGCAGCTCAGTACCCCCGGGCCAGAAGGCAAGGGCGCTGATATGCGCACGCAATGCCTCAAAATCCGTGTTGCTCAACGGCGTAGGATTTTCTGCCGTGCTGGTCTTCAGCCATCCCCAGCGTACGTCGATGGTGCTGCTCTCCCACTCGGTAGGGAATCGGGCAATGACCCGGCGCAATCTGGCGGCAATTGTCGGATCGCTCAGTCGCGCCATGGCTTCCTCCGCCTGCACACGGCCATCGCAGTTGCTGTCAAGCCATCTGCGGATGGTCCCGGAGTCGCAGCGGCTGTCCTGATCCGTATCGTCATCAATGAGTCGCCACCCCTTCCAGGGCGGGAAATCCGCATCGCTGAAAATGCGGATGTTGGACGCGTGGAGATTGACCCAGCCGAATCCCTCGGAATACGGAACTTTCCTCCAATGGGGCAGCGAGGCCGAGGGCAGCTTGTCAGGACCGATCACGCGTCCGAAACGCAGCAATTCATAGACGGCAGCGGGTGCCGGCCGCTGCGCATCGGGAAAGGCCTTGGCAATCCGTACCGCATTTCTGTAGAGACCGGCCTCGCCGTCCTTGTCCGGCAAGGGCGCGCCTATCCGGCTCCCATCCATGGCGTAAGCGGAGACCACGGCTTCGCCGGTACGCGCAACATCGCCCTCCGCACCGGGGTAACGCACTCCCACAAGATAGTCACTCGCCGTCGCATGAATGGCTGTCAGGGCCACCGGAGGATCCGGTTCTTCATCGCCGGCGCGCCGCTTGCGTTTCGGGGCCGGTGTCACCGCCTGCGCGGAATGTGGCAGGGGCTCCTGATCGAAGACCGGCGTGCCGGCGGGGATGAGGAAAAAGGTCTCGCCGAAGATCACATCATTGCGTCCATCCGAGGCAAGAGACAACGGGTCTGCAGCGCGGCCCGCGAGACGGACGAGATTGGCATCGTCGCAGATGATCTCGACATGCAGGCGGCCCTTTTCGCCATTGATGTAGCCCGCCTGCCCGATAATTTCCTTGCGATGCGCGAAGCGCTTGAGCATCGTGGCCGGCCCGATGTCATGCAAGTGCATGTAGACACTGAAGAAGACGACGCGCGCCTGTTCACCTTCGCCGATCTCGGCTTCATGCCTGATGACGACCACGCCATCGCTGGTGGCCCCGTTGTACATGAGGGGATGTTCAGGCGGCAGGTTGGGCAAGCCTTTCGTGGGCGGGCGCACAAAGACGATGGTGCCATCCGCAATGGCCCGGACGGGTTCATGGGCGTTGCCTGCCTTCGGAGCGGTCAGGTGAATCCCGCCATGCCATCCGAGATTGAAACTGACCGGAAATGCGCCCCGGCCTGGCGCATCGCCGTTCATGGCCAGGTCGAGCCATTCGTCTTCGCTCTGTTGCTCCGTGCGCGGTGGCAGGAAAGGGGGACTGATCAGCATGATGTCCTCATTGAAGAAAAACTCACTGTGAGTAGGGATAGCGCTTGGGCAGATTCAAGTCGCTCGCGGGCAGCAATGGCATCGCATACGACACGCGTGCCGGACCCGTCATCGCATGCTGCGACGCCTTGCATTCCCATTTGCCGGCGGTT
The DNA here is from genome assembly GCF_031455335.1 of Herbaspirillum sp. 1173. Lineage (NCBI taxonomy): Bacteria > Pseudomonadati > Pseudomonadota > Betaproteobacteria > Burkholderiales > Oxalobacteraceae > Herbaspirillum > Herbaspirillum sp. 1173. The sequence goes on along the minus strand of NZ_JAVDSP010000003.1, from coordinate 462,952 downwards.
CCTTGCGTGATCCCGGAGGCGTTGATCTGGATGAAGGAACCGCCTGCCGAAATCACCACCTCTTCTTTCGCATGGATCTCTACGCGCCCGCTGGTCGATAGCAGCCGCGCCACCTTCTCGGCGATGAGATCCAGGTCGTCGCTCTGCGCCTGCACCTCCACCTTGCCCTTGGCGGAGAACAGCTTGATCCCGGCCTTGAAGGCAAACAGGCTGATTTTTTCGGCGACGCTGGCCAGCAGACTCTTGCCGGTCGCGATGCTGGTATCCGAACCCCAGGGCAAGGTGATCTCCTCTCCGGCATGCGCATGCAGCCCCTTGCGCGTGGTCAGGCCGATGCCGTCGGGAGACGCGGCCAGCAGGATGGCTTGCTTGAAACGATGGGCCTCCGATTGCGCGGCTTCCGGGTAAGTGCCTTGCGTCGCTTCGATCATCTTGCCCAGGGCATCCAGTCCACCGAGCGCTTCCGCATCTGCCTTCGCCGCTGTCTCGGACAGTTGCTGGCTCATTGCCGATGCGGTTTTCAGTTGGCCGGTGGCTTCGCTGGCATCCAGTTGCGTTCCCTGTGCACCCGGCCTGCCGTAGGTGCTGATGTACAAGCCCTTGTGCGTGACGATGGCGCCGTAGGCATCGGTACTGAGCGCGAAGCCGGTGCCGAAGAAATGGCGGCGCTCATTGCCCGTCTGGCTGACCAGATGGCCGAGGTTCAATTGCGCATGGGCATGGGTGCTGTAGAGGTGAATCCGGTTTTGTTCGGAGGTGTCATCCATCACCAGCTGGTTGAACCCGACACCGCCGAATTCCTTGGATTTGAATCCCGATAGCCGTCCGTTGCTGTGCCATGGCGGACGCTGTTCCTCATTGAACAGGCGCCCAGTCACGACCGGTCGATCCGGGTCGCCATTGAGGAAGGACACGATGACTTCCTGCCCGATGCGCGGCACATGGACGGCACCCCAGTATTCGCCTGCATTGGCATAACTCACCCGGACCCAGCAGGACGCCGCCTCATTGCCCGGATTGATCCGGTCCCAGCGGAACTGGACCTTGATGCGATCGAGAGAATCGGTGTAAACCTCCTCTCCCGCAGGCCCCACGACGATCGCCGTCTGCTGCAGCATGACCGGCCTGGCATGCGAGCGCGCAGGGCGGAACGGCAGCTTGCGCCGCTGTACCTCGAAGCGGTTGAAGCAATGGCCGGTGTGTTCATTCTCCGTCTGGTCGACTTGCCGCTCACGCCGGATCGACTCCTTGAAGGCCAGCAGCGCCGCGCTCAGGCTGCCCGGAAAATCCAGCGCCTGATGCGACAGGGGCAGGTTGTTCTCGATGAACCAGTCAATGGCCAGGATGACGAACTGGCGTTCGCTCTCCGGCTCCTTGCGATGCAGGGGATGGTCCTCCAGCCTGAACCAGCGCCCGCAAGCCAGATTGCGCACGCCCGAGACGCCGCTGTAGCGCTGCATCGCAGATTCCCATTGCTCCACTTGCAGGTCGGCCTGACGATTGCCTTGCTCCTGCTGGGAAAAACTGTATGCGCCGGTGTACTCATACACCTCCAGCTGTGCGGGCAGCAGTCCATACTCTGCCATCACCTGCTCTTCGGCCTCCTTCTGCAGGCGAGGCGATTTGTAGTCGTCGCTGCGGCCGCGCCAGACGTTCGAGGCGAGCGTGCGGCTGGCGCTCCACTGCAGGATCTTGTCGAGCTCGTCACGGGGGCCGGCACCGTGGAAGGCAATGCCTTGCCGGGGCAGGCCGGGCAGGCTCCATGTAGTGTCGGTAATGACCAGAACGTGGCCGCCGCCATCCTCCTGTTGCTCGTGATGGGCGAACCAGCCTTCTTCTTCCATCAGGCGCTGGACGAAATGCCAGTCGGTTTCGTACTGGGTGCAATAGGACCGAGCCAGAGACGGGCGCTCGAGTTCGAAGCGATAGTGGCCGCGCGCTTGCGGATGGCCGTCGAACACGTCCGCAAGAATGTCCTCGGTGGTCTTGTCCTGCCAGATCCGGGCGTCCTTGCGAAAGCGCAGGAAATGCAGCCAGGGAGAAAATGAGAGCTGGCAGAAATCGATCTCGCCGTCACTGCCCAGGCGCTTGGCGGTATGCACGTAGCCATGCCAGGGGAGGGTGTCGCCTTCATGCTGCCTGATCCACAGGGTGACGGGCTGTGCAATCAATTGCTCCAGCGCGATGCCGGTGCGCGTGGCCAGCAGATCGAGGGTGACTTCGTAGCCGTGATTCAGTCGCTCAGTGGCGATGAGCCGTTGTGGCAGGAGGATGTCCGGCCCGAGCGGCGAGTCCAGCTGGAGCAGCCGGCGATGTTGCGTGATGCGCGCTTGGGAGCGGGATGAATCTTTCTGCGAGGGGGCGGGCATGCGATGCGCTTTCCAGGGAGAATTCGCGCAATCCGGAACAGGCCAGTGAACAAACAGGCAAAAAACGCAGACCCACTTGAGAAGTGCGCTTGCCCGGCTTGAAGGAGGAAGTCCCGGATGCGGCCAATGCCCTTGATCTCATCGGTGCTGCAGAGGCCACGGGCGACGAAGGCGACAGTCTCCGTTGCGAGAGGCGTTTTCTCAATGGAAGAAATTCTAATTTTCGGGCGATTTGTATTGCTGCGTTCCCTCCGCCATCGTCAAGATAGATCGCAGCTTTTGATGGAATGACGAATTGTTTTGAATGGCGACATCCATAAAAAATCGCGCCGCTCCGAAGGAGGGCGCGATACCAGGTACATCAGCAAGCAAAGACGTTCACTTCGTCCCGGTCTTGTTCCAATCCGCGGCCTTGTCCGACGCTGCGCCCGCCACCGAGTACAGCGCTCCCGGCGCATTGCGCGTCTTCTGGAATTCTTCCAGCGACTGCCCGCGCATGGCCGCATAAATATGCAGGTTCGACACGCCGACCACCGCGCCCAGCTTTTCCAGCAGGAAGAAGATCACGCCATAGCGGATCATGGCCTGCCAGTCGCGGCGGCTGATCATGTCGCATTCCTCCTGCGACAGCCCGGCTTCCTCATAGGTGGCCTGCGGATCAGCCCGGAAGCGCTCGCGGAACGCCGGCTGGATCAGCTGGTACAGATAGCGGTTGATGCGGTAGCGCGCATTGGCCGTCTCCAGCGTGAAGGGATAGGTGCCTTGCAGTTGCTCGATGCCCTTGAGCTGCTGCGCCACGTGCTCGCGATGACGCGCCACCTCGGCCGCCTGCAAGGCCGCATCGGCCGGCACTGCCGGTTCATACACGGCCACCGCGATGCCGGTCATGGAGGGCAGGTAATACTCGCGATGCCGGCAATGCACGCCCGCCGGCATGGCCCCGCGCATGATCAGCCACATGATGACCTCGGCACTCTCCAGTCCGCCCAGCGTCGCCAGTTCGGCGTGAGTCAGGCGCGTGAGCGCTTCCGGATCATGCTGCAGGAGATCGAGGAACTGATGGTCCCAGGGCGTGTTGTTGAAACCGGCACGCTCGCCATGTACCTGGTGCGACAGCCCGCCGGTCGCGACGATGACCACATCCAGGTCCTCCGGATAGCTTTCGATGGCGCGACGCAGACCCTGGCCAAGCTTGTAGCAGCGGCGTGCGGTCGGGATCGGGAACTGCAGCACGCCCACCTGCAGCGGGATGATCTGGCCGGGCCAGTCTTTCTCGTGCGGCCACAGCATCGACAGCGGCGAGAAGCACCCGTGGTCCAGCGGCTTGTTCTGGAAGAAGGCCATGTCGAATTCATCGGCCATCAGGGAGCTGCCGATATGCCGCGCCAATGCCGCATGGCCACCGACGGCCGGCAGCTTGCGCGCGCCCCCGCCTTCGTCGGCGACCTGGTACTCGCTGCCCACCCCCAGGGCAAAGGCGGAGTAATGATCGAAGAAGAAGGAGGTCACGTGGTCGTTGTAGACCACCAGCAGGACGTCCGGCTGCTTCTCTTGCAGCCATTGCTGCACCGGCTCGTAAGCCTTGAAGATGGGCGCCCACACCGCATCGTGCTGCTTGTTGGCATCCAGCGCGAAGCCGATGGTCGGTGTATGGGAGGTGGCGATGGCGCCGACGATATTGGCCATGACGATTTATTCCTGTAACAGATGAATCCGATGTGATTGATGCAGCAGCTTGATCAAACCGCAGCCGCCGGACGCTGCCCCATCTGGATGAAGACGATGATCAGCGCCGCCAGCGTAGCCGGCACCGCGAGAATGGCGATGACGGCACCAAAGCCCCAGCCCATCGACAGCAGCACGCCGCCGGCGAAGGAACCCAGGATGCTGCCGAAGCGGCCCACGCCCAGCATCCACGACACGCCGGTGGCGCGCACCACGGTCGGATAGCAGGAGGGTGCGAAGGCGTTCAGTCCGGTCTGTGCGCCGCTCATGCAGAAGCCGGCCAGCAGCACGTAGGCCGCAAACATGCCTGACTGCACGCTGCCGGACGCCAGCAGCAGGATGAAGACGGCACCCGCGATGTAGGCGCAGGCGATGGCACGGCTGGGCGACCAGCGATCCATCAGGAAGCCTACCACCAGCGCGCCGACGGTGCCGCCCAGCTGGAACAGGGCCGTGATGCTGGCCGCCTTCTCGATGGGCAGGCCGGCATCCTTGATCAGCGTGGGCAGCCAGCCCGAGAGCAGGTAGATCACCAGCAGGCCCATGAAGTAGGTGCCCCACAGCGACAGCGTGGTCTTGCGATAGGTCTCCGAGAGCAGCACCTTGGCCGGCTGGCCGCCCTTGACCGGCGGTTCGCTGACGCTGAAGGTCTGGCCGGCGGCGAAGTGGCCGCCGCACACGCGCGCCAGGGTGCGGGCAATGCGGTCGGCGGGATAGTGGCGCACCACCATGAAGCGCGCCGACTCCGGCACCAGCCACAGGTAGAAGGGCAGGCACAGCAGCGGGATGGCACCGCCGACCATCAGGACGGTGCGCCAGCCATACTCCGGCAAGAGCGCGGCGGCGAGGAAGCCGACCAGGCCCGAGCCGAGGTTGAAGCCGGTGAACATGATGGCCAGCAGCGTGCTGCGCGAACGCTCCGGGACATACTCGGAGAGCAGGGTAGTGGCATTGGGCATGGCCGCGCCCAGGCCGAGGCCGGTCAGGAAGCGCAGCGCCGAGAGCGTGACCACGTCATGCGCGAAGGCACAGGCCAGGCTGCACGCACCGAACCAGGCCACCGCCGTCATCAGCAGTTTCTTGCGGCCGTAGCGGTCCGACAGCGGACCGACCAGCAGCGCACCCATGGCCAGGCCGATGGGCGCGGCACTCATGACCACGCCGAAGGCCGCGCGCGAGATGCCCCATTCCTTGGTGATGGCCGGTGCCAGGAAGCCCATGATGGCCACGTCCATGCCGTCGGTGGCCACGATGAGGAAGCACAGGATCAGCAGTAGCCATTGATAGCCGGACATCTTGCGCCCGTTGATGTGCGAACGCACGTCCAGCGATTGTGCTGTATTCATTAAGTCTCCGTGATGGGTTCGAGTTGTGGGAATCTGCCGGCTTGTCTGCACGCGGCTTGGGGATTACCTGTCCAGGCAGCACCAGCGTGCCTCGACTTGGCACAAAGTGTAAGACGGGGAGGGCTGGCGAGTATTGCTTTCGGCTACCGGAGTGTTGCCATTTGCTAATCGCGATGGATTTTTTTTGGAACCCGGAAAGTGCGGTCCGCAGTGCCGCAAGCCGCCGCCTGCGGGCTTGCGCCGTTCAGCCCAGTGCTGCGGCGACCGCTTCGATGGCTTCCTGCAGCGCGCGGGCACCGGGCGATAGATGGGCCCCCTTGCGCTGCATGAGCCCGATGCGGCGCTCCATGCCGCGCATGGCGAAGGGCAGGGTGGTGAGCTGCCCGGTGGCGATCTCATGCTGCAGCTGATGGGCCGAGATCACGGTGAGCATGTCGCTGCCCACCAGCAGTCCGCGCAGCAGCGCCAGGTCGCCGGTTTCCACCGCAGGGCGGGGCGCCGGCCAGTGGCTGTCGCGGAAGAATTGCTCGATGGAATCGCGCAAGGGCGTCCCGGCCCGTGAGAGCACCCAGGGATAGCCGTCGAGATCACGCAAGGACAGCTTCTTGCGGCGCGCCAGCGGGTGGCCGGCCCGTGCGATCAGGGCAGCACTGTCGGCCACCAGCGGCCGCATGTCGAAGGTGTCACTGGAGAAGGCGCGCAATGCGCCGACGATGAAATCGATGCGTCCGCTCATGAGGCCGGCGGCCAGCTCTTCATAGGGACTTTCCAGCGAACGGATCTGCAGGCGCGGATGGCGTGCCAGCACCCGCGTCATGGCCGCCGGCAGCAGTTGCGAGCGCGCCAGCGGCAAGGCCCCCACCGTCACCGTACCTTGCACCACACCGTCAAGGGCGGCGATGTCTTCCGGAATATGGCGCAGTTCGGCCAGCGCCCGGCCGAAGCGTTCGGTCCAGCGGCGGCCCGCATCGGTGGGCAACATCCCGTGCGCGGTGCGGAAGAACAGCGCCTGCCCGAGGATACCCTCCAGCATCGACAAGGCCTGGCTCACCGCCGAGGGCGACACTTCCATCAGGCGCGCCACGCTGGGCATGTGATGCGTTTCGGCCAGCAGCGCGGCGGCCTGCAGGCGGCGTTCATTGAACAGCGCGTCCAGGCTGCCTACCGGCTGGCCGTTGCGGTCGCGCAGGCGCAGGGCATCGTCGCGCACTTCGCGCAGTTCGGCTTCGATGCGCTCGACGCGCAGCCGGACGGCTTCGCCGGCCGCCGTCAGCAGCATGCCGCGCCCCTTGCGCTCGAACAGTTGCGCCGACAGGCTCTGCTCCAGCGCCGCCACCGAGCGCGCCACCGCCGAGGAGGCACGCAGCAGCGTGTCGGAGGAGCGGCGCACCCCGCCGGTGGTGGCGACGACATTGAAGACATGCAGGTGACGCAGGTTGAGCAGGGCCATGGCGTGACGATCCGGGACATTGATTTCTGAGCGCGATTAGAAAATTAGAACAGAGGAAGGCCCACAACGCAACCAAGCCGACAGGGCGCTCACGCATACTCGACGCCATTGTTTTCAAAGGTAAAGCGCCGTGCCTGACCTCGATTTCCCTCTTCCCGGAGACGCTGACGCGTCCGACCTGCTGGCCATTCCCTGCACCCTGATGCGCGGTGGCACCTCGCGTGGTCCCTTCTTCGTGGCCGATGATCTGCCAGCGGACATCGCTGCGCGCGATCGCGTGTTGCTGGCCGCGCTGGGATCGCCCGATCGTCGTCAGATCGACGGCCTCGGCGGTGCCCACCCACTGACCAGCAAGGCCGGCATCGTCAGCCGCAGCCGCGTGACCGGGGTGGATCTGGATTTCCTGTTCGCACAGTTGCAGCCCGAATCGGACCGTGTCGATACCACGCCCAATTGCGGCAACATGCTGGCCGCCGTGCTGCCCTTTGCCATCGAGCGCGGCCTCATCGTCGCCGGTCCCGAGACCACCACCGCGCGCATCCTCACACTCAACACCGGCATGCAGTGCGACGTGACGGTACAGACACCGGGCGGCCGCCTGCGCTATCGGGGCGATACCCGTATCGATGGCGTGCCGGGATCGGCGGCACCGGTCAGCATCAACTTCCTCGACACGGCGGGCTCGGTCTGCCCTGCCATGCTGCCCACGGGGCGTGTGCAAGACCGGGTGCGCTACGCCACCCCCGGCGGTGAGCAGCGCGAGACCGCTGCCACCCTGATCGACAATGGCATGCCCATGGTACTGGTGCGTGCGTCTGATTTCGGCCTGACTGGTGATGAAAGCGTGGCTGTCCTCAATGCCGATGCGTTCCTGAAGGAGAGACTGGAGGCGCTGCGACTGGCCTGCGGTCCGCTCATGGGGCTGGGGGAGGTCAGTGCCAGGAATTATCCCAAGATGTGCCTGCTGTCTGCCCCCGTGGCGGGCGGCACGATCAGCACCCGCTGCTTCATCCCGCATGTCTGCCACGAGGCCATTGGTGTGCTGGCCGCCGTCACCGTCGCCACCGCCTGCGTGCTGGAAGGCTCGGTAGCCCAGGGGCTGGCGCTGCCCGGCAGCGGCTTGCAGCGCACCGTCTCGGTGGAGCATCCCAGCGGCGAATTCAGCGTTGCGCTGGAGCTGGATCCGCACGACCAGCAACAAGTCCTGCGTGCCGCGCTGCTGCGCACGGCGCGTCCCATCCTGCGCGGGGAAGTGCTGATCCCCGCCGAACTCCTGACCGACCATTCCTGAATCCCATGCGAGACTCCCTCATCATCGACTGCCATGGCCACTACACCACCGCCCCCAAGGCGCTGGAAGACTGGCGCAACCGGCAGATCGTCCACCTGAACACGCCCGGACTCGGTCCCAAGGTGGCCGAGCTCAAGATCAGCGACGACGAACTGCGCGAGTCCATCGAAAGCAACCAGTTGCGCCTGATGCGCGAGCGCGGTGCGGATCTCACCATCTTCTCGCCGCGCGCTTCCTTCATGGCGCATCACATCGGCGATCTCAACACCAGCCAGACCTGGGCGGCCATCTGCAACGAGCTGTGCCATCGCGTGGCGCAACTGTTCCCCGATCACTTCATCGGTGCGGCCATGCTGCCGCAGTCGCCGGGGGCCGATATCCGCACCTCGATTGCCGAGATGGAGAAGTGCGTGCGCGAATATGGTTTCGTAGGCATCAATCTCAATCCCGATCCTTCGGGCGGACACTGGACTGCACCGCCGCTGTCGGACCGCGCCTGGTATCCGCTCTACGAGAAGATGGTGGAGCTGGAGGTGCCCGCCATGATCCACGTGAGCACCAGCTGCAATGCCTGCTTCCACACTACCGGTGCGCATTACCTCAATGCCGACACCACCGCCTTCATGCAGTGCCTGACCTCGGACCTGTTCAAGGATTTCCCGACGCTGAAGTTCCTGATCCCGCACGGCGGCGGTGCCGTGCCGTATCACTGGGGCCGTTTCCGTGGCCTGGCGCAGGAGATGAAGAAGCCGCTGCTGGAAGAGCATCTGCTCAACAACATCTTCTTCGACACCTGCGTGTATCACCAGCCGGGCATCGACCTGCTCACGCGCGTGATCCCGGTCGGGAACGTGCTGTTCGCCTCCGAGATGATCGGTGCCGTGCGCGGCATTGATCCGCAGACCGGCTACTACTACGACGACACCAAGCGCTACATCGAGGCCGCCGCCCTGAGCCCCGAAGAACGCCACCAGATCTACGAAGGCAATGCCCGCCGCGTCTACCCGCGCCTGGATGCCGCCCTCAACGCGAAAGGACTGACAGCATGAGCACTCCCCTGATCAACCAGCTTGGCGTGGTCAAGCGCCAGATCGAACGCGCCGATACCGCCGCCGTACAACAGCTCGGCCAGTTCGGCGTGGCGACCGTGCATGAGGCGCAGGGCCGCACCGGCCTGTTGAAGCCCTATCTGCGTCCCATCTATCCCGGTACCACGATCTCGGGCACCGCCGTGACCGTACTGCTGCACCCCGGCGACAACTGGATGATGCACGTGGTGGCCGAGCAGATCCGGCCTGGCGACATCGTGGTGGCAGCCATCACCGCCGAGTGTACCGACGGCTATTTCGGCGACCTGCTGGCCACCAGTTTCATGGCCCGCGGTGCGCGGGCCCTCATCATCGATGCGGGTGTACGCGATGTGAAGGTGTTGAAGGAAATGGGCTTCCCGGTGTGGAGCCGTGCCATCAGTGCCAAGGGCACCATCAAGGCCACGCCGGGGTCGGTCAACGTGCCGGTGATCTGCGCCGGTGCCCTGGTCAATCCGGGCGATGTGATCGTGGCCGATGATGATGGCGTGGTGGCCGTGCCTGCCGCTGACGCCGTGCGTGTGGCCGAGGTGGCCCGCAAGCGCGAAGCCCTGGAAGGGGAGAAGCGCGCCCAGCTGGCCGCCGGCGTGCTGGGGCTGGACATGTACCAGATGCGCGCGCCGCTGGAGGCCGCCGGTTTGAAATATATCGACTGAGTTTGTGTCGCCCACAGGCTGAACCTGACGAGGAGCCGTGAGGGGAAGAAGAGAGCGTCCACGCAGAAGAGGCGCACGCCGACCTGAACAGACATCCGTACTGCGCAGCAGAGCGCCCTTGGTGTGCGCCATCCCAATTGACAAGAACACTGGATCAACCAGACCGATTTACCCACAGGAGGAGATTCCTTATGCAGTTGCAACACCCCATCCGTCTCATCCCGGCAGCCCTGCTGCTGGCCGTTGCCCCCGCTGCCTTCGCGCAGAGTTCAGTGACCATCTATGGCGTAGTGGACGTCTATACGGCCTACCAGAAGAGCACCGTCGGCGGCAAGGACACCTCGCTCTGGGCCATGGGCAACAATGGCCAGATGACCAGCCGTCTCGGTTTCAAGGGCGTCGAGGATCTGGGCGGTGGCTATCGCGCCAGCTTCAATCTGGAAACCGGTTTCGATCCCAGCACCGGCGGCCTGCAGAACAGCTACCGCTACTTCGACCGCCAGTCCTGGGTCGGTCTCGGCGGCGGCTTCGGCGAAGTGCGCTTGGGGCGGCAGAACAGCGTCATGTTCCTCTACTCGGGCAACATGGATGCATTCGGTGCGGCCACCTATGGATCGGCCTACAACAACTTCGCCAACTGGCTGGCGCGGGTGGACAACGATATCAGCTACATCTCGCCCAAGTTTGCCAATACCACGCTGGAGCTTCATTACTCGGTGGGCGAGCGCGCCGGCAGCACCGCCGGCAATGCGGTCTACCAGATCGGCATGCAGACCCAGCAGGGACCGGTCTACGTGGGCAGCGCCTACCTCAACGCCAACAACGCCACCAACACCAACAGCGTTAAGCAGTTCATGCTGGGCGGCAATGTTGACTATGGCAGCGGCAAGGTCTACCTGGCCTTCTTCCGCACCAATGAAGTGATCTCGGCCACCACCGGCAATGTCTTCACCAACCCGGCGGGCAAGTACGATCCGGCCGGTGCCGTGGTCGGCAATACGGCAGGCGACTATCACAACACCTACAGCCTCTCGGCGGACTACCGCATCAACGCGCAGACTACCGTCGGTGCAGGTGGCGGCTTTGTCAAAGACGCTTCACGCTACAACAACAACGCGCGCCAGTTTAGCCTCATCGTGAACTACGACCTGTCCAGGCGCACGCGGCTGTATGCGGTGGCCTCACGCCTGATCAACCAGAATACCGCTGCCTATCGCATGACCGGTGCCAGCTTCACGGCCAGCCAGGCCCTGAGCCCGGACGCCGGTGCCAGCGAGACCGGCGTGCAACTGGGGATCCGGCATACCTTCTGAGGACGGTCGTTCTCAGTCGGCAGGTACGGCATAGGCCGCGAGGAAGGTTTCCACCGCGCGGCCGACCATGCGCTTCATGCGCGGCCGCGAGATGCTGGTCTCCAGCCCCAGCATCATCGGCTTGACGGTCTCGCAATCGAGCAGGGCGCACAGCTGCAGGGTCGCCAGCATCGGATCAGCGGTGCGCAGGCGGCCGGCCGCCATCTGCTTCTTCAGGAAGGCGGCGATGCGCTCCATCCCCATCTTCGGTCCCTCTTCATGGAAGCGCCGGCCGATGTCGCTGCGGCCGGCTTCGGCCACGATCATGCGGTGCGTTTGCAAGGTGCTCTCCTGGCACAGGAAGCTGACCGCCTTTTCTCCAAAGACCTGCAGGGTCTTCGCCAGATCGTCCACCTCCTGGTCCAGTGCGGCCAGGGCCGGCTCCATCTGCTTCTTCGCCTCGCCGTGGGTCACCGCCACGAACAGCTCCTCCTTTGACTTGAAGTAGCCATACAGCGTGGCCTTGGAGCCACCAATGCGGGCCGAGATCTCGGCCATGGACGCACCCTCGAAACCCATCTCCTTGAACACGTCTGCCGCCACGGCCAGGATGGCCTCGCGCCGGGCAGGGGTCTTGACTCTCATCGAACTGTCTCCGTTTTCTTTACAAGTGTCATTTTCGTACAGATGTGTTCAGTATTGCTTGACCGGGGAAGAACTGTCAATTAATAATACTGTACAGTTCGGTATCGTTATAAAAACCTTCTTCCCTTTCCGGAGAGTCCTTCATGCGCACCACACCCCTCCTACGGCCCGTCGCTGCACTGGCCATCCTCAGTGTCCTCAGTGCCTGCGGCAAGCCGCCGGGCGGGGCGCCACCGGCAGCGGGCACGCCCGTGCTGGGCGTGATGACGGTACGCGCGCAGCCGGTGGAGCTGCATGCCGAGTTGCCGGGCCGGACCTCGCCTTACCAGATTGCTGACGTGCGGCCGCAGGTCAACGGCATCATCAAGGCACGCAATTTCCGCGAGGGCAGCGACGTCAAGGCCGGGCAGGTGCTGTACCAGATCAATCCGGCCAGCTATCAGGCGGCCTATGACAGCAGCGTGGCGGCCCTGGCCAAGGCCGAAGCGAGCGTGAAGACGGCGCGCCTGAAGGCCAGCCGCTACAAGGAGCTGGTGGCCATCAAGGCGGTCAGCCAGCAGGATTACGATGACGCCGTGGCGTCCCTGGGCGAAGCCGAGGCCGATGTCGGTTCGGCCCGGGCCAACGTGCAGACCAGCCGCATCAATCTCGATTACGCCAAGGTCGATGCGCCCATCTCCGGCCGCATCGGCAAGTCCAGCGTGACGCCGGGCGCACTGGTCACCGCCAGCCAGACCACGGCGCTGACGACCATCCAGCAGCTCGATCCCATCTACGTCGATGTGACCCAGTCCAGCACCAACTGGCTCAACCTGAAGGAAGCGCTGGCCAATGGCGAACTGCAGAAGTCCGGCAACGGCGCCAAGGTCAGGCTGATCCTGGAGAACGGCCGCACCTACGCACAGGAAGGTACGCTGCAGTTCTCCGACGTGACGGTCAACCAGGACACCGGTGCCATCACGCTGCGCGCAGTCTTCCCCAACCCCAAGACCGACCTGCTGCCGGGCATGTATGTGCGCGCCGTGCTGCAGGAGGGTGTGCGCCAGCAGGGCCTGCTGGTACCGCAACAGGCGGTCAGCCGTGACGGTGCCGGCAAGCCGGTAGCCTTCGTGGTCAATGCGGAGGGCGTGGTGGAGCAGCGCGCACTGGTGACCGACCGTGCCATCGGCAGTCAATGGCTGGTCAGCAGCGGCCTGAAGGAAGGCGACCAACTGGTGGTCGATGGCCAGCAGCGCGCCACTGCCGGAGCCAAGGTGAAGGTGGTGCCATGGTCGCCCAAGACCACGGTGTCCAGCGCCAACGGCAGCGCCGGCAACGGCAACAACTGAAAGGCGGGAAAACATCATGGCTCGCTTCTTCATTGACCGCCCCATCTTCGCCTGGGTACTCGCCATCATCGTCATGCTGGCCGGTGCCATTTCGGTGCTGACCCTGCCGATTGCGCAGTATCCGGCCATCGCACCACCGGCCATCGCCATCACCGCCAACTATCCGGGGGCGTCGGCCAAGACCCTGGAAGACACCGTGACCCAGATCATCGAGCAAAAGATGAAGGGGCTGGATCGGCTCAGCTACATGGCCTCCACCAGTGAATCGTCGGGCTCGGTGACCATCACCCTGACCTTCGAGAACGGTACCAATCCGGATACCGCCCAGGTGCAGGTGCAAAACAAGCTGTCGCTGGCCACGCCCTTGCTGCCCTCCGAAGTGCAGCAGCAGGGCATCACCGTGACCAAGTCGGCCACCAACTTCCTGAACGTGCTGGCCTTTACCTCGGAAGATGGCAGCATGAGTGGCTCCGATCTGTCGGACTACGTGGCCGCCAACATTCAAGATGCGATCAGCCGCGTGGAAGGCGTGGGCGACACCACGCTCTTCGGTTCGCAATATGCGATGCGCATCTGGCTCGATCCCAACAAGCTCAACAGCTACAGCCTCACGCCGCTGGACGTGAAGAACGCCATCCAGGCGCAGAACGTGCAGGTCTCGTCCGGCCAGCTGGGCGGCCTGCCTGCTGCCGAGAACCAGCAGATCAACGCCACCATCACGGCCCAGACCCGCCTGCGCACCGCCGAGCAGTTCCAGAACATCGTGCTGCGCACACTCTCCGATGGCGCCCGCGTCAAGCTGCGCGACGTCGCCCGCATCGAACTGGGCAGCGAAAGCTATACCTCGGTCGGCCGCTACAACGGCAAGCCTGCAGCCGGCCTGGCCATCAAGTTGGCCACCGGGGCCAATGCACTCGATACCGTCAAGGCCATCGATGCCCGCGTGGCCCAGCTGGAGAAATTCTTCCCCGCCGGGATGAAGGTGCAGAAGCCCTATGACACCACGCCCTTCGTGCGCATCTCCATCGAGGAAGTGGTACGCACCCTGATCGAAGCGGTGGTGCTGGTGTTCCTGGTGATGTACCTGTTCCTGCAGAATTTCCGCGCCACGCTGATCCCGACCATCGCCGTGCCGGTGGTGCTGTTGGGAACCTTCGGCGTGCTGGCGGCATTCGGCTTCACCATCAACACACTGACCATGTTCGCCATGGTGCTGGCCATCGGCTTGCTGGTGGACGATGCCATCGTGGTGGTGGAAAACGTCGAGCGCGTGATGTCCGAGGAAGGCTTGCCGCCCAAGGAAGCCACCCGCAAGTCCATGGGCCAGATCAGTGGCGCGCTGGTCGGCGTGGCGCTGGTGCTGGCAGCGGTGTTCGTGCCGATGGCCTTCTTCAGCGGCTCGACCGGCGTGATCTATCGCCAGTTCTCCATCACCATCGTCTCGGCCATGACGCTGTCGGTGCTGGTGGCACTGGTGCTGACACCGGCCCTCTGCGCAACACTGCTCAAGCCCGCGGCCAAGGGCCATGCGCTGGCCACGACCGGTTTCTTCGGCTGGTTCAATCGCCAGTTTGATCGCGGCAACCTGCGCTACCAGGGTATCGTGCGCCACATGCTGGGGCGCGGCTGGCGCTACATGGCCGCTTACGCGGTGTTGCTGGCGCTGGTGGTGACAGGATTCATGAAGCTGCCCGTGGGCTTCCTGCCGGATGAAGACCAGGGCACGCTGTTTGCGATCCTGCAGTTGCCCTCCGGTGCCACCAAGGCGCGCACCGATGCAGTCATTGAACAGGTCGAGCATCATTTCCTGGTGGACCAGAAGGATGCGGTATCGGGCGTGTTCGCCGTCTCCGGTTTCAGCTTCGCCGGTAGCGGCCAGAACATGGGTTTTGCCTTCATCAAGCTCAAGCCCTGGGATGAGCGCAAGGGCCCCGGACTCTCGGTGACCGACGTCGCGGCCAAGGCCGGTGCGGCCTTCGCGCAGATCCGTGATGCCCGCGTATTCGCCTTCGCCCCGCCGGCCGTGTCCGAACTGGGCAATGCCACCGGCTTCGACCTGATGCTGAAGGATGAAGCCAACCTCGGCCACGCCGCCCTGATGCAGGCGCGCAACCAGTTGCTGGGCACGCTGATGCAGGACAAGCGCCTGGTGGCGGTGCGCCCCAACGGCCTGGAAGATACACCGGAGTTCCGCCTCAATGTCGATACCGACAAGGCCGGAGCATTGGGCGTGGCCATGTCCGACATCAATGACACCATCGCCACCGCCTGGGGCAGCAGCTACGTCAATGACTTCATCGACAAGGGCCGCGTCAAGAAGGTGATGCTGCAGGCCGATGCGCAATACCGCATGCTGCCCTCCGACCTCGATCGCTGGTACGTGCGCAACAGCGCCGGCACCATGGTGCCCTTCAGCGCCTTCTCGACCGCCAGCTGGACTTCCGGTTCGCCCCGCCTGGAGCGCTACAACGGCGTGCCCTCGATGGAAATCCTCGGCATGGCCCTGCCGGGGGCGGCCTCCAGCGGTGAAGCCATGGCCATCGTGGAAGCGGCCCTGGCCAAGATGCCACCTGGCATCGGCTATGAGTGGACCGGCCTGTCGCTGCAGGAAAAGGCCTCCAGCGGCAAGACCGGCCTGCTGTATTCGATCTCGATTCTGATCGTGTTCCTGGCGCTGGCGGCGCTCTATGAAAGCTGGGCCGTGCCGTTCTCGGTGATCCTGGTGGTGCCGCTGGGCGTGTTCGGCGCGCTGCTGGGTGCGATCCTGACCTGGAAGATGAATGACGTCTACTTCCAGGTGGGCTTGCTCACTACCATCGGCCTGGCCTGCAAGAACGCCATCCTGATCGTGGAATTTGCCAAGGATCTGCACGAGCATGGCAAGAGCCTGGTGGAAGCCACCATGGATGCGGTGCGCATGCGCTTGCGTCCTATCCTGATGACCTCGCTGGCCTTCATCCTCGGCGTGCTGCCGCTGGTGCTGGGCAGCGGTGCGGGTGCCGGCGCACAGCATGCGCTGGGCACGGCGGTGATCGGCGGCATGCTCTCGGGTACGGTGCTGGCGGTGTTCTTCGTGCCGCTGTTCTTCGTGATCATCATGAAGCTGTTCGCCCGCAATCCATCCTCCGCGCCGCAAGGCCAACCCGCGATTTCCCCGGAGCACTGACATGAATCCTTCCCTGACCCATCGCGCCGCGCATCGTCCCCGGGTGCTGATGACTCCGCTGCTGCTGGCCATGCTGCTGGGCGGCTGCACCCTGATGCCCGAGTACCAGCGGCCCGCCGCCCCCGTGGCGAGCCAGTTTGCGGGCGACCACAGCGCAGGGGCCGCCAGCAGCACGCCGGCCATGGCGGTGTCTGATATCGGCTGGCGTGATGTCTTCACCGATCCGACATTGCAGGAGGTGATAAGCCTCAGTCTGGCCAACAATCGCGATCTGCGCGTGGCCGTACTCAACATCGAGAAGGCGCGCGCCCAATATGGCGTGGAGCGCGCCGCACTGTTCCCGACCATCAACGCCGCCACCAGTGAATCGGCCAGCCGCACGCCGGCCGACCTGTCGGCCACCGGCCGTGCGCTGACCGCGCGCAGCTATACCGCCACGCTGGGTTTCAGTGCCTACGAACTGGACCTGTTCGGTAGAGTCCGCAGCCTCAAGGAACAGGCGCTGCAATCCTTCCTCTCCACCGCCGAGGCTCGCCGCAGCACCCAGATCAGCCTGATCGCCGAAGTCGCCACCGCCTGGCTGACGCTGGCCTCCGACCAGGACCGCCTGCGGCTGGCCAAGGACACGCTGGCCAGCCAGAGCAGCAGTTACGAACTCACGCAGCGCAGCTTCGAGCTGGGCTCGTCCTCGGCGCTGACCTTGCGCCAGGCGCAGACCAGCGTGGAGAGTGCGCGCGTGGACGTGGAGAGCTACACCGCCCAGGTCGACCAGGACCGCAATGCCCTGGTGCTGCTGGTGGGCAAGGACCTGCCGGAGCGGCTGCTGCCGCAGGGTTTGCCCGATACCGCACTGGCCGCCGCCAGTCCGCTGGCGACCATTCCGCCGGGGCTGCCCTCGGACCTGCTGCAGAGGCGCGCCGACATCGTCGAGGCCGAACGCACGCTGCGTGCCGCCAATGCCAACATCGGAGCGGCGCGCGCGGCCTTCTATCCCAGCATCAGCCTGACCGCCGATGCAGGTACGGCCAGTGCGCGGCTGGCCGGCCTGTTCAAGGGCGGTTCGGGCTCGTGGAGTTTCGTGCCGCAGATCTCCTTGCCGATCTTCGATGGCGGTGCCAACCAGGCCAACCTGGATATCGCCACCATCAGCCGCGACATCAGCGTGGCCCAGTATGAGAAGGCCATCCAGACCGCCTTCCAGGAAGTCTCGGATGCACTGGCCCAGCGCAATACCCTGGGCCGCCAGTTGAAGGCGCAGGAGGATCTGGTGGAGGCCAGCGATGCCTCGTACCGGCTCTCGCAGGCGCGCTTCAACAATGGCGTGGACAGCTATCTCACCGTGCTCGATTCGCAACGCACGCTGTACTCGGCGCAGAAGACCCTGATCGGTACGCGCCTGTCGCGCTGGACCAATCTGGTGACCTTCTACAAGGCGCTCGGCGGCGGCTGGGTGGAACGCTCCGGCAGCCCTGTCGCCAGTGACCTGGCCACGGCCGCGCCATGAGCCCGCGCGCCGGCAAGACCCGCGCCATCCTGCTTGATGCCGCGCTGGCCGCGTTTGCCCGGCGCGGCGTGCGGGCCACCACGCTGGAACACGTGGCGGCCAGCGCGGCTTTTACGCGCGGGGCGGTGTACTGGCACTTTCCGGACAAGCTGTCCCTGGTCAATGCCGTGTTCGATGACCTGGTCTGGCCCTTCGACATCGGTCCGGAACTGGCGGTCTATCGCCAGAGCGAGCAGCCGCTGTTGTTGCTGCGCGAGGTGCTGTGGCTGAAGCTGCTGGATTTCCTGCGCAACGTACAGCAGCGGCGTCGCATGGAAGTGGTACTGCGTTATCGCGGCACGCCCGAGCTGCCGGAGGAATTGGGTGAACGTATCGAGTCGCTGAGCCTGCGCGCCCTGCAGCACCTCACCGCCGCCCTTAATATCGCCTATGAACGCGGCCAGCTGCGGCGCGGGCTCACGCCCATCGATGTGGCGCGCTGCCTGGTGGCGGCCTGCATGGGTGTCATTGCCGAGCACATGGAAGACCCGCAGGCGCGCCTGGAACATTCCTTCCATCTGGCGCCGCTATTGGTCCTGCAAGGCGCTGAAATGGCGTAAAAGTTCAGTGCCGCCCGCTGGCGCGCGCAATCAGGGCGTTGAGGAAAGCGCGCGCCGCATCGGGCAGGGTGCGTCCGGCCAGGGACTGGATTTCCAGCTGCAGGGTGTTCATGTCCTTGTCGCGGATCGGCAGGGCGGCCAGCTGTCCTTCGCGCACCAGCTTGCGGATGGGCAGCGCGGCCGAGAAGCCGATGCCGTCGCCGGACATCACGAAGCACAGCAGGGCACTGATGGAGTCCGCCGCCAGGGTCGGCTCCAGCAGCACGTTGCGGCGGCTGCAGCAGGCATCGATCAGGCGCCGCATGGTGATGTTCTTCTGCGGCATGGCCAGCGGATACGGGGCCAGCTCCGACAGGCTGACCTGCTTGCGATGGGCCAGTGCATGGTCCGGCCGCATCACCGCCATGATGGGCGCGCGCTGGGCGAACTCGACCTTGATGTCCGGATCCGGTGCCATGGTGAAGGTCAGTCCCAGGTCGACTGCGCCTTCGCGGATCTGCTGCGCCACGTGGACTGCATTGCCCACCGAGAGCTGGAAACGGATGCCCTTGTGCTGGCGGCAGAATTGCTCAATGGCCGCTGGTACGAATTCCAGCGCGAAACCCTCAGTGGTCGCCAGCTTCACCTCCCCGCGCCGCAAGCCCTTCAAGGCCGCCAGTTCATTGCCGATGCGTTCGGCTTCCAGTTGCTGGCGCAGCGCGTGCGCGGCCAGCAGTTCTCCGGCGGCATTGGGCCGCATGCCGCGCGAGACGCGCTCGAACAGCGGCGTGTCGAGTTCGGCTTCGAGCCGCGCGATCTGGCGGCTGATGGCCGAGGAGGCGACGTTGAGCGTATTGGCCGCTTCGGTAATGGAGCCGCGCCGCACCACTTCGAGGAAGTAGCGCACGGCGGTCTCCTGCAACACACGGGTATGGATGATGGACATCCATGAATTGTAGGAATGGTTTGCCGATTCGGCAATCACTGGTTCGAAAACTTGTACTTGTGGCAAACCATGTGCAGGCTTAGGATGCGTTCACGGATCGGCGGCAGGGTGCCCGCCGTCGCGTCGCGAGGGAGGCTTCATGGATGCTGCACAGGCTGCAATGACGAAGGCGCAGGGCGAGGGACGCTACAAGTATCTGGTATTGGTGCTGCTGTACCTGGGCTGGTGCGTGTCCTACATCGACCGCGCCGCCATCACCTTCGCCGCGACCCAGATCGCCAGCGAATTCGCGCTCAAGCCTTCCGACCTTGGCATCCTGCTGTCGAGTTTCTTCCTCGGCTATTCCCTCCTGCAACTGCCGGGCGGCTGGCTGGCGGACCGTTACGGTTCGCGTCCCGTCATCGTCATTTCCATCCTGCTGTGGTCGGTCTTCACCGGCGTGACCGGCATGGCCTGGTCGGTGACCAGCCTGGTGGTGATCCGCTTCATCTTCGGTCTGGGCGAGGGCGCGTTTCCGGCCGCCAGCGTCAAGGGCGTGGCAGAAAACTTCAGCCGCGAGGAGCGGCCCAAGATGTCCTCGCTGCTGATGTCCTCCAACTACATCGGCAGCATGCTGGCCCCGCTGCTGATCGCACCGCTGATCATGCATTTCGGCTGGCGCGCGGTGTTCCATACCATCGGCATTGCCGGGCTGGTGTTCGCCCTCGTGTACTGGTTCTGCGTGCGTCCGGTACGGCCCGGCAAGGACGGTCCCAAGGCCATCAACAAGGAAGCCTTCGCGGCCCTGCTCAGGATGCCGCTGATGTGGAAGATCGTGGCGGTATGGTTTGGCCTGTCCATCATCAACAAGGGGCTCGACAGCTGGATGCCGACCTATCTGATGACCGTGCGCGGCCTCAATCTCAAGGCGGTCGGCCTGTTGCTGCCGCTGCCCTACATCATGGCCGGTCTGTCGACCGCCATCGGCGGCTGGGTCATGGTGCGCTTCTTCGATGGCCGCGAGAAACTGCTGCTGATTGCCTCTTCGCTGCTGACCGCCGTTTTCGTCTACTGCATGTACACTGCCGCGACCGTCGAGGGCGTCATCGCCTGGCAATGCCTGGCGTATTTCTTCAAGTCCTTCGTGCTGGCCACCTGCATCGCGCTGCCGACCAAGCTGCTGCAGGCGCAGCTGGTGGGCAGCGGCGTGGGCATGGTCAACCTGGGCGGGCAACTGGCGGGCTTCATTTCGCCGCTGGTGATCGGCTTCCTGGTCAGCGCCTTTGCCAACTACGATTACGCCTTCAGCTTCCTGATCGGCGCGGCCCTGTTCTCGGTGCTGGTGAGCTTGTTCATCCGCACCAGCAAGACCGGCGGCCAGATGCAGCCGGCCTGATCCACTCACAAGGAAATTCATGTCTGATTCCCTCGTCGAAAAAACTGCCGTCGAACTGCGCCAGCTGATCGGCAGCAAGCAAGTCTCTCCGGTCGAGTTGCTGGACGCCTGCATCGCCCGCATCGAAGACCTCAATCCCCACATCAACGCCGTGACCGCCACCTGCTTCGAGCGGGCTCGCAAGGAAGCGCGTGCGGCCGAGCAGGCGGTCATGGACGGGGCTGAACTGGGGCTGCTGCACGGCCTGCCCATCGGCATCAAGGATCTCGAAGAAACCGAAGGCCTGCTGACCACCTACGGCTCGCCTATCTATCGCGGCAACGTACCCGCACACGACAACGCGCTGGTGGCGCGCCTGCGCGCAGCCGGTGCCATCGTGGCCGGCAAGACCAACGTGCCCGAAATGGGGGCCGGGGCCAATAGCCGCAATACGGTGTGGGGGGCCACCGGCAATCCCTTCAATCCGCTGCTCAATGCGGGCGGCTCCTCCGGGGGCTCGGCGGCGGCGCTGGCGGTGGATCTGCTGCCGCTGTGCTCGGGCTCGGATACCGGCGGCTCGCTGCGCATTCCGGCGGCCAAGTGCGGCGTCGTGGGATTCCGCCCCTCGCCGGGACTGGTGCCGAGCGAGCGCAAGCTGCTGGGCTGGACGCCGATCTCGGTGGTCGGTCCGATGGGCCGCAATGTGGCCGATACCGTGCTGCAATTGCGCGCCACCATTGGCCTGCATGCCAGCGATCCCTTGAGCTACGCGGTCGATGACGCGGCGTTCGCGGCCTTGCCGCCGGTGGACTTGTCGCGCCTGCGTATCGGCTATACGGAAGACTTCGGTGTCTGTGCGGTGGATGAGGGCATCCGTGAGGTGTTTCGCCAGAAGATGGCGGCCATCGGCCGTTTCGTGCAGGTTTGCGAACCGGTGGAGGTCGACATGGGCGAGGCCCATCGCGCCTTCGACGTGATCCGTGCCGAAGCCTTCGTGGCCGGGTTCGAGGCCGCCTATCGCCGCGATCCCGCCTCGCTCGGCCCCAATACCCGTGCCAACTACGAGATGGGCGCGGCCATGAGCCTGTCCGATTGCGCCTGGGCGCAGGGCGAGCAGACGCGTCTGTTCCGTCGCTTCCAGCAGCTGTATGCGCGCTATGACCTGATCCTCTCGCCGACAACGCCGGTGTCGCCTTTCCCGTGGAGCGAGCTGTACCTGAAGGAGGTCAACGGCGCGCCGCTGGAAAATTATTATCGCTGGCTGGCCCTGACCTATGTGGTCACACTTGTTACCAATCCCTCGATCTCGCTGCCCTGCGGCCGCGATCATCGCGGCATGCCCTTCGGCTTGCAGGTCATCGGTGCCTTTCGCGACGATGCCCGTTTGCTGGCCTGGGCCGGCGCGCTGGAGGCGGCGTTTGCGGGCGATGAGACATTGCAGCGGCCACGGCCTGACCTGGCGAAGCTGAAGTCCGTCAACGCAGCGCTGACCTCCCTGGTTACCCATCCGCCCATCTTCGATGGCGCGGCGACGGCAGCGGCGGCACAGGCTGCGGTATAAACCATTTATATTATTTCATTCTTGAGCGATTCCATGAGCACGATCCAACGCTTCAATACCAATGCCCGCATGAGCCAGCTGGTGCTGGCCAACAATTTTGCCTTCGTCGCCGGCCAGGTGGCGGACCATCCGGGTGCGCCCATCCCGCAGCAGGCCAGCGGAGTGCTGGCCAAGGTCGATGCCCAGTTGCAGGCCCAGGGGATCGCGCGCGAGCGCATCGTCAGCGCCAATGTCTGGCTCTCCAGCCCGGAGCATTTCGCTGCCTTCAATGCGGTGTGGGATGCGTGGGTCCCTGCAGGCCATGCGCCCACGCGTGCCTGCGTGCAGGCACTGCTGATGGCCCCTGGGCTGGACGTGGAAGTGGCCGTCATCGCCGCCCTCTGAAAAGATCACGGAGTTTGCCCATGAGCCAGCAAGGCCGCGTCGACTATCTCATCATCGGGGCCGGCATCGCCGGTGCCTCCATCGCTTACTGGCTGGCGCGTCACGGCAGCGTGCTGCTGCTGGAGCGCGAATCGCAGCCGGGCTATCACAGCACCGGCCGCTCGGCCGCGCTCTACATGGAAAGCTACGGTCCGCCGCAAGTGCGGGCGCTGACCTGCGCCAGCCGCGCCTTCTTCGATCATCCGCCGGAAGGTTTTACGGAACATGCCCTGCTCACGCCACGGGGCGCATTGTTCTATGCCACCGCTGCCTTGCGTGACGAACTCGACGCCCATGAGGCCCTGGTGCGTTCGGTCTCCGACAAGGTGCAGCGCCTCGATGCGGCGCAGACCCGCGCCATGGTGCCGGTGCTGCGTGAGCAAGACCTGATCGGTTCGGTCTACGAGGAAGATGCCAGCGACATCGACGTGCATGCCTTGCACCAGGGTTTCCTGCGCGGCGCGCGGGCAGCGGGTGCGCGCGTGCTGTGCAATGCCGAGGTGCAGTCGCTGCAGCATGAGCATGACCATGAGCAGGGAGAGAGCACGTGGCATGTGCAGACGAGTCAGGGCGAGTTGCGCGCGGGCGTCATCGTCAATGCCGCCGGTGCCTGGGCCGACGAGATCGGGCAACTGGCCGGAGCCGCACCCATCGGACTGGTGCCGAAGCGGCGTTCAGCCTTCACCTTCGCGGCACCGGCCGATAGCGCCCACTGGCCGATGTTCATGCCGGTCGATGAATCTTTCTACATCAAGCCGGATGCCGGCCTGCTGCTGGGTTCGCCGGCCAATGTCGATCCGGTCGGACCGCACGACGTGCAGGCCGAGGAACTGGATATCGCCATCGCCATCGACCATATCCAGAACGGCACGACGCTGGAGATCCGGCGTCCGGCGCACGTCTGGGCCGGCCTGCGTTCCTTCGTGAGCGATGGCAGTTTCGTCGGCGGCTACGACGCCAAGGTGCCGGGTTTCTTCTGGGCTGCCGGGCAGGGCGGGTATGGCATTCAGTCTTCACCGGCGGCGGGCGAGGCCTATGCGGCCCTGATCCGGGGCGAACCGGTGCCGGCGCATATCGCGCGCTTCGGGGTCGATGCCGCGGCCTTGAGTCCGGCGCGGCTCGGCTGAACGGCCGCGAGCACCGGCCCCTTGCGCGGCTCAGGCCAGCTTGAGGCTGGCCGTGCTGCGCATCTGCGCTGCCTCTTCCTGTGCCTGCATCGCCTCCACCAGCTTGTGCAGTACCTGCCCGGTGAGGCGAGCGAGCAGGGCTTCGTGATCCTGCTCATACTTCTTCAACAGCCGCAGGCAATCCTGATCCACCCACATCCAGTCGCCGCTGCGGCTCTGCGGCGGCAATTGCGCGCGTGCCGCCAGCGGCAGCGGCGCTATCTCTTCCTGCCAGGCCCACAGGTAGTCGTGACGATGCGAGCGCGTGAAGGGCAGCCCGCAGACCTCGGCTACCAGCGGATCGTGGCGCATGGTGAAATCGATGATCTCGCGCCGCAGGCTGCCGTCCGGCATCGGATGCAAGGCTTCGATCCAGCAATGGTAATCCTTCAGTTCAGACAGCTTGCGCGCACTGCGCCGTGCCTTGCGGCCCGGATGCATGGCAACGTAGAGACCGCTGCCGCAGTCAATGACCTCGCCGCCCGACAGCGCCGTGTAAGGACGATTGAGCAGGAGGCGCAGCACGCGCGCACCGACCAGGGCGTAATCGGCGCAGCGCCCCAGCGTGCCCATGGTCAGCCGTGCTTCGGCGGCCGCTTCTTCCATGACCGCATTGAGGGCGGCATCGATCATGCCGCGCAGCGCCGGAGCGACCGGCAGCGTGAGGGCGGCACCATTGGCGGCGGGGGCAGAGGCGAAGGACGCACCGGGACTCATGCGTGCATCCTCATCGCAGGCTGATGAGCGTCTGCAATACCGTGTCCTGCACCTTGATGGATTGCGAATTGGCCTGGTAGACGCGCTGCGCCACGATCATGTTGACCAGCTCGGCGGTCAGGTCGACGTTGGATTGTTCGACGGCACGGCCCTGCAAGCTGCCGAAGGTGGCCGTGGTGGGGGTGCCGACCAGCGGACTGCCGGCCGCCGCCGTGGCCTGGTAGAGATTGTTGCCCAGCGGCTGCAGTCCGTTCGGGTTGGCGAAGTTGACCAGCACGATCTGGCCCAGCACCTTGGTTTGCTGATTGCTGTAGCTGCCCACCAGGCTGCCATCCTTGCCGATGCTGAAGCTGGAGAGCGTGCCCGGCGGCGAGCCATCCTGTGATTGCGCCAGGTTGGCAAAGGCCGAACCGGTCTGGGTGGAGCCGGCGTAGTTCAGTGCGATGGGCGTGGGGAAGCTGGCCCCGCCCTTGACCATGCTGCTCAGGTCGACCGTCATGCCGGTGCTGGCGGTGAGGGCACCGGTGGCATCGAAGCGCAGCGTGCCCAGCAGTTGCGGGCCGGTGGCCGGTGGTGCGGCGTTGATCAGCTTGCCGTCCAGCGTGCCATACACCGACCAGGTGGTCGCGGGCGGGCTGCCGGTCGGCGGGCTCTTCACGTAGTAGGTCTGCAGCGAATACGGATTGCCCAGGCTGTCGTACACGGTCGCGCCGGTGGAATTGTTGTAGCTGTTGGGATTGGCCGGATCGAAGGGACTGATGGTCGGCACGCTCTTGCGCGAGTCGAGGTTGATCTTGGTGGTGATGCGCGAGGTGGCGGTGGCCGGGAGGGTGGCTGTATCGATCTTCAGCGGCACCGGATCGCCGCCTGCGGCACCGGCCGGATAGCCGGTGAGATAGGCACCGTTCATGCTGGGGTTGATGAGGTAGCCATCCTTGTTCAGCTGGAACTGGCCATTGCGCCCGTAACGCGGGGACTGGTCATTCAGGTTGGCCGCCATGCGGAAAAAGCCGTCGCCGTTGATCGCCACATCCAGCGCATTGTTGGTGGTGGCGATGTTGCCCTGGGTGAAGGCCTGGCTGACATTGGCCAGTGTCACGCCGATGCCGACCGGCGAATTGCCAGAGCGGTTCATGGAGTTGGCATAGGCATCGGCAAATTGCACCTGTCCCTGCTTGAAGCCGACGGTGCTGGCGTTGGCCACGTTGTTGCCGACGACTTCCAGATGTTTGCTCGCGCCCTGCAGGCCGCTGAGTCCCTGTTGAAAGCTCATGGTGGTGGTTCCGTTGAGTGAGTTGAAAAAGGGCGTCAGGTCTTGCGCAGGCGCGCCAGTTGCTGGGTCAGGTAGGACTGCGAGGCCTGCATCCGGGCCAGCGTCAGGTTGAGGCGATTGAACTGGTTGGTGTAGCTGTCGCGCAGGTTGGACAGGCGTTCGCGGGCGGCGGCCTGCTGGTCGGAGACCGTCTTGAGGCTGCTCTGCAGGCCGCGCGTCTTGCCGGCCAGCAGCCCGGTCTCGCCCGGCACCTTGTCCAGCAGGGCCTGGCTGCGCGTGACCACGCCGCCCTTGTCGGTGAACAGGCGCGCCAGCGCATCGAAGCTGGTGCTGCCGGCCTTGCTCAGGCGGGCGTCGTCCAGGGCCAGCGTGCCGTCCTTCTTGAAACTCACGCCAATGGCCGCCAGCGAGCCATGCTCATTGCCGCTCACGGCCCCCAGCACCGCGTTGCGCAACTGCCCCATCAGGGCCTGCACCATCGTTTCTCTGGCCAGCGGTCCCTGTTCGCCGGCCTGGCCGCGCACCTTGGAGGGGACTTGCCGGGTCAGTGTGGCGACCGACTTGGTCAAGGCATTGAAGGCATTGACGAAGCTGTTGACCGCCTCCTTGGCACCGCTGTTGTCGTTGCTGACGGTGAGCGTGAAGCGGTCGCCGCTGCGGGTGGTCTTGTTCAGGTTGAGCGTCACGCCCGAGATGGCATCGCGGATCTGGTTGCCGGGGGCGGTGATGGCCACGCCATCGATGCTGAGCCGGGCGTCCTGCGGGCGTTGCAGCTGTCCCATGGCGCTGGCCGTGAGCACCGCATAGTCGCCGCTGCCGCGCAGGCGAATGGCATCGCTGCCGCCGTTGCTCAGCACCAGCCGTTCCACGGCCTGGTCACCCTGGCCTTCGCGCCGCACCGTCGCGGTGACGCCGGCCTTGGCCTCATTGATGGCGCTTGCCACGTCGGCCAGGCCCGGTGCGGTACCGGCCGTGCTGGAGGCCGGTGACAGGCTGAAATTGCGGGTGCCAACCGTGAGGCTCACGGTCCCTGTACCGAAACGTTTTTCCAGCGCGACCGACGCGGTGCTGACATTGCCGGAAGGATCGGAAGCGAACACCGCAAAGTCCCCCGTGCCCGACACCCGGATGGCGTTTTGCGCGCCGCTCTCCTTGGCGGTGAGCACCAGGTGTTCCTGCTTGCCGTCGCTGACGATGGAGGCATTCACGCCAGCCTCTGCCGCATTGATGGCATCGCGCACGCCGGCGAGGGTGTGGTTGGCGGGTTTGATGAGCGCGGTCGATCCCTGCCCGGTCTTGATCGCCAGCACACCCACGTCGAAAGTGGTGCCGGGGTTGATGCCGGCCGAGCTGAGCTTGTGCGCCTGCGCCAGTTGCTCCACGCTCAGCGCATAGCTGCCGGCCACCGCACGGGTGGCGTCGCGCGCGGCCTGGGTTTGCGTCATGGCACCGGGTCGCTGCTGCTGTGGATCGAAGCTGATCGCGGAGAGACTGTTGTTGGATCGTACGCTCAGCGTGTTGGCGGTGCCGCCGGTATTGGATTCCAGGACCAGGTGTTCACCGGCTTCGTCGCGCGTGACGCTGGCGGTCACGCCTGCGTTGGCGGCGTTGATGGTATCGCGCAGCCCGGTGACGGTGGCGTCTGCCTTGAGCGTGATGAATGCCGGTGGCCGGGTGCCGACCTTGATGGCCAGTGAATCGCCAGCCCGGAACAGTTGGCCGCTGGCAAAGCCGCTGGAGCGGATCTTCTGGGCCAGCGCGCGGGTGGAGTCATCGGCGTTGATGTCGGCGCTGATGGCGTCGGCCCCGGTCTTGACCTCGCCGCCACTGCCCGTGGCGTTGCCGCTGTTGCTGACCGCCGCCTTCTGGGCGCTGAACCTGGCGGCCGTCAGCCCGGCCAGCGCGCTCTGGTAGGTGCCGAGCGCCTTGTCGAGGCTGCCATAGGCGGCCAGCAGGGCATTGAAGCCATCGGCCTTGCTGGCCAGCGGCGTCAGGCGCGATTTGCTTTCCACGGCGACCAGCTGGTTGACCAGGTTGGCCACGTCCAGTGGACCCGCCGAGGTGGAGATGGAGCCGGTAGATGTTGCCATGTTGCCTCCGTAGCGCAGTCGGTGTTCAGGTGCCGGTGCGCACCAGCGCGCCGCGCACCTGCTGCGTGACAGCCTGCGTGAGCGCCAGGCGCTGGCGGGCTTCGGCGCGCTTGCGCGAGGGCAGGGATTGCAGATCCGGTGCCGTTTCTTCACATGGCAATTCGTAGTCGCCATCGCTGCGCCTTGCTGCGCCCAGTTCCTGCCAGAAAGCGTCATAGTCTGCGTGGACCCGCCCGCGCTTGCCGTGCCGGCTGGCTACGCGATTGCCATTGCTCACCAGCAGCACGCGGCTGCAGCCATGGCCGGCGCCGATGGCGCGCACCATGCGGATCATCAGCGCCTTGGGACGCAGGCCGAACAGGTCGCGCGTGGCGCGCCGGATCTGCTCGCGGCTGTCAGCGCCGCCGCCGCCCTGCAGGCAGCCGATGCGCACGATCCAGCCGTTCCCTTGGCGGCACAGGGTGAAGGCGGTCGAGAACAGGTGGTCCTGGCCGCGATACAGGTGCAGCGCCAGTTCGCCTTCGTGGTCCAGGCTGTTGATGGCGGCCAGGCGCACTTCGTAGTCCTGGCCCGACTTGCCCTGGAACTGGCCGATCGGGATCTGCTGCTGCGAGGCTTGCAGCACCAGCGGGGCCAGGCCACGGCGGATGACGAAGTCGTAGTGGCTGGTCAGGATCTCCAGCCGTTGCGGCCGGCGCAGGCGCAGTGACTGGTAGGGCCGGTAGATCTTGTGCAGCAGGCGCGGCGTGGCCACGGCCAGGGCCGCATGGGTGGCGGTCAGGTTCCAGAAATCCAGCCATTGCCGTGTCTGGCGCGGGGCCAGCAGGCCGCGTGCGCGCAGCTTGATCTGCCGGGCCAGGCGAGAGAGCGGCGCGCGCGGCTGGTCCGGAGCACTGAGCAGGCTGAGCGGCGCACTCGGGCGGGCCGCACGCAGGCGCGCGGGAACGGCCGCGTTCCAGGCCGGGGAGGGGCGGGCGGCACCGGTACTGGCACGTACCAGCTGCACGCAGCGGGCCACGCCCGGTACCAGCAGGTAACACGCCACGGCCAGCAGCAACAGGCTCAGGCAGGCCAGCAACGGTTCCTGGATGTCCAGCAGCAGCCCGTAAGGGCCGGGGGTATGCGGAACGGTAATGAACGACATGGGGACGACTCCTTGCACGATGAAGACAGAGAAAGGGAGCTCTCTGTCTTGCTTGTGCAACGAGCCGCGCAAAATGACGGTCTGTTACAAATTTTTTTTCAGGGGGGCGTTGGCAGCGGTCAGGCGCGCTGGCGGAGCAGTTCAGAACTCGACGATATGGGTCAGGGTGAGCGTGCGGGACGGCTCCACGCCGATGGTGGTAGTGGCGAAGTCGCTGTAGAGGCGGCGGTCGAACAGGTTGCGGATGCCCAGCGTGGTGCGGCTGCCGCTGCCGCGATGGTAGAGGCTGGCGTCGACCCGGGTCTGGCCGGCGATGCGTACCTGCGAATCGCTGTCGCTGAAGGCCATGTAGCTGCTGCGTGCGGTGAGGCCGGCCCCGAAGCCCCAGCCGCGCCAGGCCTCGGACTGCAGGTCATAGTTGCTCCACAAGCTGGCGCGATGGTGGGCGAACTGCGCGATCCGGCGGTCTTCTTCGGTGCTCGCGGCCGGACGGAACAGGCTGTAGCTGTAACTGGCGATGATGTTCCAGCCGCGGGCCAGCCGGCCCGACAGGTTCAGCTCCACGCCCTGGCTGACGGCCGAGGGCAGCAGCACGTAGCTGTTGAAGGGCGAGCTGGTATCGGGAAACACGAACTGCAGCACATTGGTATGGCTGGCACGGTAGAGGGCGGCGGTGAAGATGGCACGGCGCTCCAGCAGCTCCAGCTTGAGGCCGACTTCCGCCGATTTGCCGGTGGTGGCGGGCGCACTGTTGATGCCGGGTTTGCCACCATTGAGGCTGGAGTCCAGCAGCAGCTGGCCCGGGGTGAAACTGCGGAAGGCATTGGCGTAGACGGTGGCGGTGTCGCTGAGCCGATAAGCGATTCCGAGGTTGTAGACCGGGCCGTGCCGGGGCGGCGAGGTGTCGTGCTCGACCCCGTTCATGTCGACGTCCGAAGAGAAATTGTTGCGTTCCTGTTCGTAGCCGATGTTGGCCAGCAGCGTCCAGCGATGCCAGCGCACCTGGTCCTGCAGGTAGAGGTTGGAGGTGTAGATCGCGTCGCGGCCACTGACGATGCCGGGGGTATCGGTGATGGCCGGGAAGTCGCTGGCGACAGGCGGCCAGGTGACGCCGATGACGTTCGAATTGCTGGTGTCGCTGTAGCGGCGCAGGCGTGTGCGCGTGAAGCTGCCACCGGCCATCACCGTATGCTGCCACTCGCCGCTGACGATCTTGCGGGAGAGGCTGTTGTCCAGCCCGATGCTGTCCGAATGCAGCAGCGACTGGTCGCTCACGCAGATGCCGGTGCCTTCGTCCAGGTCCACCGGCGAGCAACTGGTGTAGCCGGCGGAGTGGTAGCGCAGCCGCGTCAGGCGGGCCTTGCTGTTGAGACGCCAGCCGTCACCCAGGTCTTGCTCCCAGCGATAAAACAGCTCGCTCTTGGTGGCCTGGCTGTGATCGTCGGGCAGGCCCCAGGGCGTGTTGCGCAGGTCAGGGCCGGGGCCGGTGTCGGTGAGCATGGCGCTCTGGTAGCCGCCGAAGGGAGACCGTGTGACGTGGTGGCTCAGGCCTGCTACCACGGCGGTATCACGGTCCTTGTAGCCGAGCGAGGCGGCGAGGTAGAACTCGCGCGCGCCGTCGTAGCCATCCAGGGTGCGCTTGTCGTGGGTGGCCGAGAGGATCGTGCGATAGGTCCAGGCGCGGTCCTCCGTGAGGCTGCCGCCGAGGTCGAGGGCGCTGCGGCGATGGCCGCGATTGTCCACCTCCAGAGTCCATTCACGCAGGGTATCGGCCACCGGTTGCTTGGTCACGATGTTGACTGATCCGCCCGGTTCCATCGGTCCGCCGACCACGATGGAGTCGGCACCGCCCAGGACTTCGACGCGTTCGATGGCGGCCATGGGCACATCCAGCGAGGTGATGCTGCGTGAGCCGGCGACCCGGCCATTGGTCACGTTGGACAGCGAGACCAGATCGCCCCAGCCATCGCGCATGACCGGGGCGATGAAGCTGCGCACGTAGAGCGTACCGGCCTGGTCGACGCCGTCGCCGCGGCCATGGACCACGGCGCTGATGTTCTGCAGGCTGTCCACCACCGAGCGCGATTGCTGGCTTTCGAGAACGGAACTGGTGATCTCCTGCAGCGACACTGGCAGGGCCGACAGTTTTTCTTCCTGCCGTGTGGCCAGGCGGCTGCCGCGGGCCAGGAAGCCGCTGTCGAGATAACCGTGGCTGCTGTTGCGCTCCTCCCCGGTGCCGGTCTGCATGACCGGTGGCAGCGGCGGATTGTAGCGGGGCAGCACTTCCGGAATGCGGCGTACCCCGTATGAGCCATCGGCCTGCGCGACCAGTTCCAGCGGGCTGTCGGCCAGTGCGCGCTGCAGTGCCTGGGGTAGCGTGTAGCGGCCTTGCACGCCGTTGCTGGCGAGCCCGGCCGTCACCGCCGGATCGAACAGCACGATGCCACCGGCGGTACGCGCGATGGCGGCCAGCGTCGCTTCCATGCTGGCGGCGGGCAACTGGAAGTCGAACTGCGCCAGCGGGACGGAGGCGGAAACGATTTGCGCGGCAGCGGGCGCGGCCAGCAGCGCCAGCGGGCTGGCCGCGAGGCAGTGCGCCAGCAGGAGGGCGAGGCGGGTGGGGCGCATGAAGCAGGCGGGTTCAGGTGCGTGCGCTGATGGTGACCCAGTAGGGGCTCACCCGTGTCACCGAGATGGGCAAGGCGCTGGCCAGTGCCGACAGGGCGCGCTCGCTGTCATCCAGCGGGAAGGCACCGCTGATGCGCAGCCCCGCCACGGCCGGATCGAGCCTGAGGATGCCCGTGCGGTAAGGACGCAGCGCTGCCACCACCTCGGCCAGCGTGTTGTTGGCGGCGGTGTAGTAACCATCGACCCACGAGGTTTCGCCGCCGGCATTGGCGCGGGCGCTGCCGATGCGGTCGCTGTCGAACCAGAGATGCTGGCCGCCAGTCACTTCGCCACGGGTATTGTTGCGGGTCACCACCCCGACCTGGGTGGCCTGCAGCGCCACCAGTTCGGTGCGGGCAGGCTGCAGGGCCATCGCCAGCGTTCCGCCCAGCAGCTCGGCGCTGCCATGCACGGTCTGGATAATGAAGGGCAGGTCCGCACGCGCCGCTACCTGCAGCTGGATTTCGCCCGCCAGCAAGCGGATTTGCCGCGTGCCCGATGCGATCTGCTGGTCGATGGCGCTGCGCGCGTTGAGGATCAGGGTGCTGCCGTCGGCCAGCAGGGTGCGGCGACGCTCGCCGGTACCGGTGTGCAGGTCGGCGCGCAGTCCTGCCAGCGGGGTGACGCGGTCGGCCAGCAGGCCGGCACCCACGGTGAGGCCGGCCAGCATGGCGATCTGCTTGAGGGCCTTGCGACGCCGGCGCTTCTGTTGCAGCGTGTTGCGCAGCACCTGGGGGGCGGCACCGACCTGGCGCGGAACCTCGAACTGCTGCACCGACTGCGCCAGATTGGCATAGGCCACGGCATGGCGCGGATCAGCCGCTTTCCAGTGTTCGAAGGCGGCTTGTTCGCCTTTGCTCAGTTCGCCTTGTTCGATCTGCAGCATCCACTCGATGGCCTGCTCCACGATCTTGTCTTCGTTCTTCATGCGCGCGCTTACCCCAGCGGCGCGAAGCCGGCGGCCTTGTAGCATTGCAGCAGGCCCTTGGCGACGTAGCGGCGGGCCACGCTGGGCGTGATGCGCAACTGTTCACCGATGGCCTGGTAGGTCAGGCCGTCGAGCTTGTAAAGCAGGAAGGCCGCGCATTCCTTGGCGGTCAGCCCGGCCAGCGCCTGGTCCATGGCGCGCAGGGCCTGCAGCAGTTGCAGCTGGTCTTCGGGCGAGATGGCCTGGGCCTCGCCGTTGGTGTGCGCCAGTGCTTGCAGGCAGGCCTCTTCCAGATCGCGGCGTCGCCACAGCTCGTAGACGATGCGGCGCGAGATCGTGGTCAGCAGCGCGCGCGGTTCGCGCACTTCCTGCGGCGGCGAGGTGAGCAACTGGGTGAAGGTTTCCGCGGCCACGTCCTCGGCGGCAAAGGCATCCCCCACGCTGCGCCGCAGGCGCGTGCGCAACCAGCCATGGTGTTCGATGAACATGGCTTCGATCTGGTGCATGGCGCCGAGCGGATCGGACATCAGAGGTGAACTCATGCGCGGTCAAAAATGCGAGTAATTTTCGAGGGGGAGGCCGTAGTGGCCATGCTGGTCTCATCACCAGTCCGCTCTTGTCGAGGGGCGGGATGCGCTGCAAATTATAAGAGAAATTCACAGTTGTGAAAAAACTGCCTGCGACCATGGATGCGCCGCGCATCTGAGCACGCTTTTGATCAGTATGGACAGGCATTTCCGGGCGATTGACTTAGTCCGTTGTGTGACCAAAGTGTAAAGTTTCGATGGAGATTCCGTGACGGGATCGCTCCCGCAGTCAGTGTTTTGTCAGCTTCGGAGACATGTTGGTGATCTCATTCGCACCGGATGTCATTCATTTTTATTGCGAGTTCCTCTTTGATTTCTGCGCACTTCACTACGAATTTCCTGCGGCCGCATCCGGTTTGATCGAAGGCGTTACCGGACGCGGCAGCTGGCAGTCTTCCACCCGGTCGCGGCCGCGTTCCTTGGCGCGATAGAGTGCGCGGTCAGCTCCCGCGAACAGATCTTCGATGCGCATTTCGGGCCGTGGCACGCAGCTCATCACGCCGGCGCTGATGGTGACCACGCCACCGGCATTGCCTTGATGCGGGATCGCCAGTGCGCGCACACCATCAAGCACCTTCTGGGCGATGCGATGAGCATTGTCGAGATCGGTGTCGGGCAGCAGCAACGCAAATTCCTCGCCGCCGTAGCGCGCTGCCAGGTCGCCGTGCCGACGCTGCATCCCGCGCAGAGTGCGGGCCACGTCCTGGAGGCAGTAGTCGCCCTGGATGTGGCCGTACAGGTCGTTGTACTTCTTGAAGAAATCGACATCGAACATCACCAGCGACAGGGCGCTCTTGCTGCGGCTGGCATTGCGCATGGCCAGTTGCAGCTGTTCGTCCAGATAGCGCCGGTTGGGAATGCCGGTCATGCCGTCCAGCATGGCCTGGGCGCGCAGGTTTTCGGTGAGCAATTTGAGGGACAGGTTCTTCTTTTCGATCTCTTCTTCGGCGCGATCGCGCATGCGCACCACGCGCAGCAGATAGGCCGTCAGCAGGCCAACCAGCAGCGCCGCCGAGACGATCACCAGCAATTGCGCACGCTGCGCTTCGCGCCAGTCGGCCAGCATTTCCTCATGCGCCAGTGCGGCCGTGACGAACAGCGGATAGTCCGGCACCCGGGTGAAATAGTTCAGGCGCAGCACGCCATCCTGGGCCGACTGGATCACCGCCCAGCCCGACTGGCGCTGTTGCGCATGATCGCGATAGAGCGGCAGATCGGCCATGCTCTTGCCGAGGAACTCGCTGCCGTAGGGTCGGCGCAGCAGCATGCTGCCGTCGGTGCTGGCCAGTACCAGTGAGCCCTGCTTGCCGATGTTGAGTTCGTTGAACAGGCGCATGAAGTGGTCCAGGCTCACGCCCACGCGGATGACGCCGGCCGGCTTGCCCTGGCGCAGGCGCGTGCGCGTCACCGGAATGATCCAGCGGCCCGTGACGCTGCTGATGACCGGGGTGCCGATCTGCAGTCCACCGGTCTTGTCCTCCACACGGCGCTCTCCGCGCGCCATGGCCATTGCCGGTTCCATGCCGGACAGGCCGGCGGGCTCCGCATGGGCGGGCCAGCGCTGCCGGGTGTGGCCCTGCTCGTCGATGACCAGCAGGCTGTCCAGTTCGGGAAAGAGCTGGCTTTGCCGGGTGAGCAGATCTTGCACCAGGCCTTGCAGTTCAGCCGGGGAGAGGCTGCGGCTGCCTTCCAGTCCGGCGATTTCCTGTATCAGCAGGTCGGCCGCACGAAAGCTCAGGTTGACCTGGGTAGCCAGGCCGGTGGCGAGGTTGAGGGTGGCGGTCTCGCCGCTCTTGATCGCTGCTTCACGGCTGCTGAGGCTGCCGTTGAGCAAGGCATAACCGAACAGCGCGCTGCCCAGGATGGCCAGGACCAGCGAGGTGATCCTGACCTTGTTGTTGAGACGAGTGAGGGGCATGGCTTACTCCGGGGGATGTTGGGTGAACGTGTCAATCTGAAATCAAATTAATCAAATTCACCATTTGTATTTTAATGCAAATGCATTTTGATTTCCTTTATTGCAATAGAAAGCCCCTTTTTAAAGGGCGGAATTTTGATGTGGATTAAGTCGCTTGTTGCTTTTCGGCAGGCATCGATCGATTCGCGAATTTCTCTCATTTCCTTATGGAATGGCTATTTCCGCATGGTAATGCTCACCATTTGTCACGCCTGGATGATTGATCCGGCAACTGTGGCGTGAAAATGCGACGAAATTTCGTCGTTAAAAACATTTTCATCGAATACGTTAAATAAATCGTTTATATTGCTTTCAGTCGGCTGGCAAGTGTCGGCCCGGCACAGGGGTTTCTTGGGATTGGCTCAGGTGTAAAAACGGAGAGGGGATGAAATGAAAATCACGGATATGAAGATCAGCGTCCGGTTGGGCGTGTGTTTCGCGGCACTCATTGCGGTGATGTGCCTGATCGCGGGCGTGGGCGTCAAGAATTTGTGGTCGGTCAGCGATGCCACCTCGGAAATCGTCAATGACCGCTACGTCAAGGTCGCGCTCGGTGCGCAGATGAGCGACAAGATCAACACGGCCGCCCGCAGTCTGCGCAATGCCATCCTGGCGCGCAATCCGGAGGAGGTGAAAAAATACCTCGACCGGGTCGACACCAATACCAAGGATGTCAGCGAGTTGCTCGGGCGGATGGAAAAACTCATCAACACGCCGCGCGGCAAGGAAATCTTTGCATCGCTGACGCAAGCCCGTGACGAGTACAGCAAGCACCGCGTCAAGGTGGTGGAGCTGGTCCTGCAGCAGAAACGGGATGAGGCCACGGCCTATCTGTTCGATGTGACGATTCCTGCTCAGGACAAATATTTCGCTGCGCTCAAGGACATGACCACGTTCCAGGCCGGCCTGATGGACAAGGCGGTGGAGCGCGCCAATGACGCCTCCAGCAATGCGGTCAACATCATGGTGCTGCTGTCGGCCGCTGCAATCGTGCTCTCTGCGCTGTGTGCCTGGCTGATCACGCGTTCCATCACTCGTCCGCTCAACCAGGCTGTGCAAGTGGCGACGGCTGTGGCGGCTGGTGACCTGACGGTGCAGATCGACAATGCGTCGAAGGATGAAACCGGCGCGCTGCTGGCCTCGCTCAAGGCCATGAACGACAACCTGCACCGCATCGTGACGGAAGTGCGCCAGGGCAGCGACACCATCAATACCGCTTCCGGCGAGATCGCCACCGGCAACCTGGATCTGTCCTCGCGCACCGAGCAGCAAGCCGGCGCGCTGGAAGAAACCGCTTCGGCGATGGAAGAACTGACCTCCACCGTCAAGCAGAACGCCGACAACGCCCGCCAGGCCAACACCTTGGCCGAAACCGCCTCGCAGGTGGCAATCCAGGGCGGCAGCGTGGTCGGTGAAGTGGTGCAGACCATGAGCCAGATCAACGATGCGTCGCGCAAGATCGTCGACATCATCAGCGTCATCGATGGCATCGCCTTCCAGACCAACATCCTGGCCTTGAATGCCGCCGTGGAAGCGGCCCGGGCCGGCGAGCAGGGGCGCGGTTTCGCGGTGGTGGCTTCTGAAGTGCGGACCCTGGCGCAGCGCAGTGCCGCCGCCGCCAAGGAAATCAAGACATTGATCGACGCCTCGGTGGAGCGCGTGGAAAACGGCAGTCGCCTGGTCGAACAGGCCGGTACCACCATGGATGAAGTGGTGGCCAGCGTCAAGCGCGTCACCGATGTGGTGGCCGAGATCACCGCCGCCAGCGGCGAACAGAGCGATGGCATCGAGCAGATCAACCAGGCCATCGTGCAGATGGATGAAGTGACCCAGCAGAATGCCGCGCTGGTGGAAGAAGCGGCCGCCGCTGCGCAATCGCTGCAGGAGCAGTCGGGCCGTCTGGTGGAAACGGTCAGCATCTTCAAGCTGAGCCACCAAGAAACGCGTCGCCCGGCACCGGTGGCTGCTACCGCGGCACGCACCGTGGACGTCACGCCCCGTGCCGCAGCACTGCCGCGCAAGCCGGCAGCCAAGGCCAGCGCACCGGCCAAGGCCCTGCCGGTTGCGCAGCCGGCCCTCAAGCCGGCCGCTGCAGAAGGGGATTGGGAACAGTTCTGAAGGGCCAGCTCAATCCCGCAAGGGGAGGGTTTGGCAAGCAGCGTGTCCATTGGGCGCGCTGTTTTTTTTTTATTGATTCAAGCCTGCATTGAGGCCTGAATTCAAGCGTGAATTAAAGCGTGAATTAACGCGTCAATTCACGTGCGAATTCTGAGCGAGATCCTGTACAGAATACTGCCCCGAATTCGGACCGGCCTCACCCCGGTCAACTGTGCTTACGTCAGCGAAATTCCCTTGAAGCGCGCCAGCTTTTGCAGTGCGTCTTCCAGCGGCAGGCGTGCGCGTCCGGCGGCAATGCGCAGTTCCCGATGCAGTTCGGCTTCCTCGGTCGTGTCGTCTTCGCACTGGCGGCTGTAGCGTTCGAATCCGGCCAGTGCCGTCAGCAGTTCGGCCAGATGGCGCGGACATTCACATTGCATGCGATCGGACTGGTCCGACACCGACGCCAGGGCGCTCTCGCTGAAGCGCGGCTCCGGAACCCATTCGTCCTCGCCCGGCGTCTGCGCGGCTGCCGGCTCCATGCGCCGGATCATCTCGCACAGCCACTCCACATCGATCCCTTCCACCGCCTTGCGCACCACCCGATGCCCGGCTTCGCGCAGGCGCACCACCATCTCCGGCGAGCCGAAGCGATACAGGATCAGTACTGGTACCTGCACGCCGTCGCGGCGCAGCCCCTCCAGCCGCTGATCGAGATCGCTGTCGAGGACCGTGCTTTCCAGCAGCAACAGGTCGCCCTCGAACTGCCTGAGGTCGAGTTCATCCAGGCTCTCGACAGACATGATGACGCTCAGTTGCCGATGCGCCAGCGCCTGGCCGACCGCCTTGGTGGCAATCCAGGGGCCGACCAGGGCCAGCCGCGTGGCCGGACCGGCATGCCGCTCGTGGCTGCCGCTGCCCTCGGCAGGCAGGCTCTGCGCCAGCGCCTGCAGGTCCTGCGGGGGCAGCGTGGCCAGCTTGCCGATGCGATGGCCGGCATCCACCAGTGTCTTGATCCAGACCAGGCGTTGCATGTCTTCCTGCGAATACAGGCGCTGGCCGCCGCCGCTGTGCTGCGAGGAGGTGATGCCGTAACGATGTTCCCAGGCACGCAGCGTCTCGACTGCCATGCCCAACTGGCGCGCCACCGCGCCGGGGCGCAGCAGCGGCAGGTCGGACAGCTCGGCTGTTTCTGCCGCGGGAGCCGGTGAAGAGGGGGCTTGTTGGTTCGTCATTGTCGTATTTCCAACGAAAAATATTTTTGTAATGTACGGATATTTTTTAAATATATCTGTTCAGAGTCGTTGCAAAGCAAATTTGTTGCACGCTGAAAAAGATTTTTTACCGTTTGTTTTGGTGATCTTTTGAGTATGTCACGCTTTTGCCTGAATGTGAAACATCGTGATCAACAACAAGAATCGGCCCGCTCCTTGTGGACACGTGTCGATCCATTCGAGAAACCTTGCATCCCCCCGGAAAGAACCATCATGAAAATATCGGACCTGAAAATCGGCACTCGCCTCTATATCGGCTTCGGATTGGTTTCCGCCATCCTGGTCATCCTGGTCAGCGTGGCCTATGCCAATTTTGCGCGGCTGGGTGCAGCCAATGACATGAACATCCATAGCTACCAGGCACGGGCAGAAATGCAGGCGATGCTCGAAAGCCTGATCAATATGGAAACCGGCGCGCGCGGTTTCGCCCTGACCGGCAATGAGGCTTCGCTTGAACCGATGCAGCAGGGCCTGGCCAGTTTCAAAACGCATCTGGACAAGGCCCGTCAGCTCACCGTGGACAACCCGACCCAGCAACAGCGCTTGCAGCAAGTGGCCGAAGCCGAACAGCGCTGGGTGAGCACGGCCATCGAGCCCACCATCGCCCTGCGCCGCGCCGTGCGTGACGGGCGCGAGGACATGAGCAAGCTGGTGGCCCTCGTGCAGGCCGGCCGCGGCAAAGCCGAGATGGACAACATGCGCGCCATCTTCGCCGAGATGGACCGGATGGAAAGCGGTCTGCAACAAGAGCGCAGCGACCAG
Source organism: Herbaspirillum sp. 1173 (assembly GCF_031455335.1). Classification (NCBI taxonomy): domain Bacteria; kingdom Pseudomonadati; phylum Pseudomonadota; class Betaproteobacteria; order Burkholderiales; family Oxalobacteraceae; genus Herbaspirillum; species Herbaspirillum sp. 1173. The sequence goes on along the minus strand of NZ_JAVDSP010000003.1, from coordinate 423,568 downwards.
GCCGATGCACTGGAAGCGCTCACCGGCAAGACCCTCATCATCGGCGGCGTGGTCGCGGTGGTGCTGGCGCTGCTGCTGGCCTGGTGGCTGGCCAACAACATCACCCGTCCGCTGGCCGTGGCCGTGCGCCTGGCACGCCAGGTGGCCGGCGGCGACCTGACCGCCCGCATCGACGTGCGTTCCCGTGACGAAACCGGCGAGCTCCTCAGCGCACTGAAGGACATGAATGCCAGCCTGGTCACCATCGTCTCGGGCGTGCGCCGTGGTACCGACATGATCGCCACCGCCTCCTCGCAGATCGCCAGCGGCAACCTGGACCTGTCCTCGCGCACCGAACAACAGGCCAGCTCGCTGGAAGAGACCGCATCCTCGATGGAAGAACTGACCTCCACCGTGCAGCAGAACAGCGCCAATGCACGCGAAGCCAACCGCATGGCGCAGGCCGCCTCCGACATCGCCAGCAGCGGTGGCGGCGTGGTCAGCCGCGTGGTGGAAACCATGGAAGAAATCAATGCCTCCTCGCGCAAGATCGTCGACATCATCAGCGTGATTGACGGTATCGCTTTCCAGACCAACATCCTGGCCTTGAATGCCGCCGTGGAAGCGGCACGTGCCGGTGAGCAGGGGCGCGGCTTCGCCGTGGTCGCGACCGAAGTGCGCAGCCTGGCCCAGCGCTCTGCCGCCGCTGCCAAGGAAATCAAGGCGCTCATCAGCGACTCGGTGGCCAAGGTCGAATCGGGCAGCGTGCTGGTCAATGAAGCCGGTGACACCATGCGCGAGATCGTCGAGAGCGTGCAGCGCGTGACCGGCATGATCAACGAGATCAGCGCGGCCGGTGAAGAACAGCGTTCCGGCATCGAGCAGGTGAGCCAGGCGGTCGGCCAGATGGATCAGGTCACGCAGCAGAATGCCGCCCTGGTCGAAGAAGCGGCCGCTGCCTCGCAATCGCTGCAGGAACAGGCGCAGGAACTGGCGCAGGCCGTCAGCGTGTTCCGCCTCGATGCACAGGCCGCCCAGGAGATGCCCATCGACGTAGCTGCCGCCGCAGTGACACCGGCACCGGCGGCCATGAAGAAGGCCCCGGCCACCATCAAGCCGCGCATTGCACCGCGCGAGCCTCGCCTGTCGGCACCGGTGCCCAGCCGCAGTCTGGCGGGCGCTTCCGACGAATGGGTTACTTTCTGATCGCCACGCCACCATGCACGCCGACATCCTCCGATTGACCGCCCCCTTGACGGGGCAAGCCGCGCAAGCCGAACGGGAGCGTGAGCGCCTGGCCGTGCTCGATACCTACTGCGTGCTGGATACCCATCCCGATGTGCTGTGTGATCTGGTGACCGAACTGGCCGCCACGCTGTTCGACACCGAGATCGCGCTGGTCTCGCTGGTGGCGGAAAACCGCCAGTGGTTCAAGTCGCGGCGCGGTCTGGAGGCACCCGGCACACCGCGCTCGCAGTCCTTCTGCAGCCACGTGATCGAGCAGGATCAGGTCATGGTGGTGCTGGATGCGACCCAGGACCTGCGCTTCGCCGACAACCCGCTGGTGACCGGTGAGCCCGGCATCCGCTTCTATGCCGGGGCCCCGCTGCAGGCCAGCGATGGCGTGCGGCTGGGGACGCTGTGCGTGATCGGCAAGTCGCCACGCGCCGCCTTCGGTGATGCTGATCGGACCAAGCTGACGCTGCTGGCGGCCATCGTCATGGCGCGGCTGGAGATCCTGCGGGTGTCCAGCTATATCGACAGCCTGACTTCCTTGCCCAATCGCAGCCGCCTGACCGCCGACCTGCATAGTCTCGCTGCGCTGGGGCAGGACGGCGAGGGTCTGTCCGGCAAGTTGACGGCGGTGGCGGTCGACATCTGTGATCGCGTGTATCTGCGCGACATGATCAAGGCGCTGGGCTGGGATTACGTGGAAGGTTTCCTGATCCAGGCCAAGGAACAGCTGCGCCAGTCGCTGGGTGAGGTGGCGCTCTATCGCATCGGCACCACCACCTTTGCCTACCTGGAGCGGCGCGACATCTGGCAGCAACAGGTGGAACAGATCGAACGTGCCTTCGCCGGTACCGTCGAGTACCAGGGTATTCCGCATCGGCTGGAAATTTCCGTGGGCATCGTGCCGCTGGGACAGTGTGAAGACATCGACGAACTGGTGCCCTCGCTGTTGACGGCAGCTGACATGGCACGTGATTGCGGCAGCCTGCAATGCCGCTATGAACAGCCGCTTGGCAAGCAGCAGAAGCATTCCTTCGAACTGCTGTCGGCCATTCCCGGCGCGCTGCTCACGGGCGACCAGCTGTGGCTGGAATACCAGCCCAAGATCGCGCTGGCCTCGGGCCATTGCGTCGGGGTGGAGGCGCTGCTGCGCTGGCGCCATCCGGTGCATGGGCTGATCTCGCCGGCCCTCTTCATTCCGCTGGCCGAGAAGACCGCGCTGATTCGCCAGGTGACACTGTGGGTGCTGCAACATGGCATCGAGCAGGCGGCGACGTGGGCGCGCCGGGGGCGGGCGATTCCGGTGGCCATCAACGTATCGGCCCGCGACTTCGACAATGATGATCTGGTACTGGCACTGGCTATGCAGTTGCAGCGGCATCGCATTCCGGCCGGGCTGATCGAGATCGAGTTCACCGAAAGCGCGATGAGCAAGAACCCCGAGGCGCTCTACGGGCGGATCCAGGAAATCAAGCGCCTGGGCGTGAAAGTGGCCATCGATGATTTCGGGGCCGGCTTCAGCAACCTGAGCTATCTCAAGAACATTCCGGCGGACTACCTCAAAATCGACCAGTCCTTCATCCGCACCATGGAAAGCAATTACTCCGACCAGCAGATCGTGCCTTCGATGATTCACCTCGGGCAGAAGCTGGGCTTTGCCGTCGTAGCCGAAGGCGTGGAAACCGAGAAGTGCCGCCGCATCCTGCATCACCTCGGGTGCGAATACGGCCAGGGCTACGGCATCGCCCGCCCGATGGCGGCCGCCGATACCTGGGACTGGATCGCGGCGCGCGATTGAGCCGCGCCCATCAACGCTGCCGGCGGCGCATGCCCAAAAAGGAGGGGGCTTGCGGTGAGGATTGGTGAGGCGTATATTTCCGGATAGAAATATAAATCTGGAGACTTTACGTGACAATCCGACCGGTTCCCCTCCCGTTCGCATGGTTCGCCGTTCTCGTCTTGGCCGTGGTGCTGCCCCTGATGCTGGGCGCGTGCAGCCGTTCGCCAAAGGAGCAACTGGCGTTCCAGCACGCGGAAGAGCAATACCAGATCAACCAGCGCAATGCCGAGCTCGCGCGCAGCCGGCCCGAGGGGGACGCCTCGCGGGACGATGAACGGAGCCGGGAGCGCGATTAACGCTCGCCTGCCGTCGCTTGCCGCATGGCTTGATCATCGCGGCACAGCGCCTCCAGCCGGTCCAGGTCCGCAGTGATCACCCATTGCCGCGCCAGCACAGCAAAACTTTCATACGCGGGATTCTGCTGCTGCAGCGTATCGCACCAATCCAGCAAGTCCGACACCGCGCCCATCGCGATGAGCGCCAGCGCCTGCTGCAGCTCTTCCGGCGGCGGATGCTGCAAGGGCAGGGGAGCGGCATCGTCACCGGCTGAGGCCGCCTCCGGATGCAAGCCCAGCAGGCGACCGATGGTCTCCTGCAGTTCCAGGAAATTGACCGGCTTGAGCAGGCAGGCATCGAAACGTTCACCCGGCTCATCGCCCGGCGCCGGCTGCAGCGTGGCTGACAGCAGCAGCACCGGCACTTGCGGCAGATGCCGGCGTACTGCTTGCAGCACGGCATCGCCATGCAGGCCCGGCAACTGGTAATCGGTCAGCACCAGCGCCAATGCGGGCGCATCCGGTGCGGCGATCCGGGCGATGGCGCTTTCCGCATCGGCCAGCAATTCCACCGCGAAGCCGACGCTGGCCAGCTGGTCGCCCAGCAATTGCGCGATGTCGGCATGATCTTCCACCACCAGCGCCAGGCGGCCCTGGCCATCGATGAGAAGGCGGCCATTGGCGTCTTCCGGCGCATCATGGCGGGCGATGTCGCGCTCGCTGGCGATGGCGGCCGGCAGGCGCAGCGTCATCGTGGTGCCTTCGCCGGGCCGGCTGGACAGCATCACCTGGCCGCCCATCTGCTGCATCCACTGGCGCACGATGGACAGCCCCATGCCGATACCCGGCTGCGAGCGGTCGGCGTTGGCCCGTTCGAAGGGTTCAAACACCCGGGTCTGGAAATGTGCAGGGATACCGCTGCCGGTATCGCGTACCTGCATCTCCATGACGCCCATCTCGAATTGCGCCGAGGCCGGGTGCCACAGGATCTGCAGCACGATGCGGCCGTCCCGGGTGTACTTGGCGGCGTTGTCCAGCAGGTTGCCGAGGATGCGCCGCAGTCGCCGGGCGTCGATGGCGAGCACGGGTGGCAGCGTCGGGTCCACCTGCAGATGAAAGGAATTGTGCTGGCGCTCGGCCAGCAGGGCCGCTTCCTGGCCGATCTCCTGCAGCAGGGCGTGGGCATAGACCGGGGCAGCGTGCGGCAGATCGGGGCGATCGCCGCGGGCATAGTCGATCAGGTCGTTGACCATGGCCAGCATGTGGCGGGCGCTGCGTACGATGATGCGGCCATGGCGCGCGCGCTCGCCGCCGCCGGTCTGCAGCATGTCGGCAAAGCCGAGGATGGAAGTCAGCGGTGTGCGCAGGTCGTGGCTGATGCGGGTGAGGAATCCGGTCTTGGCACGGTTGGCCTGGTCGGCCGCCGCCAGCGCTTCGCGCAGCTCGCGGGTGCGGGTCGCCACCGCCTGTTCCAGCTTGAGTTGCTCGCGCACGCGCAGATACAGCATGGCCCATTGCATCTGTTCATGCTGCCGATGCAGTTCCAGCGCGCGGCTGATGATCGCCACCGTGGCCAGGCACAGCAGTCCCATCTGGAACAGCGCCGCGAAATGCCAGTCCGCCAGCAGGCTGCGATCGACCAGGCCATTGAGTTCGAGCAGCTTGACCGACAGGCCCAGCCAGGCTACCGCAAAGGACAGCGTCAGCAAGCGGGCATGCGCCAGTCCGTGCCACCACGCGTGCAGCATCGACGCCAGCCAGATCACATAGGCGAGGGCACCGCTGGCATTGGCCAGCGGCGCGGTGACGCGATAATCGCCCAGCGCGGTCCAGGCGATGATCACCGACAGCAGCACGTACAGCGTGCGATAGACGATCTGCCAGCCGCGCAATCGCTCCATTCCGACCAGCACATCGCTCATGCGCACGTAGAGCAGGGTGGCCGCGCATCCCAGGGTGGCCGGGGCACGCACCTGCCATGCACCGCCCGCGGGAAACAGGTAGCGATAGAGATAACCCTGAAACGTCCAGATATAAGCCAGCGCGATGAGAATCCACGCAGCCATCAGCAGAAAGCCACGGTCGCGCCAGGCGATGCCCTGGATCAGCGCATAGCTCACCAGCAGCAGCGCACCCCCCAGCACGAAGGCCTGGATGGCCAGTTCGCGTCCTTCCTCTTGGCGATAGGCGGCCGGTTCCCACAGGGCGAGGTTGAGATCGATGGAGGATTCACCGGCGACCCGCAGCACCCACTGGCGCTGCTCTCCGGGGGCCAGTGTCAGTGCGAACAGCGGTGTGCGGCTGATGATCTCGCGTTGCGCGAGGGCGTGCAGCGTACCGGCGCTGCGTGGCGTGATCTCTGCCGTCGCGACCTCCGCAGGCGTGGCGGGCAGCCAGTACAGGCGCACATCCTGCAGCCGCGCCGAGGCCAGAGTCAGCCAGCGTGTGACAGGCTGGCTGCTGTCGTTGCGCACCGTGCCGCGCAGCCAGAAGGCAGCGCTGCTGTAGCCCTCCTGCAGCATGGGGACGGCGATGGCCTCCCAGTGCGTACTGCCGAGGGCCGCGGCCAGCATGGCGCGGCCTTCAGTGTCGCGCAGTATCTGCACTTGCGGCGTGATGACCACGCGCGAGTCGATCCTCGCCAGCTCGATGGACGGCAGCGCCGGCGTGGCCCGCACAGCTTGGGGCAGCAGGCTCCAGAGCAACAACGATGGCCACAGCAGCGCTTTACGCAGACGTGACATCGTCCTCTCGTCAGCGCCGGAACTGGCTGGGCGGCATGCCGAAGCGTTCGCGGAAGGCCGTGGAGAAATTGGCCGTGTTGCTGTAGCCCAGGGCCAGTGCGATGGCACCGATGTCGAGGGTACTTTCGGAGAGCAGGCGGCGCGCTTCCTTCATGCGCTCCTCGCGCAGGAAGTCGAAGACGGTGACGCCGGCGCAATGCTTGAAGGCGCTGGAGAGGCGGCGTGCATTGGTGCCGACCGCAGCGGCCAGGGCATTGAGTCCCAGCGGCTGGTCCAGCTTGTCCATCATGAGCCGGCGCGCGGCCTGGAACAAGACCATGTCGAACGTGCTGGAGCCGCCCTGCGTTGCGGAACCGGTGGGCGTCTGCGTGATCGGCGGCAGGTCCGCATGCAGGGTTGAACGCAGATGCACGCACAGGCGCAGCCGCACCTCCTCGAAATCGAAGGGCTTGGTGATGTAGTCCACCGCACCCACGCTCAGGCCATTGACCTTTTCCTCGGTGGACGCGGCGGCCGAGAGGAAGATCAGCGGAATGTTGCGCGTGCAGGAATTGGCCTTGAGCAGACGGGCGCTGGTGAGTCCGTCGTAGACCGGCATGCGGATGTCCATCAGGATCAGGTCCGGCCGCACGGTCTGCGCCTTGCGGTAGCCATCCTGTCCGTCGCGTGCCACGTAGAGCCGCGCGCCATGGCGCAGCAGGAAGTCCGACAGCAGCATGCGATCTTCCTCGGCGTCGTCGACGACCAGAATGCGCTGTCCTGACAAAGGCCCGGCATAGACCGGGTGGATTGATTTGTAGACCATGTTCGCCTCATCTTGAATGAGCGGGACGTTACCGCGAAAATTCGAAGACACGAAGCGAAAATGGCCGCCCTGAAAATATTTTTCCCGCGATCAAAACTCTGCGGTGGATGAGCAAAACATCGACGAGAAATTCATCGAAAAAGTTCTATATCGACGACAGGGAGGACACTGCGCCAGCCGTCCGGGAGCGAAGAAATGAGCGCCGCTGACGAGGCCCGCCTGGAAAAAATGAGAGCGCATGGCGACCTGCTGAGAAGCGCTTCCCGGATCGTTGAAGCGATGGATGTCGGCGCACCGAAATATTTTTCCTTGCGCCAGAAAGATGAGACCGGTTCGCAATACCTGCAGGTAAAAACGGAGGGTGTCTTGCGCTAAATTCTTTTCCCGTCATCGGGCTCGCCGACGTTGCAGCAGCACGCCCGGCGGCGAGGCGATGACACCACGAACCCGTGCCCGCAGCAGGTGCGCGGCGTGACGGGAAACGCAATGACATCAGGGGAAATCGCAATGGCCACTATTCTGTTGGTTGAAGACATTTTGAGACACGACCGCAACGCTTGCCTGGCCCGCTTCCTGGAAGACCAGGGGCACAAGGTCAGCCGGATGATGGCGGATGGTGAGGAATTGCTCGCGCCGCTGCAGGATGGCGACATCGCCATCATCCACGTAGGGCGGGCCAGCGCCGCCGGTTATGCGCTCACGCAGCGACTGCGCAGAAGCAACGCGCGCATGGGCATCCTGCTGCTGGCCTCCGAGCACGAGAGCGTGACGGTGCGCATCGCCGGCCTGGAACGCGGTGCCGACTTCTGTGAACCACTGCCGCAGCGGCTGGAACTGCTCAACGCCTATATCGAGACCATGTTGCGCCGGGTGGTGCCGCAGGCGTGGCAGCTGGATGTCGCTGCACGCACGCTGCGCGCGCCGCATCACGATGCGGTGGAAATCAATTCGCGCGAAGTGGCGCTGTTGAAGGCACTGGCCAGCAGCACGCGCCATGCCGCTGACCGCTGCGCCATTGCCCATGCCTTCGGGGTAGAGTGGGTCAGCTTCGACGAGCGGGTGCTGGAGAAGACCGTCAGCCGCCTGCGCCGCAAGTGGCGCGACAGCACCATGTACGATTTGCCGCTGCGCACCTTGCACGGCGTGGGCTACTGTTTTACGGAAGCGATCCAGGCCTGCTAGGGCTGCCGGTGCCGGATATCAGACCTGGCGCGCCTGCTGCTGGTTGCCGGCCACCACGAACTTGCCCGCGCCCAGGTGATGCAGGGTGTGGAGGTCGGCATTGTCCGCCGTGAAGTTCCAGTGGCCGTTCTCGAAGATGCGGGCATCGGCGGCGGCACTGACGACTTCCGCGAACAGGGTGTCGTAGGCATCCTCGGTCTGGCCCTGCGGCAGCCAGCGGCATTCCAGCCAGGCGGCGCAGCCTTGTTCGAGGACCGGCACGCCCAGCACCGGGCCGCTGGTGGCCGCGATCCGGTGACGTGCGAACTTGTCTTCGTCGCGGCCACTGGTGCTGCCGACCGCGTAGCTCAGATCCATCTGTGCCGCACCGGGGATGATCAGGCCGAAGCTGCCCGATTGCCTGATCAATTCACGCGTGAAGGTGCTCTTGTCGATCACCACGGCGATGCGCGGCGGCGTGAATTCCACCGGCATCGACCAGGCCGCTGCCATGATGTTGCGGCGACCCTCATGGGCGCTGGTGATGAGCACGGTCGGGCCGTGGTTGATGAGGCGACTGGCGTGTTCCAGTGCGACGGGGCGGAAGTGGCTGGCTTGTGACATGGACTCCTCGTGCGACAGGAAAATTGGCAAACGCCAAGGATGACACAGAACGCACAGCCTCGCCGGATGCGCGGCAGCAAGCGAGCGCCCAAGAAAAACGGGAGCCTGAGCTCCCGTTTCGTGCGGCATGCCTTGCAGCGGACTGCCTTACTTGCCCCAGCTCAGAACCATCGGATCCAGGCGGCGCGCCACGCGCAGCAGGCCTTCGCGCACCTTGGGGTGCATCGGGGCTTGCGGATGGCGCAGCATGTCGGACTTGATCACGCCGCCTTCGAGCATCAGCGCCTTGCAAGCGGCCAGGCCGCACTGACGGTTCTCGTAGTTGATCAGCGGCAGCCACTGCATGTACAGCTCGGCGGCCTTCTCGGTATCGCCCGCGAAATACGCATCGACGATCTTGCGGATACCGTCCGGATAGCCGCCACCGGTCATGGCACCGGTCGCACCGCCATCCAGGTCGGGGATCAGGGTGATGGCTTCTTCGCCATCCCACGGGCCGACCACGGCGTCGCCGCCCAGCTCGATCAGTTCGCGCAGCTTGGACGCGGCACCGGCGGTCTCGATCTTGAAGTAGGAGACATTGGCGATCTCCTTGGCCATGCGCGCCAGGAAGGGGGCCGACAGCGGCGTGCCGGCGACCGGCGCATCCTGGATCATGATGGGGATGTCGATGGCGTCGGAGACGCGGCCATAGAACTCGTAAATCTGTTTTTCCGAGACACGGAAGGTGGCACCGTGATACGGCGGCATCACCATCACCATGGCGGCACCGGCATCCTGCGCGGCACGGCTGCGCTCGGCGCAGATCTGGCTGCCGAAGTGGGTGGTGGTGACGATCACGGGGATGCGGCCGGCCACGTGCTTCAGGACCGTGTCCTGCACCAGCACGCGCTCTTCGTCGGAGAGTACGAATTGCTCGGAGAAGTTGGCCAGGATGCAGATGCCGTTGGAGCCGGCATCGATCATGAAGTCGATGGCGCGCTTCTGGCCTTCCAGATCGAGCTTGCCGTTTTCGTCAAAGATGGTCGGGGCGACCGGGAATACGCCGCGGTAAATGGGGGTGCTCATGGAGTCTCCGTCGTGGTTGTCATGGGCCATCACAGCGATGGCGGTGTGCAATGGCGCTGAATATACGTGGGGCCCGATGGACTGTATAGTGAAGACTTTCCATCATGTGATCGCTTTTTGGAATCACCCATGAAACCCGCGCCCAGCCAGCAAAGCCTCAACAGTCTCCTGTCCCGCCTGCGCATGAAGCAGCTGCAGTTGCTCATCGCCCTGGACGACCATCAATCCCTGCACAAGGCTTCCAATGCGCTGGCCATGACGCAGTCGGCCGCCAGCAAGTCGCTGGCCGAGCTGGAAGCGATACTGGATGCGCAGTTGTTCGAGCGCACGAGATCCGGCCTGATCCCCAACCAGTTCGGCCACTGCGTGATCCGCTACGCGCGCCTGATGGCCACCGATCTCGGATCGCTCTGCGAGGAAATGGCGCAGATCCGCTCCGGACGCGGCGGACGGCTGGCCATCGGGGCGGTCATGGGGGCCTTGCCGGAACTGGTGGTGCCGGCGGTGGATGCCTTGCAGCGGGGTCATCCGGAGCTGTCCATCGATATCGTCGAAGAGACCAGCGTGCAGTTGCTGAGCCGGCTGGACGAAGGCCATCTGGATTTGCTGGTGGCGCGCGCGAGCGTCTCGGACAACCCGGGCAAGTATCACTATCAGCCCTTGTCGGAAGAGCCGCTGTCGGTGGTGGTCTCGGGCGAGCACCCGCGCCCGCGCGGCAGGCAGATGAGCCTGGCGGCGCTGGCCGGCTATCGCTGGGTCACCTATCCCAGCCACATGCCGCTGCATGCGGTACTGGAGCGCGAAATGGACCTGGCCGGGGTGAGCATGCCGGGCAATGCGATCTCCACCGCCTCCACCTTCGTGACGGTGGCCTTGCTGCAGCAGGGGACCGACATGGTCTCGATCCTGCCGACGGCAGTGGCCGAGATGTTCGTCAAGCGCGGCATGCTGCGCATCCTGCCGGTGAAGCTGCGGTCGATGTCGCAGACCATCGGCATCGTCACGCGCAAGGGCGGGCAGTTGTCCTCGGCAGGGGAAGCCTTCGTGGGTTTGCTGCGCCAAGAGGCCGGGGCCGCCTGAGCCCGTCCGCCGGCCCGGCCATGGTGCCTGGCGCCGGGCTGGTCTTCGCTTCCCCCCTCTTTTTCCTCCCCCCCACTTCAATGCGCAAAGCTTCACTTGCGTTGCCCAGGCAGCAGCAGGGAGGACGCGTTCGCCCTTGCCTGATGCCCCTGGCCGAATCCTGCCCGGCCGGAAACCGCCGAGTGACGGTGGTTACAGGGCGAAATGAAAGGATATTCACCTCATCCATGCAAAAAATTTGGGCAGGCCAATCTGGTGTAATGGTATAGTGATTATACCAGTTGGCGCTGTCCGGATTTTCGCTTGGGTTGCCTGCTGGCAAAGACGAAGCAGCACAAAGAAATAATAAAGAAACAACCAAGGCAGCCAGGCGACCGCGAGGCGCACAGCCCCCGCGTTTCCTGGCCAACCCCGCAGAGGTTGTCGTTGAACAGGCACAGCCTCTCAACCCGACAGGAGACAAGACAATAATGGAGACGCCCCAAAGCGCCGTCGAAAGATCGGCCATCCGCAAGGTCGCAATGCGGCTCGTGCCCTTCGTGGGCCTGATGTTTTTCATCAACTTCCTGGATCGCACGGCGATCTCGTTCGCCGGCCCCAATGGCATGAGCCGTGACCTGGCCCTGACCGCCGCCCAGTTCGGGTTTGCAGCCGGGGTCTTCTTCATCGGCTACGTGCTGCTGGAAATCCCCAGCAACCTGGCCCTGCACAAGTACGGCGCGCGCCGCTGGCTGGCCCGCATCATGGTCACCTGGGGCATCGTGGCGCTGCTCTTCACCTGGGTCAGCAGCGTGGAGGGGCTGTATGTGCTGCGCTTCCTGCTGGGCGTGGCCGAGGCCGGATTCTTCCCCGGTGCCATCCTCTACCTGAGCCTGTGGGTCCCTGCGCGGCACCGCAGCCATATCCTGGCGCTCTTTTACCTGGCCCAGCCGCTGACCATCGTCATCGGTGCGCCGGTGGCAGCCCTGCTGATCGAGGCGCACGGCCTGTTCGGGCTGGAAGGCTGGCGCGTGATGTTTGCCGGGGTGGCGCTGCCGGCCATCGTGGTGGGCGTGATCGCCTGGTTCTACCTGGCCGACCGGCCGGCCGACGCCAAATGGCTGGACCCGGCCGAGCGCAAATGGCTGACCGCCGCGCTGCAGGCCGAACAGAGCAGCAAGCGTGTCGAGCATGTGGCCCATGCCGGTGCCGCGCTGAAGAACCCGCGCGTGTGGCTGCTGGCGCTGGTGTATTTCGGGCTGATCTATGGCCTCTATGCGCTGGCCTTCTTCCTGCCGACCATCATCGGCGGCTTCGAAGCGCAGTTCGGCAGCAAATTCAATGTCTTCCAGAAAGGCCTGATTACGGCCATTCCCTACCTGCCGGCCGCCTTCGCGCTGTTCCTGTGGAGCCGTGACGCCACCCGGCGCGGCGTGCGCAGCTGGCACGTCGGACTGCCCGCCCTGCTGGGGGCCATCAGTATCCCGGCGGCGCTCTACATGCAAAGCCCGGCCACCACGGTGTTGGCCATCACCGTGACAGCCTGCGCCATCTTCTCGGCCTTGCCGGCCTTCTGGTCGATTCCGGCGCGCTTCCTCTCGGGGGCGGCCGCAGCAGCGGGCATTGCGCTGATCAATACGGTGGGCAACGCAGCCGGTTTCATGGCGCCCTTCATCACCGGCGCCATCAAGGATGCCACCGGCAACTACCAGGCACCGATGTTCGTGGTGGGCGCGCTCATGGCGGTGTCGGCCCTGGTGATCTTCGCCATCGGCGCCGGCGCCCGGCAAGAGGCCAGCGAGTTGCAAGGACGCGTGATCGCCGAGTGAGGTCGGCGCACGCAAAGAATCGGCCCGTTCAATGCACGAACGGGCCGCCAACGATCACAGGAGAACTGAAATGAAGGAAAAAATTGCACTCTTCGGCGCAGGCGGCAAGATGGGTGTGCGCCTGGCGAAGAACCTGAAGAAATCCGACTACCGCGTGGCTCACGTGGAAGTGAGTGCAGCCGGCCAGCAGCGCCTTCGCGACGAAGTCGGTGTCGAGTGCGTCAGCATCGATGCCGCGCTCGACAATGTGGACGTGGTCATCCTGGCCGTGCCCGATACCTTGATCGGCAGGATCGCCGCCGAGATCTCGCCCAAGCTGCGCGCCGGCGTGATGGTGATGACCCTGGACGCCGCCGCGCCCTTCGCCGGCCACCTGCCGGACCGGCCGGACCTGGTCTACTTCGTGGCGCACCCCTGCCATCCGCCCATCTTCAACGATGAAACCACGGCCGAAGGACGGCGCGATTTCTTCGGTGGCGGCGCGGCCCGGCAATCGATCACCAGCGCCCTGATGCAGGGACCGGAGTCGGCCTTCGATCTCGGGGAAGACGTGGCCAAGGTGATCTACCAGCCCATCCTGCGCAGCTATCGCCTGACCGTGGAACAGATGGCCATCCTCGAGCCGGGGCTGTCGGAAACGGTCTGTGCCACGTTGCTCTACGCGATGAAGCAGGCCATGGACGAGACCGTGCGCCGGGGCGTACCGGAAGAGGCCGCGCGCGACTTCCTGCTGGGCCACATGAATATCCTGGGCGCGGTGATCTTCAAGGAAATCCCGGGCGCGTTTTCGGATGCCTGCAACAAGGCCATCCAGAACGGCTTGCCGCGCCTCTTGCGCGATGACTGGCTCAAGGTTTTCGAGCACGACGAGATCGCCGAGAGCATCCGCCGCATCACCTGACCAGGAGCGCGCATGGAACGCATCTACGCCAGCTACTGGCTGGAAACCGGCGACGATCCGGCCCGCGCGGCCGAGGTCATCGCGGGCGAACAATCCAGCGGCACCTTCGTGGCCCTGGCCACCGAAACGCCCGCCCTGAAGGAGCGCTCCGGCGCGCGGGTGGAACAGCTGGAGATCCTTGGCCACAGCACCACGCCCAGCCTGCCCGGCGGCATGCCCGCCGCGCGCTATACGCAGTGCCGGCTGGAACTGTCCTGGCCGCTGGAAAACACTGGCGCCTCGCTGCCCAACCTGATGTCCACGGTGGCCGGCAACCTGTTCGAACTGCGCCAGGTCTCGGGCTTGCGCCTGACCGGGCTGCGCTTGCCGCGCGCTTTCGTGGAGGCCTATCCCGGCCCCGCCTTCGGCATCGCCGGGACGCGCAAGCTGACCGGCGTGACCCACGGTCCGCTGATCGGCACCATCATCAAGCCCAGCATCGGCTTGTCGGTCGAGGAGACAGTCGAGCAGGTGCGCGCACTGGTGGCCGGTGGCATCGACTTCATCAAGGATGATGAATTGCAGGCCGATGGGGGCCGCTGTCCCTTCGATGAGCGGGTGCGCGCGGTGATGCGGGTGGTCAATGAGCACGCCGAGCGCACCGGCAAGAAGGTGATGGTGGCCTTCAACCTGACCGGCGACCTCGATCAGATGCGCCGCCGCCACGACCTGGTGCTGGCCGAAGGCGGTACCTGCGTGATGGCGGTGCTGAACTCCATCGGCCTGGTCGGCTTGCAGGAATTGCGCCGCCATGCGCAGTTGCCGATCCATGCGCACCGCGCCGGCTGGGGCTATCTCACGCGCAGCCCGCAACTGGGCTGGGACTACGCACCGTGGCAGCAGCTGTGGCGACTTGCCGGGGCCGACCACATGCACGTCAATGGCTTGCGCAACAAGTTCAGCGAACCGGACGACAGCGTCGTTGCCGCTGCGCGCTCGGTACTGCAGCCGGTGGTGCCGGGGGTGGAGATGGTCAGTACCATGCCGGTGTTCAGCTCGGGCCAGACCGGCCTGCAGGCGGCCGATACCTATGCGGCCATCGGCTGCGCCGACCTGATCCATACCGCCGGTGGCGGCATCTTCGGCCATCCGCAAGGCGTGGCCGCTGGTGTGCAGGCGCTGCGCGAGGCCTGGGTGGCGGCCGTCGAAGGCGTGCCGCTGCGGCAGCATGCGGGCAAGCATCCGGCCTTGCAGGCGGCGCTGGAGTTCTGGAAATGAGCCTGCTGCCCGATCACGACGGCCTGCCGCCGGGTTTGCTGCTGGCGTATTACGGCGATGACTTCACCGGGTCCACCGATGCCATGGAGGTGATGAGCGCGGCCGGCCTGTCCACGGTACTGTTTTTGCGGACGCCCGATGCGTCGCTGCTGGCGCGCTTTCCCGAGGCGCGCTGCATCGGCATCGCGGGGGCCTCGCGCGGACGTTCGCCGCAATGGATGGACGAACACCTGCCCGCTCCCTTTGCCGCGCTGGCCTCGCTGCGTGCGCCGCTGATGCAGTACAAGGTGTGCTCGACCTTTGATTCCTCGCCGGCCATCGGCTCCATCGGCCGCGCCATCGATCTGGGCGTGCGCCACATGGCGGGCGATTTCTCCCCCATGATCGTGGGGGCGCCACGGCTGAAGCGCTATCAAGTCTTCGGCAACCTGTTTGCGGCCGTTGACGGTGAGGGCCATCGGCTCGATCGCCACCCCACCATGGCCCGTCATCCCGTCACGCCCATGGACGAGTCCGATTTGCGCCGCCATCTGCGGCACCAGACGGCTCGCCGCATCGAACTGGTGGACATGCTGCAGTTGCGCGAGGGTGGCCAGGCCGCGCATGCGCGCCTGCCTTCCTTGCGTGGCAAGGATGTGCCGGTGGTGATGATCGATGTCCTCGATGAGGAGACCCTGCGCGAAGCCGGGCGGCTGGTCTGGGAAGAGCGCGGGGCGGGCGTCTTCACGGCCTCATCGTCCGGATTGCAATACGCGCTCACCGCCTACTGGCGTGCGCGTGGCTGGATCTCCCCTCAGGCCGGACTGCCGCAGGCGGGCCCGGTGCCGGTGATCGCAGCGGTCAGCGGCAGCTGCTCGCCGGTCACTGCAGGGCAGATCGGCTGGGCGCGCGAACACGGGTTCGCGTGCCTGCGCATGGACCTGCCGGCGGTCTTGTCCGAGGCCACGCGTGAGGCGGAACTGGCACGGCTGGTCGCGGCCGCCGTGGCGGCGCTGCGGGAACGGCGCAGTCCCCTGGTGTTTTCGGCGGAAGGGCCGGACGATCCCTGCGTGAGCGGCTTTGACGGGATTGCGGCGGCTGCCGGGCTGACGCGACCGGAGGCAGCGCAAAAGGTAGGCATGGCACTGGCGGCCACCATGCGCCGCCTGCTCGAAGCGAGCCCCCTGCAACGCATCGCCATTGCCGGCGGCGACAGCTCGGGCGAGGTAGCCAGTGCGCTCGATATTGCCGCGCTGTCGGTCTGTGCCGGACTGGCACCGGGGGCACCCTTGTGCCGGGCATGGTCGGATCATCCGGGACGCGACGGACTGGAGCTGGTACTCAAGGGGGGGCAGGTCGGCGCACGCAGCTTCTTCGGCGACGTGCTGGAGGGCCGGCGCAGCTGAAAGAAGAGGTTGGTTGGACGGCCGCAATCACAGTGCTGGCGCGGGATTGTGGTAGAGTGCGCGTCCAACGAAACCTACAATTGAGACAGTGCAGCCATGCCGGAACCGATACAGCGACGCAAGTTATACCAGGAAGTCCTGGAGCGCCTGATGGCGCGCATTCATCAAGGGGAATTCCCGGCGGGTTCCCAGCTGCCTTCCGAACGCGACCTGATGGACCAGTACGGCGTGGGCCGTCCGGCCGTGCGCGAAGCGCTGCAGGCCATGGAGCGTTCCGGCTTCGTGGAAATTGCCCATGGTGAACGGGCGCGCGTGGTTGATCCCACGGCCGACCGCCTGATCGCCCAGATCGCGGCCGGTGCCCAGCATCTCTTGCGCACCAAGCCGGACATGCTCAGGCATATGAAGGAAGCGCGCGTTTTCCTGGAAACCAGCACCGCCCGCATGGCCGCCGAACGCGCCACCGAGGAGCAGGTCGCGCGCCTGCGCGAGGCCATCGCCGCACACCGCGCCTCGATGGTCAACCTGGAGGAATTCATCGAACGCGACATGGCTTTCCATCGCGAGATCGCCGACATCAGCGGCAACCCCATCTTCCCCTCGGTGGTGGAGTCGATGTTCCGTTGGGCCAGCGAGTTCTACACCACCCTGGTGCGCGCCCCCGGCGCGGAGGAACTGACCCTGGCCGAGCACCAGCGCATCGTCGACGCCATTGCCGCGCATGACGGCGATGCCGCCGCCGACGCCATGCGCGCGCACCTGATGCGGGCCAATGATCTGTACCGGGAGCTGGGCCAGCAGTAATGGGGAAGCGGCCCTAACGCAGCATGCCGTGCCAGGTCGGCTGTTTTTCTTCGTGATAATAAGGGCGGGTCAGCGGTGCCGACATCACCGCCGCATCGGCCAGCACCGTGACCGTGAACAGGGCGGGCGGGCCGTCATAGCGGCGGCAGGCCTGGGCTGAATTGCGGTTGTTGTGCATGTCCACCACCAGCAGGCGCTTCTCCTCTTCGCTCATGCCCGGCGTGGGCGGCGGGGCCATGCGCTTGGGCGGGATCACCAGGGCATCGCCCGGTTCCACCCACAGGTCGGCCAGGCTGATTTCATTGACGTAAGGACGCCAGCGCGCCACCGTGATCACCAGCGGTTCGGGTCCGCGCGAAAAGAAGATGTGCGCGAAATCGTGATACTCCAGGTCGGTGGCATTCCAGGTCAGCAGCTCGCGGCTGCGGCCATCGCCCAGGTAGGGCGATTCATAGCCGGCCCACTTGCCATAGGTGTAGTCGGCCATCACCAAGTTGTCGAAGGGAAAGTGCAGGCACTGGCCGTCGCGCAACAGGGTCGCGCCGAAAGCCTGGGCGTTCTCCGGGGTGGCTGGCAGGGGCTCATAGCGCACCTCGGGAACACGGAAATCGAATTCGGTAATCTCGTAAGAGGGCCAGTCCTTGGGTGTGACGGTGCGCTGCCAATGGGCGATGTCGCGGTAGGTCGCACCGCGTTCAAGGGCCGGCGCTTCCGGTGCCAGCGTGATGAGCTCGCCCACGGCGGTCTCGCTCTGGCTGCCCACGCCCCTTTGGTTGAGCATGTACGGATATCGTACGGGGTCGAGCAAGGGCGTTGATGGCCCATCCTTGATGAAGAGTACGGGATCGAAATCACTCTGGTCTGGCGGCATGGCTTCCCCTGGTGTTGGTACGTTGGCGCGTTGGCTTGTGGCGATGGCCGTGCGGCCTCCCCCGAGGCGGCGCGGCGAGCGCGATCTTCGCACATTTCCGGCCGTGCCGGCAGTCCCGCGCTTCAGCGTACGGGCAAGCGCCGGATACGATAGACGCAGCGCCGGCCGCCTGCGGGCAGGTGTTCTTCCCGGGTGATGGCGAACTCCTCGCCCAGCACCTCGCCAAAGAGCTGCAGCTCCGAGCGGCAAAATCCCTGGCAAGTGCTGGCGGCGGCGCAGATGGGACAGTGGTCCTCGATCAGCAACCAATCCCTTCCTTGCTTTTCCACCCGTGCCATGTAGCCCTCGGCGGTGCGCAGCTCGGCCAGCCGCTGCAGGCGCTTGCCGGGTGCCGTGATCCCGTCGCACTGCAGCAGGTAGTCCGCACGCATGTCCTGCTCGCGCTGGTCGATCAGCTTGTGCAGGCCTGGTTCGCCAAAGAGCTGGCGGATCGAACCGATCAGTTGCACCGTCAGCTGGGCATGCGTGTCCGGGAAGCGGCGATGGCCGGCACCGGTCAACTCCCAGTCCTGGCGCGGCCTTCCGGCCCGCACGGTAGTCTGTGCCTGGCGCGGGCAGATCAGGCCTTCTGCCGCCAGTTTCTGCAATTGCTGGCGCGCTGCCTCGGGCGTGATCTGCAGTTCGCCTGCCAGTTCGGCGGTGGCCGCCGGTCCGCGTGTCTTCAGGCGCAGCAGGAGTCGTTCGGCCGTGCTGGGGCCGGTGTCGGCAGCAGAGCTTTCATCGCGCATGATATTTTCCAAGTGTTTACTTGTTTAATTAAAAAATTGCTCTTACCATTTGCGGTAATTAAGCAAGAATTGACTTGCATAATATCCCGGTGTCCCATCCTTGTCGATGCGGTCCCGGGCCACGCATCGTGTCCGCTGCATTGAGAAAGGCCTGTTGCCATGACCCGTTCTTCCACCTCATCCCTTTCCCCAGGCGCCGCAACGGCTGCGGCCGGCTGGGGTGAACTGCTGGGCCCGCACCGCTGGCGCGCCGTCGCGCTGACCGGCGGGGTCGCCCTGTATGCGATCAACGTGCACATCGTCACCACCATCCTGCCCTCCGTGGTGCGGGATATCGGCGGCCTGGCGTATTACGCCTGGAACGTGACGCTCTTCGTGGCCGCCTCCATCGCCGGTTCCGCCTTGACCGGCAAGCTCATGGGGGCGCTGGGCGCGCGCGCCACCTACCTGATGGCACTGGCGCTGTTCGGCAGCGGCGCCTTGCTGTGCGGCAGCGCAGGCAGCATGGGATGGATGCTGGCGGGGCGGGCGGTGCAGGGCGTCGGCGGCGGTCTGCTGGCGGCGCTGGCGTATGCCCTGATCCCGCTGGTGTTCGAGCCGCGCATGTGGCCGCGTGCCATCGCGCTGGTGTCCGGCATGTGGGGTGTCTCGACCTTGCTGGGGCCCGCCGTCGGTGGCCTGTTTGCCGCCAGCGGCCATTGGCGCGTGGCGTTCTTTGCCTTGTTGCCCTTGCTTGCCGCACAGGCCTGGCTGGTGTGGCGACAATTGGGGCCGGCGACGGTGCGCAGCGCGAGCGGCCCGGCGCAGGCCGTGCCGCTGGGACGCATCGCCTTGCTGGCGTCATCGGTAGTGCTGGTAGCGCTGGCCGCACAGGCCGATGATGACTGGCTGGCCGCGGCCTGCGTGCTGGCGGGAGTGTTGCTGGCTGTGTGGATGGCGCGTATCGACCTGCGCCATCGCGCGAACCTGTTGCCGCACGCGGCTTATCGGCCGCGCACGGTGATGGGCGGGGTGATGGCCTGCATCGCCTTGCTGGTCATGGGCAGTTGCGTGGAAATCTTCCTGCCGTATTTCCTGCAGGGCTTGCACGGCTACGACCCGCTGGGCGCCGGCTATGCGACGGCGGCCATGGCAGCGGGCTGGAGCCTGGGTTCGCTGGGCGGTTCGGGTCTGAGCGGACGGGCGGCCTTGCGCATGATCCGGCTCGGTCCCTGCATGATGACGCTGGGCATGGCGCTGCTGGCGTTCTTGATGCCGGCGCAATGGCTGCCCGCTGGCGCGCTGGCCGATGGCCTGATCGTGCTGGCGCTGGGGGCGACGGGCCTGGGCATCGGCATGGGCTGGCCGCATCTGGTGGCCCGTGCGCTGCATGCGGCGCAGCCCGGCGAAGAGAACCTGACCTCGTCGGCCATCACGACGGTGCAATTGTTTGCCATGGCGCTGGGGGCGGCACTGGCGGGACTGGTGGCCAATCAGGCCGGGCTGGGAGCGGGCGGGGCAGAGGCCACTGCGCGCGCAGCCTGGGTATTGCTGGCGCTGTTCACGCTGGCACCGGCACTGGCGATCCTGGTCGCGCGCAGTGTGGTGCGGGACCGGTGAGGGTGGCATGAAGGCTTCAACACCGTTGACGGAAATCGACTACCACCTGCTGGTGGCCGAGTTCGACATGCTGTGGTCGCGGCCGCCCGAGGCGGCCCGGCGGGCGCGGATGGATCAGATGATGCGCTTGATCTCGGCGTTCGAAGAAAGCCGGCGAATGGCCTCCTCGGCCTGCGACAGCGCCGCTTCGGGCAAGCGCAGGTGAAGATGGGCCAGGGTGTCGTGGCGGCTGTCCAGCAATTCGTATTTCTGCTGGGCCAGCCAGTGGCGCAGCTGCGGTTCGGCGGAATAGACCACGCCGATCTCGATCTCGGCCTGTGCTACGCGTTCGGTGCGCTCGGTACTCTTGAGCGCAGTCGCAATCGCCTCGGTATAGGCGCGCACCAGGCCGCCTGCACCGAGTTTGACGCCACCGTAGTAACGCACCACCATGGCCAGCACGCCATCGAGTTCATGATGGCGCAGCACTTCCAGCATCGGGCGTCCCGCAGTCCCTGAAGGTTCGCCGTCGTCGGACATGCCGGACTGGCCACCGGCCATCAGTGCCCAGCAGACGTGGGTGGCGCTGCGATGGGCATCGCGCATTCGGGCGATTTCCTGCATGGCGGCTTCGCGGCCGGGCACCGGCGTGACGATGCCGATGAAGCGGCTCTTGCGGATCTCCAGTTCGATCTCGGCGCGCCGGGCGATGGTGAAGGTGGCCATGAGAGACGGCGTTTCAGTCCTGCTGGGGAGCGGCACCCTTGAGCAGGGCCAGCTCGGCGCGCAGGCCCTGGTTCTCTTCCGACAGGCGGCTCACGCGCGACTGCAGGGTAGCGATTTCGCGGCGCAGGGTGGCGGTGAGTTCATTTTCCTGGCCGTCCACCAGCGGGATGGCGTTTTCCGTGATCGCCTCATCGGGCTTGGGTGCGCGCGGGGTGCGGGTGGCGGCTTTCTGTTCGCGCACCTTCTTGGCGGCTTCGCGCAATTCCTTCTTGCCCCCGGCCACGGCGCTGACCTGCGCCTCGCTGGGCAGGGTTGCCACGGCGGCGGCGGCATTGATGGAGATGGCACCATTGCGCACTGCTTCCACCAGCTCGGGCGCGGCCGTCTTGCGGATGCGGTCGATCTGGCCGATGGTGGCGCTGCTGATGCCGGCGGCGCGGGCGATGTCTTCGC
This sequence comes from Herbaspirillum sp. 1173, assembly GCF_031455335.1. Lineage (NCBI taxonomy): Bacteria > Pseudomonadati > Pseudomonadota > Betaproteobacteria > Burkholderiales > Oxalobacteraceae > Herbaspirillum > Herbaspirillum sp. 1173. The sequence goes on along the minus strand of NZ_JAVDSP010000003.1, from coordinate 402,188 downwards.
GGGTCTTGATGCGGCCGGTGTTGTCGTCGGCGTGCCAGGGATCGTCACTGGCCGCAGGCGCATCGCTGGCGGCAGCGCCTTCGTTCTCTTCAGTGCTGGTGTTTTTCGCTGGCGTGGCCTCGGCCTTGGTGCGGGCGGCGATGATGTCGCGCTTGCGCAGGGCCAGCATGCCGCGCTGGAAGTCCGAGACGCTGCGGCGGCCGAGCTGGTTGTCGATCATCCAGAGCAGCACATCTTCCAGCGAGCCGAAGCTGTCGTTCTGGATCGTCTTGAAAGGCAGATCGTACTTGCTGCAGATTTCGTAACGGTTGTGACCATCGATGAGCACGTCGCCCCACAGCACCAGCGCATCGCGGCAGCCTTCGGCCAGCAGGCTGCGTTCCAGCGCCGCGTACTCGTTGGGGGTGAGGGGATCGATGTACTGCTTCAGTTCTTCGTTGATGACGATATTCATGTGCCTATGCTGCCTGTGATGCCTGGATGGGCCGGACCGGATCGAAAAGCCAGGGGCCGCATTCTACACCACCGCCTCCCGTGCTCTCCGGACGGGCAGGGCGCTTGCAGTACAATGTCGGGCTTCGTCACTGCTTTCCCTCGCGTCATGCGCCTCTCCTCTCGCTTGATGGCTGCGGCCATCGCTTCGGTATTTCTTCTCTCTGCCTGCGGTACCTCGTCGCTCTTGCCGGGCGGCGCTGGCAACAAGCCCGTGGAGGCCAGCGGATCCACGCCGGCCGGCACCGCGGTTGCGCCCAGCGCCACGGCGGCACCGACGCCACGCCGCATCAAGATCGGCCTGGCATTGGGCGGCGGCGCAGCGCGCGGCTTTGCCCACATCGGCGTGATCAAGGCACTGGAAGCCCAGGGCATCACCGTCGATGTGGTGGCCGGCACCAGCGCCGGCAGCCTGGTCGGGGCGCTCTATGCGGCGGGCAATGATGGCTTCGCCCTGCAGAAGCTGGCGCTGGCCATGGATGAGGCGGCCATCTCGGACTGGTCGGTGCCGCTGTTCTCCAAGGTCAGCGGCGTGCTCAAGGGCGAGGGCGTGCAGAACTACGTCAACAAGGCCGTGCACAACGTCCCCATCGAGAAATTCAAGATCCCCTTCGGCGCGGTCGCCACCGACCTGCGCACCGGCCAGCCCATCCTGTTCCAGCGCGGCAATGCCGGCACCGCGGTGCGGGCTTCGTCAGCGGTGCCGGGGGTGTTCCAGTCGGTCAGGATCGGCGACCACACCTATGTGGATGGCGGGCTGGTGTCGCCGGTGCCGGTGCGCTTTGCGCGGCAGATGGGGGCGGACTTCGTGATCGCGGTCAACATCTCGGCCAATCCGGAGGCGCAGGCGGCCTCCAGCAGCTCCATCGACGTGCTGCTGCAGACCTTCGCCATCATGGGCCAGACCATCAACCAGTATGAGTTGAAGAACGCCGACATCGTCCTGCAGCCGGGCCTGGGTGCGATGAAGGGCAGCGACTTCGCCAGCCGCAACGTGGCCATTCTGGCTGGCGAGCAGGCTGCCACCGCTGCCATGCCGGAAATCAAGCGCAAGCTCAAGCTCATGGCGACTGGCGGGAATTGACGGCTTGGCCGTTTTTGGCCGTACTATGAACGAAAAAAAAGGCCGCTGTTTCCAGCGGCCTTTTGCCATGCGGTCTGCACCGCGATGGTGATCATTTCTGCTCTTCTTCACCTGCGATGATGCGGCGTGCACCATTGAAGCGCTTCTTCCAGTAGGACTCGTCCATGCTCTCGATACGCACCTGGCCGCCGGCCGAAGGGGAGTGGATGAACTTGCCGTCGCCCAGGTAGATGCCGACGTGCGAGAACCCGCGGCGCAAGGTGTTGTAGAACACCAGGTCGCCGGGCTGCAGGTTGTCGCTGCCGATCTTCTCGCCCACGCGGCTGATTTCCAGCGAGGTGCGCGGCAGGTCGGTGCCCCATGCTTCCTTGAAGACGTAACGCACCAGTCCGCTGCAATCCAGGCCGGTATCGGGCGAATTGCCGCCGTAGCGGTAATTGATGCCCAGCATGGCCAGGGCCTGGGTCGCCAGTTCGGAGGCGCGGTTGGTGATGTCTTGCAGGCGGGCGATCGCGAGATTGGTCTTGCTGATCAGCAGCTGGGCTTGCGGGGAGGTGGCTTGGGGAGGGGGAAGATCCTGCGCTGCCAGGGAAAGGTCAGCGGAATAGGCCGATGCACTGATCCAAAGGCCGGCTGCGAGCGCGCACGCACGAGCGGTTTGTCGTCGGATTCGGTCAGATCGGCGTAGGGTCATCGGGATCCTCTCAAAATAGGATTGCGGGACTGTAAGGTAAATCTTACGGCTTGTCAAAAGCTGGATTCGTGCCAGCTTGTCAAACTGAAATCATTTATGGGGCAAAAGCGGGGTATTTGGCGGCTTCTCCCAGTAAGTGTTTTTCCTACATGGGGTAGGAAAATATTTCGGCTAAATGATTTACGTTTTTGCAGAAAGTTTCCTTGATGCATGAGAAAAGCGATCGAGAGGGCCGCGTTGATGCAAAAATCTTCATCTATTGGTGAAAGATGAGTTGGCCGGGCGGGATGTCAAAAAAGACTTTCTGGCCGTACAATCAGCGTTCAATTTTTTCTGCCTATCGGAGCCACCATGCAAACCAAACCGTTCCTGTCGCTGGACGACGTCAAGAAGATCGCTGCCGGCGCTGAAGCCGAAGCCCGTGCCAACAACTGGAACGTGGCCATCTCGGTGGTCGATGACGGTGGCCACCTGCTGTGGCTGCAGCGCATGGACGGCGCTGCCCCGATCTCCTCGCAGATCGCCCCGGCCAAGGCCCGCACCGCCGCTCTGGGCCGCCGCGAAAGCAAGATCTATGAAGACATGATCAACAACGGTCGCGTCTCCTTCCTGAGCGCCCCCGGCCTGGACGGCCTGCTCGAAGGCGGTGTGCCGGTGGTGGTGGAAGGCCATTACGTCGGCGCCGTCGGCGTTTCCGGCGTGAAGTCCTCGGAAGACGTGCAGATCGCCAAGGCCGGTATCGCTGCCCTGGGCCTGTAATTTCCCTTCGACGCCGGCGGCCTTGCCGGCCGGCGTTCCCGCCTTGCTTGCACGCTGTTTCGGTGCAATTTCGGTGCAATTTACGCCAACTTTCGGCAATCTACGATTTGCCGGAGGGAGGCTTTTGCGCTATAATCGAGCGGTTTAGCCAATTTTATCCGCCGTAGCGCATACCCATTCCTCTTCCTCGTTCCCAACAGGCCCAGCCACGCTTCCGTACCGAATGAGTCGGGGTGTTCGCGCCGGTCAGTTTGGCGCGCAAAGGTCTACCGGTCATCCAGCCGCGGCGGTAACAATCTCAGGAGTTACCCTTGCTGCCTCTTCTTTCCGGTCCCGCGATTCCGGCCGTCCTCGCGCTCGCAGACGGGTCTGTCTTCCAAGGTTTTTCCATCGGCGCCGCAGGCAACACCACCGGTGAGGTCGTGTTCAATACCGCGATGACCGGCTACCAGGAAATCCTGACCGACCCCAGCTACAGCCGCCAGATCGTCACCCTCACTTATCCGCACATCGGCAACACGGGCGTGAACCGTGAAGACGTCGAAGCTTCGCAGATCCACGCCGCCGGCCTCATCATCAAGGACCTGCCGCGCCTGCTGTCGAACTTCCGCAGCCAGCAATCGCTGTCGGATTACCTCAAGGAAGGCAACATCGTCTCCATCGCCGGCATCGATACCCGCAAGCTGACCCGCATCCTGCGCGAGAAGGGTGCCCAGAACGGCGCCATCGTCGCCGGTGAAGCTGACATCGCTGCGGCGACCGCCAAGGCACTGGAACTGGCGCGCGCCTTCCCGGGCCTGGCCGGCATGGACCTGGCCAAGGTGGTTTCCACCCAGAAGGCCTACAACTGGACCGAGACCGAATGGCGCCTGGGCCGCGGCTATGGCCAGCAGATCACCCCGAAATTCCACGTGGTCGCCTTCGACTACGGCGTCAAGTACAACATCCTGCGCATGCTGGCCGAGCGCGGCTGCAAGGTCACCGTGCTGCCGGCACAAGCCACTGCTGCAGAAGCGCTGGCCCTGAACCCGGACGGCATCTTCCTCTCCAACGGTCCTGGCGATCCGGAACCCTGTGATTACGCCATCGCCGCATCCAAGGAACTGATCGAGCGCGGCATCCCGACCTTCGGCATCTGCCTGGGTCACCAGATCATGGCCCTGGCCTCCGGTGCCAAGACCCTCAAGATGAAGTTCGGCCACCACGGCGCCAACCACCCGGTGCAGGACCTGGACAGCAAGCAGGTGATGATCACCTCGCAGAACCACGGTTTCGCCGTGGACCAGGCGACCCTGCCGGCCAACTGCCGCGTGACCCACGTGTCGCTCTTCGATGGCTCGCTGCAAGGCTTCGAGCGCACCGACAAACCTGCTTTCTGCTTCCAGGGCCACCCCGAAGCATCCCCTGGACCGCATGACATCGCTCCCCTGTTCGACAAGTTCGTGGCGATGATGGAGAAGAAACAAAATGCCTAAGCGTACTGACATCAAAAGCATCCTGATCATTGGCGCTGGCCCGATCATCATCGGCCAGGCCTGCGAATTCGACTATTCCGGCGCCCAGGCCTGCAAGGCCCTGCGTGAAGAAGGTTTCAAGGTCATCCTGGTCAACAGCAATCCGGCCACCATCATGACCGACCCGGAAATGGCCGATGCCACCTACATCGAGCCGATCACCTGGCAAGCGGTGGAACGCATCATCGCCAAGGAAAAGCCGGACGCCATCCTGCCGACCATGGGCGGCCAGACCGCGCTGAACTGCGCACTGGACCTGCACCGCAACGGCGTGCTGGACAAGTACAAGGTCGAGCTGATCGGTGCGACTCCGGAAGCCATCGACAAGGCCGAAGACCGCTCCAAGTTCAAGCAGGCTATGACCAAGATCGGCCTGGGTTCGGCTCGTTCGGGCGTGTCGCACACGATGGAAGAATCGTGGGCGGTGCAGAAGACCATCGGCTTCCCGGTCATCATCCGTCCGTCCTTCACCATGGGCGGCACCGGCGGCGGCATCGCCTACAACGCCGAAGAATTCGAAACCATCTGCAAGCGCGGCCTGGAAGCTTCGCCGACCTCCGAACTGCTGATCGAAGAATCGCTGATCGGCTGGAAGGAATACGAAATGGAAGTGGTCCGCGACAAGGCGGACAACTGCATCATCGTCTGCTCCATCGAAAACCTGGACCCGATGGGCGTGCACACCGGTGACTCCATCACCGTGGCGCCGGCCCAGACGCTGACCGACAAGGAATACCAGATCATGCGTAACGCCTCGCTGGCGGTGCTGCGTGAAATCGGTGTGGATACCGGCGGCTCCAACGTGCAGTTCTCGGTCAACCCGGCCGATGGCCGCATGATCGTCATCGAAATGAACCCGCGCGTCTCGCGTTCCTCGGCACTGGCCTCCAAGGCCACCGGCTTCCCGATCGCCAAGATCGCCGCCAAGCTGGCCGTGGGCTTCACGCTTGATGAGCTGCGCAACGAGATCACCGGCGGCGCGACCCCGGCGTCCTTCGAGCCGTCCATCGACTACGTCGTGACCAAGATCCCGCGCTTCACCTTCGAGAAATTCCCGCAGGCAGACAAGCACCTGACCACCCAGATGAAGTCCGTGGGTGAAGTCATGGCCATCGGCCGTACCTTCCAGGAATCCTTCCAGAAGGCCCTGCGCGGCCTGGAAGTGGGCGTGGACGGCATGAACGAAAAGACCACCGACCGCGAACTGATCGAGAAGGAACTGGGCGAACCCGGTCCGGATCGCATCTGGTACGTGGGCGACGCCTTCGCCCAAGGCTTCTCGCTGGAAGAAGTGCATGGTTTGACCCACATCGACCCGTGGTTCCTGTCGCAGATCAAGGAGATCGTCGACATCGAACTGTGGCTGGAAAAGGATGTGGCGCTGGAGTCGCTGGACAAGGCGACCCTGTTCCAGCTGAAGCAGAAGGGCTTCTCGGATCGCCGCCTGGCCAAGCTGCTGAAGACCACCGACACCGCCGTGCGCGAACAGCGCAAGAAGCTGGGTGTGCGTCCGGTCTTCAAGCGCGTCGATACCTGTGCGGGCGAGTTCTCGACCGATACCGCCTACATGTATTCGACCTATGACGAAGAGTGCGAATCCAACCCGACCGACAAGAAGAAGATCATGGTGCTGGGCGGTGGCCCGAACCGTATCGGCCAGGGTATCGAATTCGACTATTGCTGCGTGCATGCCGCGCTGGCCATGCGTGACGATGGTTACGAAACCATCATGGTCAACTGCAACCCGGAAACCGTCTCGACCGACTACGACACCTCCGATCGCCTGTACTTCGAGCCGGTGACGCTGGAAGACGTGCTGGAAATCGTCGACAAGGAAAAGCCGGTCGGCGTGATCGTCCAATACGGCGGCCAGACCCCGCTGAAGCTGGCGCTGGAGCTGGAAGCCAATGGCGTGCCCATCGTCGGCACCTCGCCCGACATGATCGACGCTGCCGAAGACCGCGAGCGTTTCCAGAAGCTGCTGCAGGACCTGGGCCTGCGCCAGCCGCCCAACCGTACCGCCCGTACCGAAGCCGACGCGCTGCAACTGGCGCAGGAAATTGGCTATCCGCTGGTGGTGCGCCCGTCCTACGTGCTGGGTGGCCGCGCCATGGAAATCGTCCACGAGCAGCGTGACCTGGAGCGCTACATGCGTGAAGCCGTCAAGGTTTCGCATGACTCTCCGGTGCTGCTGGATCGCTTCCTGAACGATGCGATCGAGGTGGATGTGGACTGCCTCTCCGACGGTGAACGTACCTTCATCGGTGGCGTGATGGAACACATCGAACAGGCTGGCGTGCACTCGGGTGACTCGGCTTGCTCGCTGCCGCCGTATTCGCTGTCCAAGGACACCATCGAAGAACTGAAGCGCCAGACCGCGCTGATGGCCAAGGGCCTGAACGTGGTCGGCCTGATGAACGTGCAGTTCGCCATCCAGCAAAGTGAAGTCGATGGCAAGACTGTCGATACCGTCTTCGTGCTGGAAGTGAATCCGCGTGCATCGCGCACCGTGCCCTTCGTCTCCAAGGCCACCGGCCTGCAGCTGGCCAAGATCGCCGCGCGTTGCATGGTCGGCCAGTCGCTGGACAGCCAGGGCATCAAGAACGAAGTCGTGCCGCCTTACTACAGCGTCAAGGAAGCCGTGTTCCCGTTCGTCAAGTTCCCGGGCGTGGATACCATCCTCGGCCCTGAGATGAAGTCCACCGGTGAAGTCATGGGCGTGGGCAAGACCTTCGGCGAAGCCTTCGTGAAGTCGCAGATGGGTGCCGGCGTGAAGCTGCCGAAGTCGGGCAAGGTGTTCCTGTCGGTGAAGAACAGCGACAAGCCGCGTGCCGTGCAAGTGGCGCGCGACCTGGTTGGGCTGGGCTTCTCGATTGTCGCCACCAAGGGCACGGCGGCTGCCATCAGCGCAGCCGGCATCCCCGTGGCCACCGTCAACAAGGTGGTGGAAGGCCGTCCGCACATCGTGGACATGGTCAAGAACAACGAGATCGCCCTCGTGGTGAACACCGTTGAAGAAAAGCGCAACGCCATTGCCGACTCCGGAGCGATCCGCACTTCGGCCCTGGCCGCCCGCGTGACCACCTTCACCACCATCGCCGGTGCCGAAGCGGCAGTGGAAGGCATGCGCCATCTGGACGCGCTGGACGTCTACGATTTACAAGGCCTGCATAAAGCTATACACTAAACCCACAACACGTTACTTTTGCCGGCGTTAGTTTGATGGGCGCCGGCAGGCAAAGAGGGCATCTGAGCAATCGATGCCCTCTCTGACTTTTGGACGACACCCTGCGGCCACAACATGTTCAATGTTGCAGGGCAGATCCGTCCGGGGACGCTAAGGACATGACGCCATCGGGCCACATTCATTTGGGCTTGCGCGTGGCGTCATGTCCTTAGCGGCTCTGAGTCAGAGCGCGTGTTGTTGAAGAGCTGACGGAATCCTGCAGCAACGGTCCGTTCACCAGCCAGACTGTTCCCGTAAAGACAAGGCTTGTCCGCCAGGTTGGCGGCGCGGCTCTCTTTTTGCGTGTTCAGCGGCCGGCGGACCTTGGATGCGTCTTCCGTGTAACCCTAACCTTGAGCAAGAGACTTATGAGCACAGTTCCCCTTACCAAGCGTGGCGCCGAACTTCTGAAGGAAGAATTGCACCGTTTGAAAACCAAAGACCGTCCGGAAGTCATCAATGCGATCGCCGAAGCGCGCGCGCAGGGCGACTTGTCCGAAAACGCCGAATACGAGTCCGCCAAGGAGCGCCAGGCCTTCATCGAAGGCCGTATCGCCGACCTGGAAGGCAAGCTGGGCGCGGCCCAGATCGTCGACCCGGCCGAACTGAACGCCGAAGGCCGCGTGGTCTTCGCCTCCACCGTGGACCTGGAAAACCTGGACAGCGGCGAGAAGGTGACCTACCAGATCGTGGGCCTGGACGAAGCCGACATCAAGGAATCGAAGGTCTCGGTGACCTCGCCCATCGCCCGTGCCCTGATCGGCAAGAGCGCCGGTGACGTGGTGGCCGTGGAAGCCCCCTCGGGCCTGAAGGAATACGAAATCCTGGAAGTGCGCTACGTCTGATGTAGCCCGCCGCATCCGTCTCGCTCAAGCCTGGCGGATGCGCCAATGATCCTGCCGCAATACCGACGCCGGAAATGAAAATGCCCGCATCAGCGGGCATTCTGTTTTGTGGGCCGCAGCAAGCTGCAGCCCGGCGCGACGGGCGATCGAGGGATCAGCCGAGCGACTTCTTGGTGCTGCGCTGGCGCGGCTTGGCCTTCTTGACCAGGCCACCGGCGGTAATGCGTTCATTGCCCTTGAGCATGACCTTGCTCACCGAAGGGCGCTTGGTGGCGTGCGACTTGACGATGGTCACTTCGCGCAGGCCGCCCTTGGCACCGGCAGCGGCTTTCTTGCCTTCGTCCTTTTGCGGGCGATACAGCACCAGCAGCTTGCCGATGTGTTGGACCGGCGCTGCCTTGAGTTCAGCGCAGATGGTTTCGTAGATCGCGATGCGAGCTTCGCGGTCGTCGCCGAAGACGCGGACCTTGATGAGGCCGTGGGCGTTCAGGCTCTTGTCGATTTCCTTCATGACGGATTCGGTCAGGCCACTTTCGCCTACCATCACGACGGGGTTCAAGCCATGGGCCTGGGCGCGCAGTTCGCTGCGCTCGGCGGGAGTCAGATTCAACATGGGAGTGCGGGTTCGGGACGAGGTCTCGGCGAAGCCAAGTTGTCCCTCAATGAGATAAAACCAGTATTCTACGCGAATGGCAAAGAACAAACTGAACAAAAACTGGTTACACGACCATATCAACGACCCTTATGTGAAGTTGGCGCAGAAGGAAGGCTATCGTGCGCGTGCGGCCTACAAGCTCAAGGAAATCGATGAGGAAGAGCGTCTCATCAAGCCCGGGCAGGTGATCGTCGACCTCGGCTGCACTCCCGGCAGCTGGTGCCAGTACGTGCGCAACAAGCTGGCCGGGGCTGAAGGCGGGGGCATCCACGGCACCATCATCGGACTGGACATCCTGCCGATGGATCCGATTGCGGATGTGCACTACATTCAGGGTGACTTCCGCGAAGATGAGCCAGTACGCCAGCTGGAAGCCTTGCTGCAGGGCCGCAAGGCCGACCTGGTGCTGTCGGACATGGCGCCCAATCTGTCGGGCGTGGCCATTGCCGATGCCGCGCGGGTGGAGTACCTGATCGACCTGGCCATCGATTTTGCCCAGCTGCACATGAAACCTGGCGGCGCTTTGCTGGTCAAGTGTTTCAACGGGACCGGCTACAACGAACTGGTGCACAAATTCCGGGCCGAATTCAAGACGGTGATGTCGAAGAAGCCCAAGGCCAGCCGCGACAAGTCGTCCGAAATCTTTCTGCTAGGGAAAATCCTGAAAAATCCTCGCAGCTAATTCAGTTAAAGTTGATGCAAAACCGGTTCGTCGTCCGCAAACCAGCGCAAAATCTGCTGTGAACACGGCGATTTAGTGAATTTTCCTGCCTTGTTTTGCCCGATTTCAGCCTTATATCGATTTCTGTAAATCGTTAGTTTGTCTGAATCGCAGGCAAGAATGTCTTCCCCGCCAGTCTTCAAGCTGATGTCGGAATGGCAAAGAAATGCGCCAGCAGCCGGGTGTGACGCCTTTTTGTGCGTTGCGCGATGGCACAGTGGGGCAGGGCGAGGCTGGGCGGACGGTGGTTTTCCGTGTAAGGGTGGTTGAATCCGGGTAAAATCGGACGATACAAAGGCAACGTGGCGCGCAGGCGTCGGAGGAGTTCCAGTGAACAATATGTTTTCAAAGGCTGCCATCTGGGTAGTCATCGCGCTCGTGCTGTTTATGGTGTTCAAACAGTTCGACAGCCGCAGCATGGCGACCAATGCCAAGCCGATCGCGTATTCGGACTTCATCTCCGAGGTCAAGGCCGGACACATCAAGGATGCGACCATCGAGGATCGCAACATCATCGCCACCACCCAGGATGGCACCAAGGTCAAGACCGCGACCACCATCCTGGACCGCGGCCTGGTCGGTGACCTGCTCAACAATGGCGTGAAGTTCGACGTGCGCCAGCCGGAAGAGCAGTCCTTCCTGTCGCAAATCTTCATTTCCTGGTTCCCGATGCTGTTGTTGATTGGCGTCTGGATCTTCTTCATGCGCCAGATGCAAGGCGGCGGCAAGGGCGGCGCGTTCTCCTTCGGCAAGTCGAAGGCGCGCATGCTGGATGAGAACAGCAACTCGGTCACCTTCGCCGATGTCGCCGGTTGCGACGAAGCCAAGGAAGAAGTCCAGGAGCTGGTCGAATTCCTGCGTGACCCGACCAAGTTCCAGAAGCTGGGCGGCCGCATCCCCCACGGCGTGCTGATGGTCGGCCCCCCGGGTACCGGCAAGACCCTGCTGGCCCGCGCCATCGCCGGCGAAGCCAAGGTGCCGTTCTTCACCATCTCGGGTTCGGACTTCGTGGAAATGTTCGTCGGTGTCGGTGCCTCCCGTGTGCGCGACATGTTCGAGAACGCCAAGAAGCACGCTCCCTGCATCATCTTCATCGACGAAATCGACGCCGTCGGCCGCCATCGTGGTGCCGGCATGGGTGGCGGCAACGACGAACGCGAACAGACCCTGAACCAGATGCTGGTGGAGATGGACGGCTTCGAAGCCAACTCCGGCGTCATCGTGATCGCTGCCACCAACCGCGCCGACGTGCTGGACAAGGCGTTGCTGCGTCCGGGCCGCTTCGACCGCCAGGTGATGGTCGGCCTGCCCGACATCCGTGGCCGCGAACAGATCCTCTACGTCCACATGCGCAAGGTGCCCATCGCTCCTGACGTCAAGGCCGACATCCTGGCCCGTGGCACCCCCGGTTTCTCCGGTGCCGACCTGGCCAACCTGGTCAACGAAGCCGCGCTCTTCGCTGCGCGCCGCAACAAGCGCCTGGTGGAAATGCAGGACTTCGAAGATGCCAAGGACAAGATCGTCATGGGTCCGGAACGCAAGTCGGCCGTGATGCGCGAGGAAGAACGCCGCAACACCGCTTATCACGAGTCCGGCCACGCGGTTGTCGCCAAGCTGCTGCCCAAGGCCGATCCGGTCCACAAGGTCACCATCATGCCGCGTGGCTATGCCCTCGGCCTGACCTGGCAGCTGCCGGAACATGACCGCGTGAACATGTACAAGGACAAGATGCTGGAAGAGATCTCGATCCTCTTCGGTGGCCGTATCGCTGAAGAAATCTTCATGCACCAGATGTCCACCGGCGCGTCCAACGACTTCGAGCGCGCCACCAAGCTGGCCCGCGCCATGGTTACCCGCTATGGCATGTCCGTGACCCTGGGCACCATGGTGTATGAAGATTCGGAGCAGGATGCCTACTTCGGCCGCATGTCGTCCAAGACCGTCTCCGAAGCCACCCAGCAAAAGGTGGACGCTGAAATCCGCAGCATCCTGGACGAGCAATACGCCCTGGCCCGCCGCCTGCTGGAAGAGAACCGCGAGAAGGTCGACGTCATGGCCAAGGCCCTGCTGGAATGGGAAACCCTGGACGCTGATCAGGTCAACGACATCATGAATGGCGACGAACCGCGTCCGCCGCGCAATGGTGTGCCGGTCAAGAAGTCGCCCTCGGACAACAACCGTTCCGGCGACGTCTCGCCCAACGCCACTGCCCCGGCCTGAGGCGTGCAGCGCAAGGCGCAGGGTGTGAATGCCTGAAGCCGCAGACCCGATGAAGGTGAGGAGAAATCCTCACCTTTTTTATTTGGCGAATGAATTTGGCAGATGAAAAACCGTGCAGCCGATGGCGCCCCTGCCGGACAAAAGTGTAAAGGCGGTCCATCGGCGGTGTATCATGCTGCCGCACAGCGATGGTGCGCGGCGCAGCATGCTTAGGGCCGCCACCTCGGGCAATTCATCCGCATCACCTACCACAGCAAGATGACGCAAGCTTTCCTCAAATGCGGCAGGTTCCGCCTGCCGGTCCAGCCTGGCCGCCGGCCACTGGTCATGGGCATCCTCAACGTGACGCCCGATTCCTTCTCCGATGGCGGTCGCCATCATTCGCTGGAACTGGCCCTGACCCATGCCGAACAGATGATTGCCGACGGCGTCGACATCATCGACATCGGTGGCGAGTCCACCCGCCCCGGCATTGCGCCGCTGTCGCTGCAGGAAGAGCTGGAGCGCGTCATGCCGGTGATCTACGCCCTGCGCGACTGCGGCAAGCCCCTGTCCCTGGATACCTACAAGCCGGCCGTCATGCGCGAAGCGCTGGTCGCCGAGGTGGACATGATCAACGACATCAACGGTTTCCGTGCCGAGGGGGCCATCGACGCGGTCAAGGACAGCGAAGCCGGCCTGTGCGTGATGCACATGCAAGGCCAGCCCCAGACCATGCAGCAAGAACCCCGATATGAAGATGTGGTCACCGAGGTCGAGCAATTCCTGCAGACCCAGGTCGGCCTGATGAAGGCGGCCGGTATCGGACGTGAACGAATTTGCATCGACCCCGGTTTTGGTTTCGGCAAGACTGTGGAGCATAATCTGGCTTTGCTCAGGAACACGCGCCGATTGATCGACACGCTGGACCTGCCGCTGCTGGCCGGCATGTCGCGCAAGTCCATGATCGGTGCGGTCACCGGCAAGCCGCTGGAACGCCGCATGGCCGGCAGTATCGGTGCTGCGCTGGCGGCGGCGCAGCAGGGGGCGATGATCATCCGCGTGCACGATGTGGCCGAGACGGTCGATGCGCTGGCCATGTGGCAGGCAGGACGCGGCGACCTTTGATGCGGGCGGCGCTACGTATGCGAACGTGATCGAAACTCAAGCACGACAACAGATTTCATGGGAAACAGGCCAGTGCGCTCGCCGGGCCTGCAAGACATCAATAAGCAATAAGCGTTAAGCGATAAGGGACCAACATGGCAGGTAAATACTTCGGCACCGATGGCGTGCGCGGTCGCGTGGGCGTGGCCCCGATCACACCGGATTTCGTCATGCGCCTGGGCTATGCGGCCGGCAAGGTCCTGGCCAAGTCCAAGGATGGCGTGGCCCGACCGACGGTGCTGATCGGCAAGGACACCCGCATCTCCGGCTACATGCTGGAAGCCGCGCTGGAAGCCGGCTTCGCCGCTGCCGGCGTGGACGTCTGGCTGGCTGGCCCGCTGCCGACCCCGGCCGTGGCCTACCTGACCCGCGCCCAGCGTCTCTCGGCCGGGGTGGTGATCTCGGCCTCGCACAATCCCTATCACGACAACGGCATCAAGTTCTTCTCGGCCAAGGGCAACAAGCTGCCCGACCAGGTCGAGGCGGATATCGAAGCGGCGCTGGAGCAGCCCATGGAGTGCGTCCCCTCCGAGAAGCTGGGCAAGGCGCGCCGCCTGTCGGATGCGGCCGGCCGCTACATCGAATTCTGCAAGAGCACCTTCCCCAGTGCCATGGACCTGCGCGGCATGCGCCTGGTGGTGGACTGTGCCAACGGCGCGGCCTACAACATCGCCCCGCACGTATTCCATGAGCTGGGCGCGGAAGTCATCACCATCGGCAACCAGCCCGATGGCCTGAACATCAACGAGGATTGCGGTGCCACCGCGCCTAAATCGCTGGTGGCCTCGGTGCGTGAATATCGGGCCGACCTCGGCATTGCGCTCGATGGCGATGCCGACCGTCTCATCATGGTCGATGGCAGCGGCCGCATCTACAACGGTGATGAACTGCTTTACCTGATGGTCAAGGACCGCCTGAGCAGCGGCGCGGTCGATGGCGCAGTCGGTACCCTCATGACCAACATGGCCCTGGAAGTGGCCTTCAAGAAGATGGGCGTGCCCTTCGCACGTGCCAAGGTGGGCGACCGCTACGTGCTGGAAGTGCTGCAGGAGAAGGGCTGGCTGCTCGGCGGCGAAGGCTCCGGCCACCTGCTGGCACTGGACAAGCACACCACCGGCGACGGCATCGTCTCGGCGCTGCAGGTGCTGTGTGCCTTGAAGCGCGCCGGCCAGACCCTGGCGCAGATGACCGGCGACATCACCCTGTATCCGCAATCGCTGATCAATGTGAAGATTCCTGCCGGCTACGACTGGAAGTCCAACACCGCGCTGCAAGCCGAACAGGCCGCCGTGGAAGAGGAATTGGGCGAGCGCGGCCGGGTATTGTTGCGTCCGTCCGGTACCGAGCCGCTGATCCGCGTGATGGTGGAGGCGCAGGAAGCCGAGCTGGCGCGCAGCATGGCCCAGCGTATCGCGGCCAAGGTGCTCTGAGTCAGTTGTTGCGGATCCAAGGACGATGTCAAAAGAGCTCCCTCATATCCTGATGGTCGAAGACGAACCCAGCATCGCGGAGCTGTTGCGCTTCACGATGCAGGGCGCGGGCTTTGCCACCACCATCGCCACCGACGTGGCCCAGGCCCGCAAGCTGATTGCCGAGTCGCTGCCTCATGTCGTGCTGCTGGACTGGATGCTGCCCGACAGCTCCGGCCTGGTGCTGCTCTCGGAGCTGCGGCGCGACCAGCGCACGGCGGCGCTGCCGGTCATCATGCTCACCGCCAAGGGCATGGAAGAAGACAAGGTCAAGGGCTTGAACGAAGGTGCGGATGATTACGTGACCAAGCCGTTCTCTCCCAAGGAACTGGTGGCGCGCGTGCAGGCCCTGTTGCGCCGAAAGGCGCCGGAGATCGGCAGCCAGGCTCTCAAATACCGCGACATCAGCATTGACGTCGAACGCCGCCAGGTGGCGGTGGCGGGCCGGGCGGTGGCGCTGGACCAGGCCGAATTCAAGCTGCTGCGCTATCTGGTGGCGCATCCGGAACGCATCTTCTCGCGTGCCCAGTTGCTGGACAAGGTCTGGGGTGACCACACCTTCATCGAGGAACGCACGGTGGATGTGCACATCATGCGGCTGCGCAAGTCGCTGGGCGATCTGGCGCATTACGTGCAGACGGTGCGCGGGATGGGGTACAAGCTGAGCGCCGAGCAGTGAGGTGAGCTACCCGCTGGCAGCGCGATGAATGAAAAGGCGATCCCCGGATCGCCTTTTTTTGCGTCTGATCAGTCCAGCGGCACGCTGCGATAGCGGTTCACGTCTGACGCCGAGACGAATCCCCCTTGGTTGCCCCAGCTGTTGCGGACATAGGAGACCAATGCCGCCACTTCCTGGTCGCTCAGTTGCGGACCGAAGGGCGGCATGCCGAAGGGATAGGGATTGCCCGCCGTCGACGGCGGGAAGCCGCCGTTGAGCACCGCGCGAATGGCATTGACCGGTTGCGGTCCGCCAATGGCGTGATTGCCGGCCAGCGGCGGATAGTCCGGTGCACTGCCTTGACCCTTGCCGCCGTGGCAGTCCACGCATAACTCCCCATAGAGCTTCTTGCCCTGTTTGAGGATGCGTTCCGCCTCGGCGGGCTCCGGCTGCGCGGCGGCGCTGGCAGCGGGCAGGGGCTGGGCCGGCAGCGACTTCAGGTAGACCGCCATCGCATTGATGTCCTCATCGTTCAGATACTGCAGGCTGCGCCCGACGATTTCCGACATCGGCCCCAGCGAGGTGCCGCGCGGCGAGACGCCAGTCCTGAGCAGGGCGGCGATGTCGGCTTCACTCCAGCCGCCCAGGCCGTGTTCGCCACCATGCAGGGGCGGTGCATACCAGTCCAGCGCGGGGATCATGCCGCCGGCCAGATCCAGCGGTGCGATGCTGGCCGCCACCACGTTGCGGGCGCTGTGGCAGGCGCTGCAATGGCCAGCGCCGCGTACCAGATAGGCACCGCGATTCCACTGGGCGGAGCGCGCCGGATCAGGCTGGTAAACAGCCGGTGTGAAGAAAAACGCACGCCATAGCCCCAGCAGCGGGCGCTGGTCGTAAGGGAAGCGCAAGTCATGTGAACGATTGGGCTGATTTACGGGGGGCAGCGTGCGCAGCCAGGCGAACAGGGCGTCGCTGTCTTCGCGGCTGAGCTGGGTGTAGCTGGTGTAGGGGAAGGCCGGAAAGAGGAAGCGGCCATCGCGTCCGCGCCCGTGGTGCAGGGCACGCCAGAAATCGCCGGCGCTCCAGTCGCCGATGCCGTTGGCGCGATCGGGTGTGATGTTGGTGGTGTAGATCGTGCCGAAGGGTGTCGGCAGGGCGCGTCCCCCGGCATAGGCCGCGCCGCCGCGCACGGTGTGGCAGGCCATGCAATTGCCGGCGCGCGCCAGGTACTGGCCCCTGGTCAGCTGCGCCTGATGGTCGGTCACCGGGACGACCACGCCAGGATCTTCACTGCGCAGGCTTTGCCAGGCGATCACGCCGCCGGTCAGCGCCACCACGGCCAGCACGCTGCCCAGCAGGATTCCCAGGCCCAGGCGCAAGGTCTTGTTCATCGTGCCGCTCCTGCACTGGCGGAGGAACCCGGCATGCTGCCGCAGGCCACCGGCAAAGGTTTGGGCAGCACGCGCTCAGGCGCATAGTCCGCCGGGACCGGCTGGGAGGACAGCCAGCTGCTGGCGGCATTGATTTCTTCCGGGCTCAATGCCCTGGCGATCTCGCCCATGCAATCGGGGGCCTTGGCGGTGCGTTCGCCATTGCGCCAGGCGCCCAGTTGCGCATTGATGTAGTCGCGCGGCAGGCCCAGCAATCCCGGAATGCCGGGCTGCACGCCGGTCAACCCGGCACCGTGGCAACTGGCGCAGGCCGCAATGCCCTGGGCTGGCTTGCCCTGGCTGACCAGCAGGCGTCCGCGTTCCAGCACCGTGGCGCTCACATCGGCCGGCACCGGGGGCGGATAAGGCGGATGCTGGTCGGCGAAGAACAGGGCGATCTGCTGAAGATAATCGTCAGAGAGATGGCCCAGCAGGTAATTCATCATCGGATAGCGGCGTCGGCCATCGCGGAAACTCTGCAGCTGGTTCAGCAGATAGCCCTCCGGCTTGCCGGCGATGCGCGGATAGTAGCCATCGGCCGTGGCGCGCCCTTCCTTGCCATGGCAGGCGATGCAGGCGGCCATGCGTTCGGCCATGCCCGGTATGGCGCGCGGCTTGTCCGCGGGCGTCTGGGCCATGGCTGCGCCGCCCGCGATCAGTGTCCCCAGGGCGGCGGCTGCAAGCTTCTTCATATTTGTTGTGGGCAAGCGCATCGGCCTATTGTAGTCCATGCGCACGCCGCGCTTGCGGCTTTGCAAGGCCGGGCGCAGCGGATACAATAGCGGCCTTGTTGGCCCCCGTAGCTCAGTGGATAGAGCGATCCCCTCCTAAGTCAAATTGGGCAGCGGATGCCGAAAGGCGCCGCCTGAATGGAGTCAAAGTCGGTGAACCCTGACAGCGCATGCATGCACGTTTGCAGCGGCTGCTGGCAATACCGAGCCAAGCCGGTTTCCTGCGAAGCCGGAAGGTGTAGAGACTAGACGGCTCCGGCCTTCCGACCTTGCCGTCAGGGCAGGGTCCATGGCCAAGGTATAGTCCAGACTACAAACATCCGGTTACACGACGTTCATGTATCTGATGGTGGCGAAAGCCATAGTGGTATGAAGGGATAGGTCACACGTTCGATCCGTGTCGGGGGCACCAGACAAAAGGAAACGGGCACTTCTTCGGAAGTGCCCGTTTTTTTTCGTGCTGCCGATTGGCTGAATGAAGATGCCAGGCCGGTGGCCCGGCATTGCCTCAATGACCCTGGTTGGTATTGTCCAGGAAGCGTCTTGCGCTCTCGCTCTGAGGCCGGTTTGCTGAGCCGCCAGGCGCTGCCCCCGGCGCTCCCTGCGACGTGCCCGGCACGTTCGGTGCCGGTTGCGCATTGCCCGGTGCAGCCGGAGTCTGGCTGGGTGTCCAGCCGAAGAAGTTCGAGATCGCATCCACCACCGTCACGCCCACATTGGTCACCAGGCCGTTGTTGGGCGTGAAGTTGTCGTAATAGGGCTCGCCATCGATGAAGCGGATGCCTTCCGGCACCGGCAGGTCGAACTGCGGCACCCCCTTCAAGGCCTTGGCCATGTAATCGACCCAGATCGGCAGCGCCAGCTGTGCGCCGAATTCCTTGCTGCCCAGGCTCTTGGGCTGGTCATAGCCCATCCAGGCCACGGTGGCCAAAGTGCGCTGGTAACCGGCGAACCAGCCGTCGACGGCATCATTGGTGGTACCGGTCTTGCCGGCCAGGTCGGTGCGGCCGATGCTGTTGCTGCGCGCGCCGGTGCCGCCCTGGGCCACCGCCTTGAGCATGCTGGTCATCATGTAGCTGTTGCGTTCCGAGACCACGCGCGGTGCGCCATTGCCCACGATCAGCGGCTCCGCCTTGGACAGCACCTTGCCGCGCGCATCGGTGATCTGCGAGATCAGGTAGGGCTGGATCTTGTAGCCGCCGTTGGCAAACACCGAGTAGGCGGCAGACAGCTGCAGCGGATTGGTCTGGCCTGCACCCAGCGCCATGGGCAGGTAGGGCGGGACCTTGTCGGCATCAAAACCATAGGTGCCGGTGATGAAGTCCTTGGCATAGGGCACGCCGATGTAGTCCAGCGTGCGGATCGCCACCAGGTTCACCGACTTCTGCAGGGCAGTGCGCACGGTGATGGGGCCGGCCGGGGTTTCGTCATCCTTGGGTTCCCAGTTCGGCTGGCCGGGGCCGGCCGGATAGGAAACCGGGGCATCGTTGACGATGGAAGCCGGTGCAAAACCCTTCTCCAATGCAGCCGAATAGATGAAGGGTTTGAAGGTCGAACCCGGCTGGCGCCAGGCTTGGGTCACGTGGTTGAAATTGTTCTGGGTGAAGTCGAAACCACCCACCAGGGCGCGGATGGCACCATCCTGCGGCACCACCGAGACCAGCGCCGCTTCCACCTGCGGCAACTGCACCACCTGCCAGTTCTGCTTGGCATCCTGCATCACGCGGATCAGGGCACCCGGCGCGATGCGGATATCCTTCTTGGCCTTCTCCGACAGGGCCGCGGCCACGAAGCGCAGGGCTTCGCCCTTGATGCTGATCTTGTCGCCGCTGCGCAGCACCGCATCGATCTGCTTGGGGCTGGCGGCCACCACCACGGCGGCCAGGATGTCGTCGTTGTCGGGATGGTCGTCCATGACGTCGTCAATGGCCGAGGCGCGGTCGTCCGCATTGGCGGGCAGCTCGATGGTTTCTTCCGGACCGCGATAGCCGTGGCGGCGGTCGTAATCCATTACGCCCTTGCGCACGGCCAGGTAGGCCGCCTGCTGGTCGGCTGCATTGACGGTGGTGTAGACGTTGAAGCCCTGGGTGTAGGTGTCTTCCTTGTACTGCGCATACACCATCTGGCGCACCATTTCGTTCACGTATTCGGCGTGGATACTGTACTGGCTGCCCGGTGCACGGACCTTCAGTTCTTCCTTGGCGGCCTTTTCATATTGCGCCTTGGTGATGAAGCCCACTTCCATCATGCGCTGCAGGATGTATTGCTGGCGGATGTGCGCGCGCTTGGGGTTGACGATGGGGTTGTAGGCCGAGGGGGCCTTGGGCAGGCCGGCCAGCATGGCGGCTTCGGCCAGGGAAATATCCTTCAGGTCCTTGCCGAAGTAGGTGCGGGCGGCAGCAGCGAAGCCGAAGGCGCGCTGGCCCAGGTAGATCTGGTTCATGTAGACCTCCAGGATCTGGTCCTTGGTCAGGGCATGTTCGATCTTGTTGGCCAGCAGCACTTCGTAGAGCTTGCGGGAGAAGGTCTTTTCCTTGGTCAGGAAGACGTTGCGCGCCACCTGCATGGTGATGGTGCTGGCCCCCTGCGAGGCACTGCCGCGCAGCACGTCGGTGGCCAGGGCGCGGGCGATGCCGATCCAGTCGATGCCGCCGTGCTCATAGAAACGATAGTCCTCGATGGCCAGCACGGCATTCTTCATGTCGGCCGGGATATCTTCCAGTTTGACCAGGCTGCGCTTTTCTTCACCAAACTCGCCGAGCAGGACCTTGTCCTCGGACCAGATGCGCAGCGGCACCTTGGGACGGTAGTCGGTGATCAGGTCCAGCGAAGGCAGGCGCGGGTTGATGAAGATCAGTGCATACACCACCAGCAGGGCAGCGGCGACGCCGAGACCGAGGATGGACAGACCGATGAACTTGGCGATGTTGGGATTGAGGAAGCCGCGCTGGCGGCGCAGGTCCGGCAAAGAGGAAAAAGGCATGGGATGAGCGGGAATCGGAATGCGCTATCTTACCGCATCGCACCGCCGGCCCGGCGTGCCCGCCACGGGCAATGCTTAACCAGTTGTAACATGGCGCCCGGACGACGGGGAAATTCGAGCTTTTGTCGTTATTTTTCATCAATCCCGTTGCCAAAGTGCAAGCCGCAGCCGTTCCAGCCCATCGGAAGGGGCAAGGGCGCGCTTAAATCAGCATTTGTGCGGCGCAGTCGGTACAATGCCGCTCTCGCGCTTTTTCCTGCATCAAGCGCCTTTCGCATTCATCCTGCGCGGCTTGGGCCGACGCATTCACGCAGATCACGCACGCTATGGCAGTCATTTCCCTCTCCGACGCACAACTGGCCTTCGGCCACGTCGCCCTCCTGGATCACGCCGAATTCTCGCTGGAGACTGGCGAACGCATCGGCCTGATCGGCCGCAACGGCACCGGCAAGTCCTCGCTGCTGAAGATCATTGCCGGCCGTTCCAAGCTCGATGATGGCCTCTTGGTGATGCAGCAGAACCTGAAGATCGCCTACGTCGACCAGGAACCGCATTTCCCGGAAGAGATGACGGTCTTCGACGCCGTGGCCTCCGGCCTGGGCGAGCTGCCGGCGCTCTTGGCCGAATACGAAGCCATCACCGGCCAGTTCGGCGGCGACAATGACGACGCCCTGCTGGAGCGCATGCACCAGATCCAGACCGTGCTGGATGCGGCCGACGCCTGGTCCATCGGCAACAAGGTCGAGACCACCCTGGACAAGCTGAACCTGAACCGCGACGCCCGCATCGGCGAGCTCTCCGGCGGCATGAAGAAGCGTGTAGCGCTGGCTTGCGGCCTGGTCGGCAACCCCGACGTGCTGCTGTTGGACGAACCGACCAACCACCTCGACTTCGGCTCCATCCTGTGGCTGGAAGGCCTGCTGCGCGACTTCAAGGGCAGCATCCTCTTCATCACCCACGACCGCAGCTTCCTGGACAACGTCTCTACCCGCATCATCGAACTGGATCGCGGCAAGATTCTTTCCTTCCCCGGCAACTTCACGACCTACCAGGCCCGCAAGGCCGAGCTGCTGGCCAATGAAGAAGTGGAAAATGCCAAGTTCGACAAATTCCTGGCGCAGGAAGAAGTCTGGATCCGCAAGGGCGTGCAGGCCCGCCGCACCCGCGACGAAGGCCGTGTGCGCCGCCTGGAAGCCCTGCGCGTGCAGCGCAGCGAGCGCCGCGAGCGGCAGGGGCAGGTGAAGCTGGAAGTGGGTACCGGTGAACGTTCCGGCAAGATCGTGGCGGAACTGGAAAACGTCAACAAGGCCTACGGCCCCAAGACCATCGTGCGCGACTTCAGCAGCATCCTCATGCGCGGCGACAAGGTCGGCCTGATCGGCCAGAACGGTGCCGGCAAGACCACCCTGCTCAAGCTGATCCTGGGCGAGGAAGCGCCGGACAGCGGTACCGTCAAGCAGGGTACCAAGATGCAGGTCGCGTATTTCGATCAGATGCGCGCGCAGCTGAATGAAGAAACGACCCTGGCCGATACCATCGCGCCGGGCAGCGACTGGGTGGAAGTCAACGGCCAGCGCAAGCATGTGATGACCTATCTGTCGGACTTCCTGTTCGCGCCGGAACGCGCCCGTTCGCCGGTGCGCACGCTCTCCGGTGGCGAGCGCAACCGCCTGTTGCTGGCGCGCCTGTTCGCCAAGCCGGCCAACGTGCTGGTGCTGGACGAGCCGACCAACGACCTCGATATCGATACCCTGGAACTGCTGGAAGAATTGCTGGAAGAATATGAAGGCACCGTCTTCCTGGTCAGCCACGACCGCATGTTCCTGGACAACGTGGTCACGCAGGTGATCGCCTCCGAAGGCAATGGCGTCTGGCGTGAATACGTGGGCGGCTATTCCGATTGGGAGCGCCAGCGCCCGGCGCAGACATCGGCAGGGGCCAAGGCCGCTGCCAAGGCGGCCGACAAGAACGAGGTCAAGGCCGAATCCACCATGGCCGCTCCGGCCGCCGCACCTGCACCGGCCAAGAAGAAGCTGAGCTACAAGGAACAGCGCGAGCTGGAAGAACTGCCCAAGCGCATCGCCGCGCTGGAAGCGGAACAGAAGGAGCTGTCGGCGAAACTGGCCGATCCGGATCTGTACAAGAAGGGGGCCGATGAAGCCGTCAAGCTGAACCAGCGCTTCGCCGAGATCGACGAAGAACTGCTGGTGAGCCTGGAACGCTGGGAAGAGATCGAAGGGAAGCAGTAAGCCCGGAAGACCGGGACGACCCGGTCAGCTCGGCTTGCGCAATGCTTCGCGCAGGTCGGGCAGCATCTCCCGCAGGTTGGGCGCGTCCTCGGCATGGGGACGCAGGGCCAGATAGGCTTCCAGATCCTCCAGCGCCGCCTGGGCTTGCCCGAGGTTGGCATAGGCCAGCCCACGGTCGCGTTTCTCGGTGATTTCCTCGGGCAGCAGGATCACCAGTCTCTCCTGTACATCCAGCACCTGTTGCCAGCGCTGGCTTTCCATGAAGATGGCCTTGAGGTTGCGGAGCATGCGCGCCAGGATCTCGCGTGGATGGGCCGCGCGCAGGTAGGCCGCCAGCGGCAGTTCATCGCCGAAATCTTCTTCCGGCTGATGCGCCAGATAGGGCTCCAGCCGCTCTTCCAGTTCCTGCCGCGACAGGCTTGCGCCATTCATGGGATCGAGCACGATTTCACCCGATTGCACCGACAGCTTCATCAGGAAGTGGCCGGGGAAGGAAACTCCCTTCATCTCCAGGCCGATCTGCTGCGCCAGTTCGATATAGACCACCGCCAGCGAGATCGGAATGCCGCGCCGCGTCGAAATCACGCGGTGGATATAGCTGTTGTCGGGATCGTAGTAATTGTTGACGTTGCCGGCGAAGGCCATTTCCTGGAAGAAGAAATGGTTCAGCATGCGCAGCTTCTGGATCTGCGAGGCATCCTGGGGCAGGCGCTGCCTGAGCTTGAGCGCCAGCGTGTCGAGCGCCATCTCTTCCTCGGCAAAATCCATTTCCGGATAAAAATCCTGTCCCAGCGTCAAGGCGGATTCGAACAACGGAATCGAATCGTCCTGGCGCACCAGCGAAGCAAAATAGTCGAGGGAGGTGAGCGTCATGTCACCCATGCTATCAAAATATTGCGCGCTGCGTCAGGTCTGCCGGGTGGGGAATGAAATTTCTTGTTTCAGACCGCTCCAGGCTTGTGCTGAAGCGATCTGCAAGGCTGATCAGCGGCGCGCGATGCGCTTGAATTCACGCAGGCGGAAGCCCATCGCGAACAGCGGGCCGAAATAGGCCACCGCACACACTGCCAGCACCAGCATCAGCGCCCCGATGCGCAGCAGCGGATGGGCGCGCAGGGCGACCCAGTCGAAGTGGCCGGAAATCCACAGCGCCACCCCGGCCATCACCAGCAGCGCGCCGGTCAGGCGTACCAGGAACAGGCCCCAGCCCGGACGCGGCACGTAGATCTGGCGGCGGCGCAGGCCGATGTAAAGACACAGGGCATTGAGGCAGGCCCCCAGACCGATCGACAAGGCCAGGCCGGCGTGCGAGAACAGGGGCACGAAGACGCTGTTCATGAGCTGGGTGGCGATCAGCACGCCCACGGCGATGATGACGGGGGTGCGGATATCCTGCTTGGCATAGAAGCCGGGGGCCAGAATCTTCACCACGATCAAGCCGATCAGGCCCACGCCATAGGCCACCAGGGCGTGGCCGACCATGGTCACCGACAGTGCATCGAAGCGGCCATAGTGGAACAGGGTGGCGGTGAGCGGCTCGGAGAGCGTGGCCAGGCCCACGGCCGAGGGCATGGCCAGCATGAAGGTCAGGCGCAGTCCCCAGTCCAGCAGGGCGGAATACTCATCCATGTCGTCGGCAGCATGGGCGTTGGCCAGGCTGGGCAGCAGAATAGTGCCGAGCGCCACGCCCAGCAGGGCGGTGGGAAATTCCATCAGGCGGTCGGCATAGCTGAGCCACGAGACGCTGCCGTGTTCCAGGCGCGAGGCGATGTTGGTGTTGATCATCAGGCTGATCTGCGCCGCCGAGACGGCGAAGACGGCCGGGCCCATCTTCTTGAGCACGCGCTTGACGCCTTCGTCGCGCAGGCCCAGCAGGGGATTCCAGTACAGGCGCGGCAGCATGCCGATCTTGATCAGCGCCGGCACCTGGATCGCCACCTGCAGGATGCCGCCCACCAGCACCGCGAAGGCCATCGCATAGATGGGCTGTTCCATGAAGGGGGCCACGAAGAGCGAGGCCACGATGAAGGCGACATTGAGCAGCACCGAGGTGACTGCCGGGATCTTGAATTCCTTCCAGGTATTGAGGATGCCGCCGGCCAGCGCCACGAAGGCCATGAAGCCGATGTACGGGAACATGATGCGGGTCATCAGCACCGAGGCCTGGAAGGCCTCCGGGTTGTATTGGAGTCCGGTGGCGATGAAATAGACCACGAAGGGGGTGGCGACGATGCCGGCCACGCAGGTGATCAGCATGACCCACATCAGGGCCGTGGCCACGTGGTCCACCAGGTGTTTGGTCTCCTCGGGACCGCGGCGGTTCTTGTATTCGGCCAGGATGGGCACGAAGGCCTGCGAGAAGGCGCCTTCGGCGAAGAGCCGGCGCAGCAGGTTGGGAATGCGGAAGGCGATGTTGAAGGCGTCGGTGTAGGCCGAAGCGCCGAAGGCGCGGGCGAACAGGATTTCCCGGGCCAGCCCGGTGATGCGCGAGAGCATCGTCATGCCGGAGATGGCGGCGAGGGTTTTATGCAGATTCATGGAGCGGCATTATAGCGGTGGGCAGCGGTGCTTTTGCTGGAGTGGCAAGGATTGGTGCGGGAGCACGACAGGGGGCGGGCAGGCCCGGACACGGGTGGTTCGGAGGCGATATGAAGGAAAAGACAATCCCCCTGCTGCACGGCGCAATAGACTCGCTGCCTTGGCCACAGGTTCGGCGGCAGGGATGAATTTCTTTGCGGAAATCGGAATGAGTGCGGTGGCATCGCAACGGATGGCACCGTGTTTACAGCAGAAGCAGACAAGTTGATTGCCTTGTCACGGGAATCTCGTTATAATCCGATGCTTTACAGAATTTGGCATCGCGAGTCCTCGGGGTTTGCGGCGCAAACGACTCTCGATTTAGGATAATTTTCATGGCAAATACCGCACAGGCACGTAAGCGTGCTCGTCAAGCAGTCAAGCAAAACGCTCACAACTCGAGCCAGCGCTCGACCCTGCGCACCGCAATCAAGGCAGTTCGCAAGGCGATCGCCGCCGGCGACAAGGCTGCAGCAACCTCCGTGTTCCAATCTTCCGTGTCGACCATCGACAGCATCGCCGACAAGAAGATCATTCACAAGAACAAGGCCGCTCGCCACAAGAGCCGTCTGGCTGCTGCCCTGAAGGCCCTGGCTGCTTAATTGCATCTTGGCTTGAACTGAAGCGCGGCGTCGCCCGCTTCAGGCTGCAGTACAAGAAAACCGCTTGATTTCAAGCGGTTTTTTGCGTTTGGGCGGCGTGTTTCAAGCGCGTTTCCAGCCTGGCTGCCGAGATAACGGGCCGCAGCCACGCGCTGCAGCCCGGATGCCTTATTGGGGCAATCCCTCGATCCTGGTACCGGGCTTGATGTTCTTCTGCTTGAACCAGCCCTTGTTCATCTCCAGCGCATAGACCGCCGCGCGCTTGGCACAGTGCGAATCCAGGGTCTGTTCCTTCATTTCCTCGATGTTGATGATGACGCCTTTTTCGTCCATGAAGGCCACCGACAGCGGGATCAGCGTATTTTTCATCCACATGCATACCCCGGCCGGCTGGCCGAACAGGAACAGCATGCCCTCGTTTTCGCCCATCTTCTCGCGGAACATCAGGCCTTGCTCGCGCTCGGCTTCGGTCTGGGCCACTTCGGCCTTGATCAGGTGGATGCCGATATTGAGCTGGGTGGTCGGGAATTTGCGCACCTGCGGCGTCTGCGCGCCGGCGGTGGACAGGCAGCCGACAGCCAGCAGGGCGACGGCGCTGTGCATGAAGCAACGGGAAAGTCGGGAAAGTGAAGATTGGCGCATGTTCTTTATCAATCGGGATTCGGATCGGGCAGGATAGCAGCAGCGGGGCGGGGCGTGTGCACCGGGAGCGGGGCGCTGGCCGGCGTGGATGGCTACGGGGTGCGTCGCCTGAACCGCGCGGACATGAAAAAAGGCAGGACCAGCCTGCCTTTTTTGAGTGCGGACGCTAATTACTTAGCTTCAGCTGCCTTCTTTGCCTTCTTTGCCTTCTTTGCCTTCTTGGCCTTCTTTGCCTTCGGAGCAGCGGCTTCAGCCTTCGGCGCTTCCGGAGCGGCCGGAGCTTGTGCGAAAGCAGCAGTGGCGAACAGACCAGCGATCAGAGCGGCGATCAATTTTTTCATTTTGCGTCCTTCAATTCAACATGTTAGGGATGTGAGGCAAACGATGATTCGTGCGAATCACTGCCAATAACGGCGCGCGCGTATGAAGGTTGACACCATTTCGGATCTTTTTTATGAGGTTTCGGGAAGAAGTGTGCAGCCCTGAGTGCTTCGAACCTTGTCAGATTGTTCACGCAGCGGTCAGGCATCCAGTTCCTGTGGATCGACTTCGCGCCATTCGCCGGGCATCACAGGATGGGTCGCCAGCGAGAACGGGCCGATGGCGATGCGTACCAGTCGCAGCGTCGGCAGGCCCACGGCCGCCGTCATGCGGCGCACCTGGCGGTTCTTGCCTTCGCTGATGGTCAGGGCGATCCAGCTGGTGGGCTGGTTGGCACGCTGGCGGATGGGCGGGGTGCGCGGCCACATCCAGGCCGGCTCCTGGATCAAGCGGGCCTCTCCGGGTTGGGTGACGAAGTCGCCCAGGTCCAGCGGATCGCGCAGGCGCTGCAGCGCCTCCGGCGTGGCCAGGCCTTCCACCTGTGCCAGGTAGGTCTTGGGCTGCTTGCGGCGCGGATGGGCGATGGCGTGCTGCAGCTTGCCGTCATCGGTGAGCAGAAGCAGGCCTTCACTGTCGGCATCGAGACGGCCTGCAGGGTAGATGTCGGGAAGGTCGAGGTAATCGGCCAGCGTCTGGCGCTCGGGATGGGCGGAGAACTGGCTCATCACGCCGAAGGGTTTGTTGAAGAGGATCAAAGGCATGCGCTAGTGTCGCAAAAAGATGGCCTTGCGTAAAATCCTGATGCATAATCAAT
The DNA here is from genome assembly GCF_031455335.1 of Herbaspirillum sp. 1173. Lineage (NCBI taxonomy): Bacteria > Pseudomonadati > Pseudomonadota > Betaproteobacteria > Burkholderiales > Oxalobacteraceae > Herbaspirillum > Herbaspirillum sp. 1173. The sequence goes on along the minus strand of NZ_JAVDSP010000003.1, from coordinate 374,356 downwards.
CAGGCAAGTCATGTGTCTTATATAAGACCTGCTGATTGCAATCCGGAATTTTTCCGGCTGAAAATCCGGAAATCTCTTAAAATTCCCCGCTTGTATGGCAATTCATGCAAGGTCCTTGCCGATGTGCATGGGCTTTGCCGCTGATGCTTCCCAACGCTACCGCCTCAACCGTCGGAGACCACGATGTCGTACCAACATATCCAAGTGCCTGCAGAAGGGTGCAAGATCACCGCCAATGCCGATGACACTCTCAATGTCCCCAACAACCCCATCATTCCTTTCATCATGGGCGATGGCGTGGGCGTGGACGTCACGCCGGTGATGCTCAAGGTGGTCGATGCCGCGGTGGAGAAGGCCTACGGCGGTGCGCGCAAGATCCACTGGATGGAAATCTATGCGGGCGAGAAGTCGACCAAGCTCTACGGTGCCGATACCTGGCTGCCCGAGGAGACACTGGACGTGCTCAAGGAGTATCTGGTCTCGATCAAGGGGCCGCTGTCCACGCCGGTCGGGGGCGGCATCCGTTCCTTGAACGTGACCATGCGCCAGCAGCTGGACCTCTATGTCTGCCTGCGTCCGGTGCGCTACTTCAAAGGCGTGCCCTCGCCGCTGAAGGAGCCCGAGAAGACCGACATGGTGATCTTCCGCGAGAACTCCGAAGACATCTACGCCGGTATTGAATGGCAGGCCGGTACCCCGGAAGTGAAGAAACTGATCGAGCTGCTCACGCGCGAGATGGGGGTCAAGAAGCTGCGCTTCCCTGAGACCTCGGCGCTGGGCATCAAGCCGGTCTCGCGCGAAGGTACGGAGCGACTGGTGCGCAAGGCCATCCAGTACGCCATCGACCACGACAAGCCTTCGGTGACGCTGGTCCACAAGGGCAACATCATGAAGTACACCGAGGGTGCTTTCCGTGACTGGGGTTATGCGCTGGCCGGCCGCGAATTCGGGGCCGAACTGATCGACGACGGCCCGTGGATGCGCCTGAAGAACCCCAAGACCGGCCGCCAGATCGTCATCAAGGATGCCATCACCGATGCCTTCTTCCAGCAGGTGCTGATGCGCCCGGCGGAATACAGTGTCATCGCCACCATGAACCTGAACGGCGACTACATTTCGGACGCCGTGGCGGCTCAGGTCGGCGGTATCGGCATTGCTCCGGGCGCCAACATGTCCGATTCGGTGGCCGTGTTCGAAGCCACCCACGGCACCGCACCGAAGTATGCCGGCAAGGATTATGTGAACCCCGGTTCCAGTATTCTTTCGGCAGAAATGATGCTGCGCCACATGGGCTGGATCGAGGCCGCGGATCTCATCATCACGGCCATGCAGAAGTCAGTCTCGGCCAAGCGCGTGACCTATGATTTCGCGCGTTTGCTGGAAGGGGCGACGCAGGTTTCCTGCTCCGGTTTCGGTGAAGCGCTGATCGAAAACATGTAAGCCGGACGGACTGCTTCTGCAGCGTGATTTGCCGCAAATCAATGATGAAAAAACAACACTCAGCCAGGCATCTGCCTGGCTGTTTGCATTTCGGTTACGTAGTCATTGCGGGCGCAGCAATGGCGGCGCCCCAATGAAAAAAGCCCCGCAAGAGCGGGGCTTTTAGAGAAACCGGGGTTTAAGCGGCGTTCTGGATGTTCGAAGCTTGCTTGCCTTTGGGGCCTTGCGTAACGTCAAACTGGACTTTTTGACCTTCTTTCAGGGTCTTGAAGCCGTTCATCTGGATTGCGGAGAAGTGAGCGAACAGATCTTCGCCGCCGTCATCCGGAGTGATAAAGCCAAAGCCTTTGGAATCATTGAACCACTTGACAGTACCTGTTGCCATAAAAGCATCTTTCAAAATTAACTATTCACACGAGCCGTCAAAGCAAGAAGCATCGCGCGTCACGCAGCCCCCCTTAAACCTGCCCCCTATCGTATCGATGAGTTGTTACATTTAGTAACTACTAATCAATGAATTCCATTGTTCTCGGTCGAAATCCAAAAGTCAAGCAGTTTTCACGTTCCGCTTTGTGGCCCTGTTTGAGCGATGGGGAAAGAAACCCTTGATTTAGGATAAATCATCGTCATCTGCGCAAGGTCCGGAAAACAAGTAATATCTATCTCATCTAGAGGTTACGTGATCATTGTGCGTTGCACAGCTTTGATGGTCGAATAAACGCATGGCAACCAAGCACGAAAATGATGGCGGTACAGTCCTGGAACGGCAGGAGGCAAAACTCAAGCCGCCCCCGATGTACCAGGTTTTATTGTTGAACGATGACTATACGCCGATGGAATTCGTCGTCGCAGTCATCCAGCAGTACTTCAACAAGGACCGTGAAACCGCGACGCAGATCATGCTCAAGGTTCACCGCGATGGGAAGGGAATGTGTGGTGTGTATCCCAAAGATATCGCATCCACAAAAGTGGAACTCGTTTTAACCCACGCTCGAAAAGCAGGGCACCCCCTGCAATGCGTGATGGAGGAAGCATGATTGCGCAGGAACTCGAAGTCAGTTTGCACATGGCCTTTGTCGAAGCCAGACAATCGCGTCATGAATTCATTACCGTGGAACACTTGCTGCTCGCGCTGCTGGACAATCCTTCGGCGGCCGAAGTGCTGCGCGCCTGCTCGGTGAACATTGATGATCTGCGCAAGACGCTGACCAATTTCATCACCGACAACACGCCCACGGTCCCCGGCACCAATGAGGTGGATACCCAGCCCACGCTGGGCTTCCAGCGCGTCATCCAGCGCGCCATCATGCACGTGCAGTCGGCCTCCAACGGCAAGAAGGAAGTCACCGGCGCCAACGTGCTGGTGGCCATCTTCGGCGAGAAGGATTCGCACGCGGTCTACTACCTGCACCAGCAGGGCGTGACCCGTCTGGACGTGGTCAACTTCATCTCGCACGGCGTGCGCAAGGATCAGCAGGCTGATCCGCAGAAGGCCCCGGAAGGCGCGGAAGACGTGCAAGCCGAAGGCCAGCAGAAGGAAAGCCCGCTGGACCAGTTCACCCAGAACCTGAACAAGGCGGCCGCCGAGGGCAAGATCGATCCGCTGATCGGCCGCGATTCCGAGGTCGAGCGCGTCATCCAGACCCTGTGCCGCCGCCGCAAGAACAATCCGCTGCTGGTGGGTGAAGCCGGTGTCGGCAAGACCGCCATCGCCGAAGGCCTGGCCTGGCGCGTGACGCAAGGCGATGTGCCCGAGATACTGAAGAATGCCGTCGTCTATTCGCTGGACATGGGCGCGCTGCTGGCCGGTACCAAGTACCGTGGCGATTTCGAGCAGCGCCTGAAGGCCGTGTTGAAGCAATTGAAGGACAGCCCCAACGGCATTCTCTTCATCGACGAAATCCACACCATCATCGGTGCGGGTTCGGCGTCGGGCGGTACGCTGGATGCGTCCAACCTGTTGAAGCCTGCGCTGTCGAGCGGCCAGTTGAAGTGCATCGGCGCGACCACCTACACCGAATTCCGTGGCGTCTTCGAGAAGGACCACGCGCTGTCGCGTCGCTTCCAGAAGATCGATGTGAACGAACCGACCGTGGAGCAGACCGTGCAGATCCTGCGCGGCCTGAAGTCAAAGTTCGAGGAACACCACGGCGTGAAGTATTCTGCTTCGGCCCTGACTTCGGCTGCGGAACTGGCGGCGCGCTTCATCAATGACCGTCACCTGCCCGACAAGGCCATCGACGTGATCGACGAAGCCGGTGCTGCCCAGCGCATCCTGCCCAAGTCCAAGCAGAAGAAGACCATCGGCAAGCCGGAAATCGAGGAAATCATTTCGAAGATCGCCCGTATCCCGCCGCAGTCCGTGAACCAGGATGATCGCGCCAAGCTGCAGACCATCGATCGCGACCTGAAGAACGTTGTGTTCGGGCAGGATCCGGCCATCGAAGCACTGGCCTCGGCCATCAAGATGGCACGTGCCGGCTTGGGCAAGACCGACAAGCCGATCGGCTCCTTCCTGTTCTCCGGTCCGACCGGCGTGGGCAAGACCGAAGTGGCCAAGCAACTGGCCTTCATCCTCGGCATCGAGCTGGTACGGTTCGACATGTCCGAATACATGGAGCGCCATGCCGTGAGCCGCCTGATCGGCGCGCCCCCGGGCTATGTCGGTTTCGACCAGGGCGGCCTGCTGACCGAGGCCGTCAACAAGAAGCCGCACGCCGTGCTGCTGCTGGATGAAATCGAAAAAGCGCACCCCGACATCTTCAACATTCTGTTGCAGGTGATGGACCATGGCACGCTGACCGACAACAACGGCCGCAAGACCGACTTCCGCAACGTGATCATCATCATGACCACCAACGCGGGGGCCGAGAGCCTGCAGAAGCGCACCATCGGCTTCACCGAGAAGAAGGAAGCCGGCGACGAAATGGCGGACATCAAGCGCATGTTCACCCCGGAGTTCCGCAACCGTCTGGATGCCATCATCAGCTTCCGCCCACTGGACGAGGAAATCATCCTGCGCGTGGTCGACAAGTTCCTGATGCAACTGGAAGAGCAGCTGCACGAAAAGAAGGTGGAAGCCGTCTTCTCGGACAATCTGCGCAAGTTCCTGGGCAAGAAGGGCTTCGATCCGTTGATGGGGGCACGCCCGATGTCGCGCCTGATCCAGGACCTGATCCGCAAGGCGCTGGCCGACGAACTGCTGTTCGGCAAGCTGGTCAGCGGTGGCCGCGTGACGGTGGAGATGGACGACAAGGAGCAGATCAAGCTGGACTTCCCCGAGGGCGACGATTCGTCCCCGCCGGAAGAGCCGCAAGAGAAGCTCGAAGTCGAATAAGCGCATCAAGCAAGCCATCAAGGCCACGTCGGGAAACCGGCGTGGCCTTTTGTTTTGCAGCTTGCTTCACTTTCATTATGCAAACAAAAACGGCGCGGTTTTCACCGCGCCGTCTTCACTTCAACTACTTCATATCACCGCATTTACGGCACCAGCGGCTTGCCCGCCTCCTGCTTTGCCTTCACGATTTGCGTGACCTTGTCGATCATCGAGAGGCGATAAGCGGTAGCCGGATGCAGCGCCGTGTAGCCGTTGGGCACGCTGGCCGGATACTGGTCGGCCAGGCGCTTCCAGAACGCCGGCACGTTGTCGATGCTGTAGCCGGCGCGCGCCAGCAGGTACAGCGAGAGCGTATCGGCAGCTGCATCCAGGTCTTGCGGATAGACGCGGATGCCGGCAGTGCCGGCCGTGGTGGTCGGGTCCGGATGTGGCAGCAGCAGGTTGTCGATCACTTCGGCAATCGTCGAGACCATGCGCTGGCGGATGGCGTGGCCGAGGATATTGTGCGCCATCTCCTTGGCGATCAGGTAGGCCAGTTCATCATCGGACTGGGTGAACTTGAGCATGCCGCGGGTAATGAGCACGCGGCGGCCATCGGCATAGGTGTTGACGTTGTCGGCATTGCCCAGCTCGATGCTGAAGGCGCAGGCGAAGGTCAGCGGCACATTGACGGTGGTGTTCTGGCCGTTGCGCTGCACGCCCAGCGCAATCGGGGCCTTCTTGACCACCAGCGGACTCAGCAGCACGGCGGCCTGGCGTTCGGCATCGGTGCCTTGCGGCATCGGCTTGCCTGCCACCGAGATCAGGAAGTCGCCCCGCTGGATGCCAGCCTGGGCAGCACCGCTGCCGGGCAGCACGCCGGTGACCTGCAGGCGGTCGTCGTAGCCCAGGCTACGCGCGGTTTCTGCATATTCGATGGGGAAGGAATAACGGTTCTTGGCGGTGAAGCCCAGCAGGTTGCGGGCATTGCCACGGCAGAGCTGGGCGTTGCTGGTCAACAGCGGTGCAGCGACGCGGTAGAGCCGGTCCTGCTGCGCGATCAGTTCGCGCAATTGTGCTTGCTGGGGATTGTCGGCCACCGGGCGCGGGGCCTGGGTCGTCGTGGTCACCGGTTTGGACGGCGTGGTGGTGACCGGACCGGGTTCCTGGGTGGCGCAGGCGGCCAGGAAGGCCAGCGGGGCCAGGACGGCGAGGGTTTTCAGTTTCTGCCACTGGGGCAGGGGGGATACGAGCATGCGGTTCTCCATCAGTGTTTGCCTGTGCTGCCGAAACCACCGGCGCCGCGTTCGCTGCTGTCGAATTCATCTACCACATTGAAGCCGACCTGCAGTACCGGCACGATCACCAGCTGCGCCAGGCGTTCCATGGGGTTTAGGACAAACTCGGTACTGCCGCGGTTCCACGTCGAGATCATCAACTGGCCCTGGTAATCCGAATCGATCAGCCCGACCAGGTTGCCCAGCACGATCCCATGCTTGTGCCCCATGCCGCTGCGCGGCAGGATCACGGCCGCGTAATTCGGATCGGCCAGGTGGATCGCCAGTCCGGTCGGGATCAGGTGCGTGGAACCCGGCGCCAGGGTCAGCGGCGCATCGATGCAGGCCCGCAGGTCCAGGCCGGCGCTGCCAGGGGTGGCGTAGGCAGGCAGTTGGTCTTTCATGCGGGGGTCGAGGATCTTGATGTCGATGGTCTTCATGATGCGTAATCGGATTCAAATACAAAACGTACGGAAACGTACAAAAGACACGGCCCGCAAGAGGCGGGCCGTGCACCGTCAGGCCGCCATGCGGCGCGCGATCTCGCGTACCAGCTGGCGGGCCAGGGTCTGCTTGTCCGCACGGGGCAGGGCGCTGTGGCCCTGGGCGTCGAACAGCATGAGCGCGTTGTCATCGCGGCCAAAGGTCTGGTGGCCGATATTGCCGACCAGCAGCGGAATGTTCTTGCGGATGCGCTTGGCCGCGCCGTATTGCTCCAGGTTCTCCGATTCGGCCGCAAAGCCCACGCAGTAGGGACGCTGGGGCAGGGCGGCAACGGTGGCCAGGATGTCGGGATTCTGGACGAATTCCAGTTGCGGGGTATCGTTTTCGTCCTGTTTCTTCAGTTTCTGCTCGCTGGCATTGGCCACGCGCCAGTCAGCGACGGCCGCAACGGCGACGAACAGGTCTTTTTCCTTCACATGGGCTAATACCGCCTCATGCATCTGCAGGGCCGTCTGCACATCCACGCGCTGCACGCCATAAGGCGTCTCCAGCGCCGTCGGGCCGGAGACCAGGGTGACTTCCGCACCCGCTTCGCGGGCAGCACGCGCAATCGCGTAGCCCATCTTGCCGGAAGACAGATTGGTGATGCCGCGCACCGGATCGATGGGCTCGAAGGTCGGCCCGGCCGTCAGCAGCACGCGGCGGCCCGCCAGCAGCTTGGGCTGGAAGGCCGCGACGATCTCCTCCAGCAATTGCGCCGGCTCCAGCATGCGGCCTTCGCCGACTTCGCCACAGGCTTGCGCGCCCGCATCCGGGCCCAGCAGCAGGATGCCGTCGTCGCGGATCTGGCGCACGTTGCGCTGGGTGGCCGGGTTCTGCCACATCTCCACGTTCATGGCCGGGGCCACCATCAGTGGTACCCGCGCCGGACGCGCCACGCACAGGGTCGAGAGCAGGTCGTCGCAATGCCCGTGGGCCAGCTTGGCGATAAAGTCTGTGGAGCAGGGCACGATGACCACCGCATCGGCATCGCGGGTGAGATTGATGTGCGGCATGTTGTTGTCCATGCGCGCATCCCATTGGTCGGTATAGACCGGGTTGCCGGTCAGGGCCTGCATGGTGACGGCGGTCATGAAGTGCGTGGCCGCCTCGGTCATCACCACGTGCACCGTGGCACCGGTGCGGCCCAGTTCGCGCGCCAGCATGGCGGCCTTGTAGCAGGCCACGCCGCCGGTCAGGCCCAATACGATTTTCTTGCCAGCCAGATCCATTGTTTGCTCCTGGAATGCGGCGTACCGCAGGCGTGTTCAGACTTGCGGACTTGCCTTACTTCTTGGAGACGCGGCGCAGTTCGTCCACGACGAACAATACCGCACCCACGCAGATCGCACTATCGGCCAGGTTGAAGGCCGGCCAGTGCCAGTTGCCGACGTAGACGTCGAGGAAGTCGATCACGTGGCCATACACCACGCGGTCGATCACGTTGCCGATCGCGCCACCCAGGATCAGGGCCAGGGCCCAGCAGAACATGCGTTGGCCGGGATGCTTGCGCAGCAGGTGGATGATGAACACCGCCGCACCGATGCCGATGGCGGTGAACAGATAACGCTGCCAGCCACCGCTGGCGGCCAGGAAACTGAAGGCCGCGCCCTTGTTGTAGACCAGCACCAGGTTGAAGAAACCGGTCACCGGCACCGACTCGCCATAGTGGAACAGTTTCAGGATAGTGATCTTGGTGAGCTGGTCCAGCAGCAGCACGATGGTGGCGATGCCCAGCCAGGGCAAGAGCCCTTGGGTGGTGGACGAAGAACCGGAAGAGGAGGAGCGCTTTTTGGTTGCCATGGATGTTCTTGTTGGAGTGGACGGCCCGCTGCATTCAAGTGCAGCGGGCCGCTAGCAAGGCCGTCCCGCCCGGATCAGGCGAACAGGCGCTTTTCGCCCTGGCCGAACAGGTTGCTGTAGCAGCGACCGCACAGGCCCGGATGATCGGCATGAGACCCGACATCGGCGCGATAGTGCCAGCAACGTTCACATTTCTGATGCGCCGACGGCGTGACCACCACCGCTTCCTCTTCCACCGTGGCCACCGGGGTGACGCGGGCAGCCGAGGTGATGAGGACGAACTTCAGGTCATCGCCCAGGCTTTCCAGCAGGGCCGCCTTGTCGCCGGCGACCTTCAGTTCCACTTCCGCCTGCAGGGAGGAACCGATGCTGCCGGCGATACGCACTTCTTCCAGCTGCTTGGTGACCGCTGCGCGCACTTCGTGCAGCACCGCGAACTTGTCCAGCAGGGCCTGTGCATCGGCCACTTCCGGCAGGGCGTAATAGACCTGCGAGAAGATGGTTTCGCCGCTGGCCTCGAAGGCGTCCTTGCCGGCAAAGAAGCGCCAGGCTTCTTCGGCCGTGAAGGACAGGATCGGTGCCATCAGGCGCAACAGCGACTGCGTGATGTGCCACACGGCGGTCTGGGCCGAGCGGCGTGCGGCCGACTCCACGCCGCTGGTGTAGAGGCGGTCCTTCAGGATATCCAGGTAGAAGCCGCCCAGGTCTTCCGAGCAGTACATCTGCAGCTTGGCCACCACCGGGTGGAATTCATAGGTCTCGAAGTGCGCCAGCACCTCCGCCTGCAGGCGCGCCATGTTGGCGATCGCATAGCGGTCGATTTCCAGCATCTCGGCCACCGGCACGGCGTGTTGTGCAGGATCGAAGTCGGAGGTGTTGGCCAGCAGGAAGCGCAGGGTGTTGCGGATGCGGCGGTAGGCTTCCACCACGCGCTTGAGGATCTCGTCCGAGATCGACAGCTCGCCCGAATAGTCGGTCGAGGCCACCCACAGGCGCAGGATTTCCGCGCCCAGCGAATCCGAGACCTTCTGCGGCGCGACCACGTTGCCCTTGGACTTGGACATCTTCTTGCCCTCGCCATCGACCACGAAGCCGTGCGTGAGCAGGGCCTTGTAGGGCGCGCGGCCATTGAGCATCGACGAGGTCAGCAGCGACGAGTGGAACCAGCCGCGATGCTGGTCCGAGCCTTCCAGGTAGAGGTCGGCCGGGAACTGCGACTGCTGTGCGTGCGAGCCGCGCAGCACGGTCTGGTGGGTGGTACCGGAATCGAACCAGACGTCCAGCGTGTCGCGGTTCTTGAGGTAGTGCTCGGCTTCGTTACCCAGCAATTCCTTGGGATCCAGGGCCTGCCAGGCTTCGATGCCGCTCTTCTCGATGCGTTGGGCGACCTGCTCGATCAGCTCCGGCGTACGCGGATGCAGTTCGCCCGTTTCCTTGTGCACGAAGAAGGCCATGGGCACGCCCCACTGGCGCTGGCGCGACAGGGTCCAGTCCGGACGGTTGGCGATCATGCCGTGCAGGCGCGCCTTGCCCCAGCCGGGGAAGAAGGCGGTGTCCTCGATGCCTTGCAGCGCGGTCTGGCGCAGGCTGGGGCCGCCGTCCTTGGGCGTGTTGTCCATGCTGGCGAACCACTGCGAGGTGGCGCGATAGACGATGGGGGTCTTGTGGCGCCAGCAGTGCATGTAGCTGTGGTCGAACATGACCAGCTTGAACAGCGAACCCACTTCTTCCAGCTTGCCGCAGATGGGCTTGGAGGCTTCCCAGATGGTCAGGCCGGCAAACAGCGGCAGCCAGGAGGCATAGCGGCCATCGCCCATGACCGGGTTGAGGATGTCGTCGTCCTTCATCCCATGCGCCTTGCAGGAGATGAAGTCTTCGATACCGTAGGCCGGTGCCGAGTGCACGATGCCGGTACCGCTGTCGGCGGTCACGTATTCACCCAGGTAGATCGGCGACAGGCGGTCATAGCCGGCATCGGCCTTGGCCAGCGGATGATGGAAGCGGATCAGGGACAGCTTCTCGCCGGTGGTGGTGGCGATGATCTTGCCTTCCAGGCCGAAGCGCTGCAGGCAGGATTCCACCAGGTCCTTGGCCAGGATCAGCAAGGTGGCTTCGCCGTTGCGGCTGGTCTCGACCAGCGCGTACTCGAATTCCGGATGGACGTTCAACGCCTGGTTGGACGGGATGGTCCAGGGCGTGGTGGTCCAGATGACGATGTAGCCGTTGCGGGTCGGCAGGTCGGCCAGGCCGAAGGCGGTGGCGATCTTGTCGTGTTCGGCAAAGGGGAAGCCGACATCGATGGCCGGGTCGCGCTTGTCCTGGTATTCCACTTCAGCTTCGGCCAGCGCCGAGCCGCAGTCGAAGCACCAGTTCACGGGCTTCAGGCCGCGATAGACGTAACCCTTCTCCAGGATCGTGCCGAGCGCGCGCAGCTCGTCGGCTTCGTTGGAGAAGTTCATGGTCTTGTAGGGGTTGTCCCACTCGCCGAGCACGCCCAGGCGGATGAAGTCGGCCTTCTGGCGTTCGATCTGCTCACCCGCGTAGGCGCGCGCCTTGGCTTGCACTTCGGCCACCGGCAGGTTCTTGCCGAACTGCTTTTCGATCTGGATCTCGATGGGCATGCCGTGGCAATCCCAGCCCGGCACGTATTGGGCGTCGAAGCCGGCCATGTTGCGGGCCTTGACGATCATGTCCTTCAGGATCTTGTTGACGGCGTGGCCGATGTGGATGTCACCGTTGGCATACGGCGGGCCGTCATGCAGGATGAATTTCGGGCGGCCGGCCGAGGCCTTGCGGATGCGCTCGTAGACCTTCTTTTCCTGCCATTCCTTGACCCACTGCGGCTCGCGTTTGGCGAGGTCGCCGCGCATCGGGAAGCCGGTTTCGGTCATGTTGACCGGATACTTGGAGGGGGCCTTGCCGGCTTTTTCCGGTTTGCCGGGCTTGGCGGAGGATTCGTTGTTGGACATGACAAAGCTTTCGTTGAATGCAGGTTGATTCCGGGGGCCCGGCAAGGCGTCACAAGCAGGGCGCGTTGCGGCAGGCAGGATGCAGGATGGGGCGGCTGGACAGCTGCGGGAGCGGGGCTCCGGCAACCGCCCAGCGTTCAAATTCGGTCGGTGGCCGAGACGGCGAAGCCGGCGTTTTCACGGAACCAGGCGCGGGCATTGTCCACGTCACGGGCAATGGCCGTGGTCAGCGTGGGCAGGTCGACATACTTTTCTTCGTCGCGCAGCTTCTTGAGGAATTCCACCCGCACCAGCTTGCCGTAGCAATCGCCCTTGAAATCGAGCAGGTGCGTTTCCAGCAGCACCCGGCCGCTGTCGTCCACCGTCGGGCGCACGCCCAGGCTGGCCACGGCCGGCAAGGGGTGCTCGGCCAGTCCGTGCACCTGCACTACGAAGATGCCCGAAAGCGCCGGACGCTTGTGGCCCACGCGCATGTTCAGCGTCGGGAAACCGATGGTGCGCCCCAGTTTCTTGCCGTGCACGACCCGGCCGCTGATGGCATAGGGATGGCCCAGCAACTGCTGCGACAGGGTGAAATCGCCCTCGGCCAGCGCCGCGCGCACGGCCGAAGAGGAGATGCGCACACCGGCATTGGTCACCGTGGGCAGGGCATGGACCTCGAAGCCATACTGCTTGCCGGCCGCGATCAGGGTATCGAGCGTGCCGGCGCGGCGCGCGCCGAAGCAGAAGTCGTCACCGACCATCAGCCAGCGCACGTGCAGGCCCTGCACCAGGATCTTCTCGATGAAGTCCTGCGGGGAGAGGGCGGCGAAATGGCTGCCGAAATGCTCCACCACCACGCGGTCGATGCCGGAGTTGGAGAGCGCTTCAAGCTTGTCGCGCAGGTTGGCGATGCGCGCCGGGGCGCGTTCGGGGGTGCCGGCCAGCTGGGCGAAGAATTCACGCGGATGCGGCTCGAAAGTCATCACCGCCGCGTCCAGCCCCAGGTTGGCGGCGGCCTCGCGCACGCGCGCCAAGAGAGCCTGGTGGCCCAGATGCACGCCGTCGAAATTGCCGATGGTCAGCGCGCACGGGGCGCGCGATTCGGCTGTGGGAAGTCCGCGAAATACCTTCATTGAGCCGCTGGAAAGATGCGCTGTTGCAAAAGCCTTCCATTATAAATGGTTTCGGAGGCTTTCCTTGATTTGGTGGCGGCTTGGCACGGATCAAGCCGCCTGAAGCGGACAGGCAGCGCAGTTTTTCATATTTCATCAGGGAAATGTTGACAAACTTTCATATGAAAGTTTCTTCCCGGCAGCGTCAGCGGGCCAGCGCCGCTTCGGGCTCCTGGAGCTGGCGTGCCTCGGCCAGCATCCAGATGGTGATCTTTCTGACTTCCAGCTTGCTCTGGGTGATATGGGCGCGCAGCAGGATCTGCGCTTCGGTGGCCTTGCGCTTGGCGATCAGTTGCAGGATCTTGCCGTGTTCCTCGTAGGTGGCTTCGATGCGCTTCTTCTTGAGGAAGTCCAGGCGACGCACGATGCGGATCTTTTCCGTCACCTCGGTATGGACCCGGGTCATCTCCACATTGCCGGCGGCGGCCACCAGGTTGGTGTGGAAGGCTTCGTCCAGCTCCGCCACCTTGACGGCATCGGTATGGCGCGCTTCGGGTTCGGCCAGCCAGATGGCGTTCAACTGCTCCAGTTCTGCCGTCGGCTCCTGCTGGCTGCAGAGTTTCTCCAGCGCGGCCATCTCCAGCACGATGCGCAGGTCATAGAGATTGTCGAGGCGGTCGAAGTCGATCGGGCAGACCTTCCAGCCACGCCGGAATCCCACTTCCAGATAGCCCTCGCGCTGCAGCCTGAACAGCGCATCCCGCAAGGGCGTGCGCGAGACGCCCTGGCGCTGGGCCATCTCGGTCTCGGTGAAATTGTCCCCGGGCAGCAGGCGGAAATTGAAGATGTCGTCCTTGATCCGGTGATAGACCTGTTCGGCGAGCGGGTTGGCGACGGTGACGGTCATGGTGCGGGCATTCTGGTTCGAGGGGGCTGCGGACTCATGCCATCAGGCTGACATGGGCGGCGACGATGCGCCAGCCTTCGTCCATGCGCACCCAGGTCTGCATCTGGCGGCCGATACGATCGGACGTATGGTCGGTGAATTCGGTGGAGACCGTAGCATAGTCGCTGCCGAAGGTGGTGACAACGGTGCGATGCAGCTTGCGCGAGGCCGGCACCGGGGTGCAGGTCTTGCGGTACTGGCGGATCGCCTCGCCGCCCAGCAGCACTTCGCCCACGCCGTAGCGCACCGTTTCGGGGGCATACCAGAACCAGCGGTCGAGGGCCGGGATGTCGTTGATGAGCAGGGCGTATTCGTAATCCGTAAACGCTTGTTCGACCTCGGCCACCACGTGGGGCAGGTTCACTTGCATCATGGCGTTTCTCCGGTATAGGCGGCCACGGCGCTGTGCAGCTGCGCCAGCGGCGTGCGCCAGCCGACGATGCCGCCCTGGGCGGTCAGCATCTCCAGCGTGGCGCGATGAAATTCAGGGAAGTAACTGGCGCAGGCATCTTCCACCACCAGGCATTCATAGCCGCGGTCATTGGCCTCGCGCATCGAGGTCTGCACGCACACTTCCGTAGTGACGCCGGCCACCAGAAGGTGAGTGATGCCGCGCTCCTGCAATTGTGCGTGCAGGTCGGTGGCGTAGAAGGCCCCCTTGCCCGGTTTGTCGATGACGATCTCGCCATCCAGGGGAGCCAACTGCGGCAGGATCTGGTTGCCGGGTTCGCCCCGCACCAGGATCCGGCCCATCGGCCCGACATCGCCGATGCCCAGCGCCGGGTTGCCGCGCAGGCGCTTGGCGCGCGGGCAGTCCGAGAGATCCGGCAGGTGCGATTCACGCGTGTGGACCACCAGCATCTGCGCCTGGCGTGCCAGCGCCAGCAGGGCCGCCACGGTCGGCACGATCGCGCCCAGGGGCCGCACATCGTTGCCCAGCGCACTGCCGAAGCCGCCTTCTTCCACGAAGTCGCGCTGCATGTCGATGACCACCAGCGCGGTGCTGCGCGGATGGAACTGATAGGGATAGGGGAAGGCGTCGATACGGATCATGCGGCCTCGGCGTGGGGTGATTGTTCGGAGTGACCCGCCATCCAGCGGCCCAGGGCGGCGCGGTCCGCTCCTTGCGTGGCCACGTCCTGCGCCACGTGCACGATGCGGCCCTCGGTCATCACCAGGATGCGGTCGGACAGTTCCAGCAGTTCGTCCAGGTCTTCGCTCACCAGCAGCACGGCCGCGCCGCGTGCGCGCGCTTGCAGCAGACGTGCGTGGATATCGGCCACCGAGGCGAAGTCCAGTCCGAAGACCGGATTGGCGACGATGAGCACATTGGCCGCGCCTGCATCGCCCTCTTCGCCGAGCTCACGCGCCAGCACGGCGCGCTGCACGTTGCCGCCGGAGAGCGTGCCGATGGGGCGTTCCGGTGCGGGCGGCTTGACGTTGAAGGCCGCGATCAGGGATTGCGCCTGGCGCTTCATGGCGCTGCGGTCGACGCGCCAGCCGCTGCGCTTGAAGGGGGCGACATCGAAATTGCGCAGCGCCATGTTCTCGGCCACGCTCATGCCTGCGATGCAGGCGTTGCGCAAGGGTTCTTCCGGTAGCGCGAAGACACGCAGCCGTCGCATCTCCTCACGCGTGGCGGCATAGGGCGCATCCTCGATCCGGATCTCGCCCAGCAGGTGGCGACGCTGGCCCAGCAGGGCTTCCACCAGTTCCTTCTGGCCATTGCCGGAGATGCCGGCCAGGCCCACGATTTCACCACGCTTCACTTGCAGCGAGAGGCCCCGCACGGCAGCCACGCCGCGGTCGTTGTTGACGGTCAGTTCCTTCACTTCGAGCCCGAAGCTGGCGTCTGCTGGCACTGCGGGACGCTCCACCTGCGTTTTCTCGGCGCGGGCGTGGCCCATCATCCAGTGCGCCAGGGCATCCGGCGTCGTCTCGGAAACCCGGGCACTGCCGACCAGGCGACCCTTGCGCAGCACCGTCACATCGTCCGCATAGGCAGTCACTTCGTGGAACTTGTGGGTGATCATCAGCACCGTCAGTTCCTGCTGGCGGGTGAGGGCATGCATGAGTCCCAGCACTTCGTCGGCTTCCTGCGGTGTCAGTACCGAGGTCGGTTCATCGAGGATCAGGAAACGGCGGCGCAGATAGAGCTGCTTGAGGATTTCCAGTTTCTGCTTTTCGCCCGCGGAGAGGCTGCTCACCGCGCGCTCCAGCCCGAGTTTGAAGGGCATGCGCGCCATGAACTCCTCCAGCACAGCGCGCTCGCTGCGCCAGCGGATACGCCAGGGAAGATCGCCGCGTGCCAGCAGCAGGTTCTCGGCCACGGTCAGGCTGGGGGCCAGCGTGAAGTGCTGGTAGACCATGCCGATGCCGAGCTGGTTGGGCACGCGCGCACTGCGGATCTCCACCTCGCGGCGGTCGGCCACGATGCTGCCCTGGTCCAGCGGGCTGTAGCCGACCAGGCCCTTGACCAGCGTGCTCTTGCCCGCCCCGTTTTCACCCAGCAGCGCGTGGATGGTGCCGGCGCGGATCTTCAGCGAGACCTCATCGAGCGCGCGAAAGCTGCCGAAGGATTTGCCGGCATTGATGATCTCCAGCTCCAGGGCATGCATGTCAGGCCCCGATCACATCGATCAGTGCGGCCGCATCGGAGACCGCGCCGAACACGCCACCCTGCATCTTGATCATGGACAGCGCCGCCAGGTGGTTGTTGTGGTCAGTCGCGCCACAGCAATCCGAGAGCATCACGCATTCGAAGCCGCGGTCATTGGCTTCGCGCATGGTGGTATGCACGCAGACATCGGTGGTGATACCGGTGAGCACGATGTTGCGGATGCCGCGCGTGTGCAGGATCATTTCCAGGTCGGTGGCGCAGAAGGAGCCCTTGCCCGGTTTGTCGATGATGATCTCACCGGCGATGGGGGCCAGTTCGGGAATGATTTCCCAGCCCGGTTCGCCGCGCACCAGGATGCGGCCACAGGGGCCGGCATCGCCGATGCCCACGCCATTGGTGCCGATCTGGCGCGAGCGCCAGCGCTTGTTGGCCGGCAGGTCGGACAGATCGGGACGATGGCCTTCGCGGGTATGGATGATGGTGTAGCCGCCGGCACGCATGGCGGCCAGCACTTTCTTGATCGGTTCGATGGGCGCGCGCGTGAGCGAGAGGTCATAGCCCATCTTGTCGACGTAGCCACCGATGCCGCAGAAGTCGGTCTGCATGTCGATGACGATGAGCGCGGTATTGGCCGGGGTCAGGGCACCGTCATAGGGCCAGGGATAGGGTTCGGCCTGGATGTAGCGTTCGGACATGGTTTCTCCTTGGGGCAAGTGGATTTATCGGGTCAGGCTCAGTTCGCCCGGCGCACTCGAGAGCGTGCGGTCAGGCCGGCAGGTGAGGATCATGATCAAGAGCGTGAGCGCATACGGTGCCGCGTTGAAGAGGTAATAGCCGGAGGTCACGCCCACCGCCTGCAAGGCCGGCCCCAGCGCACCGGCGGCACCGAACAGCAGCGCGGCCAGCAGGCAGCGCCACGGCTGCCAGCGCGCAAAGATCACCAGCGCCACGGCCATGAGTCCCTGGCCGCTGGAAAGTCCCTCATTCCAGCTGCCGGGGTAGTAGAGCGACAGGTAGGCGCCGCCGATGGCAGCCAGGAAGCCGCCTGCGGCCGTGGCCGCAATGCGCGTACCGGTGAGGCGGTAACCGAGCGCGCGTGCGGTCTCGGCATGGTCGCCCACCAGCCGCAAGGCCAGCCCCCAGCGCGTGGCCGACAGGCCCCACTGCAGCACCAGCGCAAGCGCCACGCCGATGAAGAACAGCGCATTGATCTGCAGTGCATGGTGCAGGCGGTCATTGCTGCTCCACGCACCCAGATCGATTGAGGGCAGCATCGGTGCCTGCGGCTGGATGAAGGGTTTGCCTAGGAAGAAGGCCAGGCCCGTCCCCAGCAGCATGAGCGCGATGCCGAAAGCGATGTCGTTGACGCGCGGCAGCGAGCACACCACGCCGTGCAGCACTCCCAGCAAGAGTCCGGCGCAGCCCGCCGCCAGCACGCCCAGCCAGGCCGAGCCGCTGTAGAAGGAGGCCGCGTAGCCGGTCATGGCACCGCAGACCAGGATGCCTTCCAGGCCCAGGTTCACGCGTCCGCCTTTTTCGGTCAGGCATTCGCCCAGGCTGACGAAGAGAAAGGGCGTCCCCACCCGGATTGCGCCCGCGAAGAGCGCCAGCAGCAGGGTGGTGAGATCGATGTCATGCATGGCCGGCCTCCTTGGCGGGGATGACTTGCGCCTGTTGCTGCCAGCGCAGCTTGAGCGCGGACAGGCGCCCGGTAATGGCTTCCCAGGCCAGCAGGTTGCAGAACAGCAGGCCCTGCAGGACCAGCGTGGTGGCGTCCGGCAGGTCCAGACGCCGCTGCAGCAGGCTGCCGCTGGCTTCCACGCCACCGATGACGAGCGCGCAGACGATGATGGCCAGCGGATTCTGGCGCGCCGCAAAGGCCACCAGGATGCCGGAGAAACCGTAACCGGCCAGCAGCGCACTGGTGGCGCTGCCTTGCACGGCACTGACTTCGAACATGCCTGCCAGTCCCGCTGCCGCACCACCGAGGGCGCAGGCCGTCAGGATCAGCCGATTGACCGGCAAGCCCACCAGCCGCGCCGTACGGACGTTGCCGCCGACCACGCCCATGGCGAATCCGGAGACGCTATGGCGCAGGAACACCCAGGCCGCCACGCAGGCCAGTGCACCCCAGGCCAGGCCCCAATGCACTTCCAGTCCCGGCAGCGAACCCACCAGATACGGATCGGGCAGGGGCAGGGTAGAGGGTTTGTTCAGACTGGCCGGATCGCGCAGCGGTCCTTCGACCAGATGCTTGAAGACGGCCACGGCGAGATAGGACAACAGCAGGCTGGAGATGGTCTCATTGACCCCGCGCCACTGGCGCAGACCGCCGCACAGCGCGATCCACAGCCCGCCGGCCAGCATCGCCGCCAGCGCCATGACGGCCAGCATCACCAGCGAAGGCAGGGCCGGCAGCAGTTGCGGCATCACCGCCGCCGCCAGTCCGCCCAGCGCCAGTGCACCTTCCCCGCCGATGACGATCAGGCCCACCCGCGCCGGCAAGGCCACGCACAGCGCCGTCAACAGCAGGGGCGCGGCGCGTTGCAGCGTGTTCTGCCAGGCGAACAGGGTGCCGAAGGCGCCCTGGAAGATCAGCAGGCAAGCCTCGCCCGCCGGCTTGCCCTGCACCAGCAGGAACAGCACGAACAGCAGCAGCGTCCCGGCCAGCGCGCACAGCGTGGGCAGGGCCGGCGCGCTGCCGTTGAGCAGCGCCGAGCGCAAGCGGTGCCAGGGCGAGGTGGCGGCAGCCGCCACCCCGGGAGCGGGGAGGGATGTCATGAGACCGTCCTGCATCAAGGGTCAGCAATCAGACCTGGCCGACCACGCCGGCCACCAGGTAATTCATCTTCTCCAGCGCCACATCGGTCTGGATCTGGGTGGTGCCGGCCGGGATCACGGTATTGCCCTTGTTGTCCTTGATCGGTCCCTTGAAGATCTGGAACTTGCCGGCCAGCATCTGCGCCTTGATCTCGTCGGCCTTCTTCTTGGCCGGTGCGCTGACGGCTGCGCCATAGGGCGACATCTTGACGAAGTCGTCCTTCAGGCCACCGCGCAGGAAGTTGATCATCGGCTTGCCTTCCAGCGTGGCCTTGACGATCTCGGTGTAGGGCGTGGCCCAGTTCCACTCGGCACCGGTGAGGTAGCCCTTGGGCGCCAGCGAGGCCTGGCTGGCGTGGTAGCCGGTGGTCATGATGCCGCGCTTCTCGGCCGTCTCCACGATCACCTTGGGACCATCGACGTGACAGGTGATGACATCGCAACCCTGGTCGATGAGGCTGTTGGCGGCTTCGGCTTCCTTGACCGGCAGCGACCAGTCACCGGTAAAGATGACGTGGCAGGTGATGGACGGATCGACCGACTGCGCGCCCAGGGTGAAGGCGTTGATGTTGCGCAGGACCTGCGGAATCGGCTTGGCGGCGATGAAGGCCAGCTTCTTGCTCTTGCTCATGTGGCCGGCCACCACGCCCGAGAGGTATTCGCACTCTTCGATGTAGCCGAAGAAGCTGCCCACGTTCATGGGATGCTTGCCGGCGGTCCACAGGCCGCCACAGTGGGCGATGCGCACCTTGGGATATTTTTCTGCAATCTTGAGGACGTGCGGATCGAAGTAGCCGAAGGAAGTCGGGAAGAGCAGGGTCGCGCCATCCTGCTGGATCATGGCTTCCATGGTCTTTTGCACGGCCACGGTCTCGGGCACTTTTTCTTCCTCGATCACTTTCACGCCGGGGAGCTTCTTGATGATGGCGGCGGCCTGCGCATGCGACTGGTTGTAGCCGAAGTCGTCGCGCGCGCCGACGTAGATGAAGCCGACGGTCAGCGGGCCTGCGGCCAGCAGTTCCAGCGGGAAGGCAGCGCCCAGTGCGGCAGCTCCGGACAGTTTCAGAAAATCGCGGCGGTTTTGCATGTTGTTGCTCCAGTGTGATCGTGGATGGTTGGGGTGGGGCAAGACAAATTCGGTACTTCTTTCCGGGCAGGATTCTGTACCTCAGGCTGTACAGAATCCGGTACGGCAATCAGGACAGCGCCAGCGAACCGGGCGCCTGCATGCGCGCCGGCTTGCGCACTTCGCGCTGGAAGATTTCCATGGACAGTTTCTTGGCCGCGATGAAGCCGGGCTGCGACAGCGTCTCTACCGTGCGGGGCCGTGGATCCTGGTAATGCAAGATGTCTGCCACCGCCGTCGGGCGCTTGGTCAGCAGCAGGATCTGGTCGGCCAGGTAGACCGCTTCTTCCAGGTCATGCGACACCAGCACCATGGTGGTGCCGGTCTGCAAAAAGACTTGCTGCAGTTTCTCGCGGATGAACAGTGTCATCTCAAAATCCAGCGCCGAGAAAGGTTCGTCGAGGAACAGTACTTCCGGCCCCGGCGCAAGGGCACGCATGATGGAGGCGGTCTGCTGCTGGCCGCCCGAGAGTTCATAGGGATAGCGCATCAGGTCGAACTTGACGTCGAAGGACGCCACCAGTTCATCGACCCGGCGCTTGATCTCGGCCTTGGACTTGCCTTCCAGCTTGAGGGGATAGGCAATGTTGTCGATGGTGCGCAGCCACGGGAACATGGCATCGCGGTAGTTCTGGAACACGTAGCCGATCTTGGTCTGCGCCAGCGATTTGCCGTCGAACAGGATCTCTCCGGCATCGATAGGGATGAGCCCGGCGATCATGTTGATGAGCGTGGACTTGCCGCAGCCATTGGGCCCGAAGACGGAGACGATCTGCTGCTTGGGAATATCCAGGTCGAAGTTTTCATACAGCGGCCAGCCGGCGAAATACTTGGTCAGGCCGCGAATGGTGATGTGGGTGCCTGGCGGCCCGGGAACGAAGGGCGTTTCCGGGGGCAGGTCTACTTTGGGGCTGATCACGACGCTCATCTTCCGCTCCAGTGCACGATGCGTTTTTCAATGACGATGAAGACCACGTTGAGGGCATAGCCCAGCGCGCCTGCCGAGAGGATGGCGGCATACATCTCGCGCACGTTCAGGACCTGCTGGGTATCGATGATGCGGTGGCCCAGGCCGTTTTCGGAGCCGATGAACATCTCCGCCACGATCACGATCACCAGTGCCATCGAGACCGCGCTGCGCAGGCCGACGAAGCTGGCTTGCAGGCTTTCCCAGATCAGCACGTCGCAGAAGATGCGCCAGCGCGAAGCGCCCATCACCTTGGCCGCCATCACCCGCTGCTTGCGCGCATTGAGCACGCCATAGGCGCTGTTGAAGAGCACGATCAGGAAGGCACCGAAAGCTGCGATGGCCACCTTGTTGATGTCGGAGACACCGAAGATCAGCAGGAACAGCGGGATCAACGCGGAGGAGGGCGTGGAACGGAAAAAGTCGATCAGGAATTCCACGCTGCGATAGGCGCGCTCGTTGCTGCCCAGCAGAACGCCGATGGGCAGGCCCAGCACGGCGGCGATGGCAAAGGCTTCCAGCGTGCGGATCACGGTCACCGTGAAATCCAGCAGCAGCGCCCCGCCGGCCAGGCCCTTGAACATGGCCATGAGCGTGGCTTCCGGTGGCGGCAGCAGGATGGCCTTGATCCAGCCGGCGCGCACCACCAGGTCCCAGATCACGAACAGCGCGATGGGGCCGACGATGGGCAGCAGGCGGCCCAGGGCCGGGGCTTTGCGCGGCGCTTTGGGCGCTGGCGCAGCCGTGGACGCCGGGGCGGCGGGCTTGGGTGCCACGGTCACGGCAGGAGCGATGGTCTCGTTCATGATGGCCTCAGCCCTTGTAGATCAGGTTGTCGACCACGATGCGTTGCGAGAACACGCCCTTCTCGACGAACAGGTCGTAGAACTTCTGGAAGTAGGCCAGGTCGCTGGGCTTGAACTCGTTGTAGAGCATGTAGGCCGCCAGCGGCACTTCATTGGTGAGCGACCCTTCGATGGCGGTATAGCCCTTCAGGTAGGTGCGAGCCTGGTCCGGGTTGTTGCGCACGAGCTCAATGCCGCGTGCATAGGCGGCGATGTACTTGCGCGCCAGTTCCGGATTCTTCTTGATGAATTCGGTGGTCAGCGCGGCAGCGCCACCGTGCCAGGGAGCCATCGGATCACCCAGGATGTACTTGGCGATCACGCCTGCTTCCAGCACGCGGGTGGTGTTGTTCATGCGGCCCACGGTGCCGGTCGGTTCCAGCGTGTAGGCGGCATCGACCTGGCCGGCCGCCAGCGAAGCGACGTGCTGGCCGATGGGCAGTTCAACTACGGTTGCGCCAGTAGCACCGGCGCGTTCGAGTACCGTCTTGGCCAAGGTGACGTTCTGGATGCCGGGGCCGGAGGCGACCTTCTTGCCCTTGAGGTCGGCGATCGATTTGACTGGGCTGTCCTTGGGCACCAGGAATTCATCGAGTACGTATTTGGCGTTGCTGGGATTGGTGGCAAAGATCTTGAACAGGCCCGGCTGGGCGATCTCGCCGATGGCCAGGTTGCCGGCCCCGGTGCCGTTGGCCGAACCATCGGCGCGGCCTGCCAGCATGGCTTCCATCACCTGCTGGGCTCCGGCGAATTTGAGGGCTTGCACTTCCAGTCCGGCTTGCTTGAAGTAACCCGCTTCCACGGCGGCGTAGAAGGGCAGGCCGGCGGCCACCGGCCAATAGCCGATGCGGATAGGCACCGTCTGCGCGCGCAGGATGGCCGGGGCACCCGCGATGGCGGCGGTGGCGGCGACGGCGCCCGCCTTGGCGATGAAGCTGCGGCGGTTGGCATCGTGGACAGCGGTGGGGTTGTTCTTTTTCATGAGCAGCTCCGTGGTGAGGGTGTCAGTTCAGCGAATGGAGGTAATTGACCCAGCCGCCGTGGTGGGTGATGTCGGTCGCGCCCGCAATGCCGGCCGGCTCGCAGATGAAGCCCTTGACGCTGCTGCCGTCGGCCAGCTCCACCGTGCCGATGCCCAGCGGGGCCGGGATGGCGGCGACGAAGCCGCCGAACTGGCGCAGCGGCATTTCCCACACTTCCACTGCGATGGCGGCGCCGTCGCCTTCGGTGCGGGCCAGGCCAGGCTTGGGTGGGGTGGTACCCGCCAGGGCGTAGAGACGATAGTGGGCGGCGGTGCGGGTGACGGCCACGCGGCGCGCACCGGCTTCCAGCAATTGCCAGTTCAGGGGCTGGCCGGCCAGGTGCGCGCCGACCACGCAGACCTTGATGGTGCTTTCGTTGAAGGGCAGCGGGGTGGCCGCAATCGCATCGGCTTGCGCCGCGCCGCCCAGTTGCTGCTGCAGGCGTGCACCGGCTTCGGCCAGCAGGTGATCGGCACCGGCCGGGCCGATCAGGGTCACGCCGGCGGGCAGGCCATCGCGCCGCCACACGGCGGGGATGGCCAGGGCCGACATGTCCATCAAATTGACGAAGTTGGTGTAGTGGCCCAGTTGCGCATTGCGCACCACCGGATCGGCCTCGACTTCGGCGATGGTGGGGAAGGTGGTGGTGGTCGGCACCAGCATCAGGTCGCTGCCTTCGAGCAGGTTTTCGGCCTGGCGGCGCAGGTCGGCCAGGCGGTACTGGGCGTTGAAGCTGTCAACGGCATCGTAGTCGTCGGCCTGGGCGGTGATCTGGCGCACCACCGGGTGGATGGCTTCCGGGTTCTCCAGGAAGAAGTCGCCCAGCGCGGCGCGACGCTCGGCCACCCACGGGCCCTGATAGAGCAGCTGCGCGGCCGCGCTGAAGGGGGCGAAGGGGATCTTCGCCAGGCTCACGCCGGGGAGGGCGGCGATTTGCGCCAGGCTGCGTTCCCAGGCTTCCTGGGCGATGCTGTCGCCAAAGAATTCACATTGCTCGGGAATGGCGATGCGATAACCCCGCCGCTTCACGCCCAGCATGGTGGGGCGGCGCGAATAGCCATCCTCGGCATCGAAACCGGAAGCGCTGTGCAGCACGCGCCAGGCATCGGCCACGTCGTGGGCGAAGATGGAGATGCAATCCAGGGTGCGGCAGGCCGGGACCAGGCCGCGCGCGCTGATGAGGCCCTTGGTTGGTTTCAGGCCGACCAGGTGATTGAAGGCGGCCGGCACGCGACCAGAACCTGCCGTATCGGTCCCCAGCGAAAACATGACCTGCCCCAGCGCCACTGCCACCGCCGAACCCGAGCTGGAGCCGCCGGAGACATAGTCCGGCTTGATGGCATTGCGTACCGCACCGTAGGGGGAGCGCACGCCGACCAGGCCGGTGGCGAACTGGTCCAGGTTGGTCTTGCCCACCAGCAGTGCGCCAGCGGCCTGCAGGCGCTGCACCACGGTGGCGCTCTCGCTGGCCAGGCGGCCGAATTCGGGACAAGCCCCGGTGGTGGACATCTCGGCCACGTCGATGTTGTCCTTCACGGCGAAGGGGATGCCGAACAGCGGCATGCTCTCCAGCACGGCTTCGCCCTTGATCTGCAGCATCAGGTCCAGCGCTGCGGCTTGTTGTTTCAGTTGTTTGGACGGCACCCGGCTGATCCAGACTTCATCGCGTCCGGCGCTCTCGATGCGGGACAGCAGTTCGGCCACCACCTTGCCGGGTGTGCTGCGGCCTTCGCGATAAGCCGCCAGGGTGGCGGCGATGGTGGTCGGGGCGGCCTCGGGGGCAGCTTGCTGCAGGGCATGGGAGGTGGTCATATTGGATATTCAAACTTGAATACAAGATTGAATATCTTTAAGCAGGAGGCGTGCCAGCTCCTCCGTCACGCGGCTGAAAAACGGGAAATGGCTTCACCACGCGGGTTTGCGAGGTGAAGTGCCGTAAGGCAAGTTGTGCGAGGGGAAATGAAGAGTTTTGTCAGCGAGACAAAATGGGGAGGCGTGCGCCGAACTTGGACGTCCGTGGTGACGGCCTGCACGG
Source organism: Herbaspirillum sp. 1173 (assembly GCF_031455335.1). Classification (NCBI taxonomy): domain Bacteria; kingdom Pseudomonadati; phylum Pseudomonadota; class Betaproteobacteria; order Burkholderiales; family Oxalobacteraceae; genus Herbaspirillum; species Herbaspirillum sp. 1173. The sequence goes on along the minus strand of NZ_JAVDSP010000003.1, from coordinate 349,593 downwards.
GAATCAGGCAAGTTGATCGTCGATGCCAAGTATGTTCACCGTGGCAACAAGGTTGAGACCCGGGCGGCTGCGCGCGTTTCGTCAAGCGAGGAGCCCCGGGATACTCAGGCAGATTCGATCACACGCATTTCAATGTGCAGGCCGGCGGCCGTGGCCATGTTCACCAGCGCATCGAGTCCGAACAGGCTGATCTTGCCTCGCATCAGGTCGGAGACACGCGGCTGAGTCACCCCGAAGAGCTTGGCGGCTTGGGCCTGGCTCATTTCCGTGCGGGTGAGGTGGTTCTTGAGTGCCGTCATGAGGACGGAACGCAGCTTCATGTTTTCAGCTTCTTCCGGAGTGTCCTCGATGGCATCCCAGATGCTGGAAAATCGTTGCTTGCTCATTGCCCTAACTCCTTCAACAAATCGCGGTAACGCTTTGCGGCCAAGCTGCCTGGAAATCAGCGGTATGAAGCTTTCTTCAAAGCTCTCCCCACACCGCATTCAAGGCGGCCAGCGCCGCCAACCCGGCAGTCTCGGTGCGCAGCACCCGGCTGCCCATGGACAGCATCAGCGCGCCCTGGGCGCAAGCCAGGTTTTCTTCCTCCTCGCTGAAGCCGCCTTCAGGCCCGACCATGACGGTCACTGCCTGAGGCGGATGGTGGCGCGCCCAGCCTGACAGCGGCTCGGTCCCGCGCGGGGAAAGCAGGATGCGGCGATGCAGGTCGCTCTGGGCGATCCAGCGCTTGAAGTCGGTGACTTCACCCAGATGCGGCAAGCGATTGCGGCCGCATTGCTCGGCGGCAGCATGGATGATGCCTTGCCAGTGCGCCTGCTTCTTCTCGGCCCGGTCACCCGAGAGCCGCACCACGCAGCGCTGCGCGGCCAGCGGCTGGAGGGCGGTGGCGCCCAGTTCCACGGCTTTCTCGACGATCCAGTCCATCTTCGATCCTTCAGGCAGGGCCTGGGCCAGGGTCAGCGCATAGGGCAGTTCGGCCTCGCGGGGTGAAAAAGTCTTCACTTCGGCGTGGACGCGCTTCTTTTCGAGGGTGCTCAGGCTGGCGGTGTATTCGCCGCCTTCGCCATTGAACAGGGTCACGGTATCGCCCGGTTGCAGGCGCAGCACCTGGATGTGATGGGCAATCTGCTCGGGCAGGACCAGGGCGGAGCCGATGCCGAGGGGGTGCGGGAAGTAAAAGCGGGGCATGGGGCAGGGTCCTGGAGGAAGAAGATCAAAAAGACATGAAAAAAGTTGTCAGTCCGGTCAGGGGCTGGTCCCGAATTTTAATCCCCCCGGCGCACTCTGGTAAAATACGGGCCCGCGCCGTTACCCGGGCTTCCGGGCCGGCGCATTGGCTTGAACATCCGATTTGTGCGCCTGCGGCGCCCCCCAGCACAGCAAACTCTGACCTCGACATGATTTCCACTCTCCCCACCGACAAGATGGCCAACGCGATCCGCGCGCTGGCGATGGACGCAGTTCAAAAAGCCAATTCCGGACACCCGGGCATGCCGATGGGGATGGCCGAAATCGCAGTGGCCCTGTGGGCCAAGCACTATCGCCACAATCCGTCCAACCCGCACTGGGCCAACCGCGACCGCTTCGTGCTCTCCAACGGCCACGGCTCGATGCTGCAGTACGCACTGCTGCACCTGACCGGCTACGACCTGTCGATGGACGACATCAAGTCCTTCCGCCAACTGCATTCCAAGACCGCCGGCCACCCGGAAGTGCACATCACCCCGGGCGTGGAAACCACCACCGGTCCGCTGGGCCAGGGCATCACCAATGCGGTGGGCATGGCGCTGGCTGAAAAGCTGCTGGCCGCCGAATTCAACAAGCCCGGCCTGGCCGTGGTCGATCATTACACCTACGCCTTCGTCGGCGACGGCTGTCTGATGGAAGGGATCTCGCATGAAGCCTGCTCGCTGGCAGGCGTCTTGAACCTGTCCAAGCTGATCGTGCTGTATGACGACAATGGCATCTCCATCGACGGCCACGTCGAAGGCTGGTTCAAGGACGACACCCCGAAGCGCTTCGAAGCCTACGGCTGGAACGTCATCCCGGCCGTGGACGGCCACAACGTCGAGGCCGTCAGCGCCGCGATCCACCAGGCCAAGCTGGCCGACAAGCCGACCCTGATCTGCTGCCGTACCGTCATCGGCAAGGGCTCGCCCAACCTGGCCGGTACCGACAAGGTCCACGGCGCCGCCTTGGGTGACAAGGAAATCGCCGCCGTGCGCGAAGCGCTGGGCTGGACTTCCGCTCCGTTCGAAATCCCGGCGGATGTTTATTCCGCCTGGGATGCCAAGGCCACCGGTGCCGACTTCGAAGCGAACTGGAAGCAGACCTTCGACAGCTACGCCGCCCAATACCCGGCTGAAGCCGCTGAACTGCTGCGCCGCCTGAAGGGCGAGCTGCCGGCCGCGTTCGAATCGACCGTGACCGCCTACATCAATTCCACGCTGGAAAAGAAGGAAACCATCGCCACCCGCAAGGCCAGCCAGAACGCCATCCAGGCTTACGCGCAGGCGCTGCCGGAATTCCTGGGCGGCTCGGCCGACCTGACCGGCTCGAACCTGACCAACTGGAAGGAATCGGTGGCCGTGCGCGCCGACCAGCGCGGCAACCACATCAACTACGGTGTGCGTGAATTCGGCATGAGCGCCATCATGAACGGCATCGCCCTGCATGGCGGCTACCTGCCCTTCGGCGCGACCTTCCTGACCTTCTCCGACTACAGCCGCAATGCCCTGCGCATGGCGGCCCTGATGAAGACCCGCGCGCTGTTCGTGTTCACCCACGACTCCATCGGCCTGGGTGAAGACGGCCCGACTCACCAGTCGGTGGAACACGTCTCCAGCCTGCGCCTGATCGCCAACCTGGACAACTGGCGTCCGTGCGACACCACCGAAACCGCCGTGGCCTGGGCTGAAGCGATCAAGCGCCACGATGGTCCGAGCACCCTGATCTTCTCGCGCCAGAACCTGCCCTTCCAGGAGCGCACCGACGCCCAGGTCAAGGACATCGCCCGTGGCGGCTACGTGCTGCGCGATGCGGCCGATGCCAAGGTGATCCTGATGGCCACCGGTTCCGAAATCGAACTGGCCACCAAGGCCGCTGACGCCCTGGCCGCCGAAGGCATCGCCGTGCGCGTGGTGTCGATGCCGTCGACCGACGTGTTCGACCGCCAGGATGCGGCCTACAAGGCCTCCGTGCTGACCCGCGGCGTGCCGCGCGTGGCCATCGAGGCCGGCGTCACCGCCTTCTGGCACAAGTACGTGGGCCTGGAAGGCGCCGTGGTCGGGATCGACACCTTCGGCGAATCGGCCCCGGCCGGCGTGCTGTTCAAGCACTTCGGCTTCACCGTCGAGAACGTGGTGGCCAAGGCCAAGGCAGTGCTGGCTTGAGCAGTCTGGTGTCCATGACTGAAGAAGTCCTGTTCCGCCGCGCCAGGAAGGGCGATGCGGCGTCGATCGCCGGCGTGCGCATCGACGCCTGGCGCGCCGCCTATCGCGGCCTGGTGCCCGACAGCTACCTCGATCACCTCAAGCCCGAGGAAAGCGTCAAGCTGTGGGAGCAGGTGCTGGAAGCGTCCTCGGACGCGGCCTGCACCTTCGTCGCCGAAAGCGGGGGCGAGATCATCGGCTTCGCTTCGGGCATGACCCTGGCCGAATCGCGTTTCGGCTGCGATGCCGAGCTGACCGCCATCTGCGTGCCGCCCGATGAGCAGCGCAAGGGGCTGGGCAAGCGGCTGCTGGCCAATGTGGCGGCCACCCTCATCGGTGCCGGTGCGACAGGTCTCATGGCCTGGGTGCTGAGCAAGAACGAAGGCGCCGGGGAATTTTTCGAGTCGCTCGGGGCCGAAAGGCTTTATGAACAAACGTTCACCTGGGATGATGGCAGTGAACTCGACGAGATCGGTTTCGTCTGGCGCAAGCTTCACTCCTGAGCGGGTGAGGGCGGCACGAGATTGAACGGCTGGATCAGCAGGGCAAAGAGGGACGGCAAGAACAACTGAACAAAAAGGCCGGAAAAGAAGGATCCATGTCCGATCGGCGGCCCCGAAGTGGGGCAAGCTGACGGCCTGGTCGCTTTCCCGACTACCGGTTTGCATTGATTTTTACTACTTGAGGAGAAGAGCATGGCAATTCGCGTAGCAATCAACGGTTATGGCCGCATCGGCCGCAATATCCTGCGCGCTCACTACGAAGGCGGCAAGAAGCACGACATCGAGATCGTCGCCATCAACGACCTGGGCGACCCGAAGACCAATGCCCACCTGACCCAGTACGACACCGCCCACGGCAAGTTCCCGGGCACCGTGACCGTGGATGGCGATTCCATCGTCGTCAACGGCGACCGCATCAAGGTGCTGGCCCAGCGCAACCCGGCCGAGCTGCCCTGGGGCGAGCTGGGTGTGGACGTGGTGCTGGAATGCACCGGCTTCTTCACCACCAAGGAAAAGGCCAGCGCCCACATCAAGGGCGGTGCCAAGAAGGTGATCATCTCCGCTCCGGGCGGCAAGGATGTCGATGCGACCGTCGTCTTCGGCGTGAACCACGGCGTGCTCAAGGCTTCCGACACCGTCATCTCCAACGCATCGTGCACCACCAACTGCCTGGCTCCGCTGGTGCAGCCGCTGCACGACAAGATCGGCCTGGAAAACGGCCTGATGACCACCGTCCACGCCTACACCAACGACCAGGTGCTGACCGACGTCTACCACGAAGACCTGCGCCGCGCCCGTTCGGCCACCCAGTCCATGATCCCGACCAAGACCGGCGCTGCCGCCGCCGTCGGCCTGGTGCTGCCGGAACTGAACGGCAAGCTGGACGGCTACGCCATCCGTGTGCCGACGATCAACGTGTCCATCGTCGACCTGTCCTTCGTGGCTTCGCGCGACACCACCGTGGATGAAGTCAATGCCATCCTGAAGGCCGCTTCCGAAAACGGTCCCCTGAAGGGCATCCTGACCTACAACACCGACCCCCTGGTCTCGGTGGACTTCAACCACAACCCGGCATCGTCCAACTTCGACGCTACCCTGACCAAGGTCTCCGGCCGCCTGGTGAAGGTGTCTTCCTGGTACGACAACGAGTGGGGCTTCTCCAACCGCATGCTGGACACCACCGTCGCCCTGGCCAACGCCAAGTAAGACGCGTGTTCTGACGCACCGGCCGGGGTTCCCCGGCCGGGAGCGTCAATTTCAGGGCTGTTTCGGCTTCTTTTCCTCGTATGCAAGCTTGCTTGCCAAGGTGAAAATAGTCGAATCAGCCTGCAAAAGGAGTGAAAGGCTGTTGCAGGCACCGCTTGCAATGGCCTTTTTTCCGTTTGCGCATTGCCTGTCCACAACAAGAGCAACCGACCCAATGAGGGAACGCATGTCAGCAAGCTCATCCCAGGCCCGCCGCCTGTTGGCCAACCTGGCCCTGATTTCCGCCGTCAGCTTCTCGCTGTCCGCGTGCGACTACATCAGCAGCTTTTCCAAGCCCAAGCAGACCCCGGAAGAAGCCAAGGCCGAAGGCATCGCCCTGGGCGCCGGCTGCCGCCAGGCCGGCCAGAGCCTGGAAGACTGCTACCAGCGCAACCCCGACGCCCTGAAGGCCGGTATCTTCACCGGCTGGAAGGACATGCACGAATACATGGCCGCCAAGGGCATCCAGACCGTGACCCCGCCCGCGCCTGCGGCGGATGCCGCCAAGGATGATGCCAAGTCCAAGGATGGCAAGGACGGCAAGGACAAGGACGCCAAGGACAGTGACCGCAGCCGCGCCCGTGAGCGCGACGCCAATCGCGACAACGCGCGTTCGCGTGACCGCGAAAGCTCCTCGTCCTCGCGCGACAGTGGCAGCGACCGCCGTGCCAGCCGCGAAGAGAAAACGCCGCCCAAATATTGATCTCGCATGAACACTGGCCCGGGACAGTTGCAGTCCTGCTTGCCAGCCGGTAACATCTGATGCCCCGCAGGCGCTTGCCGGCGGGGCATTTTTCCATCAGCCGGCAGGGGGAACCGCCGGCGACCCGGATGCCAGCCGCCTCTGCCCGCGCATCCGGCCAGAACAACAAGCACAACGACATGAACTCACATTCACAGCCCTTGCCTCCGGCCATGCCGGAGCACGTTCCGGAGACCGCCTTCGGCCTCTGGTTCCTGCGTACACCGACCTGGACCCTGCACGTGCTGGAACGCGCCCTGCAAGATCTGGAGCGCCTCATTCCCAAGCGGCGCAGCAGCTATGCGGTGGTCGCCGACGTCGGCTGTGGCTGGGGGCGCTCGCTCAAGAAGCTGCACCAGCGCTTTGCCCCGCAGCGCCTGATCGGCATGGACATCGATCCCAACATGATCGCCGCCGCACGTGCCGAGACCGAGGCCGAGGGCCTGCGCGCCGAGTTCATCCAGTGCTCCAGCTCGCGCATGCGGCTGGAAGACAATAGCGTGGACCTGCTGTTCTGCCACCAGACCTTCCATCACCTGATCGATCAGGAAGAGGCCATCCGCGAGTTCTACCGCGTCCTCAAACCGGGCGGCATCCTGCTCTTTGCCGAGTCGACCAGGCGCTACATTCATTCGTGGATCATCCGCTTGTTGTTCCGCCATCCGATGGAGGTCCAGAAGACCGCCGGCGAGTACCTGGCCCTGGTGCGCAGCGCCGGCTTCGAGGTCGCGCCGGAGTCGATTTCCTATCCGTACCTGTGGTGGAGCCGGGAAGACCTGGGGATACTGGAACGCGTCTTCGGCATCAAGCCCAAGGCGGAGCGGGAAGAAACGCTGATCAATCTGGTGGCCGTCAAACCCATGAATTAAAGGGTTTCACGCACGATCCGGTGCAGATGAAGGGAAATGAAAAAACGAGAGGCAACTCTCGTTTTTTTCTTCATCCCGCCGGACATTGAATCAGCCGAAGACCTGCTGCCACAGCCGGATCACGCAAGCCCGTTCATGTTCCACCCGGATCGCATCGATGTGGGCGCGTTCGGAACCCTGCAGGCGGATCTGGTGCTGCAGCTTGCGGAACAGGCGGTAGGCATTGGCCGCTTCCGCCGCCAGCAGCGCATCAATCAGCCCGAGCTGGCCGGCCAGCTTGAGCAGGGCGATGTTGCCGATGTCGCCGGTCAGCTGCGGGTGGTCGCAGGCATGGCGCAGCACCAGGTATTGCACCATGAACTCGATGTCGATCATGCCGCCTTCATCGTGCTTCAGATCGAACATCATGCTGCGATTGGGATGGGCATCGCGCATGCGGCGGCGCATCGACAGCACTTCCTCTTCCAGTTTGTTCACATCGCGCGGCTGGCGCAGTACACGCTCACGCAGTGCCTCGAAACGCTCGCCGATGGCGGGATCGCCCGCACAGAAGCGCGCCCGGGTCAGGGCCTGATGTTCCCAGATCCATGCCGCATTGAGCTGGTACTTCTCGAAGGAGGAGACCGGTGATACCAGCAATCCGCTGGCGCCATCCGGACGCAGGGCGATGTCGATATCGAACAGGGTGCCGGCCGGGGTGTGGCTGGTCATCCAGGTGATGAAGCGCTGCGCCAGCTTGGCGTACAGGCCCGGGGCCTCCTGGTCCTCGTCGTCGTAGAGGAAGACCACGTCCAGGTCCGAGGCATAGCCCAGCTCCTTGCCGCCCAGCTTGCCGTAGGCGATCACGGCAAAGCGCGGTACCTCGACATGGCGCTGGGTGATGGTCTGCCAGATCGCTTCGAGAGTGACCTGCACCAATACGTCGGCCAGGGCCGAAAGTTCATCGGCCAGCTTTTCCACTGACAGATCCCCTTCCAGATCCTGCGCCAGCAGGCGGAACAGTTCGGCGTGATGCAGCTCGCGCAGGATGTCGAGCTGGCGTTCGGTATCGCCCTCGGCCGTGGCCAGCTGGCGACGGCAGGTGTCGGCGAAGGCATTCCAGTCGGAGGCGGCCTTGAGGTTGCGGTCGTCCAGCAATTCGTCCAGCAGCAGCGGGTGGCGCGTCAGGTAGGTGGCGGCCCAGCCGCTGGCACCGATCATGCGCACCAGGCGCTGCAGGGCGTAGGGATATTCGGTGAGCAGGGCCAGATAGGCGGCACGGCGGGCGATCGCTTCGAGGAAGTCGAGCAGGCGGCCCAGCGCCGGCAACTGGTCGTAATGCAGCGCGGCCAGCAGCGGCAGTCCATTGTTGATGACGGTATTGAGCCGGTTGCGGCTGGCCTCGGGCAGGCTTTGCATGCGCGGCGACTGCCAGGTCAGGTGCAGGCGGCGCGCACCGTTCTCGATGTCCTCCTCGGGGAAGCCGACCAGGCGCAGGGCGTCGGTGAGGCCTTCGAGATTGTCGTTCTCGCTCACCGCCACCGTGGGCCCATCGCTTTCGCCTTCGGATTGCTTGTCGGCGAAGATGGCATCGAACTGCGCGGCCACGATGGCACGCTGGTGTTCCAGCGCCTGCAGCAGTGCGGCGCTGTCGGCGTAGCCCATCATGTTGGCCACCAGCAGCAGGTCGTCGGGATTGACGGGGAGGGTGTGGGTCTGCGCATCTTCCAGGTATTGCAGACGATGCTCCAGGTCGCGCAGGAAGGTGTAGGCGTCCAGCAACTGCTCCACCACGTCAGGAGCCAGCAGTTCCTTGGCCGCCAGCGTGCGCAGGGTGGCGCGGGTGGAGCGGTCGCGCAGCTCGGCATCGCGTCCGCCACGGATCAGCTGGAACACCTGGCTGGTAAATTCGATTTCGCGGATGCCGCCCCGGCCCAGCTTGACGTTGTTGCTGCGGTCGGGGTGGAGGGCTTCCTGGCGCTTGACCTCGGCGCGGATCTGGCCGTGCATGGAGCGCAGCGCATCGATGGAGCCGAAGTCCAGGTAGCGGCGGAAAATGAAAGGCCGGCTGATTGCTTCCAGAGTGGCGATGTCTTCCTCGGTGCCGGTCAGCGCCCGGGCTTTGGTCCAGGCGTAGCGCTCCCATTCGCGGCCCTGGCGTACCAGGTATTCCTCGACCATGTTGAAGCTGGCCACCAGCGGCCCGGAGTTGCCGTTGGGACGCAGCGCCATGTCGACGCGGAAGGTGAAGCCATCTTCAGTGATTTCGGCCAGCGCACCGATCAGCTTCTTGCCCAGGCGGACGAAGAATTCATGGTTGGAGAGCGATTTCTGGCCGGGCCCGGCTTGCGTATCGCCATCTTCCGGGTAGACGAAGATGAGGTCGATATCGGAAGAAACGTTCAGTTCACCCCCGCCCAGCTTGCCCATGCCCAGCACGATCATTTCCTGCGGGCGTCCTGATTCTTCACCCAACGGGGTGCCATGGAGGGCGGTCTGTTCCTGCATCAGGGCCGCCAGGTGGGTCTGCACGGCGAAATCGGCAAAACCGGTCATGGTGGCCACCACTTCGGCCAGGTCGGCGCGGCCATCCAGGTCACGCGTGATGAGGCTGCAGATGATCAGGTTGCGCAGACGCCGCATGGCGGCCGGCAGACTCAGGCCGGCTTCCAGGTCGCGCGCCAGGCGCTGCTGCATGGCCTCGCGGTCCATGGGCTGGCGGGCGGCCTCGGCCACCAGGGCCGGGCGGGCCGGATCAGCCTGGGTCCAGCGGGTGTAGTAGCGGGAAGTGGAGGCGTCGACCAGGGAAGGATGATGAACAGGCATAAGAGACCGCAAAGCTCCGCGACAAGGTGTAAAAGGAAGAAAACCGCTGCTCCCCCGGCTTCAGGCCCGTCCCGCCGATGCCGACAATGCAGGCAAGGCGGAGGCCGGGGCAGGTTCCCCGGCATGCCAGCTGACTGCGGACTGACGATGGACGTAAAAAGGAGCGAATCCGGCGATTCTAGCCTCCCTTTTTAAACTTATCGCCGTTTTTGCCCCTCATAGCCCCTTTGCCAAGATGGCATGGGCTGGTTTTCCATGCGATCATGCTGCCTGCCCGATTCCATTTTTCTGCCGAGCCGCCTTGCAACCTGATGTCCCAAGAACAACATAACGCCGCACCGAAGCCTGGCCGTTGGGCGCTGTGCTGGCGATTTGCACGGGGCAGCTATCGGCGCCTGAACCGGGCTACCCACCATGTCCTGGGTTTCACCCTCAAGCTGCTGCTGGCCGCCTACTTCGTCTTTTGCGCGCTGTTTCTGGTGCTGCGCTATGCGGTGCTGCCCGAGGTGGGCCACTACAAGCCCCGCATTGAAGCCCTGATCTCGCACCAGCTCGGCCGTGCGGTCAGCATCGAGACCATTGATGCTTCCTGGAGCGGATTGCGGCCCCAGCTCTCGCTGACCAATCTCACCGTCCACGACCAGCAGGGCGAAGCCGCCCTGAGCCTGCCGCGCGTATCGACCACGCTGTCCTGGAGCAGCGTCCTGGTGGCGTCGCTGCGTCTGGAAAACCTCAGTATCGAAGGGGCCGACCTGGCCATCCGCCGCGATGCAGCCGGCAAGCTGTATGTGGCGGGGATCCCGGTGCCGGCCGGGGGCGATGGCAGCAACCTGGACTGGCTGCTGTCGCAGCGCGAAATCGTGATCCGTCACAGCAAGCTGCGCTGGGATGACGAATTGCGCCAGGCACCCGAGCTGGTGCTGGAAGACGTCAACCTGGTGCTGCACAACCGCTGGCTGCGCCATCGGCTCTCGCTGCGCGCCATTCCGCCGCAGGACATGGCGGCTCCCCTGGATGTACGGGCCGATTTCAGCCATCCGGCCTTTGCGCGCAGTTCCGACATCGCGCGCTGGAAGGGCTTGCTCTATGCCGATCTGCGCAATACCGAGCTGTCGGTCTGGCGCGCCTGGTTCGATTATCCGATCGCCATCAACAGCGGCCGCGGCTCGGTGCGCGCCTGGCTGACGCTGGATCACGCCAAGGTCGCGAACTTCACCGCCGACCTCGGTCTCACCGATTTCAATGCTCGCCTGTCGCGCCAGCTGGAGCCGCTGTCCTTGAAACGCGTCAATGGACGCATCTCCGCCAGTGAAACCCTGGGCCCCAATGCTGAGGACGGCGTACCGACCTTCGGTGCCAACGGCCATCAGGTGACCCTGACCGATTTTTCCATCGAGACCCCGGACGGCTTCGTGCTGCCGCCGACCTCGATTGCCGAGAGCTATGAACCGGCCACGCCCCTGAAGGCCGAGCGCACCAGCGTCAAGGCCACCTATCTGAACCTGCAGACGCTGTCGCAGCTGGCCACCCGCCTGCCGCTGGCGCCGTCCCAGCGCAAGCTGCTGGACGACCTGGCCCCGCGCGGAGAGCTGCATGATTTCACCGTGCAGTGGCAGGGCACTTATCCCGAGCTGAGTTCCTACCGCGTCAATGGCCGCTTCAAGGGCCTGGGGCTGAAGGGCTTGCCGGCCCATGTCGAGCCGCGCAAGAATGCTGCCCAGCAAGCCCGCGCACAGTGGGCGGCCTTCCCCGGTTTCAGCAACCTCTCCGGCGAGATCGATGCCAGCGAGAAGGGTGGTTCGGTCAAGGTCGATGCGCAGCAACTGGCATTCGAGCTGCCGACTGATCTGTTCCGCGAATCCAGCCTGCCCTTTGACAGCCTCAAGCTGCAGGCGCGCTGGCAATACCTGAAGGACCAGACCCTGCAGGTGGATCTGGACCAGATGCAGTTCGCCCAGCCCGGCGTGGCCGGCAGCCTCAGCGGGCAGCACCTGCTGCCGCTGCAGGGCCGCTCGGCCGGCAGCGTCGACCTGCATGGCGAGCTGACCAGCTTCGATGTGAAGGCGATTCGCCGTTACCTGCCGCAACACATGAGCGAACCGCTGCATCGCTGGCTCACCGAGGGCTTGTTGGCCGGCAATCTGAAGGAGGTGCAGTTCAAGCTCAAGGGGGCGCTGGCCGATTTCCCTTTCCACACCAGCAAGCCGGGCGAGCAGCCCAAGGGCGTATTCCAGCTGGCAGGCGAGTTCGAGGGGCTGAAGCTGAACTACACCCCCGGCCACGTTGGGCGGGATGGCAAGGAGCCCGAGTGGCCGCTGCTGGAGGAGGGCCGGGGGCGCATCAGCGTCGATCGCACGCGGCTGGAGATCAAGGCTGACAGCGCCCGTACCCTGGGCGCGCGGCTGGGACCGGCGACGGCGCGGGTGGCGGATGTCGATTCGCATGATGCCGTGCTGGAAATCGATGGCGTTGCCAATGGCCCCATGCCGGTCTTCCTGCAATACGTCAACCAGAGCCCGGTAGCGCGCTGGACCGGCAACGTCATGGAACACAGCACCGCCACCGGCGAGGCGCGTCTGGACCTGAAGTTCCAGATGCCGCTGCACCATGCCATCGATACCCGCGCACAGGGGGCCTTCAACTTCGCCAACAATGACGTCGACCTGCTGCCGGAACTGCCGCCCATCTATCGCACCAGCGGCAAGGTCGAGTTCAACGAGCGCGGCTTCACGCTCAATGGCGTGCGCGGCCAGTTCCTGGGCGATACCCTGGCCATCAGCGGCGGCACCCAGAAGGATGGCAGCAGCCAGGTGCGTCTGGATGGTGCCATCAACATCGAGAACCTGCGCAAGCAATACCCCGAGCCTTCGCTGCAGCGCCTGCTGGCGCGCTTCTCGGGCGGCACCCGCTACAGCGCCACGGTGCTGGTGCGGCAGCATCAGCCGGAAGTCACGGTCGAGTCCAGCCTGGCCGGTCTCGGCGTGGACCTGCCGGTGCCCCTGCGCAAGGGCGTGCAGGACTCCCTGCCGATGCGCTTCGACCTGCTGCCGCTGGCCTCGTCCGATCCGCTGATCGAACGCGAGGAAATGCGTGTGTCGCTGGGCTCGAACGTGGCGTCGCGCTATGTGCGCGAGCGCGTCGCCGCCAAGGGCAATGAGTGGCGCGTCACCAGCGGCGGCATCGGCTGGAACCAGCCGGCACCGACTCCGGCCTCCGGTCTGAAGCTGGCTTTGGCCACCGACAGCCTGGATGCCGACGCCTGGCTGGCTCTGAAGAAGGACCTGGCGGGCAAGGACGCGGCGGCCGCTGGCAACGGCGCAGCCGCAGGCAATCGCCTGGGCAACAGCGATGTCACGCAATACCTGGAGCCGGACAGCGTCTCGGCCCGCGTCGGCGAACTGAACCTGATGGGCAAGAAGCTCAACAAGCTGATCCTGGAAGCGGCGCATCGCCGCAATGCCTGGCAGATCAATCTGGAGTCCCAGCAAGCCGCCGGTACCGTGACCTGGGACGAACCCGGCAGTGCAAGCGGGGCCGGCAAGGTCACGGCACGGCTGTCCTCGCTGGTCATTCCCAAGTCCAGCCCGACGGCCGACGCGGCCCAGCCCGCCAGTGCCGACAAGACCGACGACAACCTGCAGATGCCCGCGCTGGACATCCGCGCCGAGCAGTTCGAACTGGGCGGCAAGAAGCTGGGCCGGCTGGAACTCGATGCCAGCAACATCCTGACCTCGGTCGGCCGCGAATGGCGCATCAGCCGCCTGCTGCTGGCCAATCCCGACGCGCAGTTCCGGGCAGCCGGCAACTGGCTCACCTTCGGCAGCAATCACACCTCCAACTTCACCTATGCGCTGGATATCGAGGATGCAGGCAAGCTGCTGGAACGCTTCGGTTATCCCGGCACCATCCGCGGCGGGCGCGGCAAGCTTGACGGCGATCTCAGCTGGAAGGCCCCGCCCTATGCGATGGACATGGCAACGCTGGCCGGGCAGGTGCACATGGACGTGCATTCGGGACAGTTCCTGAAGGTGGATCCGGGGGCTGCCAAGCTGCTGGGCGTGCTCAACCTGCAGGCCTTGCCGCGCCGGCTGACCCTGGACTTCCGCGACGTGTTCTCGGAAGGTTTTGCCTTCGACACCGTGGCGGGAACCGCCAGCATCGCCAAGGGCATCGCCAGCACGGACAATCTCAAGATGGCCGGCGTGACGGCCTCGGTGCTGATGAGCGGCTCGGCCGACATCGCCCGCGAGACCCAGGACCTGCATGTGGTGGTGATCCCCGAGATCAACCTGGGTACTGCCTCGGTGGTGGCGATGGCGGTCAATCCGGTGGTGGGGGTGAGTACCTTGCTGGCGCAGCTGTTCCTGCGCAATCCGGTGATGAAGTCGCTCAGCTTCGAATACAAGGTGACAGGTCCCTGGAGCGACCCCATCGTGGTCAAGCAGGGGCAGGTCTCGCCGGTGGATGCAGAACGTGCCCGCGAGGTGCTGCAGAAGGGCAAGGGCGGCAAGGAGGATGGCAAGCCTGACAATGACCTGATGCCGCCCCCTTTGCCGGCACCGGCGCAGCGGCGCGGCGCACCCGCGCCGGGACCGGCCATCAATTCCGGTGCCTGATCCTGGTTCCGTCCCCGGCCTGGCCTGCGCGGCTGGCGCGGATGGGCGATACTGGCGGCATTCTTTCTTCACTCACCACGCTGGCAAGAGGCAGACATGAGCGATTCCTTCAAGGTGGCGGCGATCCAGATGGTCTCCACTCCCGAGCCATTGCAGAACTTCGATGCGGCCAGCCGCCTGGTGGCGCAGGCAGCGCAGCAGGGCGCGCAACTGGCGCTGCTGCCGGAATACTGGCCCATCATGGGCCTGCACGAGCGCGACAAGCTGGCCCATGCCGAAGCCGATGGCAGCGGTCCCATGCAGGAATGCATGAGCGCCCTGGCGCGCGAGCACCGGCTGTGGCTGGTGGGCGGCACACTGCCGCTGCAGTCGGCGGTTTACGGCAAGGTGCTCAATACTTCACTGGTCTATGGACCCGATGGCCAGCGGGTGGCGCGTTACGACAAGATCCACTTGTTCAATTTCGTGCGGGGTGAAGAAAACTACGACGAAGCCCGCACCATCGAATACGGCAGCGAAGTGCGCAGCTTCGAGGCACCCTTCGGGCGGGTCGGCTTGTCGGTGTGCTATGACCTGCGCTTCCCGGAGCTGTATCGCGCCATGGGCGAGTGCGCCCTGATCGTGATGCCTGCCGCCTTCACCTATACCACCGGCCGCGCGCACTGGGAGCTGCTGCTGCGCGCGCGTGCCGTCGAGAACCAGTGCTACGTACTGGCCTCGGCGCAGGGCGGGCAGCACGTCAATGGCCGCCGTACCTGGGGCCACAGCATGCTGGTTGATCCCTGGGGCGAGATCGTCTCGGTGCTTCCTGAGGGAGAGGGGCTTGTGATCGGCGACATTGATCCCCATCGTCTACAATACGTTCGAGAAAGCTTGCCGGCGCTACGCCATCGCAAGCTTTGACCTTTTTGCCTTCCGACAAGACGCTATGAAATTATTTGAACCCAACATGGGCGCCCTGCAAGTGGCACGCGACGTGCTGCTGACTCCCTTCGGCCTGGACGAATCCAAGCTGCTCAAGGCCTTGGGCAGCATGTTCACGCACAAGGTGGACTACGCCGACCTTTACTTCCAGTTCACCAAGAGCGAGGGCTGGAGCCTGGAAGAGGGCATCGTCAAGACCGGCAGCTTTTCCATCGACCAGGGGGTGGGCGTGCGCGCCGTGTCGGGCGACAAGACCGCGTTCTCCTATTCGGACGAGATTTCCGAATCGGCGCTGCTGGATGCCGCCGCCGCCACCCGCACCATCGCCCGCCAGGGCAGCGGCAAGATCAAGGTGGCCGGTGCCATGACGCCGGCCGGCGGCCGCGCGCTGTACCTGCCGCATGATCCGCTGACCTCGCTGGACGCCACGGCCAAGGTGCAGCTGCTGGAACGCATCGAACGCATCGCCCGCGCCAAGGATCCGCGCGTCAAGCAGGTCATGGCCAGCCTCTCCGGCGAATACGACGTGGTGCTGGTGGCGCGCGCCGATGGCGTGCTGGCTGCAGATATCCGTCCGCTGGTGCGGGTGTCGGTGACGGTGATCGCCGAACAGAATGGCCGTCGCGAGATGGGCAGCAGCGGTGGCGGCGGACGATATGACTACGGCTATTTCTCCGACACCCTGCTGGAGAAGTATGCTTCCGAAGCGGTGGCCACCGCGCTGGTGAACCTGGATGCGCGCCCGGCCCCGGCCGGTCCCATGACCGTGGTGCTTGGCCCCGGCTGGCCCGGCATCCTGCTGCACGAAGCCATTGGTCATGGGCTGGAAGGCGACTTCAACCGCAAGGGCTCGTCCACTTTCTCCGGCCGCATCGGGGAACGCGTCGCCGCCAAGGGCGTGACCGTGGTCGATGACGGCACCATCGCCGATCGCCGTGGATCGCTCAACATCGACGACGAAGGCAATCCGACCCAGTGCACCACGCTGATCGAAGACGGCATCCTGAAGGGCTACATCCAGGACACCATGAATGCCCGCCTGATGAAGATGGACGTCACCGGCAATGCCCGCCGCGAATCCTTCGCCCACTTGCCCATGCCGCGCATGACCAATACCTACATGCTGGGCGGTGACAAGGATCCGGGCGAGATCCTGGCCTCGGTCAAGAATGGCCTGTATGCCGTCAACTTCGGCGGTGGCCAGGTGGATATCACCAATGGCAAGTTCGTCTTCTCGGCCAGCGAGGCCTACATGATCGAGGATGGCAAGATCACCTATCCGGTCAAGGGCGCGACCTTGATCGGCAATGGCCCGGATGTGCTCAACCGCGTTTCCATGATCGGCAATGACATGCGCCTGGATTCGGGTGTCGGCGTGTGCGGCAAGGAAGGCCAGAGCGTGCCGGTCGGGGTGGGGCAGCCTACCTTGCGTCTGGATGGCGTGACCGTGGGCGGAACTGCCTGATCCTTCATCCCTGCATCGTTTCTTGTGAAAACCGCCGGTGTCATTCACCGGCGGTTTTTTCATTTATGCGCCGGGAATATGACTTCCGGTGGCAGGGGAAAACGACGTGGCCAGATCAAATATTCACTTTTTTTGCAGGAAAGCCACAGTTGGCAAGACGATGGGGGGCGGGCAAGGCTTGCGCGAGGCCAGATTTTTTATTGTGTTTTGGCGACGCTTATTGGCTATTTAAGCAATAAATACTCAATAAATATATATATATTGAATTAAATATGCATTTGCAGCGCAGCATATCGATTTCGTCTTGTTGCTTGCCAAAGCCCCTGATTTGTAGCACTATGAACGCCTGCTTCACTTAACCCATGACGCCAGACATGTCTTTCGCCCGCGCTTACTTTTATTTTTACTTTAGCTATTCCAGCCCCACGGCGGTGAAAAGCGGTAAGCGTTCGTAAAAAGACAAAACCGATTTCCTAAAAAACCGCCAGTGATGGCGGTTTTTTTTTGGTCAATATTCCAGCTGAATCATTGCAGTACACCAGGAGAAAAAAATGCCGCGCACTGACGATCTTCGCATCCGAGAAATGAAAGAACTGGTCCCCCCCTCGCATCTCATCCGCGAATTCGCCTGCACCGAAAAGGTCGAGCGCACTACCGCTGAAGCCCGCACTGCGCTGCATCGCATCCTGCACGGCAAGGACGACCGCCTGATGGTCGTCATCGGCCCCTGCTCCATCCACGACACCAAGGCCGCCATGGAATATGCGCGCCGCCTGGTGGTGGAGCGCGAGCGTCACAAGAACGAGCTGGAAATCGTCATGCGCGTCTACTTCGAGAAGCCGCGCACCACGGTGGGCTGGAAGGGTTTGATCAATGACCCGTACATGGACAACAGCTTCCGCATCAACGACGGCTTGCGCGCGGCCCGTGAACTGCTGCTGAACATCAACGACCTGGGCCTGCCGGCTGGTACCGAATTCCTGGACGTGATCAGCCCGCAATACATCGCTGACCTGATCAGCTGGGGTGCCATCGGTGCCCGTACCACCGAGTCGCAGGTGCACCGCGAGCTGGCCTCGGGCCTCTCCTGCCCGGTGGGCTTCAAGAACGGTACCGACGGCAACGTCAAGATCGCCGTGGATGCCATCAAGGCCGCGTCGCAGCCGCACCATTTCCTGTCGGTGACCAAGGGCGGCCACTCGGCCATCGTCTCCACTGCCGGCAACGAGGACTGCCACATCATCCTGCGCGGCGGCAAGCAGCCCAACTATGATGCGCCCAGCGTGGAAGCGGCTTGCCAGGACATCGCCAAGAGCGGCCTGGCAGCGCGCCTGATGATCGACGCGTCGCACGCCAACAGCTCCAAGAAGCCGGAAAACCAGATTCCGGTCTGCGCCGACATCGGCCGTCAGGTGGCCGCGGGCGACACCCGCATCGTCGGCGTGATGGTGGAATCCCACCTGGTCGCCGGCCGCCAGGATCTGGTGCCGGGCAAGGAACTGACCTATGGCCAGTCCGTCACCGATGGCTGCATCAACTGGGAAGAAAGCCTGCAAGTGCTGCAGGGCCTGGCGGATTCGGTCAAGCAGCGCCGTTTGGTGGGGGATGAGCGGGACGCGGCTTGAGGGGTGTTGTTGAAGAGAGATTGATGCGCCGGTGATTGCTGGCGTGAGGTAGTGAACAAAGCCTTGGTGGGAGCCAGGGCTTTGTTGTTTTCGGCCCGGCATCCTTTGTTCATGACCCTATCCGATCAATTGCCGACAACATAGCGGGCGAGATACAGCAACGCGGTCATCAATATGAGCGTCGGAAGCCTGCCAATTATCTTTTGTGTCGAAATTATTGCGGGTGCTGATGAGTGTAGAGAAACCACGTTAATGTCAGCATGAGGAAAGCCGATGCAAGCGACAAGCAAATCAAGATACTGGATGCATGAGGTTTTCCAACGGTGACCGGCAGACTGACTCCCCAAAGAAGTGGCATCGCGGCATAGATTGCAAGTGAAATCCCACGTAGTACGCCAGGGCATGATTCGATACAGACATTGGTGTAGGCTAGGATTTCAAATAGCGAAGGGATCAAGTCGAAAAAGTATCCGATCAGAAGTCCGACGCAGAACAGAAGAGTCTTTTTCACAATCACTTCACCTCAAAGAAGAGTATGAGCCTTGACTCTCTGAGGTCAGAGTAAAGGTGAGGCCAAGGCCGATGGATGCCCAGTGTGAATCGTGCGAATGTTTCACATTCTCTGTAATGTCAGCCGAACCAGTCGGCCGTTCTTGAAGATAGCCTGCTCTCCATGACGTCAGTCAGCGACCGATGACGTAGCTTGCGATATAGAACAAGCCAGTCATCGACATTAGAGCCAGAAGCCTGACCAACCTTCTAGATATCGAAATACAAGCACGCGCGCTGAACCATCCAGTCACCGCGAAAATAAGTGATGGTGCAAGCAAATAAGTGATCAACAGCGCTGATATCCACCATGGAACCGAGCATAGGTCTATTTCGTGGCAGCTACCCGAGGCAGGTGGCGACAGATTGAACTTCATATATTCAGGCAAGTGGCTACCCGCGAATAGCGCCGCCCACGTTGTCAGAAGTCCAGCGATGAAGAAAGTTAATGACAAGCCAAGACGTTTCATTGGACTTCCCAGAACAGGATTAGTCTTGCCTTGCTCAGATCCGAATAGCCATAGGAGGTGCCGGGGATATGAGCGCTTGAAATGCCAATTCCGCGACCAAGCATGGCGAGGAAGCTCTCCGTCCCAGCAATTGTCATCCGCTTCCCGTTCCACAGATCAATATGTCCGCCGCTTGCATTGCTGGTACTTTGCCCTTCATGCGTCCAATACGCGTGAAACATGATGATCCCCGTACGCCCTTTCACCTTCGATTCCCAATCTTTTCCTGTGACGTCTTCGGGTTGCTTGGGCAAACCGCAGAACGGTTGCAACTTGAGCCATTCGGCAAGTTCATAAGCCCGCACTGCTGCCGGCTTGCCATCCATCATGACACGCCCCAACGCTTTGGCACCTGGCATCGGCTTGACTGTCTTCTGCGAGAAGGAACGCATTTGAATGCCCACTTTGTGAAATGTGGCGCTGACGCGCAAGGCGCACTGGTTGTCGTAGTCCCCTTTATCGTCAGGCCCCGGCTTGAAGGGAGCGCCACTCACGTAGTTGTCCCACAGGTCGGAGAATTTAACGGCAGGAACATCAATTTTGCACACTGAGTCCTTGATGGTGTTCGTCCGCACCTTGGCTTGTTGCACTAGTATCTTGCTCATGTTTGCGCCTCTTCCATCTTGATGAGAGCCTCGTCTCCCCAATAAACGATGTATTCATCTTCCCCATAGGTATCAATGCGCGGTAGCTGGCCGTCGGGCTCGGCCCGGCCAGAGAATGTACGCCCGTCCATCGTCTGGACGGTCCAGGGTACGCCTTCAATGGCCTGCGCAATAAGCTGGGGTTGTTCATCGTAGGGGGCTTCGTATTGCTCCGGCTCTTTGATAGGCATCCAAACGCCCTCAGCGTTGAGAAAGTGCTTTTCGGCGATAGCTTCACCGCTTGCATTGCCTACCCCGTCGATATCGTTGAGCGTAGAGTGCAACGGGCATCCAGCACTGGTCTTCATCCCATGAATCACCTGAGCCCGTCCATTGGTGAGCGTAGAGCGCGGAAAACCATCAGCAATGATGCAGTACTTTCGGCAAGCCACCCGAGCCCCCTGAAAGGCATAAGCCCGCCCATGGCTGCGGCAAGTCTGGTCACCCTCAATCACCGTCCCGCCGCAGGCAGCTTTATCGCCATAGCGAATCCAGCCGATGATCTTCATGCGGCGTCCCCCATCGGCGCCTGGTAGCCAGCTTGCAGCAGCCCCGGTATGCCGGCATCGTCGGCGTATTCCCGAATTTGTGCCGCGCTTTGCAGACTGCTGGTGATCGTGTCCCCATTGTCGGTCGTGCTGCCGACCATGGCCATCGGATGGCCTTTGCAGGTTAAAGCTGCACCGGCACCTGAGATGATCCTGCTCTCCGTCCCGTCCTGATATCGCACGATGTCACCGACGCAGGCGATGCGGTGTCCCTTGATGTGCATGCTACTGCTTGCCGTAGCGACTTCCCCGCCAAGCCGCGTGGCCGAACCCAGCGTCGCCAGCGCGTGGCTGCCCTTGATGGGTCGTTTGTCGATGCCGGCAAGAAAATCGTTCGCCAGGCGTTGTCCGTCAAATTCCTTGTGTTCCATCTTTGCTCCTTCCGTCAGTTGGCCGCTTGCCCAAACAGCCCATCAGCGCTCACTTCAAGAGACGCCGATATTTTTGGGTGGAAGGAGTGTAGATTTGGTAGCGCGGAAACCCGCTTGCCCTCAAGCAACCAGCTGCGTTTACTCGAATACCATCGAGCTGGCGCCAAAAACAAACGCCGGCAAAAGCCGGCGTTGTCGGTACTGCAAAGGCAATTGCCCAGATCAGTCGCGGAAGTTGTTGAACTCCAGCGGAATCTCCTTGATCTCCTTGCGCAGCAGCGCCATGGCCGCCTGCAGGTCGTCGCGCTTGGCGCCGGTGATGCGTACGGCGTCGCCCTGGATGCTGGCTTGCACCTTCATCTTGCTGTCCTTGATGACGCGCACGATCTTCTTGGCATCGTCGCTTTCGATGCCGTTCTTCACCTTGATGACCTGCTTGACCTTGTCGCCGCCGATCTTCTCGATCTTGCCTTCGTCCAGGAACCGCACATCGACGTTGCGTTTGGTCATCTTGTTGGTCAGCACGTCGCGCACCTGGCTGAGCTGGAAGTCCGAGTCGGCAAAGGCGGTCAGTTCACGTTCCTTCTGTTCGACGCGGGCATCAGTGCCCTTGAAGTCGAAACGGGTGGAGATTTCCTTGTTGGCCTGGTCCACGGCGTTCTTGACTTCCACCAGGTTGGCTTCGCAGACGGTATCGAATGAGGGCATGGCTTGTTCCTTATGTTCTTGCAGCCGGCGAAGGCCGGCGTCTGAGCCGTGATTTTAACGGAGTGAGGCGCCCGCCGCCATCGCCCGGCCACTGACAGCGGATTTGCTCCCGCGCGGGCGATATAATCCCACCCCTATGAGCACTTCTTCATTTCCCGTCCGCCACGACGTTTCCCTGCGCGCCCTCAATACCTTCGGCATCGAGGCCAGTGCCCATGCCTACCTGCCTGTGGAGGGCATCGAGCAGCTGCGCACCTTGCGCCAGGACGCCGGCCTCATGGCCTTGCCCCGGTTGGTCCTGGGCGGCGGCAGCAACCTCCTCCTGACGCAAGACTTCAGCGGATTGGTGCTGCATATGCAGAACCTGGGCATAGACATCGCCGGCGAGGACGACAACTTCATCTACGTGCGCGCCGCCGCCGGGGAGAACTGGCACGCTTTCGTCCAGTGGACGCTGCAACAGGACCTGGGCGGGCTGGAGAATCTTTCACTCATCCCCGGCAGCGTCGGTGCCGCGCCCATCCAGAACATCGGTGCCTACGGCATCGAGATCAAGGACCGCTTCCACAGCCTGCTAGCCTTCGACCTGATCAGCGGCGAGCTGCTGACGCTGGACCGCCAGGCCTGCCGCTTCGGCTACCGCGACAGCGTCTTCAAGCATGCGCTGCGCGATCGCGCCGTGGTGCTGGAGGTGACATTCGCCCTCCCTAAGCGCTGGAAAGCCAACGCCAACTACGCCGACGTGGCCCAGGCCCTGCAGGAGCGCGGCATCACCGAACCCGGTCCGCGTGACATCGCCGAGGCCGTCATCGCCATCCGCACCCGCAAGCTGCCAGACCCCGCCCGGATCGGCAACGCCGGCAGCTTCTTCAAGAACCCCATCGTGCCGGCCCGCCTGCGCGATACCCTGCTGGCGCAATACAGCAACCTGGTCAGCTATCGCGTCGATGACGATCACTACAAGCTGGCCGCCGGCTGGCTGATCGACCGCTGCGGCTGGAAGGGCAAGACCATGGGGCGTGCAGGCGTGTATGAACAGCAGGCCCTGGTGCTGGTCAACCGGGGCGGTGCCACCGGGGCGGAAGTCGCCAGGCTGGCCAAGGCGATCCAGGATGATGTGAAGGAAAAGTTCGGCGTCCAGCTGGAGCCGGAACCGGTCTTCATCTGAGCTCACCTGTGTGAAGACGTAAAAAAGCCGTCCGGTATCGCTACCGGACGGCTTTTTATTCAGACGCCGAGAAGATCAGCCGAAGTGGCAGACGTAATCCAGGGTCTCGGTCACTTCGATGTCGAAGCTGGAGTTGCCCGGCACGCTGAAGGTGGTGCCTGCAGCGTAGGTGTTCCAGGCTTCTTCACCCTTCAGGCGCACGCGGCAGCTGCCGCCGTTGATTTCCATGATTTCCGGTGCGCCGGTGCTGAAGTTCAGCGTCGAGGGCAGGATCACGCCCAGGGTCTTCTTGGTCCCATCGGCCAGCAGCACGGTGTGCGAGACACACTTGCCGTCGAAGTAGACATTGCCCTTTTTCAGGACGGTGACGTTGTCGAATTGAGTGCTCATCGAATCGCTTCCATTAAACGGTAAAGGTGAATCCAGCAGGAATTACTTTTCGTCCTTGCCCAGCAGCGGCAGCGACACGGCAGTGCTGGAATCCAGCAGGCCGGTGTTCTGGTAGATCGACAGCTTCTGGCGGGTGTCGGCGATGTCCAGGTTGCGCATGGTCAGTTGGCCGATGCGGTCGATGGCGGAGAAGCTGCCTTCGCCCTTTTCCATGGTCAGGCGTTCCGGGTGGTAGGTCAGGTTGGGCGACTCGGTGTTGAGGATCGAGTAGTCATTGCCACGACGCAGTTCCACCGTCACTTCGCCGGTGATGGCGCGTGCCACCCAGCGCTGGGCGGTTTCGCGCAGCATGATGGCCTGCGAATCGAACCAGCGGCCCTGATACAGCAGGCGGCCCAGCTTGCGGCCGTTGTCGCGGTACTGTTCGATGGTGTCTTCGTTGTGGATGCCGGTGACCAGGCGCTCGTAGGCGATGAACAGCAGGGCCAGGCCCGGGGCTTCGTAGATGCCGCGGCTCTTGGCTTCGATGATGCGGTTCTCGATCTGGTCGCTCATGCCCAGGCCATGGCGGCCACCGATGCGGTTGGCTTCCAGGATCAACTCGGTCATGCTGGCAAAAGTCTTGCCGTTGAGCGCCACCGGACGGCCTTCTTCAAAGCGCACGGTGACGGTCTCGGCCTTGACTTCCACGTCATCGCGCCAGAACGCCACGCCCATGATGGGCTGCACGATCTTGATGCCGCTGTTGAGGAATTCCAGGTCCTTGGCTTCGTGGGTCGCGCCCAGCATGTTGGAGTCGGTCGAGTAGGCCTTTTCCACCGACATCTTGTAGTCGAAGCCGGACTTGATCATGAACTCGGACATTTCCTTGCGGCCGCCCAGTTCGTCGATGAAGGTGCTGTCCAGCCAGGGCTTGTAGATCTTCAGGTTGGGGTTCACCAGCAGGCCGTAGCGATAGAAACGCTCGATGTCGTTGCCCTTGTAGGTGCTGCCGTCGCCCCAGATGTCGACGTTGTCTTCACGCATGGCCGACACCAGCATGGTGCCGGTCACGGCACGGCCCAGCGGGGTGGTGTTGAAATAGGTGATGCCGGCGGTGGAGATGTGGAACGCGCCGCTTTGCAGGGCAGCGATGCCTTCGTTGGCCAGCTGTTCGCGGCAGTCGATCAGGCGCGCCAGTTCGGCACCGTATTGCATGGCCTTCTTGGGGATGGCGTCATAGTCCGGCTCATCCGGCTGGCCCAGGTTGGCGGTGTAGGCGTAGGGGACGGCGCCCTTCTGGCGCATCCAGGTCAGCGCGGCGCTGGTATCGAGGCCGCCGGAGAAGGCGATGCCGACTTTTTGATTGACCGGGACGGATTGCAGGATGTTGGACATGATCTTGACGTTGCGATGAAGTGAAGTGTTGAGCGTGATTCTTGTGCTGGGGGAATGGGCAGCAGGCGGCTTAATCGAAGCGGCCGTGCACCAGGTATTCGAGCAGGGCCTTCTGCACGTGCAGGCGGTTTTCCGCCTCGTCCCAGACCACCGATTGCGGGCCGTCGATCACTTCGGCGGCCACTTCCTCGCCACGGTGCGCGGGCAGGCAGTGCATGAAGAGCGCATCCTTCTTGGCGCGCGACATCTTGGCCTGGTCCACGATCCAGCCATCGAAGGCCTTCAGGCGGGCATTGTTCTCGGCCTCGAAGCCCATGCTGGTCCACACGTCGGTGGTGACCAGATCGGCATCCTGGCAGGCATCGGCCGGATCGGCGAAGAAGGTGTAATTCTTGTTGCCCGGCGAAACCTGGGCCGGATCGATGTCGTAGCCCTTGGGGGTGGAGACGTTGACGTGGAAGCCAAACACCTCGGCCGCCTGCAGCCACGAATAGAGCATGTTGTTGGCGTCGCCGACCCAGGCCACGATCTTGCCCTGGATGCTGCCGCGATGCTCGATGTAGGTGAACACATCGGCCAGCACCTGGCAGGGATGCTGCTCGTTGGTGAGGCCGTTGATCACCGGCACGCGCGAATGCCTGGCAAAGCGCTCAATGATTTCCTGGCCGTAGGTGCGGATCATGATGACGTCGCACATGCGCGACATCACCTGGGCCGCATCTTCCACCGGTTCGCCACGGCCAAGCTGGCTGTCGCGGGTGTTGAGGTAGATCGCCGCGCCGCCCATCTGGTGCATGCCTGCTTCGAAGGAGAGGCGGGTGCGGGTCGAGTTCTTTTCGAACACCATCACCAGGGTACGATCGGCCAGCGTGTGATGGGGCTCGTAATTCTTGAACTTACGTTTGATCACACCGGAACGTTCGATCACGTACTCGTATTCATCAAGCGTAAAGTCGGAAAACTGAAGGTAGTGTTTGATTGCCATAAATAAAAACGGCGGCCAGTGTGGCGCCTGCCGCCGATAGTCGTTAACTCCTTAGATTATAAGGGATTCGGCTTAAAAAGATACCCGCAGTACTTGCTGCAAAGAAACCCCCGGGGTTTCGCGAATTCGGGTCAAAGATGAAGTCCCGCGCACGGCATCGGGGATGCGCTTCGAATTCCTTCGATGCACGTGAAGAAATTTTTCGAAATCCGTATCCAGCTTTTTCGAGGAATGCTCACTAAGTGCGACAAAGAGCCTGATCTCACGCCGCAAATGAGAATTATTGCTATTCAGATGGCTAGAATCCGCAGCTTTCCCTTGCCTGAAAGGAACAGCTGCCATGTCGCACGATTCTTCTTGTCCGCACCCCTTACGGGGTTTGCACCGGTCTTTTTCTTCATTACGTTCCTCAGCGCCCAAGCTACGTCCCTTGCCCGCGGCGCTGGTGGCAGCCTTGTTCGCGTTTCCTGTTTCCGCTACCGCCGCCGAAGCGACAGCCGAGCGCGAGGAGGGCGATGCCGCACGCCTGCCCGCCGTCGAGGTTCGCAGCCAGCGCAACGCGTACGATCCCCGTCCCGGCCCGCTGGGCAGCGCCACCCGCACCGCCACCGATGTACGCGAGGTACCGCAGACGGTGCAGGCGGTCGATGCCGCGCAGGTTCGGGCTTATGGCGGGCGCGGGCTGGCGGCGGCACTGGCCGGGGTGCCGGGTGTTTCCAATGTTTCCGATACGCGTTTCGATGCCTTCCGGCTGCGCGGCTTTTCCAATGCCGGCGATACCCTGCTCGACGGCATGCGCGACGATGCGCAATACGTCCGCAGCCTGGGCAACATTGATCGCATCGAGATCCTCAAGGGACCGGCCGCCGTGCTTTATGGACGCGGCAGCGGCGGCGGCGTGATCAACCGCATCAGCAAGCAGCCGGAACATGAAGCCTTCGGTCAGGCCACCGCCATCTGGGGCAGCCGTGGCCAGCAGGGCGGGGCGGTGGATTGGAATCGTCCGTTGGGCGAGCATTGGGCGCTACGCATCAACGCCGGGCGTGAACACGAAACCCACTTCCGTCACGACGTGCGCGGTACGCGCCAGTACTTCGCCCCGGCCCTGAAATGGGAGTCAGGCCGCGACAGCTGGCTGCTGCAGGCGGACTACGATGAATTCGAACGCATCCCCGATCGCGGCGTGCCGGGCCGGGTCACCGCGTTGACGCGCAACGATACGATTGCGGCCATGGCCTTGCCGGTGGCATCGGACCGCGCCTTCTTCGGCGCGGCCGGGCGCGACTTCATCCGAGATACCAGTGTCAGCCTGCGCTCCACCCTCACGCGCTCCCTCGCGCCGGACTGGAGCGTGCGGCAGATGCTGAGCGTGTTCGATCTCAACAGCGACTTCGACAATACCTTCGTCACCCAGGGCTACGTCAGCGCCGGCCGCAACCTGGGCAGCGTGCAGCGCAGCCGCTATCAGCAGAACCTGCAGCAGCGCAATGTGCAAGCGAACTTCGAATTGCTTGGCACGCTCAAGAGCGGCCTCCTGCAGCACGAGCTGCTGGCCGGTGCCGAATACGGCTGGCAGAAGCGCGAGCCGCGCTTGTGGATGGCCACTGCGCTGCCCGTCTCGCTGACCGATCCCGAGGTGCGCAACGCCACGCCCCAGCCGCAGCCCTGGCAGATGAACTACCACCGGGTCGATTCCGTGGGCTTGTATGCGCAAGACCAGATCGCCATCGGATCGCAATGGAAAATCCTGGCCGGATTGCGCTGGGATCACTTCGAAGTCGATTCCCGCAGCCGCCTGCGCGACATTCGCATCGAGCGTTCCAGCAATGCCGTGAGCCCGCGCGTGGGCGCGGTGTGGGAAGCCCTGCCGCACCACCACTTCTACGGATCGTGGAGCAAGAGCTATGCGCCGGTGGGCGGCGACGTGATCGGCTTGTCACCGGGGGCGAAGGGCAATGGCAATGACCTGGGACCCCAATTCAGCCGCCAGCTGGAAGCCGGGGTCAAGAGCGACTGGTTCGGGCGCAGGATCAGCACGACGCTGGCCTGGTTCGAACTGGAACTCTACAACCGCACCGTGGCCGACCCGGTGCAGCCGGGCGTGTTCACCCAGAGCGGACTGGAGCGCAATCGCGGCATCGAATTGAGCGTGGCGGGGGAAGTGGCGCGCCACTGGTTCGTGCGCGGTGGCTGGACGCAGCAGAATTCAAGGGTGGTGCGGGCCGAGGCGCAGTATGCGGGCAAGCGAGCGTCCGGGGTCTCGGCGCGCAATGGCAGCTTGTTCGTGTCCTATGCGCCGCCCCTGGGATGGTTTGGCGAGGCGGGCGCGTTGGTGGAGGGCGCGCGCTTTGCCGATCGCGAGAACCTGCTGGAGTTGCCCGGCTATGTGCGCTGGGATGCGCTGCTGGGCTACCGGATGGCGCGCACCGAATACACGCTGGCGGCCACCAACCTGGCCAACCGGCGCTATTACGTCAGCGCCACCGGGGCCACCCAGATCGTGCCGGGGGCACCGCGCGCGGTGGTGCTTACGGCTGCCTACAAGTTCTGAAGAGGGACAAGTCAGTACAAGGTCTGTGAAGATTCATGCACCAGCTGCGCATACAGCTGGTGGCGCATCCCCGCAATCTCGCCGGCCTGTACCGCCTCCAGCACCGCACAGCCCGGCTCGTTGAGATGGTGGCAGTTGTAGAAGCGGCACTTGCCCAGGTAGGGGGTGAAGTCGCGGAAGGCGCGTTCCAGCATGCCTTCGGAGAGCTGATACAGGCCGAACTCCTGGAAGCCCGGCGAATCGATGATGCTGGCCTCCTGCTCCATCTGGTACAACCGGGTGAAGGTCGTAGTGTGCTTGCCGGTATCGAGGGCGGCCGAGATTTCGCGGGTGGCGATATCGGCGTCCGGGACGATCAGATTGATGATGGAGGACTTGCCCATGCCCGACTGGCCGATCAGGATGGTGCTCTTGCCGGCCAACAGCGGCATGAAGGCCGCGCGCGTCTCTTCCGGCTGGGCCTTGGCCGAGACCTCGTGCACCGGATAACCCAGGCGCGCATACACCTGCAGGCGTTCACGCGTCTTGGGCAGGGCTTCGGTGATGTCGGTCTTGTTCAGGATCAGGTGCGCGGAGACACCGGCCGACTCGGCCGCCACCAGCGAGCGCGAGACCAGGTCATCCGAAAAGCTCGGTTCGGTCGCCACCACGATGAAGAGTTGATCCACATTGGCCGCCAGCAGCTTGGACTTGTACTGGTCCGAGCGATAGAGCAGGGTGCGGCGTTCGTCGATGCTTTCCACCACGCCCTGGTCGGCCGAGGTGCGGGCCAGGCGGATGTGGTCGCCGACCGCCACATCGCTCTTCTTGCCACGGGTGACGCAATGCAGTTTCTGTTCAGCGGCCTGCACCAGATAGTGACGGCCGTGGGCGGCAATGACCAGCCCCTGTTCCAGCTCAGCCTTGTTCGTCGCTGATCCTGCCCTGGCGCTGCGTGCGCCTTGCTTGCGGACTCCCATCAGGCCGGGGCGCGCTGGGCGAAAATGGCGTCGACCTTGGCCGCGCAGATGAAGTCATTGGCCGACAAACCACCGCGGCCTTCATTGACGCTGTGGGTATCGAACTTCACGTTGCAGCGGTTGTAGGTGACGGTCAGTTCCGGGTGATGGTCTTCGGCGTGGATGATCCACGCGATCGCGTTGACGAAGGCCAGGGTCTCGTAATAGTTGCCGAAGGCGAAAGTTCGCGCCAGCTTGCCGCCGTCGATCTTCCAGTCGGGCAGGGCGGCCAGGTGGGCGACGATGGCGGCGTCGTCCAGCGCGGCGATGGGCTGGACGCTGCGGGCGGCGGCGAGGGTGCTTGCGGTGATGCTCATGGGGTTCTCCTGCGGCGGGCTGTTTCATTCATCCAGCACGCCTTTTAGATGATCAAAAAATTCAGTGGCTGCCCGCTGCGGCGGCTGTTCCCGACGTTGCGCGATGGGCGGCGATGGCAGCGTGCAGGTGCTGGATGCGCAGCGACGCCGGCGGATGCGAATCGTAGAAGGCCGAGTGCAGCGGATCGGGGGTGAGGGTGGAGGCATTGTCCTCGTACAGCTTGACCAGTGCCGATACAAGATCCTGGGCATCGGTGTGCTGTGCGGCGAAGGCATCGGCCTCGAACTCGTGCTTGCGCGAGGAGAGCGAAGACAGCGGCGAGAACAGGAAAGTGAAGATCGGCAGCACCAGCATGAACAGGATCAGGGCCATGGCATCGTTGCTGCCCAGCAGCAGAGGCTCCACGCCCAGGCCGGTGTAGAACCATGCTTGGCCCTTCAGATAGCCCAGCAGCGCCAGGAAGGCCAGCGACAGGCCGAACATGACGACCACACGCTTGACGATGTGCTTGAGCTTGAAGTGGCCCAGTTCGTGGGCCAGCACGGCTTCGATCTCATGCGGGGCCAGGCGCGCCAGCAGGGTGTCGAAGAAGACGATGCGCTTGCCCGAGCCGAAGCCCGAGAAGTAGGCATTGCCATGCGCGCTGCGCTTGGAACCGTCCATCACGAACAGGCCCTTGGAGGCGAATCCGACGCGCTGCATCAAGCCTTCGATGCGGCTGCGCAGGCTGTCATCTTCCAGCGCGGTGAACTTGTTGAAGAGCGGCGCGATGAAGCTGGGATAGATCACCAGCATGAGCAGCTGGAAGGCGCACAGCACGATCCAGGTATAGAACCACCACAGCGCGCCGGCCTTTTCCATCAGCACCAGCACCACCCACAGCAGCGGCAAGCCGATCACGGCACCCAGCAGGGTTTGCTTGATCATGTCGCTGAAGAACAATCCACGCGTCATCTTGTTGAAGCCGAAACCTGCTTCCAGTTTGAACTGGCGGTAGTAATCGAAGGGCAGGTCCACCGCACCGGAAATGAGGCCAAATCCCGCCACCAGCGCGATCTGGTACACCATGCCCGGCTCGCCGGTCCAGCCCAGCAGCAGGCTGGAGAGCCATTGCAGCCCGCCCAGCAGGGTGAAGCCGATCAGCACTGCAGCATTGATGATCAGCGTCACCAGGCCGAACTTGGTACGCGCCACCGTGTAGTCGGCCGCCTTCTGGTGGGCCGACAGCGGGATCTTCTCCGCGAACTCGGGCGGCACCGCCGCGCGGTGGGCGATCACATGGCGAATATGGCGCGAAGCCAGCCAGAAACGCACGCCCAGGCTGATGGCCAGGAATACGACGAACAAAACTGAAAACGAAAGTGAAGACATGCTTTCCCTGTGCGAAAATGGCGGAAGTTCGAGGCTCAGGCCCGCGTCCTGCCCCAGCCGGCAGCGGTGGCAGGCCTGTCGGCCATGCCGTCCGGTGCGATCCGGGCGAGCGAACCCAGCAATGAACCCTGCAGTAGATGGGGCCAGGCCCCATCCCGTCAATAAGGAAGAATTATGTCACAAGCCCCCGCCGCGCCTGTCCGGCCCAATGAAATGAACCTGGTCTGGGTCGATATGGAAATGACCGGCCTGGATCCGGACAAGGATCGCATCATCGAAGTGGCCGTGGTGGTTACCGATGCAGAACTGAACGTGCTGGGCGAAGGCCCGGTGCTGGCCATCCACCAGTCCGACGAGCTGCTGGACGGCATGGACGCCTGGAACAAGGGCACCCACGGCCGTTCCGGCCTGATCGACCGCGTCAAGGCGTCCACCGTCACCGAAGCCGACGCCGAACAGCAGATCATCGCCTTCCTGAAGCAATACGTCCCGGCCGGCAAGTCGCCCATGTGCGGCAATTCGATCTGCCAGGACCGCCGCTTCATGGTGCGCGGCATGCCCAAGCTGGAAGAATTCTTCCACTATCGCAACCTCGATGTGTCGACCCTGAAGGAACTCTGCAAGCGCTGGAAGCCTGAAATCGCAACCGGTTTCAAGAAGCGCCAGATGCACACGGCCCTGGCCGACATCCTGGAGTCGATCGAAGAACTGAAGTACTACCGCGAACACTTCATCAAGGAGTGAGGCCGTAGCATCCGGCCCAGGCAGGGTGGTTGGCAGCAACGCCATCCTGTATGAAGCAAAAAGGCGCGCCCGGCATCCGGCGCGCCTTTTTCATGGTGCCGGGTGAATCATTCTTCCGAATCTGCGCCGCAGCACTTCTTGTATTTCTTGCCACTGCCGCAGGGGCAGGCATCGTTGCGGCCGGTCTTGGGCGCATCGCGCTGCACCTGCTCGACCGCCGACTTGCGCTTGGGCGCCCAGTAGCGGTGGATGTGCGGAATAGCCGATTCGATCTCGATGGCCAGCTTGTGGGTCTTGAGCGGGTCGTCAATGAGCTTGGTTTCTTCCTCTTCCAGCTCTTCCGAGCCCAGCAGGTAGATGGGGCGCATCAGCGGGGCCAGGTTGGAGTGGAAGATTTCGTCCCACTGCGCCGCGCGCAACTGGATGCCTTCCCAGAACCCCCAGGCCCAGGCTTCCGCATCCAGCAGCGGCTTGCCTTCGTGCTCGCGCTCGCAGAACAGAGGTTCATATTCCTTGGGGGCGACTTCGAAGGTGATGGCGATTTCGTTCATGGTGCGCGCGATCAGGCTGGTGATGCGCTCGGCTTCCTTGCCGTTCTTGAACTTGGGCGTGTCTTCCGGACGGCTGCCCCAGACGCGCGGCAGCCATTCGGCCATCAGCACTTCCTGCGGACCGATGGCCAGGGCCGTCAGGTAGCCGTGCAGGGTGTCCATGGTCATCACATCGTCGGCGCAGCGATCGGAGAGGAGAAAATCGTCGAGTTCGTCGAATTCGGCGTCGGAAAGGGGCTGGTCGAGATGCATGATGGTTCCAATGACTGATGCTAAAGGCAGGAGTGTAAAGGCATTGGCCCGGGGGCGCGAGTGTTGCCGGTCGGTTGCTGCCCGGAATGCTGCAATCGGTTGGGGCGGGCAGGCTGGTGGACAGTACAATAGACGGATGAATTCCCCCGCCCAATCTGCTGACCTCCCCGACGCCACTTCCTTCGCCACGCTCTCGCCCGATACGGTACTCGATGCCCTCGACGGGCTCGGTCTGTATGGAGACGGCCGCCTGCTGGCCCTGAACAGCTATGAAAACCGCGTCTACCAGGTCGGCATGGAAGACGGCCCGCCGCTGGTGGCCAAGTTTTATCGTCCCTTGCGCTGGAGTGATGAGCAGATCCTCGAAGAACACGCTTTTTCGCAGGAATTGGCCGACGAAGAAGTGCCGGTGGTGCCGGCCATGCGTCTCGACAATGGTGCCACCCTGCATCGCCACGCCGGGTTCCGTTTTGCCGTATTCCGCCGCCACGGTGGCCGTGCACCCGAGCTGGACGATGCCGATACCCTGGAGCGTCTGGGCCGCTTCATCGGCCGCATCCATGCGGTCGGCCTGCGCAGCCCCTTCCAGTCCCGCCCGGCGCTGGACATCGCCAGCTTCGGTGAAGAACCGCGTGACTGGCTGCTGGCGCATGATTTCATCCCCATGGATGTGGCCACGGCCTGGCGCACCACGGTCGAGCAGGCGCTCGATGGCGTGCGCCGCTGCTACGAGCGGGCAGGAGAGATCCGCACCCTGCGCCTGCATGGTGATTGCCATGTCGGCAACGTCTTGTGGACCGATGCCGGCCCGCATTTCGTCGATTTCGACGACAGCCGCAGCGGCCCGGCCGTGCAGGATCTGTGGATGCTGCTCTCGGGCGAACGGCGCGAGATGGTCGGCCAGCTGGCCGACCTGTTGGCAGGATATGAAAGTTTCTGCGAATTCGAGCCACGCGAGCTGTATCTCATTGAAGCCCTGCGCACCCTGCGCCTGATCCATTATTCCGCCTGGCTGGCGCGGCGCTGGGATGATCCGGCTTTCCCGGTGGCCTTCCCCTGGTTCAATACCCAACGTTACTGGCAGGACCGCATCCTGGAATTGCGCGAACAGATCGCGCTGATGGATGAACCGCCCCTGTGGCCGGTGTGAATCCGGCGAAATGAACGAAAACAACATCATCATGACGCAAACACTTGTCCGCTGCGGTTGGGTCAACCTGGCCAATCCCCGCTATGTGCAGTATCACGACCATGAATGGGGCGTGCCCTGCCACGATGAAACACGTCTGTTCGAGATGCTCAACCTCGAAGGTGCCCAGGCCGGACTGTCCTGGGAAACCGTGCTCAACAAGCGCGACAGCTACCGCGAGGCCTTCGACGACTGGGATGCCGAGAAGATCGCCCGTTATGACGAGCGCAAGGTGGCGCAATTGCTGAAGAATCCGGGCATCGTGCGCAACCGTCTGAAAGTGGCCGCCACCATCGGCAACGCGCGTGCTTACCTGCAACTGCGCGAGGAAGTAGGCGGGCTCGATGCTTATCTGTGGGGCAAGGTCGATGGCCAGCCCATCGTCAACCGTTGGGCTTCGCTGGCCGATTGCCCGGCCAAGACGCCGCTGTCGGACGCCATTTCCAAGGAGCTGGCCAAGCGCGGCTTCAAGTTTGTCGGTTCCACCATCATCTACGCCTATCTGCAAGGCGTGGGCGTGATCAACGATCACGTGGTGGATTGCCATTGTCACGGCCGTTGAGGCCGGGCGTGCTCTGCACCAAAAGGCCAGCCGATGGGCGGCGGCAGGGCACCGGTTTGGTTTACACTCGCAGCCTGCGATGCAGCATCAGCTTGCACTGCATGGATTCACGAGGCCGGCTGGCGCACTGCCAGGCCGGTGAAGTTTGGGAGTAGCATGATTTTCGTCAAATGGTTTGGCTGGTCGGTCCTCTGGCTGCTGCCGCTGCTGCTGCGCACGGTAGCGCGCGCGCTCGGCCGCAAGTCCGTCTTCGGCGGGCGCGGTGCCATTCGCCTGTGGTGCGGCAGCCTGCTGCTGCTGGCCGCCAGCAGCGCGGTCGAGTCGCTGGTGCGTTCACAACTGGTTGCGGGCGATGATGGCCCGGGCGGAGCGCTGTTCGGCGCGGCCCTGATGGATGCGCTGGGCGGCAAGATCAGCCGTGGCATTGCCGCAGTCCTGATGCTGGGTTTGCTGGCGCTGGGCCTGAAATGGCTGCTGGGTGCCATGTTTGGCCGAGGCGCACCGGCTGGCCGCGACGAGCACCCCGAGCTGGACCTGGGGCCGCCGCGCCGTGGCAGCGCCGAAAGTGAACGATTGCGCATGAGCAGCCTGCACGGCAGCGCCGGACCCGCCCGCAGCAGTTTCCCCGCCAGTACCGAACGCCGTGCCCCGATGCCGCGCACGCCTGCTCCCGGTTCCGCATCGGCCAAGCGCATGCCGCCGGCCTCGCCCTTCGCCCCGCGCCCCCGTCCGGCCCGCCTGACGCCGGCCCCGGCACCGGAGCGTCCGGCCGGGAACGCACCGCGTGACGACTGGAAAGTGCCACTGTCGGCCCTCACCGGCGGCAGCCGCAACAGCCAGGCAACGCCTGCCGGCAGCGCGCAGGGCGGCAAGTGGCCTTCCATCAATCCGCGCCAGACGGACCCGGCGGCCAAACCGCGTCCGGAATCCGAATGGGCCGCCTTCGAAAGCCTGCGTCCGACCGAAGCCATGCTGGCCCGTGCCGCTGCCAGCCGTGTCATCTCGGCGGCCAGCGCGGCGGCCGATGCCAGCCTGTCTCGCGCGGCCACGCCGTCGCCGCCGATCCGTCCGATTCCGCCGTCGATTGCACGCGGCAATCCGGCACCGGCCCAGCCTACCCGCAGCATCCGCATCAGCAGCGTGGGCCGTGCTCCTGAGCCGGGCAGTGTGCCCGGTAAACCGGTCGAGCGTGCCGATGTCGTGCCCACGCGCCTGATGCGTTCCCTGCAGCAGGCCAGCGGCGAGCAGGAAACGCCGCCCGCTGCGCCGTTGCCACCACAGGTGCAGCCCATCGTGCCGCTGAGTCCGCAGGGACAGCCCTTGCCGGAATCCTTGGGACCGCTGCCCGCGCCCGTGCCCGTGCCGCCCGCGGCGGTTACCCCCGCCGTGCCACCCTTCATGGCACCGATGGCGGCCCCCGAGCCTGTGCCGCCGCTGCCCGAGCCGCAGACGGAACCGATCGACCTCGGTACCTTCAATGCCCCCTGGTTCGACATGCTGCCCGACCCCGCGCCCGAAGCGCCGCCGGCCCAGCCCGCTGCGGCCTTCAGCGTGCGCATGCCCGAAGCGGCGCCAGCCTACGTGCAGCCGGTGGCCATGGCGCCCGAGGGCTACGTCGATGAGCCGCGCGTGGACATCCCCTTGCCGTCATTGGACCTGCTCGATGAAGTCCCCGAATCGCGCATCGAGGTCGACCCCGAGCAACTCCAGGAAACCGGTCGCCTGATCGAACAGCGCCTGCGCGAATTCAAGGTGCCGGTCACGGTGTTGGGGGCCGAGGCCGGTCCGGTGATTACCCGTTTCGAAGTGGAGCCGGCACAAGGCGTACGTGGCGCTCAGGTGGTGAACCTGGTGAAGGATCTTTCACGTGCCCTGGGTCTGACCTCCATTCGCGTGGTCGAGACCATTCCCGGCAAGACCTGCATGGGCCTGGAGCTGCCCAATGCGCGCCGGCAGATGATCAAGCTCTCCGAGATCGTGCATTCGCAGGCTTATCGCAAATCCGCTTCGCACCTGACCATTGCCATGGGCAAGGACATCACCGGCACGCCCGTGGTGACCGACCTGGCGCGCGCGCCGCACATGCTGGTGGCCGGTACCACCGGGTCGGGCAAGTCGGTGGCCATCAATGCGATGATCCTCTCGCTGCTCTACAAGGCTACGCCCGAGGAAGTGCGCCTCATCATGATCGACCCCAAGATGCTGGAGCTGTCGATCTATGAAGGCATTCCGCACCTGCTGGCCCCGGTGGTGACCGACATGCGCGAGGCCGCGCATGCCCTGAACTGGGCGGTGGAAGAGATGGAGCGCCGCTACAAGAAGATGTCCAAGCTGGGCGTACGCAATCTGGCCGGCTACAACCAGAAGCTCGATGATGCCGCCGCCCGTGGCGAGAAGATTCCCAATCCCTTCAGCCTCACGCCCGACGCGCCCGAGCCGCTGGAAAAGCTGCCCACCATCGTGATCGTCATCGACGAACTGGCCGACCTCATGATGGTGGTCGGCAAGAAGGTGGAAGAGTTGATTGCGCGCCTGGCACAGAAGGCGCGCGCGGCCGGCATCCACCTGATCCTGGCCACGCAGCGGCCGTCGGTGGACGTCATCACCGGCCTCATCAAGGCCAACATCCCGACCCGCGTGGCCTTCCAGGTCTCTTCCAAGATCGACTCGCGCACCGTGCTGGACCAGATGGGGGCCGAATCGCTGCTGGGCCATGGCGACATGCTGTTCCTGCCGCCGGGCTCGGGCTATCCGCAGCGGGTGCATGGCGCCTTCGTCTCGGATGAAGAAGTGCACCGCGTGGTGGAATACCTGAAGTCCTTCGGTGAACCGCGCTACATCGAGGAAATCCTGGCTCCGCCGATTTCGGAAGACACGGCCCAGGCCGACATGTTCGCCGGCGGCGAGGGCGGCGATGCCGAAGCCGACCCGCTCTACGACGAAGCGGTGGCCTTCGTGCTCAAGACGCGCCGCGCTTCCATCTCCTCGGTGCAGCGGCAATTGCGCATCGGCTACAACCGCGCCGCGCGGCTGGTGGAGCAGATGGAAACGGCGGGCGTGCTCTCGGCCATGTCGCGCAACGGCAGCCGCGATATCCTGGTGCCCCCCTCGGGGGGCGGTGGCGAAGAATAAGAAGCACAGCCCAAAAGAAAAAATCGGCGGACCCTTGCAGGTCCGCCGATTTTTTTCATCACGCAGGGCGATCATTGCGGCAGGTCAGGCGACCTGCCCGGCATCAGACATCCAGCTGCGTCACCAGCTTGGTGTTGATGTAGGCCTCGATGGCCTCGGTACCGCCTTCGGAACCGTAGCCGCTGTCCTTGATGCCGCCGAAGGGCAGTTCCGGCAGGGCCAGGCCCAGGTGGTTGATGGTCAGCATGCCGCTTTCCACGCGCGCGGCCAGGGCGTGCTTGGTCTTGGCCGACTTGGCGAAGGCGTAGGCGGCCAGACCGAAGGGCAGGCGGTTGGCTTCGGTGATCACTTCATCCAGGGTCTCGAAGGAATTGATGATGGCCAGCGGACCGAAGGGCTCCTCGTTCATCACGCGGGCGTCCAGCGGGACATTGGTCAGCACGGTCGGCTGGAAGAAATAACCCTTGTCGCCGATGCGCTTGCCACCGGTGCGCAATTGCGCGCCTTGCGAGACGGCATCATCGATCAGCGCTTCCAGCGCCGGGATGCGGCGCTTGTTGGCGACCGGGCCCATGCCCACGCCAGCTTCCAGGCCAT
Source organism: Herbaspirillum sp. 1173 (assembly GCF_031455335.1). Classification (NCBI taxonomy): domain Bacteria; kingdom Pseudomonadati; phylum Pseudomonadota; class Betaproteobacteria; order Burkholderiales; family Oxalobacteraceae; genus Herbaspirillum; species Herbaspirillum sp. 1173. The sequence goes on along the minus strand of NZ_JAVDSP010000003.1, from coordinate 311,854 downwards.
TGCCTACCTTCAGCTGTTCGGCATAGGTGACGAACTTGTCGACGAAGGCGTTGAAGACACCCTTCTGCACCAGGAAGCGGGTCGGCGAGACGCACACCTGGCCGGCATTGCGGAACTTGGAGGTGGCCAGGGTCTTGGCGGCCAGTTCCACGTCCACGTCATCGAACACCATGGCCGGTGCGTGGCCGCCCAGTTCCATGGTGGCGCGCTTCATGTGCTGGCCGGCCAGAGCTGCCAGCTGCTTGCCCACCGGGGTGGAGCCGGTGAAGGAAATCTTCTTGATCACCGGATGCGGGATCAGGTATTCCGAGATCTCGGCCGGCACGCCATAGACCAGGTTGATGACACCGGCCGGCACGCCTGCATCGGCGTAGGCGCGGATCAGTTCGGCCGGGGAGGCCGGGGTTTCTTCCGGGGCCTTGACGATGATGGAGCAGCCTGCAGCCAGGGCCGCCGAGAGCTTGCGCACCACCTGGTTGATCGGGAAGTTCCACGGGGTGAAGGCGGCTACCGGACCGACCGGCTCCTTGATCACCATCTGGTAGGCACCCGGCACGCGGGCCGGCACCAGGCGGCCGTAGGTGCGGCGGGCTTCCTCGGCGAACCAGTCGATGGTGTCGGCCGCGCCCAGGGTTTCCATCTTGGATTCACCCAGCGGCTTGCCTTGTTCCAGGGTCATCAGGCGCGCGATATCGTCGGCGCGCTCGCGCAGCAGGTCAGCGGCACGGCGCATGATCTTGGAACGCTCGAAGGCGGACATGTTGCGCCAGGTCTCGAAGCCCTTTTTGGCGGCTTCCAGGGCGCGATCCAGGTCGCTGCGGTCGGCGTGGGCGATCTTGCCGATCACTTCCTCGGTAGCCGGATTGACGACATCGATGGTGCGGCCGGAGGCGCTGGCGGTCCATTCGCCGTTGATGAAAAGCTGTACGTCCTTATACATGGGCAATCCTCGTTCGTCAGGTTGGGGAAGGGCCGGCGCTGCCCGGTTCGGCCCAATGGGCTACACGCAGGGCAGGCGCGATGGCCTGGGAAGAATGCAGACAGACCGGCTTGCGCCGCTCTGGTTCACACGCAATGCGAAGCCAGTGAAGCTTGTTGCGAAGACCACCTTTATACCACGCGCTTCATTTTCACGTCGGCCACCAGAGCGCCGACAGCGGCTTCCTACAAGGCTGGACGGGCAGCTCGGAAGCAGGAACAATCGTTCATACGCACCGGTCACACTGCCACAACAATATGCCCAGCCGAGGACTTCATGAGCAGCTCTTCCGACCCGTTTCGTCCCGCCCGCACACCGCCAGCCGCTGCCCGTCCTCAATCCGGGGAGGAGCCGGGCAGTCCTTCCCCGGGCGGCCTGGTCGCCGCTGCCCTGTTGAGCGCCGGCGCAGGTCTGTGGCTGGGAAGAAAGCGCCGCCAGAAGCGCGTGACTGCGTCGCCGACAGCGCCCCGGATGGTGGCCTCCCGTGCAGAGGAGGAGAACAGCAAGGCGCCTACCGGCCATTCCGCGACGGCTCATCACGATGCACTGCCGCAAGGACTGGAACGGGCCTTGCGGCTGGTGACGCTGGCCATGCCGCTGATTGCCGCCTGGCGCAAGGGATCGGCCCGTGCCAAGGCGGCCGCCGCCAAGGCCAAGACCGATACACCGCTGCCGCCGGATGCCCCCGCGCGGATCGACATCGTCAAGGCCAAGCTGGAACCGGCGCCCTCGGATTATCTGGACCCGGCGGCCGAGGTCAAGATGATCAAGGGCGGCACGCGTACCCAGCAGGCCTGGCAGATGACGGTGGCCGCGGTCAATGCGTGGATCGATGACTTCGCTCCCAGCATGGGGGCGGCCATCGCCTACTACACCATCTTCTCGATTGCTCCCATGCTGGTGATCGCCATTGCGGTGGCCGGCATGCTGTTCGGCCACGATGCCGCGCAGGGCGAGATCGTCAACCAGATCCGCGACATCGTCGGTACCGAAGGCGCGTTTGCCATCCAGGGTTTGCTGAAGTCGGTGAGCCAGCCGCGCGAGGGCATGATCGCCGCCGGCATTTCGGTAGTCACGCTGGTCATTGGTGCCACTGCGGTGTTTTCGGAATTGCAGAGTGCGCTCGACCGCATCTGGCGCATCCCCGTCGCCAAGCGCAAGAGTGGCCTGTGGCAACTGGCGCGCACGCGGCTGTTGTCCTTCGGCCTGATCATCGGTCTGGGCTTCCTGCTGATCATCTCGCTGGTGGTCAGTGCGGCGCTGGCGGCGCTGGGACGCTGGTGGGGCGGCTGGTTCGAAGGATGGCAACTGCTGCTGCAGATGCTCAACTTCGTGCTGTCCTTCGTGGTGTTCTCCACGCTCTTCTCGATGATCTACAAGTTCATGCCGCGCGTGACGCTCTCCTGGCATGACGTGTGGATCGGTGCCGTGGCCACCACCGTGCTCTTCATCATCGGCAAGTATCTGATTGGTCTGTATCTGGGCAGCACCGGCATGACCTCCGGCTTCGGGGCGGCCGGCTCGTTTGCGTTGCTGCTGCTGTGGATCTATTACTCCGCGCAGATCTTCCTGCTCGGTGCCGAGTTCACATGGATCTACGCCAACAACTTCGGCTCACGCGCGAAACGCCAGCGGCTGGTCAATACGGTGGAAGACCATCACGTGAGCATCGAGCAGGCGCAACAGGTGGTGCGTGCGGGAGACAATCCCCGCTAAGCCGGCAGGATGGCTGCGCACTCTTCGGCGGCCCACAGCCGCAGCGTATCGCCAAAGCCGCCGCGCGCCTTGCTCTGCTTGCGGGTGCTGGTGACCACCCGCACCCGCGCACTCCAGGCGATCTGCGCATCGGTGGCCTGCAAGGCCTGCACCAGGCCCACATCCTCATGACAGGCCAGCGGCGGAAAGCCGCCCGCACGCAGATAGGCCTGGGCGCAGACACCCAGATTGGCACCGTGGATATGGCGATGGCCATCCTCATCGTGATAGTCGCGCGCGAAGCGTTGCTGCACCTCCGGCGGGTGATCGCGCCAGTGGTCGGGCGTGACCGTGCCGCAGACCGCATCCGCCTTCAGCGCCAGTTGTGCCGCCAGCCAATCGGGGGCAACCCGCGTATCGGCATCGGTAAAGGCTAGCCAGCGTGCGCCCGCAGCGATCAGTGCGCGTGCACCGTGATGCCGCGCCAGGCCGACATTGCGCACCTGCAGCGGCAGCACCGTCACCGGATGGCGGCGTGCGATTTGCTCGGAGCCGTCGCTGCAACTGTCGAGTACCACCACGATACTCACCGCCTCACCCTGCAGCTGAGGATGTGCAGCCGCCTTGCGCACCGCCTGCAGGCAGGCGTGCAGGCTGGCTTCTTCGTCGTGCGCGGGGATGACGATGCCGATCATGCTCGGTTCTCCGGAAAGTGGTGGGTGCAGTGCGGGTCAGATCCTGCGCCAGAGGTCGATGAGGATGTCTTCATCCTCGTAGCAGGCCTGGCGTTTCAGTCGCGCGTGCGCATCGATGAGCTGGTGCATGGGCCGCGTGGCCAGCAGGCGGTCATCGAAATCCTTCTTCCAGTGGCAGGCCAGCAAGTGTCCGCCCGGCGACAGGCTGGCTGCGGCCAGTGCCGCCATCTCGGCCATGTTGGGCGCATCGAAGTAGTAGCAAAGTTCGGAAAACACGATCAGGTCTACCGCCGGCATGTCATGTTCGGCCGCTGGCCACTGTTCGGGCAGCGACTGCCGGCGCACCTGTACATGCGACAGGTGCGCCGTCTTCTCGCGCGTGATGCGTACCGCTTCCGCGCTGAAATCGGAGGCCATCAGCCACTGGCAACGTGCGGCCAGTTGCAGCGTCAGCTCGCCGCTGCCACAGCCGGGCTCGAAGATGGCGCTGCATTGCTGGCGCGGCAGGATGGCCTCGACCAGGGCACGTTTGCGTTGTTCGTACCAGCTGTCCCGCGTCTTCCACGGATCGTCGCTGGCAGCATAGAGCTGATCGAAATGGCGCGTGGCCGGAAGCTGTGCTGCCCTCATAGGAAGAACACCTCGTAAGGCCGCACGAAATGCGCCAGCACACCGGCCGGCAGCACCGGATCGCGTTCGCCGTCACTGCCGATCTGGCTGTGATAGCAGCGCAGGGCGCGTCGCTTCATCATGCCGGTGCCGGTATCGAAGGCCAGCTTGCGGGCGCGGCCCCAGGGGAATTCTCCGCCCAGCGGCTGTGCCCAGTGCCAGCCCCAGATCGGCACTTCCACCAGCTTGCAGCCCAGTTCGTGTTCCAGCTCGGCGGCCACTTCGCCCACGGTCTCGTGGTCGGGATGGCCGTCCAGCCGCCACGGCGCGAAGACGATGTCGGTATGGCGCAATTGCGCGATCAGCCAGGCCTTCAGTTCCAGCCTGTGCTGGCGGATCTGGCCGTCGGGAATGCGCGCGCGCAGGATCTGCGCCTGACCCGCTCCCAGGCATTCCAGCGCGGCCATGCTCTCGGCGGGACGCAGCAGTGGCAGGCGTGCTGCCAGCGGCGACGAGGGCGGGTGACTGCGTTCGCCATCGCTCACGGCGACCACGGCGATCTCGCGCATCATCCCGGCCAGTTGGGCGATCAGCCCGCCGCATCCGAGCGTTTCGTCGTCGGGATGCGGTGCCAGGATCACCGCACGTGATCGCGCGGGCACCAGCTGGCTCAGTTCCAGTTCCGGCAGGGCATGCAGGCGCTGGCAGGATTGCCACACATCTTCGGCGGTGCCGTGGGCGATGTCGATATGGCGCGCAGGAGCGGCCGTCCTGGCCGATGGGGGCGGCTTTACAGTAAGCATGGGGAGGACTCCTCTTCAAGACTGGCCTTGGCCAGCGCGGTCATGTCGCGTTCGGCGTGGCTCTGGCGCAGCCACACCGGCAGATCGGCCAGCAGGCGCGCACTGTGCCGGCTGCCGCAATAGGGATGGGGACCGAGGGCAGCCCCGAGGTCCTCGATGATCTGCAGGCAGGCACGCTCCACGGTCAGGCGCGTGCGCAGGGCGTCCTGCATGGCATTGGCACGCGGATGGGCATCGATGCGCGCGGCGCTCTCGCGCAGGCAGGCCGCTGCTGCATGCCCGGCACACAGTGCGCTGCCCAGCCGGGCCAGCGCATGGCTGTCCGCACGCTGCGCCAGGCTCTGGCGCAGCACGGAGACCAGCGCGGTAGCAGCGCCGTGCCAGCAGGCGGCAATGCCGATGCCACCCTGCCAAAAACCGGGACGGTCCAGATAGAAGCCCGGATCGCCGATCACCTGCGCGGTGACCGTACGCAATTGCAGGCGCGCAGTGCGGGTGGCAGCCATGCCGATGGCAGCCCAGTCGTCCTCGATGATGCTGACGCCCGGCTGGCTCAGTTCAATGGCCAGCAGCCAATAGCGGTCTTGCTCGTCGCGATGGCCGAGCAGCGCATGCGTGACGGCGGGTGCGCCCGAGCACCAGGATTTTTCGCCGTCCAGAATGACCTGATCACCTTGCTCGCGCAGGTGCAGGCTGCCGGGCCGGCCTTGCGCGCACCACACGCCCCAGATCGAATGCGGTGGTACCGGGACGTGGGCTTCGGCCAGGATGGCGAGGGCATCGGTATGGGCTTCGAACAGCTTGGCCAGCGACAGATCCTGCGCGGCCACGGCCGCCAGCGCCTGCCAGCGCGCAAGCGTCTCGCCGTGGCCCGGCAGGGGCAGACGGTCCAATCCCGCTGCCACCAGCTGGCGCAGCAGCCGCGCGGCGACGGTGGGTAGCTGGGCGTGCGGGCTTTGGTGCAAGGCAGGCGCAATGAATTCCTCCAGCGCTGCAGGCAGCGAGGGAAAGGGTGGGGCGTAGCGGCGGGTGGAGCTGCTCATCATGATGAGGGGCACAGAGGCGCACGGGCTGTGCAATGGTGAAGAGTATGAGTGCCTTCGCATCTGCAAGCTGTCGGTGCGCTACCGTGTTTGACGTAGGAATTCGGTAAGCGCTCGCACCCCGCCGAGCCCGTGCGCGCAAGCGCTGACGCCATCTGTAGGAATCCAATGCGCTGTAAAACCGTCACGCGCCTACAGCCAAATTGCGCGCTCACTTTCATCATGGCGATCCGGACGCAGAAGTCTTCCATGCGCCGCGCCAAAGGGCGACCACGTGACCATGCAGTGCGCCCCCCACGAATGCATCACGCTCGGAGAAGCGACATGAAAACCAAGGATATCCCCGAAGAAGCGACGTTCGACGAATACAACAATGCCGCCGGCGGCTGGGGCTCGGTCAAGGCGCTGGGTGCCATCCTGCAGCAGGAGCACGTCATCGCCACCGGCACGCGCATCCTCATGAAGCAGAACAAGCCGGACGGCTTTGCTTGCGTCAGCTGTTCCTGGGCCAAGCCGGCTGATCCGCATCTGTTTGAATTCTGCGAGAACGGTGCCAAGGCCACCGCCTGGGAGATTACCGGCAAGCGCGCCACCCCCGAATTCTTCGCCCAGCATACTGTCACCGAGATGGAGAGCTGGAACGATCTCGAACTGGAATCCACCGGCCGCATCACCGAGCCCATGAAATACGATGCCGCCAGCGACCGCTACCTGCCGGTCTCGTGGAACGAAGCCTTCGATGACATCGCGGCGCAACTGCGTGCCATGGATCCGAAGAAGGTGGTGTTCTACGCGTCGGGCCGGGCCTCGCTCGAGACCTCGTACATGTATCAGCTGATCGCACGCATGTACGGCACCAACAACTTGCCCGACAGTTCCAACATGTGCCACGAGTCCACCTCCGTGGCACTGCCGCAGACCATCGGCGTGCCCGTGGGCACGGTCAGGCTGGACGATTTCGAGCAGACAGGGTGCATCCTCTTCTTCGGCCACAACACCGGCACCAATGCGCCGCGCATGCTGCATCAGCTGGAAGAGGCGCGCAAGCGCGGCGTACCGGTGATCACCTTCAACCCCTTGCGCGAGCGCGGACTGGAACGCTTCGTCAACCCGCAATCACCCAAGGAGATGATCACCCCGGCGCACACCGACATCAGTTCGCAATATCTGCAGATCAGGATCGGCGGCGACACGGCGGCCGCCATCGGCATGGCCAAGCGCATCCTGGAACGTGACGAACGCGCCCGCACGCAAGGCTTGCCACGCCTGCTGGACCAGGCCTTCATCGATGAGCACACCAGCGGCTTCGACGAGTTCGCCGCCGCTGCACGTGCCGCCGAGTGGGCCGAGATCGAACGCCACGCCGGCGTCTCGCGCGCAGAGCTGGAGCTGGCAGCCGATACCTATGCCGCTGCGGACAGTGCCATGCTCATGTATGGCATGGGCATTACCCAGCATCGTGAGGCGGTGCGTGCCATCCACATGCTGACCAATCTGCTGCTCATGCGCGGCAATATCGGCAAGCCGGGCGCGGGCATCTGCCCCATCCGCGGCCATTCCAACGTGCAGGGCCAGCGCACCGTCGGCATCACCGAAAAACCGGAGATGGTGCCCAATGACAAGCTGCGCGCGCTCTATCATTTCGAGCCACCGATGGAAAAGGGCCTCAACACGGTGGAAGCCTGCGAAAAGATTCGTGATGGCGAACTGTCCGCCTTCTTCATGCTGGGCGGGAATTTCGTGCGGGCCATTCCCGATCATGGGGTGATGGAACCCGCCTGGCGCAAGCTGCCGCTGACGGTGCAGGTGGTGACGCACTTCAACCGTTCCTGCGTCATCCATGGCAAGACGTCCTACATGCTGCCCTGCCTCGGCCGCATCGAGATCGACCAGCAACGCGGCGGCGAGCAGGCCGTGTCCGTGGAAGACAGCACCGGTTGCATGCATGGCTCGCGCGGGCGGGTCAAACCGGCCTCGCCGCATCTGCTGTCGGAACCGGCCATCCTGGCCGAACTGGCCAAGCGACTGCTGCCGGTCAATCCACAGGTGGACTGGGATGCGTGGGTCGGCGACTACGCCCTGATTCGCGATGCCATCGAGGCCACCTATCCTGACATCTTCCGCGACTTCAATGCACGCATGTGGACGCCAGGCGGTTTCGCGCGCCCGCTGGCGGCGCGCGAACGGCAATGGAAGACTCCCAACGGCAAGGCCAACTTCAAGACTCCAGACGGCTTTGATCCTGATCCCGACATGCCTGGCGATGCCCCCGGCGTGTTGCGGCTCATGACCACGCGCGGTGACAGTCAATTCAATACGACCGTCTATTCGCTGGATGACCGCTTCCGTGGCGTGTGGGGCACGCGTCGCGTGCTGCTGATGAATCTGCGCGATTTGCAGCAGCAGGGATTGGGCGCAGGGGATTTCGTCACGGCCGAGACGGTGTCGGATGACGGCGTGCAGCGCCGCGTCGAGCATTTGCGCGTGGAGCCTTTCGATATTCCGGTGGGCTGCGTGATGGGTTATTTCCCTGAACTCAACCGGCTCATCCCGCTGTTCCACCATGCACGCGGCAGCAAGGTACCGGCGGCGAAGTCGATTCCGATTCGCTTGATTCCGGAGATTGGGGAGCCGGTGTTGTCGTGATTTGTTGTGCGTGCGCGTTCGTCGAACTATCGCGGAAATTGATAGAAACAGAATGAGTCGACTTGCGCTGTTGTCATGAGATTGGCAAGCTCCTGCATTCTTCAGGAGACTGTCATGCATCAGCCATCACGCGATCTCACTTACGTACCCAATGAGGTCGTCGCTTTGATGATCCATCATCAATGGACCGCCATCCGCAGCTGGCGCGAACATCTGAATCTGACCCAGCAAGAAGTCGCTGCCCGCATCGGTATCTCGCAGTCTGCCTATGCGCAGCAGGAAAGCAGCAAACGCTTGCGTCCAATGTCCCTCGAAAGAATTGCCGCGGCGCTTGGCCTGAGTGTCGAACAGCTCGATTTCTGACGCAACCCACCACAAGAAAAAAGGCCCCGCCAAAGCGGGGCCAAGAGGGAACTGAGGAAACCTCAGGGTTACAACACAAAAACACTTTGCGTACTGCTGTTCAGCTATTGGCTGATAAAAAATTTATATTGTTTATAAATTATCGTGAATCAGCCGTCGAAAATTTCTCCGATCAATACTTCCACATGATCTTCTGCAATTCCTTGGGATCATTGGTGCGGGTCAGGGCCAGCTCGGCCAGGATGCGCGCCTTCTGGGCATTCTGGTCATCGGTCACCACCCAGTCGTACTTGTCATCAGGCTGCTCGCCGTTGCGGATCACCACGCCGCTGCCGGTGCGCGAGGCGCGGATCACCTGCACACCCTTGCTGCGCACTTCCTGCAGCACCGGCACGATCTGTTCGGCCACGCTGCCGTTGCCGGTGCCGTCATGGATGATGGCCTTGGCACCTGCCGCCACGAAGGCGTCATACGCCGTGCGGCTGACGTTGCCGTAGTTGTAGACGATGTCCACGCGCGGCAGGCTGCTGATCTTGTCGATGTCGAACTCGGTCTGCGTGGTGTGCGGACGCGCAGGCAGGCGATAGAAGCTCAGCTTGTTTTCCACCACATAGCCCAGCGGGCCATAGGGCGAGCGGAAGGTCTCGACCTTGAAGGTATTGCTCTTGGTGACGTCGCGGCCGGAATGGATCTCGTCGTTCATCACCACCAGCGTGCCCTTGCCAGCGGCTTCCTTGCTGCCGGCCACCAGCACCGCGTCATACAGGTTCAGCGCACCATCCGCGCCCAGCGCGGTACCGGGCCGCATGGAGCCGACCACCACCACCGGCTTCTCGCTCTTCAATACCAGGTTCAGGAAATAGGCCGTCTCTTCGATGGTGTCGGTGCCGTGGGTGATGACGATGCCGTCCACATCACTCTGCTTCAGCAGTTCCGAAACGCGCTTGCCCAGCTTGATCAGACGCTCGTCATTGAAACTCTCGCTGCCGATCTGGAAGATCTGTTCGCCGCGCACGTTGGCGATCTTGGAAATTTCGGGGACGGCGGCGATGATCTTGTCGACCGGGACCACGGCCGATTGATAGGCGGCGGTATTGACGCTGGAGGCGCCCGCGCCGGCGATGGTGCCGCCGGTGCCGATGACGACCACGTTGGGCTTCTTGTCCTGGGCGTGCGCCGCAAAGGCGCAGGCCAGCGAGAGGATCATGACCGAACCGATTTTGTTGAAGTGTGCCTGCTGCATTGTTATAAGTCTCCTGGTTGACACGATGAGGCCGCGGGCGATCGCCCAATTTTTCTGAGTGTGTGCGGCGGATCGCGCGGATGAATTCGCGCACGGGGCGTCGAACGTTGGCGATCATACGAAAGCGCCGCGCCGCTGTCTCATGCTTTTAAAACATGAACGAATGCACGGCATGCATGAGCCCGCCCAATACCCATGCGACTTGCAGGACAGTACATGGAAAATGCGAACGAAAAAAAAGACCGCTCGCGCGGCCCCTGATACAGGAACGCCCGTCGGTCCGTCAGAAGAATTCCACCGTATCGTTGGTCGTGATGCCCGAGCGCAGCACGCCCGAATTCACCAGTTCCTGGTAGTAGCAGATGCGGTTGCGGCCACTCTTCTTGGCGTGATACAGCGCCTGGTCGGCATGGCCCAGGATCACCACCGGCGTTTCGCGCGCGATGTTGACGAAGCCCAGGCTCACCGTGACCTTGCCGACCTGCGGGAAATCATATTCCTGCACGTTCTGGCGGAAGCGGTCGAAGATCTTGCGCGCATCGGTGAGCGTGGTCGAGCGCAGCAGGATCACGAATTCCTCGCCGCCAAAACGGAAGATGCGGTCATGCGCCCGGAACGAAGCGCGCAGGATGTTGGCCACCAGGATCAGCACTTCATCGCCATACAGGTGGCCGTAGCGGTCATTGACCTGCTTGAAGTGATCGATGTCGACCACCCCCAGCCAGTGGCCCTTGGGTTCGTCATTGCTGTCGTGCCGGCGTTCGTCGCGGTCCACGGAATGGGCTTCGTGCGGCGCGATGGCGAAGGCGTAGCGGGTGAATTGCTCGTCGAAGGTCTTGCGGTTGAACAGGCCGGTGAGCGCGTCGCGTTCGCTGTAATCCAGCAGGCTCTGGTAATTGCAATAGACGTGGAAGATGCCGCGGATCACATCCAGCATGGTCGCTGCAAAGGGCTGCTGGCTGCGGATCTCCAGGCAGGAATTCATCTTCCCATGCAGCCAGACCGGCAGCCACAGTACGTGTTCGCCCTCGGGCGTGGTTTCGTCGAACTCGTTGAGATGATTGCGGATACAGGCCAGCATGGCCGGATAGGCCGACAGCGGTTCCTTGGGATCGTCGCTGGTCAGTTCGGCGATGGTGTGGACCGTGCCATCGCGGATGACCATCTTTTCCTGTACGAAGTATTCATCGCGCAGCGTGAAGATGTCGAGCATGCGGATGGTCTCGACCTCAGTGAGCTGATACAGCGCGGAGATGACGGAGATGGCCAGGCGGGAGTGCTCCCGGTGGGCCGTGATTTCTACCAGATGCTTGAGCAGCGGTTTTTTCATCTCGTCGTCGATGTCCTGCATGAGCCCATTGTTCTATGTATGGTCGGTACTCGGCTGTGCTTGCCCGGCGTCTTCGACAGCGGGCTGGCTGACATGCCATGAAGCCAGTCCGGCCATCGGCAGGAGCGTAGTCAGGAGCAAGGCATGTCGCAGCGGAATGAAGACGATCCCGGTGCAAGATTCACGCCATCAAGCTAGCACGGAAGCACAAGGATTTTACAGGCGGCAAGCATGGGAATGAAGCAGTTTCTGCATGTCACTGCAGAAAATTTGTGCTTTGATTGCCGCGTGGAAACTTTAGATCTCGCGTGACTTTCACTTACGTGGGGCTTGGTGAGTATTGCGTGCGTTCTTGCCAGCCAATCCCGCAGTATCAGGCTGAAGCCCACGCGCATGGCGGAATTGCGGCGATGCGTCATTTTCAGGCAGGCACGTCGTCAGCTTCTCAGCTGCCGAAAATCGATGAGCGGTTTTTGGGGTTTACTTACAAAAAATCGCCGGTCAAGAGCCGGCGATATTTGTTTATATCATTCGTAATAGTGTTCCGGATTTCCGATTGCAGGAGCCCGGTTTGCTGCTTCAGGCATAAATGATCAGCAGCGCCACGGCGATGATCAGAGCGAATTTGGTGATCTTGTAGACGGTCTTGTTCCAGTTCTTGAAGCGGCGGCGATACTGCCCGGCCAGCCAGACGAAGCGGAACAGCTTGTTGACGCGCCCGGTCTGGTCGCCGGTCTCATTGGGCGAGGCAGCGGCGGTCATCATGGTGCGGCCGAGGAAGCCATTGATGGCTTCTGCCCAACGATAGCGCAGCGGACGCTCGACATCGCAGAAGAGGATGATACGGTTCGTCTCGGAGCCGTTCTGTGCCCAGTGGATGAAGGTCTCATCGAACACCACGCTCTGGCCATCGCGCCAGCTGTAACGCTGGCCGTCGACTTCGATGAAGCAGCGGTCGTCGTTGGGCGTGACCAGGCCCAGGTGGTAGCGCAGCGAACCGGCGAAGGGATCGCGGTGCGGATTGAGCGTGCCGCCCGGAGCCAGTTCGGCAAACATGGCGGCCTTCACCGACGGGATGCGCTTGAGGATTTCCACGGTCTTGGGGCAGAACTTCTCGGCCGAGGGATGGCTGGCGTTGTACCACTTCAAATAGAAACGCTTCCAGCCAGCCTTGAAGAAGGAGTTGAAGCCGGCATCGTCATTCTTTTCCGCCGCCTTGATCTTGGCCATCTCGCGCAGGGCCACGGCTTCGTCGCGGATCACTTCCCAGTTCTGGTCGATGAGGGCGAGGTCATCGAACTGCTTCACGGCCGGGTAGGGCACCGCCGGTACGCGCGAAAAGGCGTACATGAACAGGTTGATCGGCGACATGATCGAGGAGTGATCGAAGAACTGCCGCAGGAAGGGCAGGCGCACGCGTCCACGGAAATGGATGAACAGGATGGAAAACAGATAGATGAAGACAATTGCCCACTTCATTGCAGGGTCCTTTGATGTTGCCGGCCTTTTCATATCAAATGAAGGAAAAGGCTGAGACGGATATCCGTCCATATGGGGTCAGGGCCGGGAAGATCAACGACAGCGCTCCGCCAATGGCGGAACGGCTGACAGCAAACCAGGCTGGAAGACGCCGTGATGCTGCAAGATGCGCGATGATGAGCTGAAATCCCGGTGGCTGCGCACGCCCGGCAGGATGCCGGCAACGCAGAGCAAGCGAGGATTCTACACCAAGGGCTCGTCAGAGTTTGTAAGGGCGCTGATTGCCCTATGTGAAGTTTCCTGCAACAAACGCATGCGCTGACCCAGATCAAGCGGGCAAAAAAAAGGACCGGGCAATCCGGTCCTTGCGGGGGCGTGAACTAGAGGCCCTAAAACGCTCAAGCGGCCTGGGTCACCACCTGGCGTGCGCGGTTCCAGCGCGGCAGGCCGGTGAAGGCGAAATCGATTTCCGGCACGTGGCCGGAGACGATCTCGGCGATCGCCCGGCCGGAGCCGCAGCCCATGGTCCAGCCCAGGGTGCCGTGGCCGGTATTGAGGTACAGGTTGGCGAACTTGGTCTTGCCCACGTAGGGGACGTTGGATGGGGTCAGCGGGCGCAGGCCGGTCCAGTAGGTCGGGTTCTCGTAGTCGCAGCCATCCGGGAACAGTTCACGGGTGCGGCGGGTGATGGCTTCGCAGCGGGTGGTGTTGAGTTCGCGGGTGTAGCCGTTCAGTTCGCAGGTGCCGGCCACGCGCAGGCGGTCGCCGAGGCGCGAAACCACCAGCTTGTAGCCGTCGTCGGTGAGCGAGACGGTGGGGGCGGCGTCCGGGTTGGTGATCTGGTAGGTGGCCGAATAGCCCTTGCCTGGGTAGAGCAGCAGGTCGATGCCCAGTGGCTTGACCAGTTGCTGCGAGAAGCTGCCCATGGCGACCACGAAGGTATCGGCCTTCAGGACTTCATGGCGGCCGTCCGGGTTGATGACTTCCACGCCGGTCACGCGGGCGGCAGCGCCTGCGCCTTCGGTGATCAGGCGGGTGATGCTGGTGGAATAGCGGAATTCGACGCCGGCTTCTTCACTCTTCTTGGCCAGGCCGGTGGTGAGCTTGAAGACGTCGCCCGATTCATCGGTGGCGGTGAAGTCGCCGCCGACGATCTTGTTGCGGATCGAAGCCAGGGCCGGTTCGATGCGCACGACTTCATCAGCACCGATGGATTCGCGCGGGCAGCCCAGGTCGCGCATGAGCTTGGCGGCGGGCAGCGAGTCCTGGAATTCCTTTTCTTCGGTGTAGAAGTGCAGGATGCCGCGGGTCAGGTGGTCGTACTGGATGCCGGTTTCGGCGCGCACGGCTTGCAGGGTCTGGCGGCTGTATTCGCACAGGGCGACGATGTTGCGGATGTTCTCGTCGGTGCGGGCGGCGGTGCATTCACGCAGGAAGGCCACGGCCCACTTCCACTGCAGCCATTCGGGACGGAAGCGATAGAGCAGCGGGGCGTCTTCCTTGCCCAGCCATTTGAGCACCTTCATCGGGGCGGCCGGATTGGCCCAAGGTTCAGCATGCGAGACCGAGATCTGGCAGCCGTTGGCGAAGCTGGTTTCCTGCGCCGCGCCGGGCTGGCGGTCGATGACGGTGACGTCGTAGCCCTGCTTCTTCAGGAACCAGGCGGAAGCGGTTCCGATAATGCCTGCGCCCAATACGATCACTTTCATCTCACTCTCCCGGTTTTGCATGAACTTGCTGTGGTTGTTCGGACGTTCGCATTTGCGAATTCAAATGCGAACAATGCAAGCATTGTAAGAAAAGCGTGATTGCCGATGTGATCAATACTGGCTGGAATTTTTATGAATAAAAAGGCTGTTGCGATATTTTTATTCAAAAGTAAAAGAAAAATTCAGCGAGATTTACATTTTTGAAGAAGTAAAGCGCGCCATCTCTTCCGCCACGGCACGCTCGACCGTTTCGGTGAGGGCATCGCGCAGGCCTTCCCTGACGCGCTGCATCACGATATCGGAAAGATGGTCCAGCGCCAGCGCCATCTGGTCCTGCAGGTGTTGGTGCAGCACAGTATCGACGCGTTCCAGCAGGCTTTGCAGGACGTTTTCGCGGATTTCCTGTTCCCACTGGCGGTATTGTTCGGCGGCCGGGGTCACCGGGGGCAGGGGTGCCATCACCGGGGCCGCCGCTGCGGGCGCTTGGTAATGGGTATTCGCGGGCTGGGTGTGGAAGGCGCCCGGCTGCATGGGGGCGGCGTAATCCGGAGCGGGGGACGCGGCCGGTGCGAGCGGGATGATCTCGGTGAGCAGGGGGATGCTGTTGTCGTCGTGGTTCATGGCGTGAGCGGGCGGGGCGGGCTCAGGCGGCCACGTGGTGCGAGAGGGGATAGCCGCGTTCCTTGTAGAAACGGTAGCGGTCGCGGCCGGCGGCCTTGTCGGCGTCGTCGGCGGAAATGATTTCCAGGAGGCGTTCGAAGCGCGCGAAATGCGCGGGGGTGTCGCTGCCCAGGTTGATGAGGATCTGGTGGTGCGGCAGGTCGGCGCTGTCGTCGGCGGTCAGGATGATGGGCGTCTGCGCGGCCAGCGGGTCGCCGGCCATCACGTGCGGCAGGAAATCCTGCTCGGAAAAGCTCCAGAGCGCCTGGTCCAGCTGCTGCAATTCGGCGCGGTTGGGGGTACGCAGTACCAGGGTGGCACCGGAAGCGCGCGCCTTGCGCACCAGACGGCACACGTAGGCGATCTTTTGCGGGACGTTGCTGTGAAAGTCGATTCGGGTCATCCCGCCAGTATAGTGGGTCGCGGTGCAGCAGGCTATCGGAGTGCCGAAGAAGGCCCCTGTCTGCCGGATTTAGGTACGTCCGAGCGCTTGCGGCCCCCTTTTTTTGACGCGCCGGCCGGATGTTGGTGTGCTCGGGCAATGGTTGAATCGATCAGGACGTGTTCGATTTCCGTTTCATCAGCCATTGCAAGTGCGATTCGCTGCCAGACACCGTTGCGCCTCCAGCGCGAGAAACGCATGTACACGGTATGCCACCGACCGGACTCGACTGGCAGAGCGCGCCAAGGGCCACCTGTGCGAGCGATCCACAGCACCGCTTCGAGAAACCATCGGTTGTCGAGCGCTGTTCGTCCTCGGTCGCCTTCCTCGACCGGCGGGATTGCATCGACCTTCTTCCCTACATTGTCATTTAGCAGTCTTCTAACCATCCCGTTTCGCTCGCACAAAAACACGATGTAAACACATTTCAGCAAATGCAAGCAGACCCTGGTCGCCGCATTTGTTTTGACCGTACGGTAGCCAACGCGGCCAGTGCGTTTATCGATTGTCTCCAGGCACTCCATAGCCAGGCGCATTGGCCGGATCCAGGGCACGGTCGATGTAGTCATTCATCTGCGGGTGATAGGCCTGCCAAAGTGTTGTCAGCTTTCCGATTGGATCGTCGTCTGCCCAGTCCACGCGCAAGTTGACGATGGGCCAGACCAGATCGTCTGCCACGATCAAGGCCGATGAGTGCAGCGGACCTGCCTCTCCGCCGGCATCAAGGCCCGCCTGCATTGCTGCAATCAGGCGATCCGCAAGGTGACCGGGAGCTGACTCGAAAGCCGCTATCATTGCCTCGATCACCGACGGACTCGCCAGCATGTTGCCTGCCGCTACACACTGCTCGCCGGCGACGGCCGCATGCACACCGAGCGTGCGGTTACCGCTGAAGTGGGCCGTGCGGCCCTGATGATCGATGGCGATCAGTTGCCGGAACGGGCTGTAGGCATCGGTAGCGAGCACGTGCTTCAACGCCTCA
Organism: Herbaspirillum sp. 1173; assembly: GCF_031455335.1. Classification (NCBI taxonomy): domain Bacteria; kingdom Pseudomonadati; phylum Pseudomonadota; class Betaproteobacteria; order Burkholderiales; family Oxalobacteraceae; genus Herbaspirillum; species Herbaspirillum sp. 1173. Next base: position 295,176 of record NZ_JAVDSP010000003.1, on the reverse strand, counting down.
TCCGGGAGGCAGCCCTGCTCCAGCTGATCGAGCGTCAGCGGTCCCAACGCGGGCAACGTGATGTTTTGTGACGAGACCGCGCCGACACCGCTGCGTATCCATGGACAGCGCGCACCCACAGCAATACTGGATGAACTGATGGCGATACCCAGCTGTCCGGTATCGGCGCAGCGGCCGGCAATAGAAAGCGTCATGAAGATGCTCCGTCTAGTTGGGAATGACCGCGATGACATCGATCTCCATCAGCCATTGCGGCTGGCCGAGGGCGACCACCACCAGGCCCGTCGAGATCGGGAATACACCCTTGAGCCACTTGCCAACTTCTTGATAGACGGGTTCACGGTAGCGGGGATCGGTCAGGTAGGTCGTCGTCTTTACGATATGCGACAGATCGCTCCCAGCCTCTTCAAGCAGTTGCTTGACGTTTTTCATGGCTTGCTCTGCTTGCGCACGGGGGTCGCCAAGTCCCACCAGATTGCCCTCAAAGTCGGTCCCGACCTGGCCTCTGACATAAACGGTGTTGCCGGCACGAACTGCCTGGCAAAGATCGTTATCCAGGTTCTGGTTGGGATAGGTTTCGCGCGTATTGAACATGCGAATGCGGGTATGCGTAGGAGTGGTCATGTTGGCTAGGTACTGTCTATCAATGGGCTGATGAAAATCTCGGATCAGGCGACTGCTTGATGGCTTGCAGCGCTGAATTCTTGCGCAGTGCCGTCTTCTTGCGGCGAAGATTTGAGGGCGTGATGCTGCTCATACTGACGCTGTATGGCAATGTGGTCTGCCACATGCTTGGCGTCATGCCACACGCCCCAGATAAAGGCCGAGCCACGGCGGGACAGCCACGGCAGACCGATAAAATAAATGCCGGGCTCTGCACCCACACCTCGCTGGTGCCGGGGCTTGCCATTGGGATGCAGGGTGTCGACCTCCAGCCAACGGTAATCCGTCGCATAGCCGGTAGCCCAGATGATTGACGTCACCCCGGTCTTCTGCAAATCGAGTTCAAGCAAGGGTTCGGTGATGCATGCCGCATCGGCCACACGCTGCCGAGCCTGAGGATCGGGGGGCAAGTCCAGGCCATTGCGGTTGACATAGGCATCGGCCGCATCCAACAGGGAGAAATAGCTGTCGTCACCGCGGTTCAGGTTATCCACCAAATCAGGATTGAAGTTCACTTTGCCGTGTTCAAAGGATGCCGTGTGTCCCACCAGGGTGATGCCACTCTGCGCGAGTTGCCTGAAATCGATAGTGTGACCTCCACGTGCACCACTCACGGTGATGGTGACATGCTCCCGACCGGCTTGCATGGCTTCGGAATCCCACATGCCGAGCACCCCTAGCCACCAGCAGAAATCGCGGTTGCGATAGGAGCGAGGAGGGCGCTCATGCGGTCCGACTGAGAGATACACGTCGCGGCCGGCAGCGTGCAGCTCTTCGGCAATCTGCACTCCGGAGGAACCGGCACCCACCACCAGCACATTGCCTTCGGGTAATTGAGCCGGATTGAAATAGTGCGCGGAATGAATCTGGTACAGCGCCGGATCTGCAGGGGCGATTGACGGCACCACCGGCTTTTGGAAAGGGCCGGTCGCAATGACCACGCGCTTGGCCAGGTAAGTACCTTCCGACGTCTCGACCGTGAAACCGGGACCGCCGGCATTGCGGATGACGCGCTGTACTTCGACGCCGGTATGAATGGGCGCCGATATCTTGTCGGCATACTTTTCAAAGTAATTTACGACCTGATCCTTACTGGCGAAAGCGTCCGGCGGAAGATCAAATTCAAGGCCCGGGAAACGGTCATGCCATGCGGGGCCATTGGCCACCAGAGAGTCCCATCTGCCGGTGCGCCACGCTTCGGCGATACGGTTCTTTTCAAGCACCACATGGGCCACGCCAAGCCGGCCCAGATGCTCACTCATGGCCACACCGGCCTGGCCAGCCCCGACAACGAGCGTGTCAATTTCATGCATTATCTTGGTCATTGCTAATCTTTCGGACAGAATTTTTCACTCCATCGCGGCATCATTGAGCCCAACTTCAATCCAGTTGCCATGTGCAGCGCCGGTCAGAAAACAAGCTTTCACATCGCCGGACGACCAGCTCAATCAGCTAGCGAGGGATCGTCTTTCATCATCAAATATTTCATTTCTTCAAAATGCTGCTGAGAAAAATCCGGTATTTTTTCCCAGCTCCGTGCTGTTTTTTCTGCGACCGCCTCGGACAGAATCTTCAGCGGCTGCCCCGTTGACCATGCCGTTACCAGGATCTGGCAGGCGCGTTCGAGCGTCCATATATCGTCGAACGCTTCACCAATGGTCTTGCCAATCACCATCACGCCATGGTTACCCATCAACAGACGGGTCTTGTCCTGGAGCAGCCCGGCCAATCGGGCTCCTTCTTCGACCGTATCGGCCATCCCTCCGTACATATCATCAACGGCGACGCGGTTGAAATAGCGAGCCGTATTCTGATCAACAGGAGGGATGTGCGGATTTTTCAGCGTGGCCACACTGGTCGTATAGACCGGATGAAGATGCAGCACTGCCCGCGCCTGAGGCAGCTTCTGGTGAATTTGCCCATGAATTGCCCAGGCAGTTGCATCGACATCCGTGCGCTCTCCGCAAGATGGGTCGTCTGTATCCAGCAACAGCAGATCGCTCGCACGGATACGTGAAAAATGCATCCATTTGGGATTCAGCAGGAATTGCTTTCCATCCGCCGACAGTGCCGCACTGAAGTGGTTGGCGACCGCCTCATGCATCCCGAGATGCGCGATGATGCGAAAGGTGGCAGCCAGATCGATGCGCACCTGCTCTTCATGGTTTAACGACATGGTGGTTCGCCTCGCTCAATTCACTCAAGGTTTGGGCATCAGTTCTTGCAGGTCTTTTTCAGCAGGTGCTTCGAACTTGTATTTCTTCAGCAAGGCGGCGTATTCAGGCGATGTCTTGAACTTGTTCAAGGCGTCAACCAGGGCCTTCTTCACTTCGTCGTTGCCTTTTTTCACGCCGAAGCCGTTGAGCACCGGATAAATCAATGTGTCCGAGGAAATGACGATGCGGTCACCCAACTTCTCCACTGCGCCACGTGCCACGGCAGCGTCGGTAATCTGCGCTTCGACGGCGTGCGATAGCAGCGCCTGGGTGGTTTGGGGATCGGTTTGGAATTCGCTGATCTCAATGGGCTTCTTCCCGTTCTTGACGCAATAGTCAGCGGACAGCTTGCGCAATTGCTGCAGCCATGAAGTTGCCCCCATGGAGCCTACCTTGTGGCCACAGAAATCCTCTGGCTTCTTGGGCTGATAATCGCTGCCCTTGAGCGCCAGGATCGATTCGCCGCTTTTCAGGTAGGGGATCATGTCGATCACCTTGACACGTTCAGCGGTGATGTACATGGAGGAATTGATGATGTCAAAGCGGTTGCCTTGCAAGCCTGTGATCAGATTCGGGAAGCGGGTATCAATCGTTTCAACTTTGCGTCCCATCACTTTTGCAAGCCCATCGACGAGTTCGATGTCGAATCCGACGGGCTTGTTGTTTTCCATGTATTCATAAGGAAAAAAGGTGACGTCGGATCCCACCGTGATTTTTCCGGGTTGTTGAAAAGCGGCGGCATTCAACGAAGTCAGTGCAATCGCTGCTACGCCCACTGTACGGAAGATAGCCTTGAAAACGGAACGCTGAGTCATGATGGTTATATCCTTGTTGAGATGAGTTGATGCGCTTGATGGTCAGGCCATGGCGTGCTTGGCGGCTTGTTGTTGCACAAAGAACGATGCACCACGAGGTTTCTCGGGCAGACGCAACTGGTTTTCGGTGCAGCGCACGATTCCACTTTCGTTGCCCGATACCAGCAGGCCTGCATGTTCGCTAGGGAGCGGGTTTTCACAAAATGGCAGTGCATCTTCAGCAGCGTAGACGCTGATGAACAGGGTGCGTGGCTGTTCGGTGTTGTTCGGCTTGGAGGCATGCAGCAGGCGGGTATGCATGAAGCACACCGATCCCGATGGGGCATAACAGGCAACAGGCGTCTGGCAATGCGCTTGCACGACGGTATCGTCGACAAAGCCGGTGAACTGGTTGTTTTTCCAGTGGGACCAGAGCGGTCCCTTGTGACTGCCGGGCACCACCAGCAGGGGGCCGTTATCCGGCGTGACGTCACTCACCATCAACAACGCCGTGACCAGGTCATCGTTGCTGTGCGGCGTGAATGGGAAATCCTGATGCCAGTCCACCACCGTCTTGGTATGCGGTAGTTTGGAATTGACTTTGCTGTGGTGGAAGCGGGTACCCGAGCCACCGATCAACTGTGCTGCGATGGCCGCCATGCGCGACTCGAAAGCGATCTTTCGATAGGCAGAAGAAATCTCCGTGGGTGAACTGACACGCCGCAGAGAAGGATGATCAGCCCGGTGATCGTCTTCGATATCGAAGCGGGAACGCCCATCCTGCGTCTTTCCCCATGGCTGTTTTTTCGTCCGGCTTTCCTCCACCCATCGCTCGAAATCGTTGCTCAGCGATGCAACTTCGGTGTCGGACAACACGCCCTCGATCACCAGAAAACCTTGCTGATGATATTGATCGATCTGGTACTGCTCAAGCATTTCAGACTCCCTGATAAATGACAGACGCTAAGCTAAAGAAACATCTTTGAGGAAAGCCTCCACCCGCGCATTGCTTCCTTTTCTGAAGACCTCCGGCGTGTCATCGCACACCACACGGCCTTTTTCCATGAAGACGATGCGATCAGAGACCTTGAACGCAAAATTCATTTCATGCGTCACGATCACCATCGTGATGCCTTCTTTGGAAAGGGCCTCGATGACTTGCAGGACCTCGTTCACTTTTTCCGGGTCCAGTGCCGAGGTCGGTTCATCGAACAACATGATCTGCGGGCGCATCATCAATGCCCGGGCAATGGCCACACGTTGTTGCTGGCCTCCCGATAACTGATGCGGATACTTGAATGCGTGTTCCAACATGCCGACCTTCAGGAGCAGCGCGTAGGCCTGTTCCTTTAGTTCCTCGGTCGGCGCAATTGCGTGATAGCGGGGTGCCAGCAAGAGATTGTTCAGTACCGTCAGATGGGGGAACAGATTGAAGCTCTGAAAGACCATGCCAATATGCCGGCGATGCGCAGTGTTCTCCACCAGCCTTGGCTTGTGAATCCCTTGCCGGAGGAGATGGATGAATGGCTGGCCGTTGATCTTGATATCGCCGTTATCCAGTTTTTCCAATCCGATCAACAGGCGGATGAGCGTTGTCTTCCCCGAGCCAGAAGGCCCGATCACGGAGACCACCTGTCCTGGCGCAATCGACAGGTCAACCGCGCCCAGCACCTCAACATTGTTGTAAGCCTTATGCAATCGGGAAGCTTCCAGGGCGGGGCCTTGCAAATCGCTTTGCTGTCTGAGCCCTTGCACGACCTTGTTCCTGGCCAGCTCAAAGAATGCCGCATCGGGTGTGCGAGCGATCTTGCGTTTGGTGACGTCAAGCAGATGCTCGACTTGTTTCAGGAGGAAATCGAATACCGTGACGATCATCACGTAGTAAATGGCCACCGCAGTCATGGTTTCCATGACCAGGAAATTCTGCGAATACAGTCGTTGACCCACCATCAGAATTTCAGTCAAAGAAATCACTGAAACGAGCGAACTCAGCTTGACGATGGCAATGAATTCATTGGTCAGGGAGGGCAGGGCAACACGGATTGCCTGCGGCACGACAATGCGGCACTGGATGCCAAAGAACCGCAGGCCGAGTGCGACTGCCGCCTCATATTGCCCCTTCGGAATCGATAGCAGACCACCACGGTGAATTTCGGCGATATAGGCAGTCTCGCTCAACACCAGGCCAATCAGGCCGGCCCAAAAGGGATCGTTGAGAACGGCACCACTCGATGGTATCGCCTGGGGCAGATTATAGATGAAGATCAGCAGCACGAGCAGCGGCAGGCTGCGAAATAACCAGATATAAAAGCGCGCCGGTACGCTGAGAAAACGATTTGAAGATTGCTTGGCCAATGCCAGCACAAAGCCGATGACGACGCTGATGAGCCAGGCACCCATACTCAGCTTGATCACTGTCACTGTCGCGAACCAGAAGTCCTGCTGGCGCAACAGGCTGAACATGTAATTCCAGTCAAATTTCATATTGTTTTTTCAGGACCAGTGGCCACGACAATCAAAGAAAAAAATGACCGAGACGCTAGTGGATCTCGATTGGTGGCCAGTATCTTTCCATGCTTTGAGGTGCGTCAATTAACAAATAGTTATGCGCTGCTTAGGCTCACCCTATACAGATGAACGTGCACAGCGATGTGGAATTTTCGCGCATGAAGGTGCGTCATTTTGGTTGGCAGGGACGCCAATTTAGTGCGCCATTCCCGCTATTGGTGCCACGGATGAACGGCGAAAAGACGCGTTGGAGAGGACGTTGATGAGGACGGAATCCGGCGCTGAAACTATCGCCGTGAGTTGCTGGAGATCCGCCGCCAGTGGGTGCTCACTGGTCGATGGTCGTCATTCAATCAGGGAAAATCTGTGGAAGACGGGAGGAGGGAAGTGAAGGCAGGATGGGTGATCAGGCTACGAAGAAATTCGCCTCTCGTCGATCTTGCTGAGCCGGAGGGGCATTTGCCTCCTCAGGTGGGGCGGCAGGGGGCGTCAGATCCACGCTGTGACAATAGTCCATGAAGAGCCGGGTCGTTGGTGAGGGCTGGCTATTCTTGAGATAGGCCATCACCAGCGTCGATGTGGGCATGTCATCTTCGATGTCGAGCTGCACCAGGCGCTGGCCATCGTAGGTGTTTTCCGTATAGGGCCGTGTCACCAGCAGGGAAAAGCCGAGGCCCTGGCCCACCATACAGCGCACCATCTCGATGGATGGCGAGCTATATGCCACGGTCGGATAGAAACCACGATTCTTGAAAATATCAACGAAGTAGTTGCGACTCGGCACCACATCCAAAAGAATCATTGGCTCATGACTCAATTCTTCCAGGGTAACTGTCGCCTGCTTTGCCAGGCGATGCCCGGCAGGAAGTAATGCGTAAGGCTTGTGTGGCGCATTCAGCGCTTCCTTGTTGATCGAATTGCCCAATTCCAGATCGTAGAGGAACACCAGATCAAATCTTCCGCGGTGCAGCCCTTGCATCAGTTCATGTTGCTCGCCATCCTGAAGCTGTATGGTGATTTGCGGATAGATTTTCTTGAATCCCGAAATCAGTTTCGGCAAGTAGAGGGGCGCGGCCGATTCAAAGCAACCCAGCGCGATAGTTCCCGAGACCAGATTCCATTCAGTCGTTGAATTCTGTTCCAGATCATTGGAAAGCTGCAGCAGTTGCTTCGCCTTTTCATAAACCCTGCGGCCGTTTGGAGTAAGGGACACGCCCTGCGCATGGTGTCGTATGAACAGGGGCTGGTCCAGTATCTCTTCCAGAGACTTGATGGCGACTGAAATGGAGGGCTGAGAAATATGCAGCTTCCTGGCCGCTTCTACGATACTGTCCTCCTCCACCACGGCGACAAAATATTTAATTTGTTTCAGCGTGAAGCGCGAGTTTAGTTGACTCATAGGAGCAGCCCTTTCAGAAAACGGCATTGCATAGTTTTTTCCAAAGCAAGGACTGTACCCGGTGGGTGGCCGGGCTCTGCGTCCAGTTGTGGTGCTCACCAGGGTGGTGCGGCAGGGGAGCGATGCTCAATGCCAAATCGGACTGTGGGTACACCACGCTGGTGCGATTGGGTATCCCGGGTAGCGTATTGAGCTTGTTCGGAGATTGCGCTATGTAATGGGGGGGGCGGGAAGCCTTGGCGCGACGCTTTCTTTCGTCGCTGGAAAAAATGTAAACAGACCCTGGAAAGCTGCCTCGCGCATTTTCGATAATCGTCGTCACTCATCTCTGGGCCGATACAGGTGAGAGAGTCCCACAAACAACAAAGCCCCGGTTTCCACCGAGGCTTTATTTACTTTTACTATATGAAGAACTGGTAACTCAGGCGGCCATGCCGCTATGCCGCAGCAAGGCATCAATGCTCGGCTCCCGCCCCCGGAACGCCTTGAAGGACTCAATGGCCGGACGTGAACCACCCACAGCCAGGATTTCCTGCTGGAAGCGGCGACCGGTTTCCAGCGAGATCACGTTGCCGCTGCCGGCAGCGGCTTCCTCAAACGCACTGTACGCATCCGCCGACAGCACTTCAGCCCACTTGTAGCTGTAGTATCCCGCCGCATATCCGCCTGCGAAGATGTGCGAGAAGGAATGCTGGAAGCGGTTGAACTCCGGCGGGCGGATGACGGCGATACGGTCGCGCACGCTGTCGAGCAACTGCTGCACGGTCTGCTGGCCACCGACCTCATATTCATGGTGGATCAGCATGTCGAACAGCGAGAACTCCACTTGGCGCAGCATCTGCAGGCCGGACTGGAAGTTCTTGGCGGCGATCATCTTGTCATACAGCGCGCGCGGCAGCGGCTCGCCGGTCTCGGCATGCGCAGTCAGCTGCTGCAGCACATCCCATTCCCAGCAGAAGTTTTCCATGAACTGCGAGGGCAGTTCCACCGCATCCCATTCCACGCCGGAAATGCCGGACACGCCCACTTCATCGACCTGCGTCAGCATGTGATGCAGGCCATGGCCGAATTCGTGGAAGAGGGTGATCACTTCATCGTGCGTGAACAGGGCCGGCTTGGTCACGCCATCGACTACCGCGGGTTCGGTGAAATTGCAGACCAGGTAGGCGATCGGGGTTTGCACACCCTGCGCAGTCAGGCGGCGGGCGCGGGCGTCATCCATCCAGGCGCCGCCGCGCTTGCCGGAGCGGGCATACAGGTCCAGGTAGAACTGGCCCACCAGCTGGCCATCACGCTCGATGCGGTAAAACTTCACATCCTTGTGCCACACCGGCGCGGTATCGGGCTTGATCTGCACGCCGAAGAGCTGCTGCGCCACCTGGAAAAGGCCGCCGACCACCTTGGGCTCGGGGAAATATTGCTTCACTTCCTGTTCCGAGAAGGCGTAGCGCTGCTCGCGCAGTTTTTCGGAGGCATAGGTGCTGTCCCAGGCCTTCAGTTCGTCCAGGCCCAGCTTTTCACGGGCGAAGGTCTTCAGTTCTTCGTAGTCCTTCTGGCCGAAGGGGCGGGCGCGCTGGCCCAGGTCTTCCAGAAAGGCGATCACTTCGCCGGGCGACTTGGCCATCTTGGCCACCAGCGACACTTCGGCAAAGTTGGCGTAGCCCAGCAATTGCGCTTCTTCCTTGCGCAGTTGCAGGATCTGGTCGATGTTGCCGCTGTTGTCCCATTCCGGCTTGACGCCCAGTTCGGATGCCTTGGTGGCGTTGGCACGGTAGATCTTCTCGCGCAGCGCGCGATTATCTGCATATTGCAGCACCGGGAAATACGAGGGGAAGTGCAGCGTGAACTTGTAGCCGGGCTTGCCGTCCTTCTCGGCGGCGGCCCGTGCAGCTTGCTTCACATCGGCCGGAAGCCCCGACAATTCGGCCTCGTCCTCGACGAAGAGGGCGAAGTCATTGGTGGCATCCAGCACGTTTTCGGAGAAACGGGTGGTCAGCATGGCCTGCTTTTCCTGGATCTCGGCGAAGCGTTCCTTCTTGTCGTCGGCCAGTTCGGCACCCGACAGGCGGAAGTCGCGCACGGCATTGTCCACCACCTTGCGGCGCGCTGCCGACAGCGAGGCGAAGGCCGGGCTGGCCTGCAGGGCCTTGTACTTCTCGAACAGCGCCAGGTTCTGGCCCAGCGCAGTCCAGAATTCCACCAGGCGCGGCTGGTTCTCGTTGTAGGTGGCGCGCAGGGCCGGGGTGTCCATCACCGAATTGAGGTGGCCGACCACGCTCCAGGCGCGGCCCAGCTTTTCGGTGGCGGACTCCAGCGGCTCGACGAAATTGTCCCAGGTGACTTCGGCCATCGGTGCTTCCAGTTCGGTGACCAGGCGGCTGGCGTCGGCCAGCAGCTTGTCCAGCGCCGGGGTGACGTGCTCCGGCTGGATGGCATCGAACTGGGCATAGCCCGAGAAATCGAGCAGGGGATTGGCGGCGATGTCAGTGGTGGTCATGGGCTCTCGTTTCTCTGAAAACATCCGGCAGCCAGGCTGCCGGAGGGTAATGCGCTAAGGGCGTGCCGATCAGCTGCGTTCGGCGGCTTCAATGGTGTTGACCAGCAACATGGTGATGGTCATCGGACCCACGCCACCCGGCACCGGGGTGATCCAGCCGGCGACTTCCTTCGTATTGGCGAAATCGACGTCGCCGCACAGCTTGCCGTTGTCATCGCGGTTCATGCCGACGTCGATGACGACTGCGCCAGGCTTGACCATGTCGGCGGTGACGATGTTGCGCTTGCCGGTGGCGACCACCAGGATGTCGGCCTGGCGGGTGTGGTGGCCGAGGTCACGGGTCTTGGAGTTACAGATAGTGACGGTGGCACCGGCTTGCAAGAGCAACATCGCCTGCGGCTTGCCGACGATGTTCGATGCACCGACCACCACCGCATTGGCGCCACGCACCGGATAGTCGATCGATTCCAGCATCTTCATGACGCCGTAGGGAGTGCAGGGGCGGAACAGCGGCTGGCCGGTCATGAGCAGGCCGGCGTTGCTGACGTGGAAACCGTCCACGTCCTTTTCCGGGGCGATGGCTTCGATCACCTTGTGGGCGTCGATATGGGCCGGCAGCGGCAGCTGCACCAGGATGCCGTTGATCTTGGGATCGGCGTTGAGGGCGTCGATGCGGGCCAGGAGCTCGGCTTCCGTCATCGAGGCTTCATATTTTTCCAGCACGGAGTGCAGGCCGTTGTCCTGGCAGGCCTTGACCTTGTTGCGCACGTAGACCTGGGAAGCGGGGCTGTCGCCCACCAGGATCACGGCCAGGCCGGGTTGCTTGCCTTGGGCGGTGAGGGCGGCGGCGCGCTGGGCCACTTCGGCGCGCAGTTGTTGGGAGAGCAGGTTTCCGTCGATCAGTTGGGCAGACATGGCAGATAAGGCTTTAGAAAGTGAAGGGCAGGGCTGGGAAGAAGGCGCCCGGTCAGGCCGGGACCACTCGAACTCAAGGCGCAAAGCACCGGAACCCGTGATTATAAAGCCAGGCGGCAGGCCGGACGAAATGCCGGCGCGAGATGGCATATTGCTTGATTGCAAATATTTTTTGCATCAATTTCCTTCATATTGGCATTTGGGGTGGCGCACGACGGGGATTTGCAATTTCGGTTATGCTCCCGCATCCTGAAGCCCCAACTGCTACTAGAACCCATTTCATAAATAGGCGTGAGATGCGTTCTGTCCAGAAAGGGCGCTGGCAAGGCGCGCGACGCGTCGTGTGGCGGTTGCCACACGCAAGGAGCGCAACGCGGCCAGCGCCCTTTCTGGACAGAACCCGCAGGGAGCGGCCCGTTTGGGCGAATTGCTGCGTTACGAATTTGGGTCAAGACGTCCAGTCTTGACCCAAATTCGCGCCTTGCACTTCATCCCAAACGGGACTCGCTCGCACTCACGCCTATTTATGAAATGGGTTCTACATAGCGACAAGAACCAAGGACTACCGCATGACCGATCTCCTCGCCCGCCGCCTGCAACAGCTTTCCCAGCCGCACCATCTTGCGCTGCTGGGCCAGGGCCTGCGCGGCGTGGAACGGGAGACGCTGCGCGTGGACGGCCAGGGTCATCTGGCCCGCACGCCCCATCCGCCGGCGCTGGGTTCGGCCCTGACCAATGACCTGATCACCACCGATTATTCCGAAGCGCTGCTGGAATTCATCACCCCGGCCATGCCCGACATCGCCGATGCCCTGCAGCGCCTGGACGAGATCCACCGCTTTGCCTACACCAAGCTGGACGGCGAATTCCTGTGGAATGCCTCGATGCCCTGCGTGCTGCCGCCGGAAGACGAGATTCCGCTGGCCTGGTACGGCAGCTCGCACATCGGCATGTTGAAGCACGTCTACCGCCGTGGCCTGGCGCTGCGCTATGGCCGCACCATGCAGTGCATCGCCGGTATTCACTACAACTTCTCTTTAAGTGAAGACTTGTGGGAAGTCCTGCGGGACGGCGATGACACCGTCGATCCTTCCCTGTCACGCCGCGATTATCAGTCGGAGCGCTACATTGCCCTGATCCGCAACTTCCGCCGCTACAGCTGGCTGCTGATGTACCTGTTCGGTGCTTCACCGGCGGTGGCGACCAATTTCCTGCGCGGCCGGCCGCATCAGCTGGAGACGTTGTCCGAAGACACGCTCTTCCTGCCCTACGGCACCAGCCTGCGCATGAGCGACCTGGGCTACCAGAACCACGCCCAGGCCAACATCACCCCGCACTACAACAACCTGCCGGCCTACATCCGCAGCCTGGCGCATGCGGTCAGCGAGCCGTATCCGCCGTATGAAGCCATCGGCACCAAGCGCGATGGTGAATGGGTGCAGATCAATACCAACATCCTGCAGATCGAAAACGAGTTCTACTCGTCGATCCGCCCCAAGCGCGTCATCAACAGCGGCGAGCGCCCGGTGCAGGCGCTGTCGGCGCGCGGCGTGCAGTATGTGGAAGTGCGCTGCATGGACATCGATCCCTTCAACCCGCTGGGCATCGGCCTGGAAGCGGCGCGTTTCCTGGATGTGTTCCTGCACTTCCTGGCGCTGGAATCGAGCTGCCTGACCTCGGACGAGGAGGGCGTGGAAAACCGTGCCAACTTCCTGGCCACCGTCAAGGAAGGCCGCCGTCCCGGCTTGAAGCTGCAGTTCAAGGGTGAAAGCCTGCTGCTCACCGACTGGGGCCAGCAACTGCTGGACCGCATGGAGCCGGTCGCCGAGCTGCTGGACCGTCATCTCGGCGGCACCCAGCACCGCGACAGTCTGGCCGTGCAGCGCGCCAAGCTGGCCGATCCCGACAGCACCCCCTCGGCGCGTGTACTGCGCGAGATCCGCGAAGCCGGCAATTCCTTCCCGGCTTATACCTTGGCCCACAGCCAGCGCCAGGCCGCCGAACTGATCGCCCGTCCGCTCTCGTCCTCCAGGACGGCTGACTTCGTGGCCATCGCCCAGGCTTCGCTGGATGCCCAGCGCGACATCGAGCGCACCCAGGTCGGCGACTTCGATACCTTCGTGGCCGCCTACCGGGCCAGTACCCTGGGCAATATCGCCATCTGATACCGGACCTTCCGCTTCATTTATGGTGGGCAATCCCTGAACGATATGCAAAATGGCAACGCCTCGTCCCTCGACGAGGCGTTTTTGCTTGTCGGCCGGAAAGGCAGGTCATTGCTGCCTTGGCAATTCTTTCCGTTCACTTTTATGGTGCGAAAAATGCCGTTTGAGGCTCTCCTGGCAGCCTTTGCGGCATTGCAAACAGGGCAAGAAACCCTCGCTCACAGGGGCATATAGTAAAAATACGAGGCCCTGGAAGCCCCTATTCATGCCGCTTTGCAGCATATTTTCGCATTATGAAATTGATTATCGTAATTTGAAAATCAAAAATTCCCTGATAAAATTCGTCGTCCACACGGCTGGAAGACCGTACATTTAAGCCTGTTTCGCCTCCAACGCCTTGCCCCACGGGCCGGGAAGGATTGCAGCACAGGCAACACATGGCGCTTTTCCTGCAACACCTGCCGGCGGCATTGCGTACCGAATGAACCGACCGACCCGCCTGGTCCACCCGACCGGACGAATCTCTCAACAACCAGGAGACATGACATGTCAGCCCAAATCGATCAAGTTCTGGCGCAGGCCGCCAACGATCCCGATGTGATGGAAACCCAGGAGTGGCTTGACGCCCTCGAAGCCGTGATCGAAAAGGAAGGCCCGGACCGCGCCCACTACCTGATGGAACGCATGGTCGATCTGGCGCGCCGCCGTGGTGCCCACATCCCCTTCTCCAGCAACACGGCCTACGTCAACACCATTCCGGCCGACCAGGGCGAGCACTGCCCGGGCAACCTGGAATATGAAGAGCGCCTGCGCTCCTGGATGCGCTGGAACGCCATGGCCATGGTGGTCAAGGCCAACCGCGTGGATGGCGACCTGGGTGGCCACCTGTCTTCCTTCGCGTCGCTGGCCAACATGCTGGGCATCGGCTTCAACCACTTCTGGCACGCCCCGACCGAAGAGCACGGCGGCGACCTGCTGTACATCCAGGGCCACTCCTCGCCCGGCATCTACGCGCGCGCCTTCCTGGAAGGCCGCCTGACCGAAGACCAGCTGATCCACTTCCGCCGCGAAGCCGACGGCCATGGCCTGTCGTCTTACCCGCACCCCAAGCTGATGCCGGAATTCTGGCAGTTCCCGACCGTCTCGATGGGCCTGGGCCCCTTGATGGCGATTTACCAGGCACGCTTCCTGAAGTACCTGCACGCCCGTGGCATCGCCAAGACCGACAACCGCAAGGTCTGGGCCTTCTGTGGCGACGGCGAAATGGACGAACCAGAATCGATGGGTGCCATCGGCATGGCCGGCCGTGAAAAGCTGAACAACCTGGTCATCGTGGTCAACTGCAACCTGCAGCGCCTGGACGGTCCGGTGCGCGGCAATGGCAAGATCATCCAGGAACTGGAGTCCGACTTCCGCGGCGCCGGCTGGAACGTGGTCAAGGTCATCTGGGGCAGCGGCTGGGACGAGCTGCTGGCCAAGGACAAGGACGGCATCCTGCAGAAGGTCATGATGGAAACCGTCGACGGCGAGTACCAGAACTACAAGGCCAAGGACGGCGCCTTCGTGCGCAAGCACTTCTTCGGCAAGCATCCCAAGCTGCTGGAAATGGTCTCCAAGATGTCGGATGACGACATCTGGCGCCTGACCCGCGGCGGCCACGACCCGCACAAGATCTACGCGGCCTTCAAGGTCGCGCAGGAATCCAAGGACCAGCCGACCGTGATCCTGGCCAAGTCCATCAAGGGCTATGGTTTCGGCAAGGCCGGCGAAGCGCGCAACACTGCGCACAACACCAAGAAACTGGACGACGAAGCCATCCGCGCCATGCGCGACCGCTTCCAGCTGCCGATCTCGGACGCTGAGCTGCCCAACATCCCGTTCTTCAAGCCGGCTGACGATGCGCCGGAAATGCAGTACCTGCACGAGCGCCGCAAGGCCCTGGGCGGCTACCTGCCGCAGCGCCGCGTCCACGCCGACGAAAAGCTGCCGGTGCCGGAACTGTCGGCCTTCCAGGCCATGCTGGAACCCACGGCCGAAGGCCGTGAGATCTCCACCACCGCCGCTTATTCGCGCGTGCTGACCGCACTGCTGCGCGACCCCAACCTGGGCCCGCGCGTGGTGCCCATCATGGTCGACGAGTCCCGTACCTTCGGTATGGAAGGCCTGTTCCGCCAGATCGGCATCTTCAGCCAGGTCGGCCAGCTGTACGAACCGGTCGACAAGGACCAGGTGATGTACTACCGCGAAGACAAGGCCGGCCAGATCCTGCAGGAAGGCATCAACGAAGCCGGTGGCATGAGCTCGTGGATCGCTGCGGCGACCTCGTACTCGACCAACAACCGCGTGATGATTCCGTTCTACACCTACTACTCCATGTTCGGTCTGCAGCGTATCGGCGACCTGGCATGGGCAGCCGGTGACATGCGCGCTCGCGGCTTCCTGATCGGCGGCACCGCCGGCCGTACCACACTGAACGGTGAAGGCCTGCAGCACGAAGACGGCCACAGCCACGTGTTCGCCTCGGCGATCCCGAACTGCATTCCCTACGACCCGACCTTCGCCCACGAAGTCGCCGTGATCATCCATGACGGCCTGCGCCGCATGGTGGCCAACCAGGAAGACGTGTTCTACTACATCACCGTGATGAACGAGAACTACGGCCACCCTGGCATCAAGCCGGGCCAGGAAGAGGGCATCATCAAGGGCCTGTATCTGTTGAACGAAGGCGGCAAGGAAAACAAGCTGCGCGTGCAACTGCTGGGTTCGGGCACCATCCTGCGCGAAGTCATCGCTGCGGCCGACCTGCTGCGCGATGACTGGAAGGTCGACGCCGACGTCTGGTCCGCACCGTCCTTCACCCTGCTGGCCCGCGATGGCCAGGATGTGGAGCGCTGGAACATGCTGCACCCGGCCGAGGCCCCGAAGAAGAGCTACTTCGAGCAATCGCTGGAAGGCAGCGAAGGCCCGATCGTGGTCTCCACCGACTACATGCGCACCTACGCCGAGCAGGTCCGTGCCTTCGTGCCGAAGGGCCGTTCCTACAAGGTGCTGGGCACCGACGGCTACGGCCGTTCGGACACCCGCGCCAAGCTGCGTGAGTTCTTCGAAGTGAACCGCTACTTCGTGACCGTGGCCGCCCTGAAGTCGCTGGCCGATGAAGGCAAGATCAAGCCGGAAGTGGTGGCGCAAGCCATCGCCAAATACGGCATCGATCCGAACAAGCCGAACCCGGTGACCCTGTAAGGACTGCCTGACCGACCATCCCCGCCTCAGCCTGCTGATCGCGGGGATGTGTCGTGTCTGGAACTGCCACCCAAGGGGAAGGTCTGCCGCCCGATGATGTGATGGCGCAAGAAGCTGCGTCGTGCGGCACAGCAAGTACCTTCCCACCTGCGAATACTTCTCCTGGTTCAAGGCCAGGGAACAGAACAACGGAGCGCATCAGATGAGTCAAGTCGAAGTAAAAGTCCCGGACATCGGCGATTTCAAGGAAGTCGAAGTCATTGAGGTGATGGTCAAGGTCGGTGACACGATCAAGGTCGACCAGTCGCTGATCACGGTTGAATCCGACAAGGCCAGCATGGAAATCCCGTCCAGCCAGGCCGGCGTGGTCAAGGAAATCAAGGTCAAGGTCGGTGACAAGGTCGCCGAAGGTTCGCTGCTGGTGATCGTCGAAGGCGAGGGCGCTGCAGCGGCCCCTGCGGCCGCACCGCAAGCCGCCGCCGCTGCGCCGGCCGCCGCGCAGGCTTCCGCACCTGCACCGGCTCCGGCCGCGGCGCCTGCCGCCGCCGGCGGTGGCACTGTCGAGATCGAAGTCCCCGACATCGGCGACTTCAAGGAAGTGGAAGTCATCGAAGTCATGGTCAAGGTCGGCGACACCGTCAAGGCCGAGCAATCCCTGCTGACCGTGGAATCCGACAAGGCCAGCATGGAGATCCCCTCCAGCCACGCCGGCGTCATCAAGGAACTGAAGATCAAGCTGGGTGACAAGGTCGCCAAGGGCAGCATCATCGCCACCATCGAAGCTGCAGGTGGCGCACCGGCTGCTGCCGCTGCTCCTGCCGCCGCCGCTGCACCTGCAGCCGCTCCGGCCGCTGCACCGGCTCCTGCTGCAGCACCCGCGCCGGCCGCTGCCGCCGTGCCCGCCATCGCTACCGCTTCGGCCACCAGCACCGGCGGCAAGGCCCACGCTTCGCCTTCCGTGCGCAAGTTTGCCCGCGAACTGGGCGTGGATCTGTCGCGCGTGCCGGCTACCGGTCCCAAGGGCCGCATCCTGCAATTGGACGTGCAGAACTTCGTCAAGGGCGTCATGGCCGGTTCCACCTCGGTGGCCGCTGCCGCACCGGCGACCAATGGCAGCGGCTCGGGCATGAACCTGTTGCCGTGGCCGTCGCTGGACTTCAGCAAGTTCGGTGAAACCGAACTGCAACCGCTGTCGCGCATCAAGAAGATCAGCGGCCCCAACCTGCATCGCAACTGGGTCATGATTCCCCACGTGACGCAGTTCGACGAAGCCGACGTGACCGAGCTGGAAGAATTCCGCAAGACCTCCAACGATGCCTTCGCCAAGGCCAAGTCGCCGGTCAAGCTGACCATGCTGGCGTTCGTCATCAAGGCCAGCGTTTCGGCCCTGAAGAAATTCCCGGCCTTCAATGCGTCCCTGGACGAGAAGGGCGAGAACCTGATCCTGAAGAAGTACTACAACATCGGCTTCGCCGCCGATACCCCGAATGGCCTGGTGGTTCCGGTCATCAAGAACGCCGACCAGAAGAGCATCGGCCAGATCGCTACCGAAATGGGCGAACTGTCCGCACAAGCCCGCGACGGCAAGTTGAAGCCCGCCGACATGCAAGGCGCGACCTTCACCATCTCCTCGCTGGGTGGCATTGGCGGTACCGCCTTCACGCCCATCATCAATGCGCCGGAAGTGGCCATCCTGGGCTTGTCCAAGTCGATCACCAAGCCGGTGTGGGATGGCAAGCAGTTCGTGCCGCGCCTGATGCTGCCGACCTCGCTGTCCTATGACCACCGCGTCATCGACGGCGCCATGGGCGCGCGCTTCTCGGCTTATCTGGCCGACGTGCTGGGCGATCTGCGCAAGTCGCTCCTCTAAGCCACCACCGAACATTACGGAGTCAGGACAATGAGTCTCTCTGAAGTCAAGGTCCCCGATATCGGGGATTTCAAGGAAGTCGAAGTCATCGAGGTGATGGTCAAGGTCGGCGACACCATCAAGGTGGATCAGTCGCTGATCACCGTCGAATCCGACAAGGCCAGCATGGAAATCCCGTCCAGCCAGGCCGGCGTGGTCAAGGAAGTGAAGGTCAAGGTCGGTGACAAGGTCGCCGAAGGCTCGCTGCTGTTGCTGGTGGAAGCCGCTGGTGAAGCGGCTGCCGCACCGGCACCGGCCGCTGCACCCGCTCCGGCTGCCGCGCCTGCTGCTGCACCCGCCGCACCGGTGGCGGCACCGGCCGCTGCCAGCTTCGGCGGCAGCGCCGACGTGCAGTGCGACGTGATGGTGCTCGGTGGTGGTCCTGGCGGTTACTCGGCTGCCTTCCGCGCGGCCGACCTGGGTCTCAATACCGTCATCGTCGAGCGCGATGCCACCTTGGGTGGCGTCTGCCTCAATGTCGGCTGCATCCCCTCCAAGGCCCTGCTGCACGTGGCGGCCGTGATCGACGAGACCGCCGCCATGGCCTCGCACGGCGTGAGCTTCGGCAAGCCCGAGATCGACATCGACAAGCTGCGCGCCTACAAGGACAAGGTCATCGGCACCATGACCGGTGGCCTGGCCGGCATGGCCAAGGCGCGCAAGGTGCAGGTGGTCCGTGGTGACGGCCAGTTCGCCGGCCCCAACCACATCGAAGTCACCGCCGGGGACGGCAGCAAGAAGGTGGTGCAGTTCAAGCACGCCATCATCGCCGCCGGTTCGTCCGTGGTGAACCTGCCGTTCGTACCGCAGGATCCGCGCATCGTCGATTCGACCGGCGCGCTGGAACTGCGCCAGGTGCCCAAGCGCATGCTGGTCATCGGCGGCGGCATCATCGGCCTGGAAATGGCCACCGTCTATTCCACCCTGGGCGCACGCATCGACGTGGTCGAGATGATGGATGGCCTGATGCAAGGCGCGGACCGCGACATGGTCAAGGTCTGGCAGAAGTTCAACGAGAAGCGCTTCGACAACGTCATGGTCAAGACCAAGACCGTGGCCGTGGAAGCCCTGCCGGAAGGCATCAAGGTCACGTTCGAAGCCGCTGAAGCCGGTGCGACTGCACCCGAGCCGCAACTGTACGACCTGGTGCTGGTGGCCGTGGGCCGCAGCCCGAACGGCAAGAAGCTGTCGGCCGACAAGGCGGGCGTGATCGTCTCCGATCGCGGCTTCATCGCCGTGGACAAGCAGATGCGCACCAACGTGCCGCACATCTTCGCCATCGGCGACCTGGTGGGCCAGCCCATGCTGGCGCACAAGGCGGTGCACGAAGGCCACGTGGCTGCTGAAGCGATTGCCGGCGAGAAGAGCTTCTTCGATGCCAGCGTGATCCCCTCGGTGGCTTATACCGATCCGGAAGTGGCATGGGTCGGCGTGACCGAAGACGAAGCCAAGGCCAAGGGTATCAAGATAGAGAAGGGCCACTTCCCGTGGGCCGCTTCCGGCCGCGCCGTGGCCAATGGCCGTTCGGAAGGTTTCACCAAGCTGCTCTTTGATGCCGAGACCCATCGCATCATCGGTGGCGGCATCGTCGGTACGCACGCAGGCGACATGATCGGCGAAGTGGCGCTGGCCATCGAGATGGGCGCGGATGCCGTCGATATCGGCAAGACCATCCACCCGCACCCGACCCTGGGTGAATCGCTGGGCATGGCCGCTGAAGTCGCAGAAGGGCATTGCACGGACTTGCCGCCGCAGCGCAAGAAGTAAGCGCAGCGTCTTGCATGAACAAAATGGCGGACCCTCGGGTCCGCCATTTTTTTCGTGCATTCACGGTTCAAGCCTGCTTCATTCTCCGGCTAGAGCAACTTGCCCGGATTCATGATCAGGTTGGGATCAAACGCCTGCTTGATGCGCAGCATCAGTTCCATCTCCAGCGGCGACTTGTAGTGCCGCAGTTCGTCGCGCCGCAATTGGCCCACGCCATGTTCGGCGCTGATGCTGCCTTGTTTCTCCGTCACCAGGTCGTGCACCAGCCGGTTGAGCTGCAACGTGGCCTGCCTGACCTCTTCATAAGAAGAGGTCAGCGGGATCATCACATTGAAGTGCAGGTTGCCATCGCCCAGGTGGCCGAAGTTGATGATCTCGGCCTGCAGCCCGCAAGCGGCGATCGCGCGCTCGGCCTGGTCCACGAACCCGGCGATGGCCGAGATCGGCAGGGCGATGTCGTGCTTGATGACCTTGCCCGCCCGTACCTGCGCCTGCGAAATGCCCTCGCGGATTTTCCACAGGGCGGCGGCCTGGGTACCGTTGGAGCAGAGCATGGCGTCAGTGACCAGCGCATCTTCCATGGCTTGCCCGAGCAGCTCCTCCAGCATGGATTGCAAGCCCAGGTCTTCGGTATCGGCCAGTTCGATCAGGGCGTTGTAGCGAGCCGGCTGCGCCAGCGGCGCGCGGGTGTCGGTGACGTGCTGCAGCACCAGCGCCAGCGAGGCGGCCGACATCATCTCGAAAGCCACCAGCCGGTCGCCGCAGCGCGCCCGCGTGCGCGCCAGCAGCTCGGCCAGCTGCGCCAGGCTGTCGCAGCCGACCCAGGCGGTAGCGCGCGCGTGCGGTTGCGAAAACAGTTTCAGTACCGCGCCGGTGATCACGCCCAGCGTACCTTCGGAGCCAATGAACAGGTCGCGCAGGTCGTAGCCGGTGTTGTCCTTGCGCAGGCCGCGCAAGCCATTCCAGATGCGGCCATCGGGCAGGACCACCTCCAGTCCCAGCGCCAGCTCGCGCATGTTGCCAAAGCGCAGTACCGCAATTCCGCCGGCATTGGTGGCCAGGTTGCCGCCGACCGTGCAGCTGCCTTCGGCCCCCAGGCTGAGCGGGAAGTAGCGTCCTGCGGCGCGCGCCGCTTCCTGTGCATGGGCCAGGATCACCCCGGCGTCCACCGTCATGGTGTTGTTGATGGGGTCCACTGCGCGGATGCGGTTCATGCGCGTGGTCGAGAGAATCACCTGGGCGCCGCTGTCGTCGGGTGTAGCGCCGCCACTCATGCCGGTGTTGCCGCCCTGGGTGACGATGGGGGTATGGGTCTGGTGGCACAGGCGCACCACCTCGGCGGTTTGCGCGGTGTCGGCCGGGCGCACCACGACGGCGACGCGGCCTTGCCATTTGTTGAGCCAATCCTTCACGTACGGCGCCTGCTCGTCGGCTGCGGTGACCAGTCCGGCATCCCCCACGATGCTGCGCAGTTGCTCGATCAGTTGCTGGGTATTTTCATTCATATCGGTCCTCAGGCACCATGCCAGTTCATCTTGATGCGGCCGATGGCCATGGCCGCTGCTGCCTGGCTGGGTTCCACCACCGGTATGCCCAGCGCTTCCTGCAAGGCGTCCCGATAGACCGCCATGCCGGCGCAACCCATGACGATCACGTCGGCACCCTGCGTATCGCGCAGGCGCAGGCCCACTTCGCACATGCGGGCCAGCGTGCGGTCGTAGTCGGCCAGATCGGTCACGTTCAGGCCGATGGCCAGTTCGCCCGCCAGCCGTGATTGCACGCCCATCGCGCCATAGGCGCGCAGATGGCGCGGGATCGAGCCCGGCAGGATGGCGATGACGCCGAAGCGCTGGCCCAGTGTCAGGGCCGTCAGCACGCCACTTTCCATGATGCCCAGCACCGGCACGTCCACCGCCTCGCGTACCGCGTGCAGGCCGGGATCGGAATAGCAGGCAATCACGAAAGCCCCCGCATGGGCACGCAAGGAGCGCGCCAGCGCCACCAGCTGCGGGGCCACGTTGTCCACGTCCTGCTGGGTCTGGATGCCGGGCGGTCCCGACGGCAGCGACAGGCATTCGATGGCCGGTCCGCCGGCCATGCGCAGCGGCGTCATGGCCGCATCGATGCCGCGCGTGACGGCGGCCGTACTATTGGGATTGATGACGAACAGGGCAGGGCCGTCGGCCGGGACAAGGGACATGATGGTTTCTCGCAAAACAGGAGTCAGCACAGGCAACGACTCTACCCCAGGCCGACGGGCATGCTCCTTGCTCATTTGTGTGTTCCCCTTAACATGCTGTTATGCGCGATGAGGATCCATGGCACTGAACCTGCGCCAGATCGAGGTGTTCCGCGCGGTCATGACGACCGGCTCCATCAGCGGTGCCTCGCAATTGCTGTTTGTCTCGCAGCCGGCGGTGAGCCGCCTGCTCTCCCACACCGAGCAACGGGTCGGCTTCGCCCTGTTCGAACGCATCAAGGGCCGGCTCTACGCCACGCCCGAGGCCAAGAAGCTGTTCCATGAAGTGGAACATGTGTATCAGGCGGTGCAGCGCGTCAACGAGCTGGCCACCGACCTGTCGGAAAACCGCAGCGGCATTCTCAACATCGTCTCCAGCCCGAGCATCGGGCAGATGCTGATCCCGCAGGCCATCGCGCTGTTCCGCAACCGCCATCCGGAGGTCAAGCTGACCTTCCACTGTCTCAACTATGGCTACCTCAAGGACCGCCTGCTGTCGCGCCAGGCCGACCTGGGCATCATCATCCTGCCGATGGAACACCCCAGCCTGCAGGTCACGCCCCTGTGCAGCAACCGCCTGGTCTGCGTGCTGCCCTACAACCACGAACTGACCCGGCGCGGCACGCTGAGCCTGGCCGATCTGCGGCCATTCCCGCTGATCTCCTACAACCGCGATTCGCCCTTCGGCGGCATCGTCGGACGCTTCTACCAGACCGAGGAAGAGCCCCTGCGCCCCATCATGGAAGTGGGCTCGCCCCAGAACGCCTGTTCGCTGGTGCAGATGGGGGCGGGGGTGGCGCTGGTCGATGAGTTTTCGGTGCGCAGCTGGGCCGGCACCAGCCAGATGGTGGTGCGGCCGGTGGCGCGCGCCCCCATCTTGCGGGCCAACCTGGTGCATGTGCGAACCGAGCCGCTCTCGCAATTGACCCAAGCCTTCATTGCTGAACTGCAGCAGCTGGTGCGGGCGCAGGGATATGGCCTGCCTGATGAAGAAACGAACATA
Organism: Herbaspirillum sp. 1173; assembly: GCF_031455335.1. Taxonomy (NCBI): domain Bacteria; kingdom Pseudomonadati; phylum Pseudomonadota; class Betaproteobacteria; order Burkholderiales; family Oxalobacteraceae; genus Herbaspirillum; species Herbaspirillum sp. 1173. The sequence continues at coordinate 271,858 of NZ_JAVDSP010000003.1, read as the reverse complement.
TCGGCTGGAACCGGCGATTAACACGACGTTAAGGCAAGCACACAAAAAGGCAAGCGACAAGCGCAGATGACTCCACGACAATCATTTCCAACTTCTCCGGTCCGCCCTCAGGCGGGCCACCGTGTCCACACTCTCTTCATGGAACGTCGCGCATGTCTTCAACTCTTGCCCCTGCTTCCGCGCTGGCCACTGCGCGCGGTGTCTATACCATCTGCCCCACGCCTTTCACTGCCGATGGCGCACTGGACCTGGGCAGCATCGCTACCCTGGTCGAGTTCCAGATCGAAGCCGGCGTCTCGGGCCTGGCCATCCTCGGTTTCTTGGGGGAAGCGCACAAGCTCTCCAATGCAGAGCGCCGCGCGGTGACGTCAACGTTCGTCAAGTGTGCAGCAGGACGGGTGCCGGTCTGGGTCGGCGTGCGCGCCCTGGGCCTGGCCGGTGCCATCGAGCAAGCCACGGAAGCGGCCGAGGCGGGTGCGGCGGCCGTCTTCGCAGCACCCCTGGACATGGCTTCGGATGCGGTGCAGTTCGACTATTACAAGTCGCTGGCTGCAGCCCTGTCCATTCCTGTCGTGATCCATGACTTCCCCGATTCCTTCGGGACCGAGATCAAGGCCGAGGTGATTGCCCGCCTGGGACGTGAGGGCGGCGTCAACTTCATCAAGATGGAAGAACCGCCGGTGGGCCAGAAGATCAGCCGCATCCGCGACCTGGCCGGTGAATCGATGCGCATCTTCGGCGGCCTGGGCGGCGTGTATTTCCTGGAAGAGCTGCAGCGTGGCGCGGTCGGGACCATGACCGGCTTTGCCTTCCCCGAGATCCTGGTGCGCATCTACAACCAGTTCGCCGCCGGTGACCTGGCGGGTGCGGCAGCGACCTTCGACAAGTATTGCCCGCTGATCCGTTACGAGTTCCAGCCCAAGATCGGCCTGTCGCTGCGCAAGTATGTCTATCGCAAGCGCGGCGTCATCAGCAGCGATGCGATCCGTTCGCCGGGCATGCGCATCGATCCCGAGACCGAGCGCGAACTGGAAGCCGTGATCGCCCGCGTGGGCCTGGACCTGGATCAGCGCGGCGCGCTGGCCATCCGCTGAGGAGCCGCCGATGGATCTGGGAATCAGCGGGCGACGCGCCCTGGTATGTGCCTCCAGCAAAGGCCTGGGCCTGGCCTGTGCCATCTCGCTGGCACGCGAGGGCGTGGCCGTGACCATGACCGCACGCGGGGCCGAAGTCCTTGAAGCCGCAGCGCAGCAGGTACGCGCGGCCACCGGGGCCACCGTCACGACGGTGGCCGGCGACATCACCACGCCCGAGGGCCGCGCACTGGCGCTGGCCGCCTGTCCCGCGCCGGACATCCTGGTCACCAACGCCGGCGGTCCCAAGCCGGGCGATTTCCGCGAATGGTCGCGCGAGGACTGGATCGCGGCCATCGATGCCAACATGCTCACCCCCATCGAACTGATCAAGGCCACCGTGGATGGCATGATGCAGCGTGGCTTCGGCCGCATCGTCAACATCACCTCCGGTGCGGTGAAGGCGCCCATCGACATCCTCGGTTTGTCCAACGGCGCGCGCTCCGGCCTGACCGGATTCGTCGCCGGCCTGGCAAGAACGACCGTGGCCCACAACGTGACCATCAACAACCTGCTGCCCGGTCCTTTCGAGACCGAGCGACTGCTGACGACGGCCGCGGCCAGCGCACGCGGCAGCGGCAAGTCGGCCGAAGAGGTGCTGACGGCCCGCCGCGCCGCCAACCCGGCCCGCCGCTTCGGCCAGCCTGCCGAATTCGGCGACGCCTGCGCCTGGCTGTGCAGCGCCCAGGCAGGTTTTGTCACAGGACAAAACCTGCTCATGGATGGCGGTGCCTATCCCGGAACCTTCTGACCTCAAGACTCCCGCATGGACTTCGACCTCACCATCCGCAACGGCCGCATCTCTACCGACCGCGAGACCTTCTTTGCCGATATTGGCGTCAAGGACGGCGTGATCGCGCGCATTGCGCCGCACCTGCCGCCAGGACGCGAGGACATCGATGCCGCCGGACGCTGGGTCCTGCCTGGCGGCATCGACAGCCATTGCCACATCGAGCAGCTCTCCGGCATGGGCATGATGTGTGCCGATGATTTCTATTCGGGCTCGGTCTCGGCGGCTTTTGGCGGTACCACCACCATCATCCCGTTCGCGGCCCAGCATCGCGGCAACCGCATCCCCGACGTGATCGCCGACTATGCGCAGCGTGCCCGCGAAAAGGCGGTGATCGACTATGGCTTCCACCTGATCCTGGCCGACCCCGACGAGCAGGCCCTGCAACACGACCTGCCGCAAGCCATCCGCGATGGCATCACCTCGCTGAAGGTCTACATGACCTACAACGCCCTCAAGCTTGATGACTACCAGTTGCTGGACGTGATGGCGCTGGCCGGCCGCGAAGGGGCGCTGGTGATGATCCATGCCGAGAACCACGACATGATCCGCTGGCTCGCCTCGCGCCTGTTGGACCAGGGCCATACCGCGCCCAAGTTCCACGCAGTGGCCCACGATCCGCTCGCTGAGGCCGAAGCCAGCCAGCGTGCCATTGCGCTGTCGCGCCTGATCGGTGTTCCGGTGTTGATCGTGCACGTGGCCGGGGCCGAAACGGTGCAGACCATCCGCAATGCCAGACTGCTTGGCGCGCAGATCTATGCTGAGAGCTGCCCGCAATATCTGTTCCTCACGGCCGAGGATATCGATCTGCCCGGCGTGGAGGGAGCCAAGTATTGCTGTAGCCCGCCGCCGCGCGATGCCAATGCCCAGGAGGCGGTGTGGGCCGGGCTCAAGGATGGCACGCTGGGCATGTATAGCTCCGACCATGCGCCGTATCGCTTCGACGAGAGCGGCAAGCTGCCGCGCGGTGAAGACACCACCTTCAAGGAAATGGCCAACGGCGTGCCGGGCATCGAGCTGCGTCTGCCGCTGCTGTTCTCCGAGGGCGTGCTCAAAGGCCGCCTCGACATCCACGAATTCGTGCGCCTGACGGCCACCAATCACGCCCACATGTATGGGCTGTCGCACTGCAAGGGCAATATCGCCGAGGGGCTCGATGCCGATCTGGTGATCTGGAACCCGGAACGCGAGACCACCATCACCGCAGCGCTCCTGCACGACAACGTCGGCTATACGCCCTATGAAGGACGGCACATCCGGGGGTGGCCGGAAGTGGTCACCAGCCGCGGCCGCGTGGTGGTCAGCGAGGGGGAATTGAAAGTGGCGCGCGGCTCGGGCCGCTTCATCGCACGCCACTGTCCGGCACCGGCCAGTATTGCGCAGCGGCCGACGCGCAGCCATCTGCCGGGCTTGCTCGGCCTCAAGGGAAAGGCATGGGAATCGCAATGAGCAACAAGGACAATCGCTTCGGCCTGGCCGTGGCGCAGATGGGGCCCGTGCAACTGGCCGAGGACCGGGCCACGGTGGTGCGCCGCCTGCTGGAGATGATGCGCGAGGCCGCAGCCCGTGGCGCGAAGATGGTGGTGTTCCCGGAGCTGGCGCTGACCACGTTCTTCCCGCGTTACTGGATGGAAGACCAGGCCGAGGTCGATGCACGTTTCTTTGAGGCCGAGATGCCGGGCCCGCAGACACGGCCCTTGTTCGAACTGGCCGCGCAGCTCAGGATCGGTTTCTACCTCGGCTATGGCGAACTGACCCCCGATGGCCATCACTACAACACCGCTATCCTCGTGGATGAAACAGCCCGGATCGTGGCGCGCTATCGCAAGATCCACCTGCCGGGACACAGCGACCACAAGCCCGATGCACCCTTCCAGCATCTGGAAAAGAAGTACTTCGAAGTCGGCAACGATGGCTTTGGCGTCACCGACATGCTGGGCACCCGCATCGGCCAGTGCCTGTGCAATGACCGGCGCTGGCCCGAGACCTATCGCGTCATGAGCCTGCAGAGCGCACGCATCGTCACGCTGGGCTACAACACGCCGTCCTGGAACATCCACTGGAACGAACCACCCCATCTGCGCATGTTCCACCACCTGCTGTCGCTGCAGGCCAATGCCTACCAGAACGGGTTGTGGGTGGCGGCCGCTGCCAAGTGCGGCTTCGAGGATGGCTTCCACATGATCGGCGGCTCGGCCATCGTCGCGCCTTCCGGCGAGATCGTGGCGCAGGCGCAGGGTGAAGAAGATGAGGTGATCTTCGCCAGTTGCGATCTGCAACTGGGTGAAACTTTCCTGCAGCACGTCTTCAATTTCGCCAAGCACCGCCGTCCGGAACATTACCGCCTCATTGTCGAGCGCACCGGCGCCGGTGCGCCGCTGGCACCGTCCGAGCTGTCTACCTGAATCACTGTCCACCTTCCACCCAATCGAGGAGTGTTGCGATGTTTCCGTTCCTGGTCCTGCCTTCCAAGTCTTCCCTGAAATACTCCCTGCTGGCCGTTCTCTCGGCCAGTGCACTGCTGTCGGCCGGTGCCATGGCCCAGGGTGGCCCGCTGCGCACCGGAGTCGATGCCACCTTTGCGCCGCATGCGATGGTCAAGCTGGGCGGCGGCCTGCAAGGTTTCAACATCGACCTGGGCGAAGAACTGGCACGCCGCCTGGGCCGCAAGATCGAAATCGAAGGCACGGAATTTTCCGGGCTGGTGCCGGGCCTGAATGCCAAAAAATATGACTTCGTGCTGGCTCCCGTCACCGCCACCCCGGAGCGCGCCAAGGCCATGCTCTTCACCGAAGGCTATCTCGATACCGACTACACCTTCGTCATCAAGAAGGGGGCAGCCCCCATCAATGCGCTGGATGACCTCAAGGGCAAGACCATCTCGGTCAACAAGGGCTCTGCCTATGAACTCTGGGCGCGTGACAACGCCCCCAAGTACGGTTTCAAGTACGACGTCTATGGCAACAATGCCGATGCGGTGCAGGCGGTGCAATCCGGCCGCGCCGATGCCAACCTGGCCGGCAGTACGGTAGCCGCCTGGGCTGCCAAACAGAATCCTGCCGTGCAGACCACTTACACCGTCAAGACCGGTCTGGTGTGGGCGCTGGCCTTCCGCCTGGACGACAAGGCCGGCCGCGATGCTGCCGGCATGGCGCTCAAATGCATGAAGCAGGATGGCACGCTGGGCAAGATCGCGCAGAAGTGGTTCGGCTATACCCCGGCCGCCGATGCCACCGTGGTCAAGGTCGGCGTGGGGCAGGGCGTGCCTGGGCTGGATGGTTACGACCCGACCCCGGTGACGCTCAAGTGCAACTGATGCAACTGATGCCACTGAGCCGACACTTCACGCCGACCGCCTGAACCGAGACAGAAGCCTCCATGAACCTTGCCGCTCCCATCCTAGAAATTGTCGGCCTGCACAAGTCCTATGAAGGCAATACCGTCCTGCGCGGGATCGACCTGCGCGTACGGCCTGGCCAGTTGATCTGCGTGATCGGTCCGTCCGGTTCGGGCAAGAGCACCATGCTGCGTTGCTGCAACCGGCTCGAAGAACCCAGCGCCGGCCAGATCGTGGTGGATGGGCAGGACATCATGCATGCCCGCACCGATCTCAATGCGGTACGCCAGAAGATCGGCATGGTGTTCCAGCAGTTCAACCTGTATCCGCACATGAGCGTGCTGGGCAATGTGATGCTGGCGCTGAAGAAGGTCCAGAAGCATACGCATGCCGAGGCCGAGCGCCGCGCGCGGCGCGCCTTGGAACAGGTGGGCATGCTGGAGAAGGCATCTGCCTTCCCCGGCCAGCTCTCCGGCGGACAGCAGCAGCGCGTGGGCATTGCCCGGGGCATCGCGCTGGAACCCAAGGTGATGCTCTTCGATGAACCCACCAGCGCGCTCGACCCCGAACTGGTCGGCAGTGTGCTGCAGGTGATGCGGCAGTTGCGCGAGGCTGGCATGACCATGCTGGTGGTCACGCACGAAATGGCCTTTGCCCGGGCGGCGGCCGACCGTGTGGTTTTCATGGACGGTGGCGTGATCGTCGAGGAAGGGCCGCCCGAGCAGATCTTCGGCGATCCGCAGCAGGCTCGCACCAAGGCCTTCGTGGCGCGCTTCGCACAGCACGGCTGAGCCATGGAGCAATTTCTCTTTACCTTCTTCAATGCCGAGGTCGCTGCGCGCTACTGGCCGGACATCCTGCGCGGCATGGGCGTGACGGTGCTGCTGAGCCTGGCGGTGATTGCCTCCGGCCTGCTGCTGGGGCTGTCGCTGGCGGTGCTGCGTGCGACCGGCAAGCGCGGCCTGGTGTGGCTGGTGGTGGCCTTTGCCGATGTGATGCGGGCCTTGCCGCCGCTGATCCTGATCATCGTGCTCTTCTTTGCGTTTCCGTACATCGACCTGGCCATGTCGTCCTTCACCGCGACCTGGCTGGCGCTGACCCTGGTACTGGCGGCCTATGCCGAGGAAAGCATCTGGGCCGGCATCGCCTCCTTGCCGCGCGGCCAGAGCGAAGCGGCGCGCTCGACCGGCCTGTCATGGGGACAGACCATGGTCGCCGTGATCCTGCCGCAGGCACTGCGTATGGCGGTGCCGCCGCTGACCAACCGGGTCATCTCGATTACCAAGAACACGGCACTGGGATCGGTGGTGGCCTTGTCGGAGATTCTCAATACGGCCCAGGCCGCCAGCAGCAATGCCGGCAATCCCACACCCCTGATGCTGGGTGCGGCGGCTTATCTGGTGATCTTCATTCCGGTGGTCTTGTTCGCGCGCTGGCTCGAAACCCGCTGGCGCTGGAAACGATAGGAGAGGACCGTCATGGATGCCTTGCTGCAGAATTTCTTCAACCTGGAGGTCTATCGCCAGGTCCTGCCCTTCCTGCTGGGCGGCTTGTGGACCACGGTGTGGCTGTCGCTGCTGGTCATTCCCATCGGCGTGGCTTCGGGTTTGCTGCTGGCCTTGCTGGCCACGCAGAGCCGCTCGCGCACAGTGCGCCTTGCGGTGGCGGTGTATGTGGATTTCTTTCGATCCTTCCCGCCGCTGGTGCTGCTGATCCTGATCTATTTCGGCGCCCCCTTCCTCGGGCTGGAACTGCCCAAGCTGTTGGCCGTGGCGCTGGGCTTCATGTTCAACAATTCCAGCTATTTCGCCGAGGTGCTGCGCGCCGGCATAGAAAGCGTACCGAGCGGCCAGATGGAAGCGGCCCGTTCTACCGGCCTGTCGCGCACTCAGGCGCTGGCCTGTGTGATCGTGCCGCAGGCCGTGCGCAACGCCTTGCCTGACCTGGTCGGCAATGGCATTGAGGTCATCAAGCTGACCACCATTGCCAGCGTGGTGGCACTGCCTGAACTGCTGCGCGTGGCGCGCGATGCGCAATCGCTGGTCTACAACCCTTCGCCCATCGTGCTGGCAGCCTTGCTCTATCTGGCGCTGTTGCTGCCGCTGGTGCGCTGGCTGTCGCGGCTGGAGCACCGCGGCCGCACCTTGCACTGAGGGCGGCCGCAGGCGCTGCATCAGGCTGCGCTGAGCAGCCCCATGCGCGGATGAATCGCGGTCTCGCGTGTCGGAGCCACGGCAGGCTGAACCTGTTCCAGCCGGAACACTGATACGGCATCCCGCAGACTGTCAGCCTGTTGCGCCATGGATTGCGCCGCACTGGCCGACTCTTCCACCAGCGCCGCATTCTGCTGCGTCACTTCATCCATCTGCGAGATGGCGATGTTGATCTGGCTTATCCCCGAACTCTGTTCGCTGGAGGCGGCAGTGATCTCGCTCATGAGGTCGTTGACCTGCTGGATCGATTGCACCACTTGATCCATGGTCTGACCAGCTTCATCGACCAGTTTCTGGCCAGCTTCCACATGTTCCACCGACGACTCGATCAGGCCACGGATTTCCTTGGCCGCCGAGGCGCTGCGCTGGGCCAGCGAGCGCACTTCGCTGGCGACCACCGCGAAGCCGCGTCCCTGCTCACCGGCGCGCGCCGCTTCCACCGCGGCATTCAAGGCCAGGATGTTGGTCTGGAAGGCGATGCCCTCCACGGTGGAAATGATCTCCGTGATCTTGTAGGCACTCTGCGAAATATCCTTCATGGTATCGACCACGCGTTCCACCACTTCGCCTCCCTTTTGCGCGTGCAGCGAGGCCGCGCGCGCCAGCTGGTTGCCCTGGCCGGCGTTCTGGGTGTTCTGCTCGACGGTGGAGGTGATCTCTTCCATGCTGGAGGCGGTCTCTTCCAGCGAAGCCGCCTGCTCTTCGGTACGGCGTGACAGATCCAGATTGCCCACCGCGATCTGGCCGGCGGCAGTGGAAATCGATTCGGCGGATCGCTTGATGCCGTCGACGATGCTGGTGAGCTGCGCACGCATGTTGTCGAGAGAGGCCATCAGACTGTGCTGGTCGCCCTTGGCCAGCGGGATGCTCACCGCCAGGTTGCCCTGGGCGATCTGCGCCGCCAGGGCCTGGGCATCTGCAGGTTCGCCACCCAGCTGGCGCAGGACACTGCGTACGATCAGGAAGGCTGCGCCCAGGGCCAGCAGCACCGAGCCGGCCACCAGGGTCCAGATGGTCGTGGCGATGCGTTGATAGGTCGTTTCGGCATCGGCGGCGGCCTGATCATTGAGATCATCTTCCAGACGGCCCAGCGCATCGAGATTGTCCAGCCACTTGGCCTGCACCGGACGAATCTTCTGAATCAGCAGGCTGGTCAGCTCGCTGCTCTTGTTCTCCTGGGCCAGAGTGACGGCCTGTTTCAGCAGCGGTTCGGTGTCGGCGGCGTTTTGCGCGATCTGATCGAAGAACTCGTGCTCCTTGCGGGTGGTATCGGGCGCGTCAAAGAGCTTGCGCAGCTTGTCACGGGCTTCCTGATAGCTTTTTTCCTGCACCTTGATGCGTTCGATTTCTCCGGCGACCAGCGCCGGGTCCTGGAACAGGGCGATGTTGCGGATGGCCAGGGCACGAATACGTACGCTGTTGTTCATGACGTCCGCCAGACCACCTTGCTGGTTGTTGGCGACGATGTTGCTCAGATTGCTCTTGACCGTGGACAAGCCCCACATGCCGACCAGCGAGATGACGAGCAGCAGGACGATGACGCCGGCAAAACCTAACGCCAGGCGAGTGGATACCTTCAGTTTGTTCATGAAAAAGCCCCTGTGGATGAAATGTGCTGCCGATTGGGTTGCAAAACCCCCCCCTTCAGGCCTGCCATGGCTGTTGCCGCCTTGTGCAGGTTTTGTGACTTTTCCCGTATATAAGTGGTGCAAAATGGCTTTTCACCATGTTGGTGCGGTGGCTTTTAGCCAATTGCATGGCTTATTGCCATCACTTCCTTAGCTTTCGAAACGATTGCACGGGTGTTGTAACGCTATTGAGTAAGCTCAGCCAGAAAAGATCCATCAGGATGTGATTATTTTTCTCTGACACAAGTGCGCTCCGTTCTCCTGTGCGAGGCGATTGCCAGCGCAGAGGGCGTCGCATCGCTACCACAAGAGCCACGACGGTGCGAAGCCTGCACCGTGCGCAGGCGAAGGAGGGAGATTTCGGGGCGAATTTGCTGCTTGCCCCGAAATGACGGCGCTCAGATGCTGCCTCCACTGCTGGTACGCGAATTGCTTAATCGTTCAAAACGGTTTCTATATAAATCAGTAGTTCATATATGGAACAAAATAAGTTATTCGGTGCCGAGATATCTGCTATATTGGCGTTGAATATCTCTCATATATAAATTGATGTTTCATATATGGAACAAGTTGGTGCCCGGCAGGAGGCACCCGTCCACCAGTGACGGCAGCCGGGAAGACTAGCCGGGGCGCACTCGCGCGCTGGGGCAATCAGCAGAGGCAACATGATCGAAATCGAATTCCGCAAGGTCGGCAAGAGCTTTGTCGATCGCCAGACAGCGCAAGCGCGCGCTGCCGTCACCAACGTCAACCTCTCCATCAGGAGTGGCGAAGTGGTCTCCATCATCGGACCCTCGGGCTGTGGCAAGAGCACCCTGCTCAACATGGGGGCCGGGCTGTATCTGCCGAGTGAGGGCGAAGTCTTCGTTGGCGGCGAGAAGGTCATCAAGCCGGTGCGCAAGGTGGCCTTCATGCTGCAGAAAGACCTTCTCATGCCCTGGCGCAATATTCGCGCCAACGTCACCCTGGGTCTGGAGATTGACGGCATGCGCGAGGCCGAGCGTCGCCGCATTGCCGACGAGTTGCTGGCCAAGTGCCACCTCAGGGGTTTTGAGGAGCATTACCCCTATCAGCTTTCCGGCGGCATGCGTCAGCGTGCCGCTCTGGCACGAACGCTGGCGGTGGATCCGCAGGTATTGCTGCTGGACGAGCCTTTCTCGGCGCTGGATGCGCAGACCAAGATGGTGCTGCAGCAGGACCTGGCCAAGATGCTCTATGAAAAGAAGAAGACTGCGCTCTTCATCACCCATGACCTGGTGGAAGCCATCGCCCTGTCGGATCGCCTGCTGGTCATGAGCGAACGTCCCGGCACCATCGTCGAGGAAATCGAGGTCAACCTGCCGTTCCGCGACAACCCGCTGGAGCGCCGCAAGCTGCCCGAGATCGGCCCCTTGCAGGGACGCCTGATGGAACTGCTCAAGGTGGGCAAGGAAACCGCCGAACTCCACTGATTCACGCTGCATCTTCACCCGTCTTCACCCCGTCAACAGAGAGACCTCAAGGGAGAGCCTGAAACATGAAGAACCTGTTTGCATCCGCCACGAGTGCACTTGCCCTGGTCGCTGCCGTCGGCGCGTTCGTCGTCCCGGCGATGGCCCAAGCGGCACCGGAAGAAGTGACCTACCTGCTGCCCGCTCCACCGAATTCACCGGCCTTCGCGCCCTGGGTACTGGCACAGCACAAGGGCTATTACGCCGATGAGAACCTCAAGGTCAGTTTCATCGTCGCCAAGGGCGGCGTCGATGTGGCCAAGCAGATCGGTGCCGGCAATGCCGTCATTGGTGGCGCCATCGGTGATACCCCCATCGTGGTGCGGGCCAATGGCATTCCGGTGAAGGCCATCGCAGTACTGGGGGCGGGTTCGGTCACCATGGTGGCGGCCAATCCGGCTGAGGGCATCAAGACCCTGAAGGATCTGAAGGGCAAGACCGTCACCGTCATGTCCTATACCGATACCACCTATTACGCCTTTCTCGGCAGCCTCAAGACGGCCGGCCTGTCCAAGACCGACGTGCAGATCCAGGCGGCCGGCCCCTCCGGCGTGTGGCAGCTTTATACGTCCGGCAAGTCGCAGGGCTTTGCAGGCGTACCCGACTGGGTGGTCAATGCCACTGATGCCGGCGCAAAACTGGAGTTGCTGGACAACGGTGGCTTCAAGAGCATGGCACAAGCCATTCTGGCCTCCGATGACACCATCAAGAAAAACCCGGAACTGTTGAAGCGGCTGGTGCGTGCCACCCTGCGCGGCATGCAGGACATCATGAAAGATCCGAAGGCCGCAGCCGATGACTACGTCGCCGCGCTGCCCACCTACAAGGGCAAGGAGGCCAGCATCCAGACTACCTTCGAGATGTACAACAAGTATGTCTATGCCAGCCAGAAAACCTTGGGCCAGATTGATCCCTCACGCATGGACGCGGTACAGAAGTTCTATGTCAGCGAAGGCATCGTGAGCAAGGCGGCACCGGTCAATGAACTCTTCACCAACCAGTTCGTGGGAGTGGCCAAGTAATCATGAACACCACGACAGCCAAAGACCTGACCATGTCCAGTTCCGAGCCATCCGCAGCCGCTCCTTCCCGTCCGCGCCGCCGGTTCCTGAGCGATAAGGCGCAGACCGTGTGCGGTAGCCTGGTGCTGCTGGTGCTCTTCATCGCCGCCTGGCAATGGGGCCCCGGCATGCTCGGCATGCCGGAATACATCCTTCCCAACTTCATGCAAGTGGTGCGTGAAGGCGTGGTGATGTGGAACAACGCGCAGCTGCTGCAGCACTTCGGCATCACTGCCATGGAAGTCGTGTTCGGTTTCCTCTTCGGGGCCCTGCTGGGGCTGGCAGTAGGGGTGGCGCTGGGCTTGTCGCCGCGTGCCGAGGCGATGCTCTCGCCTTACATCCTGGCACTGCAGATTGCACCCAAGGTGGCGTTTGCGCCGCTGTTCGTGATGTGGCTGGGCTACACCATCTATCCCAAGATCATCGTGGCGGTATTGATCGTGTTCTTCCCCATCATGATCAATGTGCTCTCGGCAATCCGTACCGTCGACCCGGACATGGTCAACCTGGTGCGCACACTCAACGCCGGCCGCTGGCAGATCTTCCATCTGGTCGAGTTCCGTTCGGCGCTGCCGGCTCTGTTCTCCGGCTTGCGCATCGCCTCCACGCTATCGGTGATCGGCGTGACCGTCGGCGAGCTGGTTGGCGGCAATCAGGGGCTGGGCTATCTGCTGGTCGATGGCGAAGGGCAGGGCAATACAGCTGCCGTGTTCGTCTCCATCGTCGCATTGACGCTTATCGGTGTGGTCACCTACGGGGCCGTGGTGTGGGCCGAACGCAAGGTGCTGCACTACCTGCCCAAGGCCAATACCAGCACCGTCTGATATTGAGCGCGATTTCCCGATCGGTAACAGGAGCATGAACATGTCAGCAACAAGTACGGCGACTCTTCTGGCAGGACGACGCATTTTGGTCACGGGCGCGGCACGCGGCCTCGGCCTGGCGTTCGTCGAGGCCATCGCCGCTGCCGGTGCCAGAGTGGCCATGGCCGATATCCTGCAGGACACGCTGGCAGCATCGGTGTCGACGCTGCAGCAGCGCGGCCTGGCGGTCGAAGGTTTTTCACTGGATCTGGCCGATCCTGCCTCAGTGCAGTCCTGTGCACAGGCTGCCATCGCCTGGATGGGCGGGCTCGATGGCCTGGTCAACAACGCCGCCATTACCAATTCCGGTGGTAAGAGCAGCGAGCAACTGGCGCTGGAGATGTGGGATCGCGTCATGGATGTCAACGTGCGCGGCACCTGGCTCATGACCAATGCCTGCCTGCCGGCACTGCGGACCTCGGGGCGCGGCGCGATCGTCAACCTGTCCTCGGATACGCCGTTGTGGGGGGCGCCGAACCTGCTGGCCTATGTGGCCAGCAAGAGTGCAGTCATCGGCATGACCCGTTCGCTGGCGCGTGAAGTCGGTGCCGACAACATCACCGTCAATGCCGTGGCGCCCGGGCTGACGCTGGTGGAGGCCACTGAGTATGTGCCGCAGGCGCGCCACCAGCATTACCTGGAGGGCCGTGCCCTGCAGCGTGATCAGTTGCCCGAGGACGTATGCGGTGCCGTCGTCTTCGCGCTGTCGGATATGGCGCGTTTCTTTACCGGCCAGGTGATGGCCGTCAATGGTGGCTTCGTGATGCATTGAAGCGGCCTGTATGGCAAGTCAACTCCGTGCAACCGGATCAATTCAGGACCAATTCAAGGAGAAAAGCATGACCGATATGTCCGAGCAGGAAAACATGGGCCGCAGCTGGGATCGCCCGGCAGGGGCCAGCTTCGCCGACTGGATGGAATCGCGCGTGGCGCGTCTGTCGACCCGCAAGTACGACTGGAACGCGCTGAAGTTCCAGGCCGACTACGACCCCAAGTACCGCCGCGCACAGATGCGCTACATCGGCACCGGCGGCACCGGCGTGGCGCACGATGCCAACGTGATTCCGTCGGAGCACTTCACCTTCTCGACCATGATCATTCCGGCCGGCCACGAAGGTCCGTCGCACCTGCATGTGGATGTCGAAGAAGTGTTCTTCGTGTTGCGCGGCAAGCTCAAGCTGGTGCTTGAAAAGGACGGTGAACGCTTCGAAACCATCCTCACCGATCGCGACGTTGTTTCGGTACCGCCGGGCGTGTATCGCGAGGAAATCAACATCGGTGACGAAGATGCGCTGATGTGCGTGATGCTGGGGGCCAAGAAGCCTCTCACGCCGACCTATCCGCCCGAACATCCGCTGACCTCGGTCAAGCGCTGATCGTCCCGGGAGCGAGCATGTCCGCCATCTTGCCCGCCGGGTCCGCCACGTCATGCGAGGCGCTGTCCGCGTCGCTGGTGCTGCTAGATCGCCATTTCCCCGAGCAGCGCGTGGCGTTGCCCGATGGGCAGGTCAGTTATCGCAGCGCTGGCCGCAGCGACCGCGATCAGGTGGTGGTGCTGCTGCACGGCATCAGCTCCGGCGCGGCATCCTGGCTGCATATGGCATTGGCGCTGGCGAACGACGCCCGCGTGATCGCCTGGAATGCGCCCGGTTATGGCAGCTCCACAGCGCTGCCGATGGCCATGCCCAGGGCCAGCGATTACGCGGCACGCCTGCAGCAGATGCTGGCGGCGCTGGAGATCAGCCAATGCGTGCTGGTCGGTCACTCGCTCGGGGCCTTGATGGCCGCAGCCTATCTGGCTCAAGGTGATGGCCGCGCCACACGCACGCTGCTGGCCGACCCGGCCCTCGGCTATGGCGGGGCAGGGCAGCAAGAACGGTCAGTACAGGTTCGCCAGGAGCGCCTGGGCGCATTGCAGCGGCTCGGTGTGGCTGGCCTGGCCGCGCAGCGTACGCGTCTGCTGTCGACGCAGGCCAGTGATGAACAGCACGCCTGGGTGCGCTGGAACATGCAGCGGCTCGATGTGGCGGGTTATACCCAGGCGGTGCACTTGTTGTGCGGTGACGATATCGCGACTTATTTGCAGGCAGCGCCACGACGGGGGTTGTCGGTGGCCTGCGGCGCAGAAGACATTGTCACCACCCCACAGGCCAGTGAAGGGCTGGCCCGGCAATTTGAAATTCCCTTTCAATTGGTGGACGGCGCCGGCCATGCCTGTTATATCGAGCAGCCGTTGTCCTTTGCCGCGCTGGTGCGCGCGCAATTCACCTCAACCAACCAGAACAGATAATCATCATGAACAAACCAGTGATGCCAGAAGAAGAGTCGCAAGACAAGTACTCCGTCCCGGGCCTGGAACGCGGCCTGCGCCTGCTGTGCGAATTCAGCCGCCAGGACAAGACCCTTTCCGCTCCCGAGCTGGCGCGGCGCCTGGATATTCCACGCTCCACCGTGTTCCGCCTGCTGGCCACGCTGGAACGCATGGGCTTCGTCGAACGGGCCGATGGCGGCCGCGACTATCGCCTGGGCATGTCGGTGCTGCGCCTCGGCTTTGAATACCTGGCATCGCTGGAACTGACCGAGATCGGCCGTCCGCTGCTGGACCGCCTGCGCGACGAGATCGGCTATTCCTGCAACCTCGTGGTACGCGATGGCCGCTCCATCGTCTATGTCGCCAAGTCGGTCACCCAGACCGCCTTCACCAGTCACGTCAACGTCGGTACCCGTCTGCCGGCCCATGCTACCGTGCTGGGCCGCGTACTGCTGGAAGACCTGACCCTGCCGCAACTGCGCACCCTGTATCCGGAAGAACACCTGGAAGTCTTCTCCGGCAATACGCCCAGGACCGTAGTGGAACTGTTCGACATGGTGCAGGCCGACAAGGAGCGTGGCTTCGTGTTGCAGGAAGGTTTTTTCGAAACCAGCATTTCCACCGTGGCGGCTCCCGTACGCGATCACTCCGGCCATGTTGTGGCCGCCCTGGGTGCCACCATTCCGTCGCCGCATATCGACGCCAGCCAGCTCGATGTGATCGTGTCCCGCGTACGCGAGACCGCTGCCGAACTCTCGCGTCTGCTCGACCATGCACCGGAGCGTGGGGCCAAGGTCGTCAACATGTGGCGAGGCTGAGATGGCGATGACTTCTCTCCAGGGCAAGGTGGCGGTGGTCACCGGCGGTTCCTCCGGGATCGGCTTGGCCACCGTGGAACTCTTGCTGGAAGCGGGTGCAGCGGTGGCCTTCTGTGGCCGCGACGGTGAGCGTCTGCAGCATGCCGAAGCTGCGCTGCGCGAACGTTATCCCGCGGCGCGGTTGTACAGCGCGCCCTGCGACGTACTGGTGCAGGAGCAAGTGCGGGCCTTTGCCGCCTCGGTGGAAAACACGCTGGGCCCGGTTTCCATGCTGGTCAACAATGCTGGTCAGGGTCGCGTCTCGACTTTTGCCGACACCCCTGACGAGGCCTGGAGCGAAGAGCTGCATCTCAAATTCTTTTCGGTGATTTATCCGACGCGTGCCTTCCTGCCGCAACTGCAGGCCATGAGTGCGCAGCATGGCGATGCCGCCATCGTATGCGTCAACTCGCTGCTGGCGACCCAACCTGAGCCGCACATGGTGGCCACATCGGCCGCCCGCGCCGGCGTGCACAACCTGGTACGTTCGCTGGCCACCGAACTGGCCTGCGGGGAGGCCGCCCGTGTGCGCGTCAACGGCATCCTGATCGGGCTGGTGGAATCGGGCCAATGGCGCCGCCGCTACGCCGCTCGTGGTCCGGAGCTGCAGGACCAGAGCTGGGCCCGGTGGACCGCTGCGCTGGCCGCAAGAAAACAGATCCAACTTGGCCGTCTCGGCCTTCCCCGGGAAGCTGCGCAGGCGATCGTATTCCTCGCCACGCCGCTTTCCTCGTACACCACAGGCAGCCATATCGATGTTTCAGGAGGACTTTCCCGCCATGCCTAATACCCAACCCAAAGTCACCGTCGGCTGCGCGATCGCGGCTTTCCTCGAACAGTGCGGCGTCAAGGCTGCCTTCGGTGTGATCTCGATCCACAACATGCCCATCCTCGATGCCTTCGGCGAGCGCGGCAAGATCCGTTTCATCCCGGCGCGCGGTGAGGCCGGCGGTGCCAACATGGCCGATGCCTATGCACGTACCACGGGCGGACTGGGCGTCTGCCTGACCTCGACCGGTACTGCCGCCGGCAATGCCGCCGGTGCCATGGTCGAGGCGCTGACCGCCGGCACACCGCTGTTGCATCTGACCGGCCAGATCGAAACGCCTTATCTGGACCAGAGCCTGGCGTACATCCATGAAGCCCCGGACCAGTTGAGCATGCTCAAGGCGATCTCGAAGGCGGCCTTCCGCATCCGCAGCGTCGAGACGGCCATCAGCACCATCAAGCTGGCCGTGCAGACCGCATTGACGCCGCCCATGGGGCCGGTCTCGGTCGAGATTCCCATCGACATCCAGGCGGCCATGATCCCCCTGCCGATCAATCTGCAACCGCTGGCCATTCCGCAAAGCGTACCGTCGGCGCGTGCGCTGGACGAACTGGCCGAGCGGCTGATGAAAGCCAAGCGCCCGCTGCTGTGGCTGGGCGGCGGTGCCCGTCACGCTGGAGCGCAGGTACAGCGTCTGCTGGCATTGGGTTTCGGTGTCGTGACCAGTACCCAGGGGCGAGGCATCGTGCCCGAGGATGATCCGCGCTCGCTGGGTGCCTTCAACCTGCACAAGCCGGTCGAGCAGTTCTACCAGAGCTGCGACGCCATGCTGGTGGTCGGTTCGCGTCTGCGCGGCAACGAAACGCTGAAATACGAACTCAAGCTGCCACGTCCCCTGTACCGGGTCGATGCCGATCCGGCGGCCGAGGGCCGCTGCTATACCAGCGACTATTTCGTCTGCGGAGATTCCGCGTTGGTGCTGGCGGGACTGGCGGATCGCCTGGCGGCACTCAAGGTCGATCCCGATTTCATGGGCGATCTCAAGAAGGCTCGTGACACGGCGGTGCATGGACTGGTCGATGGCCTCGGTCCCTACAGCGCGCTGGTGGAGCAACTGCAGCAGGCCGCCGGTCGCGAATTCAATTGGGTGCGCGACGTGACGGTCTCCAACAGCACCTGGGGCAACCGCCATCTGCGCATCTTCGATCCCCGCGCCGGCGTGCATGCGCTGGGTGGCGGCATCGGCCAGGGATTGGCCATGGGCATCGGTGCGGCCATCGGTGCGGCAGTCACCCAGTCCGGCAAGAAAACCTTCACGCTGGCCGGCGACGGCGGATTCATCCTCAACCTGGGCGAGCTGGCCACGGCCGTGCAGGAACAGGCCGACATGGTGATCGTACTGATGAACGACAAGGGCTATGGCGTCATCAAGAACATTCAGGATGCGCAATACGGCGGCCGTCGCCATTACGTGGACCTGCATACGCCTGATTATGCCGAGCTGTCCTCGGCGCTCAAGTTGCGACACAAACGCGTGGGCGATCTTGCCGAAGTCGCAGCCGGACTGGACGAGGCCTTGTCCTCCCCGGGGCCGTTCCTGCTGGAAATCGACATGCTGGCGATCGGCAGCTTCAAGACCGCTTTTGCCGGCCCGCCGGTCAACGAAAAGGAAAAGGCCGCTGCCGCGGCGGCGGCTGTCGTTGCGGCTGCCGCGACAGCGGCCACGGCCTGAGGAGAAAGGCATGCTGCACGTATCGATGATCGGATGCGGTGCCATTGGCGCAGGCGTCATGGAAATCCTCAAAAGCGATCCCGAGGTGGCGTTCGACATGGTGGTGGTGCCCGAGGCCCACATGGAGCGTGCCCGCAGCACCGTCTCCACGCTGGCACCCGCGGCGCAGGTAGTGTCGCGTCTGGGCGAGGAGCGTCCCGACCTGCTGATCGAATGCGCCGGCCACCAGGCCATCAGCGAACACATCATTCCGGCTCTCGAGCGCGGCATTGCCTGCATGGTGGTGTCCATCGGTGCCTTGTCTGAACCCGGTCTGGTCGACAAGCTGGAAGCCGCCGCCCGTGCCGGGCGCACGCAGGTGCAACTGCTGTCCGGCGCGATCGGTGCCATCGATGCGCTGGCCGCCGCCAAGATCGGCGGTCTGGATGCGGTGATCTACACCGGACGCAAGCCCCCTCAAGCCTGGAAAGACACGCCAGCAGAGTCGGCCTTCAATCTGGACACGTTGCAGGAAGCCACGATGATCTTTGAAGGCAGCGCCCGCGAAGCCGCTCGCCTCTATCCCAAGAATGCCAATGTCGCGGCCACGCTGTCGCTGGCCGGGCTGGGGCTGGACCAGACACAGGTGCGGCTGTATGCCGATCCCGGCGTGAGCGAGAACATTCACCACGTGGATGCCAGCGGTGCCTTCGGCGGTTTCGAGCTGACCATGCGCGGCAAGCCGTTGGCCGCCAATCCCAAGACATCGGCGTTGACCGTCTACAGCGTGGTGCGTGCCCTGGGCAATCGCGCCCATGCGCTGTCGATCTGAACCGGGCCAGGAGAAGTTGACCATGTTGAATCTGAATGACATCCAGCCCATCTGCATTGCCGGCCAGTGGCGTCCGGGAGCCGGTGATCGCTATGCCACGCTCTATCCCGCCACCGGCGAAGCGGTGGCCAGCCTGCACGCGGCCAGCGTGGCCGATGTGGAGGAAGCCATCCTTGGTGCCGACCGTGCGTTTCGCACCAGTGGCTGGGCGCAGAAGAAACCGCACGAACGCGCTGCCGTGCTGTTTCGCGTGGCGCAGCTGATCCGCGAGAACGGCGAAGCGCTGGCGCAATTGCAGCGCCTGGATAATGGCAAGCCCATCAGCGAGACACGCAACCTGGTCGCCAGCGCTGCTGCCACCTTCCAGTTCTTTGCTGCTGCCTGCGAGACCCTGGAAGAATCGCTGACCCCCATGCGTGGCGACAACCTGACCATGAGCGTGCATGAGCCCATGGGCGTGGTGGCCGCCATTACGCCATGGAATTCGCCCATCGCCAGCGAAGCGCAGAAGATGGCGCCGGCGCTGGCGGCTGGCAATGCGGTAGTGGTCAAGCCGGCGGAAGTCACGCCGCTGGCCGCGCTGGCGCTGGCACGTTTGTGCATCGAGGCCGGCGTACCCGCAGGCCTCATCAGCGTACTGCCGGGCAAGGGCTCGGTCATCGGGGATGCCATCACGCTGCATCCGCTGGTCAAGCGGGTTTCCTTCACTGGCGGCACCAGCACCGGCAAGCATATCGCCCACATCGCCGCCGACAAGATGATGCCGGTGTCGCTGGAGCTCGGTGGCAAGTCGCCGACCATGGTGTTCGAGGATGCCGACATTGATCATGCTGTCGCCGGCGTGCTCTACGGGATCTTCAGCAGTTCCGGCGAATCCTGCATTGCCGGTTCGCGCCTGTTCGTGGCGCGGTCCTTGCATGAACCGTTCATGGAGCGACTGGCGGCGGGTGCCGCTGCGCTGCGCGTGGGCGATCCGGCGGACGAACGCACCCAGATGGGGCCGCTGATCACCGCCCGTCATCGTGAGGGCATCGAGCGTTACGTCGACATGGGCGTCACCGATGGCGGCCGCATCCGCACCGGTGGCGTGCGTCCCAAGGGCCCCGCCTTCGATCGCGGCTACTTCTATACGCCGACCATCATCGAGGGACTGCGCAATGATCAGAGGATCTGTCAGGAAGAGATTTTCGGGCCGGTGCTGGTGGCCATGCCTTTCGACGATGAGGAGCATCTGATCCGGCAGGCCAACGATAGCGTCTACGCCCTGGCCGCCGGCATCTGGACCCGCGACTACAAGCGTGCCTGGCGCGTGGGCCGTGCGGTGCAGGCCGGCAATGTCTGGATCAACACCTACAAGCAGTTCTCGATCTCGACCCCTTTCGGGGGCTGGCGCGACAGCGGCCTGGGCCGCGAGAAGGGACGGCTGGGCATCCTCCAATACATGGAGCAGAAAGCCATGTACTGGGGCCTGAACGAACAGCCGCTGCCCTGGGCCGGCTGAACACGCAATGGAGAATCACATGGACGTTTTGGGTATCGACGAAATCATCTACGGCGCAGACGACCTGCCGACCTGCCGCCGTTTCTTCCTCGACTGGGGCATGGTGCTGGAACAGGAGAGCGCAGCCGAGCTGGTCTTCGTATCGCAGAACGGCTGTCGCGTCATCGTGCGTGACAGCGCCGATCCCGGCCTGCCGCCGGCCATCGAGGCCGGTCCGACCCTGCGCGAAGTGGTCTGGGGCGTGTCCTCGGCGGCGGTGCTGGACAAGTTCGCCAGTCGCATCGGCGGTCTGCCCGGTTTCCTCAACGACGGCCGGCGCGTGGGCTGTACCGATCCCAACGGGCTGGCGGTGCGTTTCCAGGTCTCGGTCAAGCGCGAGGTGGAGCTGCAATGCGCCCGTATGAACACCTGGAACGAGAAGAACCGCATCAACCAGCGCAGCCCCATCTACGAGCGCGCTGCGCCCATCGAAGTAGGACACGTGGTGTTCTTCGTCAAGGATGTGAAGGCCTGTGAAAAATTCTATTGCGAGCATTTCGGCTTCGTTCCCTCCGACCGTTATCCGGAACGCGGTGCCTTCCTGCGCTGCGCCGACGTCGGCGGCCATCACGACATCTTCCTGCTGCAACCGCCGGAGGCGCGCGCGGGCCTGAACCACGTGGCCTTCACGGTGCGCGACATCCATGAGGTCTTCGGTGGCGGGATGCACATGTCACGCCAGGGCTGGGACACGCAACTGGGGCCGGGCCGCCATCCGATCTCCTCGGCTTATTTCTGGTACTTCAAGAATCCGGCCGGTGGCCTCATCGAGTATTACGCCGACGAAGACCAGCTCGATGCGCACTGGGAACCACGCGACTTCGAACCCGGACCGACGGTGTTTGCCGAATGGGCCATCGATGGCGGTATCGACGGCAATACGCGGCGCCAGAAGAATGCCCAGGGACCGAGCGGCAAATTCCTCACCGACCGTGCGGCAGCGGACAAGTAAATCATTGACCAAAGGAGATCAACATGTCCTTCAAGATCGGAGTCCTCGGTGCCGGCATCGGCGGCCTCACGGCAGCCATTGCCCTGCAGCGCGCCGGACATGAGGTGGTGGTGTATGAGCAGTCACGCCAGTTCCTGCGCGTGGGTGCAGACATCAACCTGACGCCCAATGCGGTCCGCGCACTGGACGGGTTGGGCATTGGCGAGGCCGTGCGCCGGACCGCGGCACGTCCCACGCATCGCATCAGCCGCACCTGGAATAGCGGCGAGGAAACGTCGCGCTTGACCATGGGCGACACCGCCGAACAGAAATATGGCGCGCCGCAGCTGACCATCCATCGCGCCGATCTGCTGGCAGCGCTGGCCGGGGTGTTCCCGCTGGAGCAGGTGCGCTTTGCCAAGCGTGCTGAAGCAATCCGCGCGGAGGGCGATGGCATTGACCTGCACTTCACCGATGGCAGCACCGATCGCGTCGATGTGCTCATCGGCGGCGACGGTATCCATTCCGCCGTGCGCACAGCCATGTTCGGCGCGGAGAGCCCGCGCTTCACGGGTGTGGTGGCTTTCCGTGCCGTCGTGCCTGCAGCGAAAGTGGCCGGTGTCCCCAACCTGCAGGCCTTCACCAAATGGTGGGGACCGAACCCGGAAAGCCAGATCGTGACCTTCCCGTTGAATCGCGGCGAGGACATCTTCATCTTTGCCACGACCGCCCAGGAGAGCTGGCATCTGGAATCGTGGACCACACCGGGCAACGTGCAGGAACTGCGCGACAGCTATGCGGGCTTCCATCCCGACGCCATGGCGCTGCTGGACGCCTGCGACGAAGTGCTCAAGACCGCGCTTTATGAACGCGATCCGCTGCCGGCCTGGGCCAGGGGCAACATGGCCTTGCTGGGAGATGCCTGTCATCCCATGATGCCCTTCATGGCGCAGGGGGCCGGCATGGCCATCGAAGATGCCGTGGTGCTGGCACGCTGCCTGGCCACCGTGTCCGCCCTCGAAGACGTGGCCGCTGCTCTGCACCGATACGAGCAGTTGCGCATGGAGCGTGCCTCGACCATCCAGATCGGATCGCGCGGCAACAACTGGCTGCGCGCAGGCGGCAATGCCGACTGGGTCTATGGCTACGATGCCTGGCAGGTACCGCTGCAGCCGCAAGTTGCAGCCGTTGCTGCATGAGACAGGGCGTGCCAGTGAAACCGGAAGACCCCGCCGACACCATGCTGCTGACCATCGTCCTGAAGCATGACCAGTCCATGAATCTCGACCGGATTCAGGCCCACATGAAGACGATGGACTGGTGGGAGCGATTTCCTGTTGCCGGAACGCGCGTGGTGTCCTGGACCGTGGCCATGGGCCTGGGCCAGATCGTCACGCTGGCGCTGCCGCCAGCGCTGCTGCCGCAAGTCAATGTCGAGCTTGAACGCTCGGCCTGGGGCGTGTTCCGTACCGAGTGCTACCCCACTTACGATTTTGTTCCCGTGCGCGAGCGCATTCGCGAGCGCGTCAGAAATGGAGGCCAATGATGGTTGCAACTGTTACCGATGTCTATCTCAATCCGCACCAGGCGCGCCGCCGCCCGCCGACCCAGTTCGAAGATCTGCTGGGCGATTCCATCGAGCGCGCCTACGCCGCCGGAATCCACGAATTGAGCGCGCTGGTGGCGCATCTCAATCGTACCGGTCCGAGCTGTCCGTACAACGCCGGTGTCTGGACCGAAGCCAATTATCAGGAAGAGATCGCCCGCCTGGCCGCCTGATGGCGACCGCCAGCCCTTACAGGAGAGTACCCAAATGAGAACTGCTGCCCATGATCCCGTCGATGCCGTCCTGGCTGTCGGCCTGAAAGACCTGTGGTATCCCGTCTGCCCATCCGAGTTCGTGGCTGAGAAGCCGGTTTCGCTGCGCCGCCTGGGCAAGAAATTCGTGTTCTGGCGTGAGCCCTCGGGCAAGCTGCATGCGCTGGAAGATCACTGTCCGCATCGCGGTGCACCGTTGTCCATGGGCATCCCCATGGGAGACCGCATCGCCTGTGGCTATCACGGCGTGCAGGTGCGTTTCGACGGCGTGGTCACCAGCGTGCCCGGCAGCCCCGGTTGCAAGCTGGAGGGTGCCAAGGCTACCCGCCGCTTCCACGTGACTGAAGCGGCCGGTGCCATCTTCCTCTACAACAGCCTGGAGGATGTCGACACGCCACCGCCGCTGCGCCTGCCCGAGGAACTGACCAGCCCCGAGTATTCCAATTTCCTGTGCTACACCGAGTGGAAGGGCGACTATCGCTACGTGCTGGACAACGTGATGGACCCGATGCACGGCACTTTCCTGCACAAGCAGTCGCACTCCATGGCCGAGGGCGACAATACCGCCAGCTTCGGCATCCGCGAGACCGACATCGGCTTCGTCTTCGAAAAGGAAGGCCAGCGTGACGTCAATTTCGACTGGACTGAATGGGGCGATACCGGCCTGCACTGGATGCGCCTGGCCATTCCCTATCCCAAGACCGGCGGTCCCGGTGGCAGCTTCGTCATCATCGGCAGCTACACGCCCGTCGTCGACAACATCGCTGCCGTCTTCCACTGGCGCTGCCGCAAGCTCTCGGGCTGGCAGCGTGATACCTGGCGCTTCCTCTATCGCAACCGCCTGGAAGCGCGCCACTGGAACGTGCTGGAGCAGGACCGGGTGGTGCTGGAACTGATGGAGCCGGATGCCAACCAGCGCGAGATGCTGTACCAGCACGATATGGGCATCGTGCGTCTGCGCCGTCATCTGCGCGGACTGGCCAAGGCCCAGCTGGCGCGCGAGGAGGAACTGGCGGCGGCCAGGGCACCGGTACGCGCGGCATGAGCGACGCCGCCCGTGGGCCCGCCATGCGTCATGTGAAGTGCGCCAGCGTGCCGGAGCCGGACGCTGCGACCTGGTCAAATTGCCTGGTGATCGGCGAGGACATCGTCTTGTCTGGCATGACGGCGCATCCGGCCACGCGGCAGCAGACGCTGGATACCTATCGGCAGACGCTGGTGGTGCTCCGCAAGATCGCCGACCTGGTGAGCGCTGCCGGAGGAACACCGGACAGCATCACCAAGCTGGTGATCTACCTGACCGATATCGCGCACAAGGATGAGGTGGGACGGGCGCGCCGTGACTTCTTCGGCGAACAGGGACCGTATCCCTGCTCCACGCTGGTGGAAGTCAGCGCTCTGGTGTTTCCGGAGCTGACGGTGGAAATCGATGCGTATGCCCGGCTGGGTGTGGATCTGCGGCAGGCTGTGCGCGTGACCGTATGAGCGTGTTTGAACGAATCTGAATTGATGGTGGTGCATTCATGAGCAGTCCTCTTCTTTCCGTCCGTGTGCAGGCCATGCGCTTCGAGGCGCAAGGCGTTGTCAGCGTCGAACTGTGCCTGCCCGACGGCGGCGAGTTGCCGGCTTTCGAGGCCGGTGCGCACATCGACCTGCATCTGGCCAACGGTCTGGTGCGCAGCTATTCGCTGTCGAATTCACCGGCCGAGCGTCATCGCTATGTGGTTGGCGTGCTGCACGACCGTGCCAGTCGCGGCGGATCGCGCTATGTCCACGAACAATTGCGGGTCGGGTCGACGCTTTCCATCTCGGCTCCGCGCAACAATTTTCCGCTGGAGGAAGCGGCACCCCTGTCGGTGCTGATCGCCGGCGGTATCGGCATCACGCCGATCTCCTGCATGTATCACCACCTGCGGGCCCAGGGCAAGGAAGCGGTACTGCACTACTGCGCCCGTTCCCGCAAGGAAGCCGCGTTTACCGCCCAGCTGCTGGGTCAGCCGGGCGTGAGCAGCCATTTTGATGACGAGGCCGGTACCGCGCCTGATCTGCGTGCCGTATTGGGGGCCTATCCGAAGGAGTCGCATTTCTATTGCTGCGGACCGACTCCCATGCTCAACGCCTTTGAAAGTCTGTGCGAAGAACTGGGTCTGCCCAACGTGCACATCGAGCGCTTCGCCGCCGAGAAAGTGGCACCTGTCCAACACGGCAGCTATGTCGCCGAACTGGTGCGCAGCAAATCCAGCCTCACGGTGCCGGCCGGCAAATCGTTGCTGGATACCCTGCTCGATGCTGGCATCGCGGTCGACCACAGCTGCCGCGAAGGGGTCTGCGGTGTCTGCGAGACGCGTGTGCTGGAAGGCGAACCGGAGCATCGCGACGGCGTCCTCAGCAAGGCCGAGCGCGCCGCCGGCAAGACCATGATGGTGTGCGTTTCCGGCTGCAAGGGGCAGCGCCTGGTGCTGGATCTTTAGCCACTGCGGCACAGAACCATGCCCGTGCTCCGGCACCGGGCATTTTTTTGAGCCTGGAAAATTTTTGGAACGGTGATCCATAGGTGAAACAAATATCACCGGACCCGGGCCACCCGGCAAGCCTGTGCTGACCGCTGACCATGCAGCGGCGGCCTTGCCGGCAGAAGTCACCTTTCCTGCGCACGGGGCACAGGGGAGCAGTGAGTGAATGCGGCCTGGCCGCGTGTTTGGACTTTATTCGTTGAAGGGGAGTTTGATGAAGAAGTTAATGATGGCCGCAGCGGCCTCCTGTCTGTCGGCAGGAGCCTTTGCGCAGAGCAGCGTGACCATCTACGGCAGTCTCGATGCTGGCGTAGCCTATATCAACAACCTCAATGGCGGCTCGGTATCGCGCCTGGATCAGGGCACGATGCAGCCGGACCGCATCGGCTTTCGCGGGACCGAGGACCTGGGAGGCAACCTGAAGGCCATCTTCCAGCTCGAAGCCGGCTTCTACACCGATAGTGGTGCTACCCCCAATTCGTCCAAGCTGTTCAACCGTTACAGCACCATCGGCCTGTCAGGTGACTTCGGTGCAGTCACCCTGGGCCACATGCCCGACGTCGTGTTCGACTACGTGGGCAAGTTGTCCAACGGCTTCCAGTTGACCAACTGGTATCTGTTCCATCCGGGTAACCTGGACAGCCTGGCCAACACCTACCAGTTCGACAATGCCGTGCGCTATACCTCTCCAACCCTGGGTGGTTTTCAGGGCAGCCTGATGTACGGCTTCGGTGAAGTGGCAGGGGACAGCAGCAATGGCCGCAACGTCAGTGCGGGCGGTACCTACACCAATGGTCCGTTCCGTGCGGCGCTGGCCTATTCGAAGCTGAACAATCGTGCTGCAGGATTTGCCGGTACCTTCCTCACCAGCGTGGGTCTGGGCAATGCGGGGACGGTCTTCAACAGTCTGACTACGACGGCCGGCGGCCTGGGCTACACCATTGGCAACGTGCGTCTGAATACGGCCTACACGCAAGTCAAGCTGGCCCTGCCCAGCGGTGCCACGCCCAAGCAGAAGAACCTGGATCTGGGTGCGGCGTGGCGCTACGCAACGCTCGATACCATCAACTTCGGCTACGGTCTCTCCAAGCTGGAGGGCGCACGCTGGAACACCTTCAGTCTGTCTCATGTGCATGAATTCTCCAAGCGCACCCAATGGTACGTGCAAGCGGCTTACCAGCGTGCCGGTGGCGATGCACGCTTTGCCGTCATGAACGGTACCGGCGTCTCCGGTGGGCAGGGCCAACTGGTCACCACCATCGGTATGCACCACTCGTTCTGATGTTCGGAACAGGCTCTCATGCCGAGGGCCGCTTTACCTTCTGTGAATAGTCTGGTCTTGCGTGCGCCCCTCCTGGAGCGGATGGGCGCTTCGTAGTGCCTTGGGCGGAGAAGCAGTTTTCTCCGCCATTTTTTTATCCATACCGGATTGATTGCCGGACGGCACCGCTGCCGCGTCCGCCGGCATTCTTGCGTCGCGGAGAGTCTTCATGCTTGCACACCTCAAACTGGGTACACGTCTTTCGCTGGGCTTCGGCCTGGTGCTGGCGCTGCTGACCGGCATTACGGTCCTGGCCATCGCCAGTCTGTTCACATTGCACCAGGATACGCGCCGCATCGTCGAGGACCGATACCCGCAGGTCCTGCTGGCCAATGACGTGCTCTTGCGCATCAGTGAAAACGCCAGCGCCATGCGCAACCTGCTACTGCTGGACGACCATCAGAAGCTGACCGAGGAGATTGCCCGCATCGCCAAGGGCGAAGCGGCCATCACGGCCACTCTGGACCAGTTGCAGGCGCGCCTGTCCAGCGAGCAAGGCCGCAAATCATTTGCCGACATCCTCGCCTTGCGTAGCAAGTATTACGAGGGACAGCAGCGCTTCCTGCAACTGGCTTCCACCGGTGCCACCATGGATGCCACCGAATTTCTGCTGACCACCCTGCGCCAAGGATCAGGAGAACACCATCGCGCGGCTGAAGGGCTACATCGCCGTTGGTACGCGAATGATGGAGCGCAGCGGTGAAGAAGCCGCCGCGCAGTATCACCAGAAGACACGCATCATGCTGGCCATCGCCCTGCTGGCAGTGGCATCCGGCGGTGCGTGCGCGTGGTGGATCACGCGTTCCATCACCCGCCCGGTGCGGCATGCGGTCGGGGTGGCGCAGCAGGTGGCCCATGGCAACCTCGACAGTCGTATCGAACCGGGGGGGCGGGACGAGCTCGGCCAGTTGCTGGAGGCGTTGCGCCAGATGAATGGCAGTCTCACCGGCATCGTGGGCGAGGTACGAAGGGGGGCCGAGACCATTGCCACTGCATCCTCCGAGATCGCCGGCGGCAATCTCGATCTCTCTTCGCGTACCGAGCAGCAGGCAGGGTCGCTGGAGCAGACCGCCGCCGCGATGGAAGAACTCACCTCCACCGTGCGCCAGACCGCGGACAACGCCAAGGCGGCCAACCAGCTCGCAGCCGAAGCCGCGACAGTGGCTGCGCGCAGCGGTGCGGTGGTGCAGGAGGTGGTGGCAACCATGGCGGGTATCAGCCAAGCCTCGAGCCGCATTGTCGACATCATCGGCGTGATCGATGGCATCGCCTTCCAGACCAACATCCTTGCCTTGAACGCAGCGGTGGAAGCGGCACGCGCCGGTGAACAAGGCCGGGGGTTTGCGGTGGTCGCCTCGGAGGTGCGTTCGTTGGCCCAGCGTTCCGCCGGCGCCGCCAGGGAAATCAAGGCGCTCATCGATGATTCGGTGGCGCAGGTGGATGCCGGTGGACGTCTGGTGGAGCAGGCCGGTTCGACGATGGAAAACGTGGTGATCAGCGTGCAGCGCGTTTCGCACATCGTCGGGGAGATCAGTGACGCTACCCAAGAACAGCGTACCGGCATCGAACAGGTCAATCAGGCCATCGTGCACATGGATGAGACGACGCAGCAGAATGCCGCACTCGTGGAACAGGCGGCTGCGGCTGCGCAGTCCTTGCAGCAGCAGTCGCAGCGGCTGCGCGAACTGGTGGGCGTGTTCCGGCTGCCGCTGCTGCCACCGGAAGAGGCCGCTCAGGCAGTGGAGCTTGCGGATGCCGTTGCCGGTTTGCCCCGATACAGCACCAGCGTCGCGATCAGCCCGCAGACCGCCGCAAAGCTCATCCAGTAACCAGGGGCGGCCTTGTCGCCGGTCGAATCGATCAGCCAGGTCGAGACCAGCGGCGTGAAGCCGCCGAAGATCGCGGTAGCCAGGCTGTAGGCCAGCGAGAAGCCGACCGTGCGCACGTGCGCCGGCATCACTTCAGTCAGCGCCACCACTGCCGCGCCGTTGTAGCTGGCATAGAGGAAGGACAGCCACAGCTCGGTGATCAGCAGGTTCTTGAAACTGATGTCGGCGACCAGCCAGGACATCATCGGATACGCCGTCAGCAAGGTCAGCAGCGTGAAGGCCACCAGCACCGGACGACGGCCCACGCGATCCGACAGTGCGCCCATGACGGGCAGCCAGCAGAAGTTGGACAAGCCCACGCAGAAGGTCACGATGAGACTGTCGGAGGCCGACAGCTTGAGCACGGTCTTGCCGAAGGTCGGCGTGTAGACCGTGATCAGATAGAACGACACGGTCGTCATCACCACCATCATCATGCCGGCCACCACGATCTTCCAGTTCTGGGCGATCGAGGCCATGATTTCCGCAAAACCCGGATGGTGCTTGCGGGCCATGAATTCTTCCGTTTCCTGCAGCGAGCGGCGGATGATGAAGATGGCCGGCACGATCATGCAGCCGATGAAGAAGGGGATGCGCCAGCCCCATTCGCTGATCTGCACCGGCGACAGCCACTGGCTGACCAGATAGCCGATCAAGGCGGACGCCATGATGGCCGCCTGCTGGCTGGCCGACTGCCAGCTCACGTAAAAGCCCTTGTTGCCGGGCGTGGCCATCTCGGCCAGATAGACCGACACGCCGCCCAGCTCCACCCCCGCCGAGAAGCCCTGCAGCAATCGTCCCGTCAGCACCAGGATCGGTGCCGCGATGCCGATGGTGGCATAGCCGGGCACGAAGGCGATCAGCAAGGTGCCGATGGCCATGATGGCCAGCGTGACGATCAAGCCCTGGCGACGGCCGACACGATCGATGTAGCTGCCCAGGATGATGGCGCCCAGCGGGCGCATCAGGAAGCCCGCACCGAAGGTGCCGAAGGTCAGGATCAGCGAGACGAATTCGTTGTCCGACGGGAAGAAGGTCCTGGAGATGTAGCTGGCATAGAAGCCATACAGGAAGAAGTCGAACATCTCCAGGAAGTTGCCGCTGGTCACCCGCAGGACGGTGGACAGCTTGGAGTGCTTGGCGGTGCTGCTTGTTTTGGTTGTTGTGTTCATGTCGGTCTCTCTCTTTCTCTCTTTGAGGCAGTACTTGGACGCCTTCCTTCACATTCTTCAGCGAGGCGCGGGGTCCAGACCGGATGCCTTGATGGCGTCGATGGCTTCGGGCGAGGCCAGGAAGTCCAGCAGTTCCCTGGCGGCCTTGGGCTGGTGGGTGCCGACCACGACGCCACCGGAGAAGGGGGTGATCTGCTGGGCGCTCTCGGGGATCGGTCCGATGATGTCGATACCCTTGACCGGCTTCAGCTCGGAGATTTGCTGCAGGCCCACTTCGGCATCGCCGCGGGCGATCACTTCACCGACCGGTTCGGCCGGAATCATGCGGCCCTTGTAGGCCATCTGCTGGTCGATGCCCAGGCGCTTGAAGAGCTTGGTGGAGAGGAACACGCCGCTGGCGCTGTCGGAGTAGACCACCGAATGGGCGGTCAGCAGGGTGCGCTTGAAGGCGTCGATGCTGGAGATGTCAGGCTTGGGGGCACCGGCCTTGACGGCCAGGCCGATGCGCGAGAGGGCCAGCAGCTTGTGCTCGGACTTGGAAACCTTGCCTTCGGCCACCAGCTTGTCCAGCGAGTCGCCGACCATGATGACCACGTCGATCTGTTCGCCGCGTTGCAGGCGATTGGGAATGGCTTGCGGGGTTTCTCCCATGGATGGGCCCCAGCCGGAGATGAGTTTGTGGCCGGTCTTCTTTTCGAAGGCGGGGGCCAGTGCCTTGTAGGCGGCGGCAAAGCCACCCGAGCTGACCACGTGCAGGTCGGCGGCAGAGGCCAGCGAAGTGACGGCACCCAGTGCCAGGGCCAGGACACTGCGCTGGAAGATGGAGGTGCGCACACAGCGTGCGGTGGAGTTGGAACGGATCATGCGGATCTCCTGATGACGATGTATTTCGTCGTGGTGAGGGATGAAACCCGGCAGTTTGCGTAGAATCCGTTGAAAAGTTAATTGCAATTATTCTGGGGATTGATAAAAAATGCGCATCAATATCGAGACCGCCGAATTGCAGGCCTTTCTCGCCGTCGCGCGCCAGTCAAGCTTTCGGGCGGCGGCTGAGGGACTGTTCATCACGGCACCGGCACTGAGTCGCCGCATCGAGAACCTGGAGCAGGCCTTGCAGGAAAGACTGTTCGATCGCACCACGCGGCGCGTCTCGCTCACCCCTGCCGGTGAATTGTTTCTGGTGCATGCCCAGGCCGTGATGGATGAACTGGAGCTGGCCGTCAGGAGCGTGGAGCAGGGCATGGCGCATCGGCGCGAACACGTGACGGTGGCCTGCGTGCCCTCGGTGGCCAACAATTTGCTGCCGCTGGTATTGAAACCGTACGCGCGCACGCATCCCAATGTGCGGGTGCGCATCATCGACGAAAATGCGGCGGAGGTGCTGGAGAGCGTGCGCAAGGGCGAGGCCGATTTCGGCGTGAACTTCATCGGCGCGCAGGAAGCCGAGATCGATTTCCAGGAATTGACGCGCGAACGTTATCTGGCGGTGATGCCGACCCATCATCCGCTGGCTGCGCAGAGCAGCTTGCACTGGAAGTCGCTGGCGGGGGAGAAGCTGGTGTCGGTCTCCTCCAGCAGCGGCAATCGCAGCCTGATCGACAATGCCTTCTCGCGGGTACCGCAGCGGCCGGTGATCCAGTATGAGACCAATCACGTGGCCGGGGCCATCAGCCTTGTCGCCGCCGGGCTCGGGGTGGCCTTGCTGCCGGAGCTGGCCATTCGCAATGCGCCCTACAAGGGCATTGTGGCGCGGCCGGTGACCAGTCCGGTCTTGAGCCGGGCGATGGGCTTGATTACCTTGAAGGGACGAGTCCTGAAACCGGCGGCCGCGACGCTGGCGCAAGCCTTGCGCGAGGCGATGGCGAGCAAGCCGCGTAAATGATTTTCTGGTACACAGGGCTGCCTAAATTTTGTGCGGTTTATTGGGAGGGCAGGCGGGGACGGCACTTGCGTGGGGTGAAAATGGCTTATCCACAAGTTTATGCACATAAAACGGGGATAAGTTTCCAGCGTTGGCGCGGTTTCTGGCGGGGTTGCGCAAATTGTTTGCAAAACCGTTGGCCATAAAAAAGGCCCTCGCAAGCGAGGGCCTTTTTGTTTGTATTCTTTGCAATCCGGACCTGCGGTTGATGCTGTTGTCCGTGACTCGCTGCCTGTCGAAAAACGGGGTGGCGGCATGCGCTGGAGGGCGCGGTTGCGGCGGTCTTTTTTCGAAGAGGGGGCGATTATATAGCTGTGGGCGGAAAAATGATACAGCTTTCTGCAGAAAATTATTTTCGCTCCCGAGAGGGCGGGCCTTCCCGGCCAAATGGATAGCCGGACTGGTACAGGATCCATCCTTGGCCCTGCTGGCAGGCGATCTCGCGATACATGAAGAATGAAGTCCTTGACGAACGGCGCAGGTCAACGGAAATCATCCATGGACAGACAGCGGTAGCGACGGCGAGCCAGTCTTCGGAGAAATCATTCTCGAGTTGCGCACCAAAAAACTTTTACGTTTTCTGGGGCCACGAAGAAAGCTGATGCCAGGTCCCTGGACGGACTTGAACAACAAAAAGCCCGCAGTGTCATCGGACACTGCGGGCTTTCAAACATCTCGGTACTGCATCAAACAATTCTGTGGTGCCGGGAGCCGGAATCGAACCGGCACGCCTTGCGGCGCGGGATTTTGAGTCCCGTGCGTCTACCTATTCCGCCATCCCGGCGACGCGAGCCAGCGATTATTACCGATTTCGCTCCGCCGGGCAAGCCCTGAAGGTCACGCCGCATCGCCGATGTGAAAATTATTTACCGCACACCGCCTCAATGGCCCGTTCCCCCGTCGAACCAGGTATCGGATCCTGCAGCTTCACGTCCGAATATGCCAGCTGCGGTGCCAGCAGCAACTGGCCCTTGCCATCGGCCTGCGCATACATCTTGCGGCTGCCAAAGCCGAGCTGGCGCGCCGTGCAGTCAAAGTAGGCGGTCGAGATCTCCGACAGGTAATACGTCTTGCTGCCCTGGCCCATCAGCAGCTGCGGACGGTTCCAGTTCAGCAGGATCTGCGCCTGCCGCACGCTGCGCGTGTTGACGATGCTGCCCTTGTCGATGAAGAAGCTGCCGATGTTGTTCTCCCCCAGCGGCATCCACTCGGCATGCGCCGGCAGGCAGGCCGCAGCCAGTGCCGTCGCCAGCAGAAGGGACAGGCGTGGAGCGGAGAGGAAAGAAGAAAAGCGTGGATCCATGTGGGGCAGGGCGTCGCGTCAGGTCAGCATCATGGCCAGCATGGCGACATCGTCCTCCAGCAACAGCACCAGCGTGATGCTCCAGAAGAGCAGCTCCGCCAGCAAGCGGTGTCCTGTCATGCGCAGGCTTGCAGCCATGTCCAACTCATCGATCGCGAAAAATGAAAGTGCGGCCATCCTAACATGCCCTTTACGATTGAACATGGCCCCACCGCATGAAATGCCCCACGAAAAAATGGCCCGCACCAGGCGAGCCACTTGTTGCTGCAATGAAGACTGGTCAGCGATCAGATCGCTGCAGCAATCGCCTTGCCCACTTCGGTCGTATTGCTCTTGCCGCCCAGGTCCGGCGTGGTCGGTCCATTGACCAGCACCTCCTCGATGGCCGCCAGCATGGCGTCGTGCGCCTGGCGATACTTGCCTTCGCCATTGCCCAGGAAGTCCAGCATCATCGCACCGGACCAGATCGTGGCCACCGGGTTGGCGATGTTCTTGCCGAAGATGTCCGGGGCCGAACCGTGCACCGGCTCGAACAGCGACGGCAGCTCGCGCGTCGGATTGATGTTGGCCGAGGGCGCAATGCCGATGGTGCCTGCGCAGGCCGGGCCGAGGTCGGAGAGGATGTCGCCGAACAGGTTGGACGCCACCACCACATCGAAGCGGTCCGGGTTCAGCACGAAGTGCGCGGTCAGGATGTCGATGTGGTACTTGTCGCGGCGCACGTCCGGATACTTGGCGCCCATGGCTTCCACGCGCTCATCCCAGTAAGGCATGGTGATGGCGATGCCGTTGGACTTGGTGGCCGAGGTCAGGTGCTTCTTGGGGCGGCTCTGCGCCAGGTCGAAGGCGAACTTCAGGATGCGGTCGGTACCCTTGCGGCTGAACACAGATTCCTGGATCACGGTCTCGCGCTCGGTACCTTCAAACATGCGGCCGCCGATGGCAGAGTACTCGCCTTCGGTGTTCTCGCGCACCACGTAGAAATCGATGTCGCCCGGCTTGCGGTTGGCCAGCGGGCAGGGCACGCCAGGCATCAGGCGCACCGGACGCAGGTTGACGTAGAGGTCGAAATCGCGGCGGAATTTCAGCAGCGAACCCCACAGCGAGACGTGATCGGGCACCGTGGCCGGCCAGCCGACCGCGCCGAAGAAGATGGCTTCAAAACCCTTCAACTGATCGAACCAGTCATCCGGCATCATCTTGCCGTGCTGCGCGTAATAACCGCAGTGCGCCCAGTCAAAATGGCTGAACTCGATGTCGATGCCGAACTTCTTGCTGGCGGCCTCGACCGCGCGCAGGCCTTCGGGCATCACTTCCTGGCCGATGCCGTCACCGGCGATGACGGCGATCTTGTGGGTCTTGCTCATCGTTGCTGCTCCTCTGGAGAAAGGGGAAACCGGCATGCCGGGTCTGTAAAGTGCAGCCATCATAAATCGCTTCCCGCGCCAGATCATCCACGAACTGGTGATTTTATAAAACACGATTCGTGAACAGTGCAGAAAACGTCAGCCATGAAAAAAGGCAGTGCCGTCATGACAGCACTGCCTTTTTCGGGTGAGTCTGCTGCGAGGGCCGCGTCAGCCGCCCAGCGTCTCGCCCCAGAGGGTCACGCCCATGGTGTGCTCGGCGCCCGGTTCCAGTTCCACCAGATCGTCCATCACGTTGGCGGTCTCGATGCACAGCATGCGCTGCCAGGCATCATCGGCAAACTGCGACAGGCGGCGCGCCTTGCTCACCCACGGGTTCCAGACCACGGCCGAGGTCGAGCCGCTGGCCTCGATGTGGATGCGGCGGTTCCAGCCCTCGTCGCGGATGGCCAGGTGCGGCGGCAGGTCCAGGTAGATGCGGTCGGTCTCGCTGCTGACCACCAGCGGACGCTTCTGCTCGCGCTCGGCCCAGCCTTCCAGCGTTTCGATATAGCGCTGGCCTTCGAGGCCATCGACCGTCACGTTGTGGATGCTGCTGACCGCAAAGTAGCTGTGCAGCGCTTGCGTGAGGGCGATGTGCTGTTCGCTGCCATTGCGGGTGGTGAGTTTCAGGTGCAGGCGGTCATCCAGCAGGATTTCCAGGCGCAGTTCGATGCCCGGCGGCAGGTGGCGCAGGGCCGGCGATTCGGTCGTCGGCGGGATGGCCAGGACCAGGCGCACGGTATCGCCTTCGATGGCGTTTTCCATCAGCAGCCAGGGAATGCCGCGCACCAGGCCGTGCGCCGGCAGGCGGCCACCAGCGTGCAGCGCTTGTACTTGCGGCGGGTTGCGCATGAGGTCGCCGAACCACGGCCAGCACACCGGGATGCCGCCACGTACCGAATTGCCGGCTTCGAAGGCGGCTTCTTCGCTCATCCAGATCACCGGTTCCTGGCCGTGCACCTGGTAGCGCAGCACCTGCGCGCCTTGCTCGGCGATCAGCAGTTCGGCGCGCTCGGTCTGCACGCGCAGGCATTGCAGCTGATTGACTTCGATGCGCTGGATATGAGGGAGATCGGGCGGGACTTCCTGTTCGTCGATGAGGCTCATGCTGCTACTCCAAGAGAATTCGTTGCGATTGCGCAAGACTGCCACATTTCGGGCGCTTGCGGGAAATTGGCCGCTGGGGCAGGCGATGCGCTGCGTCTCGCCAGGTTGGGGGAGGTGGGCGGTCCGGGACTATAATCCACAGATCGTGGACTCCAATGCCTACATATCGTGAACAATTCTCCCCTGCTCGAAGACCTGCGCCTGTTCTGCGTGGTAGCCCGCCACAGCAACTTTGCGGAATCGGCACGTGAAGTGGGTGCCTCGCCGGCCTACATCAGCAAGCGCATCGCCCTGCTGGAACAGGCGCTGGGCGTGCGCCTGTTCCATCGCACCACGCGCAGCGTGGTCATGACCGAGGACGGCGGCAATGTCCACGAATGGGCGCGCAAGATCCTCGACGATGTCGAGCAGATGATGGAAACGGTCAGCAGCGCCAAGCGCGTGCCGCGCGGGTTGTTGAAGATCAGTACCAGTTTCGGCCTGGGGCGCAAGGTGGTGTCGCCGCTGCTGTCGCGCTTTGCCAGCGAACATCCGGAACTGAAGATACAGCTGGAGCTGGTGGACCGGCAGATCGATCTGGTCAACGAGGGCATCGACCTCGATATCCGGGTGGGCGCGGGGCATGAGCCGCACCTGTTCTCCAAGCGCATCCTGCCCAGCCAGCGCGTGCTGTGCGCCAGCCCGGCGTATCTGAAGAAGCATGGCGCGCCCGCCGACCTGGCTGCGCTGCGCCAGCACCAGTGCCTGGTGATCCGCGAGCGCAACCAGTCCTTCGGGATCTGGCGCATGATGGGCCCCAAGGGACAGGAGACGGTGAAGGTGTCCGGTGGACTGGCCTCCAACCACGGCGAGATCATCCACCAGTGGGCGGTGGATGGGCACGGCATCATCCTGCGTTCGATCTGGGATGTGGCCGACAGCCTCAAGCGCGGGCGCTTGGTGCGGGTGCTGCCGCAGTATTTCCAGGAGGCCGACCTGTGTGCGGTCTATCCGGTGCAGTTGAAGAATTCGGCCAAGGTGCGGGAATGCGTGCGCTTCCTGCAGAAGCATCTGGATGTCACGGCATCGTCGGCGACGGTGTAGCCGGGCGGATTCAACGTCCGTCGAATCGCTGCCGCACGATGCGCTCCAGCACCTGCGCCACCAGCGCCACCGAGGCATCTTCCGCGTGACGGCGATGCTGCAGCAAGCGCAGCGGCGGGGCCTCCAGCGGCAGCGGCGGGCGCAGACAGGTCAGTGCCACCGGATGCGCAGCGGTAGCGGCCGGCACGCAATGCATGGGCATGACCGCGATCAGGTCCGAGCCCTGCAACAGTGCCGGAGCCATCAGGAAATTCGGGATCACCATGCCCACGCGACGACGCAGGCCCTGCATGGCGACCTGCTCGTCGATCATGCGGTTGAGCGTGTCGTGGCAGGCGATCTGCAGGTGCGGATACGAGAGCCAGCGCGACAAGGTCAGCGCATGCGCTGCCGGATGATCGCGCCGCATCACGGCCACGCAGCGCTCCTGCAGCACTTCACGTCCGCGCAGCTGGCCGGTCGGCCTGGTTGCACCCAGGACCAGATCGGTCTGCCCGCGTTCCAGACGGGCGGCGGCATCGGCATCGCCCAGCCAGGTCTGGAATTCCAGATCCAGTGACGGCAGCTCGGCAGCCAGTTCCAGATACAGCGCATGCGCTACCACCTGCGCCGGATAGTCCGGCATGAGAATGCGCACGCGTTGCGCAGCTGCGGCTTGCAATGGGGCGTGCTGCGCCGGGCTGGCCGTCTGCGCCTGCGCATCGCCGGCCAGCAGCTGGCGCACCGACTCACGCAGCGCCTGTGCCGTGGCCGTCAGCCGCATCTGCGTGCCGCCATCTTCCAGCAGCGGATCACGCAGCAACTGACGGCATCGTTCCAGCGCACTGGCCGCAGCCGGCAGGGGCAGGCCCACACGCGCCGCGGCACGCGCCAGATGGACTTCATCGAGAACGGCATCGAGCAGGCGCAGCAGGCGCGCATCCATGCCCGCCAGTGCAGGCAAGGCAGGAGACAGGGCGGGGGAATGGCTTGCAGCGGAATTCATGGCGCAGGGAGGCGTGGCAGCGAAAAGAGAAGCGCCTGCTGCCAGGACGGCAGCAGGCCAGGGGCGCGAGTGTAGCCGCTTCGCCCCACGCCCACAAGCGGCGCTTGGTGCAGTGTGGCCTCGGGCCGGTACCGGTCAGCCGAAGGCTTCCTTGATGGTCTGGATCTTGCCCATGTCGTTTGCGTCATAGCCGGCCAGGTTGTTGACCACCTTGCGGAAGCTGTCCGATTGCAGGATATCGATCACCGAGCGGATCAGCGGATCCTGCAAGGACGCCGCCGGCAGCGCGAAGAAGTAGCGCTCGCGCACCAGCGGGATGAAGCCCAGGCCGAAACGATGCGCCGCCGTCTGCACGCCGAAGCCGACATCGGCCATGCCGCTGGCGATGAAGGCGGCCACCGCCGAGTGCGTGAACTCGGTGTTCTCGAAACCGTTGATCTTCTTGTGGGGGATGCCGGCACCATTGAGCATCAGTTCCAGCAGCATGCGCGTGCCCGATCCTGCTTCGCGGTTGACGAAACGCAGGTCGGTGCGGGTGAGGTCGGCCAGGCCGCGCAAGCCCTTGGGATTGTCCGGCTCGACGAACAGGCCCTGGTTGCGGATGGCCAGGTGGATCAGGCAATCGCTGCGCTTGTTGAGCCACTTGGCATAGGTGGCGATGGCCGGTTTCTCGAATTCTCCCAGCGGCACATGGAAGCCCGCCAGGTCGCATTCCTGGCGCGACAGCGCCGCCACCGCATCGGTGCTGTGGCGGTAGCGCACCTCCACCGGCAGGCGGCCTTCATTGATCTTGTTGAGCAGCGCCGCCACCGCAAAGCCGTGGCTGGCGTTCAGGCGCACCTTCTCGGATTTGCCTTCCACCGTCTTGCCCAGCTCCACTTCCAGTTCCGAGGCCAGGCTGTCGAGGGTAGGGGAGAGACGCGCCGTCACCAGGCGATCGGCCCACAACAGCTTGCTGGCGAAATCGGTCAATGTGGTGCCGCGGCCACGCCCGCTTTCAATGAGGGCGTTGCCGAACAGGCGCTCGGCCTCGCGCAGCAGGCCCCAGGCATGGCGATAGGAATAGCGCGTCAATTGCGCGGCACGCGCAATCGAGCCGCTCTGCTGGATCGCGGTGAGCAGGGTCAACAAGTTGGCCGTGTCCAGCGCCGCCTCGTTGTCGTAGGCGATTTCCCAGTGAGGTTTGATGTGGACTTTGAACATTTATGTGAAAGAAAGCATATTGAAACGGCCGTTTATCGGTGATAATTTCGCGTCACTCTGCATAAATGATAGAAAATATATGCGGTGTTGTACATAAATAAATAAACGAAAAGAGAAGGATATCGCCGCAAAGATGGGTCGGTGTCACGATCCGCCCCTACCGGCTTTGCGATGCAGTCCTTCCTTCGATTTGCCCACATCACACACTCATAAAATATTCGGAGGAATAATGGCTTTCGATTTCCTGAACAAGGAACACACGGTCGCCAAGCCTGGCTTCAATCGCTGGCTGGTACCGCCAGCAGCGCTCGCAATCCACCTGTGCATCGGCATGGCCTACGGTTTCTCCGTGTTCTGGCTGCCGCTGTCCAAGGCCCTGGGCGTGACCGCGCCCATCGCTTGCGGTGCCGATATCGGCTTCTTCGCGCAAGTCTTCTCGTCCACCTGTGACTGGAAGATTTCCATGCTGGGCTGGATGTACACGATGTTCTTCGTCCTGCTGGGCATCTCCGCTGCGCTGTGGGGCGGCTGGCTGGAACACGCCGGTCCCCGCAAGGCCGGTGTGGTGGCTGCCATCTGCTGGTGCGGCGGCCTGCTGATCTCGGCCCTGGGCGTGAAGACGCACCAGATCTGGCTGATGTGGCTGGGCTCGGGCGTCATCGGTGGCGTCGGTCTCGGCCTGGGCTACATCTCGCCGGTGTCGACCCTGATCAAGTGGTTCCCTGACCGTCGCGGCATGGCCACCGGTATGGCCATCATGGGCTTCGGCGGTGGTGCCCTGGTCGGCACCCCGCTGGCCGATGCGCTGATGAAGAAGTTTGCCTCCCCCACCTCCGTGGGCGTGTGGGAAACCTTCGTGGTCATGGCCGTGATCTATTTCGTCTTCATGATGGCCGGTGCATTCGGCTACCGCGTGCCGCCCACCGGCTGGAAGCCGGCTGGCTGGACTCCGCCGGTGGCCAAGTCCTCGGCGACCATGATCACCCAGAACCACGTGCACGTCTCCAAGGTCTGGGGCATTCCCCAGTTCTGGCTGGTGTGGCTGGTGCTCTGCCTGAACGTGTCGGCTGGTATCGGCGTCATCGGCATCGCTTCGCCGATGCTGCAGGAAGTCTTCGGCGGCAAGCTGCTGGGCGTGGACATCGGTTTCAATGACCTGTCGGTCGAGCAGAAGGCCGGTATCGCGGCACTGGCTGCCGGCTTCACCGGTCTGATCTCGCTGTTCAACATCGGTGGCCGTTTCGCATGGGCTTCGTGCTCGGACTTCTTCGGCCGCAAGATGACCTATGCCATCTTCTTCGTGCTGGGCTTCGTGCTGTACGTGAGCCTGCCGTGGTCGGCCAAGGCCGGCAACATCCCGCTGTTCGTCGGCGCAGTCTGCATCATCCTGTCGATGTATGGCGGCGGCTTCGCCACCGTCCCTGCTTACCTGGCCGACCTGTTCGGCACCCAGATGGTGGGCGCCATCCACGGCCGCCTGCTGACCGCGTGGGCGACCGCCGGCATCCTGGGCCCGGTGGTGGTGAACTACATGCGTGAGTACCAGCTGTCCCTGGGCATGCCCAAGAACGAGGTCTACAACACCACCATGTACATCCTGGCCGGCATGCTGGTGCTGGGCCTGATCTGCAACCTGCTGATCCGCCCGGTCGCTGCCAAGCACTTCATGACGCCGGAAGAACTGGCCCGTGAAAAGCAGCTGGCCCACGAAAAGTCGGCCGCCGACGCGGCCGTCACCGCCGGTTCGGGCGACATGTCGCAGATCGGCAGCGGCGGCAACCCGGTCGTCATCGGCCTGGCCTGGGCGGCCGTCGGCATTCCGCTGATCTGGGGTATCACCCTGGTGCTGCAGAAGTCGGCCGTGCTGTTCCGCTGATTGTGCAACACCTCAACGACGATGTAATTTTTGATTACGTAGTCGCGTGAATTTGTAGTCAAGTCATTGTTACACCCGCAGGCCGGCTCCACCCGGCCTGCACGCAGGACCGCAGCGGCGAAAGCCGCTGACACAAGCTGCCATGGCCCCGTGAACCAGGGCAGCTTGTGTCAGCGACTATCAAAAAACAGGAGCATGGCCCGTCCCCGGCAAGGGCAGGCCAGCATCCGCAGTGTTCACACCAACCCATCAAGGCAGGGCGAACATGCAACAACGGAGACCAGCTGGTTCATCTCGCACGGCCGTGCGCACCCTTCACCAGGGCAGCGTCATGCCGCCGCATTGTTCTCCCCATCCCTTGATCTGCTTTCCACAGGCTGCTCCTCCCTAGGCGCGGCTCTTTCCTTTCATTCGTCATTTGCGCGGTCCGCAGAAGATCCTCCGGGAGAAGGACAAGGACCGCATTGAAGCAACACAGGAGGCAACAATGAAGAGGCAACAGGTTTTCGACGTGGCGGCGGTGCGCGGCATCATCGCCGAGCGCAAGGACATGGCCGGCGCCATGCTCCCCATCCTGCACGGCATCCAGGACAAGGTCGGCTACATCCCGGCCGATGCGGTCCCGATGATTGCGGGCGAGCTGAACGTCTCGCGCGCCGAGGTGCATG
This sequence comes from Herbaspirillum sp. 1173, assembly GCF_031455335.1. Taxonomy (NCBI): domain Bacteria; kingdom Pseudomonadati; phylum Pseudomonadota; class Betaproteobacteria; order Burkholderiales; family Oxalobacteraceae; genus Herbaspirillum; species Herbaspirillum sp. 1173. The sequence continues at coordinate 230,145 of NZ_JAVDSP010000003.1, read as the reverse complement.
GCGTGATTTCGTTCTATCACTTCTTCCGCCAGGAACCGGCCGGCCGCCACGTGGTGCAGGTGTGCCGCGCCGAGGCCTGCCAGGCGCGCGGCAGCGAAGCGTTGGCTGAACATGCGCAGAACGTGCTGGGCTGCGGTTTCCATGAAACCAGCGCCGATGGCCAGTTCACGCTGGAACCGGTGTATTGCCTGGGCCAGTGCGCCATCGGTCCCAACCTCACCCTCGACGACGAGCTGCATGCCCGCGTCGATGCCGACAAATTCAAGCGCCTGATCCAGGCCAAGCGGGAGGCATGATGAGTACCCATGAACCCGTGACCATCTATGTTCCGAGCGACTCGACCGCGCTGGCCCTCGGGGCCAACGAAGTCGCCGCCGCCATCGCTGCCGAAGCGCAAAAGCGCGGCCAGTCCATCAAGCTGGTGCGCAACGGTTCGCGCGGCATGTTCTGGCTGGAGCCGCTGGTGGAAGTGGCCACCGCAGCCGGCCGCGTAGCCTACGGGCCAGTGGCTGCGGAGGATGTCAGCGGCCTCTTCGATGCAGGGCTGCTCGCCGGAGGCCAGCACACGCTGCATCTGGGCCTGACTGAAGAAATCGGCTTCCTCAAGAATCAGGAGCGCCTGACCTTCGCACGGGTCGGCATCATCGATCCGCTCTCGCTGGAAGATTATCTGGCCCATGAAGGTTATGCCGGATTGAAGAATGCGCTGGCCAAGACACCGGAGGCCATCGTCCAGCAGATGATCGATTCGGGTTTGCGTGGCCGGGGTGGTGCGGCCTTCCCGACCGGCATCAAATGGCAGACCGTGCTGCGCGCACCGGCCGCGCAAAAGTACGTGGTCTGCAATGCCGACGAGGGCGACTCCGGCACCTTCTCGGATCGCATGATCATGGAGGACGATCCCTTCACGCTGATCGAAGGCATGACCATTGCCGCTGTCGCAGTTGGCGCGACCGAGGGCTACGTCTACGTGCGCTCCGAATATCCACATGCCATTGCGACGATGAACGAAGCCATCGCCATCGCCACCGAGCATGGCTACCTGGGCGGCGACATTCTCGGCTCCGGTAAATCCTTCCGGCTGGAAGTGCGCAAGGGCGCCGGAGCCTACATCTGCGGCGAAGAAACCGCCATGCTGGAAAGCCTGGAAGGCAAGCGCGGCGTGGTGCGCGCCAAGCCGCCACTGCCCGCCATCGAGGGCCTGTTCGGCAAGCCGACCGTCATCAACAATCTGATCTCGCTGGCCTCGGTGCCGGTGATCCTGGCGCGTGGTGCGGACTTCTACAAGAACTATGGCGTAGGCCGCTCGCACGGCACGCTGCCCTTCCAGCTGGCCGGCAACATCAAACAGGGTGGCCTGGTGGAGAAAGCGTTCGGTCTCACGCTGCGCCAGCTGCTGGAGGACTTCGGCGGCGGCAGTGCCTCGGGACGGCCGATTCGCGCGGTGCAGATGGGCGGGCCGCTGGGCGCGTACCTGCCGCCCTCGCAATTCGATACGCCGCTCGACTATGAAGCTTTCGCCGCGATCGGCGCGATGATCGGGCATGGCGGGCTGGTGGCGTTTGACGATGGTGTCGATATGGCCAGACAGGCTCGCTACGCCATGCAATTCTGTGCCGTCGAATCCTGCGGCAAGTGCACGCCTTGCCGCATCGGCTCCACACGCGGCGTGGAAGTGATCGACAAGATCATCGCCAACGAGGAGCGGCCGCAGCAGATCCATCTGTTGAAGAGCCTGTGCGACACCATGGTCAATGGTTCGCTCTGCGCCATGGGCGGCATGACGCCGTTCCCGGTGCTGTCGGCCCTGAACCATTTCCCCGAAGACTTCGGCGCGCCCGGCGAACAGGCAGCCTGATCCCATCAGCGATTTAGCGCATCAGCGCATCAGCGAATGCAAGGAGTTGCACCATGAATCAGCTCAACGAAACGGATTACGGCACCCCCGCACGTGCCTCGGAAAACCTGGTCACGCTGGAGATCGACGGCGTGGCCGTGACGGTCCCGGCCGGCACCTCGGTCATGCGCGCCTCGGTCGAGGCCGGCATCAACGTGCCCAAGCTGTGCGCCACCGACAGCCTGGAACCGTTCGGTTCCTGCCGCCTGTGCCTGGTGGAAATCGAAAAGGATGGCCGCAAGATGAAAGGCTATCCGGCCTCCTGCACCACGCCCTGCGAACCGGGCATGAAGGTGCAGACGCAGACCCCCAAGCTGGCCGAGATCCGGCGTGGCGTGATGGAACTCTACATCTCGGATCACCCGCTGGATTGCCTGACCTGTCCCACCAACGGCAACTGCGAACTGCAGGACATGGCCGGCGTGGTCGGCCTGCGCGAAGTGCGCTATGGCTACGAGGGCGAGAACCATACCACCATGAAGAAGGATGAATCCAATCCCTACTTCACCTATGACCCTTCCAAGTGCATCGTCTGCAACCGCTGCGTGCGCGCCTGCGAAGAAACGCAGGGGACCTTTGCGTTGACCATCAACGGCCGTGGTTTCGAGTCGCGCGTATCGGCGGGGCAGATGGAAGCCTTCATGGAATCCGAATGCGTCTCCTGCGGTGCCTGCGTGGAGGCCTGCCCGACCGCGACGCTGACGGAAAAGACCGTCATCATGCTGGGCCAGGCCGAGCACAGCAAGGTCACCACCTGCGCCTATTGCGGCGTGGGTTGTTCCTTCAAGGCCGAGATGAAGGGCAATGAAGTGGTGCGCATGGTGCCGTACAAGGATGGCAAGGCGAATCAAGGCCACTCCTGCGTCAAGGGCCGCTTCGCCTGGGGCTATGCGACCCACAAGGACCGCATCCTGAATCCAATGATCCGCAAGAGCATCAACGATCCCTGGCGCGAAGTGTCGTGGGAGGAAGCGCTGTCGTATGCGGCCAGCGAGTTCCGCCGCATCCAGGCCAAGCACGGCAAGGATTCCATTGGCGGCATTACTTCCTCACGCTGCACCAACGAAGAAACCTATCTGGTCCAGAAACTGGTGCGCGCCGCCTTCGGCAACAACAACGTCGATACCTGCGCCCGTGTCTGCCACTCGCCGACCGGGTATGGCCTGAAGCAGACCCTCGGTGAATCGGCCGGGACGCAGACCTTTGAATCGGTGATGAAGTCGGACGTCATCCTCATCATGGGGGCCAACCCGGCCGCCGGCCATCCTGTGTTCGCTTCGCAGATCAAGCGTCGCGTGCGCCAGGGGGCCAAGCTGATCGTGATCGATCCGCGCACCACCGAGATGGTCAAGTCGCCGCATCTGAAGGCCGACTATCACCTGAAGCTGCGCCCCGGCACCAACACCGCCATCATCACGGCGCTGGCTCATGTGATTCTTTCGGAAGGCCTGCAGAACGAGTCCTACATCCAGGAACGCTGCGACCTGCAGTCATACAAGGATTGGAAAGAATTCGTCCTGCGCGAAGACAATTCCCCTGAAGCCATGGCCGCCATCACCGGCGTGCCCGCCGAGATCATCCGTGGCGCGGCGCGCCTCTATGCCACCGGCGGCAACGCCGCGATCTACTACGGTCTGGGCGTGACCGAGCATGCGCAGGGATCGACCACCGTGATGGGCATCGCCAACCTGGCCATGTGCACCGGCAACGTCGGCCGCGAAGGCGTGGGCGTGAACCCGCTGCGCGGGCAGAACAATGTGCAGGGCTCCTGCGACATGGGTTCCTTCCCGCACGAATTGCCGGGCTATCGCCACATTTCGGATTCCACCGTGCGCGGCCAGTTCGAACAGGCCTGGGGCGTGACGCTCAATCCGGAGCCGGGCCTGCGCATTCCCAACATGTTCGATGCCGCCCTCGATGGCAGCTTCAAGGGCCTGTATTGCGAAGGGGAAGACATCGTCCAGTCGGACCCGAATACGCAGCACGTCGCGGCGGCCTTGCAGGCCATGGAATGCATCGTGGTGCAGGACCTGTTCCTGAACGAAACGGCCAAGTATGCGCATGTCTTCCTGCCCGGTTCGTCCTTCCTGGAAAAGGATGGCACCTTCACCAACGCCGAGCGCCGCATCTCGCGCGTGCGCAAGGTGATGCCGCCCAAGGCCGGCAAGTCCGACTGGGAAGTCACGGTGGCGCTGGCCGAAGCGCTGGGTCACCCGATGCCGTACAATCACCCCTCGGAAATCATGGACGAGATCGCCGCCCTGACCCCCAGCTTCCACGGCGTGAGCTACGACAAGCTGGAAAAACTCGGCAGCATCCAGTGGCCCTGCAACGAGGCAGCGCCGGAAGGCACGCCCATCATGCACGTGGGCAGCTTCATCCGTGGCAAGGGCAAGTTCATCAACACGCAGTATTTCGCCACCGACGAGAAGGTGACGCAGCGTTACCCGCTGATCCTGACCACCGGCCGCATCCTGTCGCAGTACAACGTGGGCGCGCAGACGCGCCGCACCGAGAACTCGCAATGGCATAGCGAAGACCGGCTGGAAATCCACCCGCACGATGCCGAGGACCGTGGCATCCGCGAGGGTGACTGGGTCGGCGTGGAGTCGCGTGCAGGCCAGACCGTGCTGCGGGCGACGGTGACCGAGAAGGTGCAGCCGGGAGTGGTCTATACCACTTTCCACTTCCCCGAATCGGGTGCCAACGTCATTACCACTGACAACTCCGACTGGGCCACCAACTGCCCCGAGTACAAGGTGACGGCGGTGCAGGTGATGCCGGTGACGCAGCCCTCGCAATGGCAGCAGCATTACGAGCGCTTCAACCGTGCGCAGCTCGATCTGCTCAAGGGCGAGGTGCCGGCGGAACCCCTGGTGACGAAGTAAGCGGCGCGGGCCTGACGGGCCCGTGCCGGCGTGATTTCCGCAGACACGAGCCCAACCCATCCGCATCCAGCAGGACAGCATGAACACACGCAACAGCAGCAGCCCCGTCATCGACGACACCACCGGCGACTACGCCACCTTCGCCCGCGTGCAGGTAGATCGCTGGCGCGATGGCCAGCGCGAGACGGTAGAGGATGTCGTCGCCGAGGAAGTGCCCATTGCCCTCGAATACAACGGCATCTCGCATGCCGTGATGATGGCCACGCCCGCCGACCTGGAAGATTTCGCACTGGGCTTCTCGCTCACCGAAGGCATTCTGGCCGCCCCGGGCGAGCTGTATGAATGCGAGATCGTCCCCGGCTGCGAAGGTGTGCAGGTACAGATGCGCATCGCCACCGAGCGCTTCGTGGCGCTCAAGGAGAAGCGCCGCAACCTCACCGGGCGCACCGGCTGCGGCCTGTGTGGTGCGGAGACGCTGGAGCAGGCGGTGCGGCATCCGCAGGCAGTGCGCGGTGGCGCGGTGTTTTCGGTGGAGCAGGTGCATGCAGCTTTTGAGCAGATGCAGGCCGGGCAGCACTTGCAGCAGGCCACCGGTGCCACGCATGCGGCCGCGTGGATGGATGCGTCGGGCCGCATCGTGCTGGTCCGCGAAGATGTGGGCCGCCACAATGCGCTGGACAAGCTCATCGGCGCGCTGGCCGAAGAGGGGGCCGATTTTGCGCAGGGCGCGGCCATCATCACCAGCCGGGCCAGTTACGAGATGGTGCAGAAGGCGGCCACGGTCGGCATCGGTTTCATCGCCGCCGTATCAGCCCCGACCGCACTGGCGATCCGGCTGGCCGAAGAGACGGATGTGACGCTGCTGGGCTTCGTGCGCAAGCAGGGCCACGTGGTGTATGCGCGGCCGCATCGTTTGCGTTGAGCCGGCGGTGCGGATGAAGAATTGACGGACAATCGATGAACAGAGCAGGAGGAGACGCACCATGAATATCGAACACCTGGTCAAGATGGCCAACCAGATCGGCAGTTTCTTTTCCACCATGCCGGACCGCGACCAGGCCATTGCCGACCTGGCTTCGCACCTCAAACGTTTCTGGGAGCCGCGCATGCGCAAGGCCTTCCTGGAGCATATCGAGAAGACGCAAGGGGAGGGACTCGATCCCATCGTGCTGGAGGCAGTGAACCGGCATATGCAGCAGTTGGCGGTGTAGGACAGCTGTCTTCTTGTGATTCAGGTGAAAACCGCTCAGTTTGCTGAGCGGTTTTTTTATTTGGCGAGAGCAGGGGGACACTCATGGCCGGACGCCGGGAATCGCTTCTGTTGGGTGAATTCCACAAGTGTAAATTCATCAGCCGTTTGTCAGGCAAGGCAGGCAGCATCCGCCTGATCCTGCATGGGATGCATCGTTGTTGGCAAGATTCTCCCATGCTGTCAGGAATACTGATGTATTCGCCCACTTGTTTCCAGGAGAGATCCGAGTAATGAAATTATTTCTTGCCTTGCCGATACTCGTCGTCACGTCACTGTTTTCCACAGCCTATGCGATCAACTGTCAGCGTGCTTCGAGTGACGTTGAGCATCTTATTTGCAGCAATCCGGCCATCGTTCGCGCAGATGCGGACATGAACCGCGCCTATGCCGCCATCTTGAAGGCAGCTCCTGATGCTGAGATCCACGACATGCTGGTCGCCAGCCAGAAACGTTGGATCGCGGCGCGGGAGGCAGCGTTTGGAGATCTCGATCGCGCTACCAATGGCCAGACCGGTGAGACCTATCCGAAGGATATGCAGCGCAAGATGGTATTGAAGGCGATCAGGGGGCGCACAGATCAACTCAAGCGGCGCTCAGATCATGAGCCGGGGCAGTTTCACTTTATTCAGGTGGCACTGGATCAGCGGCGTTATGCAAGCCAATTTCCCCGAGGGGATTTCACTGGCTTTGCCACCGAGTGCTTCTTCTATCCGCGTAATCAGAATGGCTCTGGCGATAACTATGGCTATGCCTGCCTGGGCACAATCCAATTCCAGAACAAGGAACGGATTTGTAGCGAGACAAGTGAGTGGGCAACCTACCGCGTGTACACCACCAGGACGGTGGCGACACTTGTCGCCGGTGTCCCCAAGATCGTAGCCAGCTGCAAGGATGAGACGTGTTCGGGGCAGGGTGGGGATACAGCCTCAGGAGCACAAGCCGAGGCGGCGGGCGGCGGTATCGTGTTGGATCCGCCGCTGCCCAAGCTGGATGCTGAGGTAAGTGGATCGCCTGCCGACGATCATGATTCGTGGATTAATCCTTGCCTCACCGACAAGAAGTTTTCGTTGATGTAATTCGACCGTCAGCGAACACACACCACAACGGAGATCAGCATGGGAGGCAGTGCGGCCATTGCGCTGTCACTGCCTGGAATGCGCACGGCCCTCGCCAGGGCGGTGCGCGGCGGTATCACGCGCAACGTGTGCCCATCACTTCAATGGGTTTTTGTGATCCTCAGTGAGGATGAATAATTTTCGACTTGTTTTTTTAGTAGTTAATACTCGCTTTTGTAAATCGAGTCTTTCTGTGCTGGCCGCCGGCATCTGCCTGCATTGTCTTTCTCGCACTGATTTGATCAACAAGCGCTGACGATCTCCCTCCTTTTCCTTCCCGCCGCCTCCTCGGCGCAGGCACTACGCCTGGCACATTACGTGTTGATACCAGTCCTGATGGGGCTTCATGCGGTTGTATTCACCTTTGCGGCCGATTGGTTCAAATTAAATTAATTAACCCGAAATAGCCTATTTGTTTCATCGATTCAGTGGCATGGCGTCAGTTATTCGTCAGCCTTTCGTCATTGATGGTCTATATGATCTGATCCGTCCTTACAAAACTTAACGCCATCAAAGATAAAAAGCTCGCTTTTTTGAAGCGGTAAATTCGCAAAAATATGAATCAGAAAAAATTAAGAAAAAATTGGCGTCGCTTTGTCTCGCTCATTCCTGGCGAAATCCATCCGGTGAGTCCGGTGAAGCTTGCTTTCGATTGCATCGCTGATCCCAAGGCATCGAGAGCGAATGCACTTTGCGGGCTGGTCCGTATGTATCGAATGATCTGAGCCATTTGGCCAGAGCTGCCCTGAGACACGTTGATTGGGAGTGCCAGTCACCGTGACGACGTGTTGATGAAGTGGACTCGTCCCTTGCTTGGATACGCTCCGGCGACTTCCCGCTCATGTCATGCAGTCTCAACTCGTGCCGATTGCTTATCCAGGTGCCAATGAGGTGAGCAGCCTGCCGCTGCAAAGATCGCAGACGCCCGGATGCTGCAGGAGGCCTTCTAAAAAACAATTTCAGAATGGTGAATGGATGAAACGTAGCTACATGCAAGCATTGCTTGCCGGCTTGGTGTTGATGATGTCGGGCTGTGCCACCATTGCCCCCGAACGTAATTCGGCGGAGGAGCTGATGGGAAAAGATGTCGCGGAGGCTTACCAGGTGTTTGGTACGCCTTGGTCGATAGATATCGATACCAACAAGTGGAAGATCAGCAAGTTGTATGGGCAGAAGCATGTCACGTTCCGTCTGATCAAAAGCAATCCGTACACCAGAGAAGAGCTGGCTGGCTCTTACATGGATGCAACCAGAAACCCTCCTACGATCGTGTACCAGTATGAAACCAAGACCTATCAGGACGTTTGCGTTGTTCAGTTCTGGGCCGACAAGGAAACCGACATCATTTTCTATTATGACGTTCAAGGAACTTGCGGATGGCGGGGATGGGGCTTTGGGCAAACAGGCATATTGCACCGCATGGGTATGTGACGGGCACCTGCAAGGCAGTTGTATTTTTACGGCGCTTGTCAGGTCTGCCCGGACAAGCGCATCGCCACGACGTCTTTCAATGAACGGAGAATGAAATGAAATTTTTGAAATGCTTGATGATCCTGTCGATGTTCAGCGTGGCCGGATGCGACACGATTGCCGAAAAAACGAACATCTTGAGCGATGAAAAAATCAAGTCGCAGGCCGCCGGCAATCTCGGTTATTCCCCTTCTGATCTCACCATCATTTCGCGGCGCACGGACGGTACCAATACCTTTGTGAACGTCGTGACCAACGACAGAAAGGAATTCAATTGCATCATCAATGGCGGCAATCTGCTTACCATGGGCATGTCCAACCCGGCGGCCTGCACGCCGAAAGGCCAAGCTTCAAAGGCTTCGCGTTGAACATGGGTTTCGCTGCTGTGGCAGGAAACTTCATGGAGAAAAATGGGGGCGACCCATGTTCAACAACCTCCCTCGCAGCGACGTCATTCTTGCACGTCGGATGACTCATTACACACAACAGAATCAATACCAACTGGAGCTTGGCGATGAATGATATGAAATCCCTTTTTTACAGCGCATTGAGCTTCACGCTGCTCACCTTGTTCAGTTTGTCTGCACAGGCTGAGACGAAGGACTTTGGCGATTGGTCAGTAAGTATTTCGCCCTCCGGTTTTCCTTATGCGGCGACGACAAATTCAGCAGGAGATCTCCTGATCAAGACGTGCAATATCAGCTCAGGCACATGCAGTTGGTTGCAGGCCTCGAAAATAGCTTGCGAAGAGGGAAGCACTGCCGTTGCTCTGATCAACTCTCCGACCGGAGCGGCTGTCAACAAGATGGTCTGTGAGGGCGCGTATGCGAGCGACAGGCAGACCCTCTATAACTACAGTCTGGAAAAACCCGATGAGTTTGATGGCATCGTTGCCAAATCGAGCGGCCTTGTCGGGATTGCGCATCCTTTGGCATCTGGCCAGTTTGAGGTCAGCCGGTTTTCCCTGAACGGCGCACGGCAGGCTGTCGAATTTCTGATGAGTCTGGCCGTAGAGATGACAAAGAGAAGAAAATCGTCCTTGTCGCGCGAACGGCTTTAAGAAGACGTGTCGGGCGGGCTGCCATCAGCAGGCACGAGCCCGATTGACAGCATTTCCTGGTGCAATCCATATCACCAGTCTCACCACGCCGTCTCGGCATATGGCCAGCCTTGGTCGCAGCGGCACTTCGGCCATTGCGGGCAAGTGCAAGCGGACGAGGGGCTGGGATTGCAGTGAGCTGCGGGCCCATTTTCAAGAAAATGAATAACTTTCCATCCTCAAAGAAAATCTCCATCAACAGGTATATCTACTTTGTTGCAACCATCCTCGCTTTGACGTTGGGAGGCGCTGCTGCTTTCAGTACCTACAAGATCTTTGATGCGACCGAGAAACTCAAGTTTGTCATCGACCATGATGTACGACTCGCCCGCGCCGCAGAACGATGGAGCTTGCTGGTGCAGCAGAATGTGGCAAGAGCGTTTGTTCGCGCCAATGTTGAGTTGGGCGGATACAAAGCAAGCTTTGAGAGCGATTTTCAAAAGACCTCGAAGATCATCGGCGACACGCAACAGGAAGTCGCCGCATTGATCACTGACAGGAATATTCGAGAGGCCTTCGATACTGCTGTGGAGGTCAGGAAGAAAGTGGTGGCGATCACCGACAACATCGCCAAAGTCAAAAGCAATGGCACCGCAGAAGAGATACACAACTATATCCAGCAGCAATACGAACCTCAGGTGCGCTCCTATCTCGGCACGCTGGCCACCCTGGCCAGAGTGGCCAGCGATCATGCCGATCTGAAGATTGCGGAGCTGGAGCGTTCGAATCGCAAGATCGTTGCCGGTATCTCGGTTGTCATCCTGATTGCAATGCTTACCGCAGCGTTGGCCACCGTCATGTTGAAGAACCTGATTGCCAAACCACTGAAAAATGCCATAGACAACTCACGGGCCATCAGCCGCGGGGATCTGACGGTGATCATCGGCGAGGAGACCACTTCCGAGTTTTCGGCCTTGTCCGATGCGTTGATCGCGATGCAGTCATCGATCAAAGATATCGTGTCCGAGATCCAGAAGACGACCAATCAGGTCAACCATACATCAGGTGAAATCGTCGACGGCAACGTCAATCTTTCCAGTCGGACGGAAAAGCAGGCGATCTCGATCGAAGAGACAGTATCGACGATGGCGCATCTGACCGACACGGTCAAGAGAAATGCAGACAGCGTGCAAGAGGTCAATCAATTGGCGTTCCAGGCCTCCGGGATCGCCAGTGCCGGAGGCAAAGCGGTCAGCGAGGTGGTCTCTACCATGAATGCGATCAACGAATCCTCTCTCAGGATTGTTGACATCATCAGTGTCATTGATGGCATCGCATTCCAGACCAATATCCTGGCATTGAATGCTGCAGTGGAGGCCGCACGGGCCGGTGAGCAAGGCCGGGGATTCGCCGTGGTCGCTTCCGAAGTCCGCTCGCTGGCACAACGCTCGGCCTCTGCGGCGAAAGAGATCAAATCCTTGATTGACGACTCGGTCGCCACGGTGAGCTGCGGCAGCAAGTTGGTGGAGCATGCAGGCGTGACCATGAGCGAGGTCGTCTCAAGTGTGCAGCGGGTAGCCGATATCCTCGGCGAGGTGGGCAGTGCGATCCGCGAGCAAAGCGCCGGCATTGTCGAAATCGGTCAGGCCATCAACGTGATTGATGATGGCATACAGAAAAATGCAGCGTTGGTTGAACGCTCAGCGGCCTCTGCAAGCTCTTTGCGTGACCAGGCGTCAACGCTCTCGGGCTTGGTTCACCGTTTTGTCTGCGTGACATAAGACTAAGACGCTGGTCTGACCCGAGCTCACTCCGGGCCGCGGCTTTGTGCAAATTGAGCAGGTTCGGTATTTGCTGCGGAACCCCGTACTGCGCGGGGCATCCCGGAAGATGTCACTCGCTATTGCGCGTTGTTGAGTGTATGCATCATCGTGCGGTGTCCGATACGGGCATGCTTTCCATTGCGTTGGTTTATCAGGATTTGAGACCATTGAAGGAGATCGCTTGTGAATGGCAGTGAGAAGACGAATCCCGGCGGCCGAAAGATGAGCGCTGTGCCACGCATCCTGGCCGGTGCGGCAGGAGTCGTGTTGTTGGGCGCGTATGCTTTATCCGCGTACGTAATGTACGGAATGAATCGTGTATATTTTCACGATCCCCATTGGCCTCGTATCGGCTGGGCTGACGTGCTCTGGCTCGTTATCGCTTTATATTTTTTGCTTGTTGGTCTTGTCGGACGGTGGCGCTTGCTGCGCCGGTAAAGCCGACGTGTGCAGCAGTTGGCGTTGTCGGGCTGTTGCCTTCCCGTGATTTCGATGAAACCGCTCAGTCTGCTGAGCGGTTTTTTTCGTGGTAGACCGGGCTGCCATCATTCCCCTCACGCCGCCAACGCCACCTCCGCCGCAATCCGGTGAAACCGCCGTCCAAAATAAGCCAGCCCATCAGCTTGTGACGCCGCCAGGCGAATATGCCGGATCTCCACGAACAGCACGCTGTGCGTGCCTGCCTGCTGCTGCAATACGATGTCTCCCTCCAGCACCGCCAGCGCATCGGGCAGCACCGGCTGGCCGTAGTCGCCGGTCTCCCAGCCGACCTGCGCCATGCGCTCCTCGGCCGCCAGCCCGGTCATGCCGGCGATCATGCGCGCCACCTCTTCATGATGTCCCGCCAGGATGTTGATGCACAAGCGTCCGTTGCCCACCAGGATAGGATGGGCAGCGCTCTTGACGTTGATGCACACCAGCACCGTGGCCGGTTCGTCGGAGACCGAACTGACGGCGCTCACCGTCATGGCGGCGCGTCCTGCAGGACCATCGGTGGTGATGATGTTGACCGCAGCCGAGAGACGCGCCATGGCGTCGCGAAAATCTTGCTTCATGGTAGGTCCGTCCAAAAAAGAGATGACATCCGGCACAAGGCTTCGTATCCTTTGCGCCATCAGCAAGGTCGTCTGCGGCGCCGTCAGGCGGATGTCGATCAGCAGGTGAGAGGGAGAACGCATCGCCGATGAAGGCCTGCGTCCTGGGATGAACAATAGACCCTGCACAAATGACGGGTCAAATGATTGTCTGGAATGTTCCGCATGAAGCAAATGAATATCGGCGCAGTCGACTTGAACCTGCTCAAGACCTTCATCGTCATCTGGGAGCTGCGCAGCCTGACCGCCGCCGCCGACCGCCTGCACCTGACCCAGCCCGCCGTGAGCCACGCCTTGCGCCGCTTGCGCGAAATGTTCGATGATCCGCTCTTCGTGCGCAGTACCAGTGCCATGGTGCCCACCGAAACCGCGATCCGCCTGCATGAACCCATCTCGCGCGCCCTGGGCATCATCCACGAAGCCTTGCATACCCACGCCAGCTTCGATCCGGCCACGGCCACGCGGACCTTCCGCCTGGTCATGTCGGACATGTCCTGCAGCCACGTGCTGCCGTTGCTGATGGAAGAGCTGGCCCATGCTGCCCCGCAGGTTTCCATCGAAGTCCAGCAGATGGCCATGGAAAATCTGGGTGCCGCCATGCGCAACGGCGACATCGACCTGGCCTTCGGCTACCTGCCGGGCCTGCCCGAGGATTGCCAGAGCCAGCTGGTGCTCAATGACGACTACGTCTGCATGCTGCGCAAGACCCATCCCCAGGCCAGCGAGCCGCTGACCATGGAAAGCCTGCTGCAGCTGCGCTACGTCTACGCCAACACCAATACCACCGGCCACCAGCTGGCCGAGGACGTGCTGCGCAACGCCGGCGTGAAGCGCGATTTCGCGCTGCGCATGCCGCATTTCACGGTGGCCCCGCAGATCGTGCGCGATACCGACCTGGCGCTGTTCCTGCCGCGCAGCATCGCCGAGCGCCACAACGTCGATGAGGCCTGCGTGCTGCTGGACCTGCCACTGGAAATGCCGCGCATCCCGGTGAGCATCTACACCCATACGCGTTTCTCGGCGGACTCGGGCATCCAGTGGCTGCGCAGCCTGCTCATCGAGATGTTCGGACGCGAAGCCGAGAACGCCTGATCCTTCCCCGTACTGGAGTCACATCATGAGCATTGCCGTCACCGGAGAGGTTCCCTACTACGCCGTCATCTTCACATCCCTGCGTACCGAGGGCGATCGCGGCTATGGCGAGATGGCCGAGGCCATGGTGGAGGCGGCCTCGCGCCAGCCCGGTTTCCTGGGGCTGGAGTCGGCGCGCGAAGAGGTGGGCATCACCGTGTCTTACTGGGCGAGCCTGGAGGCCATCGCCGCGTGGAAGCGCGACCTCGACCACCAGCTGGCCCAGCGACTGGGACGGCAGCAATGGTACGAGGCCTACAAGACACGGATCTGCAAGGTTGAGCGCGATTACGCCTTCACCCGCGATTGAAACTCAGCAACTGCGCTGCAGGAAATCCATCACCGCTTCAGCAAAGGGGCCTGGCATCTGGTCCGGCATGGGGACCATGCCGTCTTCCAGCGTCCGCCACTGGCTGCCGGCAATGGCCTGGGCGATGCGTTCGCTGTAGGGCGCCGCATGCGGATCGCGTCCCGCCCGCAACACCAGCGTGGGTGCGCGTACCAGGCCGATGCGATCTTCCATGGGATAGTTGCGGACCACGATATGGCCATGCGAGGCCATCGGTCCGGCCTTGAGGGCATCCACCATGAAGCGCGTGAGCAGGTCGGTATCGCCTTGCGGATAGAAGGGCTGGCGGCGCTGCCACAGTTCCTGCAGGTGCGCGCCATCGGTGCGGACCTCCACATCGTCCACCGTACGCTTGCCCGCGTGCGCGCTACGCCGTGCTGCGTCGTTGTAGGGACAGGAAGACAGCACCAGCGCCGCCACCCGCTCAGGAGCCGACGCAGCGATTTCCATGGCCGTGACTGCGCCGGTATGGTGGCCGACCACGGCGGCCTTGCGGATGCCCAACTGGTCCATCACTTCCAGCGCCAGGCTGGCCCAGCGCTCGATGCTGTGCTCCGCCGGTGGCGGCTTGCAGGAATCGCCAAAGCCGAGCGTATCGATGGCGATGGGGCGGTAGCGCTGCGCCAGCAGGGGCAGCACATCGCGGAATTCGTCCCAGGAACGCGGGGTCTGGTGCAGCAGCAGTACGGGCAAACCTTCGCCCATGCTGGCCACGTGCAGGGGGCCGGCGCTGGTGGGGATGAACTGGCGCACGAGGGCGGGAAGGGCAGGGGACATGGGAATGGCTCTCCGGCACGGTGAAGAGGCCGCAGCCTCTTCCCGGTCATCTCATCAACAACGAACAGCAGCGTGAAACGCCAAACGATATAAATGATTTGTATCGTTTGAAGAATGCAGCGCTTCGTTACTTCATCAGCACCGAATAGGTCGGCACATTGTTGGCCCAGCCTGAAGCCAGCGGCGCCACAAACACGTTTTCGGTACGGGTGCGTGCGATCTTCCACACGCCATCGACCTTCTTGAACAGGTTGTTGAGTCGGCTGGAGCGCAGCAGCGATGAGCCATCGCCGAAGATCCACGGCTGGCAGTGCACCCACTGGCCATCGGCGTGCGTGCAGTCGGCATTGACGTGGATCTGTTCCGAGGTCAGGTAGTGCACGTTCAGGAGCAGTTCCGGATCCTTCTTCTGGCCCCAGAAAGCCTGGAAGTGCTTGCGGATCGCTTCCTTGCCGACGGCCTGGCCGAACTGGCCCTCGTAGTAGGAGCCGACACCTTCCCAGATGGCGTCTTCGGCATAGAGCTCGAGGATCTTCTCGATGCGTTCGGCGTCATCGGCCACCGGCTCGGGGCAGGGCGTGTCGCACAGGAACATGTAGCGTGCCTGGATGCGGCGGATGTCGGCCTCGGCTTCGAGGATGTCGAGGCGGCGTTTGAGTTGCTGGATTTCCTGGGTGAA
Source organism: Herbaspirillum sp. 1173 (assembly GCF_031455335.1). Lineage (NCBI taxonomy): Bacteria > Pseudomonadati > Pseudomonadota > Betaproteobacteria > Burkholderiales > Oxalobacteraceae > Herbaspirillum > Herbaspirillum sp. 1173. The sequence goes on along the minus strand of NZ_JAVDSP010000003.1, from coordinate 214,631 downwards.
GTCGGTCATGGTGCGTGGTCTCTCGTGATCTTGATCTTGTATGGATGGGAAAAGCCAACCCTGCATACAAGCGCAGGGTTGGCAGCGGCGATCAGTGCATCGCCGCCAGGAGGGGCTTGGGGCTTACAGGTAGCGCGCCAGCAGCTTGCGGGTGGCGATGCGCAGTACGCGGTCGAACAGGTAGCCCAGCAGGCCCAGCGCGATGATGCCCACGAACACCCACTCGGTCCGGCTGAAGTTGCGCGCCGTCCAGATCAGGGCGCCGAGGCCTTCGCGGGCCGAGACGATTTCCGCCGAGACCACCGTCAGGAAGGAATTGCCCATCGCGATGCGGGCACCGGTGACCATGAAGGGCACGGTCGAGGGCAGGATCACGGTGGTCAGGATCTTCCATTGCCCGGCACCCAGCGAGGCCGCCGCACGCAGGCGCAGCGGGTTCACCGCCTGCACGCCGGCGATGGTGTTGAGCGTGACGATGAACACCGTGGTGTAGAAGATCAGCGCGATCTTCGACAGCTCGCCGGGGCCAAGCCAGATCACGGCGAGGGTGACGAAGGCGATTGGTGGAATGAAGCGGAAGAACTCGATGTAGGGATCGAGCAATTGCCGCACCAGGTCAAAGCGGCCCATGAAGATGCCCAGCGGTACGCCGATGGCTACGCCCGCACCCCAGCCGGCCAGGATGCGTCCGGAGGAGGCCAGCACCGACTGCTGCAGGGTGCCGTCACTGATCAGTTCCAGTGCGGCGGCCCAGGTCATCGATACCGAGGGCAGGAACAGCGGCGAGGTGGTCATCGAGACCAGTTGCCACAACACCAGGCCGCCGACGATGGCGACCACCGAGATCAGGAACGGACGGGCTGCTTTCATGCGACGACCCAGGCTGGATGGCATGGCCGACTCTTGTGCCGTCGGGGAGGCTGTCTGTGTGAGCTGGGTCATTGTACGGATTCCTCTTCAATCAAACCTTGTGCGCGCAGCACGCGCGTGACTTCTGCACCGATGTCGTCGCGGATGCGGGCATACAGTGCCATGCAGGCCGGGTCGGCCGGATCGCGCGGATGCGGCAGGTCGACTTCTTCGATGGTCTTGATGTGGGCACGCGGACCTGCCGTCATGGTGACCACGCGGTCGGCCAGGAGGATGGCTTCCCAGATGTCGTGGGTGACGAAGACGATGGTACAGCCGGTGCTTTTCCAGATGCGGTCCAGCTCGCTTTGCAGCACCTCGCGGGTCTGCGCATCGAGGGCGCCGAAGGGCTCGTCCATCAGCACCACTGACGGTTCATTGACCAGCACCCGGGCAATCTGCGCACGCTGGCGCATGCCGCCGGAGAGCTCGGCCGGGAACTTGTCGATGGCGTGCTTCAGGCCGACCAGCGAGACATAGCGTTCGGCGGCGGAGCGGCGTTCAGCGGCCGGGATGCCGCGCAGCTTGAGACCGTACTCGACGTTCTCGCGCACCGACAGCCACGGGAACAGCGCCTCGGACGACTGGAACACGACGCCGCGATCCAGCCCCGGTCCCTTGACGCGCTTGCCGGCCACGCTGATCTCGCCGGCCACATCCTGGAAGCCCGCAATCGCATTGAGCAGGGTGGACTTGCCGCACCCCGAGGGGCCCAGCAGGCAAATGAATTCTCCTGCGCGGATATCGAGGTCGATGCCTGCCATGATCTCGTTCTTGCCGATGGTCAGGCCGACGCGCTTGATGGAAACTGAAGATCCATGTCCCATGGCTTACCCCTTGTAGAAACCGCGTTGCAGGATCTTGCTCATGTCCACCGGTGCCTTGATGGCCTGCTTGGAGAGCAGGAATTCGCCGATGGCATTGGCGGTCTTGAGATCGGTGTCGGTGAAGTCGCGCACGATCGGTTCCATGTCCTTGAGCGAATTGAGCGTCTGCGGCACCGGGATGCGGGTGATGGCCTGCACCGATTGCGCCGCGCGCGGCGGATCCTTGCGGGTGATCTCGGAGGCTTCGGCCAGGGCCTTGAGGATGTTGCCGGCCACTTCCTTGTTGGCGGCCAGCCAGTTGGCATTGGCCGAGAGCCACAGGGTGCTGGTGTAGCCGACGTCGCCGGCGGTCATGAGGATGTGGCCGCCTTGCTGCACGCCCAGCGTGGGCCACGGTTCCCAGACGAAGTAGGCATCGATGTCGCCGCGCGCCAGCAGGGCCGGCAGTTCCGGCGGACCGGAGCGCACCATCTCGACCTTGGCGGCGTCGATGTTGAGGGTCTTGAGGGTCAGGCCGGTGACGTATTCCGAGACCGAGCCGGCGACGATGCCGAATTTCTTGATCTTGTCGGCCGAAGTGATGGCCTTGCGTGCCACCAGCTTGACGTAGGTTTTGGATTGATAGGTCACGGCCAGCGGACGCAGCTCGGCGCGCGAGAGGCGCACGATGTGCGTGGGTTCGCCGGCACAGCCCAGTTGCACCTGGTTGGCCACCAGCGCGTTGAGCGCCTCGCCGCCGTCGGTGTAGGACTGCACGGTGACGTTGGGGGCGCCGTATTTGGCGAACAGTTTTTCGTTGGCGGCGACGTAGAAGGCCGTGAAGACGGGATCAGCGCCGACGCCGATGATGACGGGCGCGCCCTGGGCCAGGGCTGGCAGGGCAGGCGCAGCGCCTGCAGCGAGCATGGAGGCGGCGCCGAGCAGCAGCTTGCGGCGTTGTGGCGAAACGGTGGAGTGGGTCACGGGCTGGGTCCTCTTTGTAAAGTTGGTGAAACGCCAGTGGAGATGGCAGGCACGGCAGTAACAAAGGCAAAACACGGGGAGCGCTTGCGCCTGCAGCGCAGGCATGAGCGCAGGCAATTTTTCAGGAGGGGAGGCGCATCAGCGCTTGATTCCCAGCTTTGCAAAAAGCGCGCCAGCGCTTTCGTAATTCAACTCCGACAGCGCCGCGTGCTGCGTGACCACCATCGCATCGCGCACGATGCGCTGCAGGCGATGGGTGCGCTGGATGGCGGCCATGCCCGCGGCCTGGTAGGCGTCGTTGACGACTTCCATCGAGACCCGTGCGGCATAGGTGGCCGAGAGCTTGAGCATCATGTCGATCTCTTCGGTGACGGGATTGCCCGCCACGATTTGCTCCCAGGCTTGTTCGCAGGCGTCGTAGAAGAACATGCGGGCACTGCGCCACTTGGCTTCGGAGACGCCGAGCTTGATCTTGTAGTACGCGCGGTCGGCCAGGCGCAGCGCACCCGGCATGATCTTGGCGCCACCGGCCATGTCGGTGACGATATCGAGCGCGGCCCGGGCCAGGCCGATGTTGACGGCAGCGTGCACTTCGGCCTGGTAGGCCAGGGCCGGATAGCGATACAGCGGCTCATCGATGAGGCCGGCCGCGCCCCGGGCACAGGTCCATTCATGGGCCACGAACTTGTCCTTGAGACGGGTATCGTGGCTGCCGGTCCCTTGCATGCCGACCACGTTCCAGTTGTCGATGATCTCGATTTCAGAAGCCGGCATCACGGCCATGAGCGCGGGCTTTGGTGTGCCGTCGTCGGGGCCGCTGCTGTCCTTGATGCCCACGCCGATCCAGTCTGCGCCCTTGCAGCCGCTGGCGAAGTGCCAGCGTCCGGTGATTTCCCATCCACCGGGGACGGCCTTGGCTTCCTGCAGCGGATAGAGGCCGCCGGCATAGACCTGGTCGGGGCCGCTTGCGTAGATCTTGCGCTGGGTTTCGATGGGCAGGGCGGCGAGATAGGTGTTGGCCGAACCGAAGGCGGCCACCCAGCCGGCCGAGCCATCGGCCTTGGAGATGCGTTCGACCATGGCCAGGAAGGGCGCCGGGGCCAGGGCTTCGCCACCGAACTTGCGCGGTGTGCCGCTGCGGAAGATGCCGGCCTTCTTCATGGTGGCCACGAGGTCGCGCGGCACGTGGCCGAGCTGATCGAACTCGTCGCGGCGTGCGGTCACTTCCGCAATGAGCGTATCCATTTCGGGAGAGTCCGCATGCGGTGGGGCAGCGGTGACGATTTTTTTCTGGACGGGATAAACATCGAGCGTGATCGAATTCATGGCACACCACTTTGATTGAAAGGAGGTAGCTGAGTGTCGTCCTGGGTCAAATCAGGGTCAAATTCTATTTAGGAATTGGCCGAATGAATATTAGTAATAATGATTAGGCTGCTCCGGGATGGCACGCAGGCTTGTGCATGGTGCACCCGCATGATGCGCGAAACCCGCACGGGGAGGGCGTTTGGCGCGATCCTGCACCAAACGCGAGAGCGTGGATGCCCTGCTTGGAGAAGTATTTGCAGTATTGATGCGGCTAATCGGCGGTGCGGATTTGCCTGCGGTGGAAGGGACTGACTACCATGGGGGCCGAGATTGAAAGGAAACACTGTTCAGTTTCGTCATAGGCTCCTTCTGGCCTTCATTTCGGGCGGACTTCTTCGGGAGTCCGCCACTTTTCTTTTGCTTTTTCTTTTCCTCTTTCCCTGCAGTCCTTGCGGTGAGGGGATGTCTTCTTTTTTTCTATTGCGTGTTGATTCAATGTGCCGGTGAGGCGTAACGCCTAACGCCAATGCGCATCGGCACAGCCGTGCTGCGCGATGGTCTGCAATTGATCTTGTATGGATTCGCATGGAAGAATGTCAGTGGGCATTCCCCATACATGAATGATTGCATCGCAGCTCGCCGCGAATGAGCCATTCATGTCGAATCATTGGATAAAAAAATCGGCCGCATGAAAGCGGCCGATCTTGAATCACGAGAAGGCGGGACAGGAGATCAGTAACGATACCCCAGCGTCAGCAAGATGGTCCGGTCATCCCCCAAGGCCACCGCCCGCGCCAGACCGCCCGCGTAGTAGTGCGTATTGAAGATGTTCTTGACGTTGAGCGCAGCGCGCCAGCGTTCGGCGTTGTAGGCCACGCCGGTATCGGCCAGCACGTAGCCCGGCAGGGTATAGCCGTTGGTACGCATCATGCTCTGGCCGTGCACGCCGCCGTTCCACTCCCATCCGGCCAGTTGGCCCTTGAAGCGATAGCGGGCGCTGGTGGTGAAGTTGTGGCGCGGGACGTTGTCCAGCCACTGGCCCACGGTGGTGCTGCGCTGGCCGCCGTCGTCGGTCACGATGGCCGCCGTATAGGAGTAGCCCGCGTTGAGGCTCAGGCCATTGCGCAAGTCGGAGGTCACGCTGATCTCGCCGCCCTGCGAACGCTGTTCACCCACGGCAATGTTGAAGCCGGTGTTGTTGGGATCGCTCACCAGCACGTTGCGGCGGCGCAGGTCGAACACGGCTACGTTGAGACTGGTGCGGCCTTCGTCGAGGTCGAACTTCACGCCGGCTTCCCATTGCTTGCCGGTCTCGGGCTTGAAGGTGCCGCCGCTCACATCGGTGCCGCTGTTCGGATAGAACGAGGTCGCGTAACTGATGTAGGGACGTACACCACGCAGCAACTCATACATCAATGCAGCCGAGCCGGTCGTGGCGCTGGCCGGAGTGTCGGTATGCGCGCCGGTGCGCAGATTGGTCGAGTAGGTCGAGACGTTGTCGTAGCGCAGGCCGGTCAGCAATTGCCAGCGTTCGCCGAAACGGATGTTGTCGCGTGCATACAAGCCGGTATCGCGGATGCTGGTCGAGGTATAGGTATTGGGTGTGGCCGGGCAATTCAGTCGCGCACCATACACCGGGTTGTAGACGTTGAGCGCCGCCACCGTGCAGGTGTAGGAGAGCGTGTCTTCGCGCGAATTGAGATAGTCCGTACCCAGCGTGATCTCGTGCTTGCCGAAGCCGGTGTTGAAGCTGCGCTGGACATTGGTGTCGATGCTGAAGGTCTGGCCTTCATAGGTCTGGTCGGTACCGGTGCGCGTGAGGCTGCGGCCGGTGCTCGACAGGACGTTGTTGGCCACCAGTTGCCCGCTCATCTCGAACTGCTGGTAACGCACGTTGTTGTTGAGGGTCCAGCCGTCATCGAAGCGGTGCGTCAGCGCATAGCCGACGCGGGTTTCATTGGCCGCATACGGACGCGCGCCCGGCTCGCCGATGAACAGGCTGCGCGGCAGCGCGCCGTTGACGTTGCTGTTGATCGAGCCCGACAGCGGCAGACCTTGCTGGCGCACGTAGCTGCGTTCCTGGTAGCTGGTCAGGATGGTGAAGTCGGTACGCGCACCCAGGTCCAGCGACAGCGAGGGCGCGATGTAGCGGTTCTTGAACCACACGTTGTCGGTGGCGTCGTTCGAATTGGAAATGAGACCGTTGATGCGGAAAGCCTGCTTGCCGTTTTCCGACAGCGATTTGTTCATGTCCACGGTGGTCTGGTAGAAGTCGTGGCTGCCCACGGTGACGTCGACGTTGGCGAAGTCATTGCCTTGCGGACGCTTGCTGACCATGTTGACCAGCCCGCCCGGCAGCACCAGGCCATACAGCAGCGAGCCCGGTCCCTTGAGCACTTCCACCTGCTGCAGTCCGAACAGCTGCTCGGCCACGCGCGAGCTGGCGGTGGTGCGCAGGCCATCCAGATACAGCGAATCGGAGGCGACCTGGCCACGGATGATCAGGTCATCCCAGCCGCGCCGGCCATATTGCTGCGCCACCACGCCGGGCACGTTCTCCAGCGCATCGGCCAGAGAGACGGCCTGCTGGCTGTCCAGCATGGCGCGCGTGACCACCGACACCGATTGCGGGGTTTGCGACAGCGGTGTAGTCGATTTGTTGACTTGGCTTTGGGTGGCCTTGAACTTGGTGTCGTTGACGCCATCAGCGACCACATCGACGGTGGGCAATTGGGTTGATGCCGCACTGTTGTCCGTGCTGGCAGTCTGTGCCAGGACGGAAGAAGCGGGCAATACGGAAAAAGCGAGCAGGACGGCGAGAGCGCCGGGGGAGAGCGAGGGCATGAATCAGATAATAATGAGAATAATTACTATTCATGATATCGCATTCTTGTGCTTGGCAACAAATATTTACTGATCGTTTGCATCTTGTCGCCTGGCGCGCGTACAGGGTGTTTGGCGCGTCGCATCAATCAGGAGCCGGGCTTCAGACCTTGAACGGCGGGAATGAAGCAATCGCCGGAAAGCCAGCGTCTCATGCGCTGATCCATTCATATTGCCGTGCGAGAACGTGAGTGCGCCGTTCATGGCATCTGCTCAAATTTTTCATCTGAAATAAGTTTGACCCGCCCGGATCCCGCTGCTATCTTGGAACCGGTTCCAAAAGATTCATATAAATGAGCAGCCCGGAGCCTTCAGACAAATCAACCGACGCAGTTCAACGATTTGGCGGGCAATAGTGAGACAACACACCAAGACCGGCACCGACCGGGTCACCATCGCGCAGGTTGCGCGGGAGGCCGGGGTGTCCAAGACCAGCGTATCGCGTTACCTGGGCGGCGAATTCGACGCGCTCTCGGCACCGCTGCGCGACCAGATCAGCAAGACCATCGAGCGCCTGGGCTATCAGCCCAGCCAGATGGCGCGCGGGCTCAAGGGTGGCCGTACGCGGCTCATCGGCATGCTGGTGGCGGACATTCTCAATCCCTATTCGGTGGCCGTGCTGCATGGTGCGGAAGCGGCCTGCCAGAAGCATGGCTACACGCTCATGCTGTGCAACACCGGCAATGACGAGGCGCGCGAGAAGCAGTCGCTGGCCGCCCTGCATTCCTACAGCGTGGAAGGCCTGCTGTTCAACACCCAGGGCCGCAACGTGACGCCGCTGCGCGAGCTGGGGCAGGCGGCCTTTCCGGTGGTGCTGCTGGACCGGCACGTGGAAGGCTGCGACTTCGACCTGGTCGGCCTCGATAACGTCAAGGCCGCGCAACTGGCCACGCATCACCTGTTGGCGCAGGGTTATACGGATATTGCACTGGTGGTGCAGCCGCTGTTCGGCGTGAGTTCGCGGCAGGGGCGGCAGGCGGGATTTTTGCAGGCGATGGTGCAACGTCCAGATTGCCATGGCGAGACGCTGGAAGTGGATGTGGACCAGCCCGGCCATGTGGCCACGGTCGTGCGCGAATATTTCCTGCGCCGGGCGGCCGCCGGCAGCTCGGGGCGAGTGGCCCTGCTGGCCGGCAACGGCATGGTCTCGCTGCAGATCGCGCTGGCCTTGCAGAGCATGTCGCTGCGCTTTCCGGATGACGTGGGCCTGCTGTGTTTCGATGAACTGGCATGGTCACCGCTGGTGGGCAGCGGCATCAGCACCATCGAACAACCGACCTATGACATCGGCTTTACGGCCATCGAACGCTTGCTGGTCCGCATCCACGGCGAGCGCTCGGTGCGCATGGAAATGCTGCTCGATCCCCGCCTCATCTGCCGCGGTTCGACCGCCAGTGTGGACGGCCATCCGCAGCGCGCGCTGGCGAGCAGCATCGTGAGCAAGATCCGGCCCGCGCCGATGGCGCCAGCGAGCGGCAGTTAGGCCCATCGCTGGAACCGATACCAAAGTGCAGACCTTTGATCGTGGCACTGCGCACTACTGGTAAGACCTTGAAACAGGACTGCAGAGCTGTTCAGTAAAGATGGCGCCCGTATTTCAGCAGCACGCAACCGTATTACGGCCTTCCGGCCGCATCACAGACCTGCAAGCGGGAAGCACAAGCAGGCAGCAACAAAGAGGGGCAAGCGAGTCCCTGCGGCCGCGCACCAGCGGGCAGCGGGATTCGGTGCCTGTCGCACTCAACGGACTGCCGTCCACACGACATTGATTGATCAGGAGACCAGGATGAGCATCAAGAACATTTTCAACGCAAAATTCGTCGCACTGACGCTGGCCGCTGCCTGCGCAGTGGCAACCGCCGCCAGCGCCAGCGCGCAGAGCATCGCCGAGCTGACCAAGAAAGGCAAGATCACCATCGGTGTGGTCAGCGGCACACCGCCCTTCGGTTCGGTCGATGCCAAGGGCGTGCCCATCGGTTATGACGTCGATGTGGCCAACCTGATCGGCAAGTATCTCGGCCTGCCGGTGGAGATCGTGCCGCTGGTGCCGCCGGCCCGTATCCCGGCGCTGGAATCGGGCAAGGTCGACATGCTGGCCGCCACCCTGGCTCCCACGCCTGAACGTGCGAAGTCGGTGCTGTTCACGATTCCCTACAGCGGTTTCGAACTCTCCATCGTCGGTCCGGTGGGCAGCAACTTCAAGAAGCTCGATGACCTGGTCAAGAAGAAAGTGGGCGTCTCGCGCGGCTCCACCAACGACACCGCACTGACCCGCCTGGCGCCTCCGGGCACGGTGCTGGTGCGTTTCGAGGATGACTCCACGGTGACCCAGGCGCTGCTGTCGAACCAGGTCGATGCCATCTCCATTCCCAATACCATGGCCAATGAAATCGTCAAGAGCCGTGGCCAGGGCAAGATCGAAGTCAAGTTCCCGTACTCGGTGCAACCCAATTCGATGACCGTGCGCAAGGGCTCGTATGAGCTGCAGCAGTGGCTCAACAACTTCATCTACTACGTCAAGCTCAACGGCGAACTCGATGCCATCTCGCGCAAGTGGGCCGGCCCGCTGCCCAACCTGCCGGTGTTCTGATTCCGGCAACCGGAATCTGTCTTGCAGAAGCGGCTGCGCAGGCATGAACTGCGCAGCCTGAGAAGAACAGATCACGCGCCGTTCAGGGGATGCGCGGACGGCGCGGGTTTGTCGGAGGAGCACACGATGCATTACGATTTTCAGTTCGCGTTCATCTTCCAGCACCTGGATCAGTTGCTGGTCGGCGCACTGCTCACCATACGGCTGAGCGCGCTGTCGATGATCTGCGGTTTGGCCGTCGGCATTTTCGGCGCCATCATTTCCATTCATGGCAGCGCACCGGCGCGGCTGGCGGTTACCTCCTACGTTGAGCTGATCCGCAGTACGCCGTTCCTGGTGCAGCTGTTCATCATCTTCTTCGGCCTGCCTTCCATCGGCGTACAGGTCGATGCCAACATCGCCGCGCTGGTGGCCATGACGGTCAATCTCGGGGCCTACTCCACCGAGATCGTGCGGGCCGGCATGATGGCCATCCACCCTTCGCAGATCGAGGCGGCGCAGGCGCTGGCCATGACGCGCGGGCAGGTGATCCGGCATGTGGTGCTGACACCCGCGCTGGAAAAAGTCTATCCGGCACTGGCCAGCCAGTTCACGCTGATGATGCTGGCCTCCAGCATCGTCTCGGCCATCTCGGCTGAGGAGCTGACGGCCACGGCCAACCTGCTCGATGCCGAGACCTTCCGCAGCTTCGAGATCTACCTGGTGGTGATGGTGCTCTACATCCTGCTGGCATTGCTGTTCCGCCTGGCCTTCTGGCTGATCGGACTGGTGGTCTTCAAACGCCGTCGCCGCCTGGGCGTGGCTCGTCCGAGGAGGATGTGATGCTCGCTGAATTTTCCTTCGATAATTTCATGTTCCTGCTGGAGGCGGCGCGCTGGACGCTGCTGCTCTCGGCACTGGCATTCATCGGCGGCGGCATCGCCGGCTTCATCGTGGCCCTGATGCGTACCTCGCACCTGGCCCCGCTGCGGCTGCTCTCGGCGGTGTATATACAGATCATCCAGGGCACGCCGGTGCTGATCATCCTGTTCCTGTCGTTCTACGGACTGGCGATCTTCGGCTACAAGCTCCCGCCCATGGTGGCCGCCACCATCGCCATGACGATCTATTCCAGCGCCTATCTGGGCGAGATCTGGCGCGGCTGCATCGAGGCCGTACCGGTGCCGCAGTGGGAAGCGTCAACTGCCCTGGCCATGACGCGCTGGCAGCAGCTGCGCTACGTGATCCTGCCGCAGGCGGTGCGTATTTCGCTGCCGCCGACCGTGGGCTTCCTGGTGCAGATCGTCAAGAACACCTCGATCGCCTCCATCATCGGCCTGGTGGAACTGGCGCAGGCCGGCAAGCTGGTCAGCAATGCGACCTTCCAGCCCTTCCTGGTCTTCCCCATCGTGGCCGGTATCTACTTCGTTTTCTGTTATCCGCTGTCCCGTTTCGCTTTTGCCCTGGAGAGGAAATACCATGCCCATCGTTGAGATTGACAACATCACCAAACGCTTCGGCAGCAACCAGGTGTTAAACGGCATTTCGCTGTCGGTCGAGCGCGGCCAGGTGGTGGCCATCATCGGCCGTTCGGGCTCCGGCAAGAGCACCATGCTCCGCTGCATCAACGGGCTCGAGACCATCGACGGCGGCAGCATCACCGTGGCCGGTCACAAGCTCACCAACAAGCACGAACACCTCATCGAATTGCGCAAGGATGTGGGCATGGTGTTCCAGCATTACAATCTCTTTCCGCACCTGACCGTGGAGGAGAACATCATGCTGTCACCCCGCATCGTCAAGAAGACCGCCACCGACACCGCCCGCGAGACCGCCATCAAAGTCTTGAAGCAGGTCGGCCTGGATCACAAGCGCGACGCCTATCCGGAGCAGCTCTCCGGCGGCCAGCAGCAACGCGTGGCCATCGCCCGCTCGCTGGCCATGGAGCCGCAGGTGATGCTGTTCGATGAAGTGACCTCGGCACTGGACCCGGAACTGACCGCCGAAGTGCTGAAGGTCATGGAAGAGCTGGCACGCGGTGGCATGACCATGCTGCTGGTGACGCACGAGATGGAGTTCGCGCGCCGGGTGGCGGACCTCACCGTCTTCATGCACCAGGGCAAGGTGTGGGAAGCGCGGCCTTCGGAGGAATTCTTCGCCGATCCGCAGACCCCGGAAGCCAGGCAGTTCATCGGTGCAGGGGCGCTCAAGTGAGTCCGGTCCTGGTCGCCGCTTCGGCCTATGGGGCGGACCTGGTACGGCGGGTCGGCCATGCCGACCTGGTCCCGATGGTGGCGGCGGCCGGGGCGGCTGGCCTTGAAATACGGCGTGAGCTCTTCGATGGCCCGCAGGACCTGCCGGCCTTGCGCGCCTTGCTGGAGCAGCACAAGCTGTTTTCGGTGTATTCCGCGCCGTTGGAATTGTTCCGTGCCGACGGGCGATTTGATCGCGAGCAGATCGGGCAGGCGATGAACGAGGCCGAGGAGCTCGGTGCACGTTTCCTGAAGGTGTCGCTCGGCCATTTCTCTGTCGCCAGTGATCTGCAATCATTGCTGCGCTTCCTCTCGCATTCCCCCATCGAAGTCCTGCTGGAGAACGACCAGACCCCGCAGGGCGGACGGCTGGAGCCCATCGTCAGCTTCCTGGCGCTGTGCACCGGCAATGGCTATGCCTTCGGCATGACCTTCGACATGGGCAACTGGCACTGGCAGGGCGTCGATCCCGAGACCGCCGCGCGCTCGCTGGCACCGCATGTGCGCTACGTGCACTGCAAGGGCGTGCAGGAAGACAAGGGCAAGCTCAAGGCCGTGCCGCTGCAGGCGCAGGATACGCACTGGCCGGCCATGCTGGCGCATTTCCCCACGGGCATCCTGCGGGCCATCGAATTCCCGCTGGTGGGCACGGATCTGGAAGAAACGACGCGCCGCCACGTGGCGATGCTGGCGGCCGTCTGAGGACAAGCACAATGACGATGCAACTGGATGTGGTGACCTGGGGCGAAGCGCTGGCCTTGCTGGTGGCCGATGAAGTCGGCCCGTTTGAAGAAGTGGAAAAATACACGCGCCGCCTGGCCGGTGCCGAGACCAATGTGGCCATCGGCCTGGCGCGCCTGGGTTTGAAGGTGGGCTGGGCCAGCCGGGTGGGCAATGATGCCTTCGGCCGCTTCATTCGCAAGCGCGTGGCGCAGGAAGGCGTGGAGGTCAGCCGCGTGCTGACCGACATGGAATTCCGCACGGCCATCCAGCTGAAGGCCAAGGCGGTGGATGGAGCAGACCCCGCCATCGAGTATTACCGCAAGGGCTCGGCGGCCAGCCATCTGTCGCTGGAGGATTTCGATCCGGCGTATTTCGGCGCGGCGCGGCACCTGCACGCCACCGGCATCGCGCCGGCCTTGTCGCCCACGACGATGGCCTTTGCCCATCACGCCATGGAGTTCATGCGGGCGCAGGGCAAGACGATTTCCTTCGATCCCAACCTGCGGCCGATGCTGTGGCCCTCGCGCGAAGTCATGGCGCAGCAGTTGAATGCGCTGGCCTTCAAGGCGGATTGGGTGCTGCCGGGTTTGTCGGAAGGGACGCTTCTGACCGGATATGAAGATCCGCACGCCATCGCCGGCTTCTACCTGGAGCGCGGTGTGAAGATGGTGGTCATCAAGCTGGGCGCGGAGGGCGCTTACTGGCGCAACAGTGAAGGCGAGGGCAGGGTGGCTGGCGTGCCGGTGAAGGAAGTGGTCGATACCGTGGGCGCCGGGGATGGCTTCGCAGTAGGTGTCATCAGCGGCATGCTGGAAGGTTTGCCGGTACCCCAGGCCGTCATGCGCGGCAACCGCATCGGGGCGTTCGCCATCCAGGTGGTGGGCGACATGGAAGGCTTGCCCACCCGGGCCGAGCTGGAGGCGGCCTCGGCCTGATTTGACTCTCACAGGAATCGCCATGAAGCCGCACGTAGTCGTCTACAAAAAATTGCCCGAACATCTGCTGCAGCGCCTGCAGGCGGAATGCAACGTGACGCTCTTTGACCGCATTACGCAAGACAACCGTGCGGATTTCCTCGCGGCACTGAAGACTGCCCATGGCATGATCGGTGCCAGCTTGCCCATCACCAACGACATGCTGGAGGGCGCGCCGCAACTCAGGATCGCCTCCACCATCTCGGTGGGCGTGGACAATTTCGACCTGGATTATTTTCGCCGGCGCGGGCTGATGCTGGCGCATACGCCCGGCGTGCTCACCGAAGCCACTGCCGATACCATCTTTGCCCTGATCCTCTCCACTGCGCGCCGCGTGGTGGAGCTGGCCGAATACGTCAAGGCCGGTCGCTGGAAGGGCAGCATCGGCGAGGCCCAGTTCGGCGTGAACGTGCACGGCAAGACGCTGGGCCTGATCGGCATGGGCCGCATCGGCTCTGCGGTGGCGCGGCGGGCGCATCATGGTTTCGGCATGCCCATCCTGTATCACAACCGCCGCCCCGATCCCGAGGCCGAGCGCGAACTCGATGCGCGCTACGTCAGCCAGGATGAGTTGCTGGCCCAGGCGGACTTCGTCTGCGTCATGCTGCCCCTGAATGCCGATACCGAACGCCTGATCGGCGCACGCGAATTCGCGCTCATGAAGCGTAGCGCCATCTTCATCAATGCCTCGCGCGGGCGCATCGTCGATGAGGCGGCGCTGATTGAGGCCCTGCAGGACAAGACCATTTATGGTGCCGGCCTGGATGTGTTCGAAGTCGAGCCGCTGCCCGCCGAATCGCCCCTGCTGCAACTCCCCAACGTGGTGGCCTTGCCCCACATCGGTTCGGCCACCCATGAAACCCGGCTGGCCATGGCCGAGCTGGCCGTCTCCAACCTGCTGGCCGGCCTGCGCGGCGAACCGGTCCCCCACCTGGCGGTCTGAACAGCGCGGTGTTGCCTGCGGGCAGGCCGCGCTTCAATTCCGCTGCATGAAGTTTTTTTCAGCTTCTCTTCATTTCCTCTTCCGCTCACGTGAATCTTTGGTGTATGCTGCGAACATTAAAAAGAACGATCGTGCTAAAAACCGGTAGGCACCCCGTTTTGCTTTTATAATCCTGCGGAAGTTTACGTTTACGTCAATTCCTTTTTGCAAGGGCCATGCGATGAAAGTATTAGTACCAGTCAAGCGCGTCGTGGATTACAACGTCAAGGTGCGCGTCAAGAGCGACGGCAGCGGCGTCGATATCGCCAACGTCAAGATGTCGATGAACCCGTTTGACGAAATCGCGGTGGAAGAAGCCGTGCGCCTGAAAGAAGGCGGCAAGGTCACCGAAGTGATCGCCGTCTCCGCCGGCGTGACCCAGTGCCAGGAAACCCTGCGCACCGCCATGGCCATTGGTGCCGATCGCGGCATCCTGGCCGAAGTGGCGGCCGATGTCGAACTGCAACCGCTGGCCGTGGCCAAGATCCTCAAGGCCCTGGCCGAGAAGGAACAGCCGCAGCTGATCATCCTGGGCAAGCAGGCCATCGACGATGACTGCAACCAGACCGGCCAGATGCTGGCAGCGCTCTTGGGCTGGCCGCAAGCCACCTTCGCTTCCAAGGTCGTGCTGGAAGAGGGCAAGGTCACCGTGACCCGTGAAGTGGACGGCGGCCTGGAAACCCTGGCCCTGACCCTGCCGGCCATCATCACCACCGACCTGCGCCTGAACGAGCCGCGTTACGTCACGCTGCCCAACATCATGAAGGCCAAGAAGAAGCAGCTCGATACCGTCAAGCCCGACGAGCTGGGCGTGGACGTGGCCCCGCGCGTGAAGACCCTGAAGGTCACCGAGCCTGCCAAGCGCAGCGCCGGCGTGAAGGTGCCGGATGTCGCGACCCTGGTCGCCAAACTGAAAAATGAAGCCAAGGTGATCTGATCATGACCGCACTCGTTATTGCTGAACACGACAACGCCAGCCTCAAGGGCAGCACTCTCAACACCATCACCGCGGCAGCGCAAGCCGGTGGCGATGTCCACGTCCTGGTCGCAGGTGCCAATGCCAAGGCCGCCGCTGACGCTGCCGCCCAAGTGGCAGGCGTCGTCAAGGTGCTGCTGGCCGATGCCCCGCAATTCGCCGACGGCCTGGCCGAGAACGTGGCCGAGCAAGTCCTGGCCATCGCCAAGGATTACAGCCACATCCTGGCGCCCGCCACCGCCTACGGCAAGAACATCCTGCCGCGCGTGGCCGCCAAGCTGGACGTGGGCCAGATTTCCGACATCACCAAGGTGGAGTCGGCTGATACCTTCGAACGTCCGATCTACGCCGGCAACGCCATTGCCACCGTGCAGTCGATCGACCCGATCAAGGTCATCACCGTGCGCACCACCGGTTTCGATCCGGCCGCGCAGGGTGGTTCGGCGGCCGTGGAAAGCATCCCGGCCGTGGCCGATTCGGGCAAGTCCAGCTTCGTGGGCCGTGAAGTGGCCAAGTCGGATCGTCCGGAACTGACCGCTGCCAAGATCATCGTCTCCGGTGGCCGTGGCATGGGTTCGGCGGAAAGCTTCAAGATCCTGGAACCGCTGGCCGACAAGCTCAACGCCGCCATGGGCGCCTCCCGCGCTGCGGTCGACGCAGGCTATGTGCCCAACGACTGGCAGGTCGGCCAGACCGGCAAGATCGTCGCGCCCCAGCTTTATATCGCTGTCGGTATCTCCGGCGCGATCCAGCACCTGGCTGGCATGAAGGACTCCAAGGTCATCGTCGCCATCAACAAGGACGAGGAAGCGCCGATCTTCTCGGTGGCCGATTACGGCCTGGTGGGTGACCTCTTCGAGGTCGTCCCCGAGCTGGTCAAGCAGCTTGGCTGATCTGTCCTGAACCGTAGTATTCGCCCCGGCTCCGGCCGGGGTGTTTTCGTGCAAGCAAGGAACGCCGGCAGAGCGTTCCGCATTGGAGGTTGGAGATGAGTTACACCGCGCCCGTGAAGGATATGTTGTTCGTCATGAACGAACTGGCCGGTCTGGCAGCCGTGAATGCGCTGCCGGGCTGCGAGGATGCCACGCCGGAAACGGCCGAGGCCATTCTCGAAGAAAACGCCCGTTTCTGCAGTGAAGTGATCGCCCCGCTGAACCATTCTGCCGACAAGGCCCCCAGCAGCTGGGCCGACGGCAAGGTCACCACCAGCCCCGGATTCAAGGAAGCCTTCCGCCAGTTTGGTGAAGCCGGCTGGCAAGGCGTTCAGCATCCCGTGGAGTTCGGCGGACAAGGCCTGCCCAAGCTGCTGGCCACGCCCTGCATCGAGATGCTGAACTCGGCCAATCTCTCCTTCGCGCTGTGCCCGCTGTTGACCGATGGCACCATCGAAGCGCTGATGACGGCCGGCACCCAGCAGCAGAAGGAAACCTTCATCGCCAACTTCATCTCCGGCAAGTGGACCGGCACCATGAACCTGACCGAGCCGCAGGCCGGCTCCGACCTGGCACTGGTGCGTACCCGCGCCGTGCCGGAGGGGGACGGGACCTACAAGCTCTTCGGGACCAAGATCTTCATCACCTATGGCGAGCACGACATGGCCGAGAACATCGTCCATCTGGTGCTGGCCCGCACGCCCAATGCGCCCGAAGGCGTGAAGGGCATTTCGCTGTTCATCGTGCCCAAGTTCCTGGTCAATGCCGACGGTTCGCTGGGCGCGCGCAATGACGTGCACTGCGTTTCCATCGAACACAAGCTGGGCATCAAGGCCAGCCCGACCGCCGTGCTGCAGTTCGGTGACCATGGCGGCGCCATCGGTACCCTGGTCGGCGAAGAGAATCGCGGCCTGGAATACATGTTCATCATGATGAATGCGGCGCGCTTTGCCGTGGGCATCCAGGGGCTGTCGGTGTCGGAGCGTGCCTATCAGAAAGCCGTGTCCTATGCCCGCGACCGCATCCAGTCGCGCGACCTGGCCGGCTCGCCCGGTCCGGTGGCAATCATCCACCAGCCCGATGTGCGCCGCATGCTGATGTCCATGCGCGCCCAGATCGAGGCGGCGCGGGCCTTGTCCTATGTGGCCGCGGCCACGTCGGATGCGGCGCACTTCAGCGATGACGAAGCCACCCGCAAATCCAACCAGGCCTTCTACGAATACCTGGTGCCCATCGTCAAGGGCTGGATCACCGAGATGTCCATCGATGTGACCTCCACCGGCGTGCAGGTACATGGCGGCATGGGCTTCATCGAGGAAACCGGCGCGGCCCAGCATTACCGCGATGCGCGCATCCTGCCGATCTACGAAGGCACGACCGCCATCCAGGCCAATGACCTGGTGGGCCGCAAGACCGTGCGTGACGGCGGCGCTGTTGCCAAGGGCATCATCGCCCAGGTGCGCCAGACCGCGGCCGAACTGCAGGGCGATGCGCAACTGCAGCCCATCGCGGCGCGCCTGGCCGAAGCCGCCGATGCGCTGGAACAGGTGGTCGGGTATGTGGTGGCCAACGTCAAGAGCGATATCAAGGCGGTCTTCGCGGGCAGCGTCCCGTATCTGAAGATGGCCGGCGTGGTGCTGGGTGGCTGGCAGATGGCGCGTGCAGCGGCCATCGCGGCGGGCAAGCTGAAATCCGGCGAGGGCGACGGCAAGTTCTACGAAGCCAAGCTGGCGACCGCGCGTTTCTATGCCGAGCAGATCCTGCCGCAGGCGCTGGCCTATCGCACGGCCATCGTCGATGGCGGTGCAGCGGTGATGGCGCTGGCCGAAGAGCAGTTCTGATCCCGGCTTCAAACAAAAGCCCGGAACATCGTAGACGATGTTCCGGGCTTGTTCATTGGGATCGTGAGGGCAGGGCAGCAGCTCAGCCGAAGGCCCCGCCAGTGAAGAGCAGGTCGAAGCTGCGCGCCAGCAGGGCGATCACCCCCATGGCACCCAATCCCACGGTCAGGACCAGGATCAGTGCCAGGATCCAGTGCGATTCAGAACGCTTGCCGCTGCCGGCGTTGTAGCGCGCATCCCACTTGTCGTCCGGCGTGAGGCCGAGCACCAGCGCTTCCAGGCAGCCAATCAGCGCCGACAGCACGAAGGGCAGTCCGGTGAAGAGCTTGGGCGCGTCCGGCCGTGCTGCCATCAAGGCCAGCGACAGCGGAATGGCCAGGATATGCAGCCAGCCGAAGCGGTCACGGCCGCCGTGGAGATAGAAACGGTGCAGGCCGATGCTGCCGAAAGCGGTGGCCAGGAAAGTCGTCAGGGTCTTGTTCTTGTGGCGGGGTGCGGAAGGCAAGGGCATGCTGCGCGTCTCTTTATTCTGTTGTAAGCCGCCAGAGATGACGCTGGCGGCCGTGTTGTGGTCAGGTCTGGCAGCAGTATAGCCGAGCCCCTGGCGCAGGGTGATTTCCGTCAGGACAAGCTGCGATGCGGCAGTCCTGGCTGGAGGTGGGGCAAAAGTCATGCCAAAAGACATCACTTTTGCCGTGTTTTGGGGAGTTTGCCGGGCGTTGTGCGTTGGTCTATGGCACAAAAGCGCCAAGCAACTTGCCCGGGTGCGCGGAAGTCCGTTATAATCTGCGGCTTTTCCGTGTCCGTATTCTTACTGGAACCATTATGGTCGTTATTCGTTTAGCTCGTGGCGGCGCCAAGAAGCGCCCCTTCTACAACATCGTTGCAACCGACTCGCGCAATCGTCGCGATGGCCGTTTCATCGAGCGCATCGGCTTCTACAATCCGGTCGCTTCCGGCAAGGAAGAAGCCGTGCGTATCGCTGCTGACCGTCTGGCTCACTGGCAAGGCGTTGGCGCACAACTGTCGCCGACCGTTGCTCGCCTGGTCGCTGAAGCCGGTTCCAAGGCTGCTGCTTAATACAGGTTTTCCTGTCTGATTCCGCGCCGGTTCTGCTGGCGCATGGATGAAGAACAGGTCTGGTGTACTCATGACTCATCCAGCCCAAGCGGGGTTCTCCGCACCCGACGATCTCGTGACCGTCGGCCATGTGACCGGAGCCTACGGAATCCAGGGCTGGATTCGCGTGCGTCCTTATTCTTCCGAGGCAGATGCCTTGTTGAATGCCAAGACCTGGTGGCTGGAGAAATCCGGCCAGCCCAAGCAGGATGTCGATGTCATGCAGTCCAAGGGGCACAGCGGCGATGTCGTTGCGCGCCTGACCGGGGTAGCGGACCGCAATGCGGCCGAAGCGATGAAGGGAACGGTGGTCTCCATCTCCCGCAAGCACTTCCCGGCGCTGGATGACAATGAATTCTACTGGGTCGATCTGATCGGCTCGGCAGTGGAAAATCTCCAGGGTGAAGCCTTGGGCGTGGTGTCCGACATGATGGACAACGGCGCCCATCCCATTCTGGTGGTGAAGGCCCCGGTGCAGGAAACTGCGCCCGAGCCGCAACCGCAACCCGCTGCCGACGCAAAGCCGAAGAAGGGTGCCAAGGAGAAATCCGCGGCGGCGCCCGAACTGCTGATTCCGTTTGTCGACCAGTTCGTCAAGACGGTGCAGCAGAGCGAAAAAAAGATCATCGTCGACTGGGACAAGGATTACTGACCTTCAAGGTCAGTTTTTTCTTTTCCGGCTCGCTGATGTGAGCAGATTCAAACGATTCAAAAGAACCCAGGAAATGGAGGCGTGATGCAGTTTGATGTCGTCACTCTGTTTCCCGAGATGTTCGCCGCGCTGACACAGTCCGGCATTACCCGCCGGGCGCTGGAGCAGCAGCGTTGGGGCTTGCAGTTGTGGAATCCGCGTGAATTCACCACTGACAATCACCGCACCGTGGATGACCGTCCCTATGGCGGTGGCCCCGGCATGGTGATGCTGGCCAAGCCGCTGCAGGCTGCCATCGAGGCGGCGCAGCAGCGGCAGCAAGCGCTGGGTCTGGCTCGGCCGCGTGTGATCTATTTGTCACCGCAGGGCGCACCGCTGACGCATGAGCGCGTGGTGCGGCTGTCGCAGGACAGCGGGGCGGTGCTGCTGTGCGGACGCTATGAAGCAATTGACCAGCGTCTGCTCGACAAGTGCGTGGACGAGGAAATCAGCATCGGGGACTTCGTCCTCTCCGGAGGTGAATTGCCGGCGATGGCGCTGATGGATGCAGTGATCCGGCTCTTGCCGGGTGCGCTCAACGACAGTGCCTCGGCAGTGGAAGACAGTTTCGTCAACGGATTGCTGGACTCGCCCCATTACACGCGTCCAGAAGTCTATGAAGGTGAACCGGTGCCGTCCATCCTCTTGGGTGGGCACCATGCCGAGATCCAGAAATGGCGCCGGCAGCGGGCACTGGAAGCCACGCAGAGCAAGCGTCCCGACCTCATTGTCAGGGCCCGCGAGCAGGGCTTGCTGAGCAAGGCCGATGAAAAATTTCTGGGCAGTTTGCCGCAGCAGTAAGCCGGCACGCGAGCAGATCGCCCGAGTGAAGTTTTAGCAGCAAATGCAGTACCGCAGGCCCGGCAACGGACCTGCACCGTGCGGTGGCCGATGTCACCGTGTTTGAAACCCCATCCTCTACCGGGCTTTACAATCCGCCCTCGTGGCAATGGCGCCGGCAAGATGGTTACAGGAGCAAAAAATGGATCTGATCCAGCAACTCGAGCAAGAAGAGATCGCGCGTCTCGCCAAGAACATTCCCGACTTCGCCCCCGGCGACACCGTGATTGTCAACGTGAACGTGGTTGAAGGTACCCGCAAGCGCGCTCAGGCTTACGAAGGCGTCGTTATCGCCCGCCGTAACCGTGGTCTGAACTCCAACTTCATCGTCCGCAAGATTTCTTCGGGCGAAGGCGTTGAGCGTACCTTCCAGCTGTACTCGCCGCTGATCGCCTCGATTGAAGTCAAGCGTCGTGGTGACGTGCGTCGTGCCAAGCTGTACTACCTGCGCGAACGTTCGGGCAAGTCGGCACGTATCAAGGAAAAGCTGCCCAGCCGTGCGGCAAAGGCTGCTGCTGCCGAGTAATCGGTCGCCTGTTGATGCGTCAGGAAAAGGGGTGTCTCGCGACGCCCCTTTTTCGTTTCTGACACCCGATTGAAGTCCTGACAACCTCACGATCAAGCGAGCACAACGTGGCCAGTTTCGATCCCGTCAATCTGCCTGTAGATGCCGTCGCCGGCGAAACTGCGCTGGAGGCCGCGCGCCTGAATGCCGACTGGCTGCGCCAGCGCTTCGCCGACCCGCCGCGCTGGGAGCCCGAGCACAGCGGCGACCAGATGGCGCGCCTGGCCGAGTCCAAAGGACGCTTCCGGCTCGCTTCGGTGCTGATCCCGATCGTGCTGAGGGAGGAGGGGATGACGGTACTCTTCACTCAACGTACGGCTGACCTGAAGGATCACGCGGGACAGATCAGTTTCCCCGGCGGCCGCCGCGAGGACTATGACGGCTCGGCCATCGAGACCGCCCTGCGTGAGACCGAAGAGGAAATCGGCCTGGCGCGCCAGCACATCGAAGTCATCGGCTCGCTGCCCGATTACTTCACCGGCACCGGTTATCGAGTCACGCCCGTGGCCGGACTGATACAGCCGCCTTTCGAGGCCGTGGGCGACCCGCGCGAAGTGGCCGAGATCTTCGAAGTGCCACTGGCTTTCCTCATGGATGGATTGAACCATCAGCGCCGCTCGGTCGAGCTGCCGGCACCGGTAGGCCGGCGCAGTTTCTACACCATGCCCTATGACCGTTACTTCATCTGGGGCGCGACTGCGGGCATGCTGCGCAACCTGTACCACTTCCTGCGCAGCTAGTGGCAGCATTTGTCGCCTCGCAGATACGCAATGTCGCTTTTAATGTTCAAATAAGTAAAAATCCGTGACATCACGCTCTTGATTGTGATCAACGAATCAATTGTTTGATTCCCCTCTTGCACTGCGCTATCGTACGGGCTACAGAGACACCTAAGGCAGCTTGATGACATTTCTTTCCATTCTCTTTGCGCTGTTAATCGAACAACTCAAACCACTGCGCGCAGACAATCCGGTATACGCGTCGATCAAGTCTTTCGCGGCCACCATTGAAGGCTGGTTCAACGCCGGGCACGCTCATCATGGCCGCCTGGGCTGGGTGGTGATGGTGGGGGCGCTGACGGTGCCGGTGGCGCTGATCTATTGGCTGCTGCTGCATGTGAGCCTGGTGGCGGCCTTTGCCTGGAACGTGCTGGTGGTCTACATGACCCTGGGCTTCCGCCATTACAGCCATTACTTCACCTCCATCCAGCTGGCCCTGAACACGGGCGACGAAATGACCGCCCGCACCCTGCTGGCCGAATGGACCAAGCAGGACACCACGGCGATGGATGTGAGCGAAATTTCACGCATCGCCTCCGAGCGCGCACTCATCACCACGCATCGTCACGTTTTTGGCGTGTTCTTCTGGTTCCTGATGCCGGTCGGCCCGGCGCTGGCGGTGATGTACCGTGTGGCTGAATACCTCTCGCGCGCCTGGAACGAGCCGGATCACATGAAATATGAAGCTTTCGGCCGCTTTGCCGCCCAGGCCTTCTACTGGATCGACTGGATTCCGGCGCGCCTGACGGCCGCTGCCTTCGCCGTGGTCGGGAACTTCGAGGATGCCATCTATGCCTGGCGCAACTTCGCCAGCCGCTGGGACGACGAAGCCGCCGGCATCATCCTGGCCGCCGGTGGCGGCGCCATGGGCGTGCGTTTCGGTACCGAGAAGGAAGCGGCCGCCGGCATCATCCTGCCGGCCGATGCTGCCACGGTCGATTCCATGCCGGAAGAAACCGACGGCCTGCCCGGCGATACCCCCTCGCCGCGCACCCTGCAGAGCACCGTGGGCCTGGTCTGGCGCGCCTTGCTGCTGTGGATGTTCCTGCTGCTGCTGCTGTCAGTGGCAGTGTGGATGGGCTAGGCGACACTGGTCATTCAAGAAGCGGGCTCAGGCCCGCTTTGTTTTTGGGAACGCGATTGCCGCCAACCCGGTATACTTCCGACTTCACTTCAGAAGGCCGCCACGTGCAGGAATGCATGGTTTGCCCGCAGGGCATGAGCGGCACGCAGTAGCCGGGGGAGACCGGTAGAAGCCAAGTCTTCTATAAGATATAATACTCAGTACCGCAGGCACCCAGGCAGTGGATCGCCGAGGCACCGCGGACTCCAGGGCTCCGGTCCCACCAGGACAAGGGCATTCGGTTGCAAGCGCTTTAGAAGAATGCATGTATGGCTGATCCCATCAAACCCGCAAACGCACCGGCCAAAGAATTCATCATCCTGGGCAAGACCTCGGATGGCCGGCAGTTCCGCCCCAGCGACTGGGCGGAGCGCCTGTGCGGCGTGATGTCGTGCTTCCGTCCCGAAGGCAGTGGCGGTCGCAATGCACACCTGAAATATTCTCCCTACGTGCTGCCCACCCACATCGATGGCGTGCGCTCGGTGGTGGTCAACGAAGCCCTGCGCGAGCTGGAGCCGCTGGCCTATCACTTCGTGGTCAACTTCGCCAAGGACAACGACCTGCAAGTGGTCGAGGCCTGTGTGCTGCCGGATCCGCCCAAGGACAACAAGGCCGGCTGATTGCCTGCCGCGCATTGCCGTACCCTCGCCAGCTTCACGCCGCCGCTTCCTGCGGGCGGTCCCGCCAGCCGTTACACTAGACGTCATCTTGTCGGTCTCGTCGGTGACTCAGCCTTCAGCTTGCGCCAGAGTCTCACGGGATCATCGGGCCGCCTGCGGCCCTCTCATCACGGAGAACCAGCATCATGAACCACCGCATGGAGCGCGATACCTTTGGCCTGATCGAAGTCCCTGCCGATCGCCTGTGGGGCGCGCAGACCGAACGTTCGCTGCACCACTTCCACATTTCCACCGAGCGCATGCCGGCCGAGCTGATCGTGGCGCTGGCCGCCGTCAAGCGTGCCTGTGCCGCCGTCAACCGCGACCTGGGCAAGCTGGACGGCAAGAAGGCCGACGCCATCATCGCGGCGGCCGATGAGGTCATCGCCGGCAAGCATCCGCTGGAGTTTCCGCTGTCGGTCTGGCAGACCGGTTCCGGCACCCAGAGCAACATGAACATGAACGAGGTGCTGGCCAACCGCGCTTCCGAACTGCTGGGCGGCGTGCGCGGCGAGGATCGCCTGATCCACCCGAATGACGACGTCAACCGCGGCCAGTCCTCCAACGACATCTTCCCGACGGCCATGCACGTGGCGGCCTGCATGGCGGTGGCCACGCACCTGATTCCCTCGCTGCACACCCTGCGCGCCACGCTGGCGGACAATTCCGCGCAGTTTGCCGACATCGTCAAGATCGGCCGCACCCACCTGCAGGACGCCACGCCGCTGACGCTGGGCCAGGAGTTCTCGGGCTACGTGGCCCAGCTGGATCATGCCGAGTCGGCCATCATCGCCACCCTCAATGCCATCTCCGAGCTGGCCGCTGGCGGCACGGCGGTCGGCACTGGTTTGAACGCACATCCCGAATTCGGCGAGCGCGTGGCGGCCGAGCTGGCCAAGTACTTCGGTTTCCCCTTCAAGACCGCGCCCAACAAGTTTGCAGCGCTGGCCGGGCACGATGCCCTGGTGGCCGCGCACGGCGGACTCAAGACCCTGGCGGCAGCCATGATGAAGATCGCCAACGACGTTCGCTGGCTGGCTTCCGGTCCGCGTTCGGGGCTGGGCGAGATCACCATTCCCGAGAATGAGCCGGGCAGTTCCATCATGCCAGGCAAGGTCAATCCGACCCAATGCGAAGCCATGACCATGCTGTGCGCACAGGTGTTCGGCAATGATGTGGCGCTCAACATTGGCGGTGCCAGCGGCAATTTCGAGCTCAATGTGTTCAAGCCGGTGATCATTCACAACTTCCTGCAGAGCGTTCGTTTGCTGGGCGACGGCATGGCCAGCTTCGAGGAGCACTGCGCGCGCGGCATCGAAGCCAACCACAGCCGCATCGGCGATCTGATGGAAAAGTCGCTCATGCTGGTGACGGCCCTGGCCCCGCACATTGGTTACGACAAGGCTGCCAAGATCGCCAAGCAGGCGCATCACGACGGCACTACCCTGAAGCAGGCGGCGCTGGCGCTCGGTTATGTGACGGAAGAACAGTTTGCCGAGTGGATCAAGCCTGAGCAGATGACGCGGCCGGGTTGAGCGTGAGATGGTTAGTTGGTTGCAGGAGCGTTGGAGGCTTTAAGTTACCCAGGGCTACGACCATAAACGGCCTTGAAAAAGGCCGTTTTCTTTCAGGTCTTGCTTCCATGCGACGGTGCTTGCTTATTCAAAAGCCAAAGCACGCATCTTCACCGACCGGCTTGCCTTGCCGGATTTCGTATTCGCACGTGGGTTGTTGTGCTGCATCGGTAGTCACCCGCGTTACGGACCGTCTGATGTTATCAGCGGATTGCGTGTCAATCGCCTGATCGATGAGTTGATCATGCAGACGTATCTGGCATTCTTGGTAGGTGTAGCGATTGATGATCTGTTTGCTGGCGCTGTCGTAGAGGACTTCGACCAGAAGCCGGGTTTGCGTATCCAGCATGAGGGGTGCATGATTTCCGAGGAAGCAGATGCTTGTCTTGGTAATGCCGTAGTAAGCGATGGAAGGGATTCTTCCCCGCGCATCCAGCGTCAATGCAAGGATCTGAACATCTCCCCAGTTGGTTTGCGCCACGGAGAATGAAGGTCGATGGGCTCCTGGAGGGGGAAGAGTGATTTCCCGAAGTATTGCTCCGATCTTGATGTTCGCCTTTTTGATGCGTCCGCTTGCGGGGACCGTCTTGACGAGCGCTATCTTCTTCTTTTCGATGTCTGTGGCGACAGTAGCGCAGGGCACGAAAAAAGCGAGAAAAATGGAGAATGTCATCCTTTTCATTTTTTTCTCACTTCAGTAGCAATTTGCTGATCAAGCGGAATTTGTCCAGCCGATCCTCTCTGCTAAGGGGCGGATACTCAGGCAGATCTCTCCGTCCGGGGCCGCGATTGATCACTCTTCCCACCTCGTCAACCACTGCCTCCGACTCGCCTTTTCTGGCAGATCGCCTTACGTCGTTGGTGCGCCAGTACCAGCACGAGGCCGTAAACGAAAGGTAAGAGTCGGAACTCAGAATTTCGGGGGCACTGGCCACATCGACTGTCCTGATGTATCGATTCAGATAAAGGTTGAACGCCTTGTAATTGATTTCAGATGTGATTTGAACAAAGCCTCTGCCCTTGTAGCGGGAGGCACTGCTGGCATACTTTGACGGGAGTTCCGTCATCAGTCGCATCCCCGCTGATTCGTGAACGCCTTGCGCCAGGTAATGAGCCTGCTCCAGACGATCCGTTACGCCCCATTGCAGCATCGTTTTGTTGAGGTTGATGCGATGTGTCTTGAAGGTCTCCTGATCGGTATTGGGCATGATCCGCATAAGTTCAGCTTCACTCAGCCACATGCATTTTGCGAGTTGTTCGATGAATCGCAGGGGATGTGCATGCCAGACACGTTTGGAATCAGGAAGACCCGCTACATCTTCCCAGAAGGCAATACGTTCGATGTGCTTCGTCAGCGCGGCAAATTGATCCATGGTGAGTTTTTGAGCTCCGAACTCATCTGTGGTTACCCGCTGGAATCGAACCGGAATGTCCGTCTTGCTCCATTCTGTCGGATGACTGGCGATCAGGCCGCTGATTTTTTCTTCGTTTTTGCCAGCGATCCTATTGATGCCAACCGACGAATCAGTTTCTGATGTCGATGGTTTTGTCAGAGCTAGTAGACCTTCATCATCAATTACGCCGTCCAAACTGTTTTGAGCGGCTGTCTCTGCAAAGGCCTGGAAGCCCGCCCAGTCTGCGTCACTGGTGAACTTGATGTCATCCGCTTTAGTCCAGTACAGCCTGTCCTTGTCTGGCACATAAAGCGGGATCCAGAATGTTCCTCGATACTCCCGCTTGATAAACTCTTCATCCTTCAGCCATGGAGCCATCCATGGCACCACCACCGTTCCGGCCGGCAAGATGTGCTCGTTTTTAAGGGGGTTGTTGGCGAACGCGATCAGGCTGTCGGTTTTGGGGAGGAACTGCTTTACGATACGTTTTTTGCCTTTTTGGTGCAAAGACGATGATTCGACCATTTCCTCCGCGATCTGATCTTCGCTGACCCAATAGTGTTCACTTTTCATCCGTATTTTGTAATAACCCCCCTCCGGCTGATGCGGCGCGACTTCAAGAGGCATGGAGGTATCTACAGCAAACATCTGTTCGGTCAGCAAGTCATTCAGAACGGATTGCGCCTGCGTGAGCAGACATTTTCCCCATATGGTCTTGTTCACGTTCTTGAGGAATGCGTTGTCGCCAAAGAAAATTTCAAAGTGGAAGCCTTTGGATGGCGTGGTCAGGTTGTCGGGAATGCTCCCGCAATAACCAAGGATGTCGCCTCTGCGGACGCGTGCCGAGCCGATGCCGGAAATGACTGCGCCATTCGCGGTTGGCTCGATGACCTCTTCGCGGGCTGGTTCGATGACCGGGCGTTTCTTCTTGTCAAACACGGGCTGCCCGTCTTTTACCAGCGGCCGGGCCGGGATGATTTTCCGGATGAAATTCAGACCAGGAAGTTGGCCCGTTTTGAGTTCTTGGAATGCACGTAAATGCATATAGAGGGAATAAAAGACCAAGCTGCTCGTTCCCAAGACTGTTTGGCCGAGTTCCGCTTCATGCTTTAACAGCACAAAACTCCGCGAATAGGTCGATTGATTAAAAAACGCATCTGAGGTGTCGTTCGCATCGTAACGATAGGCGACCAGTTCACCGTCTGCGATTGCCCGTATCGGCGCATTTCTGTCGGTGGGGTGGATATGGAGGCCGCCGTGCCAGAATCGGTTCTTGCCAATCAGGTAGGGACCGCTGAGAATTCCGCTGTTGTTAAAAAGAGTGTCAGGTACGACTCGTTGCTCGTTGCCAGCGACATACGGCAGTTCAATGGGGTAGGTGATGATCATGGTGTTGAATTGGGCGAAGCTGAGGAGTAGGTAGGCGGCAGGGGGCAGGCGCGTGCCACATGCTGCAGCTGGCGGCTCACATCATCATGGGACACCACGAAGCGGACGAGCCGAATTTGCGATACTAGAAGGCAAAACGTCAGTTCAGGCTGGTCGGAGGCGAAGAAAGCCGTGTGAACGGAATTTTTTCGATCTGGTGGAAGCCATAGTGATGGCAGCGAGGCGGAGGAAGCGGAAAAACGACGACAAGCTCTCCTGCATGTTTTGCCTTGGCTATTTCGAACTTGCAAAGCCTTTTCAACCCCGTGTATATCTCTGTTGATTAGGGTTACGAATTGAAACATCTCAAGATTTCACCGCAGCCCCGGCGTATATTGCTTTCCTGCGCCAGATGCGTCTGCAAGCCGCACCAGGCAAGGATTACAGGCTGATACGGCTGCGTGGGGAACGCGGCCTTGATGCCATCCGGCAAGCATTCCAGACCTTCCAACTATTCTGAGACACCCCCGAGGGCAACAACATGAAAAAACTAGCGGCAATTGGCGTCTGTGGCGTGCTGGCGGTAGCCGGCCTGGTCGCCAGCGCTTCGGCCTATGCGCACGGGCGCTTCTATGGTGGCGTGGTGATCGGTGGACCAGTGTGGGTGCCGCCCCCGGTCTACTATCCGCCACCGGTGTATTACCCGCCGCCGGTCTACGTGGAGCGGGCCCCCGCACCGGTCTACGTGGAGCCGCAGCGCCAGGACTACTGGTACTACTGCGCCGAGTCCAAGTCCTACTATCCCTACGTCCAGAACTGCCCCAGCCCCTGGATGAAGGTCGTGCCCAATACGCCGGGCGTGCCGGGCAGTACGCCGCCGCAATAAGCCTTGCCTAAGCTACGTAATTCGTCGATCCCCGATAAAGGAAACATCGTGAAACCCCTCTACAAGACCGCCGCGACCGTGACCGCCGTCGGCGCCATGCTGGCGCTGGGTGGCTGCGTGAGCGTGCCGACCGGCCCGTCGGTGATGGCCATGCCCGGCAAGGACAAGACCTACGAACAGTTCCGCGCCGACCAGCAGCAATGCCAGCAATACGCCCAGGACGCCATCGGCGGCCAGGCCGCGCAGACCCAGAACAATGCCGCCAACAGCGCCGCAGTCGGCACCGCCGTGGGTGCCGTGGCCGGTGCCCTCATCGGCGCGGCCTCGGGCAATGCCGGTGCGGGCGCGGCCATCGGCGCCGGCGGCGGCTTGCTCGTAGGTAGTGCCGCTGGCAGCAACGCGGCCGCCGGAGGCAATTACTCGATGCAGCAGCGCTACGACATGACCTATACCCAGTGCATGTACAGCAAGGGCAACCAGGTGCAGCAGCCAGTGCAGACCACCACCGTCTATACCTATCGCCCGCGCTACTACGCACCGCCGCCGCCCCCGGGGTATTACGGCCCGCCGCCGGTGTATTACGGTCCGCCACCGGGTGCGTATTGAACCCGCGCACAAGCCGAGCCCAGCGCCTGAACCGCCTCCTTGCAGGCGGTTTTTTCTTATGCAACGCAACATGGCGCGCTGCCGGTGCTATACTCGCCGCCATGCTTTTCCGAAAAGATCAACTTGCGAAAACCCAGCATTGGTGGCGCGCCTGAACGAGGCGGCCCGTTTTCACACAGCTTGACCATGTGACCATGATGCCGCCGGTTCCGGCGGCATTGTTTCTTCAGCTTCGGGACCGGCGGCATTCCAGAGATTAACGATCAGGAATGACCATGTCTTCGAACGCCACGAGCTCCACCCCCACCACCAGCAGCCTGCCCGTCGTCCTCACCGGCGATCGTCCTACCGGTCCACTGCACCTGGGCCACTACATCGGCTCGCTCAAGTCGCGCGTGGCGCTGCAGGAAAGCTCGCGCCAGTTCCTGCTGCTGGCCGATACCCAGGCCATGACCGACAACGTCGGCCGCCACCAGAAAGTCACCGACAACGTGCTCGAAGTGGCGCTGGACTATCTGGCCGTGGGCATCGATCCCGAGAAGTCGACCATCTTCATCCAGTCCCAGGTGCGTGAGCTCTACGAGCTGTCGATGGTGCTGCTGAACCTGGTGACGGTTTCGCGCCTGGAACGCAACCCCACCATCAAGGAAGAGATCCGCCTGCGCGGCTTCGAGCGCGACATCCCGGCCGGCTTCCTGACTTATCCGGTCAGCCAGGCCGCCGACATCACCGCCTTCAAGGGCCAACTGGTGCCGGTGGGCAGCGATCAGTTGCCCATGATCGAGCAGACCAATGAACTGGTGCGCAAATTCAACGCCACCGTGGACCGCGAAGTGCTGGTCGAGTGCAAGGAAGTGCTCTCCGAAACCGGCCGCCTGCCCGGCATCGACGGCAAGGCCAAGATGAGCAAGTCGCTGGGCAACTCGATTGCCCTGGGCGCGACCCCGGCCGAGATCAAGCAGGCCGTGCACCGCATGTACACCGACCCCAACCACCTGCGCGTGGATGATCCGGGCCAGGTCGAGGGCAATGTGGTCTTCACCTTCCTGGACGCCTTCGACCCGGACCGCGATGCCGTGGCTGAACTGAAGGCCCACTACACCCGCGGCGGCCTGGGCGACAGCGTGGTCAAGCGCCGCCTGGAAGGGATCCTGCAGGAGATGCTCGAACCCATCCGCACCCGTCGCGAAGAATTCGCCAAGGATCGCGGCGAGGTGCTGGCCATCCTGAAGCGCGGCACCGAACGCGCCAGCGCCGTGGCTGCGCAGACCATGTCGGAAGTCAATGCCGCCCTGGGCCTGAACTACTTCGGGTGACCCGGCTCGGCGCTTTTTGGCCGATAAATGAAAACCGCCGCATCCCAACAGGGTTTGCGGCGGTTTTTTACATGCCTGGGTGAAGTTTTTTACCGATTTTTGGTCGGCGTCATCGGCGGCAATTCCAGCAGCACTTCCAGTCCGCCTTCGGCCAGGTTGCGCAGGCGCAGCTGGCCGTGATGGTTCTCGGCGATATTGAGCGCGATGGTCAGCCCCAGCCCGGTACCGCCGGTATCGCGCGAGCGCGAGGCCTCCAGGCGATAGAAGGGTTCGAACACCGCCTCCAGTTCGGACTCCGGAATGCCCGGTCCCTGGTCGCGGATGCGGATGGCGATCTTCTGCTGTTCCAGCGCGATGGACACCCGAGCCGACTTGCCGTACTTGCAGGCATTGTCGATCAGGTTGGTCAGGCAGCGCCGCAGTGCGCCCGGCTGGGCCAGCACGAAGGCGCGGGTGCTGCCTTGCAGGGCCACATCCTGGCCGGCATCGGCGGCGTCGGCACAGACGCTGTCGAGCAGGGAATCGATATCCAGCGCCTGGATCTTCTCGGAGGAATCCATGCTGCGTGCCAGGTCCAGTCCTTCCCGCACCATGCCGTGCATCACGCCCAGGTCGTCGATGAGCTTCTGCTGCAGCGGGGCATCGGTGACCTTCTCCAGCCGCAGCCGCATGCGCGTCAACGGGGTCTGCAGGTCATGCGTGATGGCCGCCAGCATGTGGGTACGATGCTGGATCTGGCGGCGGATGCGCGCCTGCATGGCATTGAAGGCGTGGGCCGCCTGGCGGATCTCGGTCGGTCCCGTCTCGGGCAGCGGTGCATGGTCGATGTCGCTGCCCAGGCGCGAAGCGGCTTGCGCCAGCTGGCGGATCGGGCGCGTGGCCATGCGCGCCACCAGCCAGGCCAGCATGGCGATCAGGACCAGGAACAGCAGAATGTATTGCAGCCCGAACAGCCCGGCCGGCCCGCCCGGCCCACGCCCGCGCAGGGCAGGGGGCTCGCCCGGCTGGTGCAGGCGCAGGCGCATGAGCGCCTGGTCATGCAGGCTGATGTAGATGACGCGGCAGGTATCGCGGCGCGGTCCTCGTCCGTCGTCGGCACGCAGGGGCGGGCACTCGCTCTCGCGCTGCACGGCAATCTTGCGGTCCTCGCCCAGGCGTGCCTGCAGCATCTCTATCAGCGGGCTGGTGCTGGCATTGGGCCCGATGGCGTCATTCATGTCCTCCACCATGCGTGCCTCGAAACCGAAGTTGGTGGCGGCCTGCAGGAC
The DNA here is from genome assembly GCF_031455335.1 of Herbaspirillum sp. 1173. NCBI lineage: Bacteria > Pseudomonadati > Pseudomonadota > Betaproteobacteria > Burkholderiales > Oxalobacteraceae > Herbaspirillum > Herbaspirillum sp. 1173. The sequence continues at coordinate 182,304 of NZ_JAVDSP010000003.1, read as the reverse complement.
GATGGGGCGCTGCGCCGGCGGGATGTCGTCCACTGCCTGCACGATCTGTTCGACACGGTCGGCCAGGTGCTGGAAGCGCAGCTCGCGCAAGGTATTGCGGCGCTCGTTGCCAGCCAGCCAGTTGGTGGCGAATACCGCCACCACGATTCCGCCCAGCAGCAGGAAGAAGATGCGGTTGCCGATGGAGCCAATGAAATTCTTCATGCCGTCCGGCCTGCGCCTTCGGCTGTCACGGTCGTGGCCAGCACGTAACCCTCGTTGCGCACGGTCTTGATGATGGTCGGCGTGCGCGCGTCATCGCCCAGCTTCTGGCGCAGGCGGCTGATCTGGATATCCACCGAACGGTCGAAGGGATCGGATTCGCGGCCTTGCGTGAGCTCCAGCAACTGGTCGCGATTGAGCACGCGGTTGGGATGGTCGAGGAATACCTTCAGCAACCGGAACTCGGCCCCCGACAAGGCCACCACCACGCCATCCTTGTTGACCAGGTGGCGTGCGGTGAGGTCCAGCGTCCAGCCGGCAAAGCGCATGGTGGCCACATCCGGCTGCGCCATGTTGGGCGGCAGTGCCTGCGTGCGGCGCAGGACGCTGCGGATGCGGGCAAACAGTTCGCGCGGCTCGAAAGGCTTGGCCAGGTAATCATCGGCCCCCATTTCCAGTCCAAGGATGCGGTCCAGCGGCTCGCCGCGTGCAGTCAGCATGATGACCGGCACCGAGGAGGTGGCGCGCAGGTTGCGGCAGAGGGTGAGGCCGTCCTCTCCCGGCAGGGTCAGGTCCAGCACGATCAGGTCTACCCGCGATTCTTCCAGCACGCGGCGCATTTCGCTGCCATTGGTGGCGGTGAGGGTGCGCAGGCCGTTGCTGTCCAGGTATTCGGCCAGCAGGGTGCGGATGTCGCGGTCGTCGTCGACGACGAGGATGTGAGTATTTGTATCCATGGATCGCATTATGCCGAACTTGTCCGTGCGTGCAGGGCGGATTTGTATCGGGTCTTTACAAGGGGCGGGGCAGAAATAAAACGATACCTGGGCAGCTCCCGTATATACAAAGCGATACAAATGACGCCGCAGCGGAAAAACCGTTGATACACGCCGCCGGTTTAATGGGAACCATGCCAAGGCAGCACGTCGCTGCCGAACGCATCAGAGCACCATCCCCTGAAAGGAGCAAGCCATGTTGACAATGAAAAACCGTATCCTGGCCGGCATCGCCGCCGTGAGCATCAGCGCCGTGACCCTGTCGGCCTTCGCCCAGATGCCCCCGGGCGGCCCGGACGGCCCCCGCGGCCATGCCCCGAGCCCGGAACAGATCGCCAAGTTCGAGCAGATGCGCACCAAGCACCAGGCCGAGCTGCACGACAAGCTCAAGATCACGGCCTCGCAGGAAGCCGCCTGGAAGCTCTTCCTTGACAAGACCAAGCCGGCCCCCTTCGACCAGGCCGGCCGTCCCAACAAGGACGAATGGGCCAAGCTGTCCACCCCGGAACGCCTGGACAAGCAGCTGGATATGATGCGCAAGCGTGAGGCCTTCGCCGAGCAACGCATCGCCGCCACCAAGGACTTCTACGCCACCCTGTCGCCGGAACAGCAGAAGATCTTTGATGCCGAACACGCCAAGATGGAACGCCATCGCTGGGAAAAGATGGAGCACATGCGCCATGGCGACCGCAAGGGCCCCCCGCGTGACGGCAAGCCGGCACCGGACGCCCCGCCGGCCAAGTAATCCCGGCCAGGCAGGACTTGCCGCTGCGCCGCAGGTGGGCGGATGCCTGGTGGCGGCGCAGCGGGCAGTCCCACCCTTGCAGCCTTGCGTCTCCCCGCAAGGCTGTTCTTGTTGGTAGCCCGTGCAAGCCGGGCAATAGCTGGGTACACTGCGTGCCAGCCCGGACGCGGGGGGCTGTCCGACAATGTTGCACGGCTGTCAGGCTGGTCGGAGAGAATGACGGCGGGCGGCCTTGCTCCGGCAGGAGGGGCCGCCTTCCCTTGTGCTTTCAGCTGGCGTTTTGCCTGTCCTGAAAGACAGAAAAATGTACAGAATCCTGCACAGATTCCTGTGCAGAACGTTGTACAGAAAAAAGAGCAGAAGGCAGTACAGAAATCTGTACTGAAAGAAATACATAAAAAAGCGCAGATAAATGCCGGCGGGCTGCCATGGTGGCGGCCCCGCTGACGTGATTACTTGATGACGTGATCGGTTCACTGGTTTTCCTGACATGACAAATACTCCCAATTCCAAGCAGCCGTCTCCCTCCAACGCATCGTCTCGCGGCAGCATCCTGCGCCGCTGGTGGTTCTGGGTCCTGGTGGCGGCGCTGGCGGCCGGTGGCGGCTACAAGTGGTGGTCCAAGAAGAAGGCCGATCAGGAGCAGATGGCTGCCATGGGCGGCCCGGGCGGACGCCCCGGCGCAGGCGGCCCCGGTGGACCGGGCGCGCGCCGTCCCGGCGGTCCCGGCGCCTTCGCCGGCCAGACCATGCCGGTCGGCGTGGCCAAGGCCCAAGTGCAGAACGTCGATGTCTTCCTCAATGGCCTGGGGGCCGTGACCCCGACCGCCACGGCCACCGTGCGGGCCCGCGTGGATGGCCAGCTGATGAAGCTGCATTACAAGGAAGGCCAGGTGGTCAAGGCCGGCGACCTGCTGGCCGAGATCGATCCGCGCTCGCTGCAGGCCGCGCTGACCCAGGCTGAAGGGCAACTGGCGCGCGACCGCGCCTTGCTGGCCTCGGCCCGCCTGGATCTGAAGCGTTACCAGACCCTGCTGTCGCAGGACTCGATTGCCAGCCAGCAGGTCGATACCCAGGCCGCGCTGGTCAAGCAATACGAAGGAACAGTCAAGGCCGATGAGGGCAGCGTCGCCAGCGCCCGCCTGCAACTGTCGTTCACCCGCGTGACCGCGCCGATCAGCGGCCGCCTCGGTCTGCGCCAGGCCGATGTGGGCAACAACGTCACCACCAGCGATACCAACGGGCTGGTCATCATCACGCAACTGCAGCCGATCACGGCCATCTTCAGCATCCCCGAAGACAATATCCCCAAGGTCTTGCAGCAACTGCAGAGCGGCCGCAAGCTGCCGGCCCAGGCCTGGGACCGCGAGCAAAAGAAGAAACTGGCCGACGGCGTGCTGCTGACCATCGACAACGTGGTGGATTCGACTACCGGCACCGTCAAGCTCAAGGCCCAGTTCCCCAATACCGATTACGCGCTCTTCCCCAGCCAGTTCGTCAACATCCGCCTGCAGCTCAAGACCGAGGAGGGGGCCATCGTGATCCCGACGGCGGCCATCCAGCGCGGGTCGAAGGGACTGTTCGTGTATGTGGTCAAGGAAGACAACACCGTCACCGTGCGTCCGGTCAAGACCGGTCCGGTGCAGGATGACCAGACCGTCATCACCGATGGCATCGCTGCCGGTGAAACCGTGGTCATCGATGGGATCGACCGCCTGCGCGAAGGCGCCAAGGTGGAAGCGGTGGCCCGTGGTGGCGCGGATGATCCGGCCAACAAGCTGACTACCGAGAATCCCGAACGCCGCCATGGCAAGCGCGGCCAGGCCGGTGAGGCAGGACAGGGCGGGCAGGGCGGTCAAGCCAACCTGAGTCCGGAAGAACGCCAGAAACGCTGGGCCGAAATCAACAAGCGCATCGACGCCGGTGAATTCGGCGAAGAGATCAAGAAGCTGCCCGAAGACCAGCGCCGCCAGAAGATGATGGAGCTGCGCCGCCAGCGTGAAGCGGCTGCCGGTGGTGGCAACGGCAGCAATACCCCCGCCAACAATGCAGGCAACGCCAACGGCGCCAAGTAAGCACAAGGCTCACGCATGAATCCCTCGCGCCAGTTCATCCTGCGGCCGGTCGCCACATCCTTGCTGATGCTGGCGATCCTGCTGGTGGGCATCGTGGCCTACCGGCTCCTGCCGCTGTCGGCCCTGCCCGAAGTCGATTACCCGACCATCCAGGTGGTCACGCTCTATCCCGGTGCCAGTCCGGACGTGATGACCTCCTCGGTCACCGCGCCGCTGGAACGCCAGTTCGGCCAGATGCCGGGCTTGAAGCAGATGTCTTCCACCAGCTCCGGCGGGGCCTCGGTGATCACGCTGCAATTCAATCTGGATCTCAGCCTGGACGTGGCCGAGCAGGAAGTGCAGGCCGCCATCAACGCCGGCAGCAATCTGCTGCCCTCGGACCTGCCGATGCCGCCGGTCTACAGCAAGGTCAATCCGGCCGATACGCCCATCATCACGCTGGCGGTCACCTCCAAGACCATTCCCTTGCCCAAGGTGCAGGACCTGATCGATACCCGCCTGGCGCAAAAGATTTCGCAATTGTCCGGCGTCGGTCTGGTGAGCCTGTCGGGCGGCCAGCGTCCGGCCGTGCGCATGCAGTTGAATCCGCGTGCGGTTGCCGCCCTCGGTCTCAACCTGGATGACGTGCGCACCGCCATTGGCAACGCCAACGTCAACCAGGCCAAGGGCAGTTTCGACGGCCCCACGCGCGCCTCCACCATCGATGCCAACGATCAGCTCCGTTCGGCCGATGAATACCGCAACCTCATCATCGCCTACAAGAACGGTGCGCCCATCCGCGTCTCGGATGTGGCCGATGTGATCGATGGTGCAGAAAACGTCCGCCTCGGCGCCTGGGCCAACCAGCAGCCGGCGGTGATCGTGAACATCCAGCGCCAGCCCGGTGCCAACGTGATCGCCGTGGTCGACAGCATCAAGAAGATCCTGCCGCAGCTGCAGGCCAGCCTGCCGGGTGCCATCGATGTCCACATCCTGACCGACCGCACCACCACCATCCGCGCTTCGGTGGAAGATGTGAAGTTCGAACTGCTGCTCTCGGTGGCGCTGGTGGTGATGGTGATCTTCGTCTTCCTGCGCAATGTGCCGGCCACCATCATTCCCAGCGTGGCAGTGCCGCTGTCGCTGGTGGGCACCTTTGCGGTGATGTACCTGGCGGGCTTTTCGATCAACAACCTCACGCTCATGGCGCTGACCATTGCCACCGGCTTCGTGGTCGATGATGCCATCGTGATGATCGAGAACATCTCGCGCTACATCGAAGAGGGCATGAAGCCCATGCAGGCCGCCTTGAAGGGCGCGGAGCAGATCGGCTTCACCATCATCTCGCTGACCTTCTCGCTGATCGCGGTGCTGATCCCGCTGCTCTTCATGGGCGATGTGGTCGGCCGCCTGTTCCACGAATTCGCGGTCACGCTGGCGGTCTCCATCCTGATCTCGGCCGTGGTCTCGCTGACCCTCACGCCGATGATGTGCGCGCGCCTGCTGCGCCACCAGCCGGAAGAACAACAGGGCTGGTTCTATCACAAGAGCCAGGCCTTCTTCGACCGCATCATCGCACGCTATGGCGTGATGCTGGAATGGGTGCTGGAACGCCAGAAACTGACGCTCCTGGTCGCCGTCGCCACCCTGGGCCTGACCGTGCTGCTGTACGTGTTCGTGCCCAAGGGCTTCTTCCCGCTGCAGGATACGGGCGTGATCCAGGGCATCTCGGAGGCCACGCAATCGATCTCCTTCGGTGCCATGGGCGAGAAGCAGCAGCAACTGGCCAAGGTAGTGCTGGAAGATCCAGCCGTGGAAAGCCTCTCCTCCTTCATCGGTGTGGATGGCACCAACGCCACGCTCAACAGCGGCCGCATGCTCATCAACCTGAAGCCGCATGAGGAGCGCGATGTCTCGGCCTCGGACGTGATCCGCCGCCTGCAACCCAAGCTCACGCAGGCGGTGCCAGGCGTGACGCTCTACATGCAGCCGGTACAGGACCTGACCATCGAGGACAGCGTCTCGCGCACGCAGTACCAGTTCACGCTGGAAGATGCTGATCCGGGCACGCTGAGTACCTGGGTGCCCAAGCTGATCGCACGTCTGCAGCAGGTACCGCAACTGGCCGACGTCGCCACCAACCTGCAGGACCAGGGCCTGCAGGCCTACATCGAGATCGACCGCAATGCCGCTTCACGCCTGGGCATCACCACGGCCGCCATCGACAATGCGCTCTACAACGCCTTCGGCCAGCGCCTGATTTCCACCATCTACACGCAATCGAACCTGTATCGCGTGGTGATGGAGGTCAAGCCGGAATTCCAGCGCGGCCCCGAGGCACTGGACAGCATCTTCCTGGTCACCTCGGCCGGCGGCAAGGTCCCGCTGTCCTCGATTGCCACCGTCACCGAACGCACGGCCCCGCTGGTGGTGAACCACATCGGCCAGTTCCCGGCGGCCACCGTCTCCTTCAACCTCGCCAAGGGCGCATCGCTGGGCGAGGCGGTCAAGGCCATCAAGGCGGCCGAAGACGAGATCGGCATGCCCGACTCCACCATCACCAACTTCCAGGGCGCGGCACTCGCCTTCCAGGCCTCGCTGTCCAATACGCTGTGGCTGATCCTGGCGGCCATCATCACCATGTACATCGTGCTGGGCGTGCTCTATGAGAGCTACATCCATCCCATCACCATCCTCTCCACCTTGCCCTCGGCGGGCGTGGGCGCGCTGCTGTCGCTGATGATCTCGGGGACCGATCTCGGCATCATCGGTATCATCGGCATCATCCTGCTGATCGGCATCGTCAAGAAGAACGCCATCATGATGATCGACTTCGCGCTGGAAGCGGAACGGCACCAGGGCAAGAGTCCGCGCGAGGCGATCTACCAGGCTTGCCTGCTGCGCTTCCGTCCCATCCTGATGACGACCATGGCCGCGCTCCTCGGTGCGCTGCCGCTGATGCTGGGCACCGGTGTCGGTTCCGAGCTGCGCCAGCCGCTGGGCATCACCATGGTCGGCGGCCTGCTGGTATCGCAGGTGCTGACCTTGTTCACCACACCGGTGATCTATCTCGGCTTCGACAGCCTGGGTCGCCGTCTGCGTGCGCGCTTCGGCCAGCGCGCGCCGGGCCATGGCGGCGAGGATGATGATGACGGCAAGCCGGCCACGCTGCCGCCGGCGGTGTAAGCGGATGCGCGCATGAATATCTCGCTTCCCTTCATCAAGCGTCCCATCGCGACCACGCTCCTGACCATCGGCATTGCGCTGGCGGGCATGGTGGCCTTCCGCCTGCTGCCGGTCTCGCCGCTGCCGCAGGTGGATTACCCGACCATCTCGATCTCGGCCTCGCTGCCGGGGGCCAGTCCGGAGACCATGGCGGCGACCGTGGCCACGCCGCTGGAGCGCGCCATGGGCGCGATTGCGGGCGTGACCGAGATGACCTCGACCAGCTCGCAGAACTCGACCCGCATCACCCTGCAGTTCGACCTGAACCGCGACATCGACGGTGCCGCCCGTGACGTGCAGGCCGCGCTCAATGCCGCGCGCAACCTGCTGCCTACCGGCATGCCGAGCAATCCGACCTATCGCAAGGTCAACCCGGCCGATGCGCCCATCCTGATCCTGGCCATGACCTCCGACACCATGACCCAGGGCCAGATGTATGACGCTGCCGACAGCATCGTGGCGCAGAAACTGTCGCAGGTGCGCGGGGTGGGGCAGGTGAGCGTGGGCGGCAGTTCGCAGCCAGCGGTGCGCATCGAGCTCAATCCGACGGCGCTCAACAAATACGGCATCGGCAGCGCCGACGTGCGCACGGCCGTGGCCGCCAGCAATGCCAATCGCCCCAAGGGTTTGCTGGAGGATGACGGCCGCAACTGGCAGATCTACGCCAACGACCAGGCCAAGACCGCCGCCGAATATGCGCCGCTGATCGTCTCCTACCGCAACGGCACGCCGGTGCGGGTGCAGGATGTGGCCGAGGTGCGCGACTCGGTGGCCGATGTGCGCAATGCCGGTTCTTCCAATGGCAAGCCCTCGGTGCTCATCATCATCAACCGCCAGCCGGGCGCCAACATCATCGAGACGGTGGACAACGTGCGCGCCTTGCTGCCGCAGTTGCAGGCCTCGATCCCGTCGGCGATCGACATGAAGGTGGTGCTGGACCGCACCCCGACCATCCGCGCCTCTCTGAAGGAAACCGAGTTCACCCTGATGCTGTCGGTGGCGCTGGTGATCATGGTGGTGTTCCTGTTCCTGCGCAATGCGCGGGCTACGCTGATCCCGGCGGTGGCCGTGCCCGTCTCGCTGATCGGGACCTTCGGCATCATGTACCTGGCCGGATTCAGCCTCGACAATCTTTCGCTCATGGCGCTGACCATTGCCACCGGCTTCGTGGTCGATGATGCCATCGTGGTGCTGGAAAACATTTCGCGCCACATCGAAGCCGGCATGAAGCCTTACAAGGCGGCCTTGCTGGGCGCGCGCGAGGTGGGCTTCACGGTGCTGTCGATGAGCATTTCGCTGATCGCCGTCTTCATTCCCATCCTGATGATGGAGGGCATCGTCGGGCGGCTCTTCCGCGAATTCGCCATCACCTTGTCGGTGGCCATCCTGGTCTCGCTGGTGGTGTCGCTGACGACCACGCCCATGATGTGTGCGCAGCTGCTGCGCCATGATCCTGAGGGCGATGCAGCGCGCCGCGAGCGCCGCCACCCGTGGCTGCAGAAGATTGCCGACCAGAGTGCGGCCATCTTCGAGGACATGCTGCTGGCCTACGAACGCACGCTGGCCTGGGCGCTGCGCGCTGCACCGCTGATGATGCTGATCCTGCTGGGCACGATTGCATTGAACGTTTACTTGTACAAGGCGATTCCCAAGGGCTTCTTCCCGCAGCAGGATACCGGCCGCCTGGTCGGCGGCATCCGGGGCGACCAGGCCATTTCCTTCCAGGCCATGCGCACCAAGCTCAACGAGTTCATCGACATCGTCAAGGCCGATCCGGCCGTCTCCGATGTGGTGGCCTTTACCGGCGGACAACGGCGCAACGGCGGCTTCATGTACGTGACGCTCAAACCGCTCTCTGAACGAAAAGACAGTGCCGACAAGATCGTGGCACGGCTGCGCATCAAGACCGCCAAGGTGGCCGGTGCGCGGGTGTTCCTGGTGCCGGTGCAGGACATCCGCATCGGCGCGCGGCAGAGCGATTCGCAGTATGAGTATTCACTCAAGTCGGACGATGTGGGCCTCTTGCGCATCTGGGAGCCCAAGATCCGCCTGGCGCTGTCCAACCTGAAGGAGCTGGAAGACATCAGCACCGACCAGCAGGACAACGGCCTGCAGACCACGCTGACCATCGACCGCGAGACCGCCATGCGGGCCGGCGTCACGCCGCAGCTGATCGACTCCACCCTGTCGGACCTGTTCGGCCAGCGCCAGATCTCCACGATCTACAGCGGCATGAACCAGTACCACGTGGTGATGGAAGCGGCCCCGCAATACTGGCAGAGTCCGGAAACCCTGCGCGATACCTATGTCAGCCTGGCCGGCTCGTCCAATCTCTCGCCGACCACTTCCAGCCTCTCGACACCGCCGGCGCTGTCGGCGGCAGGCAAGTTGAATGCCAACACGGGACTGGCGCAAACCATCTCGACGGCGGCATCGACACAGATCCCGCTGGCGGCCTTCGCGCGCTTCGAGCCCACCACCACGGCGCTGTCGGTCAGCCATGAGGGCCAGTTCGTGGCCTCCACGCTGTCCTTCAACCTGGCCGAGGGCGTGTCGCTGTCGCAGGCCACCGCCGCCATCGACCGCGCCATGGCGCAACTGGGCGTACCGACCAGCGTGCTGGGCACCTTCGCGGGCACGGCCAATGCCTTCCAGGCCTCCACCTCCAGCCAGCCCATCCTGATCCTCACGGCCTTGCTGGCGGTGTACATCGTGCTGGGCATCCTGTACGAGAGCCTGATCCATCCCATCACCATCATCTCCACGCTGCCCTCGGCGGGGGTGGGCGCGCTGCTGGCGCTGATGGTGACCGGCACCGACTTCAGCCTCATTGCCCTGATCGGCGTGATCCTGCTGATCGGCATCGTCAAGAAGAACGCCATCATGATGGTGGACTTCGCCATCGATGCCGAACGCAATCGCGGGATGTCGCCGCGCGATGCCATCTTCGAGGCCTGCAAGCTGCGCTTCCGTCCCATCATGATGACCACCATGGCAGCGTTGCTGGGTGCGATTCCGCTGGCCATCGGCCACGGCGATGGTGCGGAGTTGCGCCAGCCGCTGGGCATCTCGATCGTGGGCGGGCTGGTGGTGAGCCAGCTGCTCACGCTCTACACGACCCCGGTGGTGTACCTGTACATGGAACGCCTGAGCGCCTGGAGCCGCCGCCGCTTCGGCCGCAAGAACAAGACAGAAACCTCGGCGGCCTGAGGCTGCCGCCATGGAGAAACGCATGACGCATCAAGACCTGTTCAAACTCAAGCCCCTGCTGACCGTGCTGGCGGCCAGCTTCGCGCTGGCGGCCTGCTCGGTCGGGCCCGACTACGTGCGCCCGCAGATGGACATCGGCCCCGCCGTCTTCAAGGAAGGCCAGAACTGGAAGCCGGCCCAGCCACGCGACCTCGCTGCCGACGGCAAGTGGTGGGAAATGTTCGGCGATCCGCAATTGAATGCGCTGGCCGAGCAGGTCGACATCTCCAACCAGAACCTGGCGCTGGCCGAAGCCAATTTCCGCAACGCCGTGGCGCTGGTGCAAAGCTCGCGCTCGGCCTATTCGCCGACGCTGGCGGCCTCGGCCGGTGCGTCGCGCGGACGGTCGGGGTCGGCCGGTTCGTCTTCCAGCACGTCCACTTCGTCGAATTCATCGTCCGGCAGTTCCAGTTCGGGCAGCGTGCGCAATTCCTACACCTTCTCGCTGACGGCCTCGTGGGAGGCGGACATCTGGGGCAAGGTGCGGCGCGATGTGGAATCCAGCCAGGCCAGCGCCCAGGCCAGCGCGGCCGATCTGGCCGGTGCGCGCCTGTCAGCGCAGGCACAGCTGGCGCAGAACTATCTGCAACTGCGCGTGCTGGACGCCCAGCAGCAATTGCTGGAAGACACGGTGCAGGCCTACCAGCGTTCGCTGCAGGTCACGCAGAACCAGTATGCCGCCGGTCTGGTGGCCAAGTCCGATGTGATCCAGGCGCAGACGCAACTGAAATCGGCGCAGGCCTCCGCGCTGGACAACGGCGTCACGCGAGCACAAGTGGAGCATGCCATCGCGCTGCTGGTGGGCAAGACGCCCGCTGAATTCTCGCTGCCGCGCGCACCGCTCACGGCGGTGGCCCCGCCGGTCCCGCAGGGCGTGCCGTCGATGCTGCTGGAGCGCCGTCCCGATGTGGCCGCCGCCGAGCGCCGCGTGGCCTCGGCCAATGCCAAGATCGGCGTGGCCAAGGCGGCGTATTTTCCCAGCCTGACCTTGTCGGCCTCGGGTGGGTATCAAAGCTCGACCTTCGCCGACTGGTTCACGCTGCCGGGACGCGTCTGGTCGCTCGGTCCGCAACTGGCGCAAACGATTTTCGATGGCGGTGCGCGCGCAGCGGCCACCGACCAGGCCATTGCCACCTATGACGGCACGGTCGCCACCTACAAGCAGACGGTGCTGACCGCCTTCCAGGATGTGGAAGACAACCTGGCCGCGCTGCGCATCCTGGAGCAGGAAGCGGCGGTGCAAGGCGAAGCGCTGCAGGCGGCACGCCAGGCCGTCACGCTGGTGACCAATCAGTACAAGGCGGGGACGGTGAGCTACGTCAACGTCATCACGGCACAGGCCACGGCGCTGTCGGCCGAGCTGACTTCATTGAGCATCCTCAACCGCCGCATGGCCGCCAGCGTGCTGCTGGCCAAGGCGCTGGGCGGGGGCTGGGACGGGCATAGCCTGGATGACCTCGGCCCGCCGCAACAGCAGGTGGCCGACAAGGCCAAGGGATTGAAGGACAACGCAGCGCTGCGTTGAGTTGAATTGAGTGTGTAGTCGGGTCAGGCGGTGACCAGCACCGCCGGCACGGCACCGCGCAAGGCGTTGCAGACCACGATTTCCTCTGCCGCCAGCAGGTCGGCGCGGGTGATGACGGCTTCCACCGCATCCCATTGCGGGTCGTCCAGCAGCACGCGCCGCATCACGCCCGGCAGGACGCCGCAAGCCAGCGGCGGCGTGCACCAGCGGCCGCCGATCCTGACGAAGACATTGCTGCGGCCGCCTTCGGTCAGTTCATCCCGTTCATTGAAGAAGAGCTGGTCAAAGCCGCCCCGTCGTTCGGCCTCCTGCCAGGCGGCGTCGTAGCGGGCGCGCTGGCTGCTCTTGTGACGCAGGAAAAGGTCGCTGCTGTCGGTGGCGGTGTCGGCCAGGAAGACCTTGACCGGCGCGGTGAGCGGGTTCAGGGGCGCATGCTGGACCGTGATGCCGCCCTGGGCATCCAGCGCCAGCCGCAGCCGATAGGACGTTTGGTCAGAAAGTTCAGCACAGGCCGCATCGAGCCGCAGTGCAATCGCCGTCGTATCGCAGGGATAGCCCAGCTGTGAAGCAGAATTCTTCAGGCGCGCCAGATGCAGCTCCAGATGGCGGCAGCCAGCGCGCGTGGCGTGGATGGTTTCAAACAAGCTGACGCTTTGTGCCAATTCGGTAAGGAAGCCTGACTTCAACTGGCATTCTGCAAATTCGGACGCAGCCTCGCTGTCGTAGACGATGCCTGCACCAACCCCCATCACACCCTGGCGCACACCGTCCTGGGCTGCCTGCAATTCCAGCGTGCGGATCGGTACCGAGAGGCAGAAGTCACCGATGGCCGGACCCTCCGCACGCGGCGGCGCGAACCAGCCGATGGCACCGGTATAGAGTCCGCGCGGCGCGGTCTCCAGTTCATCGATGATCTGCATGGTGCGGCGTTTGGGCGCACCGGTGATCGAGCCGCAAGGGTAGAGCGCAGCCATCGTGTCGGCCAGCGTGGCGTCTTCGCGCAGGCGGGCGCGGATGGTCGAGGTCATCTGCAGCACCTGTCCGTAGCGGCGCACGTCGAACAGATGCGGCACCTGCACCGAGCCCGGCACCGCGACGCGGCCCAGGTCATTGCGCAGCAGGTCGACGATCATGAGGTTTTCGGCACGGTTCTTTTCATCGTTGGCCAGGGCCAGGGCGCGCTGGGCATTGAGCGTGTCCGCACCTTCCTGTTCGGCCGGTACGGCGCGCGCCGTGCCTTTCATGGGCTTGGCCTTGAGCGTACCTTGCTGATGGGCGACGAACAATTCCGGCGAACACGACAGCACCATCCCACCCGCCTCATCGCGCACCAGGGCGCCATACGGCACCGGCTGGCGCGCACGCAGGCGGCGGTACAGGGTGATGGGATCACCCAGCACATCGAAGTGCAGGCGATAGGTGTAGTTGACTTGGTAGGTATCACCGGCCGCGATGTACTCGCGGATACGGTCGATGGCTGCAGTGAAGGCGGCCTCATCGACGTTGCTACGCAGACGTGTAATGCCCGCGTTGTCGGATTGCACTTGCGCAGACAGCCATGCATCCACTTCGGCGGCCGACAAATGCGCGCAATGCGCAAACAAGAGCACGCGCGCCAAAGGGCCAGAGAGCGCACGATGCGGCAAGCCCTGCAGCGCCGCGCCCAGTTCATAGCTCCACAAGGCCACGGCGTGCTGCCCCTTGGACAAGGCCGCCTGCATCGCTCCCAGCATCGCCGGGAAACCCGCTGCGTCATTGCAGGCCAGCGTGCGCACATGCCCGGTGTAGAGGCGCGAGCGCGGTTCGGCCGGGCTGGCCTGGTGGTCGTCGAGGAGGGCGAAGCAATCGTTCATGAAGGGCAGTGCAAACAGAAGGGCAGGGTAGGCCGCAGGGGCAGGGATGCCTTGGGGCAAGCCGTCGCGGCGCGCCAGCGGGGCGCGGTCGGCAGCATGATAGCGTAAAAGGTATACTTGAAGGCTTGCCGGGCGGCACGCAACGTCGGTCAATTGCCGGTCATTCGCGCTGCACGCCGCCTTCGCACTCTTACTCCTCACCCTTGACGATGCCCATACCCCGCACCTTCATCATTCCCCTGATCGTCGCCTGTGCGCTGTTCATGGAACAGATGGATTCCACCGTCATCTCGACTTCCCTGCCGGCGCTGGCGCTGGACATGAAGGTCGATCCGATTTCGCTCAAGCTGGCGCTGACCTCCTACCTGGTCTCGCTGGCGGTCTTCATTCCGATCTCTGGCTGGATGGCCGACCGCTTCGGCTCGCTCACCATCTTCCGCACGGCCATCTGCGTGTTCATGCTGGGCTCCATTCTCTGCGGGGCGTCTTCGACCTTGCCGCAATTCGTCGCCGCGCGTTTCCTGCAGGGCATAGGCGGGGCCATGATGGTGCCGGTCGGAAGGCTGGTGATCCTGCGCAGCGTGGAGAAGGTCAACCTGGTCAAGGCGCTGTCCTATCTCACCATTCCGGCCCTGTTCGGCCCGGTGCTGGGGCCGCCGCTGGGCGGCTTCATCACCACCTATTTCCATTGGCGCTGGATCTTCTTCATCAACATTCCCATCAGCATCCTGGGTCTGTACCTGGCCACGCGCTTCATTCCGGATCTGAAGGCGGAACAGGTTTCACGGCTGGACATCGTCGGCTTCATCCTCTCGGCGCTGGGCTGCTCGCTACTGATGATGGCGCTGGCGACGTCCGGCCGTCACCTGGTCTCGGGGGATATCTCGCTGGCCTGCGTGGTAGCGGGTGTGCTGTTCCTGTGCGCCTACGTATGGCACGCGCGCCGCGCCACGGCACCGCTGATCGACCTGGCGCTGCTGAAGATCCCCACGCTGCGGGCCGGCGTCTTCGGCGGCTCGCTGTATCGCGTGGGCATCGGTGCCATTCCCTTCCTGCTGCCGCTGATGCTGCAGCTGGGCTTTGGCTATACGCCTTTCCATTCCGGCCTGCTGACCTGCGCTTCGGCTGCGGGCGCGATGTTCATGAAGACCATCGCCGCGCGCTTCCTGCGCCGCTACGGATTCCGCAGGGTGCTGCTGGTCAATGGCGCGCTGGGCGTGCTGGGCTTGTGGGCGCTGGCCACCTTCACGCCGCAGACGCCTTATCTGGTGATGCTCATCATCCTGCTGGTCGGCGGCTGCTTCCGCTCGCTGCAGTTCACCAGCCTCAATGCGATTTCCTATGCCGATGTCGACAAGGTCCGCCTGAGCCAGGCCACCAGCATGGCCAGCGTGGCGCAGCAGTTGTCGATCGGCATGGGCGTGGTGCTGGCCGGTTTTGCGCTGCAGATGTCCAACGAGATCCAGGGCCATGCCACGCTGGTGGCGCAGGATTTCTGGCCGGCCTTTCTGGTGGTGGGGGCGGTGTCTGCGCTGGCCTTGCTGATGCTGCGCCAGCTGCCACCCAACGCCGGGGCCGAGATGGCCGGGCAGCAAGAAAACAAGCCGGCCTGATGCAGCGTCATCAGGCCCACGCATAACGAGGAGAACCATGCAGCCCATGACGTACAAGTCCCTGTGGTTTCCGCTGGGTGCGGTCCTGATCTGGGCCGGCAATACCGTCATCAGCAAGATGTCTGCGGGCGTGATTGCGCCGGAGGATATTTCCTTTTATCGCTGGGTGCTGGCGGCGCTGTTGATGTCGCCTTTCCTGGCGCGGCCGACCTGGGTGGCGCGCGCGCAGATTCGTCCTCATCTGGGCAAGATCCTTGTGCTGGCCTTGCTGGGGATGGTGCTGTTCCAGAGCCTGGCGTATTTCGCGGCGGCCACGGCGTCGGCCACCAGCATGGGCATCATCGCCTCGTTGATGCCGCTGCTCACGCTGGTGCTGAGCATCAAGCTGCTCTCTGAACCACCGACGGTCGGCACCCTGGCTGGCGGCATCCTCTCGCTCTTCGGACTGGCCGTGCTGATCGGGCGCGGCCATCCGCTGGCGCTGTTCGACCAGGGCGTGGTCACGGGCGACCTGCTGATGCTGCTGGCCACCATCGCCTATGGCCTCTATGGCGTCATGCTGCGCCGCTGGGCACTGCCGCTGCGTACCTGGCAACTGCTGTACATGCAGGTGTTGATGGCGGTGGTGCTGCTGTTTCCCGGCTATGTGCTGGGCCATCATTCGCCGCTCACGCGCGAGAACCTGCCGATCCTGCTCTATGCGGGCATTGCCGCCTCCATCCTGTCGCAGTTCCTGTGGATGCGCGGGGTGCAGTATCTGGGGGCGAGCCGCTGTGCCATTTTCGTGAACCTGATGCCGGTCTTCACTGTCATCATTGCGGTGGTGGCGCTGGGCGAGCAATTGCACGGCTATCACGCCATCGGTGGGCTCATCACGCTGGCCGGCGTGATCATGGCCCAGGTCTTCAAGCAGCGCCTGCGCTGGCGCACCGGCTGATCTCATAAAAAACAGGAACAGGAAAGAGACATGATCGATCCCGCCATGATCGTCAACTGCACGGTCTACAAGAAGGGCAAGAAGCTGCGCGACATCAGCCTCGATGAAATCAGCGACGTGCTGGAAGAAGAGGGCACCTTCGTTTGGCTGGGCTTGCTGGAGCCCAACGTCGAGCTGATGAACAAGATCAAGGAAGAATTCTGCCTGCACGAACTGGCCGTGGAAGATGCCTACGCCGCGCACCAGCGGCCCAAGATCGAGGAATACGGCGACACCCTTTTCGTGGTGCTGCACACGGCCCAGCTGGCCGGTGGCGAAGTGCTGTTCGGCGAGACCCACATCCTGACCGGTCCGCGTTTCGTGGTCACGGTGCGACATGGTGCCTCGCGCAGCTATGCCAAGGTGCGCGAGCACTGCGAGATGCTGCCCGAGCGCCTGGTGCGCGGACCCAGTTTCGTGCTGTATTCCATCATGGACTTCGTGGTCGACAACTATCGTCCCATCATGGACGACCTCGAAACCAAGTTCAGCCAGTACGAGGAACAGCTCTTCAATCCCGGTGCGCTCAGCGGCAAGGCCTACTTGCAGGAGCTGTACCAGCTGAAGCGCCAGCTGATCCGCCTGCGCTCGGCGGCCACGCCGCTGCTGGACGTGTGTACCCAGCTGCTGCGCTTCCATGAAGGGCTCATCACCAAGGAAGGCAAGGCCTACTTCCGCGACATCTACGATCACGTGGTGCGCTTCATCGATACCGGCGACCGCCTGCGTGAAATGGTGGAGTCGGCCGTGCAGATCAACCTGGCCCAGGTCACCATCCACCAGAACGAGATCGTGCAGACCCTGGCCGGCTGGGGTGCCATCCTGGCCATCCCGACCATGATCTTCAGCCTCTACGGCATGAACTTCGCGCACATGCCGGGGCTGTCCTGGCAATGGAGCTTCCCGCTGGTGCTGGGCGGCATCATCACCGCCTGCACGCTGCTGTGGCGGCGTTTGCGCAAGGCGGGCTGGCTGTAGCGCGCTTTTTTTGAAACCTGTGTAAAGACCTTCGGTGGGTGCGACAATATGTCGCACCCACCGGCTCGTTTGCGTCGCTAGACTGTGCAAGGCGTCTTCTGCAGGCCACATTTCGTCCCCCGATACCGGACTCGCATCCTGAATGCGATTCATTCTTCTTGATAATTGCAACAAAGTTGCATTAGAATCCCGCCCTGACCGCGCACGACGGTCACTCCATCGCGGTCAGGCAGCCACGCACCCAGCCGCAGCATAACGACATCACAAGGGAAAAGATGAAAATGACCGCACTGCGGGCGGCCGTGCTGGGCGCGCTCGCCATGGGCCAGAGCCAGCAACTGGCCTGGAGCGCCGATAACGACGCCAGCGCCGACAAGGGCCTGGGGCAGGTAGTGGTCACCGGTACCGGTGAACGCCAGCAATACCGCCAGAGCACCACCTCCAGTGCCACCCGGACCGAGACCCCGTTGCAGGAGTTGCCGCAGTCGGTGCAGGTGGTCTCGCGCCAGTTGATGGATGACCTGGCCGCTACTCGCCTGGATGATGTGTTGCTTTACGTGAGCGGCGTGGCCAAGCAGAACAACTTCGGCGGGCTGTGGGACAACTATTCGATCCGCGGATTTTCCGGCAGCGAGAATGGCGGCATGAACATCCTCTGGAATGGCTTCGCCTCCAATCGCGGCTACGCGCCCCCGCGCGATACCGCCAACGTCGAGAGCATCGATTTCCTCAAGGGGCCGGCCGCAGCGCTGTACGGCAACAGCGAGCCGGGCGGCACCATCAACGTGGTCACCAAGAAGCCGCAGTTCAAGAGTGCGAATTCGCTGGATCTGTCGGTGGACAGCCGGGGCGGATACCGCAGCGCAGTCGATTCCACCGGCGCGCTCAACAGCGAAGTGGCATACCGGCTCAACGCGGCCTTCGAGCACAAGAACAGCTTCCGCGACAACGTCAGCAGCGACCGCGAATTCCTGGCACCGGCCTTTACCTGGGTGCTCAGCGACCGGACCATCCTGAACTATGAAGGCGAATACCTGCGCCAGAAGGCCCCGCTGGATCGCGGCATCGTGGCCGTCAATGGCAATCTGGGCGTGCTGCCGGTCTCGCGCTTCCTGGGCGAGCCGCGCGATGGCGACATCAAGATGCAGAACACCAACCACCTGCTGACGCTGGAGCATCGCCTGGACGACAACTGGCATCTGCGCACCGGCGTGTTCCACAAGGATGGCACGCTGGATGGCTACTCCACCGAAGCCTCGGCCCTGCAGGCCGACAACGCCACCCTGCGCCGCCAGCGCCGCTACCGCGATTACAGCTGGCACGACACGTCGCTGCAGGCAGAACTGGGCGGCAAGCTGCAGACCGGGGGCATGCAGCATGAAGTGCTGGTGGGCACGGAAGTGGACTGGCTCACGCTGGACCAGCGCATGCTGCGCGTGAACCCGACCGCTGCCGCGCCCTACGCGCTCAACATCTACAATCCGGTCTACGGCCAGCCGCAGCCCACACCCGCGCCCAACACCGATACCAGCGAACGCCAGATCAGCACCGCCCTCTATCTGCAGGATCAGGTGAGTCTCGGCGATCGCTGGAAATTGCTGGCCGGCCTGCGTGCCGACGGCTTCCGCTCCACGCTCAACAACCTGCGCACCGGTACCACCACCCGCCAGGACAAGACCGCCTATTCCCCGCGCCTGGGCCTGACCTATCTGTTCACGCCTGCGTGGTCAGCTTACGTCAGCGCCAGCAAATCCTTCCGTCCCAACAGCGGCAGCGATGTCAGCGGCAACGCCTTCAGTCCCGAGACTTCGCGCGCCGCCGAAATCGGCCTGAAGTTCCAGAGCGAAGACCAGCGCAGCGGCGCGACGCTGGCCGTGTTTGACATCACCAAGCAGAACGTGCTGACCACCGACCCGGCCAATCCGTCCTTCTCGATTGCCGCCGGCGAAGTGCGCAGCAAGGGCGTGGAGCTGGATGCCAACGCACGCCTGGGCCACCACTGGCGCCTGACCGGCAACCTGGCCTATACCGACGCTTACGTCAGCAAGGACAACACCCTGACGGTGGGGTCGCGGCTGATCAATGTGCCGCGTGTATCGGGAAGTGTACTGGCGGTGTTTGAAGATGCGTCCGCAAGTGGCTCGCCCTACGGTATCGGTGGTGGCCTGAACTACGTGGGCAACCGTACCGGTGACCAGGCCGGCAGTTTCAAGCTGCCCGCCTACGTGACCGCGCGTGCCCTGGCTTACTGGCAGTTCACGCCCAAGATGAAGCTGTCGCTGGACGTGAACAATCTCTTCAACAAGCGGTATTACAGCAGCTCCTACAGCAACGTATGGATCATGCCGGGCGATGAGCGTACCGCTACGCTGGCGCTCAACGTCAAGTTCTGAAGGAGCGCCACTTGGCTTGTTCACCCCCCGCGCCGCGCCGGCGCGCCTTGCTGGCGCTGCTGGCAGCGAGTCCGTGGCCGCTGGCATGGGCGCATGGCGATGAGGCCGGGCCCCATTCCCACGCCATCACGCAAACCGGCAGCGATGTCCTGACCGTGGTCGGTCCGTGGGAACTGACCGGGCTCGACCCTTCGCGCTCCGGCTACATGTTCGCCCGCATGGAGGTGCTGCAGACCCTGCTGGAAGTCGATGATGCCGGCCAGTTGCGGCCGGGACTGGCCACGGGCTGGCAGGTCAGTGCCGATGGCCTGCAATGGCGCTTTGCCCTGCCACGTGCACGGCGCTACCACGATGGCAGCGACGTCACGCCCGCCAGTATCCTGGCCTGTCTGCAGCGCGCCGCTGTCCGGCCAGGTGTACTGCAACTGGCAGGGATCACCGGGATGGCTGTACAGCAAAGTGAACTGGTACTGTCCCTGCGCCAGCCCTTTGGTCCGCTGCCTTATCTGCTCACGCATTACTCCACGCAAATCCTGGCCCCGGCCAGTTTCGATGCGCAGGGCAATGTGGTGGCCATTCTCGGTACGGGGCCGTTCCGCATCAAGTCCATCAGTCTGCCGCAGCAGTTCGATGTCGAACGGGCGGAGGCCGCGCCGGGCAGGACGGTGCAGCGGGCCCGCTACATCAGCGTCTCGCGTGCGGAAACGCGCACGCTGCTGGTCCAGAGCGGGCAGGCCGACCTGGCCTTCTCGCTGGATCCGCCCAGCATCCGCGCCTTGCAGGACAGTCCGCGTGCCGTGCTGCTGTCGGCCATGCTGCCGCGTACCACCCTCCTGAAGCTCAATGCCGGTCATCCTTTCCTGGCCGATGTACGCGTGCGCCGCGCCATTGCCCTGTGCATCGAGCGCGAGGGCATCGCACGTGCCTTGCTGCGCGATGCCGACCTCGGGGCCACGCAACTGCTGCCGCCTTCGCTGGCACGCTGGCATGACACTCGCCTGCCGCCCCTGCATACCGATCTGAAGCAGGCCCGCCGCCTGCTGGAAGAGGCCGGCTGGCGTCTCGGTGCCGACGGTACGCGCTGGAGGGACGGCCAGAAGTTGCAATTGACGTTGACCACCTTTGTGGACCGTCCCGAGTTGCCGCTGATCGCCACCGCCTTGCAGGAAGAGATGCGCCAGATCGGCATCGCCGTGCGCGTGACCATCGGCAATTCCAGCGACATTCCCGCCGGCCATCGCAGCGGCCAGCTGCAGATGGCGCTGGCCGCACGCAATTACGGCAACCTGCCCGACCCGGTAGCCAGTCTCCTGCAGGACTTCGGCCCGCAGGGCGGTGACTGGGGTGCCATGGGCTGGCACAACCAGGAAGTGCCGGCCCTGCTGGCCAAACTGGCCGCCACCCCGGCCGGTGAGGCCGACAGCGGCCGCGCCGAACGCGCGCGCATCGTGGCGGTACTGCAGGAGCAGTTGCCGGTGATTCCGGTGGTCTGGTATCGCCAGACCTGCGCCGTCAGCCGCCGCCTGCGCGCTGCCAGCATCGATCCCTTTGAACGCAGTTACCGCATCGCTTCCCTGCAATGGACCTGACCCGCCTCCTGACCTTACCCCCGGCCACGCGCCGGCAACTGGCCAGCGCCCTCGGCCAGCGCTTGCTGCAAGCAGCGCTGGTGGCGCTGCTGGTCGGTACGCTGTGCTTCTTCATGACGCGCCTGCTGCCCGGCGACATGGCCTATCGCATCGCCGCCGGCCGCTACGGCTACGACATGGTGACCACCGAAGCGGCCCTGGCCGTGCGCGCCGAACTGGGCCTTGATCAGCCCTGGTTCATGGCCTTGAGCGAGTGGTGGAGCCGCCTGCTGCATCTGGACCTGGGCGTGTCGCAAGTGACGGCACTGCCGGTGCTGGTGGAAATCACGCATCAGCTGGGCCCGACGCTGCGTCTGTCTTTCCTGGCGATGGTGCTGTCGCTGCTGATCGGTCCGACCCTGGGTGTGCTGGCGGGACTGCATCCCGGTGGCTGGCTGGACCGCGCCACGCTGGCGGTGTCGGTGTTGTTGCGGGCCTTGCCGTCCTTCCTGCTGGGACTGGTGCTGGTGTTGCTGTTCTCGGTGCAATTGGGCGCCTTGCCGGCGGCCGGGCACACCGACCACGGCGGCATCCTGCTGCCGGCACTGACGCTGGCCCTGGGGCTGGCGGCGGTGTCCTGCCGGGTGGCGCGCGATGCCATGGTGCAGGTGCGGGGCTCCGAGTATTTCGCCTTCGCGCTGACCAAGGGCCTCACTCCCGCGCAGGCATTGTTGCGCCATGGCGTGCGCAATGTCGCTGCGCCGGTCACGGCCTATCTGGGCGTGCAGCTGGTGATGCTGGTCGAAGGCGTGGTGCTGGTGGAAACCATCTTCGCCTGGCCGGGCATCGGCCACGCGCTGGTGCATGCCATTTTCGGACGCGATGTGCCGATGATCCAGGGCACGGCGCTGGTGCTGGGCCTGCTCTTCGTTCTTTTCAACGCGCTGGTGGATGCCGCCTGCGCCTTCATCGATCCGCGTCGCCGACCATGAGCCTGTCTTCCGACTATTTGCTTGAACCCGAGGCGCGGCGCTGGAGCACCGCGCAGATCGCAGGCGTACTGCTGCTGGTGCTGATCGTGCTGTTCGCGTGGCTGGGACCCTTGCTGATCGATGCCGATCCGGCGCGCCAGCAACTGGCGCGCTTTCTGGAAGCACCCAGCCTGGCCCATCCGCTGGGCTATGACCAGCTCGGCCGCGACATGCTGGCGCGACTGGTGCACGGCACCCGGCTGTCGCTGTCGCTGGCGGTGGTGAGCGTGCTGTCGGCAGCCATTCCCGGTGTGCTCATCGGTTTGCTGGCGGCCTGGTGCGGCGGCTGGACCGAGCGCGTGCTGGCGGCCTTCGCGGACGCCGTGCTGGCCTTGCCGGGCCTGCTGCTGGTGCTGTTGCTGGCGGCGTTTGCTCCGGGCGGGTTCTGGCCGCTCTATGTCGGCATCTCGCTGGCCTTGTGGGTCGAATATTTCCGCGTAGTGCGTGCGGCCAGCCGCATCCTGCTGGCGAGTCCGCAGGTGGAAGCCTCGCGCTTGCTGGGATTTGGTCCCGGCTACATCGTGCGGCGCCACCTGCTGCCGGCGCTGCTGCCGCGCCTGTTCACGCTGATGCGCTTCGGGCTGGCGGGGGCGGTGCTGGCGATGTCGGCACTTGGTTTCGTTGGCGTCGGCTTGCAGCCGCCCACGCCGGAACTGGGCGTGATGATGATCGAACTGCTGCCGTATTACCGCGAGGCGCCGTGGCTGCTGGGTGCGCCGGTAGGGGTATTGTTCCTCACCTTGCTGGGTTTGCTGTTGTTGTCACCACAGAAGGGACAGGCATGAACACACTTTCCCCGGATGCGGCTTTGCGGGTGCAGGACCTGTCCGTCTGGCACGGCCAGAGCGCGCTGGTGCAGGGCATCGATTTTTCCATTGCGCGCGGCGGGGTGATGACCCTGCTGGGCGAGAGCGGTTCGGGCAAGTCGCTGCTGGCCCAGGCCATCATGGGCAATCTGCCGGGCAGCCTGCGCTGCAGCGGGCAGATCGAGATCGATGGCCAGCGTAGTGATGCGGCCGATAGCGCCGTGCGCCAGCGCGGCTGGGGTCGGCGCATTGCGCTCTTGCCGCAGGAACCCTGGCTGGCGCTGGACCCGACCATGACGGTCGCGCGCCAGGTGGCCGAAACCTATGAACTGGTCAGCCATCCCGCCGCCGATAGCCAGGACGACAGCCTGCGCGCCGCACGCAAAGAAGCGCGCACCCTGGCCGGGCAGGCACTGGCCAGCCTGGGGCTGCAGGACGCGGCCGACAAGTATCCCTTCATGATCTCGGGCGGCATGGCCCAGCGTGTAGCCTTCCTGGCCACGCACGCGGCGGGCGCACCGCTGCTGATCATCGATGAGCCGACCAAGGGGCTGGATGCGGACCGGCGCGGCGAGGTGCTGGCCTTGCTGCAGGCGGCGCAGCAGCAGGGCATGAGCCTGCTGTGCATCACCCATGATGTATGGCTGGCGCGAGCGCTGGGCGGTGAACTGGCGGTGATGCTCAACGGATGCCTGGTGGAACGCGGTCCGGCCGACGCGCTGCTGGCCCGGCCACAGCATGCTTATACGCGCCGCCTGCTGGCGGCGGATCCGGCCTGCTGGACGCCACCGGTAGCAACTGGGGCGAGCGCCGGCCCTTCATCACCGGTGATCGTCGAGGTCAGCAAGGTGGCCAAGCGCTTCGGCCAGCAGGCGCTGTTCAGCGATGTCAGTGCCCGTATCCATGCCGGCGAAATCGTCGCCATCAGCGGACCCAGCGGGGCCGGCAAAACCACCTTCGGCAACATCGTGCTGGGCCTGTTGCCGCCGGATGCGGGGCAGGTCACGCGCGCCCCCGGCCTGGCGCTTACCGCCTTCCAGAAGATCTATCAGGATCCGGCGGCAGCGTTCGCGCCCGCCGTCACGCTGCGTCAGTCACTGCGCGATCTGGTGCGCCTGCACGGCCTCGACTGGCAGCGCCTGGAAGCGCTGCTGGCGCGCATGCGTGTCTCGCCCGCACTGCTGGAGCGTCTGCCGCGCCAGGTGTCGGGCGGCGAGCTGCAGCGCATCGCGCTGGCGCGCGT
Organism: Herbaspirillum sp. 1173; assembly: GCF_031455335.1. Lineage (NCBI taxonomy): Bacteria > Pseudomonadati > Pseudomonadota > Betaproteobacteria > Burkholderiales > Oxalobacteraceae > Herbaspirillum > Herbaspirillum sp. 1173. The sequence goes on along the minus strand of NZ_JAVDSP010000003.1, from coordinate 158,069 downwards.
GCTGTTGATGCAGCCGGCGCTTATCTTTGCGGATGAACCGACCTCGCGTCTGGATCCGCTGACCCAGCAGGAAGTCATTGCCTTGCTGGTGGAAGAAGCCAGGCAGGCGGGCAGTGCCGTGCTGCTGGTGACGCACGATGCCGATATCGTGCGTTGTGTGGCGGATCGCCGCTTGCACCTGGGGCCCGCGGCGCAGCCTGCCTGAGTGGCGCAATACAGCCTGAGCCCGGCGTAATACAGCAGGGCACTGACCGCCGGCCGCTCAGGCGCTGTCTGCGTCGCGGCCTTCCGGGTGCAGTGATCCGGAGGCCATCTGGCCGCTCAACAGCACGCTGTTCCACTTGCCCTGTGCCGAGGTCGCGCCCTCGGGCAGAAGCATGTAGGACAGGCTCTGCAAGCCGCAATACTGTTCCAGATAATCGCGCGCATGCGCCATGCGCGCACGCAGCTGGGTGATGCTGTCCTTGCCGCCGGGCTGCATGGGCAGAAATTCAAACACCACCTCCGGATGCAGGAATTCGGTCAGGTGCCGGATCACCTGTTCGGCATCGGATGCTTCGGTGATGAATTCGTGATGGGCCGGACTGGCTTCATCACGCAACTGGTAGCGGATCAGGCAGCGCATCGTTCACCTCAGGCCAGGATAGTCGGAGATCACGGACAGGCGGGGATAGTCATGCTGGATGGCGCGGTCGCGGCCTTGTTCCTTGGCGCGATAGAGGGCGGCGTCGGCGGTGTCGATCAGTTCGCGTGCATCGACCTGCGCACCCTTGCCGCTGGCCAGGCTGGCGGCGCCCACGCTGATGGTGACATGGCCGACCGAGCTGCCTTCGTGCGGGATGTTCAGGGCGCGCACGGCCTGCACCAGGCGGCTGGAAATGGCGCTGGCACTGGCGGCATTGCAATTGGGCAGGATCAGCGCGAATTCCTCGCCCCCGTAGCGCGCCACGATGTCGCCCTGGCGGCGCGCCACGCTGTTGAGGGCGGCGGCCACCTGCTTGAGACAGATGTCGCCCGCAGCGTGGCCGTAGGTATCGTTGTAGCGTTTGAAGTGGTCCACATCCACCATGATCAGCGAGAGCGATTCGCCGGAGCGGTTCAGGCGCGCCAGTTCGGCCGTCAGGGCGGCATCGAAGTAGCGGCGGTTGAAGACGTCGGTCAGGCCATCCTTCTGCGACTGCGCTTCCAGGGTGCGATACAGGCGTTCCAGTTCGGTCCGCGCGGAGATGGCTTCCAGTTCCGCATTCTCGCGTCCGGCCACTTGTGCCACCAGACGGTTGCCGCCATAGGCGATGATGATGAGCAACAGCATCACGGCGATGCCGCGGATCCACACACGCCGCGTCCAGTCTTCCAGCACGTCGTCCTTGGCCAGCGCCACCGCCACGAACAAGGGATACAGGCTGCAATGCTGGAAGCTGGTCAGGCGCACGATGTCGTCGCGCGGCGAGCGCAACTCGAAGCTGCCTTGTTCGGCCTTGCTCAGGTAATTGGTCACCAGCGTGGACTTGGAGATGTCCAGCCCGATCGAATAGCTCAGCAGCGGCTGGCGGTAGATCACGGTACCTTCCTTGAGTCCGAACAGGATGGCGCCATCGCGGCCGATGGCGAACTGTTCGTAATAGCGCTGGAAGTGGGAAAGATCGACATCGGCCACCACCACCCCGGCAAAGCTGCCGTCTGCATGGTTGATGCGGCGGCTCATGGTCACGATCCACTGGCCGTTGGTACGGCTGCGCATGGGCTTGCCAATGTAGGCCTGGTCGGTGCGCAGGCGCTGGTGATGCAGGAAATAATCATCCTGGATGTAGCGGTGTTCCAGGGTGGCTTGCGAGGTGCCGATGGCCAGACCCGCTTCGTCATACACCATCAGGCCGGCCAGTTGCGGCACGGCGGCCACCGAAGCCACCATGAACTCGTGGGTGCGCCGACGGCCGGCCACGCCGGGGCCGTCATATTCCATGTGCTCCTGGATGCCCAGCAGCACCACGTCGATTTCCTTGAAGGACTGGTCGGCATGCTGGGTCAGGGCCAGCGCCATGTTGGAGGCATTGCGGATGGCCTCGTCGGTGGCCACTTCATAGGCTCGCCAGGCCGACCAGGCCTCCAGTACCACGATGATGAGACAGACCACGACCACGAACAGCTTGGCCGTCTTGGATGCGCGCTGAATTCTTTGTTCTGGCATGTTGTCGCTTTCCCCCGGAAACGGCGTTTCCCCCCCCCGGCACCTTTCTTGCCCGATTGCATTGTTGTTGAAGCTGTTGGGCACGTCTATCAGGGATGTCCTGAACTTGTACGGAGATTAACAGATTCCCCCCTCGCAAGGGCAAGCGTCCCCGTGCTGCACGTGCGGCAGCGGGGCCCCTGTTGCCCGCTGCCGTGGTGTGCCCGCCTCAGTCGTAACGGCGGCTGAAGAGGATGTTCAGGCCATTGATGGTGCCGGCGCGCGCCACTACCGACCAGCGCCGCGAGATCTGCCAGGTGGCCTTGGCCACGCTGGCGGCCCCCTGCAGGCTCTGCTCGTAGCCCAGCGTGATCTTCTCGGTGATGGCCTTGCCCAGGTTGACCACTTGTTCGTCCGTCAGTCCCGATTCGCTGGAGCCGATGCTGAACTGGTCCAGCCCGATATCCTTGGCGATGCGCTTGCCGCCCATGTTGCCCACCAGCGCCAGCGCCTGGCTGCTGGCGGTACGCTGGCCGATGCTGGAGCTGTCGGTGCCGTGGCCGAACATCATCCAGGACAGTTTTTCGTCATCCGGCACATTGGGTTCGGACACCAGCTGCACGCGCGGCTGGTTGGCATTGCCGGTCACCGAGACCCCGGCTTCGACGTCCTGGTTGCGGCGCATGGCCAGGATGTTGATGTTGGGATTGGCGATCGGCCCCTGGAAGTTGATGATGCCACGCTCGATATTGAGTTTTGTGCCAAAAGCTTCATAACTTCCCTCGGCCACGTTGATGGTGCCCGTGGCGCGCAGCGGCGAGAGCGGTTCGCTGCGAACATTCATATCGCCCCGCAAGCGCAGGTCTGCGCCGCTGCCGCGGAAGCGGAAGTCGTTGCCCAGGTCGACCGCCAGGTTGATGACCGGGGCGAACTTGCTGGCCGGTTTTTCGGTGGCCGCTTCCAGTTTCTGTTGCGAGGAGGCTGCCGCACCGACGCGGTTCTTGCCGCTGCGGCTGACGATGACCACGTCATCGCCCAGCTTGGGGGCGCTGCTCTTGGGCAGGTCGAACAGGGCACGGTCCACGGTGAACTTGCCATCCACCCGCAACTGTTCGTTGACGTTGCTGATCTTGCCTTCGCCGGAGAGCATCAGCTGGCGGTCCGGGCTGGCGAACAGTTCCAGATGGTCGGCGGTGAGGGTGGCGTTGAGGTCGGGATTGTCGGCCCCCAGCTGGATCTTGCCGCCGGCGCGCAGGGTGCCGCGTCCACCGTGGAATTCGATCTGGCGCAGTTCGATCACGTTGCTGTCCATGACGATGCGCACGATGCCATCCTTGAGCTGGATGCCCTGGTCGAATTCGGTCACGGCCAGGTTGTCGCCATTGATGGCCCCGGACAGGCGCGGCTGCGCCAGCGTGCCGCCGGCATTGAGGCTGGCGGCCAGCTTGCCGTTGAGGCTCACTTGCGGACCGATCAGGTCGCCCACGCGCTTGAGTTCCGGTACATCGAGACTGGCCTTCAGGTTGAGCGGCGATTCGGGGGCCAGCGCCAGCAGCGTGTCTACCCGGCGCAGGCCGATATCTCCGCCGAGGTCCAGCGTGCCGATGCGGGCGGCGTTGACGCGGCCGGTGACGTTCATGCGCTCGCCCTGGAACTGGCTGCGCAGCTGCAGTTCGGACAGGCCCATGGCCGCTTCGCCGACGCTGGTGGTCACCCGCATATCGCCTGACTTGCGCGCGATCTGCAGATAGCCGCTGGCGGTCTCGGCCAGGTTGAAGTCCCAGTCGCTGTCCAGCACCAGGTCGGTCTTGACGGGTGGCGGCGTGCCGGTGAACTGCTGTACCAGTTCCAGCACCCGGCCCACATCCAGCGCGCGTACCTGTCCGGCGGAAGCCAGACGGCCCTGGCGGTAGGACAGGCGCTTGAGATCCAGGGCGGTACGGTCGATCTCGATGCGGGTGCTGCCGGCCTCGATGCCCTCGGCCGAGGCGTCCAGCGTGAGCGGGCTGGTCATGGCGATGCGCGGCAAGCCCTGGTTGCTGAACTGGTCGAGACTGCCGGCCCAGCCATAGTTGCCACGGGTCTTTTCAGTGACTTTCCCGTGCGCGGCCAGGTTCAGGTCCAGCACCTGATCAGCCAGCTTGCCCTTGGCTTGCAGGGCCAGCGTGTGGCTGGCGTAGGTACCATCGAGCTTGAGCGACAGGCGCGCCAGTTCGGCTTGCGGGCCGCTGTAGCCATCGCCTTCCAGGCTCAGGGCCAGGCGGTTGTCGGGCGAAGCCACGCCGGCAGCGAGGTTGCTGTGCAACTCGCTCTGACCGGACAGGTGATGCAGCTTGTGCGGGCCGAAGGCCAGTTGCTCGGCCTGGAAACTGGCCAGCAGGTTGGGGCGTTCGCGCGTACCGCTGAGGATGCCGTCCACCCGCAACAGCCCGCCCAGACCATAACCCAGGCGCGCCAGTTGCGGCGCATCGACCTTGAGCTTGAGCTTGTCGCGGGTGCTGCCGAAGCTGCCGTCCAGATCCAGCGTATTGCCAGCGATCTGCACATTGGCGCGGCTGGGCAAGAGGCGCATGCCGGCCAGGTTGATGTCGCCCTGGCCGCTCATGGGCAGGGCGTCGTAGGTGCTGTCATGGATGCGGAAGCCCAGCTTGAGCTTCAGCTCAGGCGAGAGTGCACCGGCGGCATTGAAATCCATGTTGATGCGCGCCGGCACCGGTTTGGAAGCCGCTGCTGCGGTACGTTTGCGACCCTTGCCCGTGCTGGCGGGCGGCGGCGTCACTGCCTGCAGCACGGCGGTCGGATCGAAGTCCACCAGGCGGCCCTTGAAGGCGTACTCCATGGCAGCGGCGGTCTGCAGCGTGCCGGAGGTTTCCAGGCGCGACTTGCCGGCCGTCAGCGAGGCTTCGCGCAGTTGCACGCGATCTTGGCTGATCACGCTGTCCACATGCAGCTTCAGCGTGCTGTCCTGCAGGGTCAGGAGGACTTGCTGGGCATCGGGAGCGAGCGTGAGGTCGACCGGACCGGACAGCCCGGTCGGGCGCACCTGGCGATGCAGCTGGTTCAGGTCCAGATCGCTCACGCGCAGTTTGAACTGTCCGGACAGCGGTTCCTGCTTGCCGGGCTCGCTGCTGCCGGGCCGGAACTGGCCGCTGCCTTCGATGCGCCCTTGCTGCGGCAGACGGATCTCCAGCCGTGACAGGGTTTGTTGCTGCAGGTCCAGTTTCAGGTCGGCGCTGGCCGAGAGCAGCGGCAGGCGTTGCTGGTCCAGGCTGCCGGGACGGGCGTTGTCGATCTCGACGCGGCCGGCGACTTGCAGCGGTGCGTCGGCGGCCAGCCCGGCGGGCGGCGCGAGGTCGGCGCGCAGGTTCAGGTCGGCGGCTGGTGCGGCGGCGTTGAAGGCTTGCGGATTGAGGTGTTGCAGGTCCACCTTGGCGCGTTTGAGCGGCACGCTGGCAAAGGGCGTGGCGACGATGTCGGCATGGCCCTTGAGCTTGTCGCCGCCGGCGGTGAGCGCGATGCCCAGTTCCTGCAGCGACCCAGACAGTTGCGCCGCCAGCTGGTATTGCTCCTTGCTTTCGCCATATTGGTAGGCACCGGCCAGTTCCAGCCCGCCGCCGATGGCGAAGGGCTGCTTGCCGTTCAGGTGCAGCAGGGCGGTGGCGTCACCGAAAGGCGTGGTGAGGCTGTCCAGCACCAGCGTGTGCTGCACGCCGTCGGAGTTGCCGTGCAATTTCAGTTTGGAGAGTTCGTTGGTGGAGGTGCCCTGGGTCAGGCTGAGGCTGGCCAGACTGATCTCGCGGATGTCCAGCGCCAGCGGGATCTCCAGCGAGCCCGGCATGCTGCTCGGTTCTGACGGGGAGGGTTGCTGGTTCAGGCGCACCTTGCCCACGCGCAAGTAATCGATACTGAATCTGCGTTGCAGCAGCGCCAGATGCCAGCGCGCATCCACGCTGTCGATGTCGAGGATGCGCTTCTCATCCTGGTAATGCAGATCGCGCAGACGCAGACCGTCGGCCACGGTACCGCCCAGCAATTGGCCGGAGAGTTTGCCGTCGAGCGTCTTGACGGCGGTATTCCAGAGCAGGCGAGCACCGCTCTCGGTATGGGTGGCATACAGGGCGGCACCGGCGGCGGCCAGCACCAGCAGGGCCACGGTGCCACCGCTCCAGGCGGCGATACGGCGGCCGCGGCTGGCGCGACGGCGCGGCGGCGGTGCGGAGGGGGCTTGCTGCGGATCGTGTTGCGGTTCGCTCATGCTGGTGGGTGATTCGAATTCAGTTCATCGGGAGGCGGCGCGGATGCTGCCCGGGCGCTAGAAGGCGATGCCCAGCGAAATGTGCGGCCGGATCTGTCGCTTCTGGATGCCATAGGCCAGGTCCAGGTTGAGCGTGCCGACCGGGCTGCGCCAGCGCGCACCGGTGCCGACCCCGTGATAGAAGGTCTTGTTGTTCCAGTTGTCGGCCGCGGCACCGACGTCGTAGAACACCGCCGCGCCCCAGTTCTCGCTGAACCAGCGCTGGTATTCCGAGCTGCCCACGGCCAGGTACTTGGTCGGGTAGACGGTGCCGTTCTGCTCGTTGCCGATGCTCTGGTAGCTGTAGCCGCGCACCGAGTCATTGCCGCCGGTACGGAACAGCAGCGAGGGCGGTACCGCGCCGGCACTGCCTGCGGTGAAGACCCCGCCCAGCTCGGCGCGCAGCACCACGATGTCGCGCTTGCCGACCGGGAGGAACTGCTTGAAACGCCCATACAGCCGCGAGAAGCTTTGGTCGGTCAGCAAGCCCTTGAGCGCGAAGCCGGCTTCCAGCGTCAGCAGATTGCCTTTACGCGGGAAGATCGGATCATCCACATTGCGGCGCGACCACGCGAAGCCCGGCACCAGCGCACGGTGCTTGCCGGGCGTGACGATGGTGTTGGCGGGCAGGGTGCTGCCATCTTCCTGGCTCAGCTCGTCGCGGTAGTAGGTGAGCGAGTAGGTGGTGTCGTAGTTCTCGCTGTTGCGGGCCCGCTTGAAACCGACCTGCTGGCTGCGCAGGTCGATGCCTTCGAGCTTGGTACGGTCGTAAGAAGTGTTGATGCTGTTGACGAAGGCCTTGTCATCCGGCGGCATGGCCAGCGACAGCACGCCGTACTGGCGCTTCTGCTCCAGACGCAGCTGGCTGTCGAAAACGTAGGCCTTGTTGAACACGTTGTAGTGCGAATAGCGGCCTTCGACCTGGGCACCGGTATCGGTGCTGTAGCCGACACCGGCACGCACGCGCTGGGTCGGGAATTCGGTGACCTGCACCTTCACCGGCGTTTGCTCGGGGTGCTCGGGATCGTCATCGATGGCCACGATGGCATTGGAAAAATACGGCGTGTTCTGGATCTGCCGCTGCAGGGCCAGCAGACGATTGACGTCATAGGGCTCGCCCACGGTGAGCGGATTGACGTTGCGGATGATGCTTTCCGGATAGCGCCGCGTGCCGGTGATCTGCAAGGGGCCCAGCGTGAACGCCGGGCCGCTGTCATAGCGCACGGCCAGGTCGGCCTGGTGTTCGTCCGGATCGACGCGCGCCTCGGAGCTGGCGATGCGGGCGGCGGCGTATTTCTTTTGCTGCAGCTTTTCCAGGCCGGCGTTCTTGGCACGGTTCCAGTCTTCCTGGCGGAAGGGCTGGCCCACGGGCAGCGACCAATCCTCGCGCAGGCGGGCCACGGTCGCCTGATCGTCGCGGGCGGCTGCGCCGGTGACGCTGACCTCGGCCGAACTGATCTCGGTGCGTGGACCGGGGTCGACGCTGATGGTGATGCGGCGTACGGCCTGCTTGCCTTCGGCACCGGCCTCGGTCTGCGCGCTGACCTTGGTGACCGGGGTGAAATAACCTTCGGTGGAGGTCAGTTCGCGCACCTGGTCGCCGGCGGTATCCATCATGAACTTGAGCTGTTCATCACTGATGTCGTCGCGGTCCTGGTAGCGTGAAATATCCAGGAAATCCTTCAGCAGCGACTGCACCGGCTTGGGCGCGTCGATCTGTACCTTGTAGGCGGCATGGGCGGTGTCGGCGGCGCAAAATAAAAAGGCGATGGCCAGGCTGCGGGTCCAAGTCATTGATTCACTGCATCATCGGTTGTCGGTTGAGGCGGCCAGCCTGACGCGCCGTGGGGCAAGTCGGGTAGGATGAGGGCTGGCGGCGCACGCCACTCAGGCCTGACCCGCGCGCGGCGCGGATAGTTCCTGGCCGGTGCAGGCGGCGAAAGCTTCATGTCCGGGTCGTCCCGGGTGTCTCTCGTGACACGGGTTCGTTGCCCCGCCGCTTGCGGTCGTGCCGGAGCAAGGGCTGGATGGCCCTCGCTCCTGTTCATCCCGCTATTGTAATGCCACCGGCAGTGGTTGCCGCGCGGGCAATCTGGCAGCACATCGAAGGAGAATGCAGTGAGCAGCAGTGTCAGTGTGAGTATTGATGCGTATTCGGAAAAGGCGACCTGTGAGCGCCTGATATGGGTACATCGCTGGACCGACAAGCTGTTGAGCTTCCGCACCACGCGCCCGGCCGGCTATCGTTTCACGGCAGGCCAGTTCGCGCGCCTGGGACTGGAGATCGACGGCGAGGTGGTCTCGCGTGCCTATTCCATCACCTCGGCGGAAGGGGACGACTATCTGGAGTACTACGCCATCATCGTCCCTGAAGGAAAATTCACATCGCGCCTGAACCAGCTCCAGCCGGGCGATGCCGTCTGGGTCGAGAAGCTCAGTTATGGCTTCATGACGGCCGACCGTTTCGTTGATGGCCGGCAGGTGTGGATGCTGGCCACCGGTACCGGGCTGGGGCCTTATGTCGCTATCCTGCAGCAGCCGGAGGTATGGCAGCGGTTCAGCGATCTGGTGGTGGTGCACGGGGTGCGCCAGCGCGAGGAACTGGCCTACGCCGAGACCTTCGCCCGCCTGCAGCAACAGGCCCGTGCGCAAGGGTGGCCGGCGCGCCTGCAGCTGCTGCGTTGCGTGACGCGTGATCCCGCTCTGCCGGACGAGCCGGGCTGGCTGGCAGGGCGCATCACTACCCTGCTCAAGGACGGCCGGCTTGAACAGGCCAGCGGACTGACCCTGGCAGCCGAACACAGCCGCGTGATGGCCTGCGGCAATCCGGACATGGTCACCGAGGTGCGTGAGCTGCTGCGCGAGCGCGGCATGACGCCCTTGCGGCGCACCGGGGGCGGACAGTTCGTGACCGAGGATTATTGGTGAGATTGTCCTGTGACAGGTGAAGCAACTGAAGCGAGTGAGACAGGTGAGACATCGAAGAAGAGGGTGCGTGAAAACGCAGGTGGACTTCAAACGATGTCGAGCCTTTCAATAAATATCTTTTAGATATCTCCGCTATAAGCCGTAGATAGAATAGTTTCTATTGACACGTCGAATTTATTCGATTTTTTGTGGGAATAACGCAGTTTCCTTTCTATTTTCTCCAGATTTTCTCTATCTCCTAGGAGTGGAATTTTTCGCGATGCCGTTGCGGCATCGCCCTGGGCGGGGGAGTCGACATCGATGCAGACAAATCGAGGGCCGCAAGTCGAGGCGAACCAGGGGAGGATGAGCGAGGGCAATGATGTCGCGGCGTCGCCACCTGTCAGTCAATTGAACCATTTGGGGGTAGCATGAATTTGAAGAAAGTCCTGCACGTTGCCATTGCCGATGATCATCCCATCGTGCTGGGAGCGCTTCGGGGTGAGCTGGCGCGTTTGCCGGAAATCCGCATCGACCTGGAGGTTGAGAATGGCGAGGCGCTGATCAGTGCGCTGAAGCGTTCGCCGTGCGAAATCGTCATTACCGACTTCGCCATGCCGGCCGATGACAGCGACGAGTCGGATGGTTTTGCGCTGGTCAAGCGCCTGAAGACCGAGCATCCGTCGACCAAGGTGATTGTCTACACCGCGATGAACAATGGTGCGGTGATCCGCCGCTTGTATCGCATGGGCGTATTTGCCGTCATCAACAAGCGCGAGAAAACCGACGAGCTGATCAATGCCTGCCTGGCCACGCAGAGCAGCAAGCAGCTGTATTTTCCGGTCTCGCTGCGTGGCGAGCTGGAGATGAGCTGGGCGCAGGGTGAAGGTTTCGGCCTGGTGCGCGAATTGACCCAGAGCGAACTGGAAGTAGTGCGCCTGTTCGTGGAAGGCCAGTCTCTGGGTGAAATCTGCGTGCGCCTGTCGCGTACGCCCAGCACCATCAGTACCCACAAGAACAATGCCATGCGCAAGCTGGGCCTGAGTACGGATGCTGAGCTGATCAAGTATGCGTATTCGACGGGGATGATCAACTAGGGCACTGCTTGGTCCGGCCGCAAGATGTCGGAGGTTTTGCAGAAACCACTCATCATTCATTGGTCGCGGATGATGCGTCAAAATATATCAAAAAAGAGATAAAATAAGAATGTGGCATCTCGATTTATTGCCGCAAGCTCATGCGGAGCTGCTTGGGCTGCCTGCCGACCTGCAGGCACGCTTTCTCCGCATCGCAGAAATGTTGGAGCGATTTGGCCCGCATGCGGTCGGTATGCCTCATGTGCGTCCCATCGAGGGCAAGCTATGGGAAATGCGCTTGACTGGGCGTGACGGGATTGCAAGGGCGCTTTATGTGAGCGTTTCGCAGCGCAGGCTTGTGGTGCTGCATGTCTTTGTGAAAAAGACTCAAAAGACTGATCGGCATGCCATCGAGACCGCATTGACCAGAATGAAGAGGATGGAAAAATGACTGACCTGGCTACCCTGAAGAAGCATTTGCTCTCCAATGCTGCGGTCCGCGAGGAATACGATCTGCTGGCAGGCGAATTTGCCTTGGCGCAGGAGTTGATCGCGGCGCGTGTGCGGGCCGGCCTTAGCCAGCAGGAACTGGCGGAAAAGATGCAGACGTCGCAGTCGGCGATCGCGCGTTTGGAAAGCGGCCGCAGCATGCCATCCATGCGAACCTTGGCGCGCTATGCAGCGGCTACCGGAAGCAGGGCTGTGGTCCGGCTCGAAGTTCCCACGTAAAGGCAGCGGACTCTGAAAACAAAAAGCCCGGTCACCAGGACCGGGCTTTTTGCATGAATCTTTGGGGTGGCTGATGGGACTCGAACCCACGACGACAGGAATCACAATCCTGGACTCTACCAACTGAGCTACAGCCACCGTCGACTGTCAGACAGACTTGCGTCCGTCATCAAGTAAGCAAAAGATTATACAAACACTTGCAGGGAATGGCAACATATTTCAATGCAAATTGGCAATTGCCCTGAAATTTCTTTCCGCAACCCTACCCATCCGCGTCAGCCGCCCGTTTGCGGCTGCAAGGCCTGCACCGGCGGATCAAGCTTGAGCAGTCCCCGGAAAGCCTGTTCCAGCGTCGAGCGGCTGGCCGTGGTGAAGCCGGCCAGCGAACCGGTCGCTGCTTGCGCTTCCAGGCCTTCGGTGGCCAGCAGGCGTTGCAACTGCCGGGTCACGGCCTGGCCGGTATCGATGATGTCGGGAACGCCGCCCGCCAGGCGCTGGCAGACGCTTTCGATGGCTGGTCGCACGAAGGGGTAGTGGGTGCAGCCCAGTACCAGCGTATCGGCCCCTTGTTCCAGCAGCGGACCCAGGTAGCGCTCCAGCAATTGCACCGTGGCCGGCGAATACAGTTCGCCTTTCTCGATCAGGTCCACCAGCCCCACGCAAGCCTGGGGCAGGTAGCGCACCTGATACCGGGCTTCCATCTGCTGCTGCAGCAAGGCAAAGCGCTGGCTGGCCAGGGTGCTGCGGGTGGCCAGGACGCCGACGGTGCCGCTGCGGGTTTGCTGCGCGGCCGGCTTGAGGCCGGGTTCGATGCCTACCACGACCAGTTGTGGCCAGCGCGCGCGTATCGCCTGGATGGCCGCCGCCGTAGCCGTGTTGCAGGCCACCACCAGGGCCTTGATTCCCTGCTCCAGCAAGAAGGACGCGATGGTCAGCGAGCGCTCCACGATCTGTGCCTCGGTCTTGTCACCATAGGGTGCATAGCCGGAGTCGGCGAAGTAGATCAGCTGTTCACGGGGCAGGGTGGAATGAATGTGCCGCAGCACCGACAAGCCGCCGATGCCGGAATCGAAAATGCCGACCGCAGCGTTGGCTGCGGCCGGCATCGGGCTACTGCTGTCGGACCCGGCGGCAGAAGGCGCACTGACCTGCTTGACGGCTTCATTCATGGTGCTGCGCGCGCTCCTGCAACGGGCTCGGCCTGGTATCGAATCAGGCCGTGGTGACGGGAATCTTGGACAGGGACACGCTCTGGGCGATCTTTTCCTTCCATTCGGCCGGCCCGGTGTTGTGCACCGAGATGCCGTTGGCGTCCACGGCCACCGTCACCGGCATGTCCTTGACGTCGAACTCGTAGATCGCTTCCATGCCCAGGTCGGCAAAGCCCAGCACCTTGGCCGACTTGATCGCCTTGGACACCAGGTAGGCCGAACCACCCACGGCCATCAGGTAGGCCGACTTGTGCTTCTTGATCGCCTCGATGGCGGCCGGGCCGCGCTCGGACTTGCCGATCATGGAGATCAGGCCGGTCTGCTCCAGCATCATGTCGGTGAACTTGTCCATGCGGGTGGCGGTGGTCGGGCCAGCCGGACCCACCACTTCGTCGCGCACCGGATCGACCGGGCCGACGTAGTAGATCACGCGATTGGTGAAGTCCACCGGCAGCTTCTCGCCCTTGGCCAGCATGTCCTGGATGCGCTTGTGGGCGGCATCGCGGCCGGTCAGCATCTTGCCGTTCAAGAGCAGCGTCTGGCCCGGCTTCCAGGAGGCGACTTCTTCCTTGGTCAGGGTGTCCAGGTTGACGCGCTTGGACTTCTCGGTGTCGGCCACCCAGTGCACTTCCGGCCAATCCGACAGCGACGGCGGTTCCATGTAGGCCGGGCCCGAACCATCCAGCACGAAGTGGCCGTGACGGGTCGCGGCACAGTTGGGGATCATCGCCACGGGCTTGGAAGCCGCGTGGGTCGGGTGCATCATGATCTTCACATCCAGCACGGTGGTCAGGCCGCCCAGGCCCTGTGCGCCGATGCCCAGTGCATTGACCTTCTCATAGAGCTCGATCCGCAGCTCTTCGGTCTTGTTCTGCGGGCCGCGCTTCAGGAGCTCGTACATGTCGATGTCTTCCATCAGCACTTCCTTGGCCATCAGCATGGCCTTCTCGGCCGTGCCGCCGATACCGATGCCCAGCATGCCCGGCGGGCACCAGCCGGCGCCCATGGTCGGGACCGTCTTGAGGACCCAGTCCACCAGGTTGTCGGAGGGGTTGAGCATGACGAACTTGGTCTTGTTCTCGGAGCCACCGCCCTTGGCGGCAATCTGCACGTCCACGGTGTTGCCGGGCACCAGTTCCATGTGGATCACGGCCGGGGTGTTGTCCTTGGTGTTCTTGCGCTCGAATTGCGGGTCGGCCACGATGGAGGCGCGCAGCACGTTGTCCGGGTGCGAGTAGCCGCGGCGCACGCCTTCGTTGACGGCGTCGGCAATCGAGCCCGAGAAGCCCTCGAAGCGCACGCCCATGCCGATCTTCAGGAACACGTTGACGATGCCGGTGTCCTGGCAGATCGGGCGCTTGCCCTCGGCGCACATGCGCGAGTTGGTCAGGATCTGGGCGATCGCATCCTTGGCGGCCGGGCTCTGCTCGGTCTCGTAGGCGCGGGCCAGATGCTGGATGTAATCGGCCGGATGGTAGTAGCTGATGTACTGCAGCGCGGCGGCGACGGATTCGATGAGATCGTCTTGCTTGATGATGGTCATGGCTGGTTCTCTCGGTTTGGATGAGGCAAAGTCAGTGCGGCTTGTCGGAGGGTTCGGAAGGATGCACCATCAGCCGGTCGCAATACGCGATGGCCATGGCCGACAAGAGGAAGGCGATATGGATGCCGGTCTGGGCGATGAGCGTCTTGGCGTCATACAGATTGGCATTGATGAAGGTTTTGAGCAGGTGGATCGACGAGATCCCGATGATGGCCGTGGCCAGTTTGACCTTCAGGACAGAAGCGTTCACATGCGAGAGCCACTCGGGCTGGTCCGGATGGCCTTCCAGGTTCATGCGCGAGACGAAGGTTTCATATCCGCCCACAATCACCATGATCAGCAGGTTGGAAATCATCACCACGTCGATCAAGGCCAATACCACCAGCATGATGGTTTGTTCATTCAGCTTCTCGGGGCGGGTGGCGCCGGGAATGGCGACCGCATCCAGAATGTGGTCCAGCGAACTGGCGCTGCCCATGGCCGCGCCGATCAGGTCCACCAGCTCGACCCAGAAGTGATACACGTAGACGCACTGCGCCAGGATCAGGCCCAGGTAGAGCGGCAGCTGCAGCCAGCGGCTCATGAAAATCAGGTTGGGCAGGATGCCGATCTTGCGGGGAGGCTGGGGCGACGAGTTTTTCATGGGTGTCCGTGCTACGCGTGATTCTGGCTGAGGATGACGATATCCGGTGCGCCGCTGCTGCTGCGTTTGCGTTCACTGTCCGGCTCCGGATTTGGGGCCGTATTCTACACGCCCTTGGCCCATTTCCGGGGCCTGCCCTGCATCCCGCGTGCGCAGTGCCTGCGGGAAACATCGACCTGTGCCAGAATGCCAATATGTTGTCTTGAACACCAGAGAACATCGCAGCGATATGAAGGTCTGCGTCCATGGAGCCAGCCGGGTGCGGTCCTGCCCGGGTTGGCGCAAGGGGGCAGCCATCGCTGTCCCAGCCCTGATGCAAGCGGCCTCCCGCCCGACAGGGGCGCTGCTTGTGTAAGGACTGAGTAAGTGAAACGGCCTATGTTTTGCGGAAAGCAAAAACAAACCTACTGGAGACTACCGTGGCAGACATCGAGACATTCAAGCAAGAGAACCGCGTATTCGCACCCCCGGCCGAGCTGGCCCGTCACGCCGCCATTTCGGGCATGGACGCCTACCAGGCCCTGAACGCCGAATTCGAGAAAGACTACGAAGGCACCTGGGCCAAGCTGGCCAAGGACAACCTCAACTGGCACAAGCCCTTCACCCAGACCCTGGATGAATCCAACGCCCCGTTCTACAAGTGGTTCGCCGATGGCCAGGTGAACGTCTCGTACAACTGCCTGGACGTCAACCTGGAAAACGGCAATGCCGACAAGACCGCCGTCATCTTCGAAGCCGACGACGGCAAGGTGACCCGCGTGTCCTATCGCGAACTGCACCAGAAGGTCTGCCAGTTCGCCAATGGCCTCAAATCGCTGGGCAT
Source organism: Herbaspirillum sp. 1173 (assembly GCF_031455335.1). Lineage (NCBI taxonomy): Bacteria > Pseudomonadati > Pseudomonadota > Betaproteobacteria > Burkholderiales > Oxalobacteraceae > Herbaspirillum > Herbaspirillum sp. 1173. The sequence continues at coordinate 142,676 of NZ_JAVDSP010000003.1, read as the reverse complement.
CAAGAAGGGCGACCGCGTGGTCATCTACATGCCCATGTCGGTCGAAGGTGTGGCGGCCATGCAGGCCTGTGCCCGTATCGGCGCGACACACTCGGTGGTCTTCGGCGGCTTCTCCGCCAAATCCCTGCACGAGCGGGTGATCGATGCCGGTGCCGTGGCCGTGCTGACCGCCGACTACCAGGTGCGCGGCGGCAAGCAGCTGCCGTTGAAATCGATCGTCGACGAAGCCCTGGCCATGGGCGGTTGCGATACCCTGAAGCACGTGGTGGTCTACAAGCGCGCCGGTGCCGAGATCAACTGGGTCGAAGGCCGTGACCTGTGGCTCTCCGACGTGGTCGCGAACCAGCCCGACACCTGCGAGCCGGAATGGGTGGATGCCGAGCATCCGCTGTTCATCCTCTACACATCAGGTTCCACCGGCAAGCCCAAGGGCGTGCAGCATTCGTCGGCGGGCTACCTGCTGTGGGCCGTGCTGACCATGAAGTGGACCTTCGACATCAAGCCCGACGATGTCTACTGGTGCACCGCCGACATCGGCTGGATCACCGGCCACACCTACATCGCCTACGGCCCGCTGGCCGTGGGGGCGACCCAGATCGTCTTCGAAGGCGTGCCGACCTATCCGAACGCCGGCCGCTTCTGGGACATGGTGGCGCGCCACAAGGCCACCATCTTCTACACTGCGCCGACGGCGATCCGTTCGCTGATCAAGGCGGCCGATGCGGATGAGAAGGTTCATCCCAAGCAATACGACCTGTCTTCGCTGCGCATCCTCGGTTCGGTGGGCGAGCCCATCAATCCGGAAGCCTGGATGTGGTACTACAAGAACGTCGGCCGCGAGAACTGCCCCATCGTCGATACCTTCTGGCAGACCGAGACCGGCGGCCACATGATTTCGCCGCTGCCGGGTGCCACGCCCCAGGTGCCGGGTTCGTGCACGCTGCCGCTGCCGGGCATCACGGCGGCCATCGTCGACGAGACCGGCAACGACATCCCCAACGGCAATGGCGGCATCCTGGTCGTCAAGCGTCCGTGGCCGTCGATGATCCGCACCATCTGGAACGATCCGGAACGCTTCAAGAAGAGTTACTTCCCGGAAGAACTGGGTGGCAACATCTACCTCGCCGGCGACGGCGCGGTGCGCAACAAGGAGACCGGCTACTTCACCATCACCGGCCGTATCGATGATGTGCTCAACGTGTCGGGTCACCGCATGGGCACCATGGAAATCGAATCGGCGCTGGTGGCCAACAGCATCGTGGCTGAAGCGGCCGTGGTGGGCAAGCCGGATGAAACCACCGGCGAATCGATCTGCGCCTTCGTGGTGTTGAAACGTCCGCGCCCGACCGGTGAAGAAGCCAAGCAGATCGCCAAGGAATTGCGCGACTGGGTGGCCAAGGAAATCGGCCCCATCGCCAAGCCCAAGGAAATCCGCTTCGGCGACAACCTGCCCAAGACGCGCTCCGGCAAGATCATGCGTCGTTTGTTGCGCGTGCTGGCCAAGGGCGAGGCGATCACCCAGGACGTTTCCACGCTGGAAAATCCGGCCATCCTGGATCAGCTGAAAGAAGCGCAGTAAGCCTGAGGCCGCCGCTGCAGGGCGGTGACAGGCTAGCCGGCAGGGCGGGGCGTTGTCGTATGGACGCCGGGTCCTGCTGGTTTTTTCATGGTCTTTTTGAAAAAGATGCAGAAAAGACTTGGCTTCGGCGAGAAGCTTGCTATAATGCATGGCTTCGCTGAACGCGAACCCGAATCCAGGAGAGGTGGATGAGTGGTTTAAGTCGCACGCCTGGAAAGCGTGTATAGGTTCATAGCCTATCGGGGGTTCGAATCCCCCCCTCTCCGCCACAATGAAAAACCCGCTGATACGTCAGCGGGTTTTTTTATGTCCCGGCGTGATGCCTGTTTCATTCGCGCCCATCACGGATCAATGCATCAATCCTCCCGCACCCGCACCGACCTCATCGCGCAACGCCAGTTCTTCCCGTTCCTCGATGAAGAGCAGGAATTCCATATGATTGCGCGCATGCACCCACGCCGCCAGCGTGCGGTCGCTGTGTACTTGCAAGGCCTGGATGTGACTGGCGATCAACGCACCCAGATGTTGGCGGATCTCGAATGATTCCGCCCCCGCCGCGTGCATGCCCACCAGGCAATTGCGGGTGGCATTGCGGATGAGGTCACCGACGATCAGATTGGCCCCGGCCATCTCGGCCAGTTTCCTGACGATCAATACATATCTGCCAGCGATATCCTCTGCAAAACTGTTTAGCATCATTTCTCCTCTGCCCAGACCTTACCGCGCTTTGTTGACGCAACACCATCGGGATAATCCTGACCCGCCTTCTCATCAAGCGGGAGACGGCCCGTCTCTTCTCAGGCAATCTCTGATGGCGAGGCCTGCCGGTGCGAACAATAATGGCACCACGAGACGTCACCGTTCAGGGGAGAACCATGCAAGCGTGTCCGATCAAGGTGGCGTCCAGAGCGGCCAAGGGCTTCGTGGCCGCCGTCTGCATCATCATCCTCATTCTGGAAGCCTGGACCAGCTGGCATGAACACACGGCCGAGATGGAGGAATCCTTCCGCTCCACCGCCAACATGGCGCTGGCGCTGTCCCAGCACGCCGACCAGGCGCTGGACGAGGTCGACATCGTCCTCAAGGCCGTGATGGAGCAGGTACCGGGCAAGCCGCTCGCCGTGGCCGGCAATGAGCGGCTGCACAACTTTCTGGTGCGAACCGTCGGCGAGGTGCCGCAACTGGCAGGCCTGTTCATCTATGACGAAAAAGGGAAGTGGCTGGCCTCCTCGCAGCCGGTCCTGGAAACGCGCTTCAACAACAGCGACCGTGATTATTTCCGTCACCATCAGGCCAATCGCCTCGATTCTCCCTTCATCGGCAAGCCCATCCGCAGCAAGTCCACCGGCCACTGGGTGCTCACCATGAGCCGCCGCATCAACAAGCCCGATGGCTCGTTCGGCGGCGTCGTCCTGGCCACGCTGGACATCCAGTTCTTCGAGCGCTTCTATCAGAAGTTCGATATCGGCCAGCAAGGCGTCGTGCTGTTCGGTGCCAACGACGCCACCATTCTCTATCGGCGGCCGCTGCGCCCGGACTCCATGGGCAAGTCACTCGCGCAATCCCCGCTGATCCAGCAATACGTCAAGCTGCAGGACCAGGGAGTGGTCGAGCTGCGCTCCACGCAGGATGGTGTTCTGCGCATCCACGGCTTCAAGCATCTCAGCAATTACCCGCTCTTCGTCATCGTCGGCGTATCGAAGGAGGAGATCCTGCAGAGCTGGACACGGCACCTCATGGTGCGTGCACTGGGCATTGCCTTGCTGCTGTTCGCCATCTGGTACGGCGGCAACAAGATGGTCGCGCAGGTAGCGCTCAGGGAGCGCGCGCAAGCCGAAGCAGTGCGGGCACAAGCCGAGCTGGAAACCATGTTCGAATTGCTGCAGAAACAGTCGCGCCGTGACGGTCTGACCGGTGCCATCAATCGCCGTCATTTCGATGAATTGCTGGAGGCGGAAGCGGCGCGTTTCGCGCGCGTGGGCGGGGCGTTCTCACTGCTCATGATCGATGTCGATCACTTCAAGCAATACAACGATCACTATGGCCACGTGGTGGGCGATGTCTGCCTGCGCAACATCGCCGCGGCCATCTCCGGGGCGGCACAGCGCGAGATTGATACGGTGGCGCGTTACGGTGGCGAAGAATTTTCCGTACTGCTGCCGGAATGCGGCAGTGCCGGTGCCATCGTGGTGGCGGAACGAATTGTTGCGGCCGTCAGGGCCATGGGCATTTCGCACGCGACCAGCGACAAGGGCCGGGTCACGGTCAGCATCGGCATCACATCCATCACGTCTGCGGAGGGCTTCTCCTATCAACCGCGCGAACTGATCGAAAGCGCCGACAAGGCGCTCTACCAAGCCAAGGACACGGGACGTGACCGGGCAGCCTTCCGCGAATTCATCGGCAGGAAACCGATGCTGGCCTGGTCGGCCTAGTCAGGAAGGTAGAACCTTACTCCGGCTTCTGCTCTTGCCGCTCATCGTCGGCGGCATTCGGGCTTTTCTCCACCAGCACGCCGCCCCGTCCCATGCGCTGGATGCCGGCCGGGGCGTTCAGTGGCGGCTGTCCACCTAGCGTACCTTCATGGCCCTCGGGCTCTTTCTCGAAATGGGTCTGCGTGGCCCCTTCCTTGGGGCGTCGTGGCTGGTTCTCGTCACGTTCAATGTCATGCCGGTCAGTATGGTCAGGCTGGTTCATGATGGTCTCCTTGAAATCACAAGGTAGACCGTTCGCTTGCATCGCGTTATCGGAGTCCCCCGCACAATGGCGTCAGCCAGGCACCGACAAGCCTCAATCGGCGTCGTCCATCACGCGCAAGGCGCGTTTCCGGATCTTTTCCATGGCGCGCATCAAGGCCTCGCGTTCGCTGCAGCTCAGCGCTTGCAGGAGATGGGCTTCGCGCTCTTCCACCATCGGCACGATCTTGCGGTACAGCTTGCGTCCCTGCGCCGTGGGCTTGACGATGCGCGCGCGGGCGTCATCCGGGCTGGGCTGGCGCAGTACCAGGCCATCCTGTTCCATGCGCGCCAGCGCACGGCTGACCTGCATCTTGTCCAGTGAGGTATGGGGCACCAGATCACTGGCCTGCATCTGGCCCTCTTCGGCCAGGGCCGCCAGGATGCGCCATTCGTCGCGGCTCAGGCCGAAGCGATCGGCATAGACCTCCGCCACCGAACGGCTCACCGCCTCGGCCAGCTGGGCCAGTTGATAGGGGAAAAAATCTTGCAGTTTCATTCCGACATGGTAACAGACGTTACCAAGTCGACACGGCAGCGGCACGCTTGATCCACATCAATGACCCTGCACGCGAGGACCTTCCTGCCCCTGCCGCACGTTGACCCTGAGCGAGCCTCGTCAATATAGTAACAACCGTTACTAATTCAAACACAAAGACGAAGCCCTCAAGGAGACTGCCATGAAGATCGATCGCATCCATCACGTTGCCTACCGCTGCAAGGACGCCAGAGAAACCGTGCTCTGGTACCAGAAATATCTGAACATGGATTTCATCCTGGCCATCGCCGAAGACCAGGTACCCTCGACCAAGGCCCCCGATCCCTACATGCACATCTTCCTCGATGCCGGGCAGGGCAATGTGCTGGCCTTCTTCGAGATCCCGAATTCACCGCCCATGGGGCGCGACGCCAATACCCCGGCCTGGGTGCAGCACATTGCCTTCAAGGTGGACAGCGAGGCCACCCTCAGGGAGGTCATGCAGCGTCTGCAGGCCGATGGCATCGAGGTGGTGGGCATCACCGATCACACCATCTTCAAATCCATCTATTTCTTCGATCCCAGCGGCCACCGCGTCGAACTTGCTGCCGATTGCGCCAGTCCGCAGCAGCTGCAGCGGCTGGACGAAGTCAAATGGGACATGCTGGACGAATGGTCACGTACCCGCCGCGCACCGAAACATGCCGCCTGGATGCATGTGCAGGAATTCACGGCAGCCGGTCACTGATCCGATAAAAAATTGACAGCGCCATCCCCCCCGATGATCCCAAGGAGACACCATGCAAAGCACCTACACCTATCCCCGTTTCGCCTATCAACCCTCGGATGAGCAGCGCAGCGGCCAGCCGCAGCGCCACCCGGTGGTCATCATCGGTGCCGGTCCCATCGGCCTGACTGCCGCCCTGGAGTGCGCCGAGCGCGGCCTGCCCGCCGTCGTGCTGGATGACAATGACACCGTGAGCATCGGTTCGCGTGCGGTCTGCTATGCCAAGCGTCCGCTGGAGATCTGGGATCGTCTGGGCGTGGCGCAGCGCATGGTGGACAAGGGCGTGGGCTGGCAGCTGGGCAAGGTATTTTTTGAGGATCGCCAGGTCTACCAGTTCGACCTGCTGCCCGAGGCCGGCCACCGGATGCCGGCCATGATCAACCTGCAGCAATACTATCTGGAAGAGTATCTGGTAGAAGCCTGCGCGGCGCATCCGCTCATCGACCTGCGCTGGAAGCATGCGCTGGTGGGCCTGAAGCAGGATGATGACGGTGCCACCCTGACCGTGGAAACGCCCGACGGCAGCTTCACCATGCAGGCCGACTGGATCATCGCCTGCGACGGTGCCAACAGCGATACGCGCAAGATGGTCGGTGCGCAGTTCACCGGCCAGTTCTTCCAGGACCGCTTCCTCATCGCCGATGTCATCATGAAGGCGGACTTCCCGACCGAGCGCTGGTTCTGGTTCGATCCGCCTTTCCATCGCGGCCAGAGCGTGTTGCTGCACAAGCAGTGCGACAACGTCTGGCGCATCGATTTCCAGCTCGGCTGGGACGCCGATCCCGAGGAAGAAAAGAAGCCCGAAAACGTCATCCCGCGTATTCAGGCGATGCTGGGGCCAGAGGTGGAATTCGAGCTGGAATGGGTTTCCGTCTACCAGTTCGCCTGCCGCCGCATCGACAACATGCGCTACCAGCGCGTGCTCTTTGCCGGTGACGCTGCGCATCAGGTATCTCCCTTCGGGGCGCGCGGTGCCAATACCGGCGTGCAGGACATCGACAACCTGATCTGGAAACTCAAGCTGGTCATCGATGGCCAGGCCCCGGTCAGCTTCATCGACAGCTATCACGAAGAGCGCGCTTTCGCGGCCGACGACAACCTGCGCCAGTCCACCCGCTCCACCGATTTCATCACACCCAAGAGCCGTGCCAGCCGCGTGCTGCGCGATGCCGTCCTGACGCTGGCCGAGCACGAACCGTTCGCCCGCACGCTGGTCAACAGCGGCCGCCTGTCCACGCCGACGCCTTATGTGAGTTCGTCCCTGAACACCCCCCGACAGCGTGCCGTTCGGCGAGCGCATGGTCCCCGGCACGCCCTGCGCGGATGCGCCGGTGCGGCAGGGGAGCCGGCCCGGATGGCTGCTCAGTCAGCTGGGCGAAGGCTTCACGGTGCTGGTATTCGGTGCGGGAGATTTCCCCGTCAGTCTGCAGGCAGCGGGTCTGGAGATTCCGGTCAAGACCATCGGTCCCGCCGGTTCCGGGGCCCTGCTGGAGGATGTGCAGGGACTGGCCGCGCAGCGCTATGCTGCGCACGAAGGATGCGTTTACCTGATCCGGCCGGACCAGCACGTGGCGGCCCGCTGGTCGCGCTTCGACCCGCGGCAGATCGCTGCCGCCGTCAACCGCTGCGTCGGTCACAGCATGGTGCAGGCCGCCTGCGCCTGACGGGCGCGCTTGAGGTGATACATGCCCTGGTCGGCGCAAGCCAGTAGGGCATCCATCGACTTGCCGTCATCGGGATAGCGTGCATGGCCCAGGCTCGCGCTCACCGTCAGCATCGTCTGGCCGATCTGGAAGGGGGCAGCGAGCGCCTGGGTGAGCTTGTCGCGGATGATGCGGATGTCGCCGCTGGCGACGATGTCGGTGAGCACCACGAATTCATCACCACCAATGCGGGCGATGGTATCCGCATGCCGCAGGCTCGCCCCCAGTCGTTCGCCGATCTGCAGCAGCAGCAGATCACCGGCGGCGTGGCCGTGGCGATCGTTGACCAGCTTGAAACCATCCAGATCCAGGAACAGCAACGCGAAGCTGCCCTGTGCGCGCTCGGCGCGGGCGATCGCAGCAGCGATGCGTTGCTCCAGCAGGCTGCGGTTGGGCAGGCCGGTGAGGCCGTCGTAGAGCGCCTGCTGGCGCAGGCCGTCATTGGCGGCGCGGGCTTCGCGCAATTGCCGGTGCAGCTCGCGGCAACGGCCGCGCGCGGATGCCAGCAATGCGCCCAGCGTGCCCGCCAAGCCCAGTGAGGCGACGGCACCGAGGCCATCCAGTGAAGCGCCGGTCCAGACCCGCTGGACCAGCCTGAACCATTCGCCGTTATCCATCCCAAACATAAAAGACCACGCTTTCTTTCATTGCCACGCAGATGAACCCTCTGCCATAGATGTTCCGGATCTCGAAACGGGCATGCGCCAATTGCCCCAGCTTCTTCCGGAGGCGATAGATGATGGTGTCGATGCGATGCGGATCGATGATCTCGGCCGTGATGTTGAGCGCATGCATCAGGTGTTCCACGCTGACCGGGAAGTGCGGGCTGAGGAACAGCGTCGTCAGGACCGCGCATTCCCGCTCGCTCAGCGCCACCCGTTCGTTGTGCGGACTGACCAGCGTGCCGCGGCGGCGATACAGGGTCCAGGCCTCTGCACTGCCTGCGGTCGGCGCATGGAGGATGCGCAGGCGTCGCAGGAAGGAGCGGATGGTCGCCAGCAGCAGGCCTTGCCGGATCGGTTTGTGCAGGATGTAATCGGCACCGTCGTGCAGGGCTTTCTCCTGCGCATCCTCGCTGAGCTGTTCGCCGATGACGACGATGCCGAGCATCGGAAACTTCTGCCGCAGATCGGCCACCAGCGGAAGCAAGCTGATGGTGAACCGGTGCGTCTCGATGATCAGGACAGCAGGCTTTTTTTTTGAATCTCGCCTTCCAGTTCCGACAAGGCCGCCACTGCCCGTACCGGCAAGCCGCTGGCATGCAAGGCCTTGAGCACAACGCCGGCTCCCTCGCCTGGATGCTCTACGATTAACACTGCCACGTCGTTCACATCCCCAAAATGAAACAACCCTGATAGTCCGCTCTTAACGGATGAGTATCATTATTGGTTACGTTATACCTGCTTTTGTGTAGCGGGAGTTTCACAGAAAATCTCGATTTTGTTATCAATTTGAAAGGCGCGGCGCGATCATTCCGCGCCTTGTGGCCGACCGCAAAAATGCGCCCATTGGCGTTTGCAGGCGAAAAAAAACGGCAACCCGCAGGTTGCCGTTCTTATGTTGCAAGCTGCCGGGAAGGTGGCAGCCAGGCGACAGGCGTGCTGTCGAAACACACGCAAGACTCAGTAGATGTCCAATCCGAAATACTGTGCCACGTCGCCTTCGGTCCAGTCCTTGATGACATCGCGCTCCAGCAGCACGCGATATTCTGAACGCTGCAGGCCGTCGTTCTGCTGGACGATGCGGCTTTCCAGCGTATAGATGGTCTGGTGGATGCGGGTGGTCATCGAGGCATGTTTGATGATGCTGCCCGCTTGCGGTTCTTGTTGTTCGTCATTGGCAGGGATATCCATCAGCGTCCTCTCATTTCATCTGTGCGCGCCGCGCCAGGATCTTTTCGATCTTTTCCTTGAGCGTGGTGGCGTTGAAGGGTTTGACGATATAGCCATCCGCACCTTCCTGGGCTGCCGTGACGATGTTTTCCTTCTTGGCTTCGGCCGTGATCATCAGCACCGGCAGATGCGCCAGGGAAGGGGTGGAGCGGATCTTCTTGAGCAGGGTCAGGCCATCCATGACCGGCATGTTCCAGTCGGTCAGGACGAAGGTGATGTTGGAGGCGCCGGATTCCAGAATCTTCAGGGCCGTGGAGCCGTCATCGGCTTCCACGATCTTGGTGTATTCGAGTTCCTTGAGCAGGCCGCTGACGATGCGGCGCATCGTCGAAAAATCATCGACGACGAGAAAGTGTTGGTCTGTATCAGCCATGGTGAAAGCTACCTTGAGGGAAAGGTGGGGTGCGCAACAAACAGCAAATCGCGTGCCGGTGCTCCATTGAACGGCAGCGCCGACGGAACCGGCCGGCGCTACCGTACAACGGAGCACCGGGGCCGGCCGGAGCGATTGCCGCGCAGCGCGCGGTCGTGGAGGATCAGCGGATCAGTTGCTCAGTGCCCACTTGCCTGCGCTGTTCTTGCAGTAACGCAATTTCAGCGGTTCGGTGCCACGCTTGCTGGTGACCACCAGGTCCACATTGGCGCAGGGCGGGGTGCTTTGCTCGAAGGCCGGGGTGATCTTGGCCGTGGTGGAGGGCTTGGGGCCATCGGTCCACTGCGAGGTCTTGCCGCTCACGCCGGCGTCCAGGGACGCGGTGATGGCGGCATACAGGGAATTGATCTGTTCTTTCTTCAGATCGGCCACGGCCGTGTTGGAGAAGAAGTCCAGATTGGCCTGCGCGTGTGCCTGATGGCTCAGGACCGCGGCGCAGATCAGGCCAGCGTGGGCGGCCAGCTTCAGGAAGCGGAAGCGGGAGAGGGTACGCTTGTTCATGGCTTGCTCGTTTCTCAATATCGGGGGGTAAGTGGCGTCATCCGCCATCGGGGGGAATGGCGGCGACGTTCCAGCCACTGTTTATACCAGAAGTCACGGTGCGCCCAAACTTGTGCTTGCACGGTAAAGGTCCCGCTTTTCCTGCTTTGCGCTACGATGCGGCTCGTCATAATGCGCCAGACTGATGTCGTTACGTACACGATGCTTGCGCCGCAATTGCTCCGTGCACAGGCCATGCAAACGATTGCAGTGATTCATTTCCAATACAAGAAAAGGGGAAGCGATGAAGTCATGTGTGATGCGTGCCGGCCTGGTCCTGGGCGCACTGAGCGCCATGTTGTCCATCCTGCCAGTTGCGGCATCGGCCCAGGCCCCCGCCACCCCGGCGGTGCAGGCGGTGGCCTCCGGCGTTCGCTATCAGCTGATCGGCCGCTGGGATGTTGACAAGCTCAACACCATTTTGCAAAAGGATACGCCGGCATTCTCCGGTGTCCCCGTCAATTACTCCCCCGCACGCAATGCCGTGCGGCTCTATCGCATCACGTATCCTTCCGTGATCCCGGAGCGCGGCAACCAGCCTATCCTGGCCTCGGGCTTGCTGGCGTTGCCGGATACGCCTGCCCAATCCTATTCGCTGGTGTCCTATCAGCATGGCACCGTGTATGAAAGGCAGCAGGTGCCGTCCTTCCCCGAACAATCGCCCGAAACGCAGTTGATGATTGCCCAGTTCGCCGGGCAGGGCTATGCGCTCATCGGCGCCGATTATTTCGGCATGGGCATTTCCAGCGAGCCGGAAGGCTACATGGTCAAGGGCAGCCACCAGCAAGCCACCTATGACATGCTGCTGGCCGCGCGCAGCGTGCTGGCCAGCATGGGGGTGCGCGAGGACAAGCTGTTTCTCTCCGGGTGGTCGCAGGGTGGTTTCGTGACCATGGCCTTCCTTGAAAAACTGGAAGCGGCCGGCGTCAAGGTCGATGCGGCCACCACCGCCAGTGCGCCGCTGGACGTGTTCGCGCTGCTCGAAGGATTTCTCGCTTTTCCACGCCCCAATGATGCGGCCTGGCTCAACAGCATCGTCATTCTGTCAGCCTTTGCCTTCGAAAATTATTACGGTGTGCCGGGGTTGGCGCGCTCGGTGCTCACTGATGCGGCCTACCCGGTCGCCAAGAATGCCTACGATCGGCAGCCCTTCAATGTGGCCGACATTCCGACCGACCTGCACAAGCTGATGCGGCCGGAATATTTTGACCCGCAGTATTTCGCCCGGTCCGCCTATGGCCGCCTGATCGCGACCACCCAGGCCTATCGCTGGGTGATCCGTTCCGACGTGCGCAATTACTATGGCGAAACGGATGAGGCCATCACCCCCGGCGTGGGCCGTATGGCCATGACCTATGCACAGGCCATGGGTTCGGGGAACACGCGGGTACAGGCGGTCTCCACCGGACCGACTACGCATCGCGGCACCTTTGCCACCGCAGTGCCAGCGTGGAAGCGCTGGTTCGATGAGAAGGTGGCGGGCCGGTAGCGCACCGCCTGAGGAGGTGGTGGTGCAGGCCGGATGGAAGGACGCAAGGGCCGAGCAGACCTGTCTCTGCCCCTCTGTTCCGCCCTGAGGCGGGAGCTCGGCAGGATTATCATTCCGGCACCGGTACCCCCGCCGGCCTCGACTCCTCTTACTCCACAATCCACATGAATCCTCTCCGCCGTCTCCGCCTTGGCCCCCGCCTGGCTGCGGGCTTTGCCGCCCTCCTTTTGTTGCTGGTGATCATCACCTTCATCGGCATCACTCGCATGTCTTCGCTGGACACTACCTCGTCCCAACTGAGCGGTGACATTTATCCCAAGGTCAATGCGGCCCAGAAGATGCAGTACCTGATGATGAATATCGCCCGTTCGGCGCGCAACATCATCATCCTGGACGATGATGCGCAGATGGCCAGCAACAAGCAGTCCATCGACAAGGACCTGGCGGAATTCCAGAAGGCGCTCGAATTTGTCCGCACCCACGTGGTGACCGACGAGGGCCGCCGTCTTGCTGCCCAGGCCGATGAGCAAAGCAAGGCGTATTTCGCTTTCACGGGCGATGTGGTGGCCCTTGGTCTGAAAAACCAGAACATCGAAGGACAGCGCCTGCTGTTCGGTCCGCGCTACAAGACCCAGGGTGATCTGCTGGCCACGCTGCAGCAACTGGTGACCCTGTTCGAGGGACAGATGCGTTCGGCCACTGAGGCCGCCCATGCGACTTACGTTACTTCTGCAACTATCCTCGGCGTCTCGGCGGCGGTGGCGATTCTGCTGGGCTTGATCGCTGCACTGGCCATCAGCCGCTCCATCACCGTACCGATGGCCGATGCCGTCGATGCGGCTCGCAAGGTCGCCAATGGCGACCTGACCAAGACCATCACCGACAGCGCACCGGATGAAACCGGCGACCTGCTCGGTGCGTTGCGCGAGATGAATACGTCACTGGTCGACATCGTTTCCAACGTGCGCACCGGTGCCGATACCATCGCCACCGCGTCGCAGGAAATCGCTGCCGGTAACCAGGACCTGTCGGCACGCACCGAACACCAGGCCAGTTCGCTGGAAGAAACCGCCTCTTCGATGGAGGAGTTGACCTCCACCGTACAGCAAAACAGTGCGAATGCCCGCCAGGCCGCGGAAATGGCACAAGCCGCCTCGCACATCGCCGGGCAGGGCGGTGAGATCGTCGGCGACGTGGTCAGCACCATGGATGCCATCGATGCCTCCGCCCGCAAGATCGTGGACATCATCGGCGTGATCGACGGCATTGCCTTCCAGACCAACATCCTGGCGCTCAACGCCGCGGTGGAAGCGGCACGTGCAGGCGAGCAGGGACGCGGCTTTGCCGTGGTCGCTACCGAAGTGCGCAGCCTGGCCCAGCGTTCGGCGGCGGCCGCCAAGGAGATCAAGGTCCTCATCGGCGACTCTGTGGAGAAGGTCGACTCGGGTGCGCAACTGGTCAAGAAGGCCGGCCAGACCATGGATGAGATCGTGCAGAGCGTGGCCCAGGTCAATACCATCATCGGCCAGATCAGCGCCGCTGGTGAAGAGCAGCGCGCCGGCATCGAGCAGGTACACCAGGCCGTGGCGCAGATGGATGAGGTTACCCAGCAGAATGCGGCGCTGGTCGAGGAGGCGGCCGCCGCTTCACGCTCCATGCAGGGACAGGCCGCCGAACTGGCCGAGAAAGTGGCCGTCTTCCGCTTGCCACAGCAGGCAAGGGGTGCGTAGGGATAAGTCGCCGGGACGGCTCAGGCCGCCTAAGCCCCAGGGAAGCTGTCCAGATATCGGGCAGCTTTTTTTATGGGTGAAGGACGCCGATCACGCGCCATCGCCCGAAACGGAATGAGGAAAGGAATGGGGAAGAAAGCCGCAACCGGAACCGGTTGCGGCCAGGATGCATCAGTTGTCGGGCAGCTCGCCCTTGGCCGCCAGGTCGATGGCGCGCACGATGGCGACGGCTTTTTCGATCACTTCCGCCTGGCTGGAGACGCGCATGCTCTTCTTGAGGTGATGGATGTGATCGCGGGTCTTGCGGCTCACCGGGACGTTGAGGAAGCCATCCGGTTCGGTCAGGAACTGCGGCGGAACTACCACGACGGGCTCGATGGTCTTGGAACGCTTGGGCATGGGTATCTCCCTTGTGATTGGTCTGGAATGACGTTGGTAGAGTGCCTGCGGCAATATAACTTTGATCGTAAAGACAGAAGAACTTATTTCTTCGATTTTACGATTTTTATCTGGCCGCTCTTATCAGGCGGGAATACTGAGGCTGATCTTTGGCGGGATCGCAACAGCGACGATGCCCCCGCTTTTTATTCCTGCTTGGAGATCGTGTCAAGCGAATTTCTAAAGGTTTGCCCTTGTGGACAGGTTTCGCAATGCTTAGATTTTGTACCGCTATCATTCCTGCAGCGGATGGGCTTGTGTTCCGGCTTTCGCTCGGGGGACGCGCATTGGGGGGCATGCAGACCTCGCATGCTTGTTTTCGGAAACCTTATAACTTGATGCAGTACGCTGACTGATATCCGGAGCGATATCAAAGTTCCGGGGCAGAGTCCGGTCATGGAAATGATTTACACCAGCCCCCGGCGGCTGGCATGCTCCTTGCAGAGTCCGGATGGCATGCTGGCGGTCCTGCTCCTGAGCAACGGCCCCGGAATGCGCGCACAGTCAATCGCGTGATTTTCTAAGTGTTTGTACGCTGCCCCGTTTTTGCACGCCACGTCCGACATCCACGACAACAAGGGAACCCTCATGAAGTTCGTCAAGACCATCCTCGCCCTGGCCGCTCTGGCCACCCTCACCGGTACCGCCTGTGCCGACAACCTGGCTGACATCCAGAAAGCCGGTGTGGTCAAGATCGGTGTGCCGCAGGACTTTGCGCCCTATGGCTCGGTCACGTCCGACCTGCAGCTGCAGGGCCTGGACATCGATGTGGCCAAGCTGGTGGCCAAGGGTCTGGGCGTGAAGGCCGAGCTGGTGCCGGTACCGATCTCCAGCCGCATGGCTTTCCTGCAGACGCACAAGATCGATCTCATCATTTCCACGCTGGGCAAGAATGCCGAGCGCGAAAAGGTGATCGATTTCTCGCAGGGCTATGCGCCCTACAACAACAGCGTCTTCGGCGTGGCCGCGATCAAGGTTGCCGGCCCGGCCGACCTGGCCAACCAGACTGTCGGGGTCGCCCGCTCCACCTTCGAGGACCTGATGCTGACCGACAGCGTGCCCAAGAGCACGGTCATCAAGCGCTATGAAGACAACAACGGGCTGATCTCGGCCTATGTCTCGGGCCAGGTGCAGATCGTTGGTACGGGCGACTTCGTGGCCTATGCGCTGGCGGAGAAGACCCCCAACAACAAGCCGCTGCTGAAGTACATCATCAACGTCTCGACCTGCTATGTGGGCATGAACAAGGGAGAACCGGCGCTCATGGCCAAGGTCAACGAAGCGTTGACCGCCTCCAAGAAGAGCGGGGAGCTCAATGGCATCGTCAAGAAGTGGCTCAACGTGCCGCTGCCGGAGAAGATGGCGACCACTTACCAGTAAGCAGTCATCCCTCAGTGAACGGCCCGCATCGAAGTGCGGGCCGTTTTGCTTACTGGAAGGTAGTGGCCATTTTGGCGGGCAAGGGGACGTTCAGCCATTTCTGCACGATGGCATTGAGTTCGCCGCTTTTCTTGGCTGCCGTGAGGACCTCATTGACCTTGCCGAGCAGGGCGGCTTCGCCCTTGTTGAGTCCGACGCTGCAGCTCGATTCATTGATGATGTACTTGAGCACGGGCTTGTTGCCCGGTGCCTTCTCCGCCAGTGCATAGGCGACGAAATCGCCCGTGCCGACCAGTTGCACCTGGCCGGAGACATAGGCCGAGATCATGGCATTGTTGTCTTCGTAGCGCTTGATGGTGGCGCTCTTCGGGGCGGTATCGGTGAGCTGCAGATCCTGGAAGGTGCCACGTGCCACGCCCACGGTCTTGCCTGCCAGATCGGCCGGACCGCTTACCTGTACCGAGGCCACCCCGAAGACGCTGTTGTTGTAGGGCGCATAGGATTGCGAGAAATCGATCACCTTTTCGCGCTCGGCGTTCTTGCCGAGGGTGGAGATGACCAGATCCGCCTTGTGCGTCTGCAGGTAGGCGATGCGGTTGGCGCTGGCCACCGGCACCAGCTGCACCTTGACGCCCATCTTCTGCGCGATCAGCTTGGCCACGTCGATATCCAGCCCTTGCAGCTGCAGGTCGGAGGTCACCGAACCGAAGGGGGCGAAGTCCTGCGGCACGGCGATGCGCACCGTGCCCGCCTTCTGGATATCGGCCAGTGCATCCGCCTGCGCGACTTGGGTGGACAGGCCCAGCAGGGCCAGCGAGACGGCGAGCACCGGTTTGGCAAATTTCATGTGATCCCTTTCGTTGAATGGACTGTATCGTGCCGGGCGGGTTTGCAATGACCATGCCAGCAGGCGTGCGGCTACTGAGCAACTGAAGTTGGTTGAGCGTGCACGCTGGCCGCATCGATGCGGGCGATGCTGATCCGGCATGGCGTCATGCCGATTGGGACTGGCTGATGGCGGGGCGGGGAGGGGCGATCTTGGGGCGGGGGTTCACCAAGTTTGCGCTTGTCCCGCTGCTCGATAATTCGGGATGGTTGGACGAAAAAAAGCCACGGATCACTCCGTGGCTTGCAGTAAAACACACCGGCCTGCCGCTATGCACGCTTCTGCGGTGCTCCCGGCTCTGCGGGACACACCGGCGGTGTGACAGGGAGACGGTGCAGTCTGCCCGAGTGCATCAGAAGGCCGGAACGACTGCGCCCTTGTACTTCTCTTCGATGAACTTCTTCACGTCCGGGGTATTCAAGGCGGCGGCCAGCTTCTTGATGGCGGCGCTGTCCTTGTTGTCTTCACGCGCCACCAGCAGGTTGGCATAGGGCGAGTTCGCATCTTCGATGAACAGCGAATCCTTGACCGGGTTCAGCTTGGCTTCCAGCGCATAGTTGGTGTTGATCAGGGCGACGTCGACCTGGTTCAGCACGCGCGGCAGGGTAGCCGCTTCCAGGGCGCGGAACTTCAGCTTCTTGGGGTTTTCCACGATGTCCTTCTGGGTCGAGGAAATGTTGGAGCTGTCCTTGAGCTTGATCAGGCCATTGCGGGCCAGCAGCAGCAGGGCACGGCCCGAGTTGGACGGATCATTGGGGATGGCGATGGTGGCACCGTCAGGAATGTCGGCGACCTTCTTGAACTTCTGCGAGTAGGCGGCGAAGGGCTCGACGTGGACCTTGGCTACCGGCACTTCGATGTCGTTCTTGTGGCTCTTCTTGAACTGGTCCAGGTAGGGCTGGTGCAGGAAGAAGTTGCCATCGACCTGCTTCTCGTTGGTTTGTGCGGCTGGCTGGATGTAATCGGTGAAGACCTTGACCTGCAGTTCAATGCCTTCCTTGGCCAGGGTCGGCTTGATGTGTTCCAGGATCTCGGCATGCGGCACGGGTGTGGCGGCAATCACCAGCTTGTCGGCGGCGTGGGCGCCAACGCTGAAGGCCAGGGCGGCACCGGCCACCAGTTGAGGGATCAGTTTGCGGATCATGGTTCTCTCCATTCTTTTGTAATGACTATCGATTGAACGTCGGTTGACGTGGTGTGGGAGCGTCCCTCGTGGGGAGCGCACCCGGAAAAACATGGACTGCCGTTTCTTGCTGCCTTACTTGCGGGTGAAGCGCAGCACCAGGCGGTCGCCAAAGAACTGCAGCAACTGCACCAGCACTACCAGGATGGCCACCGTGACCACCATCACTTCGGTCTGGAAGCGCTGGTAGCCATAGCGAATGGCCAGGTCGCCCAGGCCGCCGCCACCGATCACGCCCGACATCGCGGCATACGACATCAGGGTGATCGCGGTGATGGTCACCGCCGCCAGCAGGCCCGGCAGGGCTTCGGGCAAGAGCGCGCCAAAAATGATCTGGCGACGCCCTGCCCCCATGGCGGTACAGGCTTCGAGAATGCCGCGGTCGATTTCGCGCAGCACGCTTTCTGTCAGGCGGGCAAAGAAGGGGGCCGTACCGATCACCAGCGGCGGAATGGCGCCGGTCACGCCCAGCGAGGTGCCGACCAGCCACAGCGTGAAGGGGATCAGCAGGATCAGCAAAATCAGGAAGGGTACCGAGCGCAGCACGTTGACCACCAGCGACAGCACCCAGTACAGCCCACGTTGTTCCAGCAACTGGCCGCGGTTGGTCAGGAACAGCAGGATGCCCAGCGGCAGTCCCAGCAAGACCGTGAAGAACAGCGAGCCGCCGGTCATGGCCAGGGTTTCCACGGTGGCGTCGCCGACCTCGCTCCAGTCGATGACCGACAGGTCGATCTGGCCCACCAGGGCAGACAGGGAAGACAGCGCGCTCATGCCAGCACCTCATGATCGATACCGGAATCGCGCAAGCGCGCCAGGACTTCTCCGACAGCCTCATCACCGCCCGAGAATTCGACCAGCAATTGTCCATAGGGCGTGTCCTTGATGCGCGAGACGGTGCCGCGCACGATGGTGGCCAGCGCGGTGGTTGCCGCCGTCAGTTGCGACAGGATGGGTTGTGCCGCCACTTCACCGGCATAGGTCAGACGCACCAGCGCGCCATCGGGGCGGCGCTGGTAGAGCGTGTCGCTGGCATCCCAGGCGTGGCTTTCGGCCAGCAGCGAACGCGTCACGGCGTGCTGCGGACGCAGGAAGATGTCGACCACGCGGCCCTGTTCGGCCAGCGCGCCCTGGTCCAGCACGGCGACACGGTCGCAGATGCTGCGGATGACTTCCATCTCGTGCGTGATCAGCA
The DNA here is from genome assembly GCF_031455335.1 of Herbaspirillum sp. 1173. Classification (NCBI taxonomy): domain Bacteria; kingdom Pseudomonadati; phylum Pseudomonadota; class Betaproteobacteria; order Burkholderiales; family Oxalobacteraceae; genus Herbaspirillum; species Herbaspirillum sp. 1173. Next base: position 124,228 of record NZ_JAVDSP010000003.1, on the reverse strand, counting down.
CGATGGTCAGGCCGAGCTTGCGGTTGATGTCCAGCAGCAGGCGCAGGATGGACTGGGTAGTCTCGGGATCCAGCGCCGAGGTCGCTTCGTCGCACAGCAGCAGGCGCGGCGAATTGGCCAGCGCGCGGGCGATGCCCACGCGCTGTTTCTGGCCACCGGACAATTGCGCCGGATACTGGTCGCGGTGCGCGTCCAGCCCCACCAGCTCCAGCAGTTCAGTCACGCGCGCGGCGCGCTGCTCGCGCGTATAGCGGCCGGTAATCTTGAGGGGCCAGTCGATGTTCTGTGCCACCGTCTTGGCATTGAGCAAATTGAAATGCTGGAAGATCATCCCCACGCGCTGGCGCAGGCCCAGCAGGGCTTCATGGCCCAGGCCGGTGATGTCTTCGCCGTCGATGATGACGCGCCCGCTGTCGGGGCGTTCGAGGACGTTGAGGGTGCGGATCAGGGTACTCTTGCCGGCGCCGGAGCGGCCGATGATGCCGAAGATCTCTCCCTGAGCGATATCCAGGTTGATGTCCTGCAGCGCGATGATGTCGCGCTGGCCGGCACGGTAAGTCTTGTGGAGTTGCTCGATGCGAATCACGTTGGTCAGTTCTAAGGAAACGGCCCCGAGTCTAACCGGGCGTGACCCACGTGAGAACTTATAAAAAGTTCTTAGCTTATGAGAGAAAAAGCTAGTTGAAACCTAACAAGCGGGAATGATGGAGACGGCGCGCATCTTGTCTGAAAACTAAGCTCGCCGCTCCATCCGTCTTAATGCGCCGCCAGCAGTTCCGCCTCGACCTCATGCGCCAGCACCTGCCGCACGGTGGCCACGACGTAATCGATCTCGGCCTCGGTCGTGCCGCGCCCCAGCGAAAAACGCACGGCATTGCGTGCCACGTCGGGCGAACGGCCGATGGCCAGCAGCACGAAGGAGGGCGCCGCAGCCGCCGAATTACAGGCCGAACCGGCCGACACCGCGATGCCCAGCAACTGGCTGCCCAGCGTGCCGTAGCGTGTGGGCGGGAAGCTCACGTTGAGGTTGTGCGGCACGCGCGCCTCGGCGCTGCCATTCAACTGCACGCCCGGCAGGTCCGCCAGGCCGGCCCAGAGGCGGTCACGCAGGGCGCGGATGCGGCGTCCTTCTTCTTCCAGCAAGTCACCGGCCAGTGCAAAGGCTTCGCCCATGCCCACGATCTGGTGCGTGGCCAGGGTACCGGAGCGCATGCCGTTCTCATGGCCGCCGCCGTCGATCTGGGCTTCCAGCTTCAGGGCCGGATTGTGGCGGACATACAGCGCGCCTATGCCTTTGGGGCCATAGACCTTGTGCGCCGAGAAGGACATCAGGTCCACCTTCAGCTGCTGCAGGTCGATGGCGATCTTGCCGGCTGCCTGTACCGCATCGACGTGAAAGACCACACCGTGCTCGGCACACACTTCACCCAGCTCGGCAATGGGCTGTATCACGCCGATCTCGTTGTTGACATACATCACCGAGGCCAGCAGCGTGTCCGGCCGCAACGCCGCACGGAACTGGGCCGGCGTGATGAGGCCATCGGCACCGGGCTGCAGGTAGGTGACCTCGAAGCCGGACTTTTCCAGCGTATGCATGGTGTCCAGCACGGCCTTGTGCTCGGTGGCCACCGTGATGAGGTGCTTGCCGCGCCCCTGGGCGCGCAGCGCGTGGGCACAGCCTTTGAGGGCCAGGTTGTTGGATTCGGTCGCGCCCGAGGTCCAGATGATTTCATCGGGACGGGCACCGACCAGGCCGGCCACCTGGGCACGCGCCTTGTCCACCGCGCGCCGCGCTTCCCAGCCAAAGGGATGGGAGCTGCTGGCCGCATTGCCGAATTTTTCGGTGAGGAAGTCGCACATGACACGCGCCACGTGCGGATCGACCGGCGTGGTAGCGCCGTAGTCCAAGTAGATGGGGAAGCGAAGATCGGCCGGCGGGCGACAGGGAGCAGGGGCGTTCATGACGGTGTTCCGGAGAGTCCAGAGGGTTCCAGTTGAGCAGGGTGGCCAGGGGCCTGGTCATACAGTAACGCCGCAGCCGTTATTTGGAAAACGACTTTGCGCTTATTTGTATATACGAAATTCGAAAATTGCCCGCAGGCATTCCGTTTGGCCAGGCCGCAAGGCAGGAGGGCAGCGGGATTCCCGGTCACATGCCACCTCCTGCATTTGCTTATACAAAATTATTATACTGAAATAGAATACAAGCAAACCTATAATTCGAAAATCATATGCAAGGACCTTGATCAAGGAATGCGATTTCGATGGATCTGAATCAGCTGGAGGCATTTGCGGCCGTAATGACCCTGGGGAGCGTGACCGGTGCCGGCCGCAGCCTGGGCCGTTCGCAGCCCGCCGTCAGCAAGGCCATCGGCGAACTGGAGGCCGAGCTGGGCTACGCCCTGTTCGACCGCAACGGTCCGCGCGTCACGCCCACGGCCAAGGCCTTCCTGCTCTATGAGGAAGTGGAGCGCTCACTGGTGGGCCTGCGCAGCATCCGCGAACGGGCGCAGGAAATCGCCCGTGAAGAAGTCCATCCGGTCCATCTGGTCGCCACCCCCGCGCTGGCCTCCACCATCGCCCCGGCGGCCCTGCAATTGCTGGCCGCCGACAAGGAGCGCGCCTTTCCTGAGCACGTCCATTTGCGCAGCGCCTCGGCCGAGCAGGTCGTGCATGCGGTCCTGCATCGCACCGTCAGCCTGGGGCTGACCTCGCTGCCGGTGGCCCATCGCGGGCTGGACCTGCACTGGATCGGCGAAGCGCCGTGCGTGGCGGTGGTGCGCGCCGATCATCCGCTGGCGGGCAAGGACAAGCTCACCCGCGCCGCCTTGCGCGGCCAGCGCGTCATCACCATGTCCAACCGCTATCGCCTGCGCCAGCGCGTGGAGGTCGCATTGGGCGAGGACAGCCAGCTCGATGTTGCCATCGATACCAACACCTCCTTCAATGCCATCATGGCGGCCCGCGCCGGGCTGGGCGTGGCGCTGGTGGAACCGGCCACGGCCTATGGCATGCCCATCGAGGGCATGGTGGTCAAGCGGCTGGCGATGGAGATTCCGTTTTATTTTGGCGTGGTCACGCCCTATGGCAAGCCGGTCGAGGGCGTCACGCAACGCCTGATCGATGCCGTGGAAAAGGCCGCCCGCAGCACCTTGCAGGGCTTCGTCAAGCGCGATGCCAGCCTGCACGATGAATTGTTGTAAATGATTTTGCAGCACGCAGTACCGTAGTAAAACCCAAGCAAGCAGCGTCAACCGGGAAGGGCGTTGCATCACAAAACCCGAATCGAGACGATCGCAGGCCTGTGCCGGCGACGTCTCTTCATGCTTTTGACGAGGCACTATGCACGACACCGAACCGACCCTGATTCCCGTTGCCCCCCCGCAAGGACTGGCCGCCCTGGAGGCGCGCGTACGCCAGGACCTGCAATGGCTGGCGCTGCCCGGCAAGTCCTGGACCCCGGCCACCCTGCGCGACGGCGTGCCGGTGATCGACGTGGCCATCATCGGTGGCGGCCAGGCCGGCATGGCGGCCTCAGTGGCGCTGTCGCACCTGGGCATTCCCAATGTGATCTATGACCAGTCGCCCAAGGACTTCGAAGGCCCTTGGGCCACCACTGCGCGCATGGAAACCCTGCGTTCCCCCAAGACCCTGACCGGCCCGGCGCTGGGCTTCCCGGCGCTGACCTTCCGCGCCTGGTACGAGGCCCAGTTCGGGCTGGACGCCTGGGAAGCGCTGGACAAGATCCCGCGCCTGCAATGGATGGATTACCTGCGCTGGTTCCGCCGCGTCATGCAGCTCGATATCCGCAACGAACACCGCGTGCTGGCCGTGCAGCCGCGCGCCGACGGCATCGTGGCGCTACAGCTGCAATCGCCTGCCGGTACCTCGACCGTGCTGGCGCGCCGCGTGGTGGTGGCCACCGGCCGCGATGGCCTGGGGGGCGCCAGCGTACCGCCGCTGGCCGCGCAGCTGCCGCGCGAACGCTGGGCGCATTCCTCGGACGTCTACGACTATGCCAGCCTGAAGGGCAAGCGCGTGGGCGTGGTTGGCGGTGGTTCGTCGGCCATGGACAGCGCCGCCACGGCGCTGGAAGAGGGCGCGGCGCGGGTCGACCTGCTGATCCGCCGCAAGGAACTGCCGCGCATCAACAAGGGCAAGGGCGCGGGCAATCCGGGCCTGGTCAACGGCCATCTGCATCTGCCCGATGCCTGGAAATGGCGCATTCGCCATTACGTCAACGTGCAGCAGGTGCCGCCGCCTTCGGGCAGCACGCGCCGCGTCTCGCGCTTTGCCAATGCCCGCTTCCTGCTGGGCACGGCGATTGAATCCGTTGAGGTCAAGCCGGATGGGGCGCTGCTGCTGCAGACCAACCGTGGTCCGCTGGAACTGGATTTCCTGTTCTTCTCCACCGGTTTCAAGATCGACTGGAGCGTGCGCAGCGAGTTCAAGGACATCGCCCCGCATGTCCTCAACTGGAGCGACCGCTACACGCCGCCCGTCGGCGAAGAAGACGAGGAACTGGCCGACTCGCCCTACCTGGGCCCGGTGTTCGAGTTCCAGCAGAGGACGCCGGGCAGCCTGCCGGGCCTGGAGCGCGTGCATTGCTTCTGCTATCCGGCCGCCGCCAGCCATGGCACGGTCTCCGGCGACATCCCGGCCATCAGTGATGGAGCCTACCGCCTGGCGCAGGGCATTGCCGCGCTGATGTACAGCGAGGACATCGACTACCACTACCGCAACATCCAGGCCTATGAAGAACCGGAACTGGAAGGCGACGAGTGGACCGAATCCCCGTGGGAGCTGCCCGCATGAGTGGGGCCATCGCAAAGAGCGTGCTGCAGGCGCTGATGGTGGTGCTGTTGATGACGGTGATCGTCTTCTTCGGCCTGCACATGATCGGCAACCCGGTCGATATCCTGATCGGCCAGGACGTGGACCAGGTGGACCGCCTGCGCATCATCAAGGAACTGGGACTGGACCAGCCGGTGTGGCGCCAGTACCTGGCCTTCCTCAATGGCGCGCTGCACGGCAACCTGGGCAACAGTTTCGTCTACAACACCCCGGCCATCCTGCTGATCTTCCAGCGCCTGCCGGCCACGCTGGAACTGGCCGTGGCGGCATTGCTGCTGGCCCTGGCCGTGGGCGTGCCGCTGGGGCTGTTCGCAGGCATGAAGCCGGATCATCCGTTCTCGCGCCTGGTGATGACCACCAGCATCTTCGGTTTTTCGCTGCCGACCTTCTGGATCGGGCTGATGCTGATCATGGCCTTCTCGGTCACGCTGGGCTGGCTGCCTTCGGGCGGACGCGGCCAGACTGCCGAACTGTTCGGCGTGCAATGGTCGTGGCTGACCGCCGATGGCTGGCGGCACATGATCCTTCCGGCCATCAATCTCTCGCTGTTCAAGATCTCGCTGGTGATTCGCCTCACCCGTGCCAACGTGCGTGAGGTGCTGCCGATGGACTACGTGAAGTTTGCGCGTGCGAAGGGCTTGTCGCCGGCACGCGTGGTACTGATGTACGTGCTGCGCAATACGCTCATTCCGCTGGTGACCGTGGTCGGGCTGGAGTTTGGCTCCACCATTGCCTTTGCGGTCGTTACCGAAAGCATCTTTGCCTGGCCCGGTGCGGGCAAGCTGATCCTGGACAGCATCAATGCATTGGATCGTCCGGTCATCGTGGCTTACCTGATGGTGATCGTCTGCATGTTCGTCACCATCAACCTGGTGGTGGATGTGCTCTACAAATTGCTGGATCCGCGCGTGCGGGTGGAGGCCCGTGCATGAGCGCGCCGCAGACCGAAGTGACCATGACGCAAGAACAGGTGCGCGCCCGCGTGGCCGAGCTGTCGGCCTTCCAGGCCCCGCGCCGCGAGTCTCCCTGGCGGCGCGTGATGCGCCATTTCGTGGCCTCGCGTTCGGCCATGCTAGGGCTGGCGATCGTGCTGCTGCTCATCGTCGGTGCCATTGCCGCACCCTGGCTCACGCCGCAGAATCCGTATGACCTGGCGCAGTTGAACTTCCTCGACTCGCGCCAGCATCCAGGTACCCTCAATGGTGATGGAACGTTTACCTACTGGCTCGGGACTGATGGTCAGGGACGCGACCTGTTCTCGGCCATCATCTACGGCTTGCGCATCAGCGTGGGCATCGGTGTGGGCTCGGCCCTGATCGCAGGCGTGATCGGCACGCTCATCGGCTTGCTGGCCGCATATGCGGGCGGCAAGGTCGATACGGTGCTCATGCGCTTTGCCGACCTGGTGCTGTCCTTCCCCTCGATCCTGGTGGCGATGCTGATCCTGGCCTACGTCGGCAAGGGCATCCTCAACGTGATGGCCACGCTGGTGGTACTGGAGTGGGCGTATTACGCGCGCACTGCGCGCGGCCAGGCGCTGGTGGAACGGCGCAAGGAATACGTGGAAGCCGCAAGAGGCCTGAACCTGTCGTCCTGGCGCATCATGGTGCGCCACATCCTGCCCAACTGCCTGCCGCCGCTGATCGTCATCGGCACCCTGCAGGTGGCACGCGCCATCACGCTGGAAGCGACGCTGTCCTTCCTCGGCCTGGGTGTGCCGATTACCGAACCCTCGCTGGGCCTGCTCATCTCCAATGGTTACCAATACATGCTCTCGGGCGAATACTGGATCAGCTTCTATCCCGGCATCACGCTGCTGGTGGTGATCGTGGCCATCAACCTGGTCGGCGACCGCCTGCGCGACATCCTCAATCCACGGTGGCAGAAATGAGCGCGCTCACACTTGAAGTGCGCAACCTGCGCACGCATTTCTTCACGCCCGAAGGCGTGCTGCCGGCGGTCGATGACGTCTCGCTGTCGGTCGGCCGTGGCCGCATTCTGGGTCTCGTGGGCGAATCCGGATCGGGCAAAAGCGTGACCGGTTTTTCCATCCTCGGCATGGTCGATGCGCCGGGCCGCATCGTCGGCGGCGAGATCCTGTTCCAAGGCCGCGACCTGGTCAGCATGGACAAGACATCCTTGCGCGAACTGCAGGGCAACCGCATCGCCATGATTTTCCAGGACCCGATGATGACCCTGAACCCGGTCCTGAAGGTGGAAGCGCAGATGGTCGATGCCGTGCTGGCGCACAGCAAGGTCAGCCGCCAGCAAGCGCGCGAACTGGCGCGCGATACCCTGGGCATGATGGGCATTGCCAGTCCGGAAGAGCGGCTGCAGGCCTATCCGCATCAACTCTCGGGCGGCATGCGCCAGCGCGTGGCCATTGCCATCGCGATGCTGCACAAGCCCGACCTCATCATCGCCGATGAACCGACCACGGCACTGGATGTGACCATCCAGGCGCAGATCCTGTCGGAAGTGCAGAAGCTGGCGCGCCAGCATGGCACGGCGCTGATCTGGATCACGCACGATCTGTCGGTGGTGGCCGGACTGGCCGATGAAGTGGCGGTGATGTATGCCGGGCGCATCGTCGAGCAGGGCAGTGTGGATGCGGTGCTCGATGCGCCGCTGCACCCCTACACGCAAGGCCTGATCGGCAGCCTGCCCAGCAACAACCGGCGCGGTGCACGGCTGCGCCAGATTCCCGGGATGACGCCCAACTTGCTGCACCTGCCGCCGACCTGCGCCTTTGCTGCACGCTGCGAGCGCCTTTCCCAGCAGTGCCTGGTGGCCCCGGCGATCAGCGAACCGCTGCCGGCGCACCGGGTGCGCTGCTATCACCCGACCCCGAGCACACAGAGCAACGAGCACCATGGATAAGGCCGTCATTCCCCTGATCGAAACCCGTGCCGTCAGCCGTCGCTTCGGCGAGCGCCGCCAGGGCTGGCTGGAACGCCAGTTGCAGGCGCGCGGCTGGAGCCGCCCGCCGGCCGTCACCCATGCGCTGGACCAGGTGGACCTGAAGGTCTTGCCGGGTGAAGTGGTGGGGCTGGTCGGTGAATCCGGCTGCGGCAAGTCCACGCTGGGCCGGGTGGCCTGCGGCCTGCTCGATCCTTCCGATGGCCAGGTGCTGGTCAACGGCCGCGACCGCGCCAGCCTCAGCAGCAAGGAAGAAGCCGAGGCCCGGCTGCAGGTGCAAATGATTTTCCAGAATCCCTATGCCAGCCTGAATCCGCGTTTGCGCATTGATCAGATCGTGGGCGAAGCGGCGCAAGTGAACGGAAAGGTCGAGGGCGACCTCGATGCCTATGTCTGCCAGCAGTTGCTGCGCGCCGGTCTCGATCCGGCCCTGCGCGACCGTTATCCGCACCAGTTCTCCGGCGGCCAGCGCCAGCGCATCGGCATTGCGCGCGCGCTCGCGGTGCAGCCGCAGATGCTGGTGTGCGACGAGGCCGTGGCGGCGCTGGATGTGTCGATCCAGGCGCAGATCCTCAATCTCTTCATGGATCTGCGCGAGCAACTGGGCCTGACCTATCTTTTCATCAGCCATGACCTGGGCGTGGTGGAGCACGTGTCGGACCGCGTGGTCATCATGTACCTGGGCCGGGTGGTGGAGAGTGCGCCGGTGGGCGAATTGTTCGGCCAGCCCAATCACCCCTATACGCAGGCGCTGCTGGCCGAGGTGCCCCGCATGGGCGCGCGCAAGAAGGAATTCACCGCCATCAAGGGCGAGATCCCCAGTCCGCTGAACCCGCCGACCGGCTGCCACTTCAACCCGCGCTGCCCGCATGCCACGCAGCGCTGCCGTGAAGAGCAGCCGCTGTTGCGCGAGATCGCGCCGGGGCATATGAGTGCCTGCCATCTCAATGATGGCCGCTGAGATGATGTGAACCGATAGAAACGACAGAAACGAAGAACCGAGCAGTCAAGAACTTGGCACCCCCGCAGTGCTTCCACCCTGACCACAGAGGAACCCGACCATGAAGAAAACTCTCCTGACCCGCCTGCTGGCCGTCGCCCTGACCGGTGCCGCGCTGGCTGCCGCTGCCGATGCCGCGCATGCGCAGAACCTCAACATCGCCTTTGCCGATCCGCTTTCGTCGCTGGATCCGCAACTGAACAACCACGCCGGCGACCGTTCGGTGGACCTGCATTTCTGGGACCTGCTGGTCCAGAACGATTACAACAAGCTGGTCCCCGGCCTGGCCGTGAGCTGGAAGAACATCGACCCCAAGACCTGGGAATTCAAGCTGCGCCCCAACGTCAAGTGGCAGGACGGCAAGCCCTTCACCGCTGACGATGTGATCTTCTCCTACCAGCGCGCCCGTGCCGTACCGGGCAGCGTGGCCACCTTCGCCGGCTACTTGCGCACGGTGGAATCGGTCACCGCCAAGGATCCGCTGACCCTGGTCATCAAGACCAACATCCCCAACCCGGACCTGCCGCTGAACCTGGCCTCGGTGCACATCGTCAGCAAGCACGTGGGCGAAAAGTCCACCACCGAGAACTACAACAGCGGTGCGGCCGTGGTCGGTACCGGTCCCTACAAGTTCGTCTCCTACACCCCGGGCGACCGCGTGGTGATGCAGCGTAACGATGACTACTGGAACGGCAAGGCCGTGTGGGAAAAGGTCAACTACCGCTACATCAACAATGGCGCGGCCCGTACTGCCGCACTGCTGTCGGGCGACGTCGACGTGATCGACAAGGTGTCGGTGTCCGACCTGGCCAAGCTGAAGCAGTCGCCCAACGTCAAGGTCTACCCCTACAACGGCCTGCGCGTGCTGCTGATCCAGCCGAGTTTCCATGAAGGCCCCAGCCCCTTCATCACCGACAACAACGGCAAGCAGTTGGAGAAGAATCCGCTGCTGGACGTGCGCGTGCGCCGCGCCATGTCGCTGGCCATCAACCGCAAGGCCCTGATCGACCGCATCCTGCAGGGTGCGGCCACCGAAGCCAACCAGTGGATGCCGGCCGATACCTTCGGCTACAACCCCGAGATCAAGAACATTCCCTTCGACGCTGCTCAAGCCAAGAAGCTGCTGGCCGAAGCCGGTTTTCCGGAAGGTTTCAAGCTGACCATCCACGTGCCCAACGATCGCTATCCGCAAGCACCGGAAACCCTGCAAGCCGTGGCGCAGTTCTGGACCCGCATCGGCATCAAGACCCAGGTCGAAGTGCTGCCGTGGGCCTCCTATTCCTCGCGTGCCAACAAGAACGAGTTCGCCGTCTCGGTGCTGGCGTGGGGTAATGGCACGGGTGAAGCCAGCTATGCGCTGGTCAACGTGCTGGGCACGGTCGATCCCAAGAAGGGCATCGGCGCCTCCAACTGGAACCACTACAGCAGCCCGGCCGTGGACAAGGCCCTGGCCGATTCGACCGCTGAATTCGATGCGGCCAAGCGCGAAGCCATCCTGCGCGGCGCTGCCAAGACCGTCTCGGATGACGTGGGCGTGATCCCGCTGTACCACTACCAGAACATCTGGGCTGCCAAGAAGGGCCTGAAGGTCACTCCGATCAGCAGCGACCGCACGACGGCCATGATGGTGACCCAGGACAAGAAGTAAGGACATGCCCGACTTCTCCATCGAGGTCAGCCCGGCTGACGACCTGATCGACGTACCCCGCCGCATCATCGTGCGGGGTGCGCATCCGGGCGAGCCGGTGCGGATCTCTTCCTCCACCCTGCGCAACGGCGCGGAGTGGCGCAGTACGGCGTGCTACATCGCCGATGCCTATGGCCACGTCGACGTGAGCATGAATCCGGCCATCGATGGCGATTACTACGGCATCGATCCCATGGGTTTGCTGTGGTCGCAGAAGCCGGTGCAAGCCGGCCGCCGCGACAACTTCCACGCCGATGTCATGGCACCGCTGGTGACTACGCTGACCGTTTCCTCACTGGACCAGCCGGGCCTGGCCCCGTGCGCGCCGGCCAGTACCGAACTGGTACAGCGGCTGGCCGCTGCCGGGGTGACCCGGCGCGAGGTGCGGGAAGAGGGGCTGGTCGGTACGCTGTTCCTGCCGGCCACGCCAGGACCGCATCCGGCGGTGATGATCCTCAATGGTTCCGGTGGCGGCATCAACGAACCGCGTGCGGCGCTGTTTGCCTCGCGCGGGGTGGCCGCGTTTGCGCTGGCGTATTTCAAGGCGCCGGGCCTGTCGGATTACATTTCCAATACACCGCTGGAGTATTTCGAGCGCGGACTGGACTGGCTGCGTGCCGAGGTAAAGCCGCTGCACGATTTCGTCGCCATCAGTGGCCAGTCGCGCGGTGGCGAGCTGGTGCTGCTGCTGGGGGCGACCTTTCCGCAGAAGGTGTCGGCGGTGCTGGCCTATGTGCCCAGTGCGCTGGTACACAGCGGCCAGAATGCGGCCGATCCTGCCGTGGGCCGCGAAGGCCCGACCTGGCTGCTGCGCGGCCAGCCCTTGCCGCATCAATGGCAGGACAACCGCAGCGCCAGCTGGGTACCGTTTGACGAAGGCCCGGCACCGCATCGCCATGAACTGGCCATGCTGACTGCCTTGCAGGACGAGGAAGCGGTGGCGCGCGCCCGTATTCCGGTGGAGAAGATCGCCGGACCGGTGCTGTTGCTGTCGGCCACCGATGACGGCTCCTGGCCTTCCAGCCTGTATTGCGCGATGGTCAAGGACAAGCTGGCGGAAGTGTCGCACCCGTGGCCGGTGGTATGGCGCAACTATGCGCATGCCGGCCATTCGATCCTGTTCCCCTTCGTCCCGACCACGCAGACCACGTATGCGCATCCGGTGTCGGGGCGCATCAGTACCGGTGGCGGCGAACCCGCCGCCAATGCCCGCGCCGATCTCGACGCCTGGCAGCAGGCGCAGCACTTCCTGCGCGACGCGCTGGCCAGGCATTCATCCACAAAGGAAAACGCATGAGTACCCCCGTCTACGACATCAGCAAGGATGTCATCGACCAGCTGGCCGGCCTGGCCGCTGGCAGCCCCCTGCACGGCCTGCGCCATCAGCGCGACAAGGTGGCCGTGGCTTCGCAGGGCAGCTATGACACGCTGTTCGACCCGGCCCTGGAAGGCATCGGCCTGGATGAGCGCCTGCTGGTGGCGCTCTACGCTTGCCGCCTGGCTGGCGCATCCGATCTGGCCGCGCATTACCGCGCGCGTGCAGAAGCGGTACCGGCCGATGCTGCGCAACTGGCGGCGGCTGACAGCGGTGAGCCCGAGCAATTACCGGAGGGTCGTCTGCGCGCCATGCTGGTCTTCACGCGCGCGCTGACGCAGCGCCCGGTGGAAGGCGACAAGGCTGCGATCGAAAAGCTGCCGGCCGCGGGCATCAGCACGCCGGCGGTGGTGGCACTGTCGCAGCTGATCGCTTTCGTGTCCTATCAATTGCGCGTGGTCGCGGGTCTGAAGGCCATGCGTGCTGCGGCGGTCCAACAAGGAGAATCGGCATGAGCGAGATCATCAAGGCCAACGGTTTTACCAATGAGTCCCTGGAATGGGATGCCTGGCTGGACGTGATCCAGCTGGACGCGGCCAGCGAAGACCAGGTCAAGGTGCTGGAAGAAAGCCATCCCAAGGCCAAGACGTCGGACTACTACCTGTTCCTGGCGCACCAGCCCGATATCCTGCGCCAGCGTTCGGCGGCCTTCAACGCCATCATGTATGCGCCGGGTGGGCTCTCGCGTGCGGAGCGCGAATTGGGTTCGCTGGTGGTTTCGCGCATCAATGGCTGCGTGTATTGCGCTTCCGTTCATGCGCAGCGTTTCGAGCAGCTGGCCAAGCGTAACGATACGGTGCGCCAGGTGTTCGATACGCCTTACGGTGCCGGTGTGGATGCGCGCGAGCAGGCCATTGCCAAGTTCTCGGCCGAGCTGACCGAGACGCCGGGCGAGATCGGGGCGGCGCAGATCAAGGCCCTCTATGACGTGGGCTTGAGTGAACTGGAAGTGCTGGACCTGATTCACTCGGTGGCCATCTTTGCCTGGGCCAATCGCTTGATGCTCAATCTGGGCGAGCCGGTGTTTGCCGATGGCAGCCAGGCTGAGGCCAAGTAAATTATTTCCATGAGGAGACAGTGATGCACATTCCGGATCATCTGGTCTATGCCGAGACCCATGAGTGGGTCAAGCTTGAAGACGATGGCACGCTGACCATCGGTATTACCGATTTCGGCCAGGAGCAGTTGGGGCCGCTGGTGTATGTCGATATGCCGGCCGTGGGCAAGGTGTTGGCGAAGGGGGCCGAGTCGGGCATCGTCGAATCCAACAAGACGGCGTCGGATTTGCATGCGCCCGTTGATGGCGAGGTCATCGCCATCAACTCGCTGCTGGTAGAGTCGCCTGACGCCATCAATGGTGAGCCGTATGAGCAATGGATCTTCAAGCTCAAGCCGGCCGCGCCATTTTCGGCGGAGGGTTTTCTTGATGCGGCGGGTTACATCAAGCTGATTTCCTGAGGCGCTTTTTGCGTTCAGGAAGCCGATGCGGCGGCGCGGATATCGAAGGCGCCGCCGGTTTGGGCGCGGTCACGCAAGGTGACCGCGTTCTTGCCCAGCAGGGGGAAGACCAGTTCGGCAAAGCGTATCGCTTCTTCCAGGTGCGGGTAGCCGGAGAGGACGAAGGTGTCCACGCCCAGGTCCGCATATTCCTGCAGGCGTTCGGCGACGGTGGCCGCATCGCCAACCAGCGAGGTGCCGGCACCGCCGCGCACCAGTCCCACGCCGGCCCACAGGTTGGGGGCGATTTCCAGTTTGTCGCGGCGGCCGCCGTGCAGGGCGGCCATTCTTTGTTGTCCTACTGAATCCATCTTGGCGTAGTTCTGCTGGGCGCGGGCAATGTCTTCGTCGGTGAGTTTGCTGATGAGGCGTTCGGCGTCGGCCCAGGCTTCGGCCGTGGTTTCGCGCACGATGGCATGCAGACGCACGCCGAATCTGACGGTGCGGCCTTGCTTGGCGGCGCGTTCGCGTACGTCTTCGATCTTCTGTTTGACGGCGGCGGGTGGCTCGCCCCAGGTCAGGTAGGCGTCCACATGCTTGGCGGCGAGGTCGTGCGCAGCAGGGGAGGAGCCGCCGAAATACAGTGGGGGGTAGGGCTGCTGTATCGCCGGATGGAACAGCTGGCCGTTGCGGATGCGGAAGTGCTTGCCTTCGTAGTTGACGGTCTCGCCCTGCAGCAGCTTGCGCCAGATGGTGAGGTATTCGTCAGCAGCTTCGTAGCGTTCGTCGTGCTTAAGGAAGACGCCGTCGGCTTCCAGTTCCGTGGCATCTCCTCCGGGCACCACGTTGAGCAGGAGGCGGCCGTTCAGGGCCTGGTCCAGCGTCGCTGCCTGTCTCGCCGACGGGCCCGGGCCGCCCAGAGACGTCCTCAGTGCCACCAGCAGCTTGATGCGCTGAGTCACCGGGACCAGGCTGGCCGCCACTACCCATGGGTCCAGGCAGGACGCTCCCGTCGGGATCAGCAATCCATCGTATCCCAGCGCTTCACTGGTCACCGCTATCTGGCGCATGTAGTCCAGCGTGGGGGCTCGGCCGAAATCGGATTTGCCCAGGTAACGTGTGTCGCCCGACGTAGGGAGAAACCAGAAGAGTTCTAATGACATGCCAGAGTTTCCTTTTGCATTTTTCGCTTTGGCGTTATTAGAGCGCTCTGTTCTCTTTGTGGCTAAGAATGTTTTCTTCTTTGCTTAGTTGGTTTTTGGTTTTGTTGTCTTGGCTGCGTGCTTTTCTGGTTTTTTGGTATGGGGTAGTCTGCACGGAAATCTTTCCTGCGCTCTAGCTTAATTCTTATCACTCTCCGGTCGGGAGGACGCGCCGGGAGCGGCCCGGCAGCCGCTCACTTTTCTTGTCTCGCCAAGAAAAGTAAGCAAAAGAAGGCGACCCCAAAGAGCCAGCCCTCCTCCGGAGGGTCCCCGCCGCAGCGGAGCGAAAAGTGGGAAGGATAGAGTCGCTTCGCTCCGACTATCCTTCTGATCCACTTTTCGCTCCGCTGCGGCGGCTGGCTCTATGGGGACAACATCCCTACGGGCTCGCCTTCGGCCTCGCCGCGTCTCCGACTCGCCTTCGGCTTTGGGTTGGCTCGCCTGCGGCATCGACCTTTTGTTCGTTCCCACTCCCGCTCTGGGTTTTGGGTTTTTCCTTTTTTGTTCTTTTTTTTGTTTTTTTGTTTTTTTGGTTTTTTGGTTTTTGTTTAAATAATTTCCGTCCGTTCGTCCTGAGTAGTCGCGCAGCGACGTATCGAAGGCTAAAGAACGCCAAGGCAAAGCCGGAGGCAAGTAGGAGAGGGTGCGAGGCCGAAGGCGAGCCGTCTCAGTCGTCCGCATCTGCGCCGCCGCTTCAGTACCCAATAAAACGGATCAGAAAAATAACCGGAGCGAAGCGACTTTATTTTTCCCGTTTTATTGGGTACTGAAGCGGGGACCCTCCGAAGGAGGGCGGCGGAGTTGCGGTCGCCTTCTTTTGCTTACTTTTCTTGGCGAGACAAGAAAAGTGAGCGGCTGCCGGGCCGCTCCCGGCGCGTTCTTCCGACCGGAGAGGGAAAATAATTAAGCTAGAGCGCAGGACAGAATTCCGTGCAGACTACGCCAAACCTAACAACCAGAAAAGCACCCAGCCAAGACAGGACAAAACAAGACAACACAAAACCAACTCAACCACCGATCAAAGCCCCGCGATATTCCCCAAGCCATTTGGCAAACAATTGCGCCTCAGCTCCTGCCTGCAAGCTGATCCCGAGGTAGTAGGGTGCGAGGTTCAAGCGCAGATCAGGGAAGGGACAAACCAGCCGTCCCGAGCGCAGATCGTTATCCGCAAGTGATACAGGCGACAAGGCCACCCCCAGCCCATCCATGACCGCCTGCAATACAAAATGCACGTGATCGAAATGCAGCATTGCCTGGGAACGTGAGCGTTTCAGGCCGGCCAGCTTGCGCCAGTCCTCCCAGTCATTGCGCCGACTGCGCGACACCAGCACCGTATGCCGCGCCAACTGCGACACGTCCTCCAGCGGCATGGATTGCAGCAGCGCAGGAGAAGCCACCAGCACCAGCTCATCCTCCATGAACCGCTGCACCTTCAGGGTCTCAGGCCAATTGGTCTCTCCCCGCCGGATCGCGATATCAAACGAAGAGCCCGCCTTGCCCACGGTCGCCGTACTGGTCACCACCTGGGGCGCAATCCCCGGATACCGCTCCACGAAATCGGACAGATGCGGAATCAGCCAGCGCACCGCAAAGGACGGCCGCACATTGATGACCACCGTGCGCGTAGGCGCATCCCGCATCACCCGCCGCGCCGCATTGGCCAGAATATCGAGCGCCGGACTGGCCTCCTCGAAGAACTGCCGCCCACGCTCGGTCAGCAACACCTGCCGCGTACGCCGCTCGAACAAGGGCATGCCCAGATAGTCTTCCAGGTTCTTGATCTGGCGACTGACCGCGCCATGTGTGACATTGAGCTCCTGCGCCGCAAGCGTGAAACTCTGGTGACGGGCCGCTGCCAGAAAGGCGCGGATGGCATTGAGCGGAAGAGTGAGATCGGCCATGCGTCAAATATTATCACGCATGCCCGGAATTAATATCGTTTGTCAGCCCACCCCACGCGGCGCATCATCGGCCTCCATGACCACGCCAGACCACCGCCAGGCCGATATCGATTCGCGCCACGCCGCCATGTCGCTCTCGGCCGCCTTGCCCTGCGATATCGTCCTCTACCTGCTCCTCCCCATGTACGCCGCCCAGTTCCACGTCAGCCTCGCCGAGGCCGGCGTGCTGCTCGCGGCCAACCGGCTGGTGCGCATCGCCGGCTATCGCTGGGTCGCCAGCTTCTACGCACAACGCGGCGATCGCCCCACCTGCACCCTGGCTGTCTGCGCCGCCATCCTCTGCGCCCTCGGCTATACGGTCGCCAGCGGCTTCTGGGCCCTGCTGCCACTGCGCCTGCTGTGGGGTATGGCCTTCGCCGGACTCAACCTCTCCACCCAGGCCATGTCCACCGCCAACCCCCAAGGCGCAGCCCGCCGCTCCGGCCGCTCGCGCGGCGTCATCGCCATCGGTCCCATGCTCTGGCTGCCTGCCGCCGCACTGCTGGCCCCCCACATCGGTCCGCGCATGGTGTTCGCCCTGGTGGCGGCCACCGCGCTGCTGGGCCTGCTGGCCGCACGCCGCCTGCCTCAGCACGCCTACGCACCGCCCCAGCCACGCCGCTGGAAACTGCCCAATGCCCTGGACTGGTGGTCCTTCCTCGAAGGGCTGACCCTGGATGGCCTCTTCATCGTCGGCCTGGCCTACATGAGCAAGCAATCCTTCGGCGCTGATGGCGAACTGGTCGCGGGGGTATTGATGGCGCTGCGCTACGCGGGGGAAATCGTCCTCAGCCCCCTGGGCGGATGGCTGGCCGAGCGCTTCGGTGCGGTCAAGGTACTGGTGACGCTGTCACTGGCCACCTGCGTGGCACTGGTCGGCTTCGGCGGGGGATTGCTGTGGCTGTTCGCCGGGCTGATCGTGATCCTGCGGGCTCTGCAACTGCCGCTGCTGGCCCCCATCGTCGCCGCCCGCACGCCACCGGCGCAGCGTGTGCATGCGCTGGCTGGACGTGCGATCTGGCGCGATATCGGCGCAGGCATGGGGCCGATGCTGGCCGGCCTGCTGCTGCCGGTGATGTCATCCCTGTGGCTCTACAGCCTCGCGGCCTCGGCCCTGGCGCTGGCAGCCATCGCCTGCGGACGCCAGCCGGTACCCGTGCCGCCAGGGTCCCTCTCCGGTCAGCCCTGAGCAGGGCGGGGCGCGCTTTATGCGGTGAACAGATATCCATCTGCCCATTGCTTCGTTCACAGCAGCACGCAGCTTGACTAGCATGGCCCTGATCCCTTCCTTGCCGGACTCAGGAGCCTCCATGAACGATCACCACATCTACCAGGAACTCGGCCACTTCGCGACTGAACCGCTGCTGCCCGCCGAAGGCCGTGCCATCGGCGCTGCCTTCGTCATTGGCCTGTCCGTGCTGGGTACGCTGTACCTCCTGCAACACTGGCTGGGCGCAGCTGGTTGAACGAGCGGCTGGTCAGGGCTGGCGGCAGTCGCTCAGCATCTCCGCCTGCGAGATGTTGCTGCCCGCCGGCACGCTGTGCGTGAGCCACACGTTGCCGCCAATGACCGACCCTCGCCCGATGGTGATGCGGCCCAGCAGCGTCGCGCCCGCATAGACCACCACGTCATCCTCGACGATGGGATGGCGTGCAATCCCCTTGACCAATGAACCGTCCGGCTCCTGCGGAAAACGCTTGGCACCCAGCGTCACGGCCTGGTACAGGCGTACGTTGCGGCCAATGATGGTGGTCTCGCCGATCACCACCCCGGTGCCGTGATCGATGAAGAAACTCGGCCCGATCTGCGCCGCCGGATGGATGTCGATGCCGGTGGCCGAATGCGCGATGTCGGCAATCAGCCGCGCCAGCAGCGGTGCTCCCAGCTGATGCAGGGCGTGCGCCAGGCGATGATAGATGATCGCCGTGGTGCCCGGATAACACAGCAAAATCTCCGAAATGCTCGACGCCGCCGGGTCGCCGTGATACGCCGCCTGGATGTCGCTGACCAGGATGTCGCGCACGCCCGGCAACTGGTGCGCGAAGTCGCGCGTGATGGCCGTGGCACGTTCCCGCAGCAGACCATCCTCTTCCACATCGCTGCTGAAATACAGACTGCGCCGCACCTGTTCGCGCAGAATGGACAACGCAGCATTCAACTGGCTTCCAACGAAATAATCGATGGTCTCATCGGATAAATCGGTGTGCCCGTAATGCGTGGGGAACAAGGCGGCCTGCAGATGCTGCAACAGCTTCTGCATGGCTTCCCGCGAGGGGAGTTCGCGGATCTCGCCGCGGTAGCGGATCTTGTTGGTGACTTCGCGCGAGGTACGCAGGCCGGCGACCACGGCGGACAAGCCCAGGCCTGCAGACTCAACCGAGTCAGACAATGCGTTCAGTTCGGGGATGTAATCAGGTTCCATGCCCGCATGCTATCAAAAATGCGCGCGGGGTGCCGGACAGGGCAGGGAAGCCATCGAAGAGAAAAGCCAGGCGGGGAAACACGGGAAGAGAGATTCGCGGTGCCCAGTTCTATCTGAAAAGTGGCACCGCTGTTGAATCTGCTCTGGTCATGGACTGTACCCGCGAATGAAGGTTCCTGCAAAGTATCATTGCGCATATCCTCATGCGCATTTGATCTGCCGCAAATCCGCACCACGCTTGCCTGGCCAGCCGACGCCGTGAGACTTGATGAATATCTCACGACATGATGCATTTATATCATTCAGGAAAATCCTGACGCAAAAGCGCGTCACCTCAGGAAGCTCCCGATATTGGGTGGAACAACAAAAACTTAAAGTCTCGTCATACCAGCTGCAGCAAGAAGTCCGAGCGAGGGGCGAGGACCAGGCAGCCAAACCAGGAGAGACTCGATGTTCCACGCCAAGAAAAACCGCTTCGTTGCCGCCACCGTCGCCGCTGTCGTGCTGGCCTCCAGCGCACCGGCCTCGTTTGCCGCCACTGCCAGCGGTACGCTGACCATCAGCGCTTCGGTCGTGGCCTCCTGCACCGTGGTCGGTTCGGCCATCGCCTTCGGCGCCTACACCCAGAGCCTGGTCAACCAGTCCGGCACCATCACTGTCCTGTGCACCAACGGTACTGCCTACAACGTCGGTCTTGACGCTGGTACTGGAACCGGTTCCACCGTCAGCAGCCGCAAGATGAGCGCGGCCGGCGGCGGTACCCTGAACTACGCGCTGTACCGCGATTCGGCCCGCAGCAACAACTGGGGCTCGACCATCGGCACCGATACCGTCACCGGGACCGGCTCCGGCCTGACCCAGACGCTGACCGTCTACGGCCAGATTCCTGCCGCCCAGACCCCGTTGGCGGGCGCTTATTCGGACACCGTGACCGTCACGCTGACCTACTGATGTTGCGCCACATGCGGCAGCAGGCCAGATTCCCTGCGCCCATCGTGGCTTTTAGGGCCTGTTCACATTCAATCTGTGAGTGCGAGAGGTCGCCAAGCGTTGTCTGCCTAGGCGCGGCGACGCGCCGTGGTGGTGCCACGGCAAGGAGCTGCAACAACGGCAGGCGACGCTTGGCGGCCTCTCCCGGAGGGTTGCCTCCAGAAGGCGCGCTGGCCGCGTTGCACGTCAGGGCTGGTGGCACCACCACCAGCCCTGACGCGCGCCTTGCCAGCCCGCCTTCTGGGGGCAACGCATCTCACAGATTGAATGTGAACAGGCCCTAGTACCTCGATTACCGGGAAGCCCTGAGGGGGGCTTACTTTTGGGCGTACTTCCGCAAGGAGGTGCGCCCTTTTTTTGTTTGTGATGCAATACGGGCTCGATCCGACAGATCCAACAAGGGAGGCCTTTCCATGCGCGCACCGCGGTTTTCATCGTTCCACCTTGCGCTTCTTTCTCTGCTGTCCAGTCTGCTGCTGTCCGCCGCAGCGGCCCGTGCGCAAGTCCCGGTGCAGGTGCCGGCCGCCGTCCCCGTGCCGGCCAGTACTGCTGCCCCTTCGCCGGTGGCCAGCGACATCACCCGCAGTTGCGCGGCGGGCAGCGGCTGCGTGCTGACCTGCCTGAACATGGCGGCCGAAACGGTCATGACCGAGACCGCCACGCGCGCGGTCCGCATCATCTCGCTGGCCAACGGCAACAGCGAATTCCGCATGGACAACGGCAATGCCGGTATCAACGTGATCCTGGTCTCGCATGACAACCTGATGTGCAAGCTCAGCGGTGGCGTCTGAGCTGCAGTCAGACGAGGCTTCAGCTTCCCAGCAATTTTTCCCGTACTGATTCTTCCTCGGCATGGCTGGCACTGGCACGTGCCAAATCTGACAAGGACAGCACGCCGACCAGCTGTCGGCGTTCCGGTCCATTCACCACCGGCAGGCGCGCCACCCCTTGTCGCGCCATCGCTCCGGCAGCCGCGCGCGCACTCAGATGGGGCAGCAGGTAGCCGGCCTCGGCTTGCATCAGGGTGCCGCAGCCTGCGGCCGGATCGGCGGCCTGCAGGCGGCTCAGCGCAACCATGCCGAGCAGGCGGCCATGCGCCGTCACCGGATAGTAGCGATGCACACGCTCTGCCGCGCGGCACCGCGCCAGCGCTTCACCGGCCGGCAGCGCCGCTTCCAGCGCCTGCGGGGGGGACATCAGGTCTTCCACATGCACCCGTTCCAGCGGATCGACACCATATTCGCGATGCACATGCAGGCCGCGCCGTGCGATCTTCTCGGTCATGATGGAGCGCTTCATCGACAACACGTTGACGCCATAGGCAACGGCCGTGGTGGCAATCAGCGGTAGCAGCGCATTGCCCGCGTGGGTCAGGCCGAAGGCGAAGACGATGGCCGTCAGCGGCGCACCGAGCACGCTGCCCAGCACACCGGCCATGCAGACCAGCGGCCATAGTCCCGGCGAGCCGCCCGGCAGCCACGGTGCGAGCACCAGGCCCAGACCGGCCCCCATCATCAGCAGCGGTGCCAGCACCCCGCCCGAGGTCCCCGACCCCAGCGCCAGCAGCCAGATTACCGCCTTCACCAGCAGCAGCGCCAGGGTCGCCGACACCAGCATGTGCTGGTTCAGCAGGTCGGCGATGACGTCGTAGCCCACGCCCAATGCGCGTGGTTGCAACAACCCGCCGAGCCCGACGGCGATGCCGCCCAGCGCCGGCCACCACATCCAGTGCAGCGGCAAGCGATGGAAGCCGTCCTCAATGCGATACAGGGCCAGCGTCAGCAGCGCCGCCAGCACACCGCTGGCCAGGCCGGCGGCGAGGCAGGACAACAGGGCGATCGGCGCGGCCGGTGCCACTTCCAGCGGAAACAGCACGCCACCTTCCATCAGCCACGGCCGCAGGAAGCCTGCGATGGCGCAGGCCAGCGCGACCGGCAGCAGACTGCGCGGGCGCAGTTCGAACAGCAGCAGTTCCACCGCCAGCAGCAGAGCGGCCACGGGCGTGCCGAAGATCGCCGTCATGCCGGCACAGGCTCCCGCGACCAGCAGGGTCTTGCGCTCGGCCGCAGTCAGGTGCAGCCACTGCGCCAGCAGGGAGCCGAGCGAGCCGCCGGTCATGATGATCGGCCCTTCGGCACCGAACGGACCGCCGCTGCCGATGGCGATGCCCGATGACAGCGGTTTCAGCAACGCGACCTTGGGCGACATGCGGCTCTTGCCGAAGAGGATGGCCTCGATCGCTTCCGGAATGCCGTGGCCCCGGATCTTGTCGCTGCCGTAGCGCGCCATGAGTCCGACGGTGAGACCACCGATCACCGGCAGCAGGGCCGCCATCCAGCCCAGTGCATGCGCGGCAGGCGAACTGGCCTCGAAGGACAGGCGCTGGAAGTAGAACAGGTTGGTGAAGAGCGCAATGAGCTTGAGCAGCAGCCAGGCCGCGCCCGTGGACAGCGCGCCGATGGCCGCCCCGATGGCGCATAGCAGGGGCAGCCGCCGGTCGGCGGTGTAGTCGCGTTTGTGTTTCATTGAATGGCGAATTTGAGGGGTAGTGGTGACGACCTCATCGTGGAGAAGAAGTCGCATGGATAAAAGGATAGGGAATTAATATATCACAACGTGATATAAAATATTCGGCCAGGAAGAGGCCGGGTGTTGCATGCATGGCGCGACTTATCCGCTTTTCTTCTATGCACAGGAGGAATGATTCGTTCGCAGCATGAGGAGGGCTCGCTACCCTGTGAGCCAGGAAATATCGACCTCAACCATGAATGATGGAGTCCCCATGCCGCAGTACGAAGACAAACGCCAACGCGCCCTCGCCACCGTGGAATTGAACAGCAAGCGCCGCCGCCTCATCGGTGCCGGACTGGCCCTGGGTGCGGCCGGTGCGGCTGCGGCGTTCAGTCCGCGCCTGGCACACGCGGCCACGCGCCAGTTGCGTGTGGGTTATCAGAAAGGGGCGCTGAGCATCATTCGCGCCCATGGCACGCTGGAGCAGCGGCTGGCATCGCTGGGGGCGACCGTGAAGTGGGTGGAATTCAGTGCCGGCCCGGTGCAGCTGGAAGCGCTGGGGGCGGGCTCGATCGATTTCGGCGACGTCGGCGAAGCGCCGCCCATCTTTTCGCAGGCGGCCGGCACGCCGCTGGTCTACGTGGGCGCGACGGTGCCGCGTCCTTATGTGGAAGCAATCCTGGTCAAGGATGACAGCCTGCAGAAACCGGCGCAGCTCAAGGGCAAGCGCATCGCCCTGAACAAGGGTTCCAACGTGCATTACTTCCTGGTCAAGCTGCTGGAAAAGCATGGCCTGCAATACGGCGACGTGACCCCGGTCTGGCTGGCACCGGCCGATGCGCGCGCTGCGTTTGAACGCGGCTCGGTCGATGCCTGGGCGATCTGGGAGCCCTATCTGGCGGCCGCCCAGCAGACCCTGAAGGCGCGCATCCTGGCCGACGCCGACGGGGTGGTCAAGAATCGTGCCTATTATTTTTCGACCCGTGATTATGCGCGGGACAATGCCGACCTCATCCGCATCGCGCTGGAAGAGCTGGCCAAGGTAGATGAGTTCGCCAAGACGCGCCCCGATGACTACGCCAGCGAACTGGCCGGCATCCTGGGGCTGCCCAAGGGCGTTCTGGACGTGGTGGTGCGCCGCTACAACTACGGTACGCTGCCGATCACGCACGCCATTCTCGACGAGCAGCAGCAGATCGCCGATACCTTCCTCGATCTCAAGCTGATCCCGAAGAAGATCAACCTGCGCGAGACGGCACCACCCTGGCTGGCGTAAACCATCCGCGCACGGTTCGTCACACCATGAACAAGGCCGCCGCAGGAAAACCCTGCGGCGGCCTTGTCGTTCTCGCGTAGCGGTTGATCAGGCCTTGAACTGCAAGGCGTTGGTCAGGTCGCCCATGGGCTGCTGGCCGCGCGCGATCATGGCGTCGTCACGTTCCTTGAGGCCATTGAGCTTTTCCAGGCCGAAGGTGCGGGTGATGAGGCGCAGGATGGAGGCGGTGTCATAGACGGTGTGATCTACCGTCCCCTTGCGGGCGAAGGGCGAGATCACCAGCGCGGGCACGCGCGTGCCCGGCCCCCAGCGGTCGCCCTTGGGCGGGGCCACGTGATCCCACCAGCCGCCGTTCTCATCGAAGGTGATTACCACCACCATGTTCTTCCACTGCGGGCTGGCCTGCAGGCTCTTGACGATGTGGGCGATGTGGCGGTCACCCGAGGCGATGTCGGCGTAACCGGCGTGCAGGTTGAGGTTGCCCTGCGGCTTGTAGAAGGTCACCGGCGGCAGGCGGCCCGCCTCGACATCGGCCAGGAAGCGGTTGGTGCGCGACTCGTCGCCCAGGCCGCCATCCCGCAGGCGCTTGTTGCGCTCGGCCGGATTTTCCGGACCCAGGTTCTTGAAGTAGTTGAAGGGCTGGTGGTGATACTGGAAATTGGGAATCTTGGGGATGCCCTTGGAATCCTTGAACTCATCCAGCGTGGCCTGCCATGCACCCGCATACCAGGCCCAGTCGATGCCCTTCTTGTTGAGCTTGTCGCCGATGTGTTCATGCGTCTGCGGCACCAGCACGCTGGGCTGGTTGGGTTCGGCGTAGGCCGGATTGTTGCGGTCGCGGCTCCAGGTCGGCCAGTACGGCGGGGCCATGGTGTTGACGGCGTAGCCGTCCGGCGTCAGTGCGCTGGGGCCGAACTTCGGCGGACCTTGCAGGGCGCTGGCCGGGCTGCCTTCGGCCGGCACCAGTTCCGGCGAGAGCGGATCATTGTTTTTGGTCTTGGCCACTTGCGTGCGTGAGACCGAGCTCATCACGTTCGGATAGTAGGGCGCAGTGGCGCAGATCAGGTACTGGTGGTTCAGGAAGGAGCCGCCGAAGGCCCCCTGGAAGAAGTTGTCGCACAGCACGAATTCGCGCGCCACGTCCCACAGGCGCAGGTTGTAGCGGGTGTCCGCATAGTGGCCCATGGTCAGGCCACCGGAATCGGCCCAGGCCACGAAGCCATCGTTCTTGCCGCCGTTGATCTGCATCTGGTTCTGGTAGAACACGTGCCACAGGTCGCGCGTGACCAGGCTCAGCGGCAGCGCTTCGCCTTGCGGGCCCTTGAGCGCATAGGGTGCATTGGGCAAGCTGGTCTGGTATTGCTTGCCGCCGGCATAGTTGACGCCTTCCACGCTCTGGTCCTGGATCAGCACGCCGTTCCAGGCGGGCGGCAATTCCTTGAGCAGGCTGCCGTCGCGGTCACGCTGCTGGTAGTCCGAGGGCTTGAGCGAAGAGAGCGGCTTTTCCAGGCCGGGGAAATCGGCGAAGAGATTGTTGAAGCTGCGGTTCTCGGCGTAGATCACCACGATGGTCTTGACGTTCTCGCGCAGGGCGCGGTCCAGCGCGGCGGACTCGGCCGGGTTGCCGCTGGGGTAGGGCACCGGTCCCTGGCCTTCGGTGGCGCAGGCGGCCAGGGTGGTGCCGGCACCGAGGGCCGCCATGCTGCCCAGGAAGCGGCGGCGGCCGGGTTGTTGCGGGATAGGGGGTGTTTCGCTGGACGCAGGCTGGCTGCCGGCGATGTCGTCGTCGTGCTTGCTCATGGATGAATTTCCTGTCGGATATTGTTGTGGGGTTTGGCGCGTTGCGGGGGCAGCATAGCGCGACCGTATGACAAGGATGTGTCTTTTCCATCATGCTGGCAATCAAGAAAGTGACGAAACCGGCACCAAGAGACAGTGAAAGTTTGAGTAAAAGAAACGCTAGGATGGTGCTCATGCGTGGCGAAGGCCATAAAATGCGTCGACCGCACCGGTTGGGGCCACGCATCTCGCGGCCCGGCGACCGGGTCAGGTGAGTCCGGCAGGCCAGGGGATGGCCGGTTCGGCGCTCATGTCAAGGCGGTCTTGTTTGACGAGGGAATCATGGTGCTCAAAACTTTTCAATACCTGCTCATCGGTGCGGGCTTCAGTGCGTGCATGGTGTTCATGCTGGCGCTCGCCATCACGGAGCCGCTGACCTAGTGGCCTGGCGGCAGGGCCGGACGCGCAGTCCGGCCGCCCATCATCAGTACGTCCTATTTGCCTTGCAGCACCGGTTTTCCTGACCGGTTGACGGCGATGAACAAGGCCATCAACCCGACGAACGCGCCGAACAGCAGGGTGGCGTTCAGGATCACGCGCGGATAGCCGAGCGCGTTGACGTCGATGAAGGGGTAGGGATAGAAGCCCGACAGTGCCCCTCGCCACAGCGTCACCATCAGATACCCCAACGGGTAGACCAGCCACAGCAGTGCCTTCTTCAGCGAGGCCTGGAATACCGGCACGAAAAAAATCCAGTACACGATCGCCAGCAGCGGCACCACCGTATGCAGGCTCTCATTGACCAGCGCGCGAAAGCCGGTAGGCGTCCACAAATGGCGCAGCAGCAGGTTGTAGGCGATGCCGACGAAGGCCAGGTACGTGACCACGGCCGAGATCACGGTGGGCTGCCGGAAGAAGCGGCTCATGGGCGATCTCAGCGAGAGCGCCAGCGAGGTAAAGCACAGCGCGCTCATGAGGATGGTGAGGTTGGTCAGGTACATGGTCAGCCGGTCCAGGCCATCCAGGATGCCGCCGCCGCGTGCCAGCAGGCGGTTGATGGTGATGTCGGTCTGTGCCACGAAGGCGAACCAGCTGATCACGGCGATCAGGCCGGCGACCGTGCGGGCTGCAGCCGAGTGGCGGCGCGCCGGGAAGAGATGTGCGCCAAAGGAATCCAGCGATTCCGGCGAGGGGATCCTGTCGTTGCTCATGGTGTGGTCTGCGGGAGGAGAGAGGGCTGCTGCCGCCGGACGGGTGGAGCTCCGGCGGCAACCGGCAATGGCTCCATCATAAATCGGGCGGGCATGGTTGTGCTTGCCGCATGACATTCATTTTCAACGCTTACATCAAGACACATCGCCGATGCCCTTTGCGAGGGGCCTGTCGCATTCATGGTTGCGAGAACGCATGGCGGATGCGGCAGGCTCCTTCTTCGGGATGAAGCTGGCTCATCCATGCGGTGAATTGTGCTCATCAATGCGCTCAGTGGGGGAAGAGTGTGGCCTTGAAAGGTGGGGGAAATTGACCGGTTGAATTTCTAAGTTTTTTCTCTGTTGCAGCCGATCGATGTGGCCGCACCAAAATGGGAGAGGTTCTCTACAAGCCATATCCGGAGCGGACTTTGCGGAAGAGGGTGTCGCCTTGTGGCGACGCATGCTCTCTAACAACTGTTACATTTTTTTTAGTTACAAGGCGCTTCAAAATATAAATAATTTGCCCTGTATTCGCTGTGTATTCACTGCAGAAAAACGGTGCTTCCGGCGATGCATTCACTGTTACAAATTTGCGGTGAACTTTGCAAAAGGCATCCTGCCGAATCGCACAGGTTTCCTCCCGGACAACGCTTGGATGCTTCGCGTTCGGGCAGTCCATTCCCCTCTCATGGACCTCGGGAGGAGCCGCTTCCGTCGACCTTGTCGACGTTCCGACGCGCCGCTCGTGTTGCCGGTCTTTCCGATGATCGTGCAGGGCGGCCTGGCACCGCGCAGGCGGTGTGCGTCATGACGCTGTCGTGCGCACCTTGGCGCAGGCTTATTTTTCGCGCGTAGATTTTTACGCATCAGGCACTACCATTTCAGGAGATCACATGCTTCGCTCGGAATCCCTCTTCGGCAAACGCGAAACCAGTTCGACCAATTCCCCGTTCAGCAGTGCGGGCAACGTCTCTTCTACTACAGGCGGCAATGTGACCAGCGTGAACAAACCTACCCAATATCCTTCTTCCGTCTCCAATACTGCGCCTGCGGCGACCGAGGAGAGCGGCAGCAAGCTGACCGTCGGCCCCAACATCAAGGTCAAGGGCGAGATCGAGGACTGCGACACGCTCGTCGTCGAAGGCAAGGTGCAAGCCACGATCAACTGCCGTGTGGTGCAGATTGCCGAGCGTGGTGCCTTCAAGGGTTCTGCCGAAATCGACCTGGCCGAGATCCGTGGCGAGTTCGATGGTGATCTCACCGTGCGCCAGAAGCTGGTGATCTATTCCAGCGGCAAGGTGACCGGCAAGATTCGTTACGGCAAGCTGGTGATCGAAGAGGGTGGCCAGTTGGCCGGCGATCTGCAGGTGGGCGGCGGTCACGAGCAGAAGGATCTGTTGCAGAAGACCGCATGAGCTCCCCTGCGGGTGGTGCCGAAGTCGCAGTCTCGCGCGCCATCCGGTGAGGAGGCCTCTTGAGGCCGGGCCAGTGGTGTGTCTTGCTGGTCTTGTTTCTTTTTGGAAATAATTTTCGGGGCGAGGCGCGATTTGTTGTCAAATCGTGCCGATCTGCCGTGATTTTTGTCGGAATGACCTCGCTTTGACGCGTCCGGCGTGCGTTTGCGCGTGCCGGATTTGTCCGCATGGCCCGGCCGTGCGACAATAGCGCCTTTCGTCCTTTTGCCCGAAAGCCGGGCCGGTAGCGTCCCTGCGTGGGGCTGCCGACGGGACGCTGGCGCTTCTCGGTTTCATTCCTCAGTTCACTCATGGCTCACCCGGAATACATTCTTACCTTGTCCTGCCTGGACCAGCGCGGCATCGTGCATCGCGTCTCGGGCTTCCTGGCCGATCACGGCTGCAACATCATCGATTCGGCGCAGTTTGGCGATGCGCAGTCCAAGCTGTTCTTCATGCGCGTGCATTTTTCTTCGGAAGATGCCGGGGTGTCGGATGCGGCCTTGCGTGCGGATTTCGGCGTGCTGGGCGATTCGCTGCAGATGAACTGGCAGTTGCATGATGCGGGCAAGAAGCCGCGTGTGATGCTGATGGTGTCCAAGATCGGTCACTGTCTCAACGATCTGCTGTTCCGCTACAAGAGCGGTTTGCTGCCGGTGGAGATTCCGGCGATTGTCTCCAACCATACTGATTTCTATCAGCTGGCTGCGAGCTACAACATTCCTTTCCATCATCTGCCGCTGGCTACCGGCTCTTCCATCGAGACCAAGCGGGCCCAGGAGCAGCGGATCATGGAAATCGTCGATGCCAACCAGATCGATCTGGTGGTGTTGGCGCGTTACATGCAGATCCTCTCGCCTGAGATGTGCGAGGCCTTGCGCGGACGGGCGATCAATATTCACCACTCCTTCCTGCCTAGCTTCAAGGGCGCCAAGCCTTACTATCAAGCGCATGATCGTGGCGTCAAGTTGATCGGGGCAACCGCGCACTTTGTTACCGGCGACTTGGATGAAGGTCCGATCATCGAGCAAGGCGTCGAACGCGTCGATCACTCCATGGGGCCGGATACCCTCACCGCCATCGGACGCGATATCGAATGCGTCGTGCTGGCGCGCGCTGTCAAATGGTTTACCGAGCATCGTATCTTGCTCAATGGACATAAGACCGTGATCTTCAACTGATCCGCTGCTTGTCTTCGCCTTGGACGCCGTCCGGCCTTTGGTCGGGCGGCGTTTTTGGTTTTGTTTTTGGTTTTGGTTTTGTTGTCTTGGCTGAGTGCTTTTCTGGTTGTGCGGTTTGGGGCAGTCTGCACGGGATTTCTTCCTGCGCTCTAGCTTAATTCTTATCTTTCTCCGGTCGGAAGGACGCGCCGGGAGCGGCCCGGCAGCCGCTCACTTTTCTTGTCTCGCCAAGAAAAGTAAGCAAAAGAAGGCGACCCCAAAGAGCCAGCCCTCCTTCGGAGGGTCCCCGCCGCAGCAGAGCGAAAAGTGGGAAGGATAGAGTCGCTTCGCTCCGACTATCCTTCTGATCCACTTTTCGCTCTGCTGCGGCGGCTGGCTCTATGGGGACGGCACCCCCCACGGGCTCGCCTGCGGCCTCGCCACATCTCCGACTCGCCTTCGGCTTTGGGTTGGTTCGCCTGCGGCATCGACCTTTTGATCGTTCCCATTCCCGCTCTGGGTTTTGGGTTTTTCCTTTTTTGTTCTTTTTTTTGTTTCTTTGTTTTTTTGTTTTTTTGGTTTTTGTTTAAATAATTTCCGTCCGTTCGTCCTGAGTAGTCGCGCAGCGACGTATCGAAGGCTAAAGAACCCCAAGGCAAAGCCGAAGGCGAGTCGGAGGGGGGGCGATGCCGAAGGCGAGCCGTTTCGGCCGTCCGCATCTGCGCCGCCGCTTCAGAGCCCAACAAAACGGATCAGAAAAATAGTCGGAGCGAAGCGACTCTATTTTTCCCGTTTTGTTGGGCTCTGAAGCGGGGACCCTCCGAAGGAGGGCGGCGGAGTTGCGGTCGCCTTCTTTTGCTTACTTTTCTTGGCGAGACAAGAAAAGTGAGCGGCTGCCGGGCCGCCCCCGGCGCGTTCTCCCGACCGGAGAGAGAAAATAATTAAGCTAGAGCGCAGGAAAGATTTCCGTGCAGACTACCCCATACCAAAAACCCAGAAAAGCACTCAGCCAAGACAAAACAAACCAAAAACCAAGAAGGATCACCCCCCAACCGGATACTGCTCCCGCATCACCCGCTTGTTGAGCTTCCCGACGCTGGTGCGAGCCAATTCAGGAACAAACCGCACCCGATCCGGCACGCCATAACGAGAGATGGTCCCAGCCTCGGCAGCAGCCATTACATGCTGCCGGATATCCTCTTCAGAAACCGCAGCCACATCCTTCTTCAGGACGACCAGCGCAACCGGCCGCTCCCCCCATTTACCGTCCTGCACCCCGATGACGGCCGTCTCAGCCACGGCAGGGTGTCGCGCGATGATGTCTTCGATCTGCAGCGAAGAGACCCACTCGCCCCCGGTCTTGATGACATCCTTGATCCGATCCGTGACCTGCAGATAGCCTTCGGCATCGAGATGCCCGATATCCTGGGTATGCAACCACCCCCCACGCCACAATTCTTCAGAGGCTTCCGCCTGATGCAGATACCCCTGCGTCAGCCAGGGCGCGCGTACCACCACTTCACCGGTGCTCTTGCCATCCCGCGGACAATCATTCATATCGCCATCCACCGTGCGCAAGGCCACCAGCGGCACCGGCCGCCCGGTCTTCACGCGCAGGACGGCTTCACGCTCGCTGCCCAGGTCCTCGGTCGGCACCTGCGCCAGCGTCAATATCGGACAAGTCTCCGACATCCCGTAACCAGTAAAGACATCAATCCCCCGATCCCGCGCCATGCGCGCCAGACTGCCCGTCATCGCCGAACCACCAATGATCATCTTCCACTCTGACAGATCCACTTCCCGCGCCTGCTCGGAGGTCAACACCATCTGCAAAATGGTCGGCACGCAATGCGAGAAGGTCACCTTCTCCTCACGGATCAGCTTGCAGATCGTGTCCGGCACATAGCGCCCCGGATACACCTGCTTGACCCCCGCCATCGTCGCCACATAAGGCAGCCCCCAGGCATGCACATGGAACATCGGCGTCAACGGCATGTAGACATCATCCCGATGCAAACGCCCCTGCTGCGGCGCCAGCGCCAGCCCGGCCGTGGTGCCCAGCGTATGCAGGACCAGTTGCCGATGGCTGAAATACACGC
Organism: Herbaspirillum sp. 1173; assembly: GCF_031455335.1. Lineage (NCBI taxonomy): Bacteria > Pseudomonadati > Pseudomonadota > Betaproteobacteria > Burkholderiales > Oxalobacteraceae > Herbaspirillum > Herbaspirillum sp. 1173. Next base: position 92,929 of record NZ_JAVDSP010000003.1, on the reverse strand, counting down.
CCTTGGGCAAGCCCGTGGTGCCGGTGGTGTAGAAGGTCGTCGCGCGCGCGTTCTCGTCAAAATCCGGGAAGTCATACTGCGCAGCCGCCTGCGCCAGCAACGCTTCGTATTCGCCCGCGAAGCCCGGCCCCTGCGGGCAGGGACTGCCATCGTCGGTCAACAGCACGCAGCGCGTGAGGGTGTTCAACTCACCACGGATCTGCTTCAACACCGGCATGAAATCCGAATTCACCAGCAAGACATCAGCCTGCGCATGATTGAGCGTGTAGGCAATCTGCTCCGGCGACAACCGTACATTCACCGTCTGCAACACGCAGCCCATCATCGGCACCGCAAAGAAACACTCCAGATAACGATTGCTGTCCCAGTCCATCACCGCCACCGTATTGCCGGCCTGCACGCCCATTTCCTTGAGCACATTGGCCAGCCGCTGCACGCGCTCGTAAAAACCGGCATAGGTCAGCCGGCGCGCACCGTAAATGATTTCCTGCTCGGGGGCGGTGGCCAGGGCGCTGTGCAGCAACTGCTTGATCAGCAGCGGATAGCCATAGGCCGACGGGGTTTGCTCGATCGCTTGGGGCATGCCGGAGTCTCCTCTGTTGTGCGGCAGCAGGGCCGCCTCTTATGGATGGGATGGATGAAACGAACTCCGATGATACCGCCAAGTCTCCAACCGCATCGTCGCCGGGACGACGAAATTGTGGATCGTCCCGGCACTCCTTGAGTGGTCAGCGCTTTTCTTCCAGCGAGGTCACGGTCAGCGCACCATCGACCCGGTCAGCGGTGAAGCTGATCTTCTCGCCTTCGCGTGCCCGCGCCAGGATCTCGGGATCGGCCTTGAACACCATCGTCATGCCGCCCATCTGCAGATTGGGAATCTCCGCATGGCGGATGGTGAGCTTGCCCGTGCTGGTGTCGACCCTGCGGATTTCGCCATCCACTTTGGGTGCATCACCCTGTGCGTGTGCCGCCAGCGCGGTAAAACAAAGGGCCGTGGTGAGGAGGAGGGAGTGCAACATGGTCTTTCCTTTCGTGAAGTCGTCAGCGACGCAAGGTCGCTGATCCAAAAACAATGATGTAAAAATATGATGATAGAGGTGCTCAATAAGTCATTTTTTCAATGATGTCCTTGATGCCCTCCCGGCTTGATGACCTCCAGCGTGGCTGGCGCAGCCGTGCCGGAAGGAGCGGCCCGCCGGGTCTCGGGCATCTCGCCCTGCCATTCCCGCGCCACCGTGCCGGCCGGTGCGCGATACCAGCCCGGATCCCGGTAATCATCCCGCGCCAGGTTGCGCCGGACTTTCACGGTGCTGAACATGCCACCCATCTCGATGGGGCCATACGGTCCGCGTCCGGTCATCATGGGCAGGGTGTTGTCGGGCAGGGGCATCTCCATCTCGCCCATCGATCCCCCCTTGTCACCCATGGCCATGTAGTCGGGAATGAGACGGCTGATCTTGCTGACGACCTTGGACTGGTCCACCCCGATCATGGTCGGCAGGTCATGGCCCATGGCGTTCATGGTGTGATGCGCCTTGTGGCAGTGCAGGGCCCAGTCGCCTTCTTCAGTGGCATCGAACTCGATGGCCCGCATCTGGCCCACCGCAATGTCGGTGGTGACCTCGGGCCAGCGCGCCGTCGGCGGCACCCAGCCGCCATCGGTGCCGGTCACGCTGAACTCGTGGCCGTGCAGGTGCAGCGGGTGATTGGTCATGGTGAGATTGCCCACGCGGATGCGCACGCGGTCGTTCTGCCGCACCACCAGCGGGTCGATGCCGGGGAAGGCCCGGCTGTTCCAGGTCCACAGGTTGAAGTCCAGCATGGTGCTGACCTTGGGCACCGAGGCGCCCGGCGCGATGTCGTAGGCATTCATCAGGAACACGAAATCCCGATCCACCCGCATGACGCCAGGATCCTTGGGATGCGTCACCCAGAACCCCATCATGCCCATGGCCATCTGTACCATCTCGTCGGCATGCGGGTGATACATGAAGGTGCCGGCGCGTTTGGCGGTGAACTCATACACATAGGTCTTGCCAGGCGGGATGGCCGCTTGCGTCAGGCCCGATACGCCATCCATGCCATTGGGCAGGCGCTGTCCGTGCCAGTGCACCGAGGTCGCTTCGGGCAGCTTGTTGGTCACGAAGATGCGCACCTTGTCACCTTCCACCACCTCGATGGTCGGGCCGGGGCTCTGGCCGTTGTAGCCCCACAGCCTGGCCTTCATGCCGGGCGCGATCTCGCGCTCCACGGCTTCAGCGATCAGGTGAAATTCCTTGATGCCGTTCTTCATGCGCCAGGGCAAGGTCCAGCCATTGAGCGTAACCACCGGCTGGTAAGGGCGGCCAGTGGCGGGTTGCAGCGGGGGCTGCGTGGCGGCGCTGGTTTGCAGCGGGGCTTCAGGCAGACCGGCGGCACCGGCGCGGCTGACGGCACCGGCCGTTACGGCGAGCGCCGCGCCTTGCAGGAAGTGGCGGCGCGCTTTGTCGTTCGGGTTCATGGTTGCTTTCCTGGTTGGGGACGGCCGCCCAGCGCCTGTTGCAGGCTGGCGTCGGCGATCCAGAAATCACGCTGGGCATCGATGGCGGCATTGATCGTGGCCGCCTGTTCGCGCGCATCCGCGAGCAAGGCGAAGACGCTGATGAGCATGCCGTTGTAGCGCAGCAGGTTTTCTTCGGCGATGCGCTGGCGCAGCGGCACCAGTTCATCCTGGTAGCGCCGGGCCAGCGCATAGGCATCCTGCCGCTCACGCCAGGCCAGGCGTGCCTGGGCGCGTGCATCGAGAAGAGCCGCAGCCAGCTTGTGCGCACCCTGCAGGTAGATGGCCTCGGCCTTGGCCGTGCGCGCCTCGCCCCAGTCGAAGAGCGGAATCTCCAACGAGATCTCGTAGCCGTTCTCATTGGGCTTGCCGCTCTCGGTGGTGCGCACCGCGCCCAGGTCCAGCACGTTGATGAAGCGGGTGGCGCGGGTCAGTCCCAGCGAAGCTTGCAGGCCCTCCAGTTCGGTGCGGGCGGCCTGGACGTCGAGGCGCTGCTGCAGGGCTTGCTGCTCGATGTCATCGACCGCCTCCAGCTGCTTGGGCAGGGGCGGCAATTGCGCCGGCAGCGCGAAATCCGGTGGCAGCCCCAGCAGGCGGGCCAGCGTTTCCTTGTTTTGCGCCGCTTGCCGGCGCGCCTGCTGCAGGCTGGCTTGCGCCTGGCCATAGAAGAACTGCTCGCGCGCACCATCGAGCTGGCTGATATTGCCCAGCCGCGCCATCTGCGCCGCCAGTTCATGCGCAGCTTCGGCCGCATCGGCCACCTGCTCCTGATACTGCAAGCCCTGCTGCGCGCCCACCGCCTGGTAGTAGGCCTGGCGCGTCTGCGCTGCCAGCGTCAGCACGCGCGCGGCCAGCGACAGGCGCACCTGCTCGAAGCGCCGCTGTTCGATGCGCGCAGTCGTCGGCAGGGTGATGAGGCGCATCAGGCCCAGTGACAGGCTGCGCTCGATCTTGAGATCGTCGCCCGCATGGGTGCGCTTGAAGGAGAAACCGGGATTGGGCAGGCGGCCGGCTTGCACCAGGTCGGCCTCAGCCACGCCCAGTCCGGCGAAATCGGCCTGCAGATCAGGATTGTGGAGGAGGGCGATCTGCACCGCATCGTCGGCACTGGCCAGTCGCGCTGCGCCGCTTGCAGGATCGTGCAGCAAGGCGCGTACGCGCTCGCTGCTGGCCTGGGTCTGTTGCGGGCTGCGGTTCCAGGCCGGGGTGTGGCCCAGGCGCTGCTGGCTGGTCTGCTCGACCTGGCCGAAACCGCCATCCGGCGACAGCTGCGCACAGCCGGCCAGCAAGGCACAGGCGGCCACGGCAGCGGCCCGCCAGGGACGTGAAACTTGGGGAATCATGGAATCCTCGTCTGATGATGATCGTCACGCCACGCGCGCACTGACGTCAGCGCGCACGAGGCTCAGGCGCACGCGAAGGTGCGCAGGGCAGGATCAGGCGAGGGCAGGGGGACGGTCGGGGTTTTCCGGCAGATAGCCGACGAAGCCGGAAGCCGGCAGCGCAATGAATTCGCGCGAGGGAAGATCAGGCGCAGGCGGTGCGCTCAAGGCCAGCGGCAACAGGCCACCGACGGTGCAGGCGGCGCAGAAGCTGCAGGAGGAATGCGTGTGATGTTGCTGATGGGGCGTGTCGGTGGCGTCAGCAGAGGTGAGCTGTGTTGCCGCGCCATGATCGGCGTGATGGCCTTGATGGGCCTGCTGGTCATGATGCTGATGCTGCTCATGCTGCATCTGAGGCGCTTGCACTGCGGGCGCATGATGCTGTACCGCCTGCTGCTGCGTCGGCGCGCAGGCCTGCAGCACGGCGGCGAAGCCCTGGACGGGAATCGCCAGCGCCAGCAGCCAGAGCAGGAGGAGTTTTGCGCGCAGCATCATGGGCGGCAGTATAGACCGGGGCCATCCCTGCGATCAACCTGTACGGCCGGCTTCAGGCCGCAGCCTTGCGCTGGCGCAAGCCGCGCACCAGGCGCAGGCCGTTGAAGACCACGATCAGGCTGGCCCCCATGTCGGCAAACACCGCCATCCACAGTGAACTCATGCCCACCAGCGCCAGCGCCAGGAACACCGCCTTGATACCCAGCGCAATGCTGATGTTCTGCACCAGGACCGTGTGGGCCTTGCGGCTCAGGCGAATGAAATCGGGGATCTTGCGCAGGTCGTCATCCATCAGGGCCACGTCGGCCGTCTCAAGCGCGGTGTCAGTACCGGCCGCGCCCATGGCGAAACCGATGTCGGCCCGCGCCAGCGCCGGGGCATCGTTGATGCCGTCGCCGACCATGCCCACCCCGCGCACGCCATGGCGCGCACTGAGTGCTTCGATGGCCTTGAGCTTGTCTTCCGGCAGCTGGTCCCCGCGCGCATCGGCAATGCCGGTCTGGCTGGCAATGGCCTGTGCGGTATGGCTGTTGTCGCCGGTCAGCATGATGACTTCCACGCCCAGCGCACGCAGCTCGGCCACCGCTTCCTTGCTGCTGGGGCGCACCGTGTCGGCCACCGCCACCAGCAACTGCGGCTGGCCGTCACGGCACAGCACGGTGGTGGTCTTGCCCTGCTTCTCGAAGGCTTGCAGGCGCGCCTCCAGCTCCGGGCTGCACTGGCCCAGCTCGTGCACCAGGCGGTGGTTGCCCAGGTGCAGCAGTTGTCCGCCGATGCGCCCCTGCACGCCGCGTCCGGCCAGGGCGGCAAAGTCGCTCACCTCCAAGGTGACGATGTCTTCCTGAAGCGCAATGGCGCGCGAGACCGGGTGGTCCGAGCGCGATGCCAGCGAGACCGCCAGTTGCAGCAGCGCCTGTTGATCCGCCCCGGCCTGCAGCGAGACCACATCGGTCACGGCGGGCTTGCCGAAGGTAATCGTGCCGGTCTTGTCCAGCGCCAGCGCGCGCAATTGGCGGCCCTGCTCCAGATAGACGCCGCCCTTGACCAGGATGCCATGCCGCGCCGCCGAGGCCAGTCCGCTGACGATGGTCACCGGCGTGGAGATCACCAGCGCGCAAGGGCAGGCGATCACCAGCAGGACCAGGGCCTTGTACAGCCACGGCTGGAAGGGGGCACCCATCAGCAGCGGCGGCAGCACGGCCACCAGTACCGCCATCAGCACCACCGCCGGGATGTAGTAGCGCGCGAAGTTGTCCACGAAGCGCTGGGTCGGGGCGCGCTGGCCCTGCGCCTGCTGCACGCTCTTGACGATGCGCGCCAGGGTCGAGTCGCCTTGCACGGCTGTCACGCGCATCTCGAAAGCACCCTGTTCATTGATGGTGCCGGCAAAGACCGGGTCACCGGGCTGCTTCTGTACCGGTATGCTTTCCCCGGTGATGGGGGCCTGGTTGATGCTGGTGCTGCCTGACAGTACCAGGCCATCCAGCGGTACACGTTCCCCGGGGGCGACCCGTACAGTTTCATCCACTGTCACGGTACGAGCCGGTACAGTTGACCAGACACCGTCCGCGCCACGCCGGGTCGCCATGTCGGGCGTCATGGCCATCAGTCCGGCGATGGCGTTGCGGGCGCGGTCCAGCGACAGGGCTTCGATCATCTCGGCCAGGGTGAACAGCACGATCACCACTGCCGCTTCCGGCCACTGGCCGATGACCGCCGCGCCGATCACGGCCAGCGACATCAGGAAGTTCATGTTCAGCGAGAAGTTGCGCAGCGCAATCCAGCCCTTCTTGAGCGTGCCCAGGCCGCCCAGCAGGATGGCGGCAAGCGCCAGCGCAATCACCGGCAGGGAGCGCTCATCACCGCTGGTCCAGGCCAGCACCTCGGCCCCCAGTGCGGCTACGCCCGCCAGCCCCAGCAGCGCCCAGCGGCGCGCCGGGATGCGGTAGGCAGCGGCCTGGTCGGGGGCATCGCGGCCGGCGTCGGCATCCAGTGAATCGGACTTCACGGCCGGCAGCATGTCCAGCGCCTTCAAGGTCTCCACCAGCGGCGCGATGGAGGGCAGTTGGTGCTGCACCGTCAGCTCGCGCTGGATCAGGTTGAATTCCAGCGTGCCCACGCCCGTCATCTGCGAGAGCCGTTCGCGGATCAGCTTTTCTTCGGTCGGGCAATCCATCTTCTGGATGAAGAAGACGGCTTCCTCGGTCTTGCCCTCCAGGTGCGCTGCGGGGACCGGGGCAGGGGCCGCTTCATTGCTGGCGCAGGCATGGCCGGAACAGCAGCCGTGTGCTTGCTGCGCGTGGGTATGGGCATGACCATGGTCGTGCTCATGCTCATGCGCGTGGTCGTGCGAATGGTCGTGATCGTGCTTGTGGGAATGTCCAGCCATCGAGGCCTCCTTGTGCAGCCAACAGGTTTCAGGGGTATATTAAAAACCCTGAAGTAACTACAAGGTCAAGCGAGGATCCCATGGATACGTTGAAGATCGGCGAACTGGCTGCCCAGGCAGATTGCCCGGTAGAAACCATTCGCTATTACGAGAAGGAAGAGTTGCTGCCCGAGCCCACACGATCGCAGTCGAATTACCGGCTCTATGGCGCGCGCCATGTGGAGCGGTTGCAATTCATCCGCCATTGCCGTTCGCTGGACATGACGCTCGATGAAGTGCGCGAACTGCTGCGCCTGCGCGACGCACCCGAGCAGAATTGCGGCGAAGTCAATGCGCTGCTGGACAAGCATATCGGCCACGTGGCCCAGCGCATCCTGCAGTTGCAGGCCCTGCAGGAGCAATTGCACCAGCTGCGCGCCCAGTGCGAGGTGGAACAGCCGGCGCGCGACTGCGGCATCCTGCAAGGATTGGCCAGCCTGCCCGACGACATGAAGCCGGCCAATCTTGGCAGCCATGGGGGCGGCTGCCACTGAAGTCCACGTTCAGGCCGGGCGCGCCAGCCAGGCCAGCACTTCCTCGACGACTTCTTCCGGTTTTTCGCGCTGGGGGAAATGCCCGGCCCCCGGGATGAGCACGCGGCGGTAGGCGGCCCCGAAGTAGGGCTCGCGGTCTTCCGAGGTCGAGGGATGATTGGCACCATCCTCGGTGCCATGCAGCACCAGCGTGGGCACCATGATGCGCGGTGTGTCCTGCAATTTGGCCTCCAGCGCCGCATAGGCGGGATCGCCCTCGGCAAAGCCCCAGCGGTGCCGGTAGGAATGCACGCAGATCTCGGCCCAGTCTGGATTGTCGAAGGAGGCGGCGGTATTGGCGAATTCGCTCTCGGCAAATTTCCAGGAAGGTGACCAGGTATTCCACATGAAGCGCGCGAAGCCACGGCGGTCCTCGCGCAATTCGGTTTCGCCGCGCGGGGTGGCGAAGAACCAGTGGTACCAGTAATTGCGCGATTGCTGCAGCGACAGCCGCTGCCCCGGCGTATTGGTGCCCCAGCCCACCGAGAGGGCGATGCAATGGGCGATGCGTTCGGGGGTCTGCGAAGCGGCGATGTAAGCGGCCCGTGCACCCCAGTCGTGGCCGATGACGGAGTAGCGCGCCAGGCCCAGGGCATCGGCAAAGGCCATCAGGTCGCTGCCCAGCGCGGCCAGCTGGCCGCTGCGGGGAGTCGATTCCGAGAGGAAACGGGTCGGGCCGTAGCCGCGCAGGTAGGGGCGGATCACGCGGTAGCCGGCCGCCCGCAGCGGACCGAGGAAGGCGTCCCAGGTGCGCACGTCGTCCGGCCAGCCATGCAGCAGGATCACGGCGGGGGCCTCTGGCGGGCCACTGGTTTCAAAGCCGATGCGCAGTGTGTCGGTCTCGATGAACGTCAGGTGATTGCTCTGTGGCATGTCGGACGGCCCCCCCGTGATTTTGATGTTGTTGGTACTAGCTGGATAACGTAATTTTTAGTGATATATGAAGGGTAATTATCATCTCAAGTCGGGATGCGTGCCGCGAGCCATGCATTCTTCATGCAGGTGAAGGATTTCACCGATTTTCCAGGATCGCTTCCATCATCCACGCCGTCTGCGCAGCGCTGTCGCCACAGGATGGGTGAGGCGCACCTCCGCTCAAGTGCCGTTGCAGGTTGGCCACGTGGTGTTGCTGGATATGTTCCGGATTGGGGATGGCCAGCTCGATGCGTTCGGTCGGCGTAGTCAGCACCAGCGGCCGTTCCTCGAAGATGGAAAATTCCAGCTTGCCCGCACTGCCCGTAATCTCCACCCGGTCCGCCCGTTCAAAGCTGCCGAAGTGCCAGCTGCCGCTGCCGGTGATGCCACTGTGATAGCGCCAGCTGGCCGCCACCGCATCCCGGGCGCTGTAGATCCCTTGCTGGTTGGCGCTGGCCCCGGCTACCTGCGCCACGTCGCCGAAGAAGTGCGAGAACAGGTTCAAGCCATGGCTGGCGAGATCATCGAAGTAGCCGCCCGGTGCGATGCGGGCATCGGTACGCCAGCGGTAGCGCCCCTGCAGGTCATCCGGATGCGGGGTGCGCGCCAGCTGCCAGTGCACGTGGCGCGGCGTGCCGATGCGGCCCTCCTGCAGCCATTGGCGCAACTGCTCGAAACGCGGCAGCGAGCGCCGGTAATAGGCCACGAACAGCGGTTGTTGCGCCGCCTCGAAGGCCTCGAGCATCTGCAGGCATTCGGCATGGCTGGGGGCCATCGGCTTCTCGACGCAGCAGGGTTTGCCTGCGGCAGCGACCTTCAAGGCATAGTGCAGGTGCGTATCGGGCGGGGTGGCGACGTAGACGGCATCGATGCCGGGATCGCCGATGAGCGCATCGGCATCGTCGAACCAGCGCGGCACCCCGTGGCGCTGCGCGTAGTCGGCGGCCCGGGCGGCGTCGCGGCGCATGACGGCGGCCAGTTCGAAACCGGGCGTGCTGCGATAGGCCGGGCCGCTTTTCTTTTCGGTGACGGCACCGCAGCCGATGATGCCCCAGCGCAGTACGCTCATGCCTGTGACTCCGCATGGGCGCAGCAGTCCGGCTGCGCGCCGAGGGCATCGAGAATGGGGCAGTCGGGGCGATGGTCGCCATGGCAGTCCTGCACCAGGCGTTCCAGCGTGCCCTTCATGGTCTGCAGTTCGCGGATGCGCTGCTCCAGTTCGCCGATATGGGTCTGGGCCAGCTGCTTGACCTTGCGGCTGGAGCGCGACTGGTCCAGCCACAGCCCGATCAGGTCGCTCACCTGGGGCATGGAAAACCCCAGTTGCCGCGCCTGGCGGATGAAGCGCAGCAGGTGCACGTCGCGCTCGGCATAGACGCGGTAGCCGGCATCGGTGCGGCCGGCCTTGGGGATCAGGCCCGTTTCTTCATAATGGCGAATCATCTTGGCCGAGACACCCGAGGCAGTAGCGGCTTCTCCGATATTCATGTTCACTTCTCCATTTTTGCGGGGCCATGCGGACGCCAGCGGCGCAGCAGCAGGGCATTGCTGACCACGCTCACGCTGGAAAACGCCATCGCCGCCCCGGCCAGCATTGGGTTGAGCAGGCCCAGCGCGGCCAGCGGAATCCCGACCAGGTTGTAGATGAACGCCCAGAACAGGTTCTGGCGAATCTTGCCGTAAGTGCGGCGCGAGATGTCGATGGCGTCTGCCGCCAGGCCGGGATCGCCATGCATCAGCGTGATGCCGGCAGCCTGCATGGCCACGTCGGTGCCCGTGGACATGGCGATGCCCACATCGGCGGCAGCCAGCGCAGGGGCATCGTTGACGCCATCGCCGACCATGGCCACGACATGCGCGCCGTTTTCGCGCAGGGCAGCGACGGCTTCGGCCTTGTCGCCGGGCAGCACTTCGGCGCGCACATCCTGGATGCCCAGTGTGGCGGCCACTTGTTGTGCGGCTCCCCGGTTGTCGCCACTGAGCATGGCGGTGCGGATACCCAAGGCATGCAGGGTGGCGATGGCTTGCTGCGCGCCGGGCTTGATCTCGTCGCCGAAGGCCAGCAGGCCCAGGATGCGCACATGGCCTGCCTCACGTTCGGCCAGCCACGACAGGGTACGGCCCTGTGCCTGCAACTGGTCGGCACGCGCTTGCAGGGCCGGGGCGCTGGCTTGCAATTGCTGCATCCAGCGGCTGCTGCCCAGGCAGAGTGCGCGGCCATCGACATGGCCTTCGATGCCCAGCCCGGCCACGCTGCGGACCTGGTCGGCTTGCGGGATCGAGATGTCGGTGTGTGCCGCAGCTGCCTCCAGCACGGCCCGCGCCAGCGGGTGTTCGCTGCGGGCTTGCAGGGCGGCGGCCAGGGCCAGCAAGGCATTGTCCTGTTCCTCTCCGGTGGCGTCAGCGGCGTGCAGTTCAGTCAGGCGCGGACGGCCCACGGTGAGCGTGCCGGTCTTGTCGAAAGCGATCACGTCGACCCGATGCGCGATCTCCAGCGCCTGCGCATCCTTGATGAGGATGCCGTGGCGTGCGGCCACCCCGGTGCCGGCCATGATGGCCGTGGGGGTGGCCAGGCCCAGTGCGCAAGGGCAGGCGATCACCATCACCGCCACCGCATTGAGCAGGGCCTGTTGCCAGTCGCCTGCCGCCAGGCCCCAGCCGAGGAAGGTGAGGGCCGACAGCAGCAGCACCGCAGGCACGAAGACCGCGCTGACCTTGTCCACCAGGCGCTGGATCGGCGCCTTGGCCGCCTGCGCCTGTTCCACCATGCGCACGATGCGCGCCAGCATGGTTTCGGCACCGATGGCGGTGGCTTCGAAGACCAGCACCCCTTCCGCATTGATGGCACCGGCGGCCAGATGGTCGCCGGCTTGCCTGGCTTGCGGGCGGCTCTCGCCGGTCAGCAGGGCTTCATCCAGATGGCTGCGGCCCTCCTTGACGATGCCATCGACCGGGACCCGCTCGCCGGGACGCAGCACCACCAGATCTCCCACGCGCACCTGGGCCAGCGGCACGTCGATGTCTTGTCCGTCGCGGCGCACGCGGGCACGGTCGGGACGCAGCGCATTGAGGGCGGCGATGGCGTCGGCCGTCTGGCGCTTGGCGCGGCCTTCCAGCCATTTGCCCAGCAGGACCAGGGTGATGACCACGGCCGAGCTTTCAAAGTAGAGATGCGGCATGGCCATGGCGTGATCGCCCATGTCCGGCATGCTCAGCCATTGCCAGACCGATAGCCCGTAAGCTGCACTGGTGCCCAGCGCCACCAGCAGATCCATGTTGCCCGAACGCGCGCGCAGCGCGCCCCATCCGGCGTGATAGAAACGCCAGCCCAGCCAGAACTGCACGGGCGTGGCCAGCAGCCATTGCCACAGCGGGGGCAGGCTCCAGCCGATGCCCAGCGGGGCCAGCAGCATGGGCAGCAAGAGCGGCAGCGACAGCGCGGCCGAGACGGCCACCGGCCACCAGCTGGGCAGCTGTTTCTTGGTGCTGGCCGGCGCGGCGGTTTCTTCAGGGATGTGCTGGTGCGCCTGATAGCCGGCCTTTTCAATGGCGGCAATCAGGGCAGCCGGGGCCACGGGTAGGGCCGTGGCGATGCTGGCGCGTTCGGTGGCAAGGTTGACGCTGACTTCGGTCACGCCAGGGATTTTCTTGAGCGCCTTTTCCACGCGCATCACGCAGGAGGCACAGCTCATGCCTTCGATCTCGAGGCTGATCTCGGCGGCAGCAGGGGAGGAAGAGGGCATGGCAACGACTCCGGAAGGATGGATCAAGGCCTGCATCATCATCCTTCCCATGATGGCAAGGTCAAGCCTGATTGTCGCATGGATGCACAAAGCTGCGCTTGACCTTGCCGTGGTGGGAAGGTTTAAGCTTCCATCATTGACTTCATTTCATGAAAGGAAACGCCATGAGCACCACCTTCACCGTCAACGACATGACCTGCAACCACTGTGCAGGCGTCATCACCAAGGCTGTCAAAGAGGTGGATGCCAATGCCAAGGTCGACATTGCAGTGGCCGACAAGCGCGTGGTCATCGACAGCAGCCTGCCGGCGCAGCAGTTTGCCGAGGCCATCGAGGAAGCGGGCTATACCCCGGTAGCAGCCTGAGCAGCTACTTGCTGAGCAATCGCATCGCTCCCTCCAGCCCATCCATGGTCAGCGGGAACATGCGGTTGTTCATGAGCTGGCGGATCAGTGCGATTGATTGCCGGTATTGCCACAGGCCTTCCGGCTCGGGATTGAGCCAGACGAAATGCGGGAAGGTACTGGTAAAGCGCTGCAGCCACTCGGCACCCGCCTCCGCATTGTTGTATTCCACCGAACCGCCCGGCTGCACGATTTCGTAAGGACTCATGGTGGCATCGCCCACGAAGATGAGCTTGGTGTCCGGCGTATATTTGCGCAGCACATCCCAGGTCGGGAAACGCTCGGCGTGGCGGCGGCGGTTGTTCTTCCACAGGTAGTCATACACGCAGTTGTGGAAGTAGAAGAACTCCATGTTCTTGAACTCGGTCCGTGCCGCCGAGAACAATTCTTCGGTGCGTGCGATGTGGTCATCCATCGAGCCGCCCACATCGAAGAGCATCAGCACCTTGATCTTGTTCTTGCGCTCGGGCTGCATGCGGATGTCGAGGTAGCCGGCGTTGCTGGCGGTGGCGCGGATGGTGTCGTCCAGCGCCAGTTCTTCGTCCAGTCCTTCACGCGCAAAGCGGCGCAGGCGGCGCAGCGCCACCTTGATGTTGCGGGTGCCCAGTTCGCGTTCGCCGTCGTAGTCCTTGTATTCGCGTTCTTCCCACACCTTCACCGCGCTGCGCTGGCCACCCTTGCCGCCGATGCGGATGCCCTCGGGGTTGAAGCCGCCGTGGCCGAAGGGAGAAACCCCGCCGGTACCGATCCACTTGCTGCCGCCTTCGTGGCGTTCCTTTTGTTCTTCCAGCAGTTGCTTGAGGCGATCCATCAGCTTGTCGTAACCGAACTTCTCGATGGCGGCCTTCTGCTCGGGCGTGAGGTCGCGCTGCAATTGCTTGACCAGCCATTCCAGCGGAATCTCCGGCCGCTTCTCGAAGATCGTTTCTATGCCCTTGAAATAGGCCCCGAAGGCGCGGTCGAACTTGTCGAAGTGCGCCTCGTCCTTCACCAGCGTGAGGCGCGAGAGAAAGTAGAACTCATCCAGCGAGGGCGAAATGACCTGCTTGTCCATCGCCTCCAGCAGGGTCAGGAATTCCTTGATCGAGGCCGGCACGCCGGCCTGTTTCACGGTGTAGAAGAAATCGATGAGCATGAATGCAATCCCGCAGCGGCCTCAGCGGCCCAGCTTGAACTGGAGATGGCGGCGCACCGTCGGCCATTCCGATTCGATGATGGAAAACACCACCGTGTCGCGATAGGAGCCATCGGGCATGCGCTGGTGATTGCGCAGGATGCCGTCCTGCTTGGCTCCCAGCCGCGCAATGGCCGCACGCGACTGCTGGTTCATCCAGTGGGTGCGGAACTCCACGGCGATACAGTGCATGTCTTCGAAGGCGTGCGTGAGCAACATCAGCTTGCACTCGGTATTGATGCCGGTGCGCTGGGCACTGGCGGCATACCAGGTGGAGCCGATCTCCACGCGCCGGTTGGCCACATCGGCATTCATGTAGGTGGTCATGCCGCACAGCGCACCGGTGTCATTGCGGCGGATCACGAAGGGCAGCATGCTGCCCTGCTGCTGCAGGTGCAGGCGGCGTTCGATCTCGGCGCGCATGTTTTCCGGCTTGGGGATGGCGGTGTACCAGAGCTTCCACAGCTTGCCGTCCGACACGGCGGCAATGAGCGCATCGTGGTGCTCGGGATGCAGCGGCTCGACGGTGGCGAACTGGCCCTTCAAGGTGATCGGCGAGAGAAATTGCATGGCGGCTCCCGGTGGTTGGCGGCAGGTTCAGCGGTTGTTGCGCGACATGAAGACCAGCCGCTCGAACAGGTGCACATCCTGCTCGTTCTTGAGCAGCGCGCCATGCAGGGGCGGGACCACGGCCTTGTTGTCCTGGCTGTGCAGGGCTTCGGGCGGGATGTCCTCGGCCATGAGCAGCTTGAGCCAGTCGATCAGTTCCGAGGTCGAGGGCTTCTTCTTTATGCCCGGTACCTCGCGCACCTGGTAGAAAGCGTCCAATGCCCGCGCCAGCAGGTCGCGCTTGATGTGCGGGAAGTGCACGTCAACGATCTGCTGCATGGTCTCCTTGTCGGGGAACTTGATGTAGTGGAAGAAGCAGCGGCGCAGGAAGGCGTCCGGCAATTCCTTCTCGTTGTTGGAGGTGATGACCACCAGCGGCCGGTGTCTGGCGCGCACCAGTTCGCGCGTCTCATAGACGTAGAACTCCATGCGGTCGATTTCGCGCAGCAGGTCGTTGGGGAATTCGATGTCGGCCTTGTCGATCTCGTCGATCAGCAGCACCACCGGCTCCTCGGCCGTGAAGGCCTGCCACAGCACACCCTTGACGATGTAGTTGTGGATGTCCTTGACGCGCTCGTCGCCCAGCTGCGAATCGCGCAGGCGCGAGACCGCATCGTATTCGTAGAGGCCCTGCTGGGCCTTGGTGGTGGACTTGATATGCCACTGCAGCAGCGGGCGGCCCAGGGCGGCGGCCACTTCCTCGGCCAGCATGGTCTTGCCGGTGCCGGGCTCGCCCTTGATCAGCAGCGGACGCTGCAAGGTGAGCGCGGCATTGACCGCCAGCTTGAGGTCGTCGGTGGCAACGTAGTTGTCGCTGCCGGTGAATTTGCCTGGATGGGATGAAGCGGCGGAATGATCTGGCATGGATGCTGTCCTTGTCAGGTTGCTGTGGTTGGATTGCCGGGAAGATGCGGCATTGCAGCAGCCGCGCCGGACATTTCATCGAGTATAAGGGAAAAACCGGCCAAATCCGGCGCACCTGCGCCGGCTTGAATTCTGCTCAATCGTTCCTATATCAAGGGCTACGCATGCAACAAACTGACAGCGCCCCAGGCGCTCACTGCCCATGAAATTTCTTTTCTTCAAGATGCTGGTGGTGTGGAGACGAATGCGTCACGGCATGCAGGCGCGTTACATGGACCGGCATGATGTCGGCCGGCAGCTGGAAGTCCTGATGCGCCGCATCGACCCGGCTGCCAGCTGGCACGAGCGGGCCAACTGGATGATCGACGTGGCTGAATGGCTGCGCCATCGCCCGGCGGTGTCGCTGCTGGACCGCCAGGCCTGGCACCAGGTGCGTCGCCAGCGGCTGGCCATCATGCTGGACTGGCTGGACCAGCACCGCGACGTGCGGCGCGCGGTCCAGAACGCGCTGCAGAAGACCCTGCGCGAAGCCACCGGCCCCGAACTTTTCTCCACCACTGGCCTGCCGCACGAACCTGGCTTCTTCGGCGAACTGAGCGAACGCCTGGCCCGGCTGATCCTGCCGCGCCACCTTTCGCCCACTGACCTCTCTTCGCTGTTCACGGCCATGTTCCCCGATCCGGACGACGCAGCCTGGCTGCTGGAGCTGGACAATGAACTGCTGCAGCGGCTGTGGAAGCTGATGGCCGATGATGGCATCTCCCACATGTACTGGCAGCAGATCGAGGAAGCCATCACCTATCTGACCACTACGGTGGTGGCCGATGGCATCAGCCCGGCCTTCCGCCAGCGGCTGGAACCCAAGATGCCCATGCGCGCCACGCCCTTCCTGGCGCTGCGGCGCGAGATGGAAGCCTGGCTGCGCGCCCAGCCGGGCGACCTCGGCGCCTTGCGCAGCGTGCGCATGCTGGTCGCGGTGTGCCATGCGCAGACCGACCGCATCTATGCGCACCTGGATGAATACGGCGTCTCGGTGAGCCTGGTGTATCGCGTCGAACGCATGCGCGCGCACTTGCAGCGCATCGGGCGGCTCATCGATGTGCGTTCCGGCGTGCCTGGTCCGGTCATCAGCCCGGCCGTGCCCGGCATGGTGGCGCGGCCGGCGGCGCTGGCCGGAGCCGGACGCATGCAGCTGCTGCTGTGCGACCTGATCTCCGCCCACCATCACCGCGATTCGGTACGCGGCCTGATGCGGCGCAGTTTTGCCCTGCTGGCGCGCAAGATGGTCGAGCGCAATGCCGATCACCGGGAGCAGGCCATCGCCCGCGACGGTGCCGGTTATCGCCGGGTGATGCGGGCCGGTCTGGTGGGCGGTGCGGTCATCGCCGCCACGGCGCTGGTCAAGCAGAGCCTGTCGACGCTGGGCGTGGTGCACTTCGTCGATGGCGCGCTGGCTTCATTGAATTACGCCGCCAGTTTCCTGCTCATTGCCGCGCTGGGCGGCGTGCTGGCCACGCGCCAGCCGGCCGTGACCGCACCGGCCCTGGCCTCGCGCATGGGGGACCTGGATGCGGAGGGCATGCGTGACCTGATCGCCGAATCCGGCCAGCTGCTGCGTTCGCAGTCGGCGGGTATCTTTGGCAATCTGCTGGCGGTGATTCCGGTCACCGCCGCGCTGTGTGCCCTGGGCTGGTTCGCGCTGGGCAGCCAGCCGATGCCGGCCAGCGAGGCGCGCCAGGCCATCGCCGCGCTCTCGCTGGTAGGCCCCACACCCCTGTATGCCGCGCTGACCGGCGTATTGTTGTGGCTGGCCAGTCTCGCGGCCGGGTTTGCCGACAACTGGTTCGCTCTGCGCCGGGTACGGGAAGTGGTGTCCAACCATCGCCGCCTGGTGCACGGTCTCGGCGCCATGCGCGCCCAGCGCTGCGCCGCCTGGCTGGAGCGCAACGTGGCCACCATTGCCGGTAGCCTCTCGCTGGCCGTGCTGCTGGGGCTGGCACCGGTGGTGGCGGCCTTCTTCAGCCTGCCGCTGGATATCCGCCATGTGACCTTGGCTGCTGGTACGCTCACCGCCGCAGTCTTCAGCCTCGGCTGGGAAATCCTGATGACGCCCGCCTTCTGGCTGGCTGCCGGCGGTGTGGCTGCGACGGCCCTGTTGTCGGTGGCGGTGGCCTTCGCCTGCGCACTGGCGCTGGCGCTGCGCTCGCGCGACTTGCCGCGCCGCGCCCGCAATATCGCCATGCGGGCGGTGTTGCGCCGTTTCGTCGTCCGGCCCTTGTTCTTCATTCTTCCGCAAAAAACGGATGCGGCAGTGCAGGATGACGCCGGAGAAGACGAGGACGACGACGATGACGGCCAGGGCGGCGCGCGCCAGGACAACCGGCAACCGCGCCTGGCTTCACTTGAGCCTGGGCAAGATATGCACGTCCAGGCTACGCGGCATGTCGCCTAGCGTTGGCATCAGCCAGATGCCATAGCGGTAATATTGCAGTGCATATAATGCGTCGATCGCCCGCCCGGCCTTGCCTGGCGGGCGATTGCGTCTGTCGGGGAGGGTTTGTGCGCAGGGATGACGCTGCCGGTTTTATTGGTTAGAATCGAAAGCGTTTTTTGCGCAAGGCAGGGGGAGTGGAGAGACAAGCTTGAGCCGAAACACCGGTTGAGCCATAGCAGAAGAGCCAAACCTGCAATACCAGGGCAATCGAACAAGCACGATAAAGTTTGCCGCTGGCAGCAAAAGATGCGTTTCGTCGGGTGTCCGCCGCGCCGAGGTTGAGGCGGGGCGGATGGGAAGTCCAATCACTTACCCTGCTCACATGAAAAAACACCTCGTGTTTCTTGCCTTGGCTGGCGTGCTCGGCAGCGCGTCCGCGGCCGACATCGTCGGCAATGCCAAGGCCGCTGAAAACAAAGTCTCCATGTGCATTGGTTGCCATGGCATCCCCGGCTACAAAGCCAGCTATCCCGAGGTCTACCAGGTGCCGATGCTGGGCGGGCAGTCCGCCAAGTACATCGAGAACGCGCTGCGCGCCTACCAGAAGGGGGAGCGCAAGCATCCTTCGATGATGGGCGTGGCCGCCAGCCTGTCGGACCAGGACATCGCCGACCTGGCCGCCTACTATTCGCAGCAGAAGTAAGGGGAGCCACGAGATGAAGAAGAACCTGATTGCCCTGTCGCTGCTGGGTGCTACAGCCCTGCTGTCGCAAGCTGCCAGCGCTGCTGATGTAGCCAATGGCCGTGCGCTGGTGGAGAAGTACAACTGCGCCTCCTGCCACGGCAAGGACTACAACTCGCCCATCGATCCGGGCTATCCGAAGCTGGCCGGCCAGCATGCGGACTACCTCAAGCATGCCCTGACGGCCTACCGCCGGGGCGACACCGCCATGAATGGCCGCAACAACGCCATCATGTCCGGCCAGGCCAAGCCGCTCACGGATCGCGACATCAACGATATCGCGGCTTATCTGCACAGCCTGCCGGGGAGCCTTGTGGTGCGCAAGTAAGCTGCGTCTGTTGGTTGCGTATGAAAGAAAGCCACGCCGCAAGAGAGTTGCGGTGTGGCTTTTTGTTGTGCGCGTGAAGGCTTATCCCTGCGCCCGCCGCTTGATATTCTCGATATAAGCCGCCCCATCCGGCGGCAAGCCATTGCGCTGGGCGTTCCAGATCATCTCGCCCAGGGCTTCCATGATTTCATGATGGGCATCGTGTTCCGAGCCGCGGCGCTGGGCCAGCAGCTGGAAGGCGCCACGGATGCCGGGGGGCTGGTCGATGGAGATCTGTTCCGTGATCGACAGGTGCATCGACAGGTGCAGGAAGGGATTGCTCTGGCCGCGTTCGATCGAATAGTCGGCCGCGAGTGCTTCGTCCACGTCGCGCAGGGCATCGTGGTATTCCGGATGCTGCAGGATCCAGTCGCGGGCGATGGCTTCCAGGGGCGTCAGGACCTGGTTGCCCTGGTGCTTGCGGTAGGCTTCGCAGAAAAAGCGGCGGACATCGTGCTGGGACGGCGTGAACATGGCGGTGCATCAATCGGGGATAAAGCGCTATTCTACGCTGGTCTGCCGCCCGCTTCAGGAGGCCGGCCAAGGCCTGCGGCACGACAGGTCCAGATGAAGTAATATTCTTTCCCTACGACAAGCATCTGAATAATCCATCCAATGCAGTACCCGGCCGCATCGCCTTGGCGCGATGGGGGGAAACGCAAGGCCGGGCAGCGAGAAGGAAGCATGCATGCTTTTTGGCGGAAGCCTGATCCGGCCTGTGCGCCGTCCACGGACATGGACGCGGCCCTTGCTCTGTATCGCGCTGGCCCTGCTGGGCTGCTGCGCGCAGGCCGCGCTGGCGGCTCCTTCGGCGTCGGCCAAGGCGAGCATGGCCAGCGACGAGCAGCCGGCCGACGAATCCATCCTGGCCATCGGCTTTGCCGGCCCCTTGAGCGGCCCCTCCATGGGGGTGGGCCGCAGCATGCGCAACGGCGTGCAACTGGCGCTGGATGAGGCCAACCGGCGCGGTGTGGTCATCGCCGGCAAGCATTACCGGCTCAAGCTGGTATCCCAGGATGACAGGGCGGACCCCGGTACGGCGGAGTATGTAGCGCGCTACCTGGTCGGCCAGCGCGTCATCGGTGTGGTTGGCCACTGGACCAGCGGCACCAGTCTGGCAGCGGCCCCGGTCTACCATGCCGCCGGCGTGATCCAGGTGACGCCCTCGGCGATGAGCCGCAAGCTGACGGCCCTGTCTTATCCGCGCATCTTCCGCACCATTCCCAACAACGAGAGCATCGGCCGCTGGTCTGCGCGTTATGCCGTCGACAAGCTGGGCGTGCGCTCCGTGGTCACCATTGACGACCGCACGCCCTTCGGGCAGGGGCTGGCCGAGCAGTTCGCCCGCGAGGTGGAGGCGCAGGGTGGCAAGGTGCTGGCGCGCTACAACGTCAGCGACAAGACCTCCGACTTCAACGCTCCGCTGATGCAGGCGCGCAGCCTCAAGCCGGACCTGATCTTCTTCGGCGGACTGGACTGGCAGGCCGGCGTGCTGGCCAAGTCCATCCGCCGGTTGAAGCTGGAAGCGCGCCTGATGGCCTCGGCCGGTACCTTGGGTTTGCCCTTCCTCATGCGCGCCGGACCCGATGCCAATGGCACGCTGGTCCTCGAACCCGGGCCGCCGCAGGACAAGATGCCCGGCTGGCGGCAGTTCCGCCAGCGCTACAGCGAAGCTTTCGATTCCGACATCGACCTCTATGCGGTCTTCGCCTATGAAGCGGCGCAGTCCATCCTGCTGGGCCTGCGCCAAGCTGGCAGCACCGATCCGGATGCGGTTGCCCGGGCCATGCACCGCCTGCGCTTCGAGGGCGTGAGCGGACCGGTGGCCTTCAACGAGGAAGGCGATCTGCTCAACCCGACTTTTACCCTGTATGAAGTTCAGGACCAGCGCTGGATGCCGGTCACCCGTCTGCACGGGCTTCCGCGCTAGGTCCTTCTCAGACGCCCTTGGCCGGAAGTGGCGTTTTCTGCTTGAATTCGCAGAGGTCGGCGATCAGGCAGTTCCAGCATTGCGGCTTGCGCGCGATGCAGGTGTAGCGCCCATGCAGGATCAGCCAGTGATGCGCATCCTGGCGGAATTCCGGGGCGACGAACTTGATGAGCTTGCGCTCGACTTCGTCCACATCCTTGCCCGGTGCAATGCCGGTGCGGTTGGAGACGCGGAAGATGTGCGTATCCACCGCGATGGTGGGATGGCCGAAGGCCGTGTTGAGGACCACGTTGGCGGTCTTGCGGCCGACCCCCGGCAAGGCTTCCAGCGCCTCGCGCGACTCCGGTACCTCACCGCCGTGTTCCTCGATCAGGATGCGGCAGGTCTCGATGACGTTCTTGGCCTTGGTGCGATACAGCCCGATGGTCTGGATATAGGGCATGAGCTGGTCCACGCCCATGCGGTAGATGGCCTCGGGCGTGTTGGCCACCGGATAGAGCTTGCGCGTGGCCTTGTTCACCGACACATCGGTCGCCTGGGCTGACAGCAGCACGGCGATCAGCAGCTCGAACGGCGTGGTGTATTCCAGTTCGGTAGTGGGCGTGGGGTTGGCCTGGCGCAGGCGCTCGAAGATCTCGCGGCGTTTGGTCGGATTCATGGTTGTGGGCTGTCGGGCTGGGGGCTGGCTTGTTCGGCTTGCAGTTTCTTCAGGCGCGCGCGTTCCATGGCGGCCTGGATGATGGCTTTCTTGCGGGCCAGTTCGGCTTGTTCCTCGGGCGTGCCGGCCGCCGCTGCTTCCACTTCCTTGAGCTTGGCCGCAGCCTTGGCGGCCAGGCGGGCATCGTTTTCTTCCTTCTCGCGCTGCAGGCGCAGGGTGCGCCAGTCATGGCGCGCGCGGGCGGCATCGGCTTGTTCCTGGCTCCAGGCTTGCCAGCCGGTGCGCCCCGGCGTGGCCTCGACCATGCTGATGCAATCGACCGGGCAGGGGGCCACGCACAGGTCGCAGCCGGTACAGAGCGATTCGATCACCGTATGCATCTGCTTGGCCGCACCGGCAATCGCATCGACCGGGCAGGCCTGGATGCAGAGCGTGCAGCCGATGCAGATGGCTTCATCGATCAGCGCCAGGCGGCGTGGCTGTTCGCTGCCGTTGGCGGGATTGAGCGGGATCACCGGTTTGCCCAGCAGTTGCGCCAGCCGTGCCACGCCTTCCTGGCCACCGGGCGGGCACTGGTTATAGGAAGCAAGCCCCTCGGCCATGGCCTCGGCATAGGGACGGCAGGCCGGGTAGCCACATTTGGTGCATTGGGTTTGCGGCAGCAGGTCTTCGAGGCGGTCGGCCAGGGTGGCAGAGGCGGTGGTGGCGGATGGCGGCACGGCGGTCAGGCAATTCAACGGGACAAGGGCGCTATTATCCGGCCAAACCGCCGTCAAGTCATGCCGCAGCCACAAAGCAAAACGGCACCACCGTGGAGACGGGGTGCCGTTTTGCCGCAACGCGCTGCGTTACGCGTTGGCGCGGATGAATTCGCCGATCTTCGGGCAGACGATTTCGCGCCAGCGGCGGCCCGAGAAGATGCCGTAGTGGCCTGCCTTGGGCACCGTGAAATGCTGCTTGCGTGTCTTCGGGATGCTGCTGCACAGTTCCTGCGCCGCCTGGGTCTGGCCGGAACCGGAGATGTCATCGAGCTCGCCTTCGATGGTGAACAGGGCGACCGACTTGATGTCCTGCGGGCGCACCAGCTTGCCTTCGATTTCCCAGGTGCCACGGGCCAGGTTGAAGTCCTGGAACACCACCTTGATGGTCTCCAGGTAGAACTCGGCCGGCATGTCCAGCACGGCGTTGTACTCGTCGTAGAACTTGCGGTGCTCTTCGGCGGAGGCATCGTCGCCATCGCGCAGGTGCATGTAGAAATCCCAGTGGCTCTGGGCGTGGCGACGCGGGTTCATGGCCACGAAGCCGGCATGCTGCAGGAAGCCGGGATAGACCTTTCGGCCGAAGCCGGGGTAGTTGGCCGGCACGCTGTAGATCACCGTGTTTTCGAACCAGGAGAAGGGCTTTTCGGTCGCCAGGTCGTTGACGGCGGTGGGCGACTTGCGGGCATCGATGGGACCGCCCATCATGGTCATGCTCTTGGGCAGCTTGGGATCGTTGGCGCTGGCCATGAGCGAAATGGCCGCCAGCACCGGCACGGTGGGCTGGCAGACGGAAATGACGTGCACGTCCGGGCCCAGGGTGCGGATGAAGTCCTGCACGTAATAAACATAATCGTGCAGGTGGAATTCACCGGCTTCGACCGGCACCATGCGGGCGTCGGTCCAGTCGGTGATGAAGACGTCATGTTCCTGCAGCAGCGCGCGCACGGTCTCGCGCAGCAGGGTGGAGTGGTGGCCGGACAGGGGCGCCACCACCAGCACCGTAGGCTGCTTCAGGGCGGTGCTCTGGCGCGCCGACAGGTCCTTCTTGAAATGGATCAGGCGACAGAAGGGCTTCTCTTCGACCACTTCCTCGGTGATGCCGACCGGCTTGCCGTCCACGGGCACTTCGCCGATGTTGAAGAGGGGCTTCTCGTATTCCTTGGAAAGGCGATACAGCAACTCGTAGCCGGCGGCGATACGTTGCGAGAAAGGGGTGTGGGCGAGCGGGGAAACCGGGTCCGAGAACAGTTTGGCCGAGGTTTCGGCCCATTGCATCATGGGGTTCAGGAACGCGCGATTGAGTTCATGCAGTTGATAAAGCATAGCTGACCTTTATACAAGCACCGGCTGGCTTTCCCGTCCGGATGGATAACCCGGACCAGGTGCGCAGCAAGCATGTGCCACAAACGTTTGGCGACGATCATCGGCTGACAGACTTCATATTATGTCTACTCTGTCAACTTTTTCCTTGTTGCGACGCGGTAGCATAGCACGCTTTGCCTTACGCCCCGCTTGCTGGTCAGACCAGTGGTGCGGGCCCCACAGGTTTCTGCAAAAACCTTCATAAACAAAAAGCCCCCGTACCGGACGGGGGCTCTGCAGGCCGCTTGCAGCGGCACGGGTGGTCAGGCGACGGAAAATCAGTCGAAGACCGGGCTTTCCACGCCCAGGATCTTGTGCAGCTTGGGCGAGGTGGTGGTGTACTGCATGTGGATCTTCTTTTCCGGGAAGATGTAGGGCGCAGCGCCGAAGGCGGCCAGCGCGGCTTCGTGGAAGCCCGACAGGATCAGCTTCTTCTTGCCCGGATAGGTGTTGATGTCGCCCACGGCGAAGATGCCCGGGACGTTGGTCTCGAACTTCTCGGTATCCATCACCTTCAGTTGCTTGCGTTCGATCTCCAGGCCCCACTCGGCGATCGGGCCCAGCTTGGGCGACAGGCCGAAGAACACCAGCAGCATGTCCAGCGGCAGGCGGCGGGTAACGCCGTCAGCGCCCGTAACCTTGACTTCGGACAGCTTGCCATCCTTGATCTCGGTGCCGGTGACTTGGCCGATGACCAGCTGCATCTCATACTGTTCGCACAGTTCCTTCATCTTGGCCACGGACGCGGGTGCGGCGCGGAATTCTTCACGGCGGTGCAGCAGGATCACCGATTCAGCCTTGCCCACGAAGTTCAGGGCCCAGTCCAGGGCGGAGTCGCCGCCGCCGCAGATGACGATGTTCTTGCCTTCGAACAGGGCCGGGTCCTTGACGCGGTAGAACACCTGCGAACCTTCGAACTGCTCGATGCCTTCGACCTTCAGGGTGCGCGGCTGGAACGAGCCCACGCCGGCCGCGATGAAGATGGTCTTGGTGATGAACTTGGTGCCGGTGGAGGTTTCGACGTCGAAACGGCCATCTTCGCGCTTGTTCACCAGGGTCACTTCCTGGCCCAGGTGGAAGGTCGGCGAGAAGGGCTCGATCTGCTTCAGCAGGTTGTCGGTCAGTTCCTGGCCGGTGCACACGGGCACGGCCGGGATGTCATAGATGGGCTTGTCCGGATACAGTTCCACGCACTGGCCGCCGACCACCGGCAGCGAATCGATCACGTGCGCCTTGATTTCCAGCAGGCCGAGTTCGAACACCTGGAACAGGCCGACCGGGCCGGCGCCGATGATGACGGCGTCGGCATCGATGACACCGTTGACTGCCGCAGTCTGGACATTGTTTTCCATGATTTTCTTGATATTCCTGTTTCAGTAGATCAGATCAGTAGAGCAGCTTTTCCCTCTTGCGCTGGGCGCTGGCTGGCGGCGGGGCCGCTGGCGGGGGAGAGGCCAGGTAAATGCGATGCGAAATGCTTGCCGAGAGCGCCACAGGACGGTAAGGCAGCGGGCAGTTCGGCCCGGCCATGAGGCTCTCAGGGGTATTGCTGGCGGCCAAATGCAAACGGCTGCGCATCTGGCGTGGCGATGAAACTGCCGGGCTGGATGCGCAACCGCCATGGCTGGCCGGGACAGGCCCGGCCAGCTTGATTCTTCGCAGGAATCAGCGCTGCAGGTATTGCAGCTTGTCGGTCTTGTCCTTCCATTCCTCGGCTTCCGGCAGCGGTGCCTTGGTCTTGGTGATGGAGGGCCAGCTGCGGGACAGATCGGCGTTCAGGGCGATGTATTGCTGCTGGTCGGCCGGCACGTCTTCTTCCGCGTAGATCGCATTGACCGGGCACTCGGCCACGCAGACGGCGCAGTCGATGCACTCGTCCGGGTCAATCGCGAGGAAATTGGGGCCTTCGCGGAAACAATCCACCGGGCAAACATCCACGCAATCCGTATAGCGGCAACGGACGCAGGAATCGGTGACAACGTGGGTCATAACTGTCCTATCTGTAAAATTTCTTCAAACCGATGGCTAACTGCGCCGCAATTGATGGCAATATGGCACGGTTAAAATCATGTTGCGGCTGGTCAACCTGTGGTTGAGGTGCTTGGGCCGGCATCCGGCGTCTTGTGAACGCTGTCGTGAAGGACTCTGGAAGCCTCTCATGATGCTGCTGCGCAACCCGCCGCAAAGCCTTGTATTTTAAGGTAATTCGATTTTTCCCACAAATGAGGCTTATACAGATTACGTATAAGTAAATAAACAAGCTCGCGATAAGCCCAGCCGCCGCCAGGGTCTTGTGGCCTGCGGTTCCAGCCCATGGAGCCAGGTCCGCCGGCATGGCGCCGCTTGTCGCACATCACCAGAAGGAAGTCCCGGCGTGAACGCTGCAGGCCCCCAGTCCTCCCCCCGATTCCGTCTTTCGCTGCTGCCGGCCTTGCTCGGTGCGCTGGCAGTGGCCATGTCCCTTGCGCTGCCCGTGGGCGCTGTCGCCGCCGAGCCGATCCGCATCGGCGAGATCAACAGCCAGGGGCGAGCCTCCACCGCCGGCCAGGCCTATCGCAATGGTTTGTCGCTGGCGCTGGAGCAGATCAACGAGTCCGGCGGCATCCATGGCCGGCCCTTGCAGCTCATCAGCCGCGACGACCAGGGCGATGCCGACCAGGCCGCCCGCAATGCCCGCGAACTGGTCAGCAAGGAGCATGTGGAGGTGCTGACCGGCACCATGCTCTCCGATGTGGCCCTGGCCGTGGCGCGCGAAGCCGCGCGCAGCAAGACCGTGCTGGTGGTGGGCGATGCCCTGTCCGATGCGGTCACGCTGGACAAGGGCAATCGCTACACCTTCCGCGTGCGTCCCTCGACCTACATGCTGGCCGCGATGCTGGCCGAGCAGGCTGCACGCATGCCCGGGCGGCGCTGGGCCATGGTGGCGCCCAACTATGAATATGGCCAGAGCGCCGTAGCCAGTTTCAAGATGCTGTTGAAGCAGGCGCGTCCGGATGTGGAGTTCGTCAGCGACCAGTGGCCGGCCATGGGCAAGATCAAGGCCGACGATGTGGCGCGGGCGATCCGCCAGTCGCGTCCGGACGCCATCTTCAATGCCACCTTCGGCGAGGACCTGCAGAAGTTCGTGCAGGCCGGCAATCGCCAGCAGTTGTTTGCCGGCGTGCGGGTGGTGTCGATGAGCTCGGCCGGTGCGCAGAGCCTCGATCCCAGCCAGAGTGAAGCCATTCGCGACTGGGTGGCCGTGGGCTACCCGTGGGACCAGATCAATACGCCGGAGCACCAGCGCTTCCTGGAAGCCTATCTGAAGAAATTCAGCGAACGTCCGCAACTGTCGGCGGTGCTGGGTTACAGCACCATGATGGCCATTGCCGGCGGCCTGAAGAAGAGCGAAGGCGGGGATGGCGAAGTGCTGCTGGAATCCCTGCGTGGCCTGCACTGGTCCTCGCCGCTGGGTGAGTTGAGCTTCCGCGCGCTGGACCAGCAATCCACGATGGGTGCCTTCATCGGCCTGGTCTCCCAGAAGGACGGGCGCAGCACCATGCGCGAATGGCGCTACCTCGATGGTACGGCCTACCTGCCGCCGCCGACCTATGTGCGTGGACGCCGTCCGGCTTCGGCGGGCAAGTAATCCGGTCCTGCGCCGCCCCAGGCCTTGTCAAAGCCCCCTCATGGCAGGGGGCTTTGCTTTGTGCGATCTCGGTTAAGATAGCGGTCGCGACGCTTCAGGGCGTGGCCAACGCATGACGCGGCGCGCTCCGGGGCAGCCCTCATGCACGTGGACCATCAACATGGCAGCATGCGGCATGTCCGCATCCGGACTTCATGATCATCACATCCTTACTCGATACCGACCTGTACAAATTCACGATGATGCAGGTGGTCCTGCATCACTTCCCCGGCGCGCAGGTCGAATACAAGTTCAAATGCCGCAACGAGCACATCGACCTGACACCCTATGTCGACGAGATTCGCGCCGAGATTGCCGCACTGTGCCGCCTGCGTTTCAAGGAAGATGAACTGAATTACCTGCGCGGCCTGCGCTTCATCAAGAGCGACTTCGTCGACTTCCTCGACCTGTTCCACCTGAACGAAAAATACATCACGGTCCAGCCTGATCCGGCCGGCAATGGCGAGATCGAGATCCAGGTGAAGGGGCCGTGGCTGCACACCATCATGTTCGAAGTGCCGGTGCTGGCCATCGTCAATGAAGTGTATTTCCGCGCGACCCAGCGCTCGCCCGATCTGGAAGAGGGCAGGGCGCGCCTGCGCAAGAAGATGTCGGTCATCACCGATGATGCCGAACTGGCCGGCTGCAAGATCGCCGATTACGGCACCCGCCGCCGCTTCTCGCGCAGCTGGCATGCCGAGGTCATCGACGAGATGAAGCAGCATATGGGGGACCACTTCGCCGGTACCTCCAACGTGATGTACGCCATGCAGCATGACCTGACCCCGCTGGGCACCATGGCGCATGAATACCTGCAGGCCTGCCAGGCACTGGGTCCGCGCCTGCGTGATTCGCAGACGTTCGCCTTCGAGATGTGGGCGCGCGAGTATCGCGGCGACCTGGGCATCACGCTCTCGGACGTTTATGGCATGGATGCCTTCCTGCGCGACTACGACATGTATTTCTGCAAGCTCTTCGACGGCGCGCGCCATGATTCGGGCGATCCGTTTGAATGGGGCGAGCGCCTGATCCAGCATTACCGTGACAACCGTGTCGATCCGTCCAGCAAGGTGCTGGTGTTCTCCGACAGCCTGGACTTCGACAAGGTGCGTGCGCTCTACCTGCGCTTCAAGGATCGCGCCAAGGTGGCCTTTGGCGTCGGTACCAATCTCACCAATGACCTGGGCTACACGCCCCTGCAGGTGGTCATGAAGATGGTCCGCTGCAATGGCCAGCCGGTGGCCAAGCTGTCCGATACGCCTTCCAAGAACATGTGCGATGACCCGGCCTATGTGAATTATCTGCGCCAGGTGTTCCAGATCAAGGCCTGACGGAGACGGAGTGATGCGGCATCGGGGAGGCGGGGCTTGAAGAAGCCGATGTTGTTCCGTCGGGTACGGACGCTGCGGTTGAGCCGCAAGATCAGCCATCGGGGCTTCCCCCGCCTGTTCATGCTGCTGCTCATCACGCTCGCCGCCAGTCTCGGATTGCTCGCCTCCGCATGGATGCTGCGGCATGGCTGGCACAACATGGGGCTGCGCTATGGGCTGGCCTGCCTGGTGGCGTATCCGGGTTTCCTGTTGATGCTGTCGGTCTGGCTGTGGCTGCTGCGGCGGCGTGACCGGCGCAGGGCGCTGGCCGGGACCGGGGTGGCGGCCAGCGCGGGCGCGCAGTTCGCGTCAGGCGTGCAGCCGGAGCAGGACGGGCGCAACCGCCGCAATGACGGCTCCGGAATCGACGCCGGTTTCGTCGGCGATATACCCCTCAATATTTCTCTGTCCAAGTCTGCGCAACAGTGGCAGGGCGGTGGTGGCAGCTTCGACGGCGGCGGGGCCAGCGCCAATGTGGATTTCAGTCTTGCTGACGGGGGCGATGCGGCGGGCCTGGCGGACGGCATCGACCTGGGCGAAGCACTGGGCTTGTTGATCTTCGCAGTGTCGGTGGTCTCGCTCATCGCTGCCGCGCTGTATTCCGTCGTCACCATGCTGGGCATGGCCCCCGTGCTGTTTTCCGAACTGATCTTCGACGCATTGCTGGCGGCCGGGCTGTATCGGCGCTTCGGCTACCGTACCGATCGCCACTGGCTGGAGACGGCCGTGCAGCGCACCTGGCGACCCTTCCTCGCGGTCCTGCTGCTGGTGAGCGCGAGCGGACTGTTGCTGTCCTTGATATGGCCCGATGCAGTCACGCTTGGTGAGGTGTGGCGCCAGCTGCGCAGTTGACGCAGGGGCATGCATACTTGAAATTTTTTCGCATGCCCGGCTTTCGCTTCGGGCGCGCTCGCGTGGCTGGTATAGTGTGGCTCCCTCTGGCCGCAGATTCTCGCGTGACGGCCGCCACCTCTATTTGCCATCAGGACCTTCATTTGCAGATCAGAGCTCTCACAATTCGTCTCTCCGCAATCCTGGCATCGATGCTGCCCGCCGTTTCCCAAGCCGCCGATCTGGACGGTGCCGGACTGTCCCTGGCCTGGGCCTTGCCGTTCGCGGGCGTTCTGCTGTCCATTGCCGTACTGCCGCTTCTGGCCCCGGCCATGTGGCATCACCATTTCGGCAAGATCGCCGGGGCCTGGGCGCTGGCCTTCCTGCTGCCGTTTGCGGCCCTGCATGGTGCGCATGCGGCCCTGGCCATCAGCGTGCATGCGCTGGTGGCGGAATATCTTCCCTTCATCATCCTGCTGACCGCGCTCTTCACCGTGGCTGGTGGCATCTGCGTACGCGGCAACCTGCATGGCACGCCCGCGCTCAATACCGGACTGCTGGCACTGGGCACCTTGCTGGCCAGCGTCATGGGCACGACCGGCGCCGCCATGCTGTTGATCCGCCCGCTCATCCGCGCCAACGATGACCGCAAGCACTCGGTCCACGTCGTGGTGTTCTTCATCTTCCTGGTTGCCAATGCAGGCGGCTCACTGACGCCGCTGGGCGATCCGCCGTTGTTCCTGGGCTTCCTCAAGGGCGTGGATTTCTTCTGGACCGCGCGCCATCTGCTGGGGCCGATGGCCTTCCTGTGCGGTGCGCTGCTGCTGATCTTCTATCTGCTGGATCGCCATTTCTATCTCAACCGCGAAGAGCGCCGCCCGCTCGATCCCACGCCGGACTCGGCGCTGCGGCTGGAAGGCAAGTTCAATTTCCTGCTGCTGGGCGCAGTGGTCGGTCTGGTACTGATGAGCGGCTTGTGGAAACCTGGCGTGGCGACCGAGGTGCTGGGCACGCCGCTGGAGTGGCAGAACCTGCTGCGCGATGGCGCGCTGCTGGGCGTGATCCTGCTGTCGCTGTGGCTCACGCCCACATCTGCCCGCGCTGGCAATGACTTCGGCTGGGGGCCCATGCTGGAAGTGGGCAAGCTTTTTGCCGCCATCTTCCTGACCATCGCCCCGGTGATCGCCATGCTGCGGGCGGGCGAGCAGGGCGCGTTTGCCGCCGTGGTGCACGCCGTGACCGGGCCGGACGGCAAACCGGACGACGTGATGTATTTCTGGATGACAGGCGTGCTGTCTTCCTTCCTCGACAATGCGCCGACCTATCTGGTGTTCTTCAACACTGCCTCCGGCGATGCGCGGGAACTGATGGGGCCGCTGGCCTCGACGCTGGCGGCCATCTCCGCCGGCGCCGTCTTCATGGGGGCCAACAGCTATATCGGCAACGCGCCCAACATGATGGTCAAGGCCATCGCCGAAGAGCGCGGCATCCGCATGCCCAGCTTCTTCGGCTACATGGCGTGGTCGGTGGGCATCCTGGTGCCGCTGTTCATCGTCATGAGCTTCCTGTTCTTCTGAGTGCTACCCCCGCTTTCTTCCGATAA
This sequence comes from Herbaspirillum sp. 1173, assembly GCF_031455335.1. Lineage (NCBI taxonomy): Bacteria > Pseudomonadati > Pseudomonadota > Betaproteobacteria > Burkholderiales > Oxalobacteraceae > Herbaspirillum > Herbaspirillum sp. 1173. The sequence continues at coordinate 62,118 of NZ_JAVDSP010000003.1, read as the reverse complement.
CGAAACCGAGACCACGAGACCCGCATGAAACCCAAGATCTTCGTCGCCCGCGCCGTCTTCCCTGAAGTCCTGGCGCGCCTGGAGCAGCATTTCGAGGTCGAATCCAACCAGGATGACCGCATCTACAGCGCCGATGAGCTGCTGGCCAAGGCCAATGGCAAGGATGGCCTCTTCACCACCCCGAGCGAGCCGGTGACGGCCGCGCTCTTCGCCGCCAATCCGCAACTGAAGGCGGTCTGCAACATGGCCGTGGGCTACAACAACATCGATGTTGCTGCCGCTACAAAAGCCGGCGTCATGGCCACCAACACGCCCGACGTGCTCAATGAAACCACCGCCGACTTCGGCTGGGCCCTGATGATGGCGGCTGCGCGCCGCATCACAGAATCCGAGCACTTCCTGCGCGCCGGCAAGTGGAAGAAGTGGAGCTATGACAGCTTCGTCGGCCCCGACATCCATGGAGCCACCCTGGGCATCATCGGCATGGGCCGCATCGGCCAGGCCATCGCCCGCCGTTCGCTGGGCTTCGACATGCAGGTGCTGTACCACAACCGTTCGCGCCTGGCACCCGAGCTGGAAGCGCGCGCCAACAACGCCCGCTACGTCAGCAAGGAAGAGCTGCTGCAACAGGCCGACCACGTCGTGCTGGTGCTGCCTTACTCGAAGGACACGCACCACACCATCGCCGCCCCCGAGCTGGCGCTGATGAAGCCGACCGCCACGCTCACCAACATCGCGCGCGGCGGCATCGTCGATGATGCAGCGCTGATCGCCGCCCTGCGTGAAGGCCGTATTGCTGCCGCCGGGGTGGATGTGTTCGAGAATGAACCTTCGTTCAAGCCGGAATTCCTCGGTTTGAGCAACGTTGTGCTGACCCCGCACATCGCCAGCGCCTCCACGCCCACGCGCCTGGCCATGGCCAACCGTGCGGCTGACAACCTGATCGCGGCGCTGTCGGGCCAGCGTCCGCCCAACCTGCTCAATCCGGACGTGGCGGCACGCTGATTCGCCGCGCCTGCTGAAGCATCAAACAAAACGGGCGCACCTGAGACCAGGTGCGCCCGTTTCTTCATCGACAGGCGGCGGGCATCCGGGGATGCCGCCGTCATGCCCGCATCAACCCTTCAATTCATTGAAGATGTCGATGTATTCCTGCTGCGCTTCGGCTTGCGGCTTGCCCTTGAGGGCGGCCCAGGCGTCGAACTTGGCGCGGGCCACGAAGTCGGTCATGCCGGGGCGCTCGCCCTGCACGTCGCCGTTGCTGCCCTGCTTGTAGAGGCCATACATCTTCAGCAGGGTCATGTTGTCGGGACGCTCGGGCAGGCTCTTGGATTCTGCGACCGCGGCTTCGAACTGTTCTTGCAGGGTACTCATGTCTCTCCTCCCTCGGGCTCAGACGGCCAGCAGTTCGACTTCGAAGATCAGGGTGGCATTCGGGGGGATCACGCCGCCCGCGCCACGGGCACCGTAGCCCAGGCCTGCCGGGATGATCAGCTTGCGGGTGCCGCCGACCTTCATGCCTTGCACGCCTTCATCCCAACCCTTGATGACGTGGCCAGCGCCCAGCGGGAAGGCGAACGGGTCATTGCGGTCCTTGCTGGAATCGAACTTGCTGCCGGCGGTGCCGTCCGTGTTCTGCAGCCAGCCGGTGTAATGCACGGTGACGTGGCTGCCGGCCTTGGCTTCATCGCCAGCGCCAACGTTGATTTCTTCATATTGCAGCCCGGAAGCTGTGGTGATGATGGACATCGGTTTCCTTTCGGTGAGGGGATCGGTTGGCGGCCGCATGGCCAGATTCCTGACGACTGCTGACCATGCAAAATGCTTCATGGAAACATTGCGTGTGCCAGGCCGTGCATCAGACGTCGCAGGTGCGCTGCGACTGGTGTTCAGGCCGCCCCGGTGGCGTCATGCGACCGGATCGGCAGGCAGTGTAAACCAAAAATCTAGAAATTTTTCATATTGCTTCAGTGGGCTGTCAGCGGGATCGTTGCAGCGAGCGTTAAGAGCCGAGGACGTGCTCCAGGGGCTGCTCTGGCACGATAGATCAGGCATTTTTGAGTAAAGTTCTTCATGTTGCGTCGATTCAGCCAACTTTTATCCCTTTCCCTGCGCGCCGCCTGTGTCTCGGCCGTGTTGGCCTGTATGGCCGCCCCGGCCCATGCCAATGTCGTCGTGGTACTCAACTCCGGTGACGCTTCGGTATCGCTGCTGGACGAAACCGGCGAGAAGGAGTTGTCGACCTTCTCGGTGGGCAAGGAGCCGCACCACCTGATGGCCACGCCGGACAACAAGTCCTTGATCGTGGCCAGCGCCACCGGCAACCAGTTGCTCTTCCTCGATCCCAAGACCGGTGCTGTGCAGCGCAAGCTGCGCGACATCATCGATCCCTACCAGATCGGCTTCACGCCCGACCAGAAGTGGTTCGTTGCCACCGGCCTGCGTCTGGACCGGGTCGATGTCTACAGTTACGACGGCCAGGACCTGAAGCTGTCCAAGCGCATCCCGCTGGCCAAGACCCCCAGCCACATCGCCTTCGACAACGCCAGCACCACCGCCTTCATCACCCAGCAGGGCAGCGACCAGATCAGCGCCATCGACCTCGCCACCCAGCAGGTCAAGTGGACCATGCCGGTAGGCAAGCTGCCGGCCGGCATCATCATGACCCCCGACAACAAGTACCTGATGGTCGGCATCATGGGCAGCGACTACGTCGAAGTGATCGACTGGCGCACCCAGAAGATGGTCAAGAAGATCAAGACCGGCATCGGTGCCCACAACTTCCGTGGTCAGGGCGACAAGCGCTACGTCTACGTCTCCAACCGCGTGGCCAACACCATCAGCGTGGTCGATATGACCACTTTGGAGAATGTCGGCACCATCAAGGTCCCCGGCGGCCCGGACTGCATGGAAGTGACCGCCGATGGCAAGACCATGTGGGCCACCCTGCGCTGGAGCAAGAAGGTCGCCGTGATCGACCTGGAAACCCGCTCGGTGACCAAGGTGATTCCGGTAGGCCGCTCGCCGCACGGCATCTACCTGTACAACCGCGCGCCGGATCTGTAATGGCGGACGCATCGTGGAGGACCTGCCGATGACGTTGCGTCCTTTGAAACCCTCCCTGCGCGGCCTGTGCCTGTTCGCCATCCTGGCGGCCGGCCAGGCCGTTGCGCAATCGGCGGCGCCGGAAGCACCCGCCTGCAAGGGCAGGATCTACCTCACCTTCGATACCGGCAGCCAGTCCCAGGCCGAACTCATCGAGCAGACCCTGCAGCGCCACCACATCAAGGCTACTTTCTTCCTCGCCAACGAGAAGACCATCCACGGCGACTATTCCCTGGATCCTGCCTGGGCACCGCTGTGGAAGCGGCTGGTGGCCGAAGGGCACGCCTTCGGCACCCATACCTTCGACCACGTCTACGTGGTGCGCGACCTGCCCGAGGGCAAGATCGAGGTACGTCCGCAGTTCGGGGCGCAAGCCGGCAAGAAGCTGCAATGGACGCCGGCCCAGTATTGCGAGGAAATGAAGCGTGTCGATCAACGCTTCCAGCAACTGACCGGCCACAAGCTTGATCCGCTCTGGCGTGCGCCCGGTGGCCGACTGACCCACAACCTGCTCAAGGCCGGCGAAGCCTGCGGCTATGCCCATGTGGCCTGGGCCCCCGCTGGTTTCTCGGGCGATGAACTGCCCAGCGACAAATTCCCCAACGAGATGCTGTTGAAGAAAGCCCTGGACGGACTCAAGGATGGTGATATCTTCCTGGCCCATATGGGTATCTGGTCGCGCCAGGATCCGTGGGCGCCAGCCGTGCTGGAGCCGCTCATCAGCGGGCTGGAGCAGAAGGGGTTCTGCTTTGCCACGCTGCGCGAGCATCCGTCCTACCGCCACCTGTTCGCTGCCGGGAAGGAACACTGACCCCGGACACCAGTCCAAACCGGCGCCGGCCCAGGGGAGGGGAGCTGCCGCCGCCACCGTCACACCGAATCAACGCTATCCATGATCCAGACCATTTCCGACCTCTTTGCCACCGTCCAGGGCTGGCTCTTCGAAACCCTGGTGCAACCACTGGTGTTCTTCATCGGCATGGGGGAATTCGTCGAAGAAGCTTTCACCGGCACTGAATTCGTCCTGGTAGGCATCTGTGAGCTGGTGATCCTGTTCCTGATCCTGCGCCCGCTGGAGTCTGCCATCCCGGTGCATCCCATCACCGACCCGCGCGCCCGCTGGAACGATTTCATCTACACCGTGCTGCAGCGCCTGGGCATCATCCCCATCATCGCCTTCCTGCTGCTCGATCCGGCGCTTTCGTATCTTTCCGAAGCCCTGCACCTGGAAGGCTGGGGCACCTTCAACCTCGACCAGGTCTGGCCCGGCGTGACCGACCGCGCGCTGGTGAGCTTCCTGCTCTACATGGTGGTGCTGGACCTGTGTGAATACATCTACCACTGGGCCCAGCACAACGTGCGCTGGATGTGGGCGCTGCACAGCCTGCACCACAGCCAGCAGAACATGAACCTGTGGAGCGACGACCGCAACCACATGCTGGACAACCTGGTGCACGACATCATCTTCGGTCTGATTGCCGTCCTGATCGGCGTGGAACCCTCGCAATACATTCTGCTGGTGTCGCTCTCGCGCATGCTGCAAAGCCTGCAGCATGCCAACGTGCGCATCCACTTCGGCCGCCTGGGCGAATACCTGCTGGTGTCGCCGCGCTTTCACCGCACCCATCACGCCATCGGGCTGGGCCATGAAAGCCGGGGCCGCAATTCGCTGGGCGGACACAACTTCGCGGTGCTGTTCCCGATCTGGGATGTGCTCTTCCGCACCGCCCACTTCAGCCAGGGCTTCGCCATGACCGGCGTGCGCGACCAGCTGCCGCCGCCGGCCGGCAAGGGACGCGACTACGGACGCGGCTTCTGGGCGCAGCAATGGCTGGGTTTGAAACGCCTGGTCGAATTCACCCGCAGGAAGCCCCGCTGATGCGCCTGTTCATCGCTTCCTTCGGGCGTGCCCTGCTGGCGCAATTGCATATCCGCATGTTGTGGCTGACAGTGCTGCCCTTCGTCGTGTCGCTGGGCTTGTGGGCGGTTTGCCTGTGGCTGGGGCTGCAACCCATCATCGACTGGCTGCAGGGCTACTTCGTCTCGCACGGCATGTTCGGCGAGATCGGTGGCATGCTGGCCTGGTTCGGCATGGGGGCGCTCAAAACGGTATTGGTACCCTTGCTGGCCATGTGGACGCTGCTGCCGCTGATGATCCTGACGGCGCTGGTGTTCGTCGGCTTGTTCACCATCCCTGCCATCGCCCGTCACATCGGCATGCGCCACTATCCCATGCTGGACAAGCGCCACGGCGGCAGCGTGGCCGGCAGCCTGTGGACCTCGCTGTGGTGCTTCGCCGTCTTCACGGTGCTGTGGCTGGCCACGATCTGGGTATTCCTGATCCCGCCGCTGGCCTTCGTCATTCACTCGCTGCTGTGGGGCTGGCTGACTTATCGCGTGATGGCCTATGACACCCTGGCCGACTACGCCAGCACCGAAGAACGGCGTGCCGTCCTGCACCTGCATCGCTGGCCGCTGCTGGCCGTGGGCACCATCGCCGGTGCGCTCGGTGCGGCACCGACGCTGCTGTGGCTGGGCGGGGTGCTGTCGGTGATCCTGCTGCCGGCGCTGGCGGCGGTGGCGATCTGGCTGTACGTCGTGGTGTTCGTCTTCACCGGCTTGTGGTTCCAGTTCTATTGCCTGGAAGCGCTGCTGCGTTATCGCAGCGGCCAGGCACCCGATGGTCCTGCCGACACCAACGTCATCGACGTGACGCCACGTTGACGCCGGTTTGATGGTCCCTGCCCGAGACGAACCCGGGGCAGGGCAATCCGTCCCGGCCCGAATCGGGCATAATCGCCGCAATGTTTCATCAACCTATCGGGCAGACAGACTCATGGCATTCGGACTCATCATCATCGGCGACGAGATCCTCTCGGGCCGCCGCATCGACAAGCATTTCCCCAAGGTCCTGGAGCTGCTCAGCCAGCGCGGACTGCAACTGTCCTGGGCCGAGTACCTCGGCGACGACCCCGAGCGCATCACCGCCACCCTCAAGCGCACTCTTGCCACTGGCGACGTGGTGTTTTGCACCGGCGGCATCGGCGCCACCCCTGACGACCACACCCGCCAGTGCGCGGCCGCTGCACTGGGCGTGCCGCTGGTGCTGCATCCAGAAGCCAAGGATAAGATCCAGGAGCGCATCGCCGACATGGCCCGCGAAGCCGGGACCACGCCCGACTTCAACGCAGCGGACAACCTGCACCGCCTCAAGATGGGCGAATTCCCGCAGGGCGCCTCCATCATCCCCAACCCCTACAACAAGATCCCCGGTTTCTGGCTCAAGAACACCAGCGGCACCGGTGCCCATTACTTTGCGCCGGGCTTCCCGGTGATGGCCTGGCCGATGTTCGAGTGGGTGCTGGAGACCCATTACGCCGACCAGTTCCACCGCCAGGCCTGGGCCGAGCGCTCCATGCTGGTGTTTGAAGCGATGGAGTCGACCCTGACCCCGCTGATGGAAGCCATCGAAGCGCAATTCCCGCTGGTGAAGGTGTTCAGCCTGCCGCACGTGGGCGACGACAAGACCCGCCGCCACATCGACCTGGGCGTCAAGGGTGACCCGGCCCAGGTGGAACCGGCTTTCGAGAAGATGCAGGAAGGTCTGCGCGCGCTGCACGCCGAGTATCAGATCAGCAACTGAGGCCGCTGCCGGCGTTGGCGCAGGTCAAAAAAAATGCCCCGGCCAGACCGGGGCATTCATTTCTGCGGGAGAACCCGGAGATTACTTCTTGGTTGCGCGGGTCACCTTGGCGCCGGCCTGGGAGATCTGGTCCACGGCGTTGGTCACGTTGGCTTCCAGCACTTCAGCGGCTTGCTTGGCGTTCTTGGTGAACTGCTCGTAGCCTGCGCTCAGGTTACCGATGGTGGACTTCAGGATCGAGATGGCTTGCTCGGAACCGGCCGGTGCATTCTTGGCGGCTTCGTCGATCAGTGCCACGACCTTGCGGTTGACTTCGGCGATCTGGGCTTCGGCAGCCTTGGTCAGTTCAGCCTGGGTGCTGGAGAAGATGCCGCTCAGGTGACGGCCGTAGGCCACCGACTTTTCCAGCGTCGGCTGGGCGTGCGAGCTGGTCAGGGTGAAGAATTCCTGCGGATCCTTGGCCGAGAACAGCTTTTGCGCAGCAGCCTGGGTTTCTTCGAGCGAGGACTTGGCAGCCTTCAGGTTCAGGTCCACCAGTTTTTCCACGCCTTCAAAGGTCTTGCTGGCCAGCTGGTTGAACAGGGCGATTTGCGCTTCAGCGTTGGCTTTGGCAGCGGCGGAAAATTGCTCGGTGTAGGTCGTCATGTTGAAACATCCTTCTCGTTGATGGGTTGATGAACAAGGCAGCGACAGTGATTGCTTACGGACCGATCAGTGTTGACAGGTGGATCTCCGATGTAATTTCTTCTTTGAATATGATGCGATGCACAAGGCGGATTCTAGTTCAATCGTGCATAAAGTCAAACGTTTCAATGCACGGGAATCATAAAAAGCGCTTCAAAATTGATCCAAGTCTAATCAAGGACTTAGCGCTGTTTTGGGAATTTTCTGAAAAGAGATGTCATTCCGGATGAGCTTTTGCATTGCAGCATCAAAAGCAGTTATCGTTGCGGGTCGCGCAATCGTTTGCGCTGCGCAGCAAAGCGTTTTGTTGCAATGCGGCAATCATTTCAACGTAATGGAAAATCAATGTGAAAGCGTACTACAGTGATCACTTCGTTTTACCCCTGCCACCGGGCCACCGCTTCCCGATGGTGAAGTACCGGATGATCCGGGAGGGGGCTGCGGCTGCCGTGCCGGATCTGGACTTTCACGAGGCTCAGCCCGCCAGCGACGGCGAACTGGCGCTGGCCCACCATCCGGACTATATCGCCCGCGCCAGTGCCGGCCAACTGACCGCCGCCGAACAGCGCGAGATCGGCTTCCCTTGGTCGCCGCAGATGGTAGAACGCTCGCGCCGCTCTTCCGGTGCCACCATTGCCGCCTGCCGCGCCGCCTTCAGCGAGGGAATCGCGATTAACCTGGCCGGCGGTACGCATCACGCCTACGCCGATCATGGTGCAGGTTTTTGCGTCTTCAACGACGCCGCCATCGCGGCCCGGCTGATGCAGGCGGAACGCCGTGCGGCGCGGGTGGCCATCGTCGATCTGGATGTGCATCAGGGCAACGGCACCGCTTCCATCCTGGCGCGTGATGATTCAGTGTTCACCTTGTCGCTGCACGGAGAGAACAATTATCCTTTCGAGAAAGAGCAGAGCGACCTCGACGTGGCCTTGCCAGATGGCGTGGGGGATGCCGATTACCTGCAAGCTCTGCGCGACGCCCTGCACACCCTGCAGCAGCGTTTCGCCCCGCAGTTGCTGATCTATCTGGCCGGGGCCGACCCGCATGAGGGCGACCGCCTGGGCAAGATGAAGCTGACCCTGGGCGGACTGGCGGCCCGCGACGAGACGGTCTTCGGCTATGCCCGCGAGCATAAAATCCCGGTTGCGGTTACGATGGCGGGCGGTTACGGACGAGATATCGAACAGACCGTCGCCGTACACATACAAACGATAAGACTCGCCAGCCTCCACGCTGCCCGCTGGAGCGCACGTTGAGATGACCCGGGCAGCACCCCCGTGCGCCCGCTGATGGAAAAGAAATGATGCAATCCGCCGCCGGTGCCCGCCGGCCTCGCCAGCTCCTGATGAGCCTGGTGCCTTTGTTGTTCGTGCTGATCTGGAGTACCGGCTTCATCGTGGCCAAGTTCGGCCTGCCGTATGCGCCGCCGTTGACGTTCCTGCTGCTGCGCTTCACCGGGGTGCTGGTGGTCCTGCTGCCGCTGGTGCTGTTGTTCCGCGCCCCCTGGCCGCACGGCCGCATCCGCCATGTGGCGGTGGCCGGTGTGCTGCTGCAGGCTGGTTACCTGGCCGGGGTCTGGTGCGCCATCAAGATCGGCATGCCGGCCGGCTTGTCGGCCCTGATCGTCGGGCTGCAACCCATCCTCACCGCCTTCGCCGCCCCCTTGCTGGGCGAATCGGTGAAGGGCCGGCAGTGGATTGGCCTGGCGCTGGGCCTGTGCGGGGTAGGGCTGGTGGTGGCCAACAAGATTTCACTGATTGGCCTGTCCACTGCCAGCATCGCGCTGTGCGTCTTTGCCTTGCTGTGCATCACGGCCGGTACGCTGTACCAGAAGCGTTATTGCGCCCACTTCGATTTGCGCACCGGCACGGCGATCCAGTTCATGGCTTCCATCGTCGTCGTCTTGCCCTTTGCCGTGGCCGTCGAAGGACTGGACTGGCAGTTGAGCAACGTCCATTGGACACCGCAATTCATCGGCGCACTGCTGTGGTCGGTGCTGGCGCTGTCGATTGGCGCGATCTTCCTGCTGTTTGCGCTGATCCGGCGCAGTGCTGCCACCAGCGTCACCAGTCTGCTGTACCTGACGCCGCCGACCACGGCCGTCATGGCCTGGCTGATGTTTGGTGAAGCGTTCAGCCTCATCGGTGCGCTGGGCATGCTGGTAGGCGTGATCGGCGTGGCCTTCGTGGTGCGCAAGTAATCCATTGCGGTGTGGTGACGTTCTTCAGCCGGGCGTCATCGCGCCCGGCATCAGCGTCACCAGCTTCAGGTCGGGTCGGTTGGCCACGCGGAAATTGACCTGACGGTACAGCAGTTCCCCCAGCTGCGGATGCTGGAAGCGGCGCTCGCCGCCTTCACGTTCGATCACATCCTGCAGGTGCCAGGCCCGCTGGAAAAGCGGGCTGGCGGCCGACAATTCCTCCACCAGCCCCAGCAGTTCCGGATCATCCAGCAGGCTGGCGCTATCGGCGCGGAATTCGGCCACCAGCCGCCGCGCCCGTTGTTCCCATTCCACCGTCAATGATTGCGCGGCCGCGCTGCTGAACATGAAGCGCAGCAGGTTGGGCGGTTTTTCCTTGCCATCCAGCCACCCTGCAAAGAGCTTGCGCGCGGCCGGATTCCAGGCCACGGCATTCCAATAGCGGTCCAGCAAATAGGCCGGGGCGCGGAACTGGCTGACCACTTCCAGGATTTCCGGCGCCACCGCGGTGGCGGCCTGCTGCTCCGGCAACACCGGATCTTTCTTTCCCGCCAATTCAAACAGATAGGCCCGTTTGGCACGCGGCAGGTGCAGCGCATCGGCGATGCGCGCCAGCGCCTGGGGCGAAACCGAATCCGTGCGCCCCTGTTCGATCCAGGTGTACCACGTCACGCTGATGCCGCACAGTTGCGCCACTTCCTCACGCCGCAGGCCGGGCGTGCGGCGTCGCCCATGGGCCAGATGCGGCAGGCCGGCCTGGGCCGGTGCGGTCTGTTCGCGCTGGGATTTGAGGAAGTCGCCAAGGGCGCGGCGGGCGAGGTCGGGTTCCATGAAGGCGGGCAGGGTGGTGGTCGGGGTAATAGTATAAATGCTTCACTTGTAACAGGATAAGAATTCGCTAGACTGGCGTTTCCTTCACAGCACTGCTGTCTTTTCCTTCATATCGCCCCGGAGCCCCGCCATGCGCAGCCATCAGCAAGTCGTCACCGAACAGTTCGGCAGTACCGCCGCCGCCTACCTCACCAGCAGCGTCCATGCCCAGGGAGCCGACCTGCAGGAGCTGGCGCAGATCGCCGCCTCCATCCCCGGTGCACGCGTGCTGGATCTCGGCTGCGGTGGCGGCCACGCCAGTTTCGCCGTGGCACCGGTGGTGGAGAAGGTGATTGCCTATGACTTGTCTGAAGAGATGCTGAAGGTGGTGGCGACTGCCGCCGCCGGACGCGGTCTCGGCAACCTTGCCGTGCGCCAGGGCAGTGCCGGCCGGCTGGATTTTCCTGATGCCAGCTTCGACCTGATCTGCACGCGCTTTTCGGCCCACCATTGGCGTCAGTTGCCGCAGGCCTTGAATGAAGTATTTCGCGTGCTCAAGCCGGGCGGGCGTTTCATCGTCATCGACACCGCCGCGCCGGCGGATGTCCTGGCGGACACCTATGTGCAGGCCATCGAATTGTTGCGCGATACTTCACACGTACGCAATGTCAGCCTGAACTCCTGGCGCAAGCTGCTGCGCGGCGCCGGCTTTGCCATCGCCAGCGACAAGACCTGGAAGCTGCGCCTGGAATTCGATTCCTGGGTGGCCCGGATGCGTACTCCGCAAGACAGCATCACTGCCATTCGTGCCCTGTGGCAGGCTGCGCCCGGCGAGGTGAAGGAGTATTTCGACCTCGACGCGGCTTGTTCCTTCTCCATCGACGTGGCCATGCTGGACGCCCGCAAACCTTGACCGGCCAGTGCCGGTGCCTGCGAATCGGGCCAATGGAAACGCCCCGTCCCCCGCCCTTGAAGGCAGGAGACGGGGCGTCAACGATATGTGACACTGCCTCGTTATCATTTCACTTTGGATTATGGTAAAGCGAACATCTGGGGTCAGTATTGCCGTCTGTTATCGTGATTGTGACCGAAAGCTGACAGCTAGACTGGTAATATGCCGTGTCGTTGGCCTGGGTTTTGCTTGAGAAAATTCGAAAAACATCGAGCAGCCACCCGGCAAATTTGCAGTGAATCCCGAAAAAGTGTGGGGCACCGGATCGGGCGCGGAGATAGAAACGCGTTTAAAAAAATGCGCTAACGTCTTAATTCTCTTGCGAAAAATCTGCATTTTGCTACACTGCCGACGTTTCTCTTGTGTACTTTCAGGGTAAATTGGGGGGAGTTCCACCTATGATCAAATCAGCGCTGGCCATTTTCACATCACTTCTGTTCATCCACGCTGGTTTGGCTCCTGCCGCTGCCCAGACGGTCAACAATGCCGCCAAGAAAGCGCCGGCCAAGAAAGTCGTGGCCAAACGCCCGGCCCAGGCCGTCAGCAAGACGGTGGCCAAAGGCTCCCTGAACAACCGCGAAAAACTGGTCCGCAAGGTCAGCGTGGTCAAGGGCAAGCGTCACATCAGCTACCAGCGCGTCTCGGCCGCGCCGTCCATTCCGGTGGTGCCGCCGGTGATGACCGCCGGTGATCTGGCCGGCCTCAATCTCACCCCTGATCCGGTCGGACTGCGCTCCAACGTGGCGCTGGTGATCGACCAGGCCAGTTCGCAAGTGCTGTTCGAGAAGAATTCTTCAGTTGCGCTCCCCATTGCCTCGGTCACCAAGCTGATGACCGCGCTGGTGGTTGTCGAAGCGCGCCTGAACATGGAAGAAACCCTGACCGTCACCGATGACGACGTCGACCGCGAAAAGCACAGCAGCTCGCGCCTGCGCGTGGGCGCGACCCTGAGCCGCGATGACATGCTGCACATCGCCCTGATGAGCTCCGAAAACCGTGCTGCCTCCGCGCTGGGCCGCAACTACCCGGGTGGCCTGCCGGCCTTCGTGGCGGCCATGAACGCCAAGGCCCGTTCGCTGGGCATGACCGATACCCGCTATGTCGATTCGACCGGCCTGTCCAGCCAGAACGTGGCCAGCGCCCGTGACCTGGCCAAGCTGGTGGTGGCGGCGTACAACTATCCGATCATCCGCCAGTACTCCACCGATCCTAAGTACATGGTCGAGCCCAGCGGCCATGCCATGCAGTACAACAGCTCCAATCGCCTGACCTCCAACAAGGAGTGGGATATTGGCCTGCAGAAGACCGGTTTCATCAACGAAGCCGGCCACTGCCTGGTCATGTATACCCGTATCGAAGGCCGTCCCATCGTGATGGTGTTCCTCGACTCCAAGGGCCGCCTGTCGCATGTGGGCGATGCCGCGCGCATGCGCAAGTGGCTGGTGGAAGACCAGCCCAACCTGACCCGCGTGAAGATGGTGCGGGCGGACGAGGGTTGATTCTTTCTTCATCTGCTTCACCGGCTGCAAATAAAAAGCGAACCTGATGGTTCGCTTTTTTAATGCCCGTCGTTTGCCATGCAAGCTTTGTGATCACGCCTGAGTGTCCGAAACGCTTGTATCAATTCAATATTTCAACAATAATTGAAATGTTGAATTAACAGGAGAAGCGTATGGAAACCGGCCCCGTCATTGCGGCCTTGGCGGCCCTGGCCCAGGAATCGCGACTGGCGATCTTCCGTCATCTGGTGCAAGTCGGGCCCGCGGGCAGCGCCGCCAGCAAGATCGGCGAGGCCTTGGCCATCGCACCGTCCTCGCTTTCCTTCCATATGAAGGAACTGTCGCACGCCGGACTGGTGACTTCCCGCCAGGAGGGGCGCTTCGTCATCTACGCGGCCGATTATTCCCGCATGAATGAAGTCTTGCGCTTCCTGACCGACAACTGCTGCGGCGGCAATCCCTGTACGCCCGTTGCCGCCTGCTGCGAACCCTCCAGCGGCATCGCTGGAGCGGCGGCCAAACCGTGTTGAGCCAGGAGAGAACGTGCTGACCGCTTTATTCATCTTCCTGCTGACCCTGACGCTGGTGATCTGGCAGCCCAAGGGACTGGGCATCGGCTGGAGCGCCTGCGGTGGTGCCGCCCTGGCGCTGGCCTGCGGCGTGATCCACCTCGCCGACATCCCGCTGGTCTGGCATATCGTCTGGAACGCCACCGGCACCTTTGTTGCCATCATCATCATCAGCCTGTTGTTGGACAAGGCCGGCTTTTTCGAATGGGCCGCCTTGCACGTGGCCCGCTGGGGCGGCGGACGTGGCCGCATGCTGTTCGTGCTGCTGATCCTGCTGGGGGCGGCGGTCTCGGCCTTGTTCGCCAACGACGGCGCCGCGCTGATCCTCACGCCCATCGTCATCTCGATGCTGCTGGCACTGCGCTTCTCGCCAACGGCGACACTGGCCTTCGTCATGGCGGCGGGATTCATCGCCGATACCGCCAGCTTGCCGCTGGTGGTATCGAACCTGGTCAATATCGTTTCGGCGGATTTCTTCAACATCGGCTTTGCGCAATACGCTTCGGTCATGGTGCCGGTCAACCTGGTCTCGGTGGCGGCAACTCTTCTGGTGCTGCTGATCCATTTCCGCCGCGACCTGCCAGAGCGCTACGACCTGGCGCAGCTGCGCACGCCCGCCTCCGCGATCCGCGATCGCGCCACGTTCATTGCCGGCGGCTGGGTGCTGGCGCTGCTGCTGGCCGGCTTCTTCTGGCTGGAAGGAAAAGGCTTGCCGATCAGTGTGGTGGCGGCTGTCGGGGCATTGATCCTGTTGCTCGTGGCCGGCAGAGGGCGCGTCATTTCCACCCGTGCGGTCATCAAGGGGGCACCGTGGCAGGTGGTGTTCTTCTCGTTGGGCATGTATCTGGTGGTCTATGGCCTGCGCAATGCCGGGCTCACCAACGCTCTCACCGGTGTACTGAATGAATTCGCCACGCACGGCGTCTGGGGTGCCGCCCTCGGCACGGGTGTGCTGACGGCCTTGCTGTCGTCGATCATGAACAACATGCCTACGGTGCTGGTCGGTGCGTTATCCATCGACGCCACGTCGGCGCAAGGTGTGGTCAAGGAAGCGATGGTCTACGCCAACATCATCGGCTGCGACCTCGGCCCCAAGATCACGCCCATCGGCAGCCTGGCGACCTTGCTCTGGCTGCATGTGCTGGACAGCAAGAACATTCATATCTCCTGGGGTGCCTACTTCCGCACGGGCGCCTTGCTGACGCTGCCGGTGCTGCTGGTCACCTTGTCGGCACTGGCGCTCAGGCTGGGTGCCGGGGCCTGATCATCCCGGGATGCAATCCACTTCAACACGGACCTTCACCATGACTACCATCTATCACAATCCTGCCTGCGGAACCTCCCGCAATACCCTGGCCATGATCCGCAACAGCGGTGAAGAACCGACCATCATCGAGTACCTGCAGCACCCGCCCAGCCGCGAACAATTGGAGACGATGATCCGCGAGGCTGGTCTTGCGGTGCGCGAAGCCATCCGCCAGAAGGGGACGCCTTATGCCGAACTGGGCCTGGACCATCCGGCCTTGACGGACGCGCAGTTGCTGGATGCGATGCTGGCCCATCCGATCCTGATCAACCGGCCCTTCGTAGTGACTTCGAAGGGGACGCGCCTGTGCCGTCCTTCCGAACTGGTGCTGGAGATCCTGCCGCATCCGCAGCAAGGTCCGTTCACGAAGGAAGATGGGGAAGTGGTGGTGAATGCGGACGGCCAGCGCGTTGCTGCCCGGTGAGTCTGCAGAGGGTCGTGCTCAGCCGCGATCCTTGCGATACCCCAGTGCCGAGGAAATCTGGCTGGCCGTGCTCACCAGGTCATCCACCCATTCATCCTGCAGGCGGTCGGCCGGGGCCGAGATCGACAGGCCCGCCACCAGCTTGCCGCTGTCGTCGCAGATGCCGGCGGCCATGCAGCGCACGCCCAGTTCCAGTTCCTCGTTGTCGCGCGCATAACCCAGCGCGCGCACCATGGACAGTTCGCGCTCCAGCTTGGTCAGGTCGGTAATGGAGTTCTTGTTGTGTCCGGCCAGCCCGGTGCGGGTGGCATAGGCGCGCACGTTCTTGGGATCGTCCACCGACAGGAACAGCTTGCCCGTCGAGGTCAGGTGCAGCGGCGCGCGTCCGCCGATGGCGCGTACCACCTGCATGCCGGAACGTTCAGAAAAGGAGCGGTCGATATAAACGATTTCATCAGCCTGCCGCACCGACAGGTTGATCGTCTGGTGCGTCTTGCGATGCAGCGCCCGCATGAAGTCCAGCGCCGCTTCCCGCACCGACAGCCGGCTCTTGACGATGTTGCCCAGTTCCAGCAGGCGCATGCCCAGTCGATAGGTGCCCGGCTCCACGCGGTCGACGAAGCGCTTCACGACCAGGTCATTGAGGATGCGGTGCGCCGTCGACGGATGCAGGTCGGTCGCCGCCGACAATTCCTTCAGGCTCACCGGGTCGGGATACTCCGCCAGCGCGTCGAGCAGCGACACCATGCGCTCGATGACCTGGATTGAAATCTGTTCTGTCTCGCCTGCAGCTTCTTTTTTCATGGCGCGGCCTGGTGCGTTGCAATATGAAGGTTATACCACAATGTGAAAAGAACAAAAAGTCCGGTCGTGCTGTTCTTGCGTGGCGGGAGCTTCACATGGCCCGATGTGAGGGTCGCAAAGCCGCGTCGGGCGGGGAGGGCAGCCTGGTACGATTTCAGCACGCTCGTCCCCTCAACCAAGACTTTGGTTATATAGACCGGGATCCTTATTCCGGCGCCGTGTTCTTTCATATCTGTTTTTCGCATATCGAGAGAAGAAAGTATTCGTTCTTTTTGGACAGCAGGCTCATTAACCTGTGTGCTCCAAAACAACAGAACATTCGGGAACGGATATGCTGAAGAAGATCATCAAATCGGTCGCTGCCGCTCTGGTGCTGGCGCAAGCCGCCTCGCTGGCGCACGCGGCCGATATTTCGCTGCTCAATGTCTCTTATGACCCGACGCGCGAACTCTACGCCGACTACAACAAGGCCTTCGCCAAGTACTGGAAGGAAAAGTCCGGCGACAACGTCACCATCAAGGCCTCTCACGGCGGCTCCGGCAAGCAGGGCCGTTCTGTGATCGACGGTATTGATGCCGACGTGGTGACCCTGGCCCTGGCCTATGACATCGACGAAATCTCGGAAAAGGCCAAGCTGCTGCCGGCCGACTGGCAAAAGCGCCTGCCGCACAACAGCTCGCCCTATACCTCCACCATCGTGTTCCTGGTGCGCAAGGGCAACCCCAAGGGCATCAAGGACTGGGGCGACCTGATCAAGCCGGGCGTCTCCGTCATCACCCCCAACCCCAAGACCTCGGGCGGTGCCCGCTGGAATTACCTGGCGGCCTGGGCCTATGCCAAGCAGAAGGGCGGTAGCGACGACGCCGCCCGCGACTACATCGCCAAGCTCTTCAAGAACGTGCCGGTGCTGGATTCCGGTGCCCGTGGCGCCACCATCACCTTCGTCGAGCGCGGCATCGGTGACGTGCTGCTGGCCTGGGAAAACGAAGCCCTGATCTCCTTGAAGGAATGGGGGCCGGACAAGTTCGACATCGTCGCTCCCTCGGTTTCCATCCTGACCGAGCCGCCGGTGGCCGTGGTGGACAAGGTGGCTGACCGCCGCGGTACTCGCAAGGTGGCCGAGGAATACCTGAAGTACCTGTACTCGGAACAGGGCCAGGAAATCATCGCCAAGAACTACTACCGTCCCATCGATCCCAAGATCGCCGCCAAGTACGCTTCGCAATTCCCCAAGCTGAACCTGGTGACCATCGACAAGGATTTCGGCGGCTGGCAGAAGGCGCAGAAGACGCACTTTGCTGACGGCGGTACTTTCGACCAGCTCTACGCTCCCAACAAGAAGTGATCTGAACCTGCAAGAGGGACCGGCCCGGCCGGTCCCATCCACCCCTCAGCACAAGCACACGACATGACCATCCTGTTACTGGCCGGCAGCCCCTCGGCGCCTTCCCGCTCCACCCGTCTGTTGCACCACGTCGGCGACAAGCTGGCCCATCTGGGCCACCGCTATGCACGCTTGGATGTGCGCGACCTGCCGGGACAGGCCATCCTGCGCGCCGACTGGAACGATCCGGACATCAAGGCGGCCCTGGCTACCGTCGAAGAAGCCTCGGCCGTGGTGGTCGCCACCCCGGTCTACAAGGCGGCCTACAGCGGCATCCTGAAGGCTTTCCTGGACCTGCTGCCGCAGTTCGGCCTGACCAACAAGCTGGTGCTGCCGCTGGCCACCGGTGGCAGCCAGTCGCACATGCTGGCGCTGGACTATGCGCTGCGCCCGGTGCTGTCGTCGCTGAACCCCAAGCACGTGCTGCCCAGCATCTACGCCACCGAGGCGCAGGTGACCTGGAGTGAAGAAAACGGCCTGGTGCTGGATGCGCCCATCGAAGCCCGCGTCAATGAAGGCGTGGAGCAGCTCTCGGCCAGCCTGCAGGCCCTGCACAAGGTGGCACCTGAACAATTCCGCGAGATTCCCTTCTCGCAGTTGCAATACAGCGTTTCCTACTGAACCTGGCCGGATTCATTCCGGCTTTGCCCTCGACTGAAAAATCACCGGCTGGTGCAGCGGAAGGCCCGCTGTACGCCTGAATTTCTGGAATCTGGAGAAAACATCGTGTCCGCCAACAAGAACAAGACCCTTCGTTCCCCGCGTCGCCGCACCCTGCAGCGCCTCTCTGCCATCGCTTTGGGCGCACTGGCCTTCTCCCTGGGCGCGGCCCCGGCCCAGGCGCAGGAAACCAAGCTGCTGCGCATCGGCTATCAGAAAGCCGCCAATACCCTGGTGCTGCTCAAAGCCCACGGCGCGCTGGAAAAGCGCCTGCAGCCGCTGGGCGTGGAAGTGAAGTGGGCCGAGTTCGCGGCGGGTCCGCAACTGCTGGAAGCGCTCAACGTGGGCTCGGTCGATTTCGGCTACGTCGGTGAAGCGCCGCCGGTCTTTGCGCAAGCGGCCGGTGCCGACTTCGTCTACACCGCCTATGAAATCCCGACCCCGGATGCCGAAGGGCTGCTGGTGCAAAAGGATTCACCGATCAAGAGCGTGGCCGAACTGAAGGGCAAGAAGATCGCCTTCAACAAGGGTTCGGACGTGCATTGGCTGGTAGTGGCCTTGCTGAAAAAGGCCGGTCTGCAGTACAGCGACATCCAGCCGGTCTACCTGGCCCCGGCTGACGCCCGTGCCGCCTTCGAACGTGGTGCGGTCGATGCCTGGGCGATCTGGGATCCGTTCCAGGCCGCCGCTGAAAAGCAGGTCGGCGCACGCCGCCTGGCCTCGGGCGTGGGGGCGGTCAGTCACCACCAGTTCTTCCTGAGCGCGCGTCCCTTTGCGTCCAAGAATCCACAGGTCCAGAAGATCCTGCTGGAAGAGATCACCCGTGAAGGCGAATGGGTCCGTACCCACACTGCAGAAGCCGCCGCCCAGCTGGCGCCCATCCAGGGTCTGGATGCCGACATCATTCAGACGGGCCTGAAGCGCTATGCCCACGTCTACAAGCCGGTCGATGCCCAGGTGCTGGCCGAGCAGCAGAAGATCGCCGACGCCTTCTTTGAGCTCAAGCTGATCCCCAAGCAGCTCAAGGTCAGCGACGCCGTCCTCAAATAAACAACATAGTGATCGAACACCCCTAGTCCAGCAGCACAGGAGTCAAGCATGAACGTTTTCTGGTTTATCCCTACCCACGGCGACAGCCGCTACCTCGGCACCTCCGAAGGAGCGCGCCCGGTGACCCACGACTACATGAAGCAGGTCGCCGTGGCGGCCGATACCCTCGGGTATGACGGCGTGCTGCTGCCCACCGGACGTTCCTGCGAAGACGCCTGGGTGGCTGCGGCCAGCCTGATCGATGCGACGCAGCGCCTGAAATTCCTGGTGGCGGTGCGTCCCGGTCTGACGGCGCCCACGCTGTCGGCGCGCATGGCCGCGACCTTCGACCGCCTTTCCAATGGCCGCCTGCTCATCAACGTGGTCACCGGTGGCGATCCGGTCGAGCAGGAGAGCGATGGCATTTTCGGCAGCCATGCCGAGCGCTATGAAATCTCTGACGAATTCCTCAAGATCTGGCGCGACGTACTGGCAAAAACCCGTACCGGCGAAGAGACCAACTTCGAGGGCAAGCACCTGAGCGTCAAGGGCGCCAAGGCGCTCTACCCGCCGGTGCAGACACCCTATCCGCCGCTGTACTTCGGTGGCTCCTCGGACGAAGCCATCGACCTGGCCGCCGAGCAGGTCGACGTCTACCTGACCTGGGGCGAACCCCCGGCGGCCGTGGCCGAAAAAATCGCCCGCGTACGCGAACGCGCCGCCAAGGCCGGCCGCACGCTGCGCTTCGGCATCCGCCTGCACGTGATCGTGCGCGATACCAATGAAGCCGCCTGGCGCGCCGCCGACGAACTCATCAGCCGCCTGGACGACGAGACCATCGCCAAGGCCCAGGCCAACTTCGCCCGCATGGACTCGGAAGGGCAGCGCCGCATGGCTGCCCTGCACGGCGGCCGCCGCGACAAGCTGGAAGTGAGCCCCAACCTGTGGGCCGGCGTCGGCCTGGTGCGCGGCGGTGCCGGTACTGCGCTGGTGGGCGATGGCCCGACCGTGGCTGCCCGTATCAAGGAGTATGCGGACCTGGGCATCGATACCTTCATCCTCTCCGGCTATCCGCACCTGGAAGAATCCTACCGGTTTGCCGAACTGGTGTTCCCGCTGCTGCCGCGCACCCAGCGCGAAGGCCTGGCCGGTCCCTTCGGCGAGATCGTCGGCAATACCGAACTGCCCAAGCCCGCGCCGGTGCGCGTGTCGGCAAGCTGAGGCCGGCATGACCAGTGCATCCAATCCCGTGCTCGCCAACACTGCTCCGCAGGAGCAGGCGCGCCCCAAAGCCGCTGCCAAGGCCGCACGCAAGCCGCGTGGCGCCTGGGTCGGCTGGCTGCTGCCGGTCCTGCTGCTGGTGTGGTGGGAGATCGCGGCACAGGCCGGCTGGCTGTCCAGCCGCATCCTGCCGGAACCGTTCGCGGTGTTGAAGGCCGCGTGGAACCTGTCCGCCTCCGGCGAGCTGTGGCGCCACCTGGCTGTCTCCAGCGGCCGTGCGGCTTCCGGCTTTGCCGTCGGCGCAGGACTGGGACTGATCCTGGGCCTGCTCTCCGGCAGCCTGCGTTCAGCCGAACTGCTGCTTGATACCACCCTGCAGATGGTGCGCAACATTCCGGCACTGGCCCTGATTCCACTGGTGATCCTGTGGTTCGGCATCGACGAGACGGCCAAGCTGTTCCTGGTCTCGGTGGGCGTGTTCTTCCCGGTCTACCTGAATACCTTCCACGGCATCCGCTCGGTGGACCAGGGTTTGATCGAGATGGCCAAGAGCTACGGCCTGTCGGGCTGGCCGCTGTATCGCGACGTGATCCAGCCGGGCGCCTTGCCCTCCATCCTGGTCGGCCTGCGCTTTGCGCTGGGTCTGGTGTGGGTGCTGCTGATCGTGGCCGAGACCATCTCGGCGCAGGCCGGCATCGGCTACATGACCATGAATGCCCGCGAATTCCTGCAGACCGATGTGGTGCTGGTGGGCATCCTGCTCTACGCCTTGCTGGGCAAGCTGGCCGATACCGCGGCGCGGGCACTGGAACGCTTCTTCCTGCGCTGGCACCCCGGCTACCAATGACGAGCCCCATGAATGCATCAGGAAACCATCATGCGCAATGACACCCAGGAACACCAGCAAGTCAGCCGTGCCGCCGGCCGGGGCGTAGGCCTCAGGCTGCGCGCCTTGTCGAAGTCCTTCAGCGGACGCACGGTGCTGCACGACATCGACCTCGACATCGAACCCGGCGAATTCGTCGCCATCGTCGGCCGCAGCGGCTGCGGCAAGAGCACCTTGCTGCGTCTGGTGGCCCAGCTCGATGGCGCCAGCGGCGGCGAGGTCGTCTATGAACACGAAGGCAGCGGCGAGCCCGAGATCCGCATCATGTTCCAGGATGCGCGCCTGCTGCCCTGGAAACGGGTGCAGGCCAACGTCGCGCTGGGCTTGCCCAAGCAGGCCGCGCCGCAGGCACTCAATGCCCTGCGCCAGGTCGGCCTGGACCAGCGTGCCGGCGAATGGCCGGCAGTGCTCTCCGGTGGCCAGCGCCAGCGTGTGGCCCTGGCGCGCGCACTGGTCCACGACCCGCAATTGCTGCTGCTGGACGAGCCGCTGGGCGCGCTCGATGCGCTCACCCGTATCGAGATGCAAGCCCTGATCGAATCGCTCTGGCGCGAACGCGGTTTCACCGCCTTGCTGGTGACCCACGACGTGCAGGAAGCCATCGCCCTGGCCGACCGCGTGCTGCTGATTGAGGACGGCCACGTGGCACTGGACCAGCGCATCGACCTGGCGCGCCCGCGTTCACGCGGCCAGGCCCAGTTTGCCTCGCTGGAAGAAGCCATCCTGGCGCGCGTGCTGCGGCACCCCGGCAGTGAGGCGGCTACGGAGCCATCTGAAGATTTCTTCACGCCACGCGGCGTACATCAGGTGCAGTGGGCGGTGTGAGTTTGACCGCATGAAGGTTTGACCCGATTTTCAGTTTTTTAGTGGTACCCCATTTCAACCCATGCGGCGCGGCAGGTGCCGACGCCGTTTCATCAAGGAGCAGAGCATGACCATTCAAGCAATCAACGTCCGTAACCAGTTCAAGGGCAAGGTCAAGGCCATCATCGAAGGTTCGGTGGTGTCCGAAGTGGATGTGGAAACCCCGGCCGGTATCGTGACCTCGGTCATCACCACCCGCTCCGTGAAGGACCTGGGCCTGACCATCGGCAGCGAAGTGGTGGCACTGGTCAAGGCCACCGAAGTTTCGATCGCCAAGCTGTGATCGTCTGGCCGTCCTGGCCGGTGATGCCGGCCGGGCGGTGTCTTTTTTTCAGGAGCAGGCCCGATGGCATATCAGGCACTGAAGGCTTATCTGGCCCGCCTCGATGCGCAGCATACTGGTGGCACCGCGTCCGCCAAGGTCTGGCTGGATGAACAGGGGCGCGCCGCGGGGCGTTTCTTCAATACTTCGCTGACCTCGGCCTTCCAGCCGGTGCGCAGCTTCGACGATGGCCACATCGTCGCCTGCGAGGCCTTCGCCCGCAGCCACTCGGCCGTCGACGACGGCCTGCATCTGTGGAAACTGCTGGACCAGGCCGCCAGCGACGACGAGTCGGTGGAACTGGACCGGCTGTGCCGCATGCTGCACGCCATCAACTACTACCGCCAGGTCGGCGAAGACGCGCCCGAACTGCATCTCTCGGTGCATGCGCGCCTGCTGGCCGCCGTCAACAACAATCACGGCGTGGCCTATCGGCGCATCCTGGCCGCGCTGGAACTGCCGCACGAACGCATCGTGCTGCAACTGCCGGTGGTCACGCCCAACCAGCGCTGGCTGCTCAACTACGTGCTCGACAATTACCGCCGCAACGGTTTCCGCCTGGGCGTCTCGGCCAACAGCCCGCTGGAAGCACTGGGCCTGCTGGACAAGGTCAAGCCGGATCTCATCAAGGTCGATGCGCGCGAACTGGCCGATCCCGACAGCGTGGCTTTGCTGCTGCTGCGGGCGGCCGAGCAGGGGGTGCGCATCTTCTTCAAGCGGGTCGAGAACCGCGAGGTCTTCGACAAGCTGGAGCAGTATGGCCAGGCCCTGGCGCAGCCCATCCAGGCCCAGGGGTATCTGTGGGACGTGCCCGGTGCGCGCCTGCCGGACACCTTGCTTGGCCTGAAGGATGCCGCGTAAGGCATACTGCATGACTTCATCACTCGCTGCGGGGCCTGCATGAGTCTGACTTCTCCTTCTTCTTCCACCACACCGGCCCGGCTGGCGGATTTCCGGGTGCTGGTGGCGCCGGGCCTCTCCGACAGCGGGCCGGAACACTGGCAATCGCGCTGGCAGCGGCTCTATCCCGCCTTCGAACGGGTCAAGCAGGATGATTGGGAAACCCCGGACCTGCCGCGCTGGTCGGCCCGCCTGGGCGAAGTGCTGGCGCGTGATGGCCGCCCTACGGTGATCGTGGCGCACAGCTTCGGCTGCCTCACCACCGTGCATCGCACGGCGGCCCTGCAGGCGGCTTCCGAGGGGTCTGCGCATCCCATCGTGGCGGCCTTGCTGGTGGCACCGGCCGATCCGGTCAAGTTCAGCCTGAGCGCAGCGGTGCGCCACAAGCTGCCGTATCCGGCATTGGTCGTGGGCAGCGACAACGATCCCTGGATGAGCGCCGAGCGCGCCCGCCACTGGGCCGAGGCCTGGGGCGCGCAATTCCGCTCGGTGGGCGCGCGCGGGCATATCAACTCCGAATCGGGCCTGGGCGATTGGACCGAAGGCCAGCAGTGGCTGCTGGAGCTGCTCGAACGCATCGCCTGAAGCTTTTTTCTTCGCCTCTCCATGAGCGCATAAAGACGGATTCCAGCCCGGCTTTATGCGCTTTTCTTCTAAGGACATGCAAAAAGTTTCGTTCTCTTTATAACTGGTGAGTGCGAATATCGCTCACCTATAGTCGCATTTGTAATAATAAGAGATCGACATGTCCGCATCCCCCGTTTCCCTTGCCGCTCCAGCGGCCGCGCCAGCCCGCTCGGCGGGCAGCGCCAACCGGCGCGTATTGCCCGGTTTCCGGCTGTCGCTGGGCTTCACCATCTTCTACCTGGCGCTGATCGTGCTGATCCCGCTGTCGGCGCTGTTTTTGAAGACCTTCACCCTGACCTGGGGCGGCTTCATCGACGCGGTGACTTCGCCCCGGGTGATGGCGTCCTATCGCCTGAGCTTTGGTGCCTCGCTGATCGGTGCCTTCCTCAACGTGATCTTCGGCGGCATCGTGGCCTGGGTGCTGGTGCGATATCGTTTCCCCGGCAAGCGCATCATTGATGCCCTGGTGGACTTGCCCTTCGCCCTGCCCACGGCGGTGGCCGGCATCGCCCTGACCACGCTGTATTCGCAGAACGGCTGGCTGGGCAAGCTGCTGGCGCCCCTGGGCATCAAGGTCGCCTTCACGCCGCTGGGGGTGCTGGTGGCGCTGACCTTCATCGGCCTGCCTTTTGTCGTGCGTACCGTGCAACCGGTGCTGGAAGAAGCCGAGCGCGAGCTCGAAGAAGCCGCCGCCAGCCTCGGTGCCAGCCGCTGGCAGACTTTTACCAAGGTGATCTTCCCGACCGTGCTGCCGGCGCTGCTGACCGGCTTTGCGCTGGCCTTTGCGCGCGCCTCGGGGGAATACGGCTCGGTGGTCTTCATCGCCGGCAACATGCCCATGGTCTCTGAAATTACCCCTTTGTTCATCGTCACCAAGCTGGAGCAGTACGACTATGCCGGTGCGACCGCCATTGCGATGGTCATGCTGCTGGTTTCCTTCATCCTGCTGTTGACCATCAACCTGCTGCAAGCCTGGACCCGCAAGCGCGGCCAGTCGGAAAGGACCTGAGATGAGCGCTGCCCCCATTTCCGCTGCCCCGCAAGCCAACGCGATTGCCCGTGGCGAGCCGCCGCTGACCCCCGGCGCCATCACCGAACCCTGGTGGGTGCGTGTGCTGCTGATCGGCATCGCACTGGCCTTCCTGACCCTGTTCCTGTTCGTGCCGCTGGTGGCGGTGTTCTACGAAGCGCTGCGCAAGGGCTGGGATGTCTACGTGGCGTCCATCACCGAGCCTGACGCCTGGTCTGCCATCAAGCTGACCCTGCTCGCTGCCGCCATCGCCGTGCCGCTGAACCTGGTCTTTGGCGTGGCGGCCGCGTGGGCGATTGCCAAGTTCGAGTTCCGTGGCAAGAACGTGCTGCTGACCCTGATCGACCTGCCGTTCTCAGTCTCGCCGGTGATCTCGGGTTTGATCTACGTGCTGCTGTTCGGCCTGCAAGGTTACTTCGGCCCCTGGCTGCGCGAGCATGACATCAAGATCCTCTTCGCCGTGCCGGGCATCGTGCTGGCCACCATCTTCGTGACCTTCCCGTTCGTGGCGCGCGAGCTGATCCCGCTGATGCAGTCGCAGGGCAGCGAGGAAGAAGAGGCCGCGCTGGTGCTGGGTGCTTCCGGCTGGCGTACCTTCTGGCACGTCACGCTGCCCAACATCAAGTGGGGCCTGCTGTATGGCGTGATCCTCTGCAATGCGCGCGCCATGGGCGAGTTCGGTGCCGTCTCGGTGGTCTCCGGCCACATTCGCGGCGAGACCAACACCATCCCGCTGCAGGTCGAGATCCTCTACAACGAATTCAACATCACCGGCGCCTTCGCCGTGGCGTCGCTGCTGGCCTTCCTGGCCGTGGTCACGCTGGCCATCAAGAGCGTCATCGAGTGGCGGCTGCACCAGCAGCAAGCCGCCAGCGAACAAGCTTAAGGAGTCATCATGAGCATCGAAGTCCATCACATCCAGAAGCGTTTCGGCAGCTTCACCGCGCTCAACGACGTGTCCCTCAATTTCCCGGCGGGCGAACTGACGGCCTTGCTGGGTCCCTCCGGCTGCGGCAAGACCACGCTGTTGCGCATCATCGCCGGTCTCGAATCGCCTGATTCGGGCCAGGTGCTGCTCGATGGCGAAGACGCCTCGGCGCGCCACGTGCGCGAACGCCAGGTCGGTTTCGTGTTCCAGCACTATGCGCTGTTCAAGCACATGACCGTCTTCGAGAACATCGCCTTCGGCCTGCGCGTGAAACCGCGCGCCCAGCGTCCCTCGGAAGCGGTCATCCGCGAGAAGGTCAAGCGCCTGCTGGAACTGGTGCAGCTGGACTGGCTGGCCGACCGCTATCCGCCGCAACTCTCCGGCGGCCAGCGCCAGCGCATCGCGCTGGCCCGCGCACTGGCCGTGGAGCCGCGCGTGCTGCTGCTGGACGAACCCTTCGGCGCCCTCGATGCCAAGGTGCGCAAGGAACTGCGCCGCTGGCTGCGCCGCCTGCACGATGAACTGCACGTCACCAGCATCTTCGTCACCCACGACCAGGAAGAAGCCCTGGAAGTGGCAGACCAGGTGGTGCTGATGAACAAGGGACAAGTGGAGCAGATCGGCACGCCCGAGACGGTGTACAACCATCCGGCTTCGCCCTTCGTCTACGGCTTCCTGGGCAATGTGAACCTGTTCCATGGCCGCCTGCATGAAGGCGTGCTGGACGCCGGCGGTGCGCGCTTCGAGGCCCCCGGCCACGTCGATATCCGCGATGCGGCCGGCGTCGGTTTCGTGCGTCCGCATGACCTGGACGTGGAGCGCTACTCGCCCGGCGCCGAAGGTATCGTGGTGCAACTGCGCCGCTCGCATGCCATCGGTCCGCTGGCGCAACTGGAACTGGAACGCGATGACAATGCCGAGCTGATCGAGGCCGTCATCCCCAATGAACGTTTTGCGCAGCTGGGTTTGAAGAATGGCGAGACCCTGGTCGTGCGTCCGCGCCGCCTGCAGGTCTTTGCGCAGCAGGAAGGAGGGCAGGCACGATGAATTTCCAGCAGCTGCGTTCCATCCGCGAAGCCGCGCGTTGCGGCTTCAACCTGACCGAAGTGGCCAACGTGCTCTTCACCTCGCAACCGGGCGTGAGCCGCCAGATCCGCGAGCTCGAAGAAGAGCTGGGCGTGGAGATCTTCGAGCGCAACGGCAAGCGCCTGACCGGCCTGACCGAGCCCGGCAAGGGCATCCTCGGCATCGTCGAGCGGCTCCTCCTGGAAGCCGAGAACCTGCGCCGCGCCAGCAAGGAATACGCCGGCGAGCAGAGCGGCACGCTCTCCATCGCCACCACCCACACCCAGGCGCGCTACGTGCTGCCGCGCGTGGTGCAGGCCTTCCGCGATGCCTTCCCGCAGGTGCGCATCGCCCTGCAGCAGAGCGCGCCGGAACACATTGCAGAATGGGTCATCTCGGGCAAGGCCGACATCGGCATCGCCACCGAAGGCCTGTCGCAGTTCAAGGAACTGGTGTCCTTCCCCTGTTATACCTGGAGCCACGTGATCGTGGTTCCCAAGGGCCATCCGCTGCTGGGGCTGGAACAGGTGTCGCTGGAAGACCTGGGTACCTGGCCGCTGATCACCTATGACGTCGGCTTTACCGGCCGTGGTCACATCGACGAAGCCTTCCGCCAGGCCGGCATTGAGCCTGATATCGTGCTCACCGCCATGGATTCGGACGTGATCCAGCAATACGTCTCGCTGGGCATGGGCGTGGGCCTGGTGGCCTCGATGGCGGTGGACCAGGGCAAGCACACGGAGATGGTGGCCATCAATGCCTCCCACCTGTTCAAGGCCAACATCGCCCGGCTGGCGGTGCGGCGCGGTGCCTACCTGCGCGGCTATGCCTTCGATTTCATCCAGCAGTTTGCACCGGATCTCAAGCGCGCTGACATCGTCAATGCGCTCAATGAGGCCAACGCCCAGGCGTGAAGCAGGCGGGCATCAGCAGCTATCTGAGGTTCTTGCGATAGACGATGAAGCCTGAATCCACGGCCAGGTGGTCATAAAGTTTGCGGGCCGTGGCATTGGTGTGATGGGTGTGCCAGTACACTCGCTCGGCACCGTCCGCTGCGGCGTACCGGTACAGTTCTTCGATCAGTGCACGTCCCACGCCACGGCCGCGTGCGGCTTCGGTGGTGAACAGGTCCTGCAGGTAGCAGGTGGGGCCGATCAGGATGGTATTGCGGTGATAGAGGTAATGCGCCAATCCCAGCAGCCGTCCGCCGGATTCGGCCACCAGCGCATGCACCGGCTCGTCGGCTGCATGGATGCGTGACCAGGTGGAACGGGTGATGTCCAGGGGCAGGGCAGTGGCGCCACTGCGGCCGTAGAAGGCATTGTAGTCATCCCACAGGATCTTCCATTGCGGGTAGTCATCCTGGCGGGCAAGTCGGATGTGCAGGGCTTCGGGGTGCAGCGGATCTGGCATGGCGGCTCCTGGCGTCTGAGGTCGCAGTATAGCCGTACCGGGCCAGTTTCCAGGAGTGTCAGGACAAAGGCCGGACAGTGTTTGCGCACTGTCCGGCCTTTGTCATTGCGGGCAGGATAATTCTGCTTACACCGTGCGGGTCGGTGTCGTGGTGAAGGTGCTGGTATCTGTACTGCTGGGCTGTGCGGAAGTGGACTGGGCCACTTGGGTGGACTGTCCGGCGGCTTTCAGGACGTCATTGAAATTGACGGCCGGCTTCTTCGCAGCCTGCTGGCCGCCTGCCGGTGCGTTGCCGTGATAGACGGCGGAAATGGAATTGGTCGACATGCGTGCACTCCTCAAGTAAGGCTGTCCCCCGGGCCAGCGCCCAGACCGGTATTGCCGGGGCAGTATAGGGGCGCGCCATGAAGCTGCTGCGCTGGTTTACCGAAACTTGCCGATCTTTACCTGTTCGGCATGGACTGAGGGCTGCTTACTTGCGCAAGCGTGCGGCGCACTGGTCGCGCAGGCGGCTGTCCTCGGGGGCATCGTCGTCGCCGGACGCGGTGGCATTGACCGTGGCGGGATGGGCACACTGGCGATAGCGCGTCACATAGCGTTCAAACTCGGCGCGCGCCTGGGCCTTGGGCAGACTGGCCAGTTTCAGGATGAAGCTGCGGCTGCCGATCTCGAAGTGCTGGTAATCGATGGGTTGTTTCCACTGGCCGCCCCAGACCAGGAATCCATGTTCATAAAACACGCTGACCACCTCCTCGGCCATGCCCGGCTGCAGGGGCGCGCGCTGCAGGTAGGCCGCGCCCTGCGGCGGCAGGACTTCCTGCTCGGGGCTGCCGGCCTTGCTCACATAAGGATTCTGCAGCGGATTGATGTCGATGGCCGCGCCATAGGCGTGCTTGGACCAGCCACCGCCGCCCGTCATGGGGCGCCCATTGAAGGCCGAACTGTTGTTGGCGGCCATGGAGCGCTGGTCGTCGCCGTCATAGGCTTCCAGCCCTTGCGCCCCGGCCAGCGGGAAGGAGCGCAAGAGCAGCTCACCGAACAGCGCTTCGACCTGCGGAGCCAGCGCGTCGAGCACCACCACGCTGCCCTGGCGGGTGGCCCCGCCGAAATCGGTGTAGTCGAAGCTGACCGTGGCCAGGCGCGTGCAGGGGACCGGATTGCCGGAGGTGATGACTTTGCTGGCCCGCATCTGGGCGCATTGCGCGGGGGAAACCGGCGTGATGTCGGCCTGGGCGGCCAGCGGCAGTGCCATCGCCAGCACGGTCGCGGGAAGGGCCAGCGCGCGGCGCAGGAGGGTCAGGCGGGCGAGGGCGGGGAAGCGGGCGGTGAAGGTCATCATGGGAGGCGATGATACGGGTTTTCAGGGGGAAATGCTTTGTCAGGATTGTCAGATTGCCTGTGATGGCTGACATCAAGATGCGCCGTTTTCTGACAGCGTTGGAACGGCTGAACGGGAATAATCGGTGTCCAGAAGCTGTCGAATTCCGGCAAGCACGTGCTCTGTGCCTGTTTGTCCGCATTTCGGCAAATCCCCCTCAACAACTTTAGGAGGCAACATATGAAGATTCGCCACACCCTCTTGGCTGCCGCCGTGTTCACTGCTGTGCTGGCTGGTTGCAACAAGCGCGACGAAGCGCCTGCAACGCCTGCCGCCACCCCGCCGGCCGCTTCGGAACCGGCACCGGCAAGCAGCACCCCGACCACGCCGGCACCGGCTGATTCCGGTACGGCTGCGGGCTCGACCGCTACGCCGGCGACCCCGACCCCGACTACGCCTTCGGATTCCTCGGCCACTACGCCGAGCACCCCGGCCGCCTCTGGCGACAGTGGTACGCAAAAGTAAACGCCTCACAACAAGAGCCAACAAGACGGCAAGCGCCGCACCCTCTCCCGCAGTGGGAACAGCACTGCATGCGCCGCGACGGGCAACTGTCGCGGCGTTTTCTTTTGGGGCGCTGGAAAGGTGGTTTTTGCGGTAAATGTGAAGAATCTTGCCAAGCACCTGGCCCTTGGGGGCAATTTGCGCGTTGGCTGGAAAAATCTTTCCGAACTTTTTTTTGCGGCTTGCAGTCGTACAGGTGGTTGAACTGTTCCTTCAACCTCCCTCTTGATAGGGAACTTGCCCGCAGTTCATTGGCTGCGGGCTTTTTTTCGTCCCTTCAACGGGTGGACAAGACTGGCTGTCTTCGCCATCTTTTCGCATGTGCCAGCTACTTCCCCCCATGCCCCTTCACCACCGCAATCATTGCCCCGAACGCCGGACCCATATTGGCTTCCAGCGTGGGATACATGCGCGAAATGCTGCCATCCAGGTACAAGGCGTCACTGCACTTGAGCTCATCACGAAGGAAACTGGCGAAATCGTAAAAGCTGATCGGATTGCGCGCGATGGCCAGCGTGACGATGCCCGCGGCATCCAGGCACACCGCATTGCGCACCACCGTGTTGGCTGACTCGGGATCGAAGCGCGGATTGATCTTGCCGTCCACAATCATCAGCGGACCCGATTGCGTGGCGTAGCGCGTCACGCCATTCCAAAGACCCAGTTCGGCTTCATAGTCGGAGGTCTCGACGATGTAAGCCTGGCGCTCGCTCAACACGAAGACCCCATTGGGCTGCAGATAGAAATTGCCATACGCGTTCTTGCGCGTATTGAGGCGGCGCAGCTGGTTGCCGCCTTCCACGTACAGCCCCAGCGGCTGCAATTGCTTGTCGTAGATGCCGGCATTGGTGGCGCAGACCATCTCCTGTCCCTGGCTGCGCAGATGCGCATCGAGCCGGCTGAAGTTGCCCAGCGGCGTGCCAGCGGCATCCTTCCAGTACATGCGGATGGTGTCGCTGCGCGGATCAGCGCGGCAGGTGCTGATGAAGACCTGGTGATACTGGTACTGGCGCACCTCGGCCGCCTGTGCCGGCGGGCTGCCCGATCCCACCAGCAGCGCCGGTATCACGCCGGTCAATGCGAGCAGGCGCAGCAGTGTGCGGCGGAAACCAGAGGCAGGGAGGGAAGGGGAGCGAAGCATCGAAACCAGGTCTTGTTCTGCGGGAACGCGGAGGGCGAGGCGGTATTGTAAATGGCGCAAGCCGGGCTTGCCACGGGAAAACGGATTTTGGCCGCAAATCCAGTCCCATCAAGACTTTGCAGGTGATGCACCGAATTCGCTCATGCTGCAGTGCAGTTCTGCACCGAATATGGGAAAATGAAGAAAAACGGCATGAAATGTGCGAAAAATCGAAGACCACAGCGCATTAATGATGGGGTTTGACGAAATTTCAAAAAAAATTTGCCCCATATGACGGCAGTGTTACACTCTGCCCCCATGTTGCGGCCAGCCTCCCGTAAAACGGGGTCAGGTATCCACAACCCTACGCGCGCCGGCCTGTTCGCCAGGTAACGGCGCCTCTTGAATCCGTTCCATCCTGGAGGAAACGACAATGAAGTTTGCAAGCCGTCTGACCAAGATCGCCCTGGCCGCCGCCACCTTTGCCGCCTTCGCCGGCGTGGCCCACGCCGAAACCGTCAAGATCGCCATCGCCGGTCCCCTGACCGGTGCCGTGGCCCAGTACGGCGACATGGTCAAGGCCGGTGCCCTCACCGCCATCGAACAGATCAACGCCGCCGGCGGCGCCAACGGCAACAAGTTCGAAGCCGTCATGATGGACGACGCCTGTGAACCCAAGCAGGCCGTCGCCGTGGCCAACAAGATCGTCAGCCAGGGCATCAAGTACGTGATCGGTCACGTCTGCTCCGGCTCCACCATCCCCGCCTCCGACATCTACGAGAACGAAGGCGTGGTC
Organism: Herbaspirillum sp. 1173; assembly: GCF_031455335.1. NCBI lineage: Bacteria > Pseudomonadati > Pseudomonadota > Betaproteobacteria > Burkholderiales > Oxalobacteraceae > Herbaspirillum > Herbaspirillum sp. 1173. The sequence goes on along the minus strand of NZ_JAVDSP010000003.1, from coordinate 29,995 downwards.
ATGATCACCCCGTCGGCCACCGCGCCGCAGCTGACCGAAGCCAAGCCGCACAAGTTCATCTTCCGCACCATCGGCCGCGACGACCAGCAAGGTCCTGCCGCCGCCCGCTATGTGATCGAGAAGCTCAAGCCCAAGAAGGTCGCCGTGCTGCACGACAAGCAGTCCTACGGCCAGGGCGTGGCGTCGTCGGTGAAGTCGGCCTTGGAGGCGGCCAAGGTACCGGTGGTGGTGTTCGAAGGCATCAATGCCGGTGACAGCGATTACTCGGCCATCGTCACCAAGCTGAAGTCGCAGGGCGTGGACTTCGTCTACTTCGGCGGCTACCACCCGGAAATGGGCCTGATCATGCGCCAGGCGCGTGAGCAGGGCGTCAAGGCCGTCTTCATGGGCCCCGAAGGCGTGGGCAACAAGGACATCACCGCCATCGCCGGCCCTGCCTCCGAAGGCATGCTGGTGACCCTGCCGGCCGACTTCGCCGCCGATCCGGCCAACGCCGCCCTGGTCAAGGCCTTCGCCGCCGCCAAGCGTGACGCCAACGGTCCGTTCCAGATGCCGGCCTACTCGGCCGTGAAGATCATTGCCGATGCCATCACCGGCGCCAAGTCCACCGATCCGGACAAGGTCGCCGCCTACATCCACGGCAACAGCTTCAAGACCCCCATCGGCAACGTCGAATACGACAAGAAGGGTGACCTGAAGGCCTTCAAGTTCGTCGTCTTCACCTGGCACAAGGACGCCACCAAGACCGAAGCCAAGTGATTCGCCCCGAATCGCTGGCCTGACTGTCTGACCTGACGTCAAACCGCGAAATGCCCCATTGCAGTCGGAATGGGGCATTTCCACTTTATGGGTTCCCTCATGAATGAATTGCTCCCTCAACTGACCCAGCAGCTCGTCAACGGGCTGTCGCTGGGTGCGATCTATGCCTTGATCGCCATCGGCTACACCATGGTCTACGGCATCATCGGCATGATCAACTTCGCCCACGGCGAGATCTACATGATCGCCTCCTACGTCGGCCTGGTGACCTTGACCGCCATCGGCGTGCAGTCCGGCTATCCCTTGCCGCTGCTGCTGGGTGGCGCGCTGATCGTCTCGGTGCTGGTGACCGGCCTGTACGGCTGGACCGTCGAACGCGTGGCCTATCGCCCGCTGCGCGGCGGCCCGCGCCTGGTACCGCTGATCTCGGCCATCGGCATGTCCATCTTCCTGCAGAACTACGTGCAGATCGGCCAGGGTGCACGCGACATGTCGGTGCCGGTGCTGATCTCGGGCGCGCTGGAATTCCAGATGGGCAGCGACTTCACCGTCACCGTGCCGTATTCGCGCATGGTCATCGTGGGCGTGACGCTGGTGCTGATGGTGGCCCTGACGCTGTTCATCGCGCGCTCGCGCATGGGCCGCGCCTGCCGCGCCTGCGCTGAAGACATGGGCATGGCCAACCTGCTGGGCATCGATACCAACAAGGTGATTTCCTTCACCTTCGTCCTGGGTGCGATGCTGGCGGCGGTCGGCGGTGTGCTGATTGCCCTGACCATCGGCAAGCTCAATCCCTACATCGGCTTCATCGCCGGCATCAAGGCCTTCACGGCGGCGGTGCTGGGCGGCATCGGCAGCATTCCCGGCGCCATGCTGGGCGGCGTGCTGCTGGGGCTGGCAGAGACCTTCGCGGCCGGCTACCTGCCTTCCGAATACAAGGACGTGGTGTCCTTCGGGCTGCTGGTGCTGATCCTGCTGTTCCGTCCCACGGGCCTGTTGGGCAAGCCCGACATCGAAAAGGTCTGAGCCCGCACGGCTCGACGGACAACGACATATTCAAGGAGGCGTGATGCCTGAGACTTTCAAGAATGCCGTGGCGGCGGCGCTGGTGACCGCCGTACTGACCATCCCGCTGCTGGGCATGCAGCTGCAGCTGGAGGGCTACCGCGTGGTCCTCAATACCCACTGGACCCCGGTGCTGGTGGCGGTGCTGGCCGTGTTCCTGTTCCAGCTGGCCAAGCCTGCGCTCTCGCGCACCAGCGCCGGCATCAAGCTGCCTGCGCTGCCGCGCATGCAGCCGGGCCAGCAGCGCGCGGCCGTGCTGATCCTGCTGATGGCTGCGCTGGTGTGGCCCTTCTTCGGTTCGCGCGGCTATGTGGACGTGATGACCCTGGCGCTGATCTACGTGGTGCTGGGCCTGGGTCTGAACATCGTGGTCGGCTTCGCCGGCCTGCTCGATCTGGGCTACGTGGGTTTCTATGCCGTGGGTGCCTACACCTATGCGCTGTGCAACCAGTACTTCGGCCTCTCGTTCTGGGAATGCGTGCCGCTGTCGGCCGCTGCCGCCGCGCTGTTCGGCTTCCTGCTGGGCTTCCCGGTGCTGCGTTTGCGCGGTGACTACCTGGCGATCGTCACGCTGGGCTTTGGCGAAATCATCCGCCTGCTGCTCAACAACATGACCAGCCTCACCGGCGGCCCGGATGGCATCTCCGGCATCCCCAAGCCGACCGTGTTCGGCGTGGTGATGGCGCGCAATCCGCTGACCGAAGACGGCACCACCTTCCACCAGTTGCTGGGCCTGACTTACCAGGGTGGCCACATGGTGATCTTCCTGTACTTCCTGGCCTTGCTGATGGTGCTCTTTACGTATTTCGTCACCAGCCGCCTGCTGCGCATGCCCATGGGCCGCGCCTGGGAAGCCCTGCGTGAAGATGAAATCGCCTGCCGCTCGCTGGGCATCAACCCGACCCGCGTGAAGCTTTCGGCCTTCACGCTCGGTGCGGCCTTCGCCGGCCTGGCCGGTTCCTTCTTCGCCGCCCGCCAGGGCCTGGTGACGCCGGAATCCTTCACCTTCATCGAATCTGCCCTGATCCTGGCCATCGTCGTGCTGGGCGGCATGGGCTCGCAGCTGGGCGTGATCCTGGCGGCGATCCTGCTGACCGTGCTGCCGGAACTGGCGCGCAGCTTTGCCGAGTACCGCATGCTGATCTTCGGCCTGGTGATGGTGCTGATGATGATGTGGCGTCCGCAAGGACTGCTGCCTGCCACCCGTCCGCATGTGGAGCTGCCGCAATGAACCCGACCGTGAAAACCATGCTGGAAGTGTCAAACCTGTCGATGCGCTTCGGCGGCCTCCTGGCCGTGGATGGCGTCTCGCTGGCCGTGCAGGAGCGCGAAGTCTTCGCCATCATCGGTCCCAACGGGGCCGGCAAGACCACCGTCTTCAACTGCATCAGCGGCTTCTACCAGCCGACCTCGGGCGAGATTGCGCTCGATGGCGTCTCCATTGCCCGCCAGCCCAGCCACCAGGTGGCGCAGCAGGGGCTGGTGCGCACGTTCCAGAACATCCGCCTCTTCAAGTCCATGACCGTGGTGGAAAACCTGCTGGTGGCGCAACACCAGCAGGTCAATACCAACCTGCTGTCGGGGCTGCTGAAGACCCCGTCTTATCGCAAGTCCGAGCAGGAGGCCCTGCAACGTGCGGCCTACTGGCTGGACCAGCTCGGCCTGACGGCGCTGGCCAACCGCGAGGCCGGTACGCTCTCGTATGGCCTGCAGCGCCGCGTGGAAATCGCCCGCTGCATGATCACCAAGCCGCGCCTGCTGCTGCTGGATGAACCGGCGGCCGGCCTGAACCCGCAGGAGAAGCAGGAGCTGTCGCAACTGATCGACCGCCTGCGCCGCGAACATGGCGTAGCCGTGCTGCTGATCGAACACGACATGAGCCTCATCATGGGCATCTCCGACCGCATCCTGGTCATGGAGCACGGCAAGCCCATCGTCACCGGCACCCCCGAACAGGTGCGCAGCGACGAACGTGTGATCAAGGCCTACCTGGGAGAAGAATGATGCTGCAGTTTGACAAGGTGCATACCCACTACGGTGCCATCGAGGCCCTGCACGGCGTATCGCTGACGGTGGAAAAGGGCGAGATCGTTACCCTCATCGGTGCCAACGGTGCCGGCAAGACCACGCTCCTGATGACGCTGTGCGGCCGTCCGCGCGCCTCCAGCGGCCGCGTACTCTTCGAAGGGCAGGACATCACGCAGCTGCCGACCCATGAGATCATGCGCCGCGGACTGGCGATCTCGCCCGAAGGCCGGCGCGTCTTCCCCAGCCTGACGGTGCTGGAAAACCTCAAAATGGGGGCCTTCTTTGCCAGCAATGAAGAGATCGAGCAGGGCATCGAGTATGTGTTCGGACTGTTCCCGCGTTTGAAGGAACGCGCGGCGCAGCGGGCCGGGACCATGTCCGGCGGCGAGCAGCAGATGCTGGCCATCGGCCGCGCGCTGATGAGCAAGCCGCGCCTGTTGTTGCTGGACGAACCCACGCTGGGCCTGGCCCCGCTGGTGATTGCGCAGATCTTCGAGATCATCCGCACCATCCGCGACAGCGGCGTGACCGTGTTCCTGGTCGAGCAGAACGCCAACAAGGCGCTGGGCGTGGCCGACCGTGGCTACGTGCTGGAAAACGGCCATGTGGTCATGTCCGATACCGGTGCCAACCTGCTGGCCAACAGCGACGTGCGCAAGGCCTATCTCGGCCACGGCTGATACCGGCAGCGACGCCACCCGATCCACGGCCCGGCCATGTACATGGCCGGGCCGTGTCGTTTCCAGTATCCTGAAAACCTGCTGCGCCCTTTGCTGCAGAGCAGCAACAAAGTGCGTAGAATACCGGCCCATCCTGGCCCCGGCGCGACGGCGCGGCACCTTGAGCGTGCTTTGGGGGCCTTTCATTTGGACGACGACATGACACATCCCACACGCCGCCGGGTACTGAAAGTGGCGGGCCTGATGGCAGGTGCCGGCGCTGCCGGCCTGTTCTGGTCCCTGCCGCACCGGGTCACGGCACAAAACAATCCGGCGACCGTGCCGGTGGACGATTTTCTTCAGGTTTCCCGGCAACTGACTGAACGCCAGGATTTGAGTCCCAAGCTGGGCGCGGCTTTGCTGCTGGCCCTGTCGAAAACCGAAAAAGACCTGGCCGCGCGCCTGCAATCGCTCAAGGGCCTGCTGCAAGCCCAGCCGGCGCTGTTGCAGGCTGAGCGCCTGGCCTTCCCGGCCGAGCAGGGCGACAGCGAAAAGCTGGCCCGCGTCATCCTCGGCGCCTGGTACGACGGCGTGGTCGGCAAGGGCAAGAACGCCCAGTACGTCACCTACATCAATACGCTCTCCAACGGACTGGTGAGCGGCAAGCTGGTGCCGCCCAGTTTTTCCTATGGTCCCTGCGGCAGCTGGTCGCGCCAGCCCTGATTTGCGAGAGTGACATTCATGAGTAATCCCAATTCCGCCGACGTGGTGGTGATCGGTGCCGGTGTGACCGGCGCCTTGCTGGCTACGCGCCTGGCCAAGACCGGCAAGTCGGTGCTGCTGCTGGAATCCGGCCCGCGCATGGGCCGCGACCAACTGGTTGAACGTTTCCGCAGTTCGGCTTTCAAGTCCGACTTCATGGCGCCGTATCCGTATTCGCCGCTGGCACCGCACCCGCGCTATACCCCGGAGCCCAACGGCTATCTGCAGCAGAAGGGGCCTCATGCCTTCAATGCGCAGTACATCCGCATGTTCGGCGGCACCAGCTGGCACTGGGCGGCGCAGTTGTGGCGCTATGTACCCAACGACTTCCGCCAGCACAGTCTGTATGGCGTCGGCAAGGATTGGCCGATCAGCTATGACGACCTGGAAGACTACTACTACCAGGCCGAGGTCATCGCCGGTGTCGGCGGTTCGCCCGAGAGTGGCTCGCCGCGCAAGCATCCTTTCCCGATGGAGCGGGTGCCGGCCTCGTGGCTGCAGCAACGCGTGACGGCCCGCCTGGCGCCGGAATTCACCGTGCTCGACGACAGCACCGGCCGCAACAGCCGCAACTATGACGGCCGTCCGGCCTGCTGCGGCAACAACAACTGCATGCCGCTGTGTCCCATCGATGCCCAGTATCACGGCGGGCTTGCTGCGCAGCAGGCCGAAGACAGCGGCGTACAGGTCATCACCGAGGCCGTGGTCTATCGCCTGGAACATGACGACAAAGGCCGCATCGCCGCCGTCCATTATTACGACTGGAACAAGGTCAGCCACCGCATCACCGCGCAGACCTTCGTGCTGGCCGCCAATGCCATCGAGACCCCCAAACTGCTGTTGATGTCGGTGAGCGACAAGTTCCCGCAGGGGATCGCCAACGCCCGCGACAACGTCGGCCGCAACCTGTGCGACCACCCGGCCATCGGCGTGACCTTCGATGTGGATGAAGAAATCTGGCCCGGCCGTGGTCCGGTCAGCCCTTGCTCCATCGGCCAGTTCCGCGATGGCGATTTTCGTGCGGAGCACGCGCCGTTCCGCATCGATATTTCCAATGCCTCGCAGGTGGCCTCGGTGACCAAGGAAGTGCTCGCCGAGGGTTACTTCGGCAAGCGCCTGGAAGAGCAGATCCTGTTCCGCGCCGCACGCCGCCTGAGCATCAAGAACGCGCTGGAACAACTGCCCGACCGCAACAACCGCGTGACCCTCGGCGACAAGAAGGATGAACTTGGCCTGCCCGTCCCGGCCCTGTACTGGAACGTGGACGACTACGTCGTCAAGGGCACCGAGAAGACCCGCGCCGCCTACGACGCCATCGCCGCCCGGCTGGGTGCGACCAACATCAAGCACAGCAAGAGCGGGGCGTTCTCCAATCGCCAGCACATCACCGGTACGCTCTCCATGGGCCTGGACCCGGCCACCAGCGTCACCGACGCCTGGGGCCGCGCACACGACCACGAGAACCTGTTCATGGTCGGTACCGGCGTCATGCCCACGGTCGGCACCTGCAACGTCACGCTGACCGCGATGGCGCTGGCGCTGCGCACGGCCGACAAGATCATCGAGGAGAGCCGCCATGCGTAAGCCGTTCAAGCGCCTGCTGGCGATGCTGTCCTTGCTGGGCGTGGTCGCGCTGGCCCATGCGGCCAATGATGCGCAGTTGATCAAGCGCGGCGAGTACCTGGCCATCGCCGGTGACTGCGCCGCCTGCCACAGCGAGAAGGGACGCGCCCCGTTCAGCGGCGGGCATCCGATCAGCAGTCCTCTTGGCACCATCTACAGCACCAACATCACGCCCTCCAAGACCCACGGCATCGGCCAGTACACGCCGGAGCAATTTGCCGCTGCCTTGCGTCGCGGCGTGCGTGCCGATGGCAGCAACCTGTATCCGGCCATGCCCTACACCGCCTATGCGCGGCTGAACGATGAGGACGTGGCGGCGCTGTACGCTTACTTCATGCAGGGCGTGCAGCCGGTGGACCAGGCTGCGCCGGCGACGGCGCTGCCGTTCCCGTTCAACATCCGCATGTCGATGAAGGCGTGGAACTGGCTGTTCCTGGACACCAAGCCCTTTGAGCCCGATCCGGCACAATCGGCGCAGTGGAATCGCGGAGCCTACCTGGTGCAGGGCCTGGCCCATTGCAGCACCTGCCATACGCCGCGCAATGTGCTCATGGCCGAGCAACTGGAGCGCCGCCTGCAAGGGGCCTCGCTCGGCACCTGGTACGCGCCCGACATCAGCCCCGCTGCCTTGCAGGCCAAGCCGGCCTGGACCCGCGCCATGCTGGCCGAGTACCTGGCCAGCGGCCACGCCGCCAATGGGGCCACCGCCGGCGGACCGATGCTGGAAGCCATCGAAAAGAGTTTCTCGCGCATGACCCGTGAGGATCTGGATGCGATGGCCACCTATCTGCTGCCGGCCAGTCCGGCCGAGGCGGCTCCGGCGTCCGCGACTGCGCCGGCTGCTGCCGTCCCTGCGCTGACCCCGGTGCAGGGCGACGATACGCCCCAGGCGCTGGCCGCCATGAGTGTGGGTGCACGTGTCTATATGAACAATTGCGCCTCCTGCCACAACACCGGCGGCCAGGGCCTCAACGGCCTGCCATCCCTGCAGCAGCATCCGCTGCTGCGCCAGCCCAATGCCGACAACGTGGCCATGGCCATCCTCGAAGGCGTGCTGCCGGAGCACGGACAAGGCATGATCGGCTTTGCTCATACCTTGAACGATGGCGAGATTGCGGCGGTGACCAACTACCTGATGCAGGATCTGGGTGGCAGCAAGGTCAGCATCAGCGCCGAGCGCGTCAAAGCCTTGCGGGCCGGCGGTGAGCCCTCGCCGCTGTTGTGGGTGGCGCGCGGCGGCATGGTGCTGCTGGTGCTGGTCCTGCTGGGCGTGGCGGTCTGGTGGCGTCGTCGCCGCAAGCCCGGCACGGCAGGCTGAAGCCGAAGGATGACCTTCCAACGCTCCTGACATGTCATACCAGATGCCGCCCGGCCCACACCGGGCGGCTCTTTTTTGTGCTGCGTGGCGGCTTTTGCGTGGCAATGGTCTGCTGCGAGTGACATTCGGGATTGTTTCGGGCTATCCTCGACATTCGATGAGGAAAAGCATGAAAAAGATTTCGCAGCACCTGAAGCAACTGGGCATGGGCAGCCTGCTGCTGGCCAGCGCCTGGATGATTCCCGCTGCGGCACACGCGGACCGGCTCGGCGAGATCCAGGAGCGTGGCTCGCTGATCTGCGCCACGCTGGCCAGCAATGAGCCGCTGGGTTTCCCCGATCCGCAGAGCGGCCAGATCGTCGGTTTCGATGTGGACATGTGCAGTGCCATCGCCGCCAAGCTGGGCGTCAAGATGCGACAGCGGAGCCTGACCGTGGAGGCAAGACTGCCGGCGCTGATCGAGGGCGAGGTTGACCTGGTCTCGGGCGCACTTGGCTATACCCGCGAGCGGGCGCGCCAGATCGATTTCACGGCTTCGCATTACCAGACGCCGATCAAGCTGCTCGTGTACAGCGATTCCGGACTGAATCTGGTCTCCGACCTGGAAGGCAAGCGTATCAGCGCCAATCGTGGTTCCACCCCGGAGCAGGCGGCGCGGCGCGTACTGCGCAAGGCCACCTTGCTGACTTTCCCTGAGACCCCGCAAACCTTCCTGGCGCTGGCCCAGCGGCAGGTCGATGCCATGGCCGTGGCCATGCCCTCGGGGATCCGCTTCGTCAACGAATCGGGCGGACGCTTCCGCTTCGTCGAAGGCGCACTGGCCTGGGAGCCGACGGCGCTGGGTGTCAAGAAGGGCGAGCACCGACTGCTGGACGCCGTCAACAAGGCGCTGGTCGCGCTGGAAAAGGACGGCGAGATCGACGCCATGTGGACCAAGTGGTTCGGTCCCAAGACCAAGTTCAATATTCCCCGCGACAAGAAGCTCACGCCCATTGCCAGCCTGCGCTAGCAGGCTTGGTTCAAATCAGTTCCAGTTCCGGTTCCCGCGCGTGGTACGGCGGACGTCCCTGCATTGCCGCGGCCTGGTGCTGCCTTTATCCGTCGCCGGCAACCGCTTGCGCGGCAGCCTCATCGAAGATATCGGCTGTGGGTGAACAATAGACTTGGGGGGAGGCCCCCAGCCTGGCTGACAAATCCTGCGCCAACTGCAGCAGAGTGGCCCGCATGGCCTCGCTGGCGGCCGGGTCGAAGCGCAGGCTCAGGCCAAAAATGGTCAGCGCACCCACCAATGCGTTGCCGGCGCCGAACACCGGAGCCGACATCGACGAGGACAGCGGATTGTTGATCCCGACCGAAATGCTGACATAGCGGCCGCCCGAGCGCGCCGCATTCCCCGGCACGGAAAAGAAACGCAACACCTGCGCGCTGGAGGTCTGGTCCATGGCAAAGAGGCTGCCGGCCTTGACTGTGGCCTTCACCGAGGCCGGTGTTTCGGCCGCATACAGGCAAAGCCGTTGCTCTTGCTGGCGGATATAGAAGGCAGTGCTTTCGCCGGTCGCCCGGACCAGCTTCTCCAGCGTGGGCATGATGAAGTCGGCATAGTCGAACCGGGCTTCGAAGGCCTTGCCCAACTGATAGGCGCGCGGCCCCAACTGATATGAGTTGTCTGCCCGTTGCACGACATATCCCGCTTTGATGAACGACATCATGTAGCGGTGGATCACGCTCTTGAACAGCCCCGTACGCGCTTCCAGCTCGGTGAGCCCAAACGGCTCGGGCGCATCAATGAAGGCGCTCAGGATTGCCAGGCTACGTTCGGCCCCCAGTACGGTGCGGTCGGGCACTGCATCCTTGTTCTCGGGCTCATTCTTTTTTTTCATAAATCCATTTTGCATTTCTCGATGGGGCGAGGTTATCACACCTTTTTCGATTGGCGCGGCGCACCAAAAGGTGCCGGCGCCCCCCTTTTCTGCACCGGCGGCGGGAGCCCGCATGCCCCTTTTCAGGTTTTTTGCACCGCCGCGGAACACGCGCTAAGTTCATGAAAAATAAGGAGAAATCACGCTTGTTTAAAAATCATAATGCAATTATGATTTGTTGAACCGAGCTTCGTTGTTCAACCAGGGAAAGGGAATGAAAATGAATGTGGGGCGCTTTCACAAGAGCTGTATGGCAATCGCGGCTGCGGCCGTTTCGCTGATGTTCGCCACGGCGGCGCATGCTGACCGGTTGTCTGATATCAAGGCGCGCGGCACCTTGGTATGCGCCACCTTGACCAGTAGTGAGCCGCTGGGCTTTCCCGATCCGGCCACCCGCCAGGTGGTGGGCTTCGATGTCGATATGTGCGCGGCAGTGGCCAAGGAGTTGGGGGTCAAGCTGGAACACAAGGGCGTCTCGGTGGAGGCACGCATCCCCGAGCTGACGCTGGGACGGGTGGACCTGGTGGTCGCTGCGCTGGGATATACCAAGGAGCGGGCACAGCAGATCGATTTCACTGCGGCGCATTACCAGACGCCGATCAAGCTCATCGTCCACAGCAACGGCGGTTTCAGCAAGATCGAGGATCTGGCGGACAAGCGCATCAGCGCCAACAAGGGGTCCACGCCGGAACTGTATGCGCGCCGCACACTGCCCAAGGCCACCATCCTGACCTTCCAGGACACGCCGGCAGCCTTCCTGGCGCTGGCTCAGAACAAGGTGCAAGCGCTGGCGCTGTCGCAGCCCTCGGGTATCCGCTTCGTCAATGAATCGGAAGGGAAGTACAAGTTCCTCGACGGAGCGCTGGCCTGGGAGCCCACGGCCATGGGCGTCAAGAAGGATGAGCCGGCCTTGCTGGCGGCGGTCAACGACGCCCTCGAGAAGCTGGAGAAGAGTGGCCAGACCGATGCCCTGTGGAACAAGTGGTTCGGCCCCTCTACCAAATTCAACATCCCGCGCGAGAAAAAGCTCACGCCCATCTCCGCCTTCCAGTAAGCCTATCGTTCCAGCCGCAATGATCCCGCGCACCGCTTGTCCCGGTGCGTGCGGGAGCGGCTTGCCCTTTGCCTGGCGATATTCACGCGCCAGGCAGTCCTAGCAAGAAAGCGATGACATGCTCAATCTCGATTTCGCTGCAGTATTGCAGGGCCAGTATCTGGACTGGCTCATCGGTGGCGCCCTCACCACGCTGTGGCTGTTCGCTGCAGCCTGGGTCTGTGCCTTCCTCCTGGCGGTAGGACTGGTGGCATTGCGTACCCTGGCCTTGCCACCACTGGAGTGGGCCATTGCCGCCTACGTCAACTATCACCGCAACGTGCCTGGGCTGGTGCAGATCTTCGTCTGGTACTTCGGTATTCCCGAGCTGCTGCCGGCGAGCATCACCGGTTTTGTCAATGACCACAATGGCGAATTCATCTTTGCCTTGATCGCGCTGTCCCTCAACAGTGCGGCCTACATGTCGGAGGATCTGCGCAGCGGTATGCGCTCGGTGGCGGAAACCCAGATGGAAGCAGCCCGCGCGCTGGGCCTGTCTTATCTGCAGTCGATGCGCGACGTGCTGCTGCCGCAGGCCATCCGCATCTCGGTGCCGCCGCTGGTGAACCAGTCACTGTCGCTGTTCAAGTCCACCAGCCTGGCCATGGCCATCGGTGTGGCCGAGATGACCTACGCCAGCCGCCAGATCGAAAACGAAACCTACCGCACCTTCGAGACCTTCATCCTGGCATCGGCCTTCTACCTGCTCATGTCGTGGTCGATCATGGCACTGGGAGCCTGGTACAACCAACGGCATCTGGCCGTGAAGGGGCGCTGACATGTTCGACATGCTCGATATCCTCCGTACCTATGGCCTGCAACTGCTGATCGGGGAATTTCCGCACGGTCCCCTGGGTGGTCTCGCATTGACCCTGATCCTGGCGGTGACGGGGCTGGTCTGCGCGTTTCCCCTGGCGGTGCTCTTCGGTATCGCCCGTACCAGCCGCATCGGCTGGGTGGCCTGGCCGGCCGCCGGCATCGTGCATACCTTGCGCGGCCTGCCGGTACTCATGCTGATCTTCTGGGCTTACTTCATCGTGCCGCTGTTGACCGGCAAGCCGATCTCCGGCACCACCACGGTGATCTGCGCGCTGGTGGCCTACGAGACGGCTTTCCTGGGCGAGGTCATCAAGGCTGGCATCCTGGCCATCCCTCAAGGGCAGGTCGAGGCGGCGCGTTCGCTCGGTATGGGCTACTTCACCACGCTGCGCGAGGTGGTGCTGCCGCAGGCCCTGTTCAACATGATCCCGAGCATCCTCAATCAGTTGATTTCGCTGATCAAGAATACCTCGCTGGCCTACATCATCAGCGTCAATGAACTCACCTATGCAGCCTACCAGGTCAACGCACAGCTGCTGACCAAGCCCTTCCAGGTGTACTTCCTCCTGGCCATGACCTACTTCGCCCTGTGTTACCTGCTCAGTTCGATGGTGGGACTGGCCGAGCGCCGCATCAAACAAAAACGTCAATTCAGGAGTCTCTGATGATCCGATTCAATCATGTGAACAAGTGGTACGGCCACTATCACGCCCTGCGCGACATCAACGAGGAAATCAAGCGCGGCGAAGTGGTCATCGTCTGTGGCCCGTCGGGCTCGGGCAAGTCGACGCTGATTCGCACCATCAACCGCCTCGAGCCCATCGACGATGGACAGATCTATGTGGATGGCCAGGACGTGCGTGGCAATGGCGTCGACATCAACAAGCTGCGTAGCCGTATCGGTTTCGTGTTCCAGTCCTTCAACCTGTTTCCGCACATGAGCGTGGAGCGCAACGTGATGCTGGCCACCATGCGTGTGCTCAAGCTGTCGGAGAAAGCCGCTCGCGAAACGGCCATGAGCCTGCTGGACAAGGTAGGCCTGGCCGCCAAGGCGCAATCCTATCCCGGCCAGCTCTCGGGCGGCCAGCAGCAGCGTGTGGCGATCGCCCGCGCCCTGGCCATGAAGCCGCCGGTGATGCTCTTCGATGAACCGACCTCGGCGCTGGACCCTGAGATGGTGGGCGAGGTCTTGCAGGTCATGAAGCAGCTTGCTGCCGAGGGCATGACCATGGTCTGCGTCACGCATGAGATGGGGTTTGCCCGCGAGGTAGCCGACCGACTGCTGTTCATGGCCGATGGCCAGGTGCTGGAGCGTGCCACCCCGCAAGACTTCTTCGAGCGCCCGCAACATGAGCGCGCCCGCAAGTTCGTGGCCGATATCCGCCACGCCTGACACCACGATTTCACCGCATTTCCACCACGAGACCCCCTATGGCATTCATTTCCGATTCACTGTCGCGCATCAAGGCTTCGGCCACCATCGCCATTACCCAGAAGGCGCGCGAGCTGGCCGCCCAGGGCCGCAACGTGATCGCCCTGAGTTCGGGGCAGCCCGACTTCGATACCCCCGAGAACATCAAAGCGGCCGCGTACGCTGCCATCGCCCGCGGCGAAACCCGCTATACCGCCGTGGCCGGCATCACCGAGTTGCGCCAGGCCGTGGTGGCCAAGTTCAAGCGCGAGAACCAGCTCGATTACAGCGTGGCCCAGACCATCGTCTCCAACGGCGGCAAGCAGGTCATCGCCAACGCCCTGATGGCTACCGTCAACGCCGGCGATGAAGTGATCGTGCCGGCGCCTTACTGGGTTTCCTATCCCGAACTGGTGGCCTTGTGCGGCGGGCGTGTCGTGTACGCACAGACTACGCGGGCAGCCGGTTACAAGCTGCGTCCGGAAGCCCTCGAGGCCGCCATTACTCCGCGTACCAAATGGCTGATGTTCAATTCCCCCTGCAATCCCAGCGGTGCGGCCTATACCCGCGCCGAGCTGGAGGCGCTGGCCGAGGTGCTCAAGCGCCATCCGCATGTATGGATCCTCTCGGACGATATCTATGAACACCTGACCTATGGCGACTTCGAGTTCACCACGCCGGCCCAGATCGCACCCGAACTGTACGAACGCACGCTGACCATGAACGGCGTCTCCAAGGCCTACGCCATGACGGGTTGGCGCATCGGCTATGCCGCCGGTCCGCTGCCGTTGATCAAGGCCATGGAAAAGATCCAGGGCCAGCTCACCTCCGGCGCCAGTTCCGTATCGCAATGGGCGGCGCTGGAAGCCTTGAACGGCCCGCAGGATTACATCCATGAAAGCCGCAAGGTATTCCAGGCGCGGCGCGATCTGGTGGTGTCGATGTTGAACCAGGCCGAGGGGCTGGATTGCCCGGTGCCGGAAGGGGCGTTTTATGTCTTCCCGTCGTGCGAGCGGCTGATCGGCAAGCGCACCGAGGATGGCCAGACCATCGCCAGCGACGAGGATTTCGTCTCGCTGCTGCTGCAGGCCGAAGGCGTGGCGCTGGTGCATGGCAGTGCCTTCGGGCAGGGACCGAACTTCCGTCTGTCCTATGCCGATTCGACCGAGCGGCTGCGCCAGGCATGCCTGCGCATCCAGAATTTCTGCGCGAGTCTGCGTTAAGCCCTTCCATCAACCAGGAGAACATCATGTCTGCAGGATTCCGTATTCTCGAGCGCACGCGCAAGGTCAACGAGCAGGACGTGAAGAATTTTGCCGCCATCCCGGTGGCCAACATCAGTGACTCGATGGCCCGCATGAGCGCGGCCGGCGCGCGGCTGCGCCCGCTGCATCGCGGCGGCAAGCTGGCGGGACCGGCCCTGACGGTGAAGTCGCGCCCGGGTGACAACCTGATGGTGCACAAGGCACTGGACCTGGCAGAACCGGGCGATATCGTGGTGGTCGATGCGGGTGGCGACCTGTCCAATGCCATCATTGGCGAGCTGATGGTCGCGCACGCGATACAGCGCGGCCTGGGGGGCATCGTCATCCATGGCGCGGTGCGCGACGTGGATGCGATCCAGTCGGGCAGCTTCCCGGTGTTTGCTGCCGGCGTGACGCATCGCGGTCCCTACAAGGATGGACCGGGCGAGATCAACGTCGCCATCGCCATCGACGGCATGGTCATCGCGCCGGGCGACCTGGTGGTGGGCGACAGTGATGGCCTGCTGTGCGTGGCCTACGAGGATGTGGCGGCCGTCTATGCCGCCGCCAAGGCAAAGAATGACGCCGAGGCTGCCCAAATGGCCGCCATCCGGGACGGCAGCACTGACCGTGGATGGATAGATGCCGCCCTCCTGCGCCTGGGTTGCGAAGGGGGCGATCAGGCGCGCATTCGCCATGGCTGACGCCGCTGCTTCGCCGCATCTGCAGGTCCGTCCGGCATGGCTGGCGCTGACGCGGGAAGCGGTGCTGGAACCGGAGTTGCCCATCGTGGATGCCCATCACCACCTGTGGGACCGCGCCGGGAGCCGCTACCTGTTCGATGAATGGATGGCCGACCTCAACAGCGGTCATCGCATCACCGATACGGTCTTCGTGCAATGTCGGTCGATGTACCGGCAGGGGGGGCCGCAGGCCATGAAGCCGGTGGGCGAGGTGGAATTCGCCAATGGCGTGGCCGCGCAGTCGGCCAGCGGCCAGTATGGGCCGGTGCGGGCTTGCTCGGCCATCGTCGGCTTTGCCGACCTGATGCTGGACGCAGAGCTGCCAGCCGTACTGGACGCATTGCTGCAAGCGGGCAATGGCCGCCTGCGCGGTATCCGCAACACCACCGCCTCGCATCCTGACGCGGCCATCCGCAGCAATCCCCAGCCACCGCCGCCTGGTCTGCTGGCGCAGGAGGCGTTTCGTGCCGGGGCGCGCCTGCTGGCCCGCTACGATCTGTCGCTGGATGTCTGGGCCTATCACACCCAGCTTGATGAAGTGCTTGCGCTCGCGCGCGCTTGTCCGCACACACGCATTGTGCTCAATCACTGCGGCGGTCCGCTCGGTGCAGGACCCTATGTCGGCCGGCGCGAGGCGGTACGGCGTGAGTGGGCGCAAGGCATGCAGGCCATCGCGGCCTTGCCCAATGTCTGGCTCAAGCTGGGCGGTCTGGGCATGCCGGTGGGAGGCTGGGATTTCCAGCGGCAGGCGGCACCGCCCGACTCGCTACAGTTGGCGAAGGCCTGGCGGCCCTACATCGAGACCTGCATCGACCTGTTCGGCCCGCAACGCTGCATGTTCGAGAGCAATTTCCCGGTGGACAAGGGCATGTTCGGTTATGTCAGCCTGTGGAATGCCTTCAAGCGCCTGAGCTCGGACTTGTCCGCAACTGAGCGCACGGCGCTCTTCAGTGGCACGGCCCGGGAAGTTTATCGCTTGCAGGCGGCAGGGCAGTGATAGCATATCGCCCTCATTCGGGCGCCACCTTCGTCCATGGTCATTCCCAAGCTTTGAGGGCAGATAGTGCAAGTATCCCCCATCAGCGCCGTCCCGCATGACGCCGACGGCCTGCCAGCCAGGCAACGCCTGCTGGCCATCGCCACCGTCGTGCTGGGCCTGAGCATCGCGGTGCTCGACGGCTCCATCGCCAATCTGGCGTTGCCGGTCATGGCCACCGACCTGAAAGCCAGCGATGCCGATGCCATCTGGGTCATCAACAGCTACCAGATCGCCATGGCGGTGTGCCTGCTGCCGCTGGCCTCCCTGGGCGAAGTGATCGGCTATCGGCGCGTCTACCTGGGCGGCTTGTTCCTGTTCACCCTGGCTTCGCTGGCGTGTGCAGCCAGCGGCGACATGCTGCAACTGAGCCTGGCGCGCGTGCTGCAGGGGCTGGGGGCGGCCGGCATCCTGTCGGTCAATACCGCGCTGATCCGCTTCATCTATCCTGCCCGGCAGCTGGGCCGGGCCATCGGCTACAACGCGCTGGTGGCCGGGACCGGCAATGCGCTGGGGCCCACCGTGGCCGGGGTCATCTTGCATCTGGGCTCATGGCACTGGCTGTTCCTCATCAACATCCCGCTGGGGCTGGCGGCGCTGGCCGTGGGCAGCCGCGCCTTGCCGTTCAATCCCTTGTCGGCCCGCCGTTTCGATCGCCAGTCGGCGCTGCTGTGCATGGCCTTCATCGGCTTGCTGCTCTACACCATCGATGCCATCGGCCACCTGCAAGGCGGCTGGGTGGTGGCGGGCTGCGCGCTGCTGACCGCCATCAGCCTGGCATTGCTGCTCAAGCTGCAGTCGCCGAGCGCGCCCATGCTGCCGCTGGATCTGCTGCGCATCCCCTTGTTTGCCTTGTCGATCGGGACCTCGTTCTGCTCCTTTGCAGCGCAGATGGCGGTTTTCGTCATGTTGCCCTTCATGCTGCAGAATCATCTGGGTATGGGCGCCGCGCGCGCGGGCATGCTGCTGACGGCCTGGCCGGTGGCCGTTGCGCTGACCGGCGTGGTGGCCGGCAAGCTGTCGGACCGCGTCGCTGCGGGTTTGCTGGGGGGGATCGGGCTGGCCGTGATGTGCCTGGGATTGCTGGCCTTGCTGACGGTGGACCGCAGCACGCCCGATGGCCTGATGCTGTCCATGTTTGCGGTGTGCGGTATCGGCTTCGGACTGTTCCAGTCGCCCAACAACCGCACCATGATCAGTGCCGCGCCGCGTGAACGGACCGGCGGAGCCAGCGGCATGCTGGGCACGGCACGCCTGACCGGGCAGACCGTGGGGGCGTCGGTGGTGGCGATGCTGATGGGGTTCTCGGGCTCGCCGTATGCGCTGGTCCTGTGCTTTGCCGCCGCCCTGGCGGGCGCGGCCAGCCTGGTCAGCCTGTCGCGGCTGCGTTATTGAGCGGGAGGGCCGGGCAGGGCGTTGAGACCGGGTTTGCCGGGCTTACAGCGCCGGTGCCACCGTCTCGCCGTGCGCATGCTGGTGCGCCGCATGAGCCGCCACGGAGAGCGCCATGCTGAGATAGTTTTCGCTGCGGCGGCGCTGCTGCGCCTGCTGCTGTTCCAGCGCAAACAATTGCTGGTAGAGATTGCGGATCTGCTGCTGCAGCAACTGGCGCTGCTGCTTGCCATCCCGGTTGCCCGGGAAACGCGCCAGGGACTGCGCCTGCTGCTGCAGGAGCAGGATGCGGTGGCTCAATTGCGCCACCAGCTCGGCGGGGTCATGGTCCAGCGTGTCTGCCACTGCGACTTCAGCGTGGGCAGGTTGTTCTTGTTCATACGCGACGTTCATGCGAACTCCAGCCCACAGGGGCGCAAGGATTGCAAGGGGACTGCGATAGTGCCTTCGCTTTGTTTTACGGCAGCCACGCGGACATCTTGAGCCACGGAAAGTAAAAAAAGTAAAAGGCGCAGTCCCGTAAAGGGTGCTGCGCCTTCGACATGCGGGCGGCCTCAGGGCGGCCCGCAGTGGCTTCGGTCAGGGGATCAGATCACGCCACGGCGCATCTGGTCCAGCTCGATGGATTCGAACAGGGCCTTGAAATTGCCCTCGCCGAAGCCGTCATTGCCCTTGCGCTGGATGATTTCATAGAACACCGGCCCGATCAGGTTCTGCGTGAAGATCTGCAGCAGCAGGCCCTGGCCATCGGTGGGCGCGCCGTCGATCAGGATCTTCAGTTCACGCAAGGCAGCCAGGTCTTCGCCATGGCCGGGGATGCGGCATTCCACCAGGTCATAGTAGGTGGCGATGGTGTCCTGCAGCGGCACGCCACGGGCATAGAGCGCGCGCACGGTCTGGTAGATGTCGTCGGTGCCCAGGGCGATGTGCTGGATGCCTTCGCCGTTGTACTGCTTGATGAATTCCTCGATCTGCGACTTGTCGTCGGCACTCTCGTTGATGGGAATGCGGATCTTGCCGCAGGGGCTGGTCATGGCGCGCGAACGCAGGCCGGTGACCTTGCCCTCGATGTCGAAATACTTGATCTCGCGGAAATTGAACAGGCGCGTATAGAACGACGACCAGGTATCCATCGCGCCGCGCATGACGTTGTGGGTCAGGTGGTCGATGTAGGTCAGGCCCACGCCCTTGGGATTGCGCTCCACGTTCGGGAAGAACTGGAAGTCGACGTCATAGATGGAGCCATTGTCGCCATAGCGGTCCACCAGATAGAGCAGCGAGCCGCCGATGCCGCGAATGGCAGGAATGTTCAGTTCCATCGGGCCCAGCTTGGCTTCCACGCCTTCGGCACCGAGTTCGAGTGCACGTTTGTACACATGGGCCGCATCCTTGACGCGGAAGGCCATGGCGTTCACCGAAGCCCCGTGCACCTGGGCGAAGGCGGCGGCATTGCTGCCGGGTTCGCCGTTGAGGATGAAGTTGATCTGGCCCTGGCGATACAGGGTCACATTCTTGGAGCGGTGGCGCGCCACGGCGGTGAAGCCCATCAGCTCCAGCACGGCGGCAATGCCGGCCGGGTCGGCGGCGGTGTACTCGACGAACTCGAAGCCGTCGGTGCCCATGGGATTGTCGAACAGGTCGCCGCTGGCGCGGACAGGGGAATTGGCGGCTGCGGTGGCGAACTGGGTGTCTGCGTGGCCCATCTGGTGTCTCCTCGTGTGGGGAGGGCCGGCAAGCGCGGCCCATGCGAGGAGTTTATTGCGTCAAGACTGCAATTTGTGATTGTTTTTTGCGCGATATATTAGATAATATGCACAAATAATTCTTAAATATGAACTTTGGAGAGACAAATGAGCATCATCAACGTGGACCGCTACGACCTGGCCTTGCTGACCGAACTGCAGCGAGATGGCCATATTACCAATAGCGCCCTCGGTCTGAAAGTCCACCTGTCCACTTCGCAGATCAGCCGCCGCGTGCAGCGGCTGGAAGAAGCCCATGTCATCGAACGCTACACCGCCGTGCTGGACCCGGCCGTGGTCGGTCTGGGCGTGACCGCGTTCACCACCGTGACTCTGGACCGCCAGGGCGAAACCCGAGGCGAACTCTTCGAGAAGGCCGTGGAAACGATGCCGGAAGTGACCGAATGTTTCTCCGTCACGGGCGAGGGCGATTATATCCTGCGCATCGTGGCCCCCGACCTGGCCGCTTTCTCCGAATTCATGATGACGCGCTTGCTGCGCCTGCCGGGCGTGACCAACGTCAAGTCCAACATCACCCTCAAAAAGGTCAAGCAGTCCCACGAACTGCCGCTGGAACACGTGATGCAGCCGGTGAAGTCGCGCCAGCGCATCCGCTTCTCGCAGTGAGGCTTCAAAAAGCATGATGCCCTTATTCAATGATTGGATGCCTCAATCATTGAATAATCGAATGATGCTTTTTATCAGGCTTTTCTCCGCCTCTAATCCGGCCCAGGAATTCAAAAGCAATCTCCGGAGTGCCGCCCCGTCAGCGCAGGCCTAGAATCAGTGGCATCCGATTCCGGGAGCGCTCCATGCTGACCATGACTTCTTCTCCTCCGCCGACTAGCTCCGCTGCCTCCGCCGCCGACGTCAACAGACTCCATCCCGACACCTGCTGGCAAGCCGTGCAGCAGCGCGATGCGTCCTTCGATGGCCGGTTCTGGTATGCGGTGCGCACCACCGGCGTGTACTGCAAGCCCTCCTGCGGGGCACGCACACCCTTGCGCAAGAACGTGGCCTTCCACGCCAGCTGCGCTGCGGCCGAAGCAGCGGGCTTTCGTCCATGCCAGCGCTGCAAGCCGGACCAGCCGCCCTTGCACGAGCGCCAGGCACAGGCCATCGCGCAAGCCTGCCGCCTGATCATGCAGGCCGAGGAACAGCCCGACACGGCCACGCTGGCGCAGGCCGTGGGCTTGAGCCGTCATCATTTTCATCGGCTCTTCAAGCAGCACACCGGCCTCACTCCCAAGACCTATGCCGATGCCCATCGCGCCGGCCGCCTGCGCGCGCAACTCGGCGGCAGTGCCAGCGTGACCGAGACGTTCTATGACGTCGGCTTCCATTCCAGTGGCCGCTTCTATGCGCAAAGCACGGCGCAACTGGGCATGCAGCCGGCGACCTATCGTCGCGGCGGCCGTGGCGAGAAGATCCGCTTCGCCGTTGCGCAATGCTGGCTGGGGGCCTTGCTGGTGGCGGCTACGGAGCAGGGCATCTGCGCGCTCACCTTGGGCAGCGAGCCGGAGGAGTTGCTGCGGCAACTGCAGGATCGTTTCCCCCATGCCGATCTCGCCCCCGGCGATGCCGCCTTCGAGCAGACGCTGGCACAGGTACTGACCGCGCTGGACGATCCGCAACAGGGTGCCGCCTTGCCACTGGACGTGCGCGGTACCGCCTTCCAGCAGCGTGTGTGGCAAGCACTGCGCGCAGTGCCGCCCGGGGTCACCTTGACCTATGCCGAACTGGCTGCGCGCATCGGCCAGCCTGCGGCGGTGCGGGCGGTCGCCAATGCCTGTGCGCGCAACGAGATCGCCGTGCTCATTCCCTGCCATCGCATCGTCCGGCTCGATGGCGCACCCTCCGGCTATCGCTGGGGCATCGCGCGCAAGAGCGCCTTGCTGGCGCGCGAAGCCGAGGGCAGGGAAGACGCCGCCAGCCCGAAAGACCGGCGCGCCTGAAGCCTTTGCCCTGCGCGGCTACAATAGGCCTTCCTTCATCGCTGGAGTTGCGCATGCATGTTCTTGGCAAGGCTGGTCTCGCATTCGCGGGCGCGGTACTGATCCTGGGTGGTGTGGTCGCCTGTTCGCCGCTGTCGGCCATCAATGCCGTCACGCCCGCGTCCTCCTACGTCAAGACCGAAGGGGTGGCCTACGCCAACACCGATAACCCGCGTCAAAAGCTGGACATCTATCGTCCTGCCAACGCGCCGGCCACCGCCTCCGGTCCGGGCTTGCCGGTAGTGGTGTTCTTCTATGGCGGCAGCTGGAACGACGGCAGCCGCAAGGATTACGCCTTCGTCGGCGAGGCCCTGAGTTCACGCGGTTTCATCGCCGTACTGCCTGATTACCGCGTCTATCCCGAAGTGCGTTATCCCGAATTCGTGAAGGACAGCGCCCAGGCCGTGGCCTGGACCTTGCGCTCGGTGCGCGAGCTGGGCGGCGATCCGCAGCGCGTCTTTGTCATGGGACATAGCGCCGGTGCCTACAACGCCGCCATGGTGGCGCTCGATGCGCGCTGGCTGCGCGCAGCCGGGGCCTCGCCGGCACAGCTGCGCGGCTGGATCGGCCTGGCCGGACCCTATGACTTCCTGCCCATCGAAAACGAGGATGTGAAACCGGTCTTCTTCGCGCCCGATTCGCCACCGGATTCGCAGCCGGTGCGGCACGTGGAAGCCGGTGCGCCGCCCGCGTTGCTGATCGCCTCGCACAAGGACAAGCTGGTGGGCGCTGAACGCAATACCGGTGGCCTGGCCAAACTGCTGCGTGCACAGCAGGTGCCGGTGGTGGAGCGCTACTTCGACAACACCTCGCACGCTTCGCTGGTGGGCAGCCTCTCTCGGCCGCTGCGTTTCATCGCGCCGACTCTCGAAGAAGTGAGCCAATTCATTGAAAATCCGCCACCGCGTCCGGAGCCTTCCAAGTGACGGGTGACCTCTTCGCTGGCCTGGCGCGTGACCCTTCGGTGGAGACCATCACCGAAGGTGCGCTGCTGCTGCGCGCCTTTGTCGACGAAGAGGAAGCCGCAGCCTTGATGGCGGCCATCGACAAGGTTCTGGCCGCCTCGCCCTTGCGCCACATGCAGACCCCGGGCGGTTTCCGCATGTCGGTGGCGATGAGCAATTGCGGCCAGTTTGGATGGGTGACGGATCGCCGTGGCTATCGTTACCAGTCACTTGATCCATTGGCCGAGCGCGACTGGCCAGCCATGCCAGAGGCCTTTGCGGCATTGGCCGCGCGCGCATCAGCGGCGGCGGGGTTTGCAGGATTCGATCCTGACGCTTGCCTCATCAATCGCTACGAACCCGGTGCGCGCATGTCGCTGCATCAGGACAAGAATGAACTGGACATGGACCAGCCCATCGTCTCGGTCTCGCTCGGTCTGCCCGCAACCTTCCTGTTCGGTGGCATGGCGCGCACAGACAAGCCGCAGCGCATGCGGCTGGAGAGTGGCGATGTGGTGGTGTGGGGTGGCCCGGCGCGGCTGGCCTTCCATGGCGTCGATCCCTTGCGCGACGGCGAGCACCCGCTGACCGGGCGCTGCCGCTACAACCTGACTTTCCGCCGCGCGCGCTGAGCGCTGCCGATTCAGGCGCGTGCCGCTGGCCGCGCCGCTTTTCTGCGCGGCACCGAAGCGGTGGCGGTGCGCGCGGCAGGTTTGCGACGTGGCTTGCGGGCCGGTTGTTGTTCCGCCTCTTGCAGACGCTGTTGCAGCAAGGCCAGTACAGCGGCTTCCTCCGGTGACAGATCCTGCAACTCTTCCACCAGTTCGGCCTGCACCCGTTCTTCCAGCCGCTCCGCAAAACTGCCGTCCAGGTAGCTTTCGATGACGGCAGGATGCACGTAACACTTGCGGCAGATGGAAGGCGTATTGCCCAGGCGGCGCGCCACGTTCTCGATGGCGCGCACCACGTTCTGCTTGGCCTGCGCCTGCGAGTCCACCCGCTCGAAGGCCTGCAGCGCCAGCGTGGCCAGCACCGTGCCGGCCCAGGTGCGGAAATCCTTGGCACTGAAATCCTCGCCCGCTGCTTCACGCAGATAGGCATTCACGTCACCCGAATCGATGCAGTGGCGCTCGCCCTCGTCATCCACGTACTGGAACAGTTCCTGCCCCGGCAACTCGCGCATCTTGCGGATGATGCGGGCCACGTAGGGATCGTGCAGCTTGATGTCATGCTGCACGCCGCTCTTGCCGCGGAAGCGGAACAGCACATCGCTGCCATCCACGCGCACGTGGCGATGGCGCAGCGTGGTCAGGCCGAAGGATTGATTCTGTTTGGCGTATTCGTCATTGCCCACGCGCATGAAGGTGGTCTGCAGCAGATGCACAACAGCGGCCAAGACTTTCTGCCGATGCAGGCCGGGACGTTTCAGGTCTTGCTCCACCACGCGGCGGATGGTCGGCAGCGCACGCGCAAAACTGATCATGCGCAGGTACTTGGCATCATCGCGCACCGAGCGCCAGCGTGCGTGATAGCGATACTGCTTGCGCCCGCGCGCATCGCGTCCGGTGGCCTGGATGTGGCCGTTGGCGTGCGGGCTGATCCAGACGTCTTCCCAGGCGGGCGGGATGGCCAGAGACTTCAGGCGCGCCACCACATCGTCATCACGAATGAGCTCGCCGTGCGCATCGTGATACGCGAAGCCCTTGCCACGCCGGCTGCGGCGTATGCCCGGCATGCTGTCGTTAACGTAGCGCAGCTGGTTGGCGCGGGCGATGTCGATGGCCTCGTCCTGATGGCGGGCATCGGCGGGCGGCGGGGCCGAAGGCGACGGCGATGATGATGATGAAGATTGTTCGGACGCTGCGGCGATACGATCCATGATGGTCTCCTCGGACGCTGTCCGCCGGGAGATCCGGCGGCCGTCCATGCGGGCCATTATTGAGCAATCGCCGTGACGCGGCAGTCAGCCATCGGCCGGGGATGGTGTGGGATTTTTCCGGCAGGCAGCTCGACTCAGAACGCCCATTGCAGGTTGAAGCCGCCCGTCACGGCCGCCGTCTGGAAGCCTTGCGGCTTGGACAGGGGCGTGGCCACGAACATGTCATAGCTCAGCTTGCCGAGGTTGCCGCGCAAGCCCAGTGCCGCGCCCGTGAGCCGCTGGCCGGTGAGGAATTGCGCCGAGGGCCCTGCGACCGCGCCGGTATCGATGCCGGCAAACACTTCCTGCCCGCTCTCGCCCAGGCCCAGCGCCAGTTCATTGCGCAGGAACCAGCCACGCTCGGCCTGCAGCGTCAGTTCGCCGTCGAAACCGCGCACCGTATAACGGCCGCCGATGGAGAACTGATCCTGTGGCGGCAGACTGCCCCGGTTCCACTGCGCGCGCAGCGTGCTGCTGTAGCGCAGGCGCGCACCGGCCAGCTGGAACGGCGCATTGAGGGAGGCATCCAGCAGCCACAGACCATAGCGCGTGCCGATCTGCGGCAGGTCGAAGGGCGAGCTGGGTTCGGCCCCTTGCGTATCGAGTGAACGGCGATAGGCCAGCGTGGCATCGGCAATTGCATCGCCCAGAAACTGCCGGTGATTCAATCCCGCTTCCCACGCCGTGGTGCGGCGTTGCTGGGCGCCGACTTCGAGTTCGTCAATCGCGTTGTAAGCCTTGCGCAGCAAGGCTTTGCCGAAGGCCGTGGTCTTGCCGGCCGCATCGCGATGGAGCAGGCGAGACAGTTTGAATTCGGTGGTTTCGGAACGCCCGCTGTAGACGAAATTCTCGAAGGCCCCCGCGACCGTCTGGTGATAGCGGTTGCCCGACATCGTCACGGCCGCCATCCAGTTGCCCAGCGGGAGCGAGTAATGCAGCGTGTAGGCATGGCTGCCGTGGTCGCCGTAGTGATTCAGGCTGCGGCTGACGCTGACGTAGAAGAGGTCATTGAGGGTCCACCAATTGTCATAGGACAAGGTCAGCCCGGCCAGGTATTTGCCGGTGGCCTTGGCACCGCCATCGTCCAGCGATGCCGTGAGACGGAAGGGGAAAGCCTGCTGGTACTGGATCACCAGATCGCTGTCGCCCGCCTCGGCCCCCTTGTCCTCGGAGGGCGTGATCTTGATGTCGGCCTGCACGGTCGGCAGGCGCTTGAAATTTTCCAGGCCCTGTTCGATATCGCGCAGGTTGAGGATGTCGCCCGGGCTGATGGGCAGGGCATTGAAGGCGGTCCCGCGCGCATCGGCGTCGGGCGCAAAGCGGATGTGGCGCACGCGCCCCGGCACCACGCTCAGCACCAGCCGTCCCGTCGACAGATCTTGCGGACGCGCCAGCACGCGCGTGGTGGTGTAGCCGCGCGCGACGATGGCGCTCTCGACCCGGGCCAGGACCAGGTTCACCCCTTGCGAGCCCAGGCAGCGGCCCACCGCGCCACGTTCGCCGGTGACGCTGTCGAGCGCAAAACGAAAACGCTCGGCCTGTTCACCCTCCAGCGCAATCGCCGTGATCCTGCGGCAGGGTTGCTCCTGCTCGGGGAAATCCTGCGCCATCGCGCTGGCGGCGGGCGTACCCAGATTCACGTCAGGACGCTGCTCCTGTTGCTGGCGCAGGGCGCGTTCGCGCTCGCGCTGCAACTGCTCCTGGTTGACGGCGGTTTGCCCGTGGGCAAGGGAAATGACCAGATTCAGACCAAGGATGAGTACAAATCGGGGAGACGGCGAACGGAAGATGGAAGACATCGGAAACATGGTGAGTCGTCCCAAAGCCACACTGGGCAAGGGATTCAAAAGAAATGGGAGGGCTGGCAAAACAAGTGTTGGTTTTTGCCTACAGGAAAGCTTCTCGTGTACTGAAAAATCACCTTTCCTCGTTAACCTAAATTAACATCCCGACCCTGGCAAGCAAAATATTGCTAACCGGAAACGGAAAACAACGAATCGGGGTTCGTTGTCGTGACCGGTCATAACGACAACAGCACCCGGGGTTTTCATGAATCGTCAGCGTTACAAGCTGGTTTTCAACCGGCATCGTGGCCAGTTGATGGCCGTTGCAGAAATCGCCTCCAGCATCCAGCATCACGGCCGCACATCGGCCAACGGTGCGGCGATGCCGGACCTGTTACCGTCCGCTTTGCGCTTTTCGCTGCTGGCGGTAGCGCTGGCCCTGGCCATGAACACGGTGGCCCATGCGCAGATCCTGGGCGACCGCAACGCTCCGCGCAACCAGCAGCCGACCGTGCTGGCCACGCCCAATGGCGTACCGGTGGTCAACATCCAGACCCCGGGTGCAGCGGGGGTTTCGCTCAACACCTACCGGCAATTCGATGTCGGCCCCAATGGCGCCATCCTCAACAATGCGCAGGGCACCACGGCCACCCAGCTGGGCGGCTATGTGGCGGGCAATCCATGGCTGGCCACGGGCGCAGCGCGCGTGATCGTGAACCAGGTCAACTCGGCCAACCCCAGCTATCTGCGTGGCTACCTGGAAGTGGCGGGGGCGCGGGCGCAGGTGGTGGTGGCCAATCCGGCGGGCATCACCTGTTCCGGCTGCGGCTTCATCAATGCCAATCGCGCCACGCTCACCACGGGCGTACCGCAGATCGTCAACGGCAATCTGGACAGCTATCGCGTGTCCAGCGGTGCGGTACGCATCGAGGGCAACGGCATGGATGCCAGCCGCACCGATTACGCCGAGATCATCGCGCGCGCCGTGCAGGTCAATGCCGGCATCTGGGCCCCCGAACTCAAGGTCAGCGCGGGCCTCAACACCGTCAGCGCGGATCACGCCAGCGTCGTTCCCGGTGTGGCCGCCAGCGACGCCGCACCGGCGGTGGCCATCGACGTGGCGCAACTGGGCGGCATGTATGCCGGCCACATCTATCTGACCTCCACCGAGCATGGTGTGGGCGTGCGCAACGCGGGCAACATCGGCGCGTCGGTAGGCCAGGCGGTGGTGACGGCCGATGGCCGGCTCGAGAACAGCGGCAGTCTCACTGCTACCGGCCTGCTGGCGGTGCAGACCACAGGCGGCATCAGCAATGCGGGCGAACTGGGCAGCAAGAGCGCGGCCAGCCTGAACACCACCGCGCTGGACAACGGCGGCAGCATCGCCAGTGCCGGTGCGCTGACGGTGCAGGCCAGCGGCGCGCTGCAGAACACCGGCAGCATCGGCGCCGAGGGCAGCAGATCAGCTGGGCCAATGACAGCGGTGCTTCCAACTGGGTCGGCACGTTGACAGGCCCGAATCTGGTGGACCAGTCCAACGGTGCGCACGGCATCAGCGAAAGCGGCGTGAACCGCGCCACGCTCACCGGCAGCAAAGATGTGAGCACGCAAGTCAGCGGCAACAACATCAGCATCCGCGCCGGTCAGGACGTGGTGACCAAGGGCACGCAGATCGTGGCCGAGGGCACGCTCAGTGCAACGGCCGGGCGTGATGTGCGCATCGAGACGGCCAACGAATCCGGCAGTGCAAGAGATGAACACCAGCACAGCTCTGGCGGCCTGCTCACGGCCACGTCGGTCAAGACGGATGATTCCAGCAGCTACAGCCGGAACGTGGGCAGCACTTTCTCGGGAAACACCGTGGCGGTGCGGGCGGGCAATGATGTGAACATCACCGGTAGCGATGTGGTGTCCACGCAGAGGACGGCGCTGGCGGCGGCAAAAATGACCCGGATGTATCAGGTCATTTGTCTCTGTCAAAAGGTGCAGACGTTGACTACGCGGGGGCGATCCAGTTTTCCCAGTCCGGGAAAATAAAATTTTGGGATAACGATTCAGGGCATTATCAGCCGCCAGCCAAAGGTGCGGCTGTTGTTAAGCTTCCAGCTAATTTATTTAAACCTCTTGACGATTAGCAGCCATGAGTGAGCCGTTTCTTATCGCAAAAAAGTTAGCATATGAGCTTGTTGAACGCCGGTTGTCGCCCCTGGAAAATGAACTATCAAAGCTTCTTCGGAGGTTAACCCCGGAAGAAAAGCTGGAGATCATCGTGCAGGTGATGGCGAAAAATGTACGGGCTGCGGCGGCTCTGGCAACTAGGGGTAATCTCTCGGTCTTGCAACAAGCTTCCCTGTTGGAAAAATTGTTGGAAGGAGGGCAGTCGAATGCAATTAAGCATATCGTCTCAGAGGTCTTTGTTCATCGCATGGGTGCGAAAGCGTTTTTGCATGTCTTGCATCAGAAACGCAGATCACTTCCAGCCGCCGTCAATCTGGCAGCATATTATTTCTTGAGCGCAGGTAAATTTGATGCGCAAACGCGTGCTTCGCTTCGTGCACTAATTGATGAAACGAAATCGATAGATATTGCATCAAATTTTATGCATGTCGATATTAAATGAGCTATAAAACACTGAGTGCCCAATTTCTTTCGCGACAGCAAAATAGAGAGAAATCGAAGAAATGATATCTAACGACTTACTTAAATGTCCGCTTCAATATCAGCCAAAAACAGCAGTCATCGCGAACAAGAAAGTTGTCAGTCGGGAGCGCTTCCTGCTAAAGCAACTTTATCGGATAAAGCGGCTAGAGAATGGTATTTAAACGCTGAATCCAAGATCTTGCAATTTGTTGATTCTTCCGCGCCACTCGTGAAGCAAGCAGAACAAGCATGGGCGCATAGAAGCTACTTGCGACAAGGTGTTAGAGATGGAGTGAGTAACCGATCACTTGCTGAACAGTTAGGTAAGGACCGTCCGCATTTAAGCTGGCAAGATATCATTGAAAAATATTCGAAAAAATATTTCGGCAATGATTTATGGAAGAAAATAATTAATGCCGCACAGAGATCTGACCCTGAAGTAACGAAAACCTGAATGTTCGACCTCCTGGAAAAGGAAGGTAGAAAATGATACCTAATGAAGATAACTGGAATGATTTTCCTGGTCTCGCCAAAAGAAACTTAAATTGGATTGCTAATCACGCCGGCGAAAAGCACATTCTCTTTGTTCTCGAATCTAATTCAACATGGAAGATTAGATTGAATGATTTTCCAGAAGAGCCAATTTACACACTGATCGTTGAAGAGAAAGAAGTACTTAACTTTACCGTTTGGCCAGATAGCTGGAAAAAAGTTCAACCATAAGTTGATCTGGTTAATTGCTTGTGAAGTGAAGCCGACGATTAAAAGCGCCGCTCTTTGTAAATCTCTTCGATGAAGTATGGCGGTCTCGCCGCCACTTCGTCGAATTTCATGGCCGGCCAGATAAATCTCTTCGACCTTGAGCATCTTCATGAAGCTCTCGTCGTGCGCGTTGGGATACGGATTTGCTGACGTACTCATTCCCGGTACACCACATTTCGAGAATTATTTAAAAAACGGAATATTACGATGAGCGAAAAACTCTTGGCATCGGCAAAGACGTATTTATGTTGATTTGCTCGCAGATTTGACCCTCTCCATTTGACCCACCTTCCATCGTCTACCAAAGGCGGCCACACGGTCGTACGACCCTTGATATCCC